>JANQOR010000014.1 GCA_028285685.1 Cyclobacteriaceae bacterium | reverse complement strand
AAAATCGCCTGAAATGGAAACCGTGTAAGTTCCGGCCGAAGCATACGTGTGAGTAACATCACCAGTCACGTTCATGTCTGTGTTTCCATCTCCCCAATCGACAGAATAGTCGTATCCCGACCCATTGGTAGGAATAGTTATTTCATCGTCCTCGGAAGTTCCGGGATTGTCAGTTTTCCACGTGGTGACGAAAGACTGGCCGTTGGCGCCACCAATGGCCAGGAGTGTCAATAGCAGAAGAAGCAGTAGGTAATTTTTTTTCATGGCATTAGCGATTAATTTCGATTTAGTCGTGTCAATTTGAAAATGTGAACATCTAATTGGATTTTTTTTATTTTTATTCGGTCAGTGTTCACATTTCATCATTCGAAAGACCAATAGGTGAGAATTGCATTTATTAAGCGAGAACAGGAATTGCTGGAGCGCATACGCTCAGGCGACGAAAAAGCAATGGAGCACATTTACAATAAGTACAGGGAGGAGTTTGTGGGTTGGAGTAAGGACAAGTATTCTGCCAAACACGAAGATGCATTGGATCACTATCAGGATGCAATCACAATCCTTTTCGAAAAGGCAATGAATGGAAGGTTAACAGAAATTGAGAGTTCTTTGAAAACCTATCTTTTCGGAATAGGAAAAAACAGGATCAAACAACAATTTCAAAAAGAGGGGACTCGTGCCAGCCACCATACGGATGTTGAGGAGCATTATCAATTTTTAGCAAGTCAGGAGTCTGCGTCAATGTATGATTCAGCTGCAGAAGCTACATCTAAGCTTTTTAACTCCCTGAGTGACCAATGCAAGAGAATCCTAAACCTCTTCTATTTTGATAAAAAATCAATGAGCGAAATTGCAGAGGTTATGGGTTTTAAAAGTGAAGCGGTTTCCCGAACAACCAAAAAACGGTGCTTGGAGAAGATTCGTGAGCAGGCAACAAAAGAACCTGAAAATGTCAGATAAGCTCGATAAATATATCCAAGGGAAATTATCGGAAGAAGATCGCCAATCTTTTGAGTCGCAGATGTCACCAGAAGAGAGGGAAGATGCTGCGTTCGAATTAGGCGTGAAAAGTGAAATCGAACGGGATGTTCTCCGGGCAAAGGTTTCTGAGTTTGAAAGCAGACGATCAACGGGCTTGATTAGGCGCTATATTGGGATTGCAGCTTCAGTAATCTTAATCGCTTCGTTTAGCTATGTCATTCTTTCAGACAAATCAGATTTGTACGACCAATACTATTCAGGATACGCAAACTTTGAGCATACGGTGGTTAGGGGAGAAATGAGTGAGTCCTTGAAGGATCAGGCATATCGAGCTTATGACCTTGGTCAATTTGAACTATCCGTGTCAATATTCCAGGATCTCATTGCCAAAGACCCTGCCAACATTCCGGCACACTTTTTCAGAGGGATGTCTTTGATGGAAATCGGCAAGTTTGAGGAGGCAATCAACTCTTTCGAAGTAGTAGTTAGGGCAGATAGTGAATATAAGGAAGCTGCTTTGTGGTATTCAGCGCTTGGATTTGTCAAAATAGGCAACCAAGCAAAAGCGAGAATCTTCCTAAATCAACTAATAGATTCCGAAGAATATGCCGGGAAAGCTGATACGCTAAGAAAAGAACTTTGATATTTCATGCTGATGCTTGCTTTGTCCTTTTATAGACTGTTAGGATCAGAGCCGCGACGATCGTACCTGAAAGCAGCCAGATTAGTAGATTTTTGTCGTCTTCAATTGGCTTGTTATCTCCAATTAGAACAAAGCCGCCCCAGTAAAACGGGTGTCTGGCTTTACCTTGTGCAGTTGTCAAGTACTGCTTTCTGGCGTTGTTGAGAGCCACATCTTTTGATTGTCCGTTTTTCAGATTCTCATAGAAATATTTCATCAGCTCTGGGGTGGATTTGTCTGAAGCTGGCCAGAGACTAACCACAGTAGCCGGTACACCTGCATAGGCAAAAGCATGGGAAAGGCTCATTACTCCCTCACCCTTTCTTATCTTCCCAAAGCCTGTATTGCAAGCGCTCAAGGTAACCAGCTGAGCATTTAGGTCAAGGTTGTAGATTTCGTACGCATTGAGCTCACCATCATCTATCTCGTCCGACCTTGTGTCAAAAAACAATTTGGAGTGAGCTGGATTTTCATTGTCAACAATGGCATGGGTAGCAAGATGGATGGTTCCATAGTTAGCTGCCTTCGATTTAAATGCATACTCGGTGGCTGTTTCGCCAGTGTATAGGTCGCCATCGATCACATCAGAAATAAGGTTTACCTCTTTGATCACGCCAGGCAAAGGCTTCAACGTATCACGTACAACTTCTAAACCAGCTGCAGGTAACGAGCCATCATTAGTAAAGGCAAAATCAGGTGCTACTCCCAAAAGATTAAAGGCACTACTGGTTGGCTTCTTTCGAAGTGTTGCGACCAATGCACTAGGCTCATAACTAATAGCATACTTTTCCATTAAATAGGAAGACGAAAGACTATCTGTGCATAGACTTGGAAACGAAACATAGCTGATACTTCCATCCGGAACAATCACCACTCTTTTGCTAGCATCTGGTGTTGCTGAGATATATGAATCAATTTTAGAAAATAGGGTTTTGTAGAGCAGAAAGCTTACTTTATTGAAATCCTCGAGATTTTGAGCAACTGTATTTTCCCTTTGCCGCTGGATGAGGCTGTCGATCACATCATTCTCAGCTAGCTTGAAAATTTCAATGGACGCCTTGTCAAGCAAAATGGCATACGTATGATCAATCCCAGTAAAATACTCGATGATCAATTGATCATCTGTCAATGATTCCTGGATCATGCTAATTTGAATGTTGCTGCTCTGCACTCTTAAGGTTTCGAACAACGGATATTTGTTTTCAATACGCTCGTAGTAACTGTCACGGATTTGGGTTATCTCCTGAAGCTCTCTCCAACCTTCAGGGTTATTTGCTGGTTTTCTTACAATTTGAGATTTTGCTAAGGATACTTTTTGATCCAACGATTGAAGCTTTCCTCTAATGGAATCCGGAATACCAACCACATAGATGGCGTTCTCCTTGGAAATCAATGCTCTCAAGCTGCCAGCCCTGTCTAATTCTGCGTAACCAAGAAATTGTTCTAAGTATTTCTCGTCGCTTGTCAGCTCATGCAATCGAAGGGTTAGCTGGCTGCTGTATAGGTTTAGCTGATGCAGAAGAGTATTGAGGCTATCTTCCGTTTTTTCCTGAATCGACAGATTTCGAATGAACTTTTCAATAAGTAAAATACCAAGATCTAACTGGTCAATCATAGCATTTAATGATGATTCATCCAGTTCGTCACTTTTTAAGAGCAACTGGGCTTTTCTGTAGATTGACGTAACAAGGTTATGTAGACTCAAATAGTCCGAGGGTTCATCGCTCAGCGAATTGCTATCGATACTATCATTTAGAATGTTGGCCTTTATTGCCTTGTCAAAATAGATCTCTGCACTGTCAAGTTGACCCAGCTTCAAGGATATTGCGCCCAACTCATTATAGCATTTGGAGAAGTAGTTGTGAAATCCCCTGGTGGTTTGCCGTATGTTGGCAATGGCACTTTTATAACTCTTTAGAGCTTCAGCATAATTTCCAAGATTATACTCTGTCATTCCCAGATTGAGATAGCTGTTGCCTATGACAAATTTCTGGTCAGGTAAATGGGCTATCACTTTTTCAAGAGCTCTTTTTAAGTACCAGCCCGCTGAATCATCTTGAATGTCAATGTATGTTAGGCCAATATTGGAGAGCGTATAGATGGCACCAGGACTATTTTCCCCTAGTTCCGTTACTGCGATGGTATTTGCCTTTCTGTAAGCATCTCGTGACTCTTCGTACCGCCTACTTCGCAGATACGCTCCTCCTATCGAATTATAGAGTTGTGCAAGTCTTACCTTTCCTCTACTTGTGTAGGCTTTCGATTTTCTGTATTCAAGCACACGGTTTAGGTACCCATCGGCCTGTACGTAATTGCGATCTAAGCCATAATTATATCCCAGCTGCTCATAAGCCAGGATGAGTTCTGTAGTGTCTCCATTAAAGTGATCGTTAACAACATCAATGTATTGCAACCAGGTATCAATTGAACTTTTGTAAATTCCTAACCTATTGTAGGTTGATGCTTTTTTGTCTAATAGCTTCAATTTCAGCGACTCATACTCAGTCCCTTTTTTTAACTCGGGAAGAGCCATGTCTATGAAATACAGCAGGGAGTCAAATTCATCTAGTTCACTTTTTCTAAGAACCAGACCATAGCAATTCTTTACCCAGGATAAAGAGTGCCTTCCAATTTTGTTTTCCGCTACTTGCATTCCCTTCCTGAACAGGGAGTCACATAGGTCGTATTCGTCACGCTTGTATGAAATGTAGCCCATGTCATAAAGACACCTGGAGTAACCTTCCCATGCATCTCCAGATTCGAAGAAAGTCATAGCTTTCTGATATGCCGCAAAGGCACTATCATATTGAGATTTGCTGTAGTGATCTTCCGCTTTTTGATAAATCTCCGCAGCATGCAGGCTATCAGCCGATTGACCATAAGACCATAAGACCATAAGAAGACTCAGGATAATTAAGGCAGGTTTCATACACCCAAATTAGTCAACTCATTAGAACATTACACGCTTATCACTTTCTTTCGAATGAGCGCGGCAACCTAAAGAAAGATCAATGCAGAGATAACCCACAAGAAAGGTACTTTTTTTCTCTTCGATGGGGCTGTTATCCCCAATCAGTATAAATCCTCCCCATTAGAGGGATGTAGTGCCTTGCCCGTTGCTATTTCCAGGTATTGCTTTCAGGCATTGTTCAGGATGTTATGCAGTCAAGAGAAATTAGGAGATGACCTTGCTACCTGTGACATTCACGACTTGATGAGGAATTGGGTAGTAGCAAGTGAGCTGCCTAACACTTTGAGCTACTTTCAACGCAACTTTTTGAACTTCAATTGCTCAAAAGGCTAAAAGGTCTAAGGGCCAGATGGTAACCCAATTTGACCGTCTTTATATCTTCAAAGTAATGTAACTTTTCTCAAGGAGGGTCAAAACTTACCGGTTGACGGAACGAACTACTACTATTCTTCAGTAGCCGCGTCTGAACCCTTGCCGTCAAATGTGCCTCCTGTGATGGTTTTCATATGATTTGGGTCTATTGAGGAAATCGTCGAGGGTGTAATCTGATGTCCCTTATTGCTTTTATTTCGATCGAGCTTTAACATACTTTCTTTTGTTTGTTGGAGTTGAACTTGAAATACAAGATATCGATTTTGCCCATCAAACTCACTAACTGCCCATCAGAATTTGTGTTTGATCACAAAACATTTACGAGATCCTTACATTTTTTTGGACGTCTCCAGTTATGTCAAGAGAAATAGCCCTCTTGTTTTCAGGAGCATGTGTGATAGTTAAATGAAGTTTGTTGGTGGACGATTTTAGTTGAAGTGGCAAAGTAGCTTGCTTCCAGCTAGTGGTAGGGAGTCCGGGAGCATTGGAAAGATCTGTGCCTTCGGCGAGATGTAAGGTGAAATAGGCACACAAGGCTTCACATGGTTCCTCCACGGTTACTTCAGACTCGATGATTAAATCTTCACTGTTTAGAATGTTATAGGTGCCAACTTTGATTTCTTTTCCGATATCGACAGATTCCAATTTGTTTACTGACGACTGTATTTCTGCTTCCTGAGCCAGGCATTCCATCTTCACCTTGTCATGTCGGTCACGAAAAACAGAAGTCAAGTTATCTAATTCCTTAACTACTGGAGCTAAATAGAGGCTGAACTTGTTTGGGATAATCACACCACCCTCTTTCAGGTTATTTTCTGCGCATTTCTTAAGATCTGGGAGAGCGCCTTCATCAATAACCCAGAAACCAAACGTCTCGGTAACGATCAAATCCGCTTTTTCGGGCAGTACCACATCTCCAAAATCACCATGAATAACTTCGATAATATCCTCGTAACCATTTTCAGCCACGAGTCTCGGGATGAAACTTGACATTTCACTGTTGTCAAGGGCGTAAACTTTACTGGCCCCTGCCTGCGCTGAGTATATCGATAAAATGCCGGTTCCAGCACCTGCATCGACAACTATGTCCCCCTGCTTTACTGTCTTGAATATGGCTTCTCGATATTTAGACAAGCGCTCTCGATCGGCAAGCATTCTCCGATGTACGTCAAGACCACTAAAGAAGCCAAAAAATGCAGGAGTCTCATTCTGAAGATTTTCTTCTACCAGTAAACCTGATTCAATGAGTTCATTCATGAGAGGAGAAGCTTCCGTGCCGTATTCCGTTTCGAAATCCTCCTTGCTTTTTGGTGTTGCAAAAAATGCCAGGATCGTCATTATCATTGGCTCGGTTTTGATACCAACCCCATTCGTATTTGAACGGATGAAAACACCGTCATTTTCGAAAGTGGTTACAAGGTCATTCAGCTTGATGTATTTTTTGTGGCTCATTGGTGATTTAAAATGAAAAAGCCGAAAGACCTTTTGTCTTTCGGCTTCATGTTTTTGTCTAAATCAGAATAAAAAGGTTTAACCCGACTCTTATTCAGCCCTTCGAGTTGGACCACCGTAGATGGTTTTTAACGTGACCTTGGTAATCTTGACTTTTTGCAAACTTACTTTTGTGATTCCTTGTGTCTTCATAATTGTCTTGTATTTTATTGTACTATAATTCTATTTAATCAATATCAGGCCCCGGATCATCACTAGAAGGTCCGCCTCCCGAACCCCCGCTCCCAGAACCACCTCCGACATGGTCCAATTCAGCTCTACGACTAGGACCACCATAGATTGTTTTTAACGTAACCTTTGTGATCTTGACTTTTTCTAAGCTTGCCTTTGAGATTCCTTGTGTCTTCATAGTTTCGATATTTTAATGACTTATAATTCTACGTATCGATATCAGCTCCAGGATCTTCACTATCACGCTCTGAATCAGTTCCACCAATTATCGTAAGGAGCTCCGTTTTTGTTAGCTTTTCCATGATTATCATTTATTTACTTTAAAATTGAAGGTAATCAAAAGATTGCACCTAGCCAAGCGATTCAAACCTACCTATTGTCAATGAGGTCTCTTTCCTTTCCTTTTATCAAACAAACCGGCTTTATGGAGTGCGGGACCACTTGTCTTGCCATGATTTTCAAACATTACGGCTATAAAGACATTCGTAACTTCTTATCACAAAAGGCTGAAGTGGATGTTGATGGGATTGACCTTTACACTTTGAGTGAATTGGCAGAAAGCTTCGGCTTTGAGACAGATGGTTATCAGCTTGATTATGACCACCTGGGGAAAGTCGAGTTACCAGTCATAGCACATTATGAAGGTAATCACTTCGTTGTGATTTACCGGGTTAAAAAAGATAAAGTCTGGATCGCTGATCCCGCTGTCGGGAAATATACACTCACAAAAGAAGAACTCCCTTCCAAATGGAATGGCGTAGTGCTGGTTCTCAAGCCAACAGAACAGTTGTTTCAGAAAAATGAAATGACTGAGGAGGCAGATGATCAACTGGAGCACAGGAAAACGGTCTTTCGAAAATTTTATCTTTCTAGTTTCAAAGAGTCACTAAAACTCATCAGGGATATCCTAATTAGCACGGCTTTTTTGCAGTTGCTTGGTTTGGCAATTCCCTTTTTCACGCAAGCAATAATAGACCGTGTTCTTGTCAGTAATAATACAAAGCTTCTCTATGCAATATTGATTGGGATGATTTCCGTTTTTGTAAGCCAAGTCGTTTTGACCTATGGAAGAAACATCCAACTGGCACAGTTCAAAGTAGCTTTTGAAAGGTCTTTTTTCAGCAAGTTTTTCCATCATTTTATTCGACTGAAGCAGACCTACTTCGATCGTCATAAAAGGGAGGATTTCATCAATCGCTTTCAGGAAAATATGAAAATCAGACAGGTACTCTCACCTTCCATTCTACAATCCCTTATTGATTTTCTTTTTGTTATCACTTATCTGATCGTGCTATTGATTTACAATTTCAAATTGGGACTGCTTGCGTTCGGATTTGTGGGAATTTACTCGGTGTCAACAGTACTTTTTTTCCCTCGACTGAAAAATCTTGAAAATCAGATTTTCGCTGAAAATGTAAAAACGATGGGGGTATTTCTGGATACACTTCTCGGTATCCAGTCTGTTAAGCTCTTGGGCATTGAGAAGCTTAAGTACTGGAGTTGGAAAAACCAATACACTAAGAACCTTAATAAGGTTCTGAAAACGCAAAAAAGCTATATTAAGCTGTCAACTCTGTTGAACAGTATCTACTATGTTGGTCAAGCAACGATCTATTGGTACGGCGCCTATTTGACCTTTGGAGGAGAGCTTACAATTGGAGAATACATTGCTTTTGTCAGCATATTTATAATTGTATTTAACAGCACAACTAACTTGAGCCGCCTGGCTTTCCTCTTTACTGAGTTGTCTGTTTCTTATAACAGAGTTAATGATGTTCTCGAACAAGAAACGGACAATGTTATCAACCCAGATCTTTTACTTTCCTTCAATGGAAGAGATATCACGTTCGAAAACATGAGTTTTAAGTATCGCTCACGAGAAGAAGAGAACGTCCTTAATGAGATAAACCTTGTAATTCCTCATGGACAGAAGATAGGGATTGTTGGTAGAAATGGAAGTGGTAAATCCACATTGATAAAAGTGCTGTCAGGACTCTACCCCGATTACGAAGGAAGGGTTAAAGTTGGGGAACTTGAGCTTTCTCAAACAAACCCCGGTCAACTTAGAAATGTAATTAGCGTCATTCCCCAAGAGGTCTTTTTGTTTGATGGCACTATCAAAGAGAATATTCAATTCGGTAAACCTGGTGCTTCAGACCAGGAAGTTATAGAAGCGGCCAAGCTCGCTGATATACATGATTTTATCAAGAAACAATATTTAGGCTACAATCAAAAGATTGGTGAAAACGGTGTAAAACTCTCAGGAGGTCAAAAGCTTAAAATTGCTTTTGCAAGGTTGTTTATTTCAGATCCGGATATTGTAATTCTTGACGAAGCAAGTAGTGCACTGGATATCACGACAGAAAAGCAGATTATGGAAAATGTCTTTAGTAAATACAAGGATAAGACGATCATTTCTATTGCTCATAGAATACATACGCTTAAGAATTCGGATAAAATTATTGTGCTTGAGGAGGGCAGACTTGTAGAATCAGGGACGCATGTTGAGCTGATTAAGGCAAAGGGTCTTTATTATGATTTCAGTAACACCTATGTTAATTACTAAGCATGGATGAGAACAAAAACTTTGAGGATCTGGAACCACAACAGTATCTGGATATCTATAAAGATCAAGATGCCCCCCCGGATGATATTAGCCAGAATACCTCCTTATCATTGATCTACTATGGGATTGGAATGGTCTGCCTGCTGATTATACTTAGCCTGATAATAAAAATACCGAAGGAAGTAAGTATGCCTTTTGTGCTAAAGGGTGGAGAAAAGGAATGGGTATTGCAGTTTCCTCAGAAGACGTACATTCTGGAAAAGTTTGTCCAAACAGGACAGCAGGTAAATCCTGGCGATTCAATTTTAAAGATCACTGGACCCAGCATTGTAAATCATATCCAGCAGTACAATAAAACAATGATCAAGTTAGATCATTTTGAAGAAGAGGTGAGTCGAGTTGAGAAGAGAAAAATAGAACTGTTGGAGCTCAAGATTGAAAGAATTAAGGAGTACATCCAGCAAACATCACGAAGAATAACCAAAACTGTGACGACACGAGATAATGCTATAAAGAGCATGTCAAGACAAATCGAGCTTCTAGAAAAAAGCTACGCTCGCGATACCATTCTTTACCTTCAGGGAGTAATTGCGTTGGCTGATCTTGAAAGATCGGAAATTGCGGTTCAGCAGCTTGTTTCAGAAAAGATCTATACGGAGGAGACCTATACGCTTCGGTTACTAGAACAAGAAAATATGCTTCAGTCCTTCAATACACAGAAGGACGATATGGAGGTTGAGTCAGAAGAAATTGAATTGAGACTTGATTTGGCCCACAAAGAAATTCTCTCAGAGTCAGGTCAAGTATTGACAAATATGAAGTTGGAATTCGGAGAATTTTCCATACAAGATGAGGCGCTATTGTTAATGGCAGATAAGAAAGGCGTTGTTAAGATGATTTCCGACTCAGAATCGGAAGTCAAACCCGGTGAAATTCTAGCAAGGTTTGGGACTGCCGAAAATCCTTATTATGCGTATCTGGAGGCCAGTCCAGCTCAAGTCGGCCAACTCAAGAAAGGTCAGAAGACGGTATTGAAATTTGCAAGTTTTCCGCATTATTACTTTGGCACCGTAAAAGCCGAAATTCTTTCGGTGAGTACAAGTCCCAATGAAGATGGATTTTTCCCGATAAGGACAATTCTGTATGAAGATGAGGAGTTCGAAGGGGAAATGATGAATGGTCTAACCGGTAAAAGCTCGATTATTTTGGAAGACAAATCCATCTTCGATCATATGTTTATGATTTTTAAGGAGAAGACAACTTTTGAATAAAAAAAGACCTTGAATTTCAAGGCCTTTTTAGAATATTTATTTAGTAGTGTTTAGGCTCTGCCGGGTCTCTTTCGACCACCGACGATTGAAGTCATTACTTTCTTTGTAAGCTTGATTTTAGTTTTCATATTCTAATAGTTTTAAGTTATCTCCACCAATCTTGCAAATCCTTGCCTGCTTTGATCGACTTGAGGTTATCTTTTGATAGTTTTTTCATTTTTGATATGATTTAGATTTTCCATTCTTTAGGCCAACATCCACCTTTGGTGGACTTCATAGCCGATTTTGATAGTTTTTTCATTTTACTGTTAGATTTCAAGTTAGTTAACGAACAGGTGCAAAAGGCCAATTCTTATGGTCTCCGCCCTTGATAGACTTCATAGTCGATTTCGGTAGTTTTTTCATAATTATGCAGTTTAAACTTTCCAGGCTTTCGGCCACCCACCTTTTGTCGATTTCATGGCCGACTTTGACAATTTCTTCATATTTAATGGTTTAAGGAATATCAAGATAACAAACTCGCCTAGGAAAGTCAAATTGGAAGTTTATTACTCGCTGCCTTCTGAATGCTCCTAGCTGGCAAGATCAACGATCTCTGGAAAGATTATCAGTAAGATTAGAAAAAGTAGTTGAATGATAACAAAAGGAATGATTCCTCGATATAGATGACTGGTCTTGACTTCAGGAGGTGCTACACCCTTGAGATAGAAAAGTGCAAATCCAAATGGGGGTGTCAGAAACGAAGTTTGCAGATTGATGGCAAGTAGAATTCCAATCCAAACAAGGTCAACACCCAGGCTAACAAAGATCGGGGCCACCACCGGCACAATAATGAATACAATTTCTATAAAATCAATAAAGAATCCTGAGATAAACACGACAATCATCACCAGGATCAAAAAGCTTGTTGCGTTCAGATTTGCACTTTGAATGAGACCTAGCAGAAACCGATCACCTTCCAATCCCCTAAACACTAGAGAGAAAGCAGTGGCCCCCACAAGGATCATAAACACCATCGAAGTGATGGAAGTCGTTTCTTTCATCACTTCTTTCAACATGCTAAGGTTGAATTTCTTACTGATTAGCGCCAAAATCATTGCTCCAAATGCACCCACGCCCGCAGCTTCCGTGGGTGATGCAATTCCAGCGAATATCGACCCCAACACGATGACTATCAGAATTAGTGGGAATAGGAAGGACTTGATCACTTCCTTCGAAAAACCAGCGTGCTTGAATGCTTGAAGCTCGGACTTCTGGATCTTTGGTACACGGTCAGGATAGATCTTCCCGTAGATTAAAATGTAAAGCAGGTATAAAACAACCAGTCCAACTCCTGGCACCACTGCTGCTAAAAAAAGATTACCCACTGAAACGTTCAAAACGCTTCCCAGCAAAACGAGCACGACGGATGGCGGTATGATTTGACCAAGTGTTCCTGATGAGGCGATGACACCTGTACTGATATTAGGACTGTAGCCTTTTTTTAGCATCACAGGTAGGCTGATAAGGCCCATTGTGACCACTGTTGCACCAACGATCCCGGTGGAGGCAGCAAGCATAGCCCCAACAATAACCACAGAAATGGCCAGGCCACCCCTCACATTTCCAAACAACATGCTCATAGTATGGAGTAGTCGCTCAGCAATACCTGATTTTTCCAGCATCATGCCCATGAAAATGAAGAGCGGAACAGCGAGCAAGACAAAATTTTGCATGGTTCCGTAAATCCTAAGTGATAACAGATAGAAAAAATCCGAGTCGAACACGAATAGTCCGACAAGAATGGAGATCCCACCCAAAGTAAATGCCACCGGATATCCGAATAGGATAAGTAGGAAAATGACCCCAAAGAGTATGATAGGTAGATATTCAATCACTGTTTGTCGTAGAAAAAGTGAATGTTGGTCAGGTATCGATGTTTGAAGGCGCCCTGTCTCAATGTCCTTTTGCCTCTTGGACCAACCTGAGCCGTATCAACCCTAACTGTTAAGTTATGAGCACCTCTACTTAGTTCTTTGAGATCAAGATGTGCCAGAAACCCGAATCGCAACATGGAGTTATGTTGGGTGCTTAACCATTGGACATCCGAGAATTCCACCGAATCAATATTAACAAGTAGCCATTTGTTAAGAAAAATCGAAGCTGAGTCTGAATTTAGCAATTCCCATTTCGTGTTTGAGTTCTGATCATCTTCATCATAAAAGGTGTCAAAAAAATTGAGATCACTCATAAAAACTCTTAGGGCATTGTCTGTGACAATGTCGGATTGTATCGTTGCCAGGAGGTAATCTTCTTCGGATCTAAGGTTTTCATAATTGTCGGCCGTAAGATTGGTCGCCTGCACGGTTCGGATATACTGTTCTTGCCGACTGTCACGCATTTCTCTTTGGATTAAAAACCACCCGGCGCATATTGCCACTACGATAATGGGAATAAGATTCGACTTCCATCCTCTTGTATTTGAAACGAGCACCAAGAGGGATCTTCGATATAAAAATGAGAGCGTCAAAAACCTGAAAACAACTGCGGTCGGATAAAACCATGTCGCCATCCAATCGATCCTTCTGAACAATCCATTCGTCAGGAAGTCGATTAAAAGCAGAATGACCATAATCGAGTACACCAGGAAAAAGATCATATAAACACCAAACCAGGCACCGTTCTCGGCGAATAGTGGGGTGATGTTTACTGTTACGAAGACAAAGAGAAACAGCAAAAGACTAAAGCCAAGAAAAGCGCCAAAAAGCAAAAACGTAATTCCATAAATAATCGAGGAGAGTTCTTCCAGGCGCAAAACACTGTTCACAAGAGACTTTTTCGAGTCCAGTTCCTTTTCAAATTTACCTGTGAACTTTAGCCGGTCTTTGTTGATTCCCTCCGGAAAAACGTAGCTAAGGCCCACTGAAGCTACCCAGAGGCCTCGTACTAAAATATGAAGTGTATAGCCAAACTTGAGCAACTCGATAGACTCTGTGATTCCTCTAAAAAAGGCATGGAATAGACTACCGTTGGGGAATGTTTGTAAGGAAAATTGGGTGATCAAATCTGGTATTTGAAACAAGGCATATAGTACCAGTGCCGAAATCAGCAATTCTGCCTCCCAACTGTTTAGCTGAATGGTCTTCAACCAATCGGGCGTGTTTTCGCTCTTTTTTGATTTTTCTTGATCAGCCACTTTTTAAAAGTTTGTTTAATGACATAAGAAAGAGATTGACTCCTTGCAGCCCAAGCAGTAGGAACCCCGCAGGGATTGCCGCTTTTATCAGGTAGCGTGCTGGCAACCCGCCTGGATCCGGGCTTGTTTCTCTGACAGCAAAAGAAGTTTCGACAAAAGATAGGGATTCCCAAAACGCAACAGCACAAAAAGGAAGTAATAAGATCGCCGTCCCAATCAAATTCACCAAAGCCTTGGTTTTATCAGAAAACCGGTGGTAGAAAACGTCTACCCTCACATGTTTGTCTTGCTGAAGCGTGTATCCTGCCCCCAATAGGAAAATGACAGCAAAGAGGTGCCATTCCAGTTCAAATGAGGCAGCTGACGTGGTATTGAATAAATACCTTAACGCTACATCGATGACAATGATCAATACAAGAAGCAGAGAAAGCCATGAAACCAGTGTACCCACTTTCTTGACTATGTTGTCGATGATGCTCACACAACGAAAATAGTAAAAAGACAGTAAGCGCATAGGTTCGGAATCTCAATTGAGATCTTGCCACTTCAAATGCAGGAGTAACAAGTAAAAACCCGATGAACTCTTCTCAACGCTGTAACTCAAATCCACTCGTCGCGAAGGCACCTATTCATCATCAAGCAGCGCCTCTTTGAATTCGTAGCCCTTATAGCTCACTCCAAACAAGATCGAATAGAATGACGGGATGAACAAAAGTGTGATGATTGTCCCAAATAGCAGCCCAACCATAATGGACACCGCCATACCTTCCCACATTTCGCCACCACTTAAGTAGAGTGGAAGTAATCCAAGCACTGTTGTAAATGTTGCAAGCAGAATTGGACGGAAGCGCTGTAGACATGCAGAGATGACGGAGTCTTGCACAGATCGTCCCAATTCTCTTTGCTCAATTTCAATTCGGTCGATTAGAACTATGGCATTATTAATAACAATTCCTGCTAGAGAGATCACACCTAAGAAAGGCATAAAACCAAACGGCTCCTGGAAGATCAGCAAGCCAATCACAACACCGATGACGCCTAGCGGAATCGTAGAAGTGACCATCACCATTTTGCGAAACGAATTGAACTGGATAATCAATAGCATCAGAATGATAAATCCGGACAGTGGGAGATATCGAACTACTGCCCCCATGTTATCTGCCGTATTCTTGGCATCTCCCCCGAATTGATAGAAATAGCCTGATGGCCAGGATGCTGCCTGCTCGTTCAGCCAAGGGGTGATCTCGGCTGTGATCGCCGCAGCATTCCCACCCTCTCTTAGCTCACTAGAAACATTGACCGTTCGACGTAAATTAAGACGCTTGATTTTGGCGTACTGCCATTCAGGAATGATATCGGCCACTTGAAGAAGAGGTACACTCTTTCCGGAATTTTGGGAATAAACATTTAAAGTTTCCAACGATTCCAACGACTGTTGTTGTCCAGCATCACTGCGCATGATAACTGGAATGGACTTGTCTCCTTCTCGATATTCTCCAGTCTGAAAGCCATCCAAGACCGTCTGAAGCGAGGTGGCCACATCCTGGCTTGAAATACCTGCGGTTTGCGCACGATTCTGATCAATATCAATCACGAACTTCTTGCTCTTTGGCCCCCAGTCATCTTTTACATTTTTGGTGCCAGGAATACCAGAAAGCCTTGTCTTTATCGCCTTGCCAATCCGTGCCAATTCATCGGAATCAGTTCCAGATACTTTGATTTCTATGGGGACTCCGCCACCTCCTGCGCCAAGTGGCCCCACTTTGATATCTGCGCTGGGAAAATTGTTGAAGCAATAGTCATCTAACTTGCCAATAACTGCATTATTGAAGGCAGCATTTGAAGTATTTACCAACAGATGGGCATAACTGGAGTTTGCCTCGTCCGGGCTGTAGCCTAGATCGTAAGACTCTGGGCCTTCACCAACGTACGACGACCAATTGCTTATTCCATTGACTCTGCTTGCATTTACCTGCAGTGAGTCTTTCATGTATTTTTCAATGCTCTCAACGATTGAGCTCGTCTGTTCTATTTTGCTACCCAATGGCAGGTTGACATCTACTGTGATCATATTCCGATCACTGTCTGGGAAAAAGAGAAAGGGAATCTTAGTGAACCCAAATAGTGAACCCATAAACAAGACCACAATCATCGTAATAACGAGCCATTTGTTGCTAAGTGCTTTCAGAATCAGCCCTTTGTAGTACAATTTGATGCCGTTGATGATGCGATCTACAAGTCCAGGCTTACCTTCCCCCTTTTTCTTCACTCGAAGGAATAGGTAACAAAAAAGAGTAATGACTGTCAGTGCGACGAGCCAGGAAGAAAGTAGCGCCATGGTGATAACCATAAAAATGGGCCCAACGATGTCTCCCATCGTTGATTCTGCTAAATAGAAGGAAAGGAATGCCGCCGAAGTAGTCAAAGTGGAAATGAGTAGTGGAGTGAACAATTCCGAACAAGAATCGATCGCCGCTTTTCTAGCTTCGATGCCTTTTTCCATCTTGACCATTATCGATTCTGCAACGACAATTGCATTGTCTACCATCATCCCCAGGGCCATTATCAACGCGGCTAGCGTGACCTGGTTGAGGCCAAGATTAAAGAACCCCATTAGCATCAAGGTCATGATTGTTACAATGGGAATCAGACTGGCAATAATTGAGCCGGTTCGCAGTCCCAAAAACAGAAGCATAACAAGTAGAACAATCGAAATAGATTGGATGAGATTGACAATAAAGTCATTGATTTTAAAGTCGATATAGTCATCTAATGACGAGAGGCGCACTAACTCCAATCCAACTGGTAACTGCTCCTGCCAGCGTTCTAACACTTTATCTACTTCCTCACCTAACTTGATGACATTGGCACCATCCTTCAAGTTAATGTGTAGAGAAATGGAATTTTTACCATCAACACGTACTTTTTGTTTGGTGGGATCAATGTAGCCTTTGTTTACTCCCGTGATGTCTTCTAGTGCAATCAATTGCGAACCATCTCCAACCGGGATAAGTGTTTTTCGAATGTCTGCAACGGAATTGTAGTTTCCGGTGGGCTCAAGAATGATTCGTTCGCCCTCCATATTGATTTCGCCACCAGAACTCAAAATGTTTGTGGAACCAATAACGTTTTGGAGCTTAGAAGCCGTCAGTCCGTATTCATTCAGGCGGGAATTATCAAATGCAACAAACACTCGCTCCTCCTGTTCGCCACCAATCTCCACCTTGGCCGCATCGTTTAGCTTGATTAGGTCGTCCTTAATGTCGTCCGCATATTCCTTCATTTGAGCGTAGGAAAAGCCGTCGCTGGTAAGGCCAACAATGATCCCATACACGTCTCCGATTCCATCGTCCTGCAACGATGGATTTACACCCTGTGGCAGTCCTTCCAGGGCATTCAATTTTCTTCGCAGACGATCCCAGACATTTTGTAGGTCTTGGGGTTCAACTTGGTCAACCAAGGTTACCGTCACCACAGATAATCCAGTTCTCGAGGTACTGCTTACTTCCTTTAGCTCGGGTAGTTCCTGCGCCACCTTTTCGATTTTATCACTAACGAGAAGCTCCACACGCTCGGGACTGGCACCTGGGAACTGTGAAACTACGCTAGCCACCCGAACAGTATACGGTGGCATGCTGTCTCTTGAAAGATTCTGATACATGACCAGACCCATCAGAATGATAACCGCAAGAACGGTGAATGTAATGCGGTTCCTCTCTATAGAAAATTGTGTTAGGTTCATTGGAGATGATTGAGTGTTCCTGATCTAGTTTTGATATAGCCTCACTTTCATGCCATCCAGCAATGTTTGTAGACCTGCAGTAGCAATAAGCTCTCCCTCATCCAAGCCATCGATGATTTCGAACCCACTTGTGGTAAGATTACCAATGTTTACAGTCCTACGTTTGGCAACATAGATGTCATCATCAGCCTCGAGTGTAAAGACAAAATTTCCATCTTCGTCTTCGCCTACTGCCTGACTAGGGACAAGCAGTAAGTCTGGCTGATTGGGGTCGGAGGTATTTATTTTGAATGTCACGGATGCAGCCATGCCGGGACGTACATCACTAACATCTCCCTCGATCTTTACTACCACTGGATAGGTAGATGTCTGCGGGTTAATGGAAAATGAAACTTCAGAGACGACACCTCCAAACAGCTGATTAGACAGGGCTGAAAAGGAGACATCCACACCGTCCCTCACATTCACATTGGAAATAAAAGATTCGGGCAAACCCAGGTTCACTTCAAGATCACCCTCGGAACTTAACATTAGAATTTGGCTTCCTGCATTCACATTTTCATTCACTTCCACATCTACGGTTGCTACTTTGCCTTTTACCGGGGCATTAAGTTTCGTATAATCCAATTGAGCACGCGCTAACTTCCTGGCTTTCTTGGCCGAACTTTCATTCGCTTTCGCAGACTCGAAAGCTGCCTTTGCTGATTCGTAATCGCTTAAAGAGGTATTTCCATTCTCATACAGCGCGCGAACACGCTCAAAACTGGATTTTGCCTGCTTTTCCTGTGCATCAGCGTTTTTCACACTTGCATCTGCGCGCTCATATTCCAGCTGAAAATCACCATCATCAAGCGTTGCTAGTAACTGATTCTTTCTTACTTCTTGGCCAACCTTTACTCGTAGTGATTCGACAGTACCGGCTACTTTGAAACTCAGGCGTGTCTCTGTGCCTGAAATAGCTGTCCCAGAAAAGGTACGCCGTTGTGTGCCGCCTCCAGGCACCACTTTCTGATACATGACAGGTCGGATAACTTCTTTTTTTGCCTCTTCCTGACCTCCGCATGATAAGAGAATCAGTAAAATGAGAAAAAGGAATGGATAGTTTGCCTTATGCATGATGATTCGTCTTTTTAGTTTCCGTTTTGAAAAAATTGTGTTAGCTGGTTCACATAGTCTGCCTTTTGCTGATTGTCCATCAGCATGTAATAAGTACCTGTTGCTCGTTCCATATTTAGCAAATCCAACAGGAGAATGTAAACGGCGTTGGCACTATTCAATTGAGCAGAAATTGCTGCATTCTGGGCATCTAGTAGCTGTGTGATGGTCACCGCACCCTTTGAATAGGAGTCCTGGATAAGCTCAAAGTTGCGAACAACAGCATCCTCCGCATCTTGAGTCAACTGAATGTTCGTGTAAGAAGCCCGGATGTTCTCAAGCTGGGAACGCACTTGCTGTTCAACAAGACGCTCCGTATTTAATCGTTGCGTATTCAATTGCGTTAGCTGCACTTTCGACTGTTGAACCTGTGCAAGTCGGCTTCCTCCCTGAAAGATCGGTATTGCTGCACCTACTTGTAGACTCCAATTCCAATCATTGGGAGTAGGAAATCCCATCGGGAATTCTGTGCCCGACCCTCCTCTGTAGAATTCTTTGTTGTAAGCGCCACCCAGTGAAAAAGTCGGAATGTATCGGTTTCGCTGGTTGAGCAGAAGTGCACGTTCTTGTGCTTGAACGTTGTGATCAAACAGCTTGAGGTTAGGTGTGTTGGCCTTTGCACGACTTACAAGGAAGTCTGCGAATCGATAAAACTGACGAGGATTCGTAACATACTGATCAGTAGTTTCATTATTAATGACGAGCCTGCTGTCTTCCAGATCTATTTCGACGGTCAAAAACTCTTCGCTTATCGGACGATTCAGAATTTGATTCAGTGCCATTTCAGCAAGCTTCCGTTGAGCGGTCGCATTCAACAAATTTGACTTTGCTGTAGCAATTTCACCCTGCCATCGATACAGATCAGATGGGCCACTTTGACCCAGCGAAGAACTTACCCGCGCCAACTCCAGGTTTTTGCGTGTTAGCTCTAAATTTTCTCTTTGTATCAATTCTGCAGTTTTTGCCTGCATCAGATTGAGATAGGTGGTGGAAACATCAAGCACAATGTCCAAAGATTGAGCTTCCAGCGCAGCTTTCTGGGCCTCTAACAGAAACAATTGGATTTGCCGATTTGCTGTGGCTTGTTCAGAATAGACTATCTGATTGAGCTGAAGGCTTCCCGACCCCTTGTTTTCCGGAGCCTGACCATTGGAAGCGGTTGCTAGTTCATCATCAACGAGGGTATGCGCAACCGAGACGGATAGATCAGGTTGCAATAGCGCACTAGCGATCTTGACGTCTTCGGCTACAATCTCAACATCTTGCTTTGCAATTTCTATGTCAAGGTTTTGATCCAACCCTTCAGCAATTGCATCAAAAATGCTAATAGTTCGATCAATGTCGTCTCTTTCCTCGTTGATAAGTACTGCTTCTGAAAGCGTCTCCCAGCTGGGACTGTAGTCAATCTGACGGGCAGTAGCCATATTAAGAACCAACTCTTCCTGGTGAAGTAGCTTTACATTTAAATCCTCAGGATCTTCACCGTTAGCTATGCGCTGGATGTTAAGCGCTAGCCTTCTTGCGATCAAAGGGAGGTTGGAAAGAGGAGCCATACCGGCAAGTACTCCACGGTCTACATCCAATCTTCCCAAAATTGAGAATGAAAGTAAGCCTCTCTGGTTGATTCCTTCAATGAGTTCCTGGTATTCGCTGTCGGTCAGATTGTCAGAAGGGAATAGGTAAACCGCATCCAGCGTATCGGCTATGCTTGCGATGGTCTCCTCGGCAGAAGTTTGGGTAAACACAAAGGAGTGACTCGCTCCAAGTTCATCTAGTCCCTGATCCAGAAAAGTCTTGATTTCAGGAATTCCAGCGAAAACAGATTCATCGATAATCACTCCAAGATTGTTAAACCCTATCAAACTTTGGTATACTTCCAGATCTCGCATAGGAGAAAAAGGGAGCTCTAGGTAGGCTAGATTCTTAACTCCTGATGAACCATCGTTTTTGATTGGTATCTGCTGTACCTGGACATTAATTATTGTTCCCGCAATGACAGGTTTGCGATAAGGGCCATTTTTGGCCATAACATGGGAGCTAACCGCATCAATTCCGAGAATAATGTCGATTGAATTGTCAGCAAGCAACCTATCCAGGTTCTCTTTGATACGACCTGCATCACAGTCGGATTGAAGTCTGTCTTCTGATGCTAAGATCAGTTCGTAATCTGATTCCATCAAAACACGAGTTTCTTGCAAAATGAGATTCAAGAACCCTTCTGCCGATGAGTTGGGACAATCCATTACCAGGCCCAACCGAAGTGTTTTCTTCTGAGAAAGAACGGTTGAGAAACATAGTAGGAAGACGAAGACGAGCAAAAAGGATCGAAGGGTTAGGTCTTTCATACTAAGAAATTACATCAAATTGACATGATTCACAATATCTGGAAGAATGTGAAACCGTTTTGTTAAAGAGCTTTAACTGATGCTATTGATGCTCTTCGATATGGGTGAGGAATTTAGACTATCTAAGCAAAGGGAAGCATTGGTTGAAAAGATTGATGACCCAATTGGTGTTTTCCTAACACCTTGCCGTCTTCCTCTTGATACCAACTCTTTGCTTATCAATCACTTTTTGAATATAGTCTTTGGCGAATGGAACCTTACAGGCCGTCCCATTCATATCCACTTCTACAACACCAATTTTTTCGGCTACACCCGTCGCCTTACTGGTTAAATCCTTCACATATGACCCTACTGAGATGACAAAGTCATTCATAGCATATTTCACCCGGTTTTTTGCGTGACCTATATCGTCAACAACTCTATCAAGCAATTTGGTGTATAGCTCAATATCCAAATGCTCATCTTCGTTTACTGCTGAAAAGTAGGCTAGGGTAGCCCAACCAGATGATGCAATACTCTCTTCATCCGACTCGATCCAGGATAACCCCAACTCAAGTCCAAACTCACTTTCAGCCGCGACCCATGGAACCGTGTACTCACTCAGATAGGACCAGTATGCTTTCTCTACCCAATCTGTTAGCAGTTCTTTTGTCATTTGCTTCTCATCCGCCATTAACCCCGCCAGGTACATAGCATCAGAATTTCCAGTATCATACAGTTCAAGTGACAACTCATGGTTCTTTTTGGTCTGCTTCAATATTTTCTTAAGATCCGCCACTTTAACCCCAAAAAGTGGTTCCCTGGCTCCATGTGTCATCAACGTCTTCTTGGTTCTCTCATCTCCGTATTCTTTGAGCTGGTCTAGGATTTCTTTTGCTGTCATGGTCTATCGTTTTAGGTCTTTCGTATTGTCATGGCTCCTGCAAACGCTGCAAGTATTTTGCTTCCAAATGAAAGGATAAATACAAAATATTGCTCACCGCAATTAATGCCATAGGGTATGAGCATGATAAGGTCCATAACAATATAAGCAATAGGTAAGGCTAGTGCAACTGCAAGCCGTTTTTTTGGCTGTTTCCCTGCGAGGAACCTTGTTGTGAAGAAAAAGCAAATGATTCCAAAGACGACTGAAATCACCGGCGCTGATTCCATAGCATGAGCATCATAAAAAGATTGTTCCTGACCAGGATTAATTATAGCTGAGTAAATGAAGACCTCCAGAATCGATAAGGCAATCAAAATAATGTGAATGAAAACAGCCCATCCAACTATTTTGAACCATAGAGATTTCTCTCTTATTTTCATAACTAAAAAATTAACAGCTATGTCTCCGAAAATTTTCATTTGGAATGGAATCTCTACCTCGGGTCGGTGCCCAACTCCTTTTTCAGAATGTTCTCAAACCTTGTACGACTTAGGTAGTGATCCTCCAGGAGCTTACCATCTTTGATTAGAGCATAGGTGCCAAATCCAGAAGGAGCTTTTTGTGCCTCCTCTGGAGTTGTCAATTTCTTGATTTTGAGATCAATGCCCCACTCATCAGCTGATTCCTTGAGATCATTGATTGACTTGGTATGCCAGGGGCATTGATCGGAATAAATAAGGTTCCATCCTCTGTATTTGCGTTGCTCGGAGCTCCAGTCAAAGAAGGTGGGTAGATCCTCACTTGTGTCCAAAGTGAAAGTCAACAAATCAAACCGGTCCTTTTGGTCTACGGCATGATAGCCGTTCCTTAGAAATAGGGATCGTCCAGCCATCCATGGACCATCACTAGTCATCACGCATATTCCGCTTTTTTCAAGACTTTGAGCAGCACTCTTGCATTCCTCGAGCAGTCTCGAGCCGATTCCTAGCTGTTTGTTTTTTGTCCCAAACAGGGCAATGCATTGAATAAAAAGGAAATTCTTGGCGCGAATAGGTCTCCAGGCCAGTTCCGAAGGAATAAACTCTATAAACCCTAGCTGCTTTCCATTTGAGTCGCATGCTATTCGCATCTGGAGGCCATTGTTAAGCTTGTCCTGAAACCACTTGATTTTAGCACTGTAGCCGGGGGCTTTACGATTTTGAATACAGTAGATGCCATGCTCTTCAACATTCGCAGCAGTAACCTGCCTGATGGTAATATCCGTCGTTGCACTTTTCGACTTTTTCATCGTGGCTTCAAAGGAACATCATTTTGCATCCAGTATATCAGCAATCTGCTTTTCAACTGCCGGTAGCGCGTTGTTCTTAACCCAGGAAAAATCAGGCCTTAACTCCAGTGATTTCTTAAAAAGCTCCCTTGCCTTTAATAGGTTTGGGTCCTTCTGGTACCTGAAGGCATTTGCCAGCCAACCATACGCTATAGAGTGACCCCAATTAGGCTGTGGGAGTTCGACTGTCTCTTTTTCAAAAAGTTCTATTGCCTTGCGGTACTCCGTAACTGCTCTTGATTGACTTCCGCCAAATTGCTCCGGTGTGAAGAAAGAATTCTGAGCAACTGTCATCATCACACGCGGATTATCTTCACCATAGCTTCTTGCTTTCTTATCCAGTTCCGGGATCTTCTGAAAGAATTCGCCTCGGCGACTGGGTTCAAGGTAGTTCTGCAGATACAAACAGTTGAGATACATGGCATAGGCATCTGCAAAATCTTCTTTGATGTCCAGACATTTTTTAAGATCTGCTACTGCTGACCGTATTAATTTTTTTGCTTCTTCGTTTGTAGGTGAAATGTTTGATTGGGGAAGGACAAATTGCCATTTACCAAAGGCTAGATAGTAAGAAGCAAGTAGTTCGGTTTCCTTTTTGTTGGTAAAATCAGCCATTACCTCAAGTTGCTTTAGCATCTCCGTACTGTCTGACTGGAGGCTTGCACTAATCAGATTTTCGATGGCCTTGTTAAATTTCTTATTCTGTGCAGCAAGGTTCATGCTGATGAAAAGACAAAGCCCGAACATGGTCAATTGTTGATACTTTTTCATCACTGTATTTTTTAGGAACAATGATTCACAGTACAAGGCAAAAAATCGATAACCTTGATAAAGATTGACATATTTCAGACTGTATCTTCCCTCTTTTGAAATTCCGAAGGAGTCATGCCTGTTTGCTTTTTGAAGAAATTGTTGAAGGAAGTCTTATTGTTAAATCCTACGGTGTGGGCAATACTAAGAAGGGTGAACTTCTTGCTGTCTGGATCAGACAGTAGGTTTTTGGCTTCTTTTATTCGATATCCGTTGATAAAATCAAAGAAATTTTGGCCAAGATTTTCATTGATTATTTGTGAAAGGTGATGTCCGGAGATCCCTACTTTTTCAGCCAACTCTGAGAGTTTGAGTTCGCTGTTTCGGTAGAGTTGTTCCTGCTCCATGATTTCATGTAGTTTCTCCAGGTAGTCCCTCGCCTGACTTGTGGTGAGTGTAGATGTTTTGTACTTAGACCCATTTTCAGCAACATCCTGCAGGTAAAGTTCTGGCTTACGAAATAGGTAGTATGCCATTGCGTAGATCAATACCGCCATGATTGTGGTCAAGACCTGGTCCACCTCCTTTTGATATACCATTCCTGTAATGAGGCAGACATTGTACAATATCCAAAGACTAAAGAACGAACCAAACCCAATGGTTAACACCCTTAGCCATTGCCGTTGGACAGTTACTTTGGCATTAGATACCAGCGGAATGGAAGAACTTGTTGTGAGATTCCTAACGGCAAAACCAATGTATATAAGGACATGTGGAAATTGTCCTGCGTAGACGATGAGCCTTGCTATTGGCATTTCCCCAAGGTTTGAAGCTCCCGAATTGTATGAAGCTTTGACTATTTGAACCTTTAAATCTGCAGGAAGCAAATAGTATGGTAAAATGTAAACGAACGCAACGAAAAAGGGGATCAAGTGCAGAAGAAACCTTGAATTCAATTTCAAGTTATTCGCACTTAGGTGTCTGCTGTAGAAGTAAAAAAGGACGCCGACAAGATAAATGAAAGGGAATGTAACCAGCGATAGATGGGGGAACTCAATCAAATGCCTGGACCAAAAGACCACTGCCCCAAACAATCGAAAGGAGAACACAAGTAATAGAAAGCCAAGAAATCTGTTAGCCAGGCGATTACCTCTTTTTTGAATCAAAAAAAGAAGACCTAAAAACGCTCCTTGAGCGGCAGCGAATAAGTGAAAGAGCTCAATTACACTTATTTCTGGATTCATTTCTAAATAAAGATCACAATAATTTCTATACGGAATGTCACTTGGATTGATGCTTAACATCGATTTTCCATATGACAGATTTGTCTTTCTATACTGTACTGTGTGTCAAAAACTCCGTTAAAATGGACACCAGTATTCGGACGAAATAAACAGAAATCTCTAATTTCATCAAGATGCCAATTCATAAGTATTTCCAGTGGGGTTATCACCGATCAGGGTGGAAGCATACATATAACCTTGGCACCGGGCTGTTTGTCTGGCTCTTCCTGCTATTGACGAGGCCTTTTGGTGTATATGCGACGGATCTCAACCATTTTTTCGCTCTTGCCTTGTTTCTACTTCCGGTCGGAATCTCGTTTGTCCTAATAAGCTATCTGGTTGACTATTTCTTTAAATCGGTCGTGAAGATTGATCTTTCATCTAACCTTCGCATGGATGGAGTTTCCTGGATGCTAAAACTTGTGCTATTTGTTAATGTCATCTACGTGCTAAGACTAACTCGGTGTGATTGGCAATGTTTTGATGTACTTGATTATCTCGAACAATGGTTTGCCTTTGGCTTGATGATGCTTCTTACTTATATCCCAACGTCGCTTTATGGGAAATCTCAGTTTTTCCGTACGCTTGTGGGAAAGAATACAGATGAGGAGGAGGGTATGAAACTGCAAGGCGAAGGAAAAGAGCAACTTACAGTCGATCTAAATGAAATAATGCTCTTCAAAGCTGAAGATAATTACGTTGACCTTTATATCTCAGCTTCTGAACCACTCACCAAGAAAACGATGCGAGCTACACTGACGTCGATCTCTAATCAATTGGCCGCATATCCGCAGTTTCAAAGAGTTCATCGATCGTTCGTTGTCAATTTGCAGTATACAAAAAAGCGAAATTTTAACACCCTGACAGTTGAAAATGGTGAGTGGTCAATGGATGTGCCTCTCTCACCGTCATTCAGGAATTCTCTTCGTCCGCTGCTATCCTAGCTTGTTCACCCCAAAAGCACTCTTGCTCACCCCAAAGAGTGTAGATAGTATAACCTCAGGATGCCTGACATCGATTTTTTACACGTCTGGACTTTCAGACGGAATCAAAAAAACTTTAATTGATATGAAAAAGATTTTGACCTTTTGCGCTTTGTCGATGAGCCTGTTATGCGTTTCCCAATCGGATGAGAGAATCTCTACATTGGACTTTGTTCAGGTCCTGGATGACAACTACGAAGAAGCCATTTACTACTACCAAAACAACTGGAATATCCTCCGAGAATGGGCAGTCAAAGAGAGCTACATTGCCTCTTACGAGTTCATGCAAACCCAGCCTTCGCAGGAACAACCATTTCATTTCATATTGATGACTACTTATTCCAATAAGGAACAATTCGACAAGCGAGAAGAAAATTTTGCTATACTAATTGAGCGAAGAGGTGGGCGTCGTTTGAAAAATGAACTGCAGCCAAGCGAATTCAGGAAGATCATATACAGCAAGGAATCGTCAAGTCACGGCTTCACTATTCGTTAGGTATCGCCTTCAATCTGTATGATCAGTCAGAAGCTTGATACCTTTGCGATATGAAGGATATTCGTGCTGAATCACTTGATAGTCTGATCGATTATTTCGAAGGGAATGGAGAAAAAAAATTCCGTGCAAAGCAAGTGTGGGAATGGCTTTGGGTGAAGTCGGCCAAAACTTTTGATGAGATGTCAAATCTTTCAAAGGCTTCGCGAGAAAAACTCAAAGAAGATTTTACAATAAACGCGATTGAAATTGACAACTCGCAGGTGTCAAATGATGGCACCATTAAATCTGCTTTTCGCCTTCATGATAATCACCTGATCGAGGGTGTACTGATTCCTGCAGATGACCGGATGACTGCTTGCGTATCTAGCCAGGTGGGCTGTTCACTTAGTTGCAAGTTCTGTGCTACCGGATACATGAAACGTGAACGCAATCTTGATGCCGGGGAGATCTACGATCAAGTGGTCGCGATTCGCAGCCAGGCGGAGGAAAACTATCAACAACCTCTATCCAATATTGTGTTCATGGGCATGGGAGAACCGTTGCTCAACTATAAAAACATGATGAATGGGATCGACCGAATTACGTCTGAGGACGGACTGCATATGTCTCCCAAGCGTATAACTGTTTCTACTGCTGGAATAGCGAAGATGATCACTAAGCTTGCCGATGATCAAGTGAAATTTAACCTTGCGCTTTCCCTTCACGCGGCTGATGACCACAAGCGAGACACTATCATGCCAATCAATGAAACGAACACGCTTGATGCGCTGATGAAGGCGCTTAGATATTTTTATGAAAAAACGGAAAATCGAATCACGTTCGAATACATTCTATTCTATGACTTTAATGACTCTATCGAAGATGCAGAAAAGCTTCTGAGGTATGCTCGCAAAGTTCCTTGCAGGATCAACATCATCGAATATAACCCCATTTCAGAAGCATCTTTCAGTAAGGCGGATCCGCAAACGATTGACCGGTTTGCTGCCCATCTAATAAAAGGCGGAATTCACACCAGCGTAAGGAGAAGCCGAGGGAAGGATATTGATGCAGCTTGTGGACAGTTGGCGAATAGGAGTAAGGTGGAATGATTTCGATTTGACGATTTACGGATTTTTTATCAAGATCTAAAAATCCCATAAGCGAGGAAATTCAAGAATCCAGTTTGCCTACAAAAAATCTGCTTATTTCTTGCTAGCATTAAAAAGCTTTTGCTTTTCATCCTTGGTTAGGCTTTCATAGCCTGATTGGGAAATTTTGTCAAGGATTGCATCTATTTCTGCCTGCGGAGTATCAGAGCTACCAGTAGCCTGTGCTTTCTGTGAAGCCTTTTTGGAAGGTCGACGGCTACCACCCCGGTGAGTGACTTTGATCTTTGGCTGAGGTTTAAACATACTTTTGACAAAATGGATAAAGGAGATCACCCAACCACCCAGGTCACTTCCCTTATTAAGTTGTGTGATGTACATCCACCCTACAAAAGCACCTCCTAAGTGTGCAATCTCACCTCCTGCATTATAGCCGGTACTCCCAATGAAAGACATAAACACGTAGAAGATGGCGATATACTTGATCTTGACCGGACCTAGAAAAAGCAAGAAAAAGGTGTAGTTAGGCATGAACACCGCAGCGCCAACCACAATGGCGAACACTCCGGCGGAAGCGCCAAGCATCATGGATTCCGCTACTCGATCAGAGTAGAACGGCACGAGGTTGTAAATGAAGATGTATAGTAGGCCTCCAAAGAGACCTCCAAGTACGTAGAGCGAAATGACCCTCTTACTGTTTAGGAACTCCTGTATGATTCGTCCAAACCAATACAGAAAAAGCATATTGAAAAGGATATGGAAAAACTCGTAATGTGTGAAGAAATAGGTTACTAGTGTCCAGGGCTGTGAGAACAGCCTTCCGACTTCGGCCGGAAGTTGAAGCTTATGAAGAATGTAACTATGAATACTTTGCGCACCACTAATAGCAAGAAAGACTTCCGAGACTCGTATGAAAACCCATATGACAACATTGATTAGAATGAGCTGAACAACAGCATTGTTAGGCCTGCTCCAGGCATTTTTAAAATCGTCAAAGAGTCCTCCGTTCATTGCTCAGTAAAATCTTCTCGTGTCGTTTTTCCAATATTTCAACATCACAAATGCAATAAGCATTCCACTAAGGTGAGCCAAATGAGCCACATTATCACCTGGAGTTCGACTAAATTCTGCATATAGCTCATACATTCCATAGGCAAATACCAGGTATTTGGCTTTGATTGGTATTGGCGGGAAAAGGAGGAATAGTTCGGTGTTTGGGAAGAGAAATGCAAACGCAAACAAGATTCCAAACACAGCCCCGGAAGCCCCGATCATGTTTCCTCTAGTGACGAAGATGTCGTAGGTTTCTTGTACTACACGCTTCGTTTGATTGATGACGCTGGGGCTATTTTCATTTTCATAGTACGCATCCGAAAGCTCACCGAGCCCATTCAAGTTGAAATATGGATTCTTGTGCTCGATAATAAACCTATAAAAAGCATCAGGATTGGGATTGTCCAGGTAGGCTTCTGCATCTTGCTTCAACGGTAACTTTTCGAAAAAGTCTGCAGTTCCATATAAAATACCTGCACCAATGCCGCAAACCAGGTAAAAGGTCAAAAACCGTTTGGAACCCCAAACTGTTTCAAGCATGGGAGCAAAAACAAGGACTGCGATCATATTTCCAAGGATATGACCAAATCCTCCATGAAGCCACATGTAGGTTAAGAACTGGTAAGGTGCAAATTCAGAGGAGAACACTACTCGCAAGCCAAAAAACTCTGATAGCGGCAATTTCAGGAAAGAGCCAATCATGAAGATAGCCACATTGATGATTAGAATATTTTTTGCTACAGGTGTGAGTCTTCTAAACACTTTATTTCTTATTTCTTACTACTAACTACTTTTTAAACCAATCGTTTATTTGCTCTAAACTTAATAAAACATACGTTGGATTTCCTTCTGGTGTATAGTTGGGCTGTTCACACCCAAACAACCGATCGATCAGGTGATCCATCTCCTCGTTTTTGAGGCTTTGACATTTGTTCGTCGCTGTCCGCTTCGCGAGTGCTCGAATCAAACTTTCTTTCTTAGGCAAATCCAATTTTTTTGCATTGTGCTTATACTGCTCTATTAGACCTTCAAACACCTCCTGTTCGTTGCATGGTGCTAGTTCAGAAGGGACTCCTTGAATAACTAGAAGTTGCTCACCCATCTGCTCAAATTCAAAACCTAGCAGATTGATTTCCTCTTTTAGATCAATAGCAAGTGCATAATCACCTGGATTGAGCTTCACCTGTTGTGGGAAAAGGCATGCCTGACTCATCCCCGAACCTGCTTGCATCTGGCTCTGGTATTGCTCAAACAAGATACGTTCAAGAGCAGATTCCTTGTCCAAAACGATCATTCCCGACTTCACTTGCCTAAGTAAATACTTCCCATGAAGCTGGTAGGTTGGTTTCTTCTCCTCGGATTCGCCTTCATGACCCATAGAGCTGGAAAAAATATGTTCATGAACCCGCTCTTTCTCAGCTTCTTCAATGGTCGCTATTTCTTCCTGGTTTGCAGAGGCATAAAGCTCATCTAACTTCTCTAGTCGTTCTTGACTTGGACGAATCGATTGGAATGAAGTGTATGCTTTTTCGTCCCTGGTCAGCGCATCTTCTCTCTGCCTGTTTAAGTGTTCGAAGCTCACGTCGGCAGAGAAATCAAGGGAGGGAGCAACGTTAAAAGAAGCCAACGCCTGTCGAACCGCGGAGTTGATCACCCCATAAAGCATTCGGTCATCATCAAATTTCACCTCAGTCTTGGTGGGATGTACATTGATATCCACATGAACCGGATCAATGTCGATATACAAAACATAGAAGGGGAAATAATCGACCTTCAACAATCCTTCATATGCCCGGATCACCGAATGATTCAAATAGCTATTTTTGATGAAGCGGTTGTTTATGAAGAAAAACTGCTCGCCTCGTGTCTTTTTCGAATGCTCAGGTTTACCAATGTATCCGGTTATTTTCAACAAGGGTGTCTCCTCCTGGCATGGGATCAATTGCTGGTTGTAGTTTTTCCCAAAGAGCTGCACAATTCGTCTGCTTAATTTTCCCGGATCCAGCTTGAAAGTTTCCATATCATTTTGGACAAGGGAGAACCGAATTTCCGGATTAGCCAATGCGACACGCTGGAACTCGTCATTGATGTGTCGGAGCTCGACGGGATTGGATTTTAGAAAGTTCCTTCTTGCAGGAACATTGAAGAAGAGGTTTTTAACAGAAATAGAAGTTCCTTTCGGACAGGAGACAGGTTCCTGCTTCTTCACTTCTGAAGACTCAATCGTTAGCAATGTTCCTAACTCTTCATCCTCTTTTTTTGTTCGCATTTCTACTTGCGCGACCGCAGCTATCGATGCTAAGGCCTCACCACGAAACCCAAGCGTGGTTATTTTGAAGAGATCCTCTGAAGTTTTAATCTTTGACGTGGCATGTCGCTCGAAGCTCATGCGTGCATCGGTGAGACTCATTCCCGCTCCATCGTCGACAACCTGGATGAGTGTTTTACCTGCATCCTTAACAATAAGCTGAATTGATGTAGCTCCTGCATCCACGCTATTTTCCAACATCTCCTTGACCACCGATGCAGGCCTCTGAACAACCTCACCTGCAGCAATTTGATTGGCGATGCTGTCGGGCAACAGGTGTATGACATCACTCATTTTTGCTTCCTTAGTGATTTAAGCCTATAGAGAAAGTACCCTGGGACGATTATCCAAAGCATATAATAGAAGATCTCATTGCCAAATTCCAGCCAGCCAAGGATCAACATTCCCAATACAGCAGCAATCAGAAGCTGTAACATTGAAGTCATGGGAGCAGATTTTGTTTTTCTTCGGAAGCTGATATGAGCAGGATGGTAGTTGCCGGTTTCCTTGCCATCAAGTTCCTGCTTGATCCTCTCCGTTCGCTCCTCTATTTCCTCCTTGATCGGGTCGTAGTATCTAGGCTTGATCTGAAATTGCTGGTATTTTGGTAGACGAAAAAGAGAAGGAAATCGCATTAGGTATAATTTTTGTCTAAATGTTGTGTTATTCAACACGACATACGAATAAAATTGTTCAAATTTAAGATTTAATGAGGAGTATTTGTTCCATCATTCTGCTCATTTCTGCTTTAGCCACTCATGCAGGAGAAAAGGGACCAGACGCGGTTATCTGGTACGATGGAACTACCTTTTATAAGTCACTAAACACGAAGAAAAGCATTACTATCTACTTCCCCAGATGGGAGAATTCCATTCTTCAGTTTGTAGAAGATCAAGATTACAAGGTGGCAATTCAATTAGATCACAAACTGGATCCGAATTTGGAAGATGAAATTGTCCTACCCAACCTCCAATACCTGTCTGCAATTTCGGATTACTCGTTGGTTCTTGAATATTTTAATTTTTTAGAAAATTTCAGCCGCACGATAGGTTTTAATCACCTGGTTTTGCCAGACACAACAAACCTGTCTGAGTACGAAAAGGAAGTGATTCACTTGGCTGTGAAAAGCTCTCCATACTTCTTCCTACCCAGCTCATATGTTTCCGCAGACCTTCCTGATTCAAAGAAAGACATCATCACAGATCACCCTGTAGTCTGGGTTTCCAGGCAATCATTCAACTCAAGGAAACTCAACAAATGGAGTAGGGCCGTCTCAAGGAACTTTGATAGGTCGTTTTATGAGGGCATTGTTGCCGAACCTGATTATGAATTGACCTACAATTTATCTGACCAGCTGGCTAGAAAAATCTTTGAGCATGGGTCCATTGCCTTAGATGATGGAGACCTCCTGCCGATCAGAAGCGATGCAATAGTGTATCAGGGTGAGGATGAGAACTTGAAGAAGAGACTATCAAGCTATGTTAAAGTATACGATCGGCTGCAAACAGAAGAGTTACCCATTATTCTAGACAGGAGAGGAGGTTTTGATGGCAAGCTTTACGGGAATGAAATTTTGGTTGATTTTGTGGAAAATGGAGCTTCAGTTGAAGAAAATACGGCGCTGCTGGTACCTGGCGAGATCGAAAATGACGATATAGTACTAGCGAAGATGCTCTTTGGTGCATCTGAGATTCTTGGAAGGGGAGTCAATGCCAGAAGAGTGAGCGTCGAGGGTATAGTTGGATATTCGAGTCCGGAATTTGAAGGTTTAAGTGACCGTATTGAAGAAGTTCTGGAAGCAGCTCAGAAAGGAATCGAAGAATACGCAACACCTGGCTGTCAACTTTCCGTGATCAAGAATGGGTCCGTGGTATTGGAGAGATCCTATGGTTATTTCACCTACGATAGCCTTAAGTCAGTGGAGAATTCGACCCTTTACGATTTGGCTTCTGTAACTAAGGTGATTGCTACTTTACCTGCTATCGCGCTCCTTATTGATCAAGGTAAAGTCCAATTGGATGATACAATCGGAAAACACATGCCAGACTTTGCAAACTCGAATAAATCACATGTTACCATCAAGCAATTGTTGGCGCACAATGGAGGGATTCGCTCCTACATTCCCTTTTGGCGAAGAACCATGCGTGGCGACCGACTGAATTCGTTCTACTATAAAAACAAGGAGGATGAGAAAAATGATGTTCGATCGTATAACATCGAATATCACCCGAGCATGAGAGATTCTCTAAAGAGCTGGCTGGTAAAATCCGACCTCATTGGAACGCCGAGATATAACTACAGCGATCTTGGATATATGATTTTGCACATGTTGGTTGAGACGGTAAGTCAACAATCTTTTGATCAGTTCTTGGATGAAAACTTCTATCAACCTATGGGTTTGAATGTAGGGTTTAACCCAAGAAGCAAAGGGGTTTCCCTGGAAGATATTGCTCCGACAGAATATGATCATTTGTTCCGCGACGATCAGGTTTGGGGTGAGGTACATGATCGTAATGCTCATATTTTCGGTGGAGTTGCTGGACATGCTGGACTTTTTTCCAACGCCACCGACCTAGCCAAAATGATGTATATGCTTTCAAACGGAGGTTACTACAACGGCAAGCAGTACTTAAAATCTGAAACCCTTGACCTTTTCAATATCCGGTATTTTAGAAAAAACCGGCGTGGACTTGGCTGGGACAAGAAAGATTGGAAGAGAGACGGAGCTTCTTACCTGGCTAGTGATACCAGCTATGGACATACGGGATTCACAGGAACCATGGTCTGGGCCGACCCGGAAGCTGATCTAATTTATGTCTTTCTCTCCAACCGAATCTATCCGGATGCCAAGAACGAAAAACTGATGGAAATGAACATCCGAACCGAGATTCAGGATGTCATCTATGAGTCAATTATTAATGAATAAATTCCAACGAAACCAATTCGAATCAGATGGGGTTTATACATTGCAAAGGAGAATATCAAAGTAATGAAGGTAGGAATTGTTTGTTACCCCACATATGGTGGGAGTGGTGTTGTTGCAACAGAACTAGGCAAAGCGCTTGCAGATAAAGGTCATGATATCCACTTTATCACTTATTCTCAACCGACAAGGCTCGAATTTTTCGAGCACAATTTGCACTTCCATGAAGTAAGCGTAAAGTCATATCCTCTATTCCAATATCCTCCTTATGAGCTGGCGTTGTCGAGCAAGATGGTTGATGTGGTGATAAAGGAAAATCTGGATCTTTTGCATGTACACTACGCTGTTCCTCATGCGTCCGCAGCTTATATGGCACAGCAGATTTTGAAAGAGCGGGGATATGAGATTCCATTCATAACCACCCTCCATGGAACAGACATCACTATTGTGGGGAAAGATGCAGCAAATGAACCAGTAGTTACGTTTTCGATAAATCGCTCCAATGGTGTTACTGCTGTTTCAGAAGACCTAAAAAGGGATACACTACAGCATTTCGAGATCAAGACCGACATCGAGGTGATCCCAAACTTTATTGACTTGAAGCGCTTCAAAAAGCAACCAAAGGAGCATTTCAAGAAGGCCATCTGTCCAAATGGAGAAAAGCTGATCGTTCATACGTCCAATTTTAGGAAAGTAAAGCGGGTAGATGATGTGCTTAAAATATTTTGTGAGCTAAAGAAAGTGGTACCGTCAAAACTGCTACTGATCGGTGATGGTCCCGAGCGTAAAAGAATTGAAGAAGAAGCCCAAGAAATATGCACCGAGGATATTCGGTTTTTGGGAAAACTCGAGGCAGTAGAAGAAGTACTTTCGGTAAGTGACTTGTTTCTTATGACTTCAGAAAAAGAAAGTTTTGGACTAGCTGCCCTGGAAGCTATGGCATGTGAAGTACCAGTGGTTTCTTCCAATGCTGGGGGACTGCCTGAGTTAAATGTAGATGGAATATCCGGGTTCGTGTGTGAGATAGGAGATGTCGCCTCAATGGTCGACAAATCTATTCATGTTTTGGACAATGAAAATCTTCAAAAATTTAAGGAAGGAGCATTGAACAGAGCCAAGGAATTCGATATAGAAAATATACTTCCGAAGTATGAAGAGTTTTATCAATCCGTTTTAAAGAAACATAAGAAATCGTTAACAGAAACTTTGTGATCAAAAACTCATTTTAAATAATTTTGTAGTACGCAACAGGCAATGGAACTAAAGAACAAACCTCACTTAAAAGGCACGAAATCTCTTTTCAAAAACAAATTTTTGGAGAGATTGACGCGAACTCACATTTCGGTTCCATTAATACTGTTTTCGATAATAAGTACCGTATTGATCATCTACGGCTTAAGGAATTTTCACATAAGTGCCGTAAATACGGTGCCCATTTTTTTTGGAGGTTTCTTCGCGTTCACGTTGGTGGAGTATTTGATGCACAGGTTCCTTTTTCATTTGACGCCTACCACCAAGAAAAGGGAGAAATTTGCGTATACCGTTCATGGCGTGCATCACGACTACCCAAAAGATAGAGATCGCCTGGCTATGCCTATCCCTTTGAGCATGACTTTGTCGGTACTGTTTTTCTTTTTCTTCAAATTAATAATGGGCAATTTCGTCTATGCTTTCCTTCCGGGATTCTTTATGGGCTATTCAGCCTATTTGTGGGTTCATTACATGGTTCATGCTTTCCAACCGCCTAAGAATTTTTGGAAGTTTTTGTGGGTTCACCACGGTATTCATCACTATAAGGATCCTGATAGTGCCTTTGGAGTATCCTCAATACTTTGGGATGTGGTTTTCGGCACTATGCCCAAAAAGTAGTTATTCCTCTTTTTTCTTTTTCTTTCTCTCTTCCTTGGCTCGTCTCTCCTCATGCGATGCTGGCTCGAGAAAAACCTTAAACATACTATCCCTGGTGAAGGTGTAGATGTCTGTTACAAGTGTTGCGAATATGGGCTTCCTGCCGGGCATAGAGCAATTATTCGATGTTAAATTAAATCAAAAATCAAAAAATCTGCACAGCTTTTCTCCATTTTGGAAATCTTTCGTGGCAGTTTTTAGTTAAGTTAACGTTATGATTGGCTATCGGTTCACACAGTTCATTCCTGAGAAAGATCCGGAGAAAAATGCATTTGACAATTTGCTCAATATTTTTCTCCAGTTGATGGTCATTACATCTGGAAATGTCAATGAGGCACTAAGCTGGTTGACGAACCTGGATAGGGAGCATAATTTGACAAATCCCGAGTACGGCATTGGCAATTTTATCGAAGACCTTAAGAACAAGGGATATATCACCGATGAAAATGAACGGGGAGAATTTAAGATCACCGCCAAGAGCGAGCAGCAAATCAGAAAGAGCGCACTTGAGGAGATTTTTGGGAAGCTAAAGAAGTCCGGAAAGGGAAATCATCGAACAAATTTCTCAGGAATAGGAGATGAGATCACTTCTGACTACAGAGAATTTCAGTTTGGCGACTCTCTAGAGCAGATTGAAATGACGGAAAGTCTGCGAAATGCACAGATCAACCACGGATTAAATGATTTGATGCTTACCGAGGACGATCTTGAGATACGAGAGAAGGAATTTAAAGCCCAGACCTCAACGGTGCTTATGATTGACATAAGTCATTCCATGATATTGTATGGTGAGGATAGAATTACCCCTGCTAAGAAGGTAGCAATGGCACTGGCTGAACTAATCACTAAAAAGTACCCTAAAGACACGTTGGATATTTTAGTTTTTGGTAATGATGCCTGGCAAATTGAAATTAAGGACCTTCCCTATTTAAATGTAGGTCCCTATCATACAAACACGGTGGCCGGACTGGAGTTGGCAATGGATCTGTTAAGAAGAAGGAAAAATAAGAACAAGCAGATCTTCATGATTACGGATGGAAAGCCGACTTGCCTGAAGGAAGGCATTAAATACTACAAGAACAGCTTCGGACTAGATCCTAAGATCCTTAACCGGACGCTGAATTTAGCAGCGCAGTGTAGAAGAATACATGTGCCAATTACAACGTTCATGATTGCGTCCGATCCTTACCTTCAGGAGTTTGTTCGGGAATTCACAGAAGTAAATAATGGGAATGCATACTACAGCAGTCTTCAGGGCTTAGGCAATCTTATTTTCGAAGATTATAAAAGAAACAGAAGGAAGAACTTCTAATGGGATACGAAACATTGAAAAACGAGGAGTTGTTGACAATCTCGACACTTGGCGAACTGCGCAAAGCCGGATACCTGTCTGAGTCGATTAAGGAGGAATTACGTAGAAACCTGATTCTTAAAAAGAAAGAGGGAGAGACGATTTTCGAAGGTATCTGGGGATATGAGGACACCGTTATTCCAGATGTAGAAAGAGCAATCCTCTCACGTCACAACATCAATTTTTTGGGTCTGAGAGGACAGGCAAAGACCAGAATGGCGCGAATGATGATTGAGTTACTTGACGAGTACATTCCTGTGATCACAGATTCTCCACTTAATGATGATCCGCTTCGGCCAATTTCGCGCTTTGCCAAAGACTTAATTGAGGAAAAAGGAGATTCAACATCCATTTCCTGGATGCACCGCAGCGAACGTTACACTGAGAAGTTGGCTACTCCGGATGTTACCATCGCGGACTTGATTGGCGATGTGGATCCAATCAAGGCGGCTTCTTTGAAACTTCCTTACTCCGACGAACGTGTGATCCACTTTGGCCTGGTACCACGGTCCCATCGTGGACTCTTTGTGATCAATGAATTGCCAGACCTGCAGGCCAGAATACAAGTAGCGCTCTTCAACATTTTGCAGGAAGGAGATATCCAGATCAGGGGATTCAAACTGCGGATGCCGTTGGACATACAGTTTGTGTTTACCGCCAACCCGGAGGACTATACCAATCGTGGATCTATCGTTACACCGCTGAAAGATCGTATTGACAGCCAGATCATTACACACTATCCTGATTCGATTGAAACAGGCAAGAAGATTACACAACAGGAAGCAGCAATAAAAGAAGAACAATCAAAGGTTGTTCAAGTTTTTGACCTTGCTAAAGATCTCATAGAGCAAATCGCCATAGAAGCCAGAGGCAGCGAATATGTGGATGAAAAGAGTGGTGTTTCAGCCCGGCTCACGATTTCCGGATACGAGAACCTGATCAGTGCAGCAGAACGTCGGGTTTTGCAAAATGGCGATAGTAAAACAAGCATCAGAATTACTGACTTTCAAGGTATGATACCATCCATTACTGGTAAAGTAGAGCTAGTGTATGAAGGCGAGCAGGAAGGTGCGGGAATTGTGGCAAATAATCTAGTAGGGAAGGCTTTGCGTTCGCAGTTCGTCAATTACTTTCCGGACCCGGAAAAAGAGCGTAAGAAGGAGCGTGGCAATGCATATGAGCCTATAAAGGAATGGTTTGAGAAGGGTAATATGGTGGATCTCATTTTCGACGCCTCAGAAAAGGACTACAGAAGGGAATTGAAGAATATTCCCGGACTGGAAAAATTGATCGACAAGTATCAAAAGACTTCACACGAAGATTTCAAATATTTCTTAATGGAGTTTGCCCTTTTCGGTTTGGCCGAATACAGTCTCCTGAGTAAGCACCAGGTTGAGAAAGGGATGCAATTCAAAGACCTTTTCAACAGTATGTTTTCCATGCCAGAGCTGGATGAAGAGGACTAGGAATCGTAAAGCGTTTCGATATGGAATTGAAACAGGTAAAGCGACTTATTTCAGGAGGTGAGAGCAGTTCCGTAGAATTCAAGAAGAAGGCCAATCATCCTGATAAGATTGTTCGAGAGGTCGTGGCTTTTGCTAACTCAAATGGAGGTCATTTGTTTATTGGCGTATCAGATGATCAAAGCATTGCGGGACTAAAATATCCGGAAGAAGACGAGTTTATCCTCACAAAAGCCATTCAAGAACTGTGCAGACCGAATATTGACTTTGAGGTTATGACGAGGAGGTTTAGGGACGGAAAAAAGATCCTTCATTATCACATTAGAGAGGGCGTTGATAAACCTCATTACGCCTTTTTGGAAAGACAGCACAGGTATGGAAAAGCATTCATAAGAGTGGCGGATCGTTCTATTCAGGCAAGCAAAGAAATGCGTCGGTTTTTGAAGGAGAGAAAAACCTATGACAAGCCCATTTCTTATGGAGAGAGCACTGGTCATCTTTTCCGGTTTTTTGAAAAAAATATGTCAATCACTTTATCACAGTATTGCGAATTGAGCGGACTCAATAAAAAGCTTGCCTCTAATAAGTTAGTGAGTCTGGCTTTATCAGGAGCTTTAAAAATAGAGCCTCGAGAAGGGGAAGATTTATTTATTCCTGTTCAATAAATCAGCACTAAAAAAACCGAATAAACCAACTTTATTTTGATTCGAATCTCTAATATTACGTTCGATCATTGAACTAATAACTGGCACGCAGCGAATGGCTAAATCGAGCAGTCAAAACAAAATTTTCGTATTAGATACTTCTGTAATTCTCTACTCACATGATTCCATCCTTCAATTCGCCGAGCACGACGTTGGCCTCCCGATCACTGTGCTTGAAGAATTGGATCAATTCAAGAAGGGCAACGACAACAAGAATTACGAAGCAAGGGAGTTTATTCGGTTGCTAGATAAGCTTGCCAAGGATCAAAGTCTCCAAGATTGGATACCACTCAATGGGAAAACCAAAGGGAAATTTAAGGTTATCATGGATGACAAAAGTCACATTGATGCACAGATGGTGTTCAATGAGGCTACAAATGATCACCGAATTCTCAATGCTGCGTTGACGATCCAGCAGCAGGAACCCAAAAGGAAGGTTATTCTAGTCTCCAAGGACATCAACCTGCGATTGAAAGCCAAGTCGCTTGAGCTACATGCTGAAGATTATGAGACCGGGAAAATAAAAGATGTCAATGCCCTGATTACGACTGGTAAAACAGAACTCAATGACATTACCTCAGAGGATATTGATATTTTATTCAAAAAGGGATCTATTGATCGAAAGAAGGTTTTAAAAAGAAAAAAATTTCCAGCGAACAACTACTTTATTCTAAAAAGTGAAAAAAACTCGGTCCTCGCTTACTACAATCCGGAAAATGACCTTGTTGAGAAAGTAGACAAACAAACCCTATACGGCATTAAGCCCAAAAATGCCGAGCAGACCTTTGCCATGCACGCAATGATGGATCCAGCTATTAAGTTGGTAAGTATCAATGGCGTTGCTGGTACGGGTAAAACGCTTCTTGCTCTTGCATCCGCGCTTGAACAGCGAAGAAATTTCAAGCAGATCTACCTTGCCAGACCAATAGTACCCTTGAGTAACAAGGACATTGGTTATCTGCCAGGTGATATTAAATCCAAGTTGAATCCTTACATGGAGCCACTTTGGGATAATTTGAAATTCATTCAGCATCAGTTTAAGGAAAGTGACAAAGAGTTTACACGAATCACGGATATGGTTAACCAGGAGAAATTGATGATCACTCCGCTGGCCTATATACGAGGAAGAAGCCTTTCAAATATCTTTTTCATTGTAGATGAAGCCCAAAATCTGACACCCCATGAAGTCAAAACGATCATCACACGCGCTGGCGAGAACACAAAAATTATCTTCACTGGGGACATCAATCAAATAGACACACCTTACCTCGATTCGCAATCCAATGGTCTTTCTTATCTGATTGATAGAATCAAAGATCACCCAATGTTCGCACACGTAATGCTGGAGAAAGGAGAAAGATCCGAGTTGGCTAATCTTGCGAATGAACTATTATAGTTGGTAGGGTAATTATACTGGCTCCTGTACTCACTCAGACCACTAATTAAATTTTCAAAGTTTTAATGTTTAAAAATGAGAAGTTTAATTATTCTGTTAATTATCTCGATCGGGATAATTAGTTGTGAGGAAAATGATCCTGGCTCTGATACTATTGACAAGATTCCGAATATAGCGGCTGATCCAAATCTAGAAGCTGTTTCAAAAACGGAAACAATCGGAGAGTTAGAACTTACAAGTATCTATGAAAAGTCTGCTCAGGTGCATTCGTACTTTGGTCAGGGAGAAGTCACCTGGAATTTTGGTGAGTCCACCGTTATAATTAATAATACTAACAAAGATGATTCGAAAGAAGACTCCTTTGATTCGGGTGAGTACGACTATTCGTTAGAGGATTCAAATCAGATGGGCGTTAGCAATTTGTTTGTCGACGGTCAAAACCTAGGTCTTTTTTACTATGAGAATGGACATGATAGCCTGACGGTTTTTTCAGAACAGGCCAATGGATTGATTTTGAATTTTTTGAGAAATCCTTAGAACGGAGATCACAAGTTTTTGATGGCATGAGTCATTTTGGCTCATGCCATGTAAAAAAACAAATGTGAGGGAAAGGGATTTGGTGACTGTTTAAATAATGATTAATGGCAAAATTTTTGCTCGTAATGGGATGTGAAAAAGCTTAACCTTACAAAATATCTGCTCATTTTCTTATTAATCTTGGGATGTTATACACTTGAGGCTACACACATCCGCGGAGGCCAGATTTTTTACAAAAAAATTAACTCTCTTACGTATCAGTTGACGTTTGTAGGCTATCGGGACCAGGAAGGTGTGCTCTTTGGACAAGGAGTATTCAATTTTGGTGATGGTAATGTTTTTGGTGATGATCCGGATGAGGTCATTCCTTGGGAGGTCACTGAGGACCTGGAAAATGGAATTGAACGCTGGGAGTTCAGTCTTATTCATACGTATGCATCGTCAGGAGTTTTGGATGTGTCATACACCGAGGATTTTCGAACATCAAATGTGCGAAATGTAGCTGAATCTCTAACCACTGCTTTTCATGTCGAAGCTAGTATCCTTCTGGATCCTCTCATAAACAATAGTTCACCGAGAAACATGACATCACCTGACATGATTGCAATTGCAGGGACAAAATTTGTTAGCAACCTAGTAATGTTTGATGAAGAAGGTGATAGTCTGAGCTATCAGCTAGATATCCCACAACAAGGTCTTGGATTGCATATTGATGACTATGTTTTTCCCTCCGACTTGTCATTTTATGATAGTTGGACAGGTGACGATGACCCACTGTTCTCGATCGACCCAATTTCAGGAAATCTACTATGGGATACACCAACGACGACAGGTTTCTATTCTATTGCACTCAAAACCACTGAATGGCGAAAGATCAATGGAGAGTTTTTCAAAATTGGGAATACCGTAATAGATTATCTTGTGGAGGTACTTAATCTTCCTCCGGTTCATAGCATTGGTGTTCCGCAGTCCGTTTGCCACATTCCAAACACAAGTTATAGTGGGCAGGTTGTCCTCACAAACGATCAAAACAGTGAACTGTCAATTTCCATTTTTACGGACCTTACGGGAGTAAAATTCAATGGATTTACCTCAGAGGAGTGGAACGAACAGTCGCGAACCTATACTGATAGTGAAATTGTGATTGATGTCGAACTATTAGCTGAGGACGCAATTGCCGGCTTCAGCTCCATTTATGTAAAAGTGAAGGAAGCGTCCTCACTTACACCAGAGCCCATCACTACTTCAGCTGGGTTTGCTCTTGGAATTGGTTGCTCGGAGGAGGACTTGAATGTGCTTGGTTTGGATGAAGAAAACTCACCCATTTCCATTACTATTTCAAAAGCAGGACTGGAGATTCACTCGGACGTTGAAAGAAATTCCACACTTCATATCTACGATTCTAATGGCAAGAAGCTACTAAATGCTGAGATGATTCTTCTCAAAGGACCAAACATGGTTAGTTTCTCCTTTCTACAATTTCGGCCCTATTTTATTTTGCTTGACTACAAAAAAGGTTCCCTAACAGAAAAAGTTTTACTAACTAAATGATATCTTGGGACGTTAAAAGTCAGGCACATTAACTCATATGATAAAACTCAATGACGTCAGTAAGTTCGTAGAGTCAAAATACCAACGAACTTTCATACTAAAAGGAATTAATCTTGAAATCGAAGAAGGAGAATTTGTAAGCATCATGGGCCCATCGGGGTCAGGCAAGTCGACACTCCTGAACATCGTCGGAATGCTGGACAGACCATCCGAAGGTGAGTACTACTTCATGGATGAACCGGTTCATAAGCTCAATGAACGACGAGTTTCAAGAATACATAAAGAGCACATCGGATTCATTTTTCAGGCCTATCACCTGATAGATGAACTTACCGTATACGAAAACATTGAGACACCACTGATCTATCGAGGCATCAAAGGCAAAGAACGAGCAAGTATGATTGCTGAAATGCTGGATAGATTTAGCATGGTAGCTAAAAAGGATTTGTTCCCGGAGCAACTTTCAGGTGGGCAGCAACAGTTAGTTGGTGTGGTACGAGCACTTATAGGGAAACCCAGGCTCCTTCTTGCGGATGAACCAACAGGGAACCTGCATTCCGGTCAAGGCGAAGAGGTGATGGATATATTGAAACAACTTCATGAAGCAGGAATGACGATCGTACAGGTGACTCATAACGAGAAATTTGCGGGCTATGGTACCCGAATTGTGAACCTGGAAGACGGACGAATTGTGAAATAAAGATCAGGCTAAATAAAAAAGGTCTTGATTTTCATCAAGACCTTTTTTTATGTCAAAAAGTATTTAATTCGCAAAGCAAGCCTGGAGAATAGGCTGATATTGGTTTCCATATCTGCCGTAGCACCATTCCTTCAGCAATTCGACTTCTGTCGGAATCAAAGCTTTAATAGCCTTTCTTAATTCCTTTTCAAACAACCGCTTATCAAAGCTTACTTTCGATAAAATAGTTTTGAAATATTCAAGCATGCTAATAATTGTTAAAGAACAAACCCCCTTTGTAAATTTGGCGTTTGCTAAAATCTCAGCTTTACAATTTAACTAAAAAAGAGTAAACCTGTATAGTATGAAAGTAACGAAGGCATTAGGGTTAAGTTGCATTATGATAATGCTATTTGTCTCCTCAGTGAGAGGGCAAGAAGCAAGTATCAAATTGGGTGCCTCGGCCATCGGACTCAATCAGTATTTTACTGTAACCATCACCGTCCAAAATGATCGATTAAAGCAGTATAGCAACTTCCCAGACATTGATGGATTTATCAAGCGGGGTACATCTTCTTCCACTTCAACCAATTTTACAAATGGCAAGATGACTTCCACGCAAAGCCTGACTCAGAATTATCAGGCTACTGAAAAAGGGACTTTTCTTTTATCTCCATTTTTCATGACCATTAACAATCAGGATGTTAAATCGGATGGCATTCAGATTGTGGTTGGGGATGCTGTTCAGCAAACAAGGAGAAATTCTCCGTTTACGTCAGATCCTTTTGAGAATCTTTTTGGAAACCGGAATCAACCATCAGAATTTGTAGATGTTGAGGCAGATGCGTTTTTAGCTATTGTCACTGATAAAAAAGAAGTGTATGTCGGGGAAGGCTTCACGACGAACCTGGCTTTCTACGTGGCTGAGTCGAACAGGGCAGATATGAGATTCTACGATCTCGGTACACAGATAACAGAAATCGTCAAAAAGATCAAACCCAATTCCTGTTGGGAGGAGAGCTTCAACATTGACAATATCAACGGCGAGTCGATACAATTGAATGGTAAAGGATATACCCGCTATAAGATCTACCAGGCTACTTTCTATCCACTAAATGTGCAGGACATTGCTTTTCCTTCCGTTGGGCTAAAAATGATTAAGTACAAGGTGGCTAAAAATCCATCATTCTTCGGAAGAAATAGACAGGAAGATTTTGAGACCTTCTACTCTCGAGAAAAGCAAATCAAGGTCCTGGATCTTCCGCCACATCCACTGAAGGAAAGTGTGGCTGTTGGCAGTTATGAACTTGACGAATCCATATCTGAGGGCGGATTCGAAACTGGGAAAAGCTTCAACTACGAGTTTACGGTGCATGGAGAGGGGAACATCAGTGCAATAGAAGCCCCACAACCTGAGACGGACGAAAACTTCGATTTCTACGCTCCGAATGTCAGACAAAATGTCAACAAGAGTAATTCGCGTGTTCGAGGTACCAAGAGCTACAATTTTTATGCGATCCCTAATGAGCCCGGGGAATTCGATATGTCAAAATATTTTCAATGGGTTTATTTCAATCCGACTGTCGAGAAGTACGATACGTTAAGGTCTGACTTGGTATTGACTGTTGGCGGAGAGAGTAGAAAAAATCAATACATAGCATCGACGGATCTAGGAGATTTTTACGATAAAATCAATACTGCAGATAATGACCTATCTTCACTTGATGCTAGTTCATGGATTCAGTGGGTGATAAACATCTTCATAGTTTCCATGATGGGGCTAACCATTTTCATATTATTCCGAAAAACAGCCTAACCAATGTTCAACAGTTTCGGCAATTTACTGAAGATCACCTCGTTTGGTGAGTCTCATGGGCCTGGCATTGGGATGGTGGTAGACGGATTTCCTGCGGAGATTGAGATAGACCTGTCATATATTCAGGCCGAATTGGACCGTCGCAAGCCAGGACAGTCTCGTATTACTACTCAACGTAGAGAATCTGATGAGTTCGAGATACTGTCAGGCATTTTTGAGGGTAAATCAACCGGTGCACCTATTGCCATACTGATTCGGAACTTAGATGCAAAAAGCAAAGACTACTCACACATCAAGGACTCGTATCGTCCCTCACACGCGGATTTCACTTATCAGGAAAAATATGGAAACCGTGACTATCGTGGTGGAGGCAGGAGTTCCGCCCGAATCACGGCCGGATGGGTAGCTGCGGGCGCATTGGCAAAACAACTGATCCAAGCGAGGGGCATTAAATGTACTGCATACGTCTCTCAAGTAGGAAACCTCAGGTTAGAGAAAACCTATCAAGAGCTAGACCTTTCGAGAACAGAATCCAATGAGGTCAGATGCCCAGATGAAGTAACAGCAAAGGAAATGTTCTCACTCATAGATGAGACAAGGAAATCAGGAGATACGATAGGTGGCCTTGTTACAGGTGTTATTCAAGGTGTACCTGTTGGTTTGGGGGAACCACTATTTGGAAAAATAAGTGCTGAGCTGGGGAGAGCAATGCTCTCGATCAATGCTGTAAAAGGATTTGAGCTCGGAAGTGGGTTTGAGGGAACAAAGATGAAGGGCTCAGAACACAATGATGAATTTGAAAATGTTGCTGGCGAGATCAAAGCAAAAACCAACAATTCAGGAGGAATTCAAGGTGGCATTACGAATGGCGAAGACATTTACTTCAATGTTGCTTTTAAACCAGTCGCCACAATAATGAAGGATCAAGCCTCTGTTGACAAGGAAGGCAAAGAGGTTGTAGTAAAAGGAAAAGGAAGACACGATCCCTGTGTAGTACCACGCGCGGTTCCAATTGTGGAGGCAATGTCGGCGCTCGTCATAGCAGATTTCTATTTATTGGCACAAACCAATATATTGCGAGGTTAATAATCGGGTCCGACTATAAAGATTCCTCTCATCAACAAAACTCAATGAAAAAACTACCGCTTCACATTAAGATAATCATCGGCCTAGTTGCGGGTGTTATTTACGCTTTCGTTTCCAGCGCACTAGGATGGAATCAGTTTACGATTAACTGGATCGATCCTTTTGGAACAATCTTCATTCGGATGTTGAAGTTTATCGCAGTTCCTCTAGTGCTTTTTTCCATAATAAGCGGCATATCCGGGCTTCAGGATATTTCAAGATTAGGAAAAATGGGTGCCAAAACCCTGGCGTTTTACCTTCTGACAACTGTAACAGCTGTGTCGATCGGTCTTTTTCTGGTGAATGTGATCAAGCCAGGTACTCATCTTGACGATGACCAGCGTACAAAGAATCGGATATCCTACGAGTTGTGGGCAAAAGACAATCGAATTGAGATTAAGGATGACAAAAACCTCTTGAATGATCCAAAATATGCAGATGTCGTGGAGGAAATGTCTGGAGCGCCACAGGAAATAAATGAGGAGGTTGAGGTAATGAAAGGTAGTGCTGAGATGACGAAGGAGTCTCCTCCATTGCAGTTCTTAATAGACATGGTTCCTGAAAACCTGGTCTTGTCAATATCCAACAATGGGTTGATGTTGCAGGTGATTTTCTTCGCGATTTTCTTTGGAATTTCAATTGCCATTGTTGGTGAAAAAGCAAAGCCAGTAGCCGTGTTTATTACCAGCATCAACGATGTGTTTCTCAAAATGGTGTCTATGGTCATGAAAGCTGCGCCTTACTTTGTTTTTGCACTGCTTGCTGGCGTCATTGCAAAAATGGCTGACTCGCCAGCTGAAGTTTTTGAGATTTTCAAAGGTTTAGCTTCCTACTCCATTACACTTTTTGCAGGTCTCGCTTTTTTAGTAGTTGCACTATATCCACTTATTCTCACTCTTTTCGTCAAGGGGATGACCTACAAAAAAGTGTTTAAGAATCTAAGCCCGGCTCAGCTAATGGCATTTTCAACAAGTTCGAGCGCTGCTACCTTGCCTGTAACAATGGAATGCGTGGAGAAGAACATGGGTGTGTCCAAGAACATTTCAAGTTTTGTGCTGCCAATAGGAGCGACGGTAAACATGGATGGTACTAGCGTGATGCAAGCTGTGGCAGTGGTTTTTCTAGCGCAGTTGCATATGGTCGACCTAACTTTCACTCAACAGTTGGTCATTGTACTGACCGCCACACTGGCATCAATCGGGTCTGCGGCTGTTCCGAGTGCTGGACTGGTTATGCTAATCATTGTTCTCCAATCTGTTGGCTTAAATCCTGCCTGGATGGCAATCATTTTCCCTGTAGATCGACCACTGGATATGTGCCGGACGGTGGTGAACGTAACCGGAGATGCCACAGTAGCCACATTGGTTGCTGGTACGGAGGGAGAATTGAAAAATAATGCCTGATCGTTCGCAGCTTTAAAGGAAGCTCGATTAACTATCTTACGATTCTACGAATCGACCATCAATTGAACTTTCTGTAGCATCTTTGTGGTTCTAATTCGAAATCAGGTTTCATGCAGACAACATCCCAGCCAGTAGCCATTTATACGGAGTCCAATCCGAATCCTAATTCTCTCAAGTTCGTCGCTAATTTTATGTTAGTGCAAGAGGGAATTAGCCGTGATTATCCCTCGATTGAATCTACAAAGGAAGCTCCTCTCGCAAAAGCCCTTTTTGAGAAATTCACATACATAACCCGGGTGTTTTACATGAGCAACTTTGTTACGGTCACAAAAAGTGAAGAGACGGAGTGGTTCGAGGTGAAAGGCGAAATCCAGCAGTTCATCAAAGCCTACCTTGAAGAAGATAAGCCCATATTAACTGAGAAAATTGAAAAGACGTTAGATGAGGAACTAACAGGCGATGACACTGAAACTAAAATAAAAGGCGTTTTAGAAGAGTACATTCGTCCAGCTGTGGAGATGGATGGTGGGGCGATAAGTTTCCATTCATTCAATGAAGGGACTGTAAAAGTATTGCTGCAAGGCTCATGTAGCGGCTGTCCCTCCTCAACCATAACACTTAAGTCTGGAATTGAAAATCTTTTGAAAAGAATGGTTCCTGAGGTGCAGGAAGTTGTGGCTGAAGATGCCTGAATTTTAGCTAATCCAGCGTTTTATTAATTCCCCCGTTCTTATGAACTTTATGTTCGTATGAAGAACAACACAATTTATCTAGCAAGCCTCCTTATTTTTTGGTCATGCACAGTTTCTGTTGAGAACGACAGTGCGGCCAATTCGCTTCCAGGGGGACCCGCCTTCGATTCTCTACTTGCAATGGAAACTGGAGCTGATGAGTATGGGATGAGAAAATACGTAATAGCATACCTGCTAAATGGTCCAAATCGAGATCAGGATTCAGCCGAAGCTGCCCAAATTCAAAGGGCACATCTTGATAATATGGTGGTCATGGCTGATCAAGGAAAGCTTGTGTTGGCCGGACCATTTATGGACGATCAGAATGTGAAGGGCATTTACATCTTTGCAGTGGAAACATTGGAAGAGGCTGAAGCACTAACCAGAACTGACCCAGCGATCAAGGCGGGTAGGTTAGTAATGGAACTGCATCCATGGTATGGAAGTGCTGCATTGATGAAAGTGAATGAACTACATGCACAACTTGCCAAAGAGAAGATCTGATGGTTTGCAAGCGTATACGAGTTTTCGGTAAGGTACAAGGTGTATTTTACCGGGCTTCAACTAAGACTAGAGCCGAAGAATTAAAGTTGGTTGGTTGGGTGAGAAATGAACCTGATGGAACTGTGATGTTGGAAGTTCAGGGAGAAGAAGAGAAAGTGGACGAAATGATAGAATGGTGTAAAGAGGGACCTACGTACTCCAGGGTGGATGATGTATTGTATGAGGTTGCCGAGCCAAAGAATAGATCCAGCTTCGAAATTGTTTACTAGCGACCGGCGGCTTGCAGATAGCGAATGATCATCAATCTTTCGTTTGGTAGCCAGGGTTCAAATAAGATGTCGGTTCTAGTTTTGAAAGAGCTCAATATCTGAAACACTTAAGATTGCATTATTTTGGACGAGTGAATCGGCACCAATTTCAAGTGCATTGAACTTCCAGTCGTAGGCTGATCTTTTGATGGCCTTGAGAGGCATGCCTTCTTTCAGTAAGGTATAAGCGACCAATTTGATGTCTCTCAGATCAACGTCACTTCCGTAGTAAAGTGAATTGCTTGGCAAATTCATGTTGTTTTCCGCCTCTCTCTCATGCAAATAATATCCCAGTTCCTTTAAAGCATAGACTCTATCACCGTCATTTTCGTGTTTGTAGTATCTAATAACCACATCTTCACGTGATCGACCTTCTGGCAAGCTTGCAAGAATCGGACTCAAGTAGGAATTCTTTAAATCCTGAAAATAATCATCACCATCAGGCATGGAATTTTCAGCTTGAGGTTCATTTGTAACTGAATCGTCTTGTCCATTCGAATCGCTAGAAGATTCAAACGGTTCAGCTGTTTGCTCTTCAATCACAGAATCAGCTGGAATCGCATCACTCTGAGTTGCTGAATCAGATTCCACAGTATATTCGATCACCTGGTCCAATTCATCTTTAGGAGGCTCCTCCACTTTCTCTTTATGTTCCTTGTCTTTAGAAGGGATTTTCAGGATATGATAGAAATTAACCTCAATAAGTTTAGCACCAACTATAAGCACGATAGCTACAATAAAATTCTGCAGTGATTTTATCATGGTGGAAACGTGAGTTACTGACACCTAAGTTACTTAATTACTTTTTGGACACAAAAAAACCCCAGCCGTGTTCGACTGGGGTTAGCTGCCTAAACATTGTATACTATTCAGCCACTTTTGCCTTGTTGAGATCTATCACAATTGGCGTTGCAATAAAAATGGAGGAATAGGTTCCCACGATAATTCCTACTAACAGTGCGAAGGAAAAGCCCTGCAACACAGCGCCACCAAAGACGAAAAGGACAATTACCACAATCAAAGTGGTGACTGACGTGATCATGGTCCGGCTGATCGTGTTGTTGAGTGATTCGTTGAATACCTTGATCAACTCGGATCCGGATTTGATTCCCAGATTTTCTCTTATCCGATCAAATACAACCACCGTATCGTTGATAGAATAGCCAATGATGGTAAGTATGGCCGCAACAAAGACCTGATCTGCCTCAAATGAAATTCCGAATAGATTCGCGATTGCAAATGCTGATAACACAAAGAGGGTATCATGAAATAGTGCAGCGATTGCTCCCAGCCCGAATTGCCATTTCCTGAACCTAAATACGATATACAAGAAAATGCAAATCAAGGCAAGGATGCCGGATCTATAGGACGAATTCTTAATGTCATCAGCAATGGTCGGACTGACTTTAGATGAGCTTGAAATGGTGAAATTCCCTTCTCCCAAATTTGTATCATCTTTCATGAATGTCAAGCCTGTTGATTCGGTTAAGGCTCTAACTAGCTCCTCCCTCACTTGGATGTCAGCTTCATCACTTTCATTATCAATAAGAAAATTAGTGGTCACTTTAAGGATGTCTGGGGCACCGAAGGTTTTTACCTCCACTCCAGCTCCGTCAAAATAGTTTCCAAGTGAATTCCTGATTTCTGTTGCGTCTCTTGCTTCGTCAAATGCAACTACATAAGATCTCCCTCCCTGGAAATCCACACCGAGAGTAATTCCCTTGAAGATCATGGCTACAACTCCGAGTGCAATGAAAGTAGCGCTGAAATAGTAGGCGATCCTTCTTTTTCCCAAGAAGTCAAGGTTCAATCCCGTCAACGCATTTTTGGAGAAGGCATTAGCAAATGAAATTTTTGCGTTGTCTCCCTTTTTTGAGAAGGCCTCGACGATCACACGAGTGATAAATACGGCGCTAAAGAAAGAACAAACAATTCCGATCATGAGCGTAATGGCAAACCCTTTTATCGGACCTTGGCCTAACCAGAACAGGATCATACCGACAATCAAAGTGGTTAGGTTGGCGTCAAAAATGGACCAGTAAGCTTTCTTGTACCCCGAAGAGATTGCGGCCTTAAGTCCGGATCCATTTCTAAGCTCTTCTTTAATTCGTTCAAATATTAGTACGTTGGCATCAATAGCCATACCGAAGGTTAAAACGATACCCGCTATTCCCGGCAATGTCAGAGAGGAACCAAACTGCGCAAGAATTCCCATGATAAAAAAGACATTGAAGAAAAGAGCCACATTGGCGATCAAGCCACCTTTTGCATAGTAGACTACCATGAAAAGGATGACAATAATCAACCCAAATAGGATCGAATTGAGCCCTTGACTCTGAGCCACTTTTCCTAGCGTTGGGCCCACAACAACATCTTCGACGATGGTCGTCGGAGCTGGAAGCGATCCAGCCTTAAGAATATTGGCAAGGTCTTTTGCTTCGTCAATGTCATCGAATCCTCCAGAAATGGAAGAACTTCCATTGGGAATTTCACCAAGTACATTAGGAGCTGAGAAAACGTAATTATCAAGAACGATCGCAATTCGTTGGTTGATATTTTCTCTTGTCATTTTGGCCCAGACTCGCGCACCTGTGGCATTCATTTGCATTGTCACTTCTGGCTCTGCTCGCTCGTTTAAGCTCTGGGCGGCATTTGCTATCGTCTCACCTGTAAGCTTAGCTTTTCCAGACCTGTTTGTCTTTATCGGATACAATTCAAGAAGTTCCGGAGCGCTCAATTCGTCACCCTGATCTTTGGGCTTCACATCCCAAAGGAATTTCATGGTGGCAGGAATTAGTGCCTGCACGTCTTCACGCTCCATAATTCGGTTGATCTTGGCTGTATCCTTCACATCGTAAAGGAATCCTGGATAGTTAGGGGATTGCTTTAATGCCTCGAATAGCGCAGAGTTCCTCACAAAAAGAGAGTCGAGATTAGCTTCAGCTGTCGTATCACTGGCTGCAGTGTCAAGGCTGTCAACCTCTGTGTTCTCGGAAAGTAGTTCACTTAGATCCTGACTAACCTGCTGCTCATCTTCGGTGAGATCCGGAGCACTTGCCTTGAGCTCCTCCGAAATCAATTGGTTGATCGAGCTAAGCACTGGAACAGCCTCTTGCGCCTGATGAACTTCCCAGAACTCCAACTTTGCAACACCTTGAAGTAATTTTCTTACTCTTTCGGGGTTGTCGACACCGGGCAATTCTATTTGAATTCTACCGGTTCCTTGAAGCCTTTGAATATTTGGCTGTGATGTACCAAAGCGATCAATTCTAGTTCTAAGAATATTAAATGATCTGTCAATAGCGCTTTCAACTTCTGTGTTAATAATGTCCAGAATTTCTTCATCCGTACTGCTAAGATTGACCCTGCCACGGTTCGCCGCTGTCGCAAATATTTGCGCAAGTTCCTTTGTGGGAGCCTGCTCTTTAAACACCCGGTAAAATTCCTCCACGTAGTTCAGCTGTGTTCCTTTTATATTGGTTCTTGCTTGTGCAAGAGCATTGTTAAAATCGGAATCCTTGCTGTTTCCACTTAAACCCTTAAGAATATCGACAGGTGAGACCTCAAGTGTGACGTGCATGCCACCTTGCAAGTCCAAACCAAGGTTGAGTTCGGTCTCCTTGATCTCTTTGAACGTATAGCTTGCACCAAGAAGATCGTAAACAGGTTCGTTCCATATGGAATCCAGGTATCGTTGTTTTTCTACAACATTGATGCTACCGTCTGCATCTATGGTTTCTTCCGTTGCTTGTTGGGTGATTCCCTGCGCGATCATCGTGAATGACAGGTAGTAAATGCATAGCAACGAGATGAGTATTGTTAAGAATATTACAAATCCTTTGTTTTTCATGATTTTAGAAGTTTAGCCAATGATTTACATCAGCTTTAAATGGTTGATTAATTTTTTAAATTCTTAAGTTATGAGTGGGGTGTCCCAGGCTAGAACTAAGGAGCATTAGGTGTCACTATTTTTCTCAGCAGAATCCTGATCGCCTTGTGAACTCGAGGTTTGATGAGCTCCGAGACGGCAGGTTTTTCATTGTTGTTAATACTGAAAGTGACTTCATCTAAAAGATAGGAATCGAATCCCAAATTGATTTGAGAAGCAGAATTCGGGATCGTTTGTGATAAAGAGATGGTTGTCTCCGAACCCGTTTTATCGTCCTTTGGATCGGTTTGTTCTTGTACGTCTCCCTTGTGTGATTCCGCATGAATTACCTGCAGTGAAAGGAATGCACTAAGAGCAACTCCTAGAAACAGGAGAATTGTTTTTCTCGATATGAGCAATTTTCGGATCATAAAGGACCGCAAAGTTACTTAAATCAGTGATTTAAAAAAGCAAGAACGACTTCTAAACCTTTGTCGAAATTATCGTGATTAGGGATGATAATATCTGCCCACTTTCTGGAGGGTTCTATGTAGTTGACAAAAGAGGGGGTAACATGGTGCTCAAAACGATATAAGACATCATCCAGATCGTAACCTCTTTCTTCATCGCGAATAATTCGTCTTTTGAGCATTAGGTAGCCTGGTGCCTCAATAAAGATTTTTAGATCCAACAAATCTCTAAGCTCCTCAGCGTACAAAGCAAAAATTCCTTCTACCAATATGATGTCGGCACTTTTCACTTCAATGGTTTTCCTTTTTGCGTCCGGATTATTGTAGCTGTATTCTTCCAATTGAAGTGATTGCCCTTCTACAAGAAACTTCAGGTCCGCAATGTATTTCTGAAGATTTATGGAATTTAGGGTGTCGAAATTTTCGACTCCCTTGTCATCCTTAGGCTGATCTGTTCTCTTTATGTAGTAGTTGTCCATCGAATGAACCGCCACTTCCTGAAGCTGTTCAATCAGCCTTCTGACAAAGAGGGTTTTCCCGGACCCACTCCCGCCAGTGACGCCTATAACCTTTGGTTTACCCATTTAACTCACCAAGATATGAAAGAAGTTTTTGAAATGCTTTTGCTCGATGCGAAAGCCTGTTTTTTTCCTCAGGCTCCATTTCAGCAAACGTTTGATCAAACCCGTCTGGCACAAAAATAGGATCATAGCCAAAGCCATTTTTACCCTGTAATTCTCTTTGGATTTTGCCCTTAACAATACCTTCAAATTGCACCTCCGTTCCAGCGTTAATAAAAGTTATTACGGTTCGGAATTGAGCGGTGGTATCGTTGATTCCCTCAAGGTTTTTTAAAAGCAATGCGATGTTTTTTCCATTGTCTCTTTCGATACCTGCATACCTGGCAGATATTACCCCTGGAGCACCATTGAGCGCCTTGACCTCCAGCCCACTATCGTCAGCAAAAACGGGAATTTCACATTTTTCATAAACGTATCGTGCCTTAATTTCCGAATTTTCCTCCAGCGTTGATCCGGTCTCCTCAATCTCTTCATGTAACCCAAGGTCGGTGAGCCCAACCACTTCTATGCCAGAGGGAGAAAGCTCAGCTATTTCTCGGACCTTATTCAGATTGTGCGACGCAAAGCAAATTTTCATTGCTTGGTAACTCGAACGGGAAACAGTTCAAAGGCCAAAACGGCATTTTCAGGTATTGCTTCACTAACGTGTGGAGGAGGAACTGGACCATAAGCCAAATCGGATGGAATAACTATCAGAATGTGACCTCCGACATGTACCTTGTTGAAAGTTGCTGAAATGCCATCACGAAATCCAGAAATGAAGCGGCTTCCCAACGTCCAGCCTGTTGATGAATAGTTGATCAGAACAGGAATATAAACGGTAGAGCTATCATGAACAGCAGTGTCTTGAAGCGCAACTGACTCGATTGTAGTATCAAACAACTTGTCATCGGTCAGGCGTCCAATAAAGTCAAAGTCCACAATATCACTTTCATCAATGGCTTGATTCGCATCGCCCGTTTGACCTTCATCTATAACTACCCATCTGACCCCGGATTCTGTGGTGTCGACTGTGGCAGGATTATAACCTTTTGAAGTAAGATAATCTTCGATGACTCCTATGTCAATAGCACGTTGCACAGAGGGATCCTCTCTTACAACTATGTTTCCCTCCCCGCAGGAAATCACGACTGTTAGTCCAACGGCGCAAAAAATAAGTACCAGCGTTCTCATCTTCTTACGATCTTTTCTATTAACTATTATTGAATATCAACAAGTTCCACATCGAAAACCAATATCGAATTCGGTGTAATTATGCCACTACCTCGATTTCCATATCCCAATGGACTCGGAATGTAAAGTCGGGCTTTGGCGCCAACATTTAAAAGTGCGATTCCTTCATCCCAACCTTTAATCACTTGCCCATGCCCTAGCGGAAAGGAATATGGTTGATATGGCCTACCTTCTCTAAAGATTCCCTGTTCCCTTGCCACAGATTCGATACTTGTATCAAAGTAAGTGCCGTCTAGAAGCCAGCCAGCATAAGCGACCTGCACCATTTGTCCATTTTCTGGCTTGGCGCCACTACCTTCTTGAGTAATAACGTACCTTAATCCACTTTCTGTTTTTTGGGCTGTAATATTGTTGTCAGCCATGAAGTCGTCCAGGATCTGGTTTTCTAGCACCAATTGCTTTTTGGCTTCTTCTTTCGCTTTTTCCTCGGCCCATGCATAATAGCCGGTCTCGGTCAATTGATCGATGAACGAGATCTTAAACTTGATTTTGCTATCGGGAGCGATCGAATCAGGAAGTGGTGCTCTAAACGTCTTTTGAAATAGCTCCGCTGCAACTAGCTCAAAACCAACACTGTCTCCGGTGCGGAGCTTAGACAGAATCTCATACAACTCACCCTGCTGGGCCACATTGTTGGGAGTGATTTGAAGGGCAAGCGGATTATCATAATCAGCTTCGAGCATTACTTTTCCATCCTCCGTTTCATACCCAACGCAAAAAAGGCCAACAAGTGTGTCAGCTGGAAAGTCACCATCTCCTGCTTCAAGGTAACTTACCTCTGTTCCCTGGCTTGTTGTAAAGGAATCCTGCGATGGACCGCAAGAAATCAAAATCGCCACAACCAGAACTACTAAAGTGTTTTTCATTATTTGTTAGTTATATCCGGTTACTCCGGATGTGTTTGCAAAATATTTTGATCAATCAATGACTTGAATTTCTCCTCCGTTTCGCTTAAACTCAGGTCCGATGTTCCGCCTGATGCATTTTTATGTCCCCCACCACCGAAATATTCTTCCGCAAATTTATTTACAGCAAAATCCCCGATACTCCTGAAGGAAAGTTTTATTTCATTTTCCTTATGGATGATAATCGCTGCAACTACTATTCCTTTGATCGATAAAGCATAGTTTACAAGACCCTCGGTATCTCCCTGCTTTAATCTGAAATTTCTGAAGTCGCTCTCTTCAATCACAAAGTAAGCTACGCGTGCTTTTTGATCGACATGTAATTTCTCTGCCAACGCATGCCCAAGGAATCTTAGTCTGTCTAACGAATTGGTATCGTAAATGAGCCGGCTTACCTTGTTCACATCCGCACCAAGGTCAATAAGATCAGCTACGGTTCTGTGGATTTTTGAGGTAGTAGAAGAGTGCTTAAAGGAGCCAGTATCTGTCATTATACCTGCATAGAGGCATTCGGCGATGTCTATACTTATAGCATCAGGGCCTGCATAGTCGAGAATGAAATCATAAATCAACTCTGCAGTTGCTGCAGCCTTGTCATTCCAAAAGTTAAAGTCTGGTTGTATCTCCGGATTTAAATGATGATCTACAAGGGCTATTTTGGCTTCTATGCTTTCTGCCTTTTCTCGCATCGATTTTATTCTATTGAACCCTGAGAAATCAAGACAGAAAAATAGATCAGCAGCGTCCAATAGAACATCAGATTTGGCCTGATCAGTTTCATAGTTTAGCACTGAATCGTTGCCTGCCATCCATTCGAGAAAATCTGGATAGCTAGTTGGGACAATCACAGCAACGTCGTGTCCAAGTGATCTGAGGAAATGATACAACGCCAATGAAGACCCTAATGCATCCGCATCGGGGTTCGCATGTGTTGTAATGACAATCTTTCGTGAATCGCTTAAATAGTTCTTCAGAACCGCAGTATCCTTCATAAGGTTGCCGACAAGGCAAAAGTGAGCGGCAAAATTAGTAACATTTAGAAAACCACGATTTTGACCTCACCTAGGAAATGTAATAATGTTATTTTTGCGCGGATTTTAAAGACCTTTCAAAAAGTTAAAGTAAAAAAATGGCAGGACAGACCACATTCACAATGATAAAACCTGATGCTTTCGGAGCTGGAAATTCAGGTGCGATTATTAAAATAATTGAAGAGGCTGGGTTTAAGATAAGCGCAGCGAAGCTTACAAAACTTAGTAGCGAGAGAGCTGGTCAATTTTACGAAGTGCACAAAGAACGACCTTTCTACAATGATCTTGTAGCCTATATGTCATCTGGTCCAATCATTGCCATGGTTTTGGAAAAAAGCAACGCTGTAGAAGATTTCAGAACTCTGATTGGAGCAACAAACCCAGCTGAAGCAGTAGAAGGAACCATTAGAAAGTTATTCGCAACATCTATTGAGGCGAATGCAATTCATGGTTCTGATTCCGATGAAAATGCACAGATCGAGGCAAGTTTCTTCTTTTCGAGAACGGAGCGATTCTAAAAATACCAATGGCTCACGATCTACTCCTCGTGGGCCAATTGCTTACTTTCATCTCTCCGCTCAATCCAAAAATTATTGAATCCCTCTCCAAGGTGTATTACGATCTGCTTCAGCTGCAGCAGTTCAAGAATGGAAAGGAAATTGAAGATCACTAAAATTTTCTCAGGCTTTTCAGTAACCATGTCTGTGAAAGCTAACCTTTTGCCATAAACCAGGCGCTCCATAAGTGCTGCCTTCTGCTTTTCAATGCTGTAAGGATACTGTACCACGCGATGAATAGGTTTGTTTTTCTCAAACTCGTATCTGGCAAGTACTTTTTGAAAAACATTCATCATTTTGTAAAGATCAAGGTCTTGCATTTCAGCTTCCACATTGATGCTTTCAGAAAGTTTCCTTATCTCCTTTGACAGATTTCCTCGCTTCTCCCTGTCCATTCTTTCCGCCTCCATTTTTGATAAAGTAGAAATTACAGACTTGTACTTCTTGTATTCAAGCAGATGTTTGACAAGCTCCTCACGTGGGTCTATCTCGTTTCCTTCCTCATCAAGAACCGGTCTTGGAAGTAACATTTTGGCCTTAATCCTCATTAGTGTGGCAGCAACCAGGATAAACTCGCTGGCAACTTCCACATTCATTTGCTCAAGCTGGTGTAGGTAGTCCAAAAAGTCGTTCGTAATCGTGGCGATTGGAATATCGTAAATGTCCAATTCATCTCTTTCGATAAAGAAGAGAAGAAGATCAAAAGGTCCTTCAAAAAGAGGGAGTTTGATCTCGAATTTTTCGTCTTGCCTAGAATCTATCACCATTCAAAATTACCATCAAATGTTAATTTGGTTTAGAATAATGTGCTTACTTACGATATGATTAGCTTTGCGCTTTTAGTAGAGAAAGGTATTTTCAAGGAATAAACAAACATTTTGTCTCCAAATCAGTTTATTTGGGACGTTTGCATAGAATGGAAATAACACCAGGGCCATTACTTGCTGAGATCAACTCACCTGATGATCTCAAGAAATTGGATCAGCGACAACTTGCACAAGTTTGTGAGGAGCTTCGAAATTTCATTATTGACAATGTATCTGTTTACGGTGGACATTTTGGCGCCAGCTTAGGTGTTGTTGAACTAACAGTAGCTCTGCATTATATTTTTAAGACCCCGGTTGATCAACTGGTGTGGGATGTGGGTCACCAAGCATACGGACACAAAATTCTGACGGGCAGACGAGACAATTTTCATACAAACAGAAAGTATAAGGGACTTTCGGGTTTCCCGAAAAGAAGTGAAAGTGAATACGACACATTCGGAGTTGGTCATTCATCAACTTCCATCTCTGCGGCACTAGGAATGGCGGAGGCTTCACGTCAAAAAAATGAAGATAGACAACACATTGCGGTCATAGGTGATGGGGCGATGACGGGTGGTTTGGCTTTTGAGGCCATGAATCACGCGGGAGTTTCTAACTCAAACCTACTTATCATTCTTAATGATAACTGTATGTCGATCGATCCTAACGTTGGTGCGCTGAAAGATTACTTGACAGATATCACTACCAGTCATACTTACAACAGGTTCAGAGATGAGATTTGGAAACTGCTAGGTAAGGTTAGCAAGTTCGGTCCGAATGCACAGGAGATTGCCGCCAAAGTTGAGAACAGCATAAAATCTTTTCTTCTTAAGCAAAGCAATCTATTTGAATCTTTAAATCTGAGATATTTTGGTCCGATCGACGGTCATGACGTGAATCACTTGGTTGACGTCTTAAAAGACCTCAAGGATATTCCCGGACCGAAAATTCTGCACTGTTTGACTGTTAAGGGTAAGGGGTATGGTCTGGCCGAAAAGGATCAAACAAAGTGGCATGCTCCCGGAACTTTTGACAAGATATCAGGTGCGATCAACAAGAAGGTATATGATACGCCACAGCCACCAAAATACCAGGATGTGTTCGGACACACCCTGGTCGAATTGGCTGAAAAAAATGAAAAAATTGTCGGGATAACACCGGCAATGCCTTCCGGCTCATCGATGAAGATAATGATGGAAGCATTGCCGGAAAGAGCATACGACGTTGGAATAGCTGAACAACATGCCGTCACCTTTTCTGCAGGATTGGCTACTCAGGGCTTAGTTCCTTTTTGCAATATCTATAGCACCTTCATGCAGCGAGCGTATGATCAGGTGATTCACGATGTGTGCATTCAGAATCTGCCAGTGATTTTTTGCATGGACAGGGCCGGCTTGGCTGGAGCTGACGGTCCTACTCACCACGGAGCTTTTGATATTGCCTACATGCGGTGCCTACCGAACATGGTGGTTTCTGCTCCCATGAATGAGGAAGAATTGAGAAATCTCATGTACACTGCAAGCCTGCACGATGGCCCTTTCTCAATAAGATATCCAAGAGGAAATGGTGTTATGGCAGAATGGAGAACAAACTTTGAACTCGTAGAGATCGGAAAAGGAAGACAAATCCTCGATGGTTCTGATGTTGCCATTGTCTCTATCGGACATGTTGGAAATTTTGCAGAAGCTGCAGCTCATGAGCTGAAAGAAGAGGGGTGCAATCCAGCTGTTTTTGATATGCGTTTTGCTAAACCTATCGATGAAGAATTACTGAACAACATCATGAGCAAATTCGATAAGCTTGTTACCGTCGAAGATGGTTGTCTGATGGGTGGGTTTGGATCCGCTATATTAGAATTTGCCTCAGATAATAACTACCAGGTAAGTATTAAAAGGTTGGGAATTCCAGATAAAATCATAGAGCATGGTGAGCAACCACAGTTACATCAGGAGTGCGGCTATGATAAAGATGCGATCAAACAGGCCGTACTTGAATTAGTCGAAATTTCCACCGACACACTTCTTTAAGAACCAACTCTCGCTCAAAACTTACGTTTTTTTTGTACATTATCTTTTGGTATGTCATCCAGAGTCCAAAATATCTGGCTGTTTGCTTGTTTGATCCTCCTATGCATTTCCTGCAGACAATCTTCTATTAGCAGCAATCCGGAAATCAGGGAAAAGGAAGAGTTCATCTATGATTTTGATCTGGATAAGATAAGGGAACGCGGATACATCACTGCGTTGATGGACAACAGTTCCACTGGGTTGTTCATTTATCGCGGTAAAACAATGGGCTATGAATACGAACTTTTGAAGCGATACAGTGATGAACTAGGGGTCGAGTTAAAAATTGATATCACGCAAAACCTGGAGGAAGCCTTTAACAAACTCAATACCGGTGGCGGAGACATCATGGCGTATAACCTCACGGTGACCAAAGAAAGAAAGAAAAAGATCGCTTTTACCCACTATCACAACCAACAACATTTGGTCCTGATACAAAGAAAACCAGAGGGTTGGCGGGAACTGAAATATCATGAGATTGAAGCTCAACTTATCCGCAATCCCATTGACCTCATAGGAAAGGAGGTGACAGTAAGACCACATTCCTCCTACTATGATCGACTGGTTAACCTATCTGACGAAATCGGAGGTGATATATTGATCACGCCGGGGGATTCACAAATGGAAACCGAGCAGTTGATAAGAGCAGTTGCGGTAGGTGAGATTGACTATACAGTCGCGGAAAGAAACATCGCCTTAGTTAACTCAACGTACTACCGGAATCTTGATATTAAGACAGCTGTAAGTTTTCCGCAGCAGATTGCCTGGGGTATTCGAAAAAACGCACCAGAGCTTCTCGGTTCCCTCAATAAATGGATAGAGAAAATGCGGAAGACTGCAGACTATTATGTGATCTATGATAAGTACTTCAAGAGCTCCAAGGCTTCCCTAGCAAGGTCACGCAGCAAATACTCAACCATGAGTGGAGGAGATATCTCTCCCTATGATTCCTTGATTAAAAATGCGGCAGAAGAGCTAGGCTGGGATTGGAGGTTGTTAGCAGCACAAATCTTCCAGGAATCTAAATTCGATAGAAGGGCGAAATCGTGGGCTGGGGCTATCGGCTTGATGCAGGTTTTGCCAAGAACAGCGAGAGAATATAAAGTAACGAGACTTACTAATCCTGCACAGAATATTTACGCAGGGAAAATGCATTTGCTATGGTTGCAAAAGGCGTGGGCGAGAGATGTCGATGATCCTGAAGAACGACTAAAATTTGTCCTTGCATCTTACAATGTAGGAAGAGGACACGTGTTGGATGCAGTTAAACTAACAGCGAAGTACCAGAAAGATCCTAAAAAATGGGAGGATGTCCGAGAATTCTTGCTGAAGAAATCCTATACAAAATTTTTCAGTGATCCCGTTGTGGAATTCGGTTATTGTCGAGGAGCGGAACCCGTAGGGTATGTTGATGAGGTTTTAGAACATTTTTCTAACTACAAAGCAATCATAGGCACTGACCAACAGGTAGCTACAAACGATTAACATTAGATTAGTTAAATAAATTATAGAAAAATCACAATTTCAGGGTTACAATTTAAAATGAGTATGTATATACATATACTTGCACTAATTAGTTGCCACAATACAGGAATACAGAATTTTTAATGAAGCCACAAGAAGAAACCCTTTTCGACGAATATTTAAAGACGAGAAAATCAGATCTCACCCTAGATCAGTTTACATACATTATTAAAATCTATCCTGCACTTCTTGTTTGCATGAGTGATGGAAAATTAGATAAAGAAGAGTGGGATGGTGTGTTGAGTATTTCAAAAGGCCTGGCTCTACTTTACCTGGATCAAATGCCAAATGCCAGTGCAGAAAAAATCGAGCAACTTTTCAGAACGGAGTTTAGATACTTACTTGAAAACATTGACAAGTGGGAAAAAAAATTCCTCAATGCCTTAAGAAATTATCTGATGGATCATGTGGATGAAAAAGAGTTTGTTCAAGAAGCCATGTACCTATTTGCTAATGCAGCCGATGGTATTGCGCATGAAGAACAAAGAACCATTGATACACTGTCAGCACGTCTCTCCTTAGACTACTAGGCAAGAATACATCTTCAGTAAGATTGTAGAATTTAATTTGCCAAGATCTCGTCACAATCTTTAAGAATCAGATCACGGACGACTTGGGTCAGGTGACCAATTTTTTTTCACGGCAGACAAACTATGACGTAATAAGCTGAGTAGACAAAAATTCATCTTATGAAAAAAATTGCACTCTGTACTGCGTGTTCGATACTGTTCTTTGTAGGTGCCGGTCAATCGAAAAAGTTTGCCAATGACATCAAGGAGACTTTGTACATACATGATACTGCGTCGTCTGTTACTTCAGAGATTGTGGCATATAATGCTTTCAAAGAATTAGTGGACAAGTATCCCAATGAATGGCTGCCAGGATACTGGACTGCTTACATCGGTACCCAGGTTTCAAGGCTCTATGGGCGGCCGGGCTACCCTGAGGAGCTAAAGCCTCGTGAACTTCTTGAAGAGTGTAAAGCCTTCCTGGATCAATCTGTCTCTGTTAAGGGTGAAATGAATGCTGGAGAGCGTTCCGACTTTCTAATGCTCGAGGCATTTATCTACGGTTTCATGGCTGTCACCATTGTTGATGATGATGAGCGAGCGGATATGAAAGAGCTTGAGGACCAAACCTACCAAAGGGCAATGCGACACAATCCAAGAAATCCTTTGATGTATGTGTTAAGAGGTATTAATCTTCTCGGACGCGAAGACTACAGAGACATAGCTGCAGGCATCGGTTTGCTTGACTATGCTGAGCAAATTTTCGAGAAAGCTGAGAACAGAGGACTAACCACTTACTGGAACAAGGATTTTATCAAATTTTGGAGATCAAGAGGTGAGACCAAATTGAAAGAAATGTTGGAAGGGTGATTCTGTGGTCTGACTATGAATTTGTATACCAAGCCATTGATTAGGAATATAAGGTTTTTGTATCCTAAGATCAGGTTTACAGTTTAATAACTATGATCAGGCCAGGAATCAAGAGCAGCTTACAGGTTATTTTGCCTTGGCTGCTTCTTTTCGTCGTAGATCTGGTAAAGAAGCCTCAGAGTATCACAGATGTCGTTTTTCTATGGTACTACCTGCCAGGTTATTTGATCTGGATGGTGATTACTTTGCCTACTTATAAGGTCTTCTCCTGGTCGACCAAACTGAAGCTGCCTACTCGAGTTGCATTCCTCATCGTTCTTGGCATGCTCGTTGGTCTTGGTAAAGTGATTGTAAACAGGGTTGTTTTCCTTGGTTCAGGAATTTTATTTGAGAAAATTCCTGCCTCTATCACTTTGACACAGCTTGTTGGAGATCCTTTTTTTCTTGCTGAAGCATCGATCATATCCTGGGTGATGATTATCATATTCTACGTCATCGAAATAACTAAAAAATATCAGGATAAGTCGCTCGAAACGAGCAGACTTGAGGCTGCATTAACTCAGGCGAACCTGCAGACACTTAAGATGCAGATAAGGCCTCACTTTTTGTTTAATGCACACAATGCCATTGCCACACTTATGCGTTCCGAAAAAAATGAGGAAGCATTGGAGATGTTGTTGAAACTGAGTGCTCTGCTTAGAACTTCTTTAAACAATTTTGAGAATCAATTGGTCACACTGGAGGAGGAGATAGATTTTGCCCGAAAGTATCTTGAAATTGAAAAAATCAGATTCGAAGATAGACTAGAAGTGGAGGTCGTATTGAAGGATGAGCTTAAGGGACTCAAAGTACCGGTCTTCATTCTTCAACCGCTTGTCGAGAACGGAGTTGTGCACGGTGTAAATAAGTCGTTGGGGCAATCTACTATCAGAATTAGCGCTCAAAAGAAAGATGAGAATCTAGAAGTTAAGGTTTTTAATTCTGGTGTGTTGAATGTCAACGGGGAAGCTGCTGGCATTGGCCTTTCCAACGTCGAAAACAGACTTGACACCCTCTGGAAGGGTAAAGCGACTGTTAATCTTAAGCAAGTCGGCAGCGGCGTTGAAGCCACCTTGACTCTCCCTTGTCTTGCAGAAAAGAAAAAAATTGGAAATGAGAACTCTGATCATTGATGATGAAAAGAAAGCCAGGGAAGGCATAAGAATCTTGTTGGAAGAGGATGCTCAAATCCAACTGATTGGTGAGGCTATGGATGGTAAAGAAGGAATTGAGAAAATATCATCAATGAAGCCTGACTTAGTATTCCTTGATATACAGATGCCTGGGATAAACGGGTTTGATGTTTTGGGAAGCATTTCCGAGGCAGACTGGCCCATAGTCATCTTTTCAACTGCTTACGATCAATATGCATTGAAGGCATTCGAGGTAAGAGCCTTGGATTACCTTCTTAAACCTTATAGCAAAGCGAGGTTCCAGAAATCCTTAGATCATGCGAAAGAGTATTTTAAAAACAAAAATGATTCACGACTTGAACAAAAATTGAAGAACCTACTGATTGACTATCAGAACGATCAAAAGGACAGCAGGGTAATTCATTCCGACGATTCAGAATCTAGGTTGATTGTAAAGTCAAATGGAAAAATTTATTTTTTGTCGCTAAAAGATATCTACTGGATAGAAGGTCTGGATTCCTACGTCCGCATTCATTTATCGGATCACAATCACATCGTAAAGAGCTCGCTAAAATCGATAGAGGCCAAGTACGAAAACCTGGTAAGGATACATAAGTCTCATTTGATTAACCTTCTAAACGTTAGTTGTATAGAACCTTACTTTAATGGAGACTTCCACGCTATCCTGGATAATGACACCAGGGTTCGTGGGAGTCGAAATTTCAGAAACAATCTTCCTAAAACATTATAAGCCATGAAAGAATTTCTAATTGTCATACTATGCGGTTTACTATTAAAAAGTCAGGCGCAAGAGATCAAAAACTCTAGGAATGAACGTTACGAAGATCTACCGTACATTTTGAGTACTCCAGACAACTATGATGAAGGTCAGAAGCACCCAACAATCATATTTCTGCACGGTGGTGATCGCTCTAATACAAGGCATCATCCCACGAAGTATGCCTCAAGGGCAGACTTGAAATTTCCATTTATTGTTATTGCTCCATCCTGCACAGGAGGCTGTTCCTGGTCAAATGTTGATTTAGAGGGATTGCTTAAGCAGGCATCTGAGAAGGTGTCTGTCGATCCTGATCGAGTTTACCTTTTTGGTTACAGTATGGGCGGTGCCGGTACCTGGGCAAATCTGAAAAAGATTAGCCATTTGCTTGCTGCTGCTTCACCATTAGCACCTGCAGGAGGCAGTATGAATGATCTCTGCAAGGTTAAAGATTTGCCAATCCGTGTGTATCATGGAACAGCTGATTATGGATATGACAGAAGCCAAAACATGGTGAACAAGTTGAAAGAATGTGGGGCAGAGAATGCCGAGTTAATATCGCTGGAAGGGGAGGGCCATGGAATCTGGCCGGCCATTTTCAGTCGACAAGACTTTTACGATTGGCTACTTGCGAACTCAAGAGAGTGAGTATTCGAATCAGCTTGCAGCCACGCTTTCTATAGCCCTTTCCATAATTCGTACAAACTGCCAGACGTCAGTAAAAGAATTGTACAATGGTACTGGCGCGACCCGAATTACATTCGGTTCGCGCCAATCCAGTATCACACCATTTTCAACAATCTTTTCAAACACAGGCTTACCCAGTTTTGTGAGATACAAGGACAACTGAGCGCCACGCTCTTCCGGACTCTTTGGAGTGATCATTTTAACATGTTCATCCAGAATAGATGAGCCGGATATTAGTTCCTCAAGAAAGCCAGTCAGTTTTATGCTCTTCTTTCGGAGCGTATGGATGTCAGCCTGGTCAAAAACCTCCAGTGAGGCTAGGTGTGCCGAGTGTGATAGAATGTTGATGTTACTTAGTTGCCACCCATCGGCGGTTGGAATCGGATTGATCTCGTTGTTCATTTTGAACCTTCCATCCGCTTTGTGACCCCACCAGCCTGACTGCTTCGGTAGTTCCGTGTTTCTAGCATTCTCGGAATGAACAAAAAACCCTCCCGTTCCGCCAGGACCGGAATTCAGGTACTTGTACGAGCACCAGACCGCAAAGTCGACGCGATCGTCATGTAAAGTCAATGGAATATTTCCAACTGTGTGTGCAAGATCAAAACCAGCTTTTGCACCAACTCCATGAGCAGCCTCAGTGATTCTCTTAATGTTGAAAAACTGTCCGGTATAGTATTGTACGCCCGGAAACATAACTAACTCCAATTCCTCCCCTAGCTCATGTATTTTTCCCACGATTTCGTCTGTGGGGAGGTAGTCTGACCCGTCTTGTGGATTAAGTTCGATTAGGCATTCATTAGGATCATTCCCACTAAGGACGACGGATGAATGAACAGCGTAGAAATCGGATGGAAATGCGCCTCGCTCTATTAAGATCTTATTTCGCTTTCCTTCAGGTCGGTAAAATGAAGACAGCCCGAGATGTAGGTTGGTTGTTAGGTTATTCATGGCGACCACTTCATCTTCTGTACCTCCCACGAGTTTTGCAAGAGACTTTTTCGAATTTAGATGGTAGCTTACCCAGGGTTTTTCACCAGTGAAATGACCTTTTACACCTCTTTCTTGCCAGTTTTTGAGCTCTTCATTGACAAAATTCTCCGTTAGCTTGGGTTGTAGTCCCAGGGAATTGCCACATAGATATATACAGTCCTTTCCATGAGTCTGTGGAAAATGAAATTGACTTCTGAATGAAGCCAACTCATCCGATTGGTCAAGTGCCTTTGCTTTTTCTTCCAAATTTGGTGTTATTGATTAGTCTGTGAAACGTGGGTCGGTTTCCATTACCTCTCCACAATTCTTACAAGTTCTCTTTTCTTCAGAGTTGTAAAACTCTCGAAATCTCGGGAGAAAGTCCTTCTCGATGTTTGTCAAGGGGAAGTAGGTGTCATGAAGCTTCGTATTGCAATTGTCACAAAACCACATTAGGCCGTCTTTGTGATTAGGTTCCCGTTTTCTCTCTATAACAAGGCCGACTGTATTTTCGGGTCTGGCAGGAGAATGTGGTACTTTGGCTGGGTGAAGGTACATCTCACCTTCTCTGATTGGTACTTTTACGGCTTTTCCATCCTCCTGGATCGTCACCTCAATGTCTCCCTCCAACTGATAGAATAGTTCTTCGGTTTCATTGTAGTGGTAATCTTTACGGGCGTTGGGACCACCCACAATCATTACAATATAGTCACCGGCATCTGCATAGAGGTTTTTGTTACCTACGGGAGGTTTGAGAATATTCCTGTTGTCCTCGATCCAGGCTTGCAAGTTAAAAGGTCTCTTTATGGCCATGTTTCCTAAATTTTAAGCTTCTCAGGGCGGGATTTGAAGTCATCATGCATTAAATCTGCCCACGCTGTATTTTTGAAGAAAAGTTAGCCAAAATTTATGGATTTAAACCTCAATGGAAAACGCGCACTTGTCTGTGGAAGTACTCAGGGCATGGGGCTCGCTATTGCCAGAGAACTTGCTAATCAAGGAGCTAGAGTCACACTTTTTGCCAGAAATGAAAATGCACTTAAGGAAGTAGTAACAACTCTACCTGGAGAAGGACACGACTATTTGGTTGCCGACTTTGACAACTTGGAAGGTGTAAGGAAAAAGGCCTTGACTGGCATAGGTGGGGGTGATTATCAAATTTTAGTGAACAACACTGGTGGTCCTGCCCCTGGAAAGATATATGAGGCCGAAATCAGTGAATTTGAGGTAGCGATCAAGCGGCATCTCTATGTTAGCCAAACACTTTTGCAACTGCTGCTTCCTGGAATGAAGGCTGCAAATTATGGAAGGATTGTTAATATTATTTCTACGTCAGTTAAAATTCCTATCCCTGGCCTTGGAGTGAGCAATACGGTTCGAGGGGCAATGGCCTCATGGGCAAAAACGATGGCCAATGAACTAGGGCAATTTGGGATCACCGTCAACAACATTTTACCAGGATTTATTAATACAGGAAGAATTACCTCTTTGATCTCAAACCGATCAAAAGCTCAAGGTAGGACCGAGGAGGAGATAAAGGCAGAAATGGTCAGTTCCATCCCTGCAGGTAGATTCGGAGAATCAGAGGAGATCGCAGACTGTGCGACTTTCCTTTGTTCACCAAGCGGAGCCTACATCAATGGAACCAGTCTGCGGGTAGACGGGGGGAGAACTGGCTCAATTTAGGACTATGGAAAAAATTCAAAATTTCATTGGAGGAAAGTACTTAGATCCTGTCAAAGGTGAGTATCTCGACAATTATGATCCTGGCAAAGGTGAGGTTTACAGTAAGATTCCTAACTGTACCCAGGAAGATCTTGATCTTGCAGTAAGGGCTTCTGAGGCAGCTTTCGAAAGCTGGTCAAAAATGTCTATCGATAAACGAAGCAGAATTTTGCTAAAACTGGCAGATCTGATTGAAGAGAACCTGGAAGAATTGGCCGTTGCGGAAAGTAGAGATAATGGGAAACCACTTTCCTTGGCTAAGAGTGTAGATATTCCCAGGGCAGCTACAAATTTCAGATTTTACGGTTCCTCGATTGTTAATTTTTCTTCTGAATCTCACGTATCAGAGGGCTTCATGGTCAACTATACCCGAAGAGCTCCGCTTGGTGTGGTAGGTTGTATTTCGCCCTGGAACTTACCGTTGTACCTGTTTTCGTGGAAAATTGCTCCAGCTCTAGCCATGGGTAATTGTGTGATTGCAAAACCTTCTGAGATGACTCCTATGACAGCTGCTATGCTTGGAAAGCTCGTGAACGAGTCCGGAATGCCTGCAGGTGTGCTCAATATTGTGCACGGTGAAGGCTCAGGAATTGGACAAGCGATCGTTGAATCTACTGCTACAAAGGCAATCTCATTTACGGGTGGGACCGTAACAGGAAAAAAGGTTGGAGCTACAGCTTCACAACAATTCAAAAAGGTTTCACTTGAGCTGGGTGGAAAAAATCCCAATTTGGTGTTCGCCGATTGTGATCTCGATGAAGCTGTTAAAATGAGCGTAAAGAGCTCGTTCACGAATCAGGGAGAAATATGCTTGTGCGGTTCACGGATACTTATTGAATCGTCTATTTATGAGGAGTTCAAAGAGCGTTTTGTGAGCGAAGCTGCAAAATTGAAAGTTGGAGACCCTTTCGATGAGCAATCTGATCTTGGTGCTCTTGTTTCGCAAGCTCATATAGAAAAAGTTCAATCGTACATAGCATTGGCTCAGGAAGAAGGTGGGAAGGTATTACTAGGGGGCAATCGATTGCCGGGAAATGGGTACTTCCTGGAACCAACTGTTATTGACGGGCTTGATGAAAAATGTAGAACAAACCAGGAAGAGATTTTTGGACCGGTTGTCACATTAAGTCCATTTGAAACCGAAGATGAGGCCATAAATGTGGCAAACGCAACCAGATATGGTCTCTCTTGCACCATTTGGACGAGCAATTTGAAAAGAGCGCACAGAGTGTCCCATCAAATTCATTCTGGGATCGTTTGGGTCAATTGTTGGTTGCTACGCGATCTAAGAACTCCATTTGGTGGTATGAAGGATTCGGGGATAGGAAGAGAGGGTGGAAGTGAAGCGCTCCAGTTCTTTTCTGAACCCCAAAATATTTGTATCAAGCTCTGAACAAAAAAACCATCCTGTTTTCACAGGATGGCTTTCTTGAATTGCTTTCTTTAAAGTTAGGCTGTTGCCTCTGATTTTTGCTTTGCTATTTTGAAAGACTTTCTTTCTTTATGGCCACAATAGCCACAAGCAAAATACTTCATCAACTCTCCGTCCTCGGTCTCAGTGGCAGGTTGAATAATTTCCTCTCTGTCGACCTTGAGAGTTTGATAGTTGCAATTAGAGCACTGCAACGCATGTAGTCGACCGTTGTATTTTTCGATCTTAGTGAAACCGGATTCCTCATCAATCCACACGTCGTAGTCCACAGAGAACGCATCTTCTTCGGCCTGCATCCCTTCATCCAAGTAAACATCTTCTTCTTCCTCGCTCAATAGTTTCATTTTCCTTCCATCTGGAGAGGTTCGTGGAGCATATCTTAACTTCTTAAGTCTTTTCTCAATGAAGAACGGGTAGTAGAATTTCAGAATATTTTGAATGATCACACCTAAAATCACAGCAAACATTGAACTCATGAACAATGCCACAAAAAACCAAAGCCAATTTGATGGATTTATCACCGTATTGAAGTAAAGAGTTCCCCCTATCAAAAGGAGTAACATGCCATTCCAGAGCATGTTTATTTCGTGCATGTTTATGTAGTCATATCTGGTCTTGTAATCGCTGGTGGCCATGAGCTTGAGGTAGTGGCCTATCAGGATCAGAATACCGATTCCTGCAACCGCCATCGCAAGATAGCCTCCGTAGGTATTCCAATTTGCCAACAATTCAGGTGAAATAGGGTCAGTCATATCTTTCGGTTTATTAAGCGAGTTAAACTCTATCTACAAAGGATGTCATATTTTCTTTAAAACACAACATCACAAATTAAATCAAATCCCTGCATTCTTCGGTCTAAACTCCTGTAAAATATCAAAAAAATGTAATTCAACCAATGGTTTAGCTTTTAATGGTGAATGGGTACATTTGTCGACCCTAAACCTAATAATTATGAACACAAAGAGCTTTTTAGAGAATTTACTGTCGGTATCTGTTTTGGCGATCCTTTTGGTGGCATGTGCCCCTGGTGAAAAAAGAAAAAATATTGCTGAAATGACGGATGATGAAGTCAAGGCGTATGCGGACGAATTGGCACATAAATTCATAATGGTAGATGGGCACGTGGATCTTCCCTTCAGAATGAATGTAAAAGGATTCATGTTGACGAAAACAGTAGAAGATGTGTCTGTGGAGACCAGTGGAAATTTCGATTATCCAAAGGCAAAAGTTGGGGGTTTGGATGCTCCGTTTATGTCAATTTATGTTCCGTCCAGATATCAGGAGACCGGTGGAGCTAAGGAATTCGCTGATTCGCTGATTGACATGGTTTCTCGGTTGCCGGTTACTTTCCCGGATATGTTTGCAATGGCAAATTCGCCGCAGGACATCGAGAAGAATTTTGCTAGCGGACTCATCTCATTACCTATGGGAATGGAAAATGGAGCTCCTATTGAAGACGATATCAACAACGTTAAGTATTTCTTTGATCGTGGAATTAGGTACATCACGTTGACCCATTCTCGTGACAATCAAATCTGTGATTCTTCCTACGATACCTCTTACACCTGGAATGGCCTGAGCCCGTTTGGGGAAGAAGTGGTGAAGGAAATGAACAAATGGGGGATCATGATTGATATTTCACACGTGACAGATAGTGCAGCTTTTGATGCCTTAGCTATTACTAAGGCACCAGTCATTGCATCTCATTCATCATGCCGAAAGTTCACTCCGGATTGGGAGAGAAACATGCCTGACAATTTAATTAAAGCACTGGCAGAAAACGACGGTGTGATTCATATCAATTTTGGTTCCAGCTTTTTATCTAAAGAGGCACAAGATAAGCGTGAGAAGATGCGCGAGGACTTGACCAACTGGCGAACTGAAAATAACCTAACTTCAGATGATTCTACATACATCGCATATGCTAAACAATATGCCATAGACAATGATGTGTATGAAGACATTCAAACAGTGGCTGATCACATAGACAATGTGGTTAGTGTTGCTGGTATTGATTACGTTGGATTTGGTTCAGATTACGATGGTGTGGGTGATAGTTTACCCAAGGGTCTGAAAGATGTTTCTACCTATCCGAATTTGATCTACGAGCTTCTAAAAAGAGGCTATAGTGAGGAGGACATCGCGAAGATCTGCTACAGAAACACGTTTAGAGTGTGGAATAAGGTTCAGGAGGTCGCGGCTCAGATGCAAGCAGAAAGCTGATTGCTATTTCTTCCGTTTAAGTGAATTGATGAAGTTAGCCCAAGCGAAAGGGTTCAGCAACTGATTTTGCGGAGGCGAATATCTGTTGATATATGCCTGAAATTGCTGTTGAACGAAGTACTGGTGGTTGGCATTTGGTGAATTGGGTAAGTCATAGTACCCTCTTCGCATAATCTCGCTGTTCATCCACTGATGGATGTTGGCATATTCTTTCTCATAAGGAAGCTCCATGGTGATCAAGGCTTCTTTAAACATTTCCTCGGTTGGATATGGTCTGATCTCAACTTCCTCTAGAAATTGTATATCATCCTGAAGCGTAACAATAAGCTTCATGCTACTAGCACTTCCGGTATGCTCTGGTATGATATAGAATGACCTTTTAAAACCTACAGCACTAAAAACGACACTATCACCCTCCAATACCGGCATGGAGAAAAACCCATAGGGATTTGTGGTTGTCCCTCTTCCGGATTTTGGAATATAGATATGCACGCCTGGAATCACTGTAGTACTGTCCTGATCAAATACTACACCTGTGAACTGAATGATCTCTTTTTCCTGCTCTTGCGAGAAGCAAAAACCGGTAGTTAAGAAAACGATTACAGACGTTATTAATATTCGCACGTTTATTTGACTTTTTAATTCTTAGAGAAACTTTAACGTGAAAAGTTTAACTTCGGTAAAAGTAAGGAGAAAATTATGAGGCTCAAGAATTTTAACCTTGCATATGGAACCCAGATCTTTAAGTCGTTTGCTGATGACTCCCGGACTCGAATTATCCATCTCCTGTACAAAAAGGACGAATTATGCATTACAGACCTTGAATCTATCCTCGATTTTACCCAAACGAAAACTTCAAGACACATAACCTATTTAAAAAATGCAGGGATGGTTACAGCCAGAAAATATGATCAATGGGTTTTCTACAGCATCAAAGAGGAAGGCTATGACATGGTGAGCCAGATTTTCAATTTTTTGGAAAGAGATCCACAGCTGCAAAAGGATCTTGAGATATATGAGACGATGAGCGCCAACAGGGCTTTGGCTAAAAATAAAATTGAGGCCAGGAGCTACCACCGTTGAAAGAAGTCAGACATATTTTTTTTGATCTCGATCATACCCTTTGGGATTATGACAGAAATGCCCAGGAAACACTGACCGAACTTCACAGACAACTTGAGGCTAATTCTTCTGTTTCTCTAAAAAAATTCATCAATGTCTACTATGAGGTAAATGATAAACTGTGGCACAAATACAACAGTAAGCTGATCGATCGGGAGTACATAAAGAAGAACAGGTTCATCGAGGTATTTAGAAAAGTGGGGATAGATGAATCTCGTGCAGCGGATTCTTCACATTATTTTATGACCAATTGCTCACGCAAGCCTCATTTGATTGAACATGCCAAGATCACTCTCGACTACTTGTCCAAGAAGTACAAACTGCACATTATTACAAATGGATTTAATGATGTACAACCTGTAAAATTGTCCTCTGCCGGTATCGAGGCATACTTTGATGTTATTGTGACTTCTGAGACATCACAGGCAAGAAAACCTGAACCTGGGATTTTCCAGGATGCCTTGGATAGGGCGGGGGCCTCCAAAGCCGAGAGTGTCATGATTGGAGACAATCCCAAAACAGATATTCATGGAGCCAGGGACTTTGGAATTAAGACAATCCTCTATGATCCTTCGGGCAGAAAACGTTCTATGGCGGATTACTCTATCCGATCCCTTGATGAGTTGATCGGGATTTTTTAATGTCATTTCCATTACCGTTGAACAGTCTTCCTTCATAAGTGTTGATTAGATTTGCTCACTCATTTTTAATCCAAAAAACACTAACATGCCGAAAGGAAATTTTTTCGTTCCAGACCCTGTAAATGAACCAATTCTTAGCTATGCACCAGGAACTGGAGAACGTGATGAATTATTGGCAAAATACAAAGAAATGTATAGTAGCCAGGTGGACGCCCCTATGTTCATTGGTTCGGAGAGGGTTTTTACAGAAACTAAAATTCCTATGACCTGTCCTCATGATCATCAACATGTGTTGGGACATTTCTCCGAGGGTGATGCATCGCATGTTAATATGGCTATTGATGCTGCTCTTGCGGCGAAGGAAGATTGGGAAAACATGACTTGGGAGAACAGGGCATCGATTTTTCTGAAGGCGGCTGACTTATTGGCTGGACCCTATCGCTCAAAAATAAATGCAGCCACAATGCTTGGGCAGGGCAAGAATGCGCATCAGGCAGAGATTGATGCAGCGTGTGAATTTATAGATTTTCTGAGATTCAATGTCTCCTTCATGCAGGAAGTCTACATGCAGCAACCAGAGTCAATGGATGGGCTGTGGAACAGGATGGAATATCGCCCACTTGAGGGATTCCTTTTCGCCATCACACCTTTTAACTTTACTGCCATCGCAGGAAATTTACCAGCAGCTCCGGCCATGATGGGTAACACGATTGTTTGGAAGCCTAATTATACACAAGTCTATTCCGCCCAGGTGATCATGGAGGTGTTTCAGGAGGCTGGCTTACCAGATGGCGTGATTAACCTGATCTATGTCGATGGGCCAGTGGCGGGTGACGTTATTTTCAAGCATTCTGATTTTGCCGGACTTCATTTTACAGGTAGTACTGGGGTGTTTAAACACCTTTGGAAAACGATTGGGGCTAACCTTGACTCGTATAAGACTTATCCAAGAATAGTTGGCGAAACCGGAGGAAAAGACTTTGTTGTGGCGCACAAGTCTGCAGATGCAAAAGAAGTCGCTACCGGTTTAGTAAGAGGAGCATTCGAGTTCCAGGGTCAGAAATGTAGCGCTGCGTCAAGAGCATATATTCCAGCCAACATTTGGGACGATGTGAAGAATTTCATGGTTGCTGATCTTGAAGAAATTAAGATGGGATCGCCGGAAGATTTCGGAAATTTCGTCAATGCCGTAATTGATGGAACGGCGTTCGAAAAAATCACTGGATATATTGATCAGGCAAAAGAAGATCATGGAGTAGAGTTGATTGCCGGAGGCAATTACGATGGATCGAAGGGGTGGTTTGTAGAGCCCACCGTTTTTCAAGCCGAAGATCCAAAGTATCGAACAATGTGTGAGGAAATCTTTGGTCCAGTTCTAACTGTTCATGTGTATGATCCTGAAAAATTTGAGGAAATACTAGAAATCGTGGATGAGACTTCACCTTATGCCTTGACGGGTGCTATCTTCTCTCGTGATCGCTATGCCGTTGATCTGGCAACCAAAAAACTTAGGAACGCTGCAGGAAATTTCTACATTAATGATAAGCCAACAGGCGCGGTGGTAGGTCAGCAACCTTTTGGTGGCGCGAGAGGCTCGGGGACGAATGATAAAGCTGGCGCTATGATGAACTTACTTCGATGGGTGAGCGCACGCACGATCAAAGAAACCTTTGTTCCTCCAACCGATTACAAATACCCATTTCTTTCTTAGCATGGAAAAATTAAGACCCTTTCATTTGGCAATGCCAGTAAAGGATCTGGAAGAGACCAGGTCCTTTTACCGAGATACCTTGGGATTTGAAGAAGGCCGTTCATCTAATCACTGGGTTGATTTCAATTTTTATGGACATCAATTTGTTATTCACCTGCTTGAGAGTGAAGGCGCGGGTCAGACAAACCCTGTAGATGGAAAGAATGTACCTATTCCTCATTTTGGAGTGGTACTGGATTGGGATGCCTGGGAAGAGTTGGCCGAACGTTTGAAAGCACGAAACATTGAGTTTATTATCGAGCCCTACATTCGGTTCAAAGGCCAGCTGGGAGAACAGGCTACCATGTTTTTTCGTGATCCGTCAGGCAATTCGCTGGAATTTAAAGCGTTTAAAGATGACCAGCAGATCTTTGCAAACTAACAATTAACTTACGTCACCAGCTATCTTATTTTTTTGGCCGCCTGATTGAATGCAGAACACTACCACATACAAGACGTTCTTGGAGCTATCGGAATCGGAGGCTCTGATCAAAGGAAGGTTTGAGGACTTTGTTCGCGAAGTGCTCGTTGTATTGGCAAGAGAACTAGAAGTGAGTCGCACCTCCTTTTGGCAGTATAAGCCATACAAGGAGGCATTCGAAAACATGCAGCTCTATGATTTTAACCTGGATTCCTTTAGCAAGGAAAATGCTATTTGGCAAAAAGAATTCCCAAAGTACTATAACCATCTAATTACAAACCAGTCAATTACGGCTACCAATGTTGCGAAGGATCCCAGGCTATCTGAAATGATGGAAGATTACCTCATACCAAACAACATAAGCTCTACAATGGGGCATCAAGTTTGGTATAACGGTGTGCTTTTCGGTTTCATTTTGGTTGAGCAAGCGGGGAAGAAGAGGAAATGGGTGGATAGTGAAATCATTCATTTGCACATTGCTCTTTCCTATATAATCCAGTCTTACAACTCGAAACAGTGGCTTGCAAAATATCACCCGGAAAAGATGTCGGATGGTGATCTATCGGAGTTTGTGGATAAAGAGAAAGAGGAAATGCGGAAGAAATTGACCGATCACGCCTTTTACGCCTCTCATAATATTAGGCACCCAATAACCACTATTTTGGCCCTGGTTGATCTTGTAAAAGCCAACTGGGAAGATCGAAACAACTACGAGAATTTGCTTACGCAGCTGAAAATTGAAACGATGAACCTGGACGAGACAATTCGGGTGATGTCTGCGAAGATAGAATTAGACTAATTTGCAGGACCTGATTCACTAAATGAAAAACAGAGTAAGAGATACCATCCTTCGAAGAAGTGCGCTGATCATTTCGTTGATCTTGATCTTGGGTGCGATCGCACTTCTAAGAATTATAACGACACATAAGGATGTGGAGGATGTTGCTGAAATCGATTTACCACTAATCGAAACATTGACTAGGATTGAAACGAACCAGCTTGAACAATCGATAAATTTCGAAAGAGCCGTTCGATACGCAAATGACAAGAACCAGACCTCCTTAAATGAACAAAATTTCCGCATAGCTGATAGTACCTTTAGGTATCTGGCTAAAGTGGTTGATGAAGACTTGATTGCCGCTGAGGAACAAGTATCGAACGCGTTCAATCTCACAAAACAGGAATCTCAGAAGAGTAGCTTGAGGGTTTTACTGCTATATGTGAAGAAGCTGGAGGTCGACCATACAAGCTATGAAAATGCCGCTTTTGTGGTGTTGGATCTGCTTGAAGAAGGTAGGAATGAAGAGGCACTCATATTGGCTGATAAGGTTGAGGTCGATGAGGACCAATTCAACAAGCAGATCGAAGGAGTACTGATGCGTCACGAGATCTTCACAGAGAACCTAATGAAGGAAGTAGAGCGCGAAGAGGTGATCTCGATGGAATTGGTGGCTACACTGACATTAATCTTCGTCATTTTTGCGCTAATCGCTGTGTATACGTTCAGCTATAGGATTTGGAGACCGCTCGAAGATATAAGGGATGGAGCCGAAAAACTCGGAGCAGGTCAGTTTGATAAAAAAATAAAACTCCGCTCAAATAGCATCACAGAGGACATAGTAGAATCCTTTAATACCATGGCCGATAAGCTGCAAAAGGCACAAAGCGACATAGATAAGTTCATAAACTTCTCTTATAGAACAGCCCATGATCTTAAGGCCCCGATCAAAAACATGAAATCCCTGCTAGGGATGTTGGACCGAGATAAAATAAGCAGCTCTCACTATGATACCGTTCTGAATAATGCCAGGCGTTCGGCGGTAAAACTCGAAACAACAGTCAATGCGCTGATCGAGTTCAACAAAATAAGAGAGCAGCTGGGAACGAAAAAAGAAAATCTTCAATTCGATTCTGTTTTAAAAGATGCGGTAGGGAATCTGGTGGTCCAGATCAAGGACTCAAATGCCAAAATAAGGAAGGATTTCAGTGCCTGTCCAACCTTGTTCTATCCTCGGGAACACTTGCGAACGATTCTTCAGAACCTTTTGTCAAACGCAATAAAGTACAGAGATCCGGACAAGGACCTGTTAATCGATATTAAGTCGACAACAGCCAACGGCCGTACAATTCTTTTTGTTCGAGACAACGGCTTGGGCTTTGACTCCATTAAGCATGGCGAGGAAATGATAAAACCGTTTGTCAGGTTGCACACTCACACCGAGGGAACCGGACTTGGTATGCACATCATCAACACAATCCTGACTTACCATAAAGGGACTTTAAAGGTTGAAAGTGCTCCAAAGAAAGGGGCTAAGTTTACCCTTCAACTCAATTAGAGCCGAAATGATCAAGGTAGATCTTATCGAGGATTTCCGGCGAGAGAGGCTTAGACATGAAATCCGTGATTTCATCAATTAGGGAGGCTCTATTTTCGTCTCTCGGATTGATCGATGATGTCAACATGATGATCCTGGGGCCACTTTCCTCCAAACCAAGTTTGACATACTCATCCACAAAATCCCATCCGTCCATTTCAGGCATGTTGATATCGAGAAAAATAAGTTCAGGTAGAGAACCCTCCTCTTTTTGAATTTTGATGTAATCAATGGCATTTGAAGCTATTGTCTCAGAGATGATCTCATCTGCGAACTTTGCATGTTTGATAATTACTTTGTTGATGGAATTCACAATATCATCATCATCCACAAGTAATACCTTTTGAAGTTTGTTCACAATAGCAAGTTATATCTGGTCCTCAAATCTATCATGTGAAAAATGATTTTACCTTATTGTTATTAACTTTTTGGGTTTATTTTTCCTGCTGCTTGCCTGCGGTCTTAAACTGACCCTGATTAGGTAACACAAGGGTAAAAGTCGTACCCATATTCAACTCGGAACTCATAGAAATTGAACCCTTCAGTTTCTCTACAATTTCCTTGACGATGTAGAGTCCAATGCCGCTACCTTTTGATTTTGCAGAGGCACGGTAGAACATGTCATAGATTTTGTCGATATGCACTTTGTCAATCCCTATCCCATTGTCCTCAATCGTAATCACTGCTTCTTTTGGGCTGATCGTGACCCTGACCTTTAGGAATGAGTCTTTCGAATCGGGTTTACAATACTTGATGGAATTGGAAATGAGATTGGAAATAAGGGTATTAAGCCGCTGAATGTCACTATGGAATGCGACAGGACCATCAATCTCAATTACTTTTTCAATCGATTCTGAATTAGACATGAAATTGAGTTTGTCTAGGCAATCTTCAATCAGTTTCTTGAAATCTATTTCGCCGTAGGTGATGTCCAGTTTCTTGTTGTGAGTATAGTTGACAATATCTTGTATGAAATTGTCGAGTTGCAGGGTGGTGGTCCTTATTTGACCAAGGTATTTATCGATATCTTCACTGTCCTTGGAGAGCTCTATAAGTTGAAGTAAGCCAAGGATTGATGTCAAAGGGGCTCTTAAATCATGTGAGGTACTATATACAAATCGATCAAGTTCGTCATTTCTTTTTCTCAATTCGGCATTGGCATCAAACAGCTCCTGAGAGCTTAGATCCATGATCCGGTTTAGCAGCTTGTGTTCTTTTTCGTAGTTATCGTACGAGTCACTTACGGACTGTATGAGTTTTTCCAGCTCCTTCGGAAAAGGTTTGTCTCCATAATATTTCCAGATTTGACGTTGAAGGTGGTTGTTTCTTTTACTCATCAACTACCTCTTTTAAAGTAGTTATGGTCATCGTCTGGTTGTGAAGTTCACATTTTGTCGATTTTACAACAGGAGATATTTCACCATAAGAATAAAATCCGGAGATGACCGTTTTTTCGCCAAGCACATCACGTACCTTTTCTACTTCTTCCTCAACCCTATCTTGCAAGGCAAACTTTCTTCCCGCACAGCTGATAATTACAGCGAGATCTGGTTCAAACGATCCAAAATCAGAAATTGCAGTGTCCGCTGCTTTAGAGGCTCCATCGATTATTCGGTCGAAATTGGATCTCATCATGCGCACTGTTGAACCCTCGGGAATATCACCAGCGAATGTCATACTTCCAGCCTCTTCGTCAACACCAAGAATGGTCCTCACCAATGGAGTCGCCGATTCCTCTAACTTCAACCCTAAAGGAAACAATAAGGCTGAACCAGGTAAATCTTTTGCGAGTTCGCCTAAGTATGTTTTATATAGTTCAAGCGCCGATTTACCGTCAAGTTCATAAAGAACGTTGTGCGAGGCCTTGGTTACTAACCTTTCCGGTCCGAAAGCATCCCAACCACCCTTTGCTGCATGACCTACCTTAAGTTTGTTGCCATAAAAGCCAATACCCACTATTTTTCCTTCACTTGGTGTTTCGTTTAACCCAACCAACGTCGATTGAAAATTTGGTCCATCTCCTGCCAACCCTCCCGTGATAGCAATGTCCTGATGTACACTTTGCCCAAGCGCTCTAGTCAATTCAGAGCCGTTCGCAATATGACCGTCCGAAATCACAAGAGTGTAGACCAAATCGTCTCTTTTAAGCCCATTTATCAAGTCGATTCCAGCCTGGAATGTATCCTCGGAACTGGAAATACTAACCTGATTGACTTTGGTATCGGTTGAGTTAAAGGATATGGCTGTGGTATTGATGGAACCGTCTGCGATCTTGTTGTCCAGGATCTCGCCGGCGGTCGAACACACTACAATATTTGCGTTTGGATAAAACCCCCGAATTTCATCAAACCTCTGCTCATTTTGCAAAGCTTCTTTGCAGCCAAAAGCTAGTACCAATTGGGCATTCTGAGATAAGTTGGTGTTTGATATTTCGGTCCAGTTATTTTGTTCATCCCACTGTTTTTGTTCTATGTCCATGTCAATACTGTTTAGGTTAGGTTAGATTTTACAATCTTCAAGAATGGCAGTTGTTTGATATTTCGTCACATTTTTGGATCGCTCGTCGGGAATCCATCGGGGAATGAGAATTCCCTTCTGGTTGTATAGCGGTCGTCATTTACTTCAATTTTTTTCAATTAATTGAAGTGAGTAAGTTTTTCGAGGCTGGTTAAATCGTTTCTAAAATAATCATAAATAGATTATGATCAAACCGGAGGTTTGATAATGCGCAGAATGGCAATTCGATTGGCTAAGCCACGACTTTTACTTAGGGAATGTAATCTGCAATACATTCATTAACTTGATGTGAATAGTACATTTGATCACTAGTCGATCAACTATGGATGCTGAGATTTTAACTCATTAACCTAATCTTACCTATGTCGAATGATTTAATAAAGCTTATTAAGCTTGAAGAACTGGAAGAAAAAACTCCGACCTATGCTTTGGCGGAACAAACGGACTTGGTAATTGTCAAGTATGGTGACAGTGTTTCGGTATTATATGGGAGGTGCCAGCACAGAGGAGCGTTAATGTCTGATGCGACCATTATTGGTGATGATATTGTTTGTGGACTTCACAATTGGGATTATCGCTATGATACCGGTGTAAGTTCGTACAACAATAGTGAAAAGCTTGAGAAGTTTACCGAGATCATCTCCGGTGGGTTTGTTTGTGTTAATCGAGACGAAATTCTAGCATTTCAAAAAGACCATCCACAACCCTTCAATCGAGATGCTTATCAGGGGCTTTATGCTGATACCCATCCTGAGAATACAGAACCATACACCAGGCATATTTCGACGTTGGCGAAGGATGGCCTCACGAAACTTGGACATCACGGGTTCACAAATGCAATGGGTGTGGATCGACATACGTTACCAAAGTGGGAAGACATTCAATTTTTACCCGCTCAGCTTCACAAGAAACCACTTCTTGACGAAGCTAAAGTTTCAACCAAAGTGGTGATTGGACCTAAAGCCAAGAGACCACTTGAACTAGACATACCTCTGTTTGTTTCCGATATGAGTTTTGGAGCACTTTCGAGAGAAGCCAAGATAGCATTGGCACAGGGCGCGGAGATGGCGGGGACGGGAATTTGCTCTGGAGAAGGAGGAATGCTGCCTGATGAGCAGGCCAACAATTCCAAATATTTGTATGAGCTGGCTTCAGCACAATTTGGGTTTAGCTGGGACAAAATTGAGAAAGTTCAGGCCTTTCATTTCAAGGGTGGCCAGGGGGCAAAAACAGGAACCGGAGGTCATTTGCCTGGTGATAAAGTTCGCGGAGAAATTGCTGAGGTTAGAGGACTGAAAGAAGGACAGACTGCGATAAGCCCAGCAACTTTTCCAGATTTCCAGGGCGCTGCTGATTTCAGAGATTTTGCGGAGGAGGTGAGAAAAGTGTCAGGGGGGATTCCGGTTGGATTTAAGATCGCCGCCAGCCACGTGGAAAAAGATATCGCCTTCGCACTTGAATCAGGGGTGGACTACATCATTCTTGATGGGAGAGGAGGGGGAACTGGGGCTGCTCCAACCATCTTGAGAGACAATATCAATGTTCCTACAATCCCAGCACTGGCACGGGCGCGAAAGTTCATGGATGATCAGGGAGTTAACGATGTTTCTTTGGTTATTACCGGTGGGCTTCGAATAGCTGAGGATTTCTCAAAGGCTTTGATGTTAGGGGCAGATGCGATCGCAGTTTCCAATTCTGCGTTGCAGGCGATTGGCTGTCTGGGAATGCGTGCATGTCACACCAACAACTGTCCAGTCGGTGTTGCAACTCAAAAAGAACATCTACGTGCACGACTCATCATCCAGAATTCTGCAAATCAATTAAAAAACTTCTTCACCGCAAGTACGGATCTGATCAAGGTTGTAGCTAGATCCTGCGGGTACGATGATGTTGCAAAGTTCAATAAAGACGACCTGTCAACATTCGATTTTGATATACATAGGTTGACAGGAATCAATTACGCAGGAATAGGTTAAGGGATGTTTGCCATTTTCTCCCTGATCGTAGCAGTTTCAGCCTTGTTGAGTTTTATCAACCACAAGGTCCTCAAGTTACCTCCTACAATAGGAGTAATGATCCTTTCCATTGTTGTCTCGGGTTTTCTTGGCGGACTTCAACTCATTAATATCAACTGGTTTCATCAGGTCTGTAGCGTAGTTGTAGAGATAGATTTTAGAACGATATTGTTTGATTTCCTACTCGGATTCTTGCTATTCGCTGGGGCCATTCATGTTAACCTCAACAATCTCTTGGAGGAGAAGAGACCCGTGATCGTCTTCGCAACGATCGGGATACTAATCTCCACTTTCCTGGTTGGAACAATGACATTTTATGTCTCAAATTGGATAGGGATTGAATTAAGTTATATCCAGAGCTTGGTATTCGGAGCTCTTATCTCACCTACAGATCCTGTGGCCGTATTGGGGCTTTTGCAAAAAGCGAATGTCAGTAAGAAGCTGGAGATAAAGATCATTGGAGAGTCTTTATTTAATGATGGAGTTGGAATCGTTGTTTTCCTAACGCTACTCACAATTGCTAATGGTGGGGAGGGTAGTCACCATGGAGGCGAATCTGTCAGTGCGCTCACTATTGCTAAAGATTTCCTTGTCGAAGGCGGAGGAGGAATTGCACTTGGCTTACTGCTAGGGTATATCGGTATATGGTTTTTGAAAGCGATCAGCGACGAGCCAATCATTGAAGTCCATATTACGCTTGGCATTGTCATGGCGGGATATGCCTTGGCTCAGCTCATAGGTGTGTCCGGAGCTCTTGCCATTGTCGAGGCTGGGATCATGATCGGAAACCGACTTTCAAAGCAGGATGTTCCCGAGGCGCTGAAATTAAATCTGAATACCTTTTGGAAAATAATTGACGAGGTGCTTAATGCCATTCTTTTTGTTTTGATCGGCATTGAAATTTTGGTCTTGGATTTCAAATTTAGTTTTCTGCTACTGAGTGCCTTGACAATTGTAATTGTCCTTGTTTCACGCTATTTGGCTTCCTCAGCGGGCAACCGGCTGCAAAGGCAAGATCATTTGTGTTCCGGAAGAGAACTGATGATCTTGACCTGGGCGGGACTAAGAGGTGGGATTTCCATTGCGCTGGCTTTGACTCTTCCTATCAATCAAAATAGGGAAGTAATTCTCTTCATAACCTACATGGTGGTCGTATTTTCAATCCTGGTACAAGGACTGTCGGTCGGCAACCTCGTGAAGTACCTACTTAAATCATGAACAAATTTTTATCCATTGTAAAATCAACTAATTATGGCAACACAGATGAAATGGCATAAGGTCCTTGACAATGTTGAAGATCTACCTGAAGGCAGAGTAATGACTGTTACCGCAGAGCATCAGGGCATTTGCCTCACGCATTTTGAGGGAAAGATTTGTGCGTTGGACAACAAGTGTCCTCATCAAGGTGGTCCATTAGGTGAAGGAAGCATAGAAAATGGACTTTTGCGGTGTCCCTGGCATGGTTGGGACTACCACCCGTGTACGGGTCTTGCTCCTGGCTACGATGATGGTGGTGTTACCACCTTTCTAACCAAGGTTGAAGATGGTGTCGTGTACGTGGGTATCGAGGAGGAGGAAGCACATAAAACAACACTTTCAGATGTAATGGTTGAAACAATGGTCAACTGGGGAGTGAATAAGGTCTTTGGAATGGTGGGGCATTCAAATTTAGGCTTTGCTGATGCACTTAGAAGACAAGCTGAAAAAGGCAATCTCGATTTTTATGGCATACGTCATGAAGGTGCCGGAGCTTTTGCAGCATCGGCCTATGGTAAGCTGACCGGAAAACCTGCCGCCTGTTTTGCGATTGCCGGTCCCGGTTCCACAAACATGTTCACGGGGCTGTGGGATGCCAAAGTCGACCGAGCACCAATCCTTGCATTAACCGGACAAGTAGCGACCCAAGTGATCGGCACAGGAAATTTTCAGGAGGTGGATCTGGTGAAAGCGTTTGGTGCTGTTGCAGAATTCAATCACTCCGTTCAGGCAAATAGCAAGCATGTTCATCTGATGGGAACGGCTATAAAACATTCAATTGTCAACAGGGACGTTTCCCATTTGACCTTTCCGGATGAAATTCAGGAAGTTGTAGCACCGCAAAGCGAGAAGCCGACAACACCTGACGGATGGATGACTAGTCCCAAAATTGCACCTCCACGAGAGAGCCTGGAAAAGGCTGTCGAAATGTTTAAAGCTTCTAAACGCCCGGTCATCATTGTGGGACACGGGGCTCGTTTTGATATGGAAGCTATCATTGCTTTTGCCGAAAGTATAAATGCTCCTATTCTTACCACATTTAAGGGAAAAGGTCAGATCTCAGATCATCATCCGCTTGGTTGTGGGGTTTTAGGAAGGAGTGGTACGCCGATCGCCTCGTGGTTTATGAATGAGTGCGATTTGCTCTGTGTTTTTGGTGCTTCTTTTTCCAATCACACTGGGATTACGGATCATAAGCCAACCATCCAGGTTGATTTTGATCGTTTAGCGCTAAGTAAGTTCCACACGATAGACTGTCCGGTTTGGGGTGAGATATCAGTGACAGTTGAAAGGCTGATGGATGAAATTGGAGGCAAACTCGACACGGTTGACCAGCGATCGGAGGTAGCTAAAAGATGGGGGATTTGGAAAGAGGAGAAAGAAAATCGACTTAGTGATGATCACGGGAAAGGGGTGAGTTCCATTGCTATTTTCGATGCAATGAATCGATTGGCTCCTGAAAATGCAGTGGTTTGTGTGGATGTTGGAAACAATGCGTACTCGTTAGGGCGATACTTCGAAAGCAAACAGCATACATTCTTGATGTCAGGATATCTCGGATCAATCGGCTTTGCGTTTCCGGCAGCAATGGGTGCCTGGGCAGCGGTCGGCAATTCAAGACCTGTGATCGCTGTTGCTGGTGATGGAGGATTTTGCCAATACTTAGCAGAAATCACTACTGCCGTGAAATACAACATGCCAATAAAGCTGATTCTATTGAACAACTCGGAGCTTGGAAAAATTTCGAAGGAGCAACGAGCTGGAGAATTTGATGTGTGGGCTACAGATCTTCACAATCCTGCGTTTGCGGAATATGCAGATGGATGTGGAGCTTTGGGTATTAAAGTGGAGAAGAAAGCGGACTTGGATGCAGCTATGAAAAAGGTTTTCGAGCATGACGGACCCGCATTACTTGAGGTGATTGCAGACGTAACCTTGATTTAGAAGCTCAATCTTTCGTTACCCTGGTTCCCCTTTGATTGGGATTGCCTTCCCAATAAATGGAGATGACATTCTCGTCTTCGTCTCGTTCTAGTACTAGGTTGGTCCAGAAGAAACGGTTGAATAGTTTGTTCTTACCTATTGGGATCATCGAGACGTCATAGTACGGATATCCCGAGCGATAACCTATTTGTCCATTTCTGACAAGAATCTCAACTGTGTAGTAGTGGAACTTATACTCTCCTTGGATCTGGTCGATGAAGGACTGCTCTACCGAATGGGGTTGAAGTGAGGGAAATTTCTCAAATTCTACGCCTTTCCACATTGCCAGTAGACCATTGCCGATGGTTGTAGCGAGGGCGATATCGTAGTTTCCAAGAACAATAATTGTTAACTCCTGTGCCGGAAAATAGCCAAAGTAACCATTATATCCTGGACTACTCCCATTCATGTACATAGCCTCTTCCCCGAGTTTTTCCCCCACAAACCATCCGTATTTGTTGTCCTTCATAAATTGCAGTGTATTGGACTTTAAGATCTGACCTGCCATCAACGCGTCGACCCATTTTAGCAGATCATTTGGTGTAGCGCAGAGAGATCCATTGCCAGTTTTTACTGTCCAGTCTAGGTAAGGAGCCTTCATAACTTCTTCATAACCTCCTGAGGGGACATAACCTTCGGCCATGTTTTCCGGAGATCTTTTACTTACTTCCCTGTGACCTGAATTGACCATTTCGAGTTTGTTGAAAATATTTTGCTGAAGAAAATCCCCGTAACTTTTACTTGATGAGACTTCAATGATTCGGGCCAACACGTTGTAATTCGAGTTGCTATAGGAATATGCCTTTTCTCCCGGTTTAAAGCTTGGTTCGAACTCTTTGATCACATCTACCAAACTTTCTGCAGTGTTTGTCGAAGCCCGAATTTTCTTGTAAATCTCCTGTCTGTTAATATCCGGAATACCCGAGGTATGATTGAGAAGGTGGTGAATAGTCACTCCCTTATACTTGTCCAACTCAGGAACATAAGCTACAATCGGATCACTGAGTTTCAGTTTTCCCCGCTCCATCAATAGTAAAATAGCTGCAGCAGTAAATGTCTTGGAAAGTGACGCGATCTGAAATTTGGTATCGGCAGAATTTTCTTTTTCGAATTCAATATCAGAATACCCATACCCCTTGCTTACTATGATTTCTCCTTTATCGGCAATAAGAATGAAACCGCTGAAATTGTTACCCTGGAGAAGTGGCTTAAGAAAGGTATCCATCTTCGTTCCAAATTCATTCACCTGGGCAAAGCTCATCACTGCAACCAGCAGAAGGTAAAGTTGAATGACCAAGCACTTGGGTGATATCATATCCTAATTAATATAGTTTTTTTCTACTTTATTGAGAACAATTTGGTCATCACCTTCCAGTCTTGATTGAATTTGTAGAGGCACAGGTAATCGATGAATTTTTTTTCTCCTTTTTCAAGCATGATCAGTTTGACGAAGGCCGTTTGACCTTCAAAATCTACTTGATCGAATTTGTAAGTATAGTTGCTGGATGAGCGATTGGAGTTTCTTACGTTTCTTAGTTTCTCAACCCACTGGTCTCTTGACCTTTTTGAGAACTTGTTGTTATGTAGCACATACATATTGAATTCTTCGTGGATTCCATCTTTTAGATCCTCAAGGCTTGAGTCGTAGTAAACAGGATGGATGTAAGACTTGAAGACAGCCGCTTGAATTGCTGCAACTTCTTTCGAATCGTCGTCGAGCGAGAAAGTCAATTGGCGTTTGCTACTTCCATCTTTGTTCATCATGAACAGCTCCCGATTGCCACGACAGGAAGTGTACAGAATTTTTTGCCCATCAGGGGAAAAAGTAGGTCCTTGATCTGGAAAGTTGTCTTTAGTCAAGTTTTCTCGCTCCGTACCGTCCGGGTTTATAGTCAGGATTTCGGTTTCCTCGAGAGGATTGACGGAGCGTGGCTGGCTCTTTCCATAAAACAGGATTTTCTTTCCATCAGGTGACCAACTTGCTACGAGATCGGGGCCGGGGTTATCTGTGATTTTCACCTGATTGGAACCGTCAGCGAGCATAGTATAGACCTCACGGTTGCCATCTCTTCCCGAAATGAACACGATCTTTCTTCCATCCGGCGACCAAACGGGTGTGCGTTCATTACCTTGGGTATGGGTTAATCTTCTTACGTTTTGCCCATCAAAGTCCATGACAAAAATGTGATCGGAGCCTTCCTCTTTACCGTAATAGAGAATTTTATTTTGATCAGGCGAGACTCTAGGATCGGTATTAAATTTATTTGGATCTGTTAGTTGCTTCAGATTGGTGCCATCTGCATTCATAATAAAGATAGAAGCTGTTCCATCGCCGTAAGAGTCAAAGACAATGTATTTGCCGTCTGGAGTAAAACTTGGATAGTAGTCCGCATTTTTTGTTCCCGCCAGCCATTTTTGGTCCGTTCCATCACTGTTCATAATATAGATGTCTTGATTTCCATCTCTGGAGGACGAAAACACGATTCGATTCCCATCAGGAGAGAATAAACCGTCTCTCGAATTTGGAAGTGTCGTGTCACATTGTGCCAGAGCACATGTAATCAGTTGAATGCTCAAAAAGAAAGTGAAAGTTGCCCGCATGTTTTTTTTTCACAAACCAAACGTTGCGGACCTACTTAAGCATGACCATCCGATTTAGACAAGTTCAGTTGCTGGCAAATGATCCAGATCGGAGTCAGATGATTACGATCAAAGTCAGGCGGACACTTTGTGATTTTCCTTATACTGGCGAGGGGTCAGCCCTGTAACCTTTCTAAATGCCTTGATGAAGGTAGTTTTTGACCTAAACCCGCATAGCTGACCAATAGCTTCATTGGTGAGGTGGTCAAAATCTGATTGCAACAGTTTGGTCTTGACCATTTCTACACGGCTAGAATTGACTACTTCGTAGAAATTGGATTTATAGGCCCTTCGTATCAATTCCGTAATTTCTCTTGGACTTACTTGCAATAACTGGGCAATATTTGCAAGTCCAAGCGCGGGATCTTTAATCGTTTTGCCGTCTCGAAGAATTTGATCGAAGTTGTCTTTCAATGCACTGAGCTTTTGATCTGATAGTCTGTATGCCTGACTCGTAATCAGCATAAAACCCTCTCTATTTCTCCAAGCTTCGTAGCAAAACCAGGGTAAAAACAACGTAAACATCAGCCAAAGAAGGTGATAGTCGAGTGTGGTGACCTGCCCTTTATAGAGAAAGAAATTGCTAAAAAGCATCAAGCTTAAAAGCACAGTAACAGCAAAAACGAATGCCGTGAAAATGCTATATCTCAAACGCACCGATGAGCTGGAATTTTTCTGCGGGACAGCCTTGCGAATTTTCAAAATTTTCCAGCCATAATAGAATCCACCAAGTATGAAAAGCGCTTGTTCAATCGGGACTAGAACCGAATCAAAAGAGTTATAAATGAGCTCCTCACTCAATGGATACATGAGAAACGAGCCTATCTGAAAAATCAAAAACAAAGCTGCAGGGGAAAAATGAACCAGAAATTCCTTGATGGGAATCGCTTTTTTTTCAACGCTTTGTCTCAAGAAAAAATAGAGCGATGGCCAAGCCACGAGCAGAAATGAGATCGGAATAAAGAGTGAGATTCTTGAAGATGTTAAAGCGTACACCGTACCGTATAACTGGAACTTCAGCATGTAAAGCGAGAGGGAGAAGATGAACAGGGAGAAAAAAATGAATCGCTGACTTTTTCCCACCTGTGTAAATAGCAGCAGAGCAAATATCAGCTCAAAGATGATCAGAGGATAGATGATCCGAACATACATTTTAGAGTAGACCCTTCCGTGCTGGAAAACTGGAGCGACAGCTGCCTGTACCTCACCTATAGACCCCGACTCTACCTTTATCAGCTGCATGGAACAGTGGGAACATTGACCAGGAGAGGTAAAGATCAGATGATCTGCAGTGCATCCGCAGGGAGGACAAAAATAGACACTGTCTGAAGACGTTGTTACTACCTGACTAGCTCCATCCGTCCAAAGGAAGGCAACCAGGAAAATGGTTAAAATCCATCTGGCTTTGAAGCTGCTTCTCTCCGCATCACACACAAAGTACGATATTACCCCAACTCAACTGTTTGCTCAGCGATGTCAAAAGGTTGATGATAATAGCGCTGACCTGTTGCTTTGTACATGGCATTCGCCAATGCTCCCGAAACCGGAGGTAGCGTAGGCTCTCCTAGTCCTGTTGGTGCTATGCCATTATTTACAAAGAATGTCTCGATTTCTGGTGGAGCTTCCGTATGTCTAATCAATCGATATGAATTGAAATTCTCCTGAATTGGACGGCCATTCTCAAAGTTGAGACTGCTGTACATCGCAGATCCAATGCCATCAATAATGCCACCTTCGATCTGGTTTAATGCACCTTCTCTGTTCACCACGATACCGCAATCGACAGCACACCATACTTTTTTGATCTTTAACTCGTCGTTATTGTTCTTTTCAAGATCCACCACTTCTGCTACATACGAATTATGGCAGTAGTAGACGGAAACTCCACGATAAACACCTGGTGTCTCGTTGTCCCATCCCGATTTTTCTCTAACTAATTTCAGGACACCGGCGTATCGCTCAGCATCGTAGTCATTGTTTTCGCCAACCGGATTATTAATGGCGCGATCAAATAACTCCAGTCGAAAATCAATTGGATCCTTACCAGCAGCTTCAGCCACCTCATCGATGAACGAATTCTCTGCTCCTGCGGTGAAATGTGAACGTGGAGCTCGCCATGCACCTGTGGAAATATTTGTAGGGACATTTACATTTTCCGATCCATAATTTTCAATTGCACCTGCCGGGAATCTATTGTGGAATAATGGGCTACCCGGAATTCCTGTTCCTTTTGCATACCATCCCGTGAGGTTATTATTCGCATCTAATGATGCCCGATACTTGACTCGGTACATCGGGCGATAGGTGCCCTGTGTCATGTCATCTTCGCGAGTATATACCAATTTGATCGGGGCCTTCGCCTTTTGAGAAATAGCTGCTGCTTCAATTCCAAAATGGCCATATAGCCTTCTGCCGAATCCACCACCCATCCTAGTCATTTGTATATCGATCTGATCCAAATTCATTCCCAAAATATCTGCAACAGACTTTTCCAGGTACTCCGGTGTCTGAATTGGGCCGTTGAGTATGGCTTTTGTGTCAGTCACATTCGCGTAGAAGTTCATGGGTTCCATCGTATTGTGAGCCATGAAAGGTGCACTATACGTGCCTTCAATTACTTTTTCACTATTGGCAATCGCTCTGGTAGGATTTCCATCTGTTCTTCTGATATCCCCCTTCTTATCTATCGCTTCCAGCAGTTTTTGTTCATGATCATCACTGTTTTCAGCAGGGGTATCGCTCACCCATTGAACGTCCACTGCTTTCTTTGCTTTCATCACCTGCCACGTAGACTCTCCAACCACCGCTATTAATTCGGTGAATGCATTCGTGTCAGACCACTGCTTTTCTTTCGGCTCAGTATTGATAGTGAAAACATCTCTGATCCCTGGCATTGCCTTAGCTTTGCTCGCATCCCAATTCTTTAACTTCATCCCAAACGCTGGTGGATGAATGATCATTGCGGTCAGCATTCCTTCCTCATCCACATCTAACCCAAATAGTGGGACCCCAGTAACAATTTTTTTAGCATCAACATTTTTTATATCGCTTCCTATCAATTTGAAGTCTTTTGGGTCTTTCAACTCTACCTCTGCAGGAACTTCAATCTCAGCAGCCGCTGACGCCAGTTCTCCATAACCAGCAGATTGATTGCTTGCTTTATGAGAGACGACACCTTTGTCGGTTGTTAATTCACCAACTGGAACATTCCACTGCTTTGCCGCAGCTTCCATTAGCATCCTGCGACCAGTAGCACCAGCCATTCTCAGACTCTGCCATCCCTGTCGAATGGATTGGCTTCCTCCGGCTAATTGACGGCTGTACTTAATTAGGTTCAAATCCGCCTGTTCAACAATTACATCCCTCCAGTCCACATCCAATTCCTCAGCAACAATTACCGGCATGGAAGTTTTTACATTTTGTCCGATTTCGGGGTTAGGACTATAGAGTGTCACAACTCCATTGTCACCAATTTTGATATAAGCGTTGATGTCAAACCACTCTTTTGGTGGTGCTTTCACAGTTTCACCGGGTGCACTACACGAAGCAAGCCAGCTAAAGCCAAGCATCATTCCGCCACCTGCTGCTGTAGATACTTTTAAAAAAGATCGTCTATTTATTTGTGTTGTAATGAGCGTCATAAGAGTAGACTTTTAGAATGGTTAGGACATTTTTTCTGCGGCGGTTTTGATCGCCTTGTTGATTCGGACATAGGTGCCACATCGGCATATGTTGCCGTTCATCGCTGTAGCTATCTCTTCATCTGTAGGATTGGAATTTTTATCCAGAAAAGCAGCAGCACTCATAATCTGACCTGCCTGGCAGTAGCCACACTGGGGTACGTCATGTTCCAACCATGCCTCTTGTACAGGATGATCACCATTTTTGGACAAACCTTCAATTGTGGTCAATTCCATGTCATTTACCGCTGAAATTGGGAGCTGACACGATCGTATGGCATTGCCATTTGCGTGAATAGTGCATGCACCACACTGCGCAATTCCACATCCAAATTTTGTTCCTACTAATTTTAAATGATCGCGTAGTACCCACAAAATCGGGGTATCAGCGTCGACATCCACCTGGTGTGTCTTGCCATTTACTTTCAAAGAATAAGAGGCCATGTTGATTTGAATTTTTATAAGCATACAAAATAGTGAATTTCTGATCCAATGTCTACAGAAATAGTGACGATTGGCATATAAAGCACTTTTTGCTCGACAAACGACATGTAATCTGCCTTTTGGAATAGATGTGATCACCCTTGGATTCAAACAGGCACGTTAAATTCGTTCAATAGAACCGAGCAAGAGGATTCTATTTTTAAACCAATGAATTCAGACAGGATTTATCTAGATCATAATGCCACAACCCCGGTCGACCCGCGAGTTTTGGAGGTAATGCTTCCTTTTTTCAACGATCGTTTTGGAAATGCGGCTAGCAGAAATCATGCCTACGGATGGGAAGCTGAAGAGAGCGTTGAGCTGGCCCGGGAGCAAGTGGCGAATTTAATTGGAGCAGACCCAAAAGAGATCGTTTTTACTTCTGGAGCAACAGAGTCAAACAACTTGGCAATTAAGAGTGTTGCGGAGAAGTTTGATGGTCACCCCGGACATGTTATATCTTGCGAGACAGAGCATAGGGCCGTTTTGGACCCTTTGCGAAGTTTGGAAAAAGCAGGATTGCAGGTAACCTACCTACAGGTTGACTCAGAAGGTTTGATTGATCTGAAGGAGCTAGAATCGGCGATGAGCGAACACACCATTTTAATTAGCGTGATGATTGCGAATAATGAGACCGGAGTTCTTCAACCCGTCGCACAAATTTCCCAGCTGGCTAGAAAGCGAAATATACCCTTTATGACTGATGCTACTCAAGCAGTTGGAAAAATTCCAGTGGATGTGAAAGCTATGGGAATTGACCTATTGTCATTCTCTGCGCATAAAATGTATGGTCCAAAGGGAGTAGGCGCACTATACGTAAGAAGTGGCATGAAAATAGGCTCCCAAATTGATGGAGGCGGGCACGAAAGGGGTATGCGCTCTGGTACGTTGAACGTTCCGGGCATTGTTGGCATGGGAAAAGCTTGTGAGCTGTGCGAAGAACAAATGCAAGAGGATGCAAACAAGTTGAAGACAATGAGGAACAAATTAGAACAGGGGCTTTTGCAAGTCACAGGAACCAAGAGAAATGGACATGAAAGTGAACGTTTACCTCATGTTAGCAATCTCTCATTTGAAGGTATCGACGGAGAAAAATTGTTGCTTTCTTTGAGTGAAATCGCAGTTTCACAAGGCTCAGCCTGCACTTCGGCGACAGTTGAGCCCTCGCATGTCTTAAAAAGCATGGGAGTGCCGGATGAACTTGCTTTTTCATCCCTTCGTTTCGGACTGGGTAGATTCACGACTGCAGAGGAAATCGACTTAGCAACAGAAAAACTTAAGCTAGCAATTGAACAGCTAAGAAGCCAATGAGAGAAGTAAAAACCATTATTGACGCATATAAAGCTACTGTTAAGGCCGGAAAAAAGTCAGTACTTGCTACCGTTGTCCACGTGGAAGGTTCGTCCTACCGACGACCTAGCGCACGGATGCTTGTGGATGAAAATGGTATCACCACAGGCGCTATAAGTGGAGGGTGTTTAGAAGGTGATGCTCTCCGTAAGGCGTTGTATGCCTTAGTTCAAAAGAAGAACACTTTGATCACTTACGATACCAGTGACGAGGAGGACGCAGTTGTTGGAGCACAGCTGGGATGCAATGGAATAATCCAGGTATTGTTCGAACCAATCGATCAAACAGATGAGCATAACCCTATTTCGCTATTGGAGACGGCTGTGGAAAGTCGAAAAGCTTGTGTTCTGATTTCTCTGTTTAGCTTGAAAAACAAGAAAGGGCTTCAGCCGGGCACATGCTTACTCATTGCCGATAGCACTTTTGGCTCCATTTCAAATGAAAAAATTTCTGAACGTATCCTATCGGATGCAAGCGAAGTTACCAAGACGAAGACTTCATTGTTTCGAGAGTATGTCGACGGGGAAATCCATCAAAACGTATTCATCGAGTATTATGCTCCACCTGTTTCGCTGGTTATTGTTGGAGCGGGAAACGATGTACAGGGATTAGCAAAAATGGCGGAGACCCTTGGCTGGAACATTTACGTGGTTGATGGGCGTCCAACTCATGCGAAAAAGGAGCGGTTTGTTTCTTCTTGTCAGGTGATTGTGTCCAAGCCAGAAGCTGTTCTGGAAAATATTCCCATTGATGAACAGACAGCATTCGTGTTGCTTACCCATAATTACAATTACGATTTGGCTGTGTTAAAGTGCCTGCTTGACTATGAGCAAATACCTTACATTGGAATTCTTGGTCCGAGAAAGAAATTTCATAGAATGCTTGATGATCTGGATGAGCAACGAAAAATGCCTAATAAGAGACAAATGGAGAAAATATATGCACCAGTTGGTCTGGAGATTGGTGCGGAGACTCCAGAAGAGATTGCTATTTCCATACTTTCTGAAATAAAAGCGGTGCTCTCCGGATTGGAGGGACATTCACTCCGTGATAAAGATCAGCCGATCCACTCCAAGGACAATACACAATTTGACACTGTGCGCCTATGACAGGCCTGGTTATCCTGGCGGCAGGGGCTTCCACCCGATTGGGTCGGCCCAAGCAACTACTCGAAAACAACGGGAAGCTTTTGTTACAGCACGTAATCGATCTCGCTGAAAAGACTGGCTGCCATCCAATGGCTTTGGTGCTAGGAGCAAATGCTTCAAGTATCAGAAGGAAGGTGAATTCTCACTCATTGGATGTGATTGTCAATGATAAGTGGGAAGATGGCATTTCTAGCTCCATCCGATTCGGATTGGCCCATCTAGGAAATAAGGAAAGGGATTTGCAAAACGTGTTAATCTTATTGAGCGATCAGCCTTTTTTGAGTGATCAGGTCTTAAAAAACCTTCTATCAACAGAGAAAAATCTGAAGTCAATTACTGCCTGTGAATACGGCGGACAGATCGGTGTTCCCGCCCTATTTAGCCATCATTTTTTTGATGAGCTGATGAAATTAGAGGGAGATGAGGGCGCTAAGAAGATCATTATGAAGAATAGGGAATACGTGTCATCTGTGCCATTTGAGAGAGGTGAAGTAGATGTGGATACCGAAGAAGACTATAAGCGTTTGATCAACTAATTCTTGGCATACGACTCTAGATACTTCATCATTGAATCGTAATCATTTTTTAGTAGCACAAGCTTTAACCCATATGCTTGCTCGAGCCTTTTGGTGGCATTGATAATTTTAGGCACAGATGCGTGCCTGTCAAAATCGGAGATAAGAGATTTGTGGTAATCCATTTCCGAATATCCAAAATCCGTTTCAAAGGCGGAATAGCAAGTTTGCAGGACACCAAGAATTTTCGGCTCCAAGCCAATTAGAGCTCCAGAAAATTTGCTAGATTCCCACATCGAGAAATTTAACTGCCCGAGAAAAAAATCTATCGTAATATCGTCGGTAAAAAAAGCTGCATTGATATTCTCACCACTCCCTAGTCTCTGTATTCTGTTGTTGGACAAGTACACCGATTTAACCGAATCAAGTTTTTTTCTTGGGATAGTGAAACCCTCGTCGAGACCTCTCTTTACATTCAGTGAATGCACCACTTGAACGTATTCATTAAATCCCCTGAGCGTCGCAATGTTACTTTCCAATATGTCTCGATTCTGTCGGATCTCGTTGATGATTAACCTTAGTGATTCTTTTCCTTGTTTTCGTTGTTGTAGCTCCTCCCGATAATTTTCTAGCAAGAATGCCGCAAGGATCGAAATGGTTATCACCACCAATTCGATTAGATACTTTAGCCAGGTCTTCATAGTATCAATTTACCCAAGAGCACTGGAAAAACTAAATCAAACGAATTTCCTTTTAATTTTTGGCATCTAATTTGATTAACGCGGGACATGAACCTAACAAAAATCCTACTTCTATCTCTTTTTACTGCCGCACTACAGTCAAATGCACAAGTTGATCGAATTGAGGCCGTAGAATCCGGGCTAATACTCCCCAAAACCTACAGCCAGGATAAATACATTAAGAAATCCCTGTCACAGCAATTAGCCGGACACAAAATTACCGGAGCTAGTGTCGCAGTGATTGACAATGGAAAAATTGACTGGGCAAAAAGCTACGGCTATCAGGATGCGGAGACCAAAAAACCCATAACCCCCGAAACCCTGTTTCAATGTGCCTCGATAGGTAAGATCATCACCTCGGTTGCTATTCTTAAGTTGGTAAAGGATGGCAAGATCGCCTTAGATGATCCGGTGAACGACCTATTGAAGAGTTGGAAGCTGAACCATGGAGATTTTGCGGCAAATCAGGTCACCATTAGGCACTTGCTTTCGCACAGCGCCGGCCTTAGAGATGGATATGGATTTCCGGGATATACTGCTGAAGATGACATTCCCTCTGTGATCGAAATACTTGATGGATCGCCGCCTTCCAATGTCAAAAAAGAGATTGCAGTTCGCTCTGAACCTGGAACCGTTGAGAAATATTCGGGAGCAGGTTTTTTGATTCTTCAACTGCTCACTGAAGAGGTCACCGGTGAAAAATTTGAAGATTATGTAAGCCGATCTGTGTTTGAACCACTTGGAATGGTAAACACCATTTACGATTATCAGCCAGATATAAACCTTGAGAGGGAGATAGCTTCTGGACACATGGCAAATGGCAAGGGGCTAAGTAGTGGACGATATAACCTGTATCCTGAGAAAGCGCCTGCCGGACCGTGGACGACCGCAGAGGATCTGGCAAAATTGGTCATCGAAATCCAGAAGGAATATCACGATCAATCTGACCTGATTCTTAATCAGCAGTTAGTCAAAGAACTGCTGACTCCGCAAATAAATAATAAAGGGCTTGCAGTCAATTTGAAAGGTGTACGGGAACCCCAGGCATTTTGGCATGCCGGTAATAACCTTGGCTATACAGCCTTGCTTTATGGATTGATAGACAAAGGGCAGGGTGCGATCGTTTTGACCAATTCGGATGGAGGTGAGGCCTTTATACAAGAGTTCGTTACCAGTGTTTCAAATGCATATGATTGGCCAGTGATGAGATCGTACCAAACTCTTGAAAATCCTGACAATTTGGACAAACTGGAGGGCAAATATATAAACAGCTCACTAGAACAAGTATTGTTTATTGGATACGATAACAAGGGACTATTTCTTAGGAGAAGCAACTCGAAACGCAAAGTACGATTGTACAGGATTGCAGAAAATTCATACACGGTCCGGGATGGGCAGGATTATGTTCAAATTTCATTTGAGGAGAAGGGAGATAATAACTACCAAATGGTTTTTGCCCAGGGTCCGGATGTTTTGATAGATCTGAAAAAGGTTGAATAACTTCAGAAAGATAACATTTCACTTTCCTGAAGATTTTCGGTCAGCCTGCACGATTTTCACCTCTCCTGTGTAACATGCAATCCCTCCTGCGAAACTCACAGCCTTTCCTGTGACAATTAGACAGCTTCCCGTGTAAGTTTTTTTATTCCCTGCCAAATTTTATTCTGCCCCGGGTGAAATTCAATCTTCCCGGGTGAATTTTATTTGGTCCCGGGTGACCCGGAGACCTTCCCGGGTGAATTTCAGCCGTCCCCGGTGACTTTTACCCTCTCCCCAGTGACTTGTGACCCTTCCCCTCAAAACAAATGAATCCTAAACACCTCTCCCTTCCTGAAATCACTTTGATCAGCCGGAAGTTCCATAAACCCATCTGCAGTCGAAAGACTGACAAGATCTCCCGACCCATTGCCACGAAGTGGGATAGCTCTTAAGGTTCCTTGCTCATTTATGATAGAGACATGCATAAACAAGGTGAGCTCCTTGGGAAAGTGGACGTCTTGAGTCAGCAAAGCATCAGTTCCAACCGGTTCCAGGCCTAGAGACCGATGAAGCCAACGCTGGCAATAAACGGTGTAGCAGGCGATCGTCGATACCGGATTCCCCGGGAATCCAAAAACGGTGACTTTGTCGTTGCTTCCAAACCACAACGGTTTTCCTGGTCGCTGTTTTATCCGATGGAAATGCTTCTTAACACCTTGTTGCTCCAACGCTTCCGGAATGAAATCACGTTTTCCCTTCGAAACACCACCACTCAAAAGAATGAGGTTAAATTCTGATAAAATCTTTTCCAACTCGGCATTGATCTCATCCATTTCATCATTTAAGTGGAAAAGGCTATAGGACAACCTTTGATCCTGGAGCAAGGAACAAAGTGTATAAACATTTGATTTCCTGATTTGATGCGGAAGCGGTTTTTGATCTGGCTGCACAAGTTCATCTCCAGTCGAGATGATGGCCACTTTTGGTAGCTTTTTGACACGAACAACCGTCTTCCCAACTGAAGTGAGGATTCCAATGTCTCCGTGACTGATTCGTTTTCCTTTTTTTATCAGAGTAGCGCCTTCTTGCGCGTCGGTACCTACCAGATGAATGTTCATCATTTCTGTGATGGTGTCTACGTGGACTGTAGCAATGTCATTTTCAATGGTAACATCCTCGTATCTAACAATAGCGTTTGCATTTTCAGGAAGTACCGCGCCAGTCATAACTTCCATACAAGATCCTAGCTTCAGTGTTTGCTGTGGTGATCCTGCAAACTGCTCTCCGAAAATGGGAAATGTACGCATTCCTGTTTCCCAATCTTTGATTGAGATACAAATGCCATCCATTGTGGCCCTGTGAAATGGTGGAAAAGGTCGGTCTGCCTGTACGTTTTCATCAAGGACTCGTTCTTTCGCCGCGGAATAGGCGATTTCTTCGGAGCCCAAATTGACGATGTGCTCATCAATAATCCTTAATGCCTCTTCAACGGATATCATTCATCGAACTTCTTAGAACTAAACGTGAATTCCAAAGCCATGCAGCAAAACTATTCTCGATCCAACATACAAGACCAAAATTGCAGTCAAACTTCTGATCCAGTTGATATTGAGCTTAACCGAAAGATTGGACCCTGCAATTCCCCCGAGGATGACCGCTACTATCACTCCTATCGAAAATGAGAGGTTTAGCTCAAAAGTGCCCGCTGCAAGCAATCCGGAAATTCCTGCCAACGAGTTCACCAATATAAATGTGGATGCTAAGGCGGCAATCATCTTCGCATTTTTCCAGCCAATCAAATTGAGCGTAGGTGAAAGAAAAATTCCGCCACCTATGCCAACCAGTCCCGACAGGAAACCGATCACTCCTCCAAGGACAGTACTTTCCAGTAGGTTCAGGTCTCTTAAGCGTATTTTTCTGTTAATTGTTTGGAAAAACATCACAATTGCAGCCAGAATCAGCGCTGAACCCAGGATGATAAAAAGTGTGGATTCTGATAGTTGGAGTCTTGCTCCTACAAAGGCAAGCGGTACACTCAATATAATAAATGGCCAAAAAATTTTCCAGTCAAAGACCCTCTTACGGATGAACATGGCAGTTCCGATCGAAACCACCAGCACATTTAAGACCAATGCCAATGTTCGAATCTCATAGAAGTTGATTAGTACGAGACTTAAAATGGCCAGGTAACTGGACCCACCCCCAAACCCTATGGATGAGTAGAATAACGCGATCCCAAACAAGAGAAAAAGAAGCAAATACTCATTCATAGAGCGTTGTATCCCCCCTTCACCTGGTGGATGATTACATCAGAAAAATTGGATTGAAGAATGGCGGAAGCTTGTTTGGTCGTAACTCCACGTTGGCATACCAGCACAACCTGTTTGTTATCATCTGGACTGAATCCAGCGAGCATTTCAATCGGAATATTCTTGAAGCGATCATCATGATGTTCTTCAAAAACGGCTGGGGGACGAACATCAACAAAGTGATAGTGCTGCTGATCCAGTTGATCTATTTCCTTCCAGGTTAGCCAGCTTTCCGTTATTTCATGAACCGGTTCTGCTGGCTGGTTCTTTACCGGATTTTTTGCAAGCTGAAAAATGTGATGTTCCATGTTCATAGCATCCACCACTAGCAATTTTCCGGCTAATGTGTCTCCAAGACCAGTAAGGACCTTGACGGCTTCCATCGCCTGATAGCAACCGATAATTCCGGGTAGCACACCAAGCACCCCTATTTCATTGCAATTCTCCACCTTGGCTGAATCATCGGGATAGACATCTCGGTAGGAGACACTTCCTTGATAGTTGAAAATGCTCACATGGCCCTCGTGCCGATAAAGAGCTCCATAAACAAATGGCACGTTTTCCTTCTCACAGGCATCGTTAATTACGTATCTAGCCTCAATACTGTCTGTACAATCCACCACCACATCACGGCTTTTGACCTGTAGCTCTGCATTTTCTTTCGAAAGCATTTCATCAACAATTGTGACTTGCACTTCCTGGTTAAGGCCCTGAATGTATCGCTCTGCCACTTCAACTTTCTTCTTACCCACATCCACTGTTCGATACATGACCTGTCGCTGTAGATTGCTTAATGAAACAACATCTCCATCCATAAGGGTCATCTTTCCCACTCCCATACCGGCAAGGTACTGCATTACCGGAACCCCCAGTCCTCCAGCGCCTACGATCAACACATTTGCGGCGGCCAGTTTCCGTTGACCATCAAGGCCAAAATCAGGAAGGACGATTTGACGTTGATAGCGATCGGTATTCATTTGATCATTGATTTGGCTTGTTCGAATTCCTCCGGATTGTTTGCGTTGTAAAGTTCCAGATCATCTTTTGGGTGAACCAGTTCGATATCATTGTTAATAAGGAATTTTCTCGGACACCTTTTGTCCTCAATAAGGTGATGCTCCCTCAATGCTTCAACTGAGTGGGGCTCCCAGATTGCTACAAGTGGCTCAGGAAGACCGCTTTCCTTAGTTGCAAAGGCTGTCGCTAACTTACGTGTATTTCTGGATGAGATGAGATGATGGATGGTTTGCTCCGTTACAAATGGAAGGTCCACTGCAAGGACAAGCCAGGCTTTGTCGGGGTATTGTGTCATCGCACTCAATATTCCATTAATTGGTCCTTTTGTTGGGTAGTTGTCCTGAATGGTTTGATTGGTAAATGGGACATGTTGGTTTTCTCTAACCGAGACAAACGTATTTGGTAGTATGCCATTGACTAATTCGAACATGAATTCCGCATGTGGCCGACCATGATATTCGAGAGAGGACTTATCAGTACCCATTCTGGAACTTTGTCCACCCATCAGGATGAGGCCGTATAGGTTTTCGGTATAGTCGTTATGCATATTCTTGTTGTTTTATAATTCTCAAATAGGGAGATATTGCATATATGTTGGTCGCCAATTAATCCTCTTGTAGTCACCCTGAACTTGTTTCAGGGTCTTCAAACAACACTGAAGATGCTGAAATAAATTCAGCGATGACGTTCTTCAGCTGATTGATCGCTTCCCCTTCACAATAAAACTCACCTATTCTTTGCAGTCCTGGCATTTCTCTTAGATTGAAGTTCCATTCCGTTGCTGTCTTTCGTTGATCATCGCTCATCGCTTTTCTTCTCCGGCAGATAATCACCCAGTAAATTCCAATCCATGCCGTTTCCCCAACCATTACCATGATCACTAATGTTCCGCACTTTGTGTGCTTCTCCAATTCGATGGTCGCCGAAAGCCAGCAGTGATAATATAGAGCCTGGTCGAAGATGCTCACTTGCCCAACTCAAAGGAGAATTCCCATGTTCATCCCTTGCTTCCGGATCGGCTCCATTTTGGATCAAAAACTCAATCGTCGCTTCATCTGCATAGGCGGCTGCACGATGCAATGGTGTTTCTCCTTTTGTTCGAACATCCCGCATGAATGCTCCTGTTTCATTCCCTGGTATTGTTTTGGCATTCACATTCGCTCCATTTTCCACAAGTAATCTAACCACGTATAGGTAATAAGGTCGACCAGCCTTTGCCAAAGCGTTGTGTAAAGATGTTTCGCCTGTAGCTTGATCAATGACGGCATTCACATCTGCTCCTTCTTTGATAAGAAAATCGCAAACTTTCCAATGACCAAAGAAGGCGGCATTCCCCAACTCACTATTTATGTCGATGCTTGTAAGATCTCCACCAGCCTGCAGTACCGCCCGAAGTGCTGTGGTGTCGTTGTAATACACGAGCCATTGCAAGGGCTTGACATGGCCCTCATGAAGTACCTCCTTCCAGTTATCTTTTTGAAGTAGGTAGAAGATAAAATCTGTTCTACCTCTACTGATTAATTCCAAAATCTTATCTGTTTCCATCGCTTTAGTGTTTTAGAATAACCCTCTCACCTGGATAACGCTGAACATGCTGAAATAAATTCTACATGATCTATAAAAAAGCTGAAATCATCTTTCAAAGTCCCGTTTTCCACCTTTCTTTTTCATCAGCTGTGTTGGCCCCAATGCAATGTCATGAGACAACGCCTTACACATGTCGTAAATACATAATGCAGCTACGGATGCACCGGTTAACGCTTCCATCTCAACACCTGTCTGTCCAGTCGTTTTCACAAAACAGGAAATCTCAAAACCATTTTCAACAGGATTGATATCGATATCTGTTTTGGAAATTGGAATATTGTGACAAAGAGGAATTAGATCGGAGGTCTTTTTAACAGCTCCAATCCCAGCCAGCACCGCCGTTTGTACAAGGTTCCCTTTTTTCGTGTTGAAACCATTTTTTTTAATGACAGCAAATGCTTCTGCTGGAAATTTGACTTTTGATGTTGCCACTGCAACTCTTTCTGTAATTTCTTTTCCGGAAACATCTACCATATGAATGTCTCCATCTTGATTGATATGTGTCAACTCACTGCTCATCCGCCAAGTTTTGTCATAGATAAATAGGTTTTTTCATTTTCATCAGCAGCCGCAAAACCATCCTTAGGTTTGTTCAATACCGCTTCAGCTAGCGCCAACTTAAGCTCCTCTTGGGTATCACCATTCCTAAGCATATCGCGCAAGTTCAACGCATTAGGACCGTACAGGCAGGTTCGAATTTCACCGGTGGCAGAAAGCCGCAGGCGATTACAATCCCCACAAAACGTCCGGCTAAATGATGGAATGACTCCAAAACTTCCTTCGAAGCCTTCAATCGCATAATTCTGCGAGGTGGAAGAAGGCTCATCCAACATCTTTGTGAACTCGTAGTTGCTGGAAATAATCTTTAGAATGGCATTGTAATTCAGCGTCTTACTTAACTCCTCGCCGGAACCATTGAACGGCATTTCCTCCAGGAATCGAACCGACAGCGGGTGCTTTTCAGCGAGCTGGAGCAAAGGAAGAACCTGGTCCTCGTTGACACCGGCCATCACAACGCAGTTTATCTTGAGATTGAAATTCCGATCAATCATTTCATAAAGGGTCTGCTCAACCTCTTCGAAGGTGTCCCTCCTAGTGATCCTTAGGAATTTATCACTGTCCAGGCAGTCGAGGCTTACATTAATGTCGTTGATTCCTAGTTGCTTCAGCTCCTGCAGATGAGGGCGTATTAGGGTTAGATTGGAAGTAATGCTGATCTTTTCGAGAAAAGATTTAGCTGCTAACTTTCTTAGAAATTCCATTAAGTCAGCTCTAACAAAGGGCTCACCACCTGTGATTCTGATTTTGTTGATTCCAACTGATCCGAATAGATCTACCAGATCCAGTAGTTCTTCGTATGACAGCAAAGTCTGCTTAGGCGCGAATTTCAATCCTCGCTCAGGCATGCAATACGTACACCGTAAATTGCACCGATCTGTTACCGATAAACGGAGGTAGTTGATCTCCCGGCCGAATTTGTCTTTCAATTTTTCCATATCAGGGAGTTTGGGAAACCCAGTGACTGCTGTCGGTGAAAAATTCTTTCTTCCAGATCGGAACGGTCTTTTTCAATTCGTCGATCAAAAACTGACAAGCCGGAAAGGCTTCCTTTCTATGAGCTGCGGCGACACCGACCACTACTACAGGATCGCCGATCTTCTTTTCTCCAATAGCATGGATCATGATCGCTTTTTCTAGGCCCCATTTTTCGATCGCTGTGACCCGGATTTTTTCCATTTCCGAAATGGCCATTGCGTCGTAGGTCTCGAAATTCAGTTCGACTACTTCTTTGCCTTGGCTGTTGTCCCGCACAGTGCCTACAAAAATACAGGTACCACCTGCTGCCGGATCAGCCAGCAGCTTATACACCTCGTTGAGGTCAATATGTTCTACTATTTGTACCAATTCATTACCCTCCCGATACTGGTGGGATCAAGGCGATCTCGTCGCCCGAACTTATTGGGTCTGGGTCGTGCGCATACTGCGTGTTGACGGCTATTGCTACCGTCGACCATACAATGGTGGGGTACTCGTTACGTAAGTAATCTCGCAGTGATTTTACATCAGCCATCTCCTTATTTACCAACAACTCCGATCCAAGTACCTCCTTCACCTGACCAAAAGCTTTCACCACTATCATATATAAAGTAAATATACAGGCTGATTTTGTTAGCCCAAGTGCTTTTTGATGAATTGTAGTTGGAGAGACAGGAGTTTTAAGCTAAGAAGTAGCTACTCGGGTTTCTTATTTCTCCACAACTCAAAATCATCCCAATAGATCTGCATCGCTTTATCCTGGCTTTGCATGTAATTGATAAGATCAGCACCAGTATACAATTTCATGGGGTTGAAATGAGTCAGCCCATCGGGATTTGTATCATCTGGGTGATGTGTGTAATTGGTAACGTCAAACAGTACCTGCTTTGATTCTCCATCGGGTTGCACCGACAAATAAAACCGACCGTTTTCATTGTCGCCTTCCAGGAAATAGATCTCGATGGTCATCCATTTTTCGATCGGAACTTGAAAGGCCTCATGGTCTTCATCCCAAATGGACTGGTATTTGCCGTCCACGAAATCCTGGCCATGAGCGCCCAGTGTTAGGGGAGTTCCGGGATTTGCATCGAGTTTTTTTAGATTCACCGTGATCCGAAATCCTGTCGACGGATCAATCCATCCAGGATCATTCCAAAACTCAAAAATGGTCAGCCATCCGATCGATCCTGGTGCCTGTTCAAGTTGAGCCATGTCTTCAGGTAGATAGAGCCTCACTTTTTGGAACATTTCCTTCAGTTGGCCGGCGGTGTTGTTGTAGATATTTGCCTGGACGCGGCCTTTGTATTTAACACCGTCTTCTTCTACGTTTGGGTGTTGCAGCCAGAATTGCAGGATCCTGTTTTCAATGCCTGAAGGATCGTCTATCAACTTTACGAATCGTTCGGACGGAACCCCTCCTTCATACTGGAAATTGAAACCACCAAGAATCGGACTGGAATCGAAATCGTGTACCCAGTCGTTCATTCCGACCACTGAATTGTCAATTCCGGTTAGATCACCGTGGGCATCCAGTGGAAAGCCCATTGTGCCAGCTTCGAATCCTGAGTGAAAGAGTAGCTCGCCATTATCGGGAACCATTTGGACACTGTCATCACCGCAGTTTACTAAAATGATACTTATTAAAACAAGATAAAGGCAAGTTCGAAATTGCGACATGATTATATTTTTACCTTATCACACACAAAATCCATTTTACCCTGGTCTTTTCTTTTTCTGTTCCACTATTACTTGCTTCATCCGTGCGTAGCAACGGCAGATAGCTTAATATTAATTTATAACGGCATCCGTCTTTCTTGATGGTAAAATTTCGTTTTGTGTTTTGACTTTTTCAAGAATCTTCTATTTTTTTCAGCATAAAACGCCATTTAACTTTTTTTATTGAAGGACACAACATACCTTCAGTTTAGTTCAATTTTTCACCACCTTAACCACCTGAATAATGCCTAATCAGAATGGGCGGACATGTCTTACGTCCTGCCACTGTGTCGTCTTCACTATTTCCCAACCATCAAAAACTAAAAGATCATGCACTACCGAATCTTAGTCAGGAAGATTCTGCATCCTGGCAATGACGATCAGGATGCGGTTGTAAGTCTTACTTACGCCGACGATTCTATACAGGAGGGAAATCCAAACATTGCCAACCAAGTTGTTGATAATGAGTGGGTTGCTGAGATTAATGACTATGATGCAGTGACTATGAGGGTTGGTGATGCTGACTTTGAATTGCCTGGTGATGACTATGAAAGCAGCTGGGACAATGTGTGGGAGCAAATGCAAAATCCAATTGTTATCACACAGGGAGCAGATGCGAATCAAAAAAATGTCACCCTCTCTAAAATGGACAACAATGTAGCTGATCCAGATGGAAATGTTGACAAAGCGCATCTTAGAATCGAGCGGATTAATAAAAGAGATTTTGCCGGGACAATACGTTACAGGTCCAGGGCGGCCGAAAGCGCCAGAAGACAGATGTGGTTTGTTGCTCAGAACGATGAGCCGGGGCAGATTGATCGCGATCGAATAGTAGCCCATCCGTCAAGATTTGGTGGTGACCTCTGGCATCTGATTGTCGCCATGGCTGTCAATGAGAATTTTCGCTGCGTACTTTATCACAGGAATAATCCGTCAGCTAGAGAAACCAGAACGGAGGAAGCCATCCAGGCTCTTGCAAACAATTTAACAGGCAACAACAATTTAGACATAAGACAAATCAATCAAGGAGATGACATTGACAACAATCAAGCAGTCGATGCTGCCATTAACTACTATCAAAATGGACAAAACCCTCCTATAGTAGGCGCTACGATGGCTAGTACATCTTTGCTAACCTGGAAAATAGCTCGGGAGATTAGTCTAGGACGGGATCCATTGGAATTCACCAGGCCACTATTTCTTCCAAATACAACATTCTTTGATGGTGAAGGAGGTGAGCCTGATGAGGAGTTCAGAAATAACAAAGTCAGGGTTTTACGCAATGTTGTACAAGCAATGACTGCTGCCAATGTGCAAGCGGGGGATCGGGTGGTATTTATCAACATGCGGATGGCAGGTGGAGGTCAGAACCTTCAACACAATATCACCGAAAATTTGTTCAATGATATCTATGAAACCGTAGCTGGAACATTTCAGAATCAGTTCAAAGTGTTTCGGATTGGCATTCCGGACGGAACGGGCAACTGGAATCATATAGGAGATACTTATCCCATTGATATTTATGGTGTCGACCCACAAAACCCATCAAACGAAAACCCGCAACAGGGTGATCCTAATAATTTCCTTTTGAATGCCATGAACACCGACAAGCGCTTGCAACCATTCTTTTGGCATTCGATTTTATCGAACCTGAGGGCTCGCAATGCTGAAGTTATTGGCCTTGTTGGTGGTAGAAGTGGAGGAATGGACATTGCTGCTTGGGTGGGGGTAAGGACCTTAAACTGGGATCAGGTGAATGCAGGAGATATTCATTACCGACGATTGCACTGGACTTCTGAGTTGACTTCCATAATGAAATACGATGGGGGTCAGGGCATTGATTTGGTTGCGCTGGGAAGGTGGCTCGCAGGTGAAGATTTTTTGCCTGTTCTGGATGATGCGGAACAGCCTAATCACATTGGAGGATATCGGGGACCTACTGATTTCATAGGAGCCGAGGATACAGCCGCAGCTATCGGTGCCAAATTTTCATTTCCCAGAAGACCAAACCCTAACCTCTAAGGATATGACTGCTAACGAAATATTTGGTGCGCTTATAGAAGCTGATAAGACACTTGACCTCAAAAAAGTAAGTCAATTAAATATTCTGGATTCCTTCTTGAAGGGAGAGCTGAAGATGCAGAATGCCGAAATCACAAGTGATGAGTCCAAATCCACTGTTTCTGGAGACCTTAAACTTTTCGGAAGCACAAGTCCCGTTAAAGCTACGATCTCACTTCCTTCAAAGAACGAAAATTCATGGTACCTGGCCTTTTCAATCGGGAAGGGAATTATTTCCCTTGCAGATGGAATTTCGGGGCTTAAGAAGATTTCTAATCTATCGATAACGTCTGCTTTGCCTGCTCAAATGGAATTGAAGCAGGTTTCGCTAACGGACTTCTCACTTGGTTTTAATGTAAAAAATCAAACGATCGATTACGTCGCGTTTACAGTATCAGTTGGGAACAAATGGAAGTTCATTCCTAAGATCTGCGAAGTTCAAGATATCAAGTTGCATTTGGATATCACTGACCCGCTCGTACCAGAGCGGATAGCCGGAATCGGGATTCAGGGATCTCTTGCTTGGGGTAAATCTCCGTTCACATACGTTGATATCGAGGCGGGCAACTTTAGTGGCTACAGTATCCGTGGAAAGTTGAGGGAAGGCTCGGTTGTAAAAGTGGACAAACTCGTAAACAGCCTCTTTTCCGTTGATCTGTTACCCAAACTTGACATTACATCATTGAGTTTTCAGGCTCAAAGCCGTGATCAATATCAATTGCATTGTGGAGTGACCGAAAATTGGATTATTGACTTGTTCGGCGCTACCACTCTTGAACTAAGAAATACGCAGTTTGACTTCCTTTTTTCTAAAACAAATTCGACGTATAGATTAGGAGCTAAACTGTTACTTGCTGGTGTTGACATATCGCTAAGCGCCGAGTATCAAAAAAGTGGAAATAAGTCCGGATGGGCTTTTATGGGTTATGGAGCAGAAGAGAAGTCCATACCCATAGGTCATCTCCTGAATGACATCACTAGTAGATTTGGAAGCTTCCATCTACCTGAGATACTTAAAGGTCTGACGATAAGTAACCTGATGGTCTCGTTTAACACGGTGACGAAGCAATTTCTTTTTGGATTCAAATCTGAGATTGTAATTGGAGATAGTCCTTTTGTGGCTTCAATATCAATAAACACCACTCCTGAGGGTGCAGGTGGATATAAAAAGGAAATACAGGCATTCATTGATTTTAAAGGGTTGGTTCTCGAAATGGATTTGTCCAGTGGTTCGCCTGCTACATCAATTAAGCTAACGTCGGTGAGCGGAGAGATCAAGTTGGATGAATGTGTGAAAGAGCTTCTGACAGTGGTAGGGGTTAGTATCAATACCCCCTTACCTCCACTTGATGTTTACAACATTGTCACTTCCTTCAATACTTCGACAAAGGATTTTTCATTTTCTGCCGATACCAGTACTCAAATCGAAATACCATTTTTAACTGGGAAGGATGCAAAAATTCATGCCAAAGTCAATTTGCAGAGCGCTATCGACGCGGCAACTGGTAATCGTCAGTTATCAGGATTTATGGAGGGTGATTTTACCATTGGTACCTCCAAATTCACCTTGCAATATGCAGTTGGTAAGGATAGTCATGTCTTTGAAGCAAGCTGGGAAAGTACAAGTGATCAGGATCTTCTAGGAATTGATACATTTCTTCAGAAAATGGGAGTTTCTCACGATGTATCTATTTCTCCTAAACTGGATCTCAACCTTAAGAAAGTCTACCTACAATACCAGGCGGAAAGGGAGACCTTAATGTTGGTGGCGGATTCTGCTTCATATGGTGAGGTTTTCTTGATTGTAAGCAAACTACCGATTGGTCAACCACATCCGGATGAAAGTGTGCCTGATCCGGGTACTTCCGACTGGCAGTTTGTTTTTGGATGGAACTATGAAGATATAAGTAAACTATCAGCTGTTCCCGGAATAGGATCACAGTTCAAGCCAGCGGATATTTTACATTTTGAATCGTTGAGTATCATCATTTCTTCTGCCGATATCAAGCAGTTTGAAATTCCTGATATGCCAGCGATGAAAATGTTGACCAGTGGTGCCGATGCTTCGACACAAAATGCAGCACAAATCGGTACTTCAAGTACTCCTAGAAAACCCGTTGCGCAAGGAAGCACCATACCTCTTGGAAAGGGCCTTGCGTTTGTTGCAGTTCTTGACATGGCGAAGAGCGATCAAAGCGGAAATATGCCTTCACTTCGTACGATTGTTCCCGATCCAACGCTCACTGTTGTCACGGCAATAGATCTGAAGAAGAAAGCCTTTACCATAATGGCACTGCTTGATGGAAGTGTGACAATTCCCACTGGAGGGAAATCTGACTTGAAAATTGGCAATGCCGCACTGTCTTTTATATTCAACGACGGCCCAGCCTTTCAGATTTCCGGAGAACTGGCTATGCATTTTGATCACGAAACGATCAATGTGGATCCGAAACTGACGGTCATGGTAGAGGGGATTGAATTTCAGGTTAATGTGGTGTTCAAGAATGGCTGGAAAAAGGCTATGGGCATTCCAGGTTTGACCTTGGATGTAGTCGGATTTGAGCTGGGTGTCGATTTCATCCCTCCGGGAGTAAATATTGGTCTTAAAGGCCAATCACATATTGGCAAACAACCAAAATCTTCTGATAATTTCGCCTTCGTCCTGGAGGTGATAGAGGAAATACCAGACCCGCTGCTGCTAAGTTTCTACCTCAAGGAAATTGACATCCCAACAGCGATGCAAGTGTTTGTTCCTGAACAGAAACTTCCTTCTCTTCCTACGTTTGTCAAGCAGATCAAGATGACGGAAGTTAGCTTCTATTGGGCCCAGGAACCGGTCCCGCTTCCTGATGGGACCATAGCCCAACCTGGTTTACGATTTGGAGGCAATCTTCAAATCCTAAGTTTCCAGGCGCATGCAGCGTTGGCGATTGATCAAACTTCAGGGATCGCGGGCGAGTTTGAGATGAGTCCGGTGCATTTTCACAATATACTGTCGATTTCGGGAAAAGGTCAGGGCGTATATCTCAACAAGAAAAATGGGAAAGTTCTACCTGTTAAAGTCAAACCCGATAAAGATCAGACCGGAGTTGAAAAAGTAGAAATCGTCGCACCTGGAGGCCCTGTCTTTGCCTTTAGGACTACTCAGTCACCTTACCTTCAAGTTAGTATCGAAGTTTCATTCCTGGACATGCTCCATGAAGAAATTGAAGCGCTTGTACAAAGCGATGGAATCTACTTCAAGCTAGAGTATGAGATCGGTAGTTTAGCCAGAGCCGAAATTGATTTTACCCTCACCAAAGCAGGGTTTACAGCACATAGCTACTTCGGTCTTCATCTCAAGGCAGATATAGGGCCCATAAAAATCCTTGGAATTGATTTTGGTACGATTCACTTGGATACTGGTTTTGACATTGAACTTTTTGTTACTGCTTCGCCAGAGAAATTTGAGTTTAGTGTCAATGGTGAATTTGATTTTGAGGGGGCGCGACTCCATTTTCCTGAGTTAAAGCTTGAATTTGCACCCAAATCTCTTGAAGAGCTTCCCAAGCTAATTATCGAACATATCATCGAGAATGCAGATGAGATTTTTAAGGACCTATTCGATGCTGCAGGTAAGTTAATCAAGGAGGGAGTCAAGGAATTAGAGCATCTTGGTGAGGAAGCGGGAGAAGAAATAGCAAAAATTGCGACCGAAGCTGAGCAGGAGGCGGAAAAGATTGTTGGAGAAGCGGCTCGGGCGGTAGAGCATACAGTTGAGGAAGCTGCTGCTGAAGTTGAGAAAATAAAGCAGGAGGCTGCGCAGGTCCTCACGGATGCAAAAAATGAAGTAGTCAAAATAGGTGAGGCTGCTGAAGAGGAAGTTGAAAAAATTGGAACGGAAATCGTCCATGTGGCTGAAGAAGCTGAAAAGGAGGTTGAGGAAATTGGTAAGGAAATCGCCGAAGAGGCTGATGTGGTAGCCAAAGCAGTAGCAAAGTTAGCTTCTGAAGCTGCGGAAGAGGTAAAAGCGATAGCAAAAGCTGTTGCAGATGAGGTGGCCAAGGTTCTAGATGAAGCAAGAAAAGTCGCTGACGCGGTGATAGATGCCGCCAAAAAAGTGGTAAGTGCTCTTGAAGATGAGGCTAAGGCCCTTTGGAATGAAGCTAAGAAGTTAGCTGAAGCGATAGAAGAGGCAGCAAAAAAAGTCGCTCACGCTGTAGAACATACCGCCAAAAAAGTGTGGCACGCAATCTCCAAATATTAATTGAACACAATGAAGATCTACAACAAGAACTACGTTTTAAATTTTGATGGAGGGCACCTTAAGATAGCCGCGCTCCCTGTTTTTGACTTAGCTGAGCAGTTGACAATTGCGGCATGGGTCAAACCTAGCAAAGGAATACAGGGCTCAATAGTAGGTAAAAAGAATTCTGCTTACGAGGCACAAATCAATGGCAAGAAGCTGGTTTTTAGCAGTGGGCGAGAATTTTCCGGATCGAGTAAAATTGTATCAGATCAATGGGTACACCTGGTAATCACCTTTGACGCCACTGAAGCCCAAGACAATATCAAGTTGTACGTAAATGGAGACTTGGATAAGACGTTTAATAACGCAACAGCACTACGTGCCACCAATGATCCGCTCTGGATCGGAGCCAGGCCCGATGGTTCTATGGTATTTAAGGGTAAGATGGCATCTGTTGCTCTATGGAATGTGGCTCATTCAGGCTGGCAGGTAAAGAAAGATCTAGGAAGTCCAGTTGATACTACTGACCAAAATTTGGTGGGATATTGGCAGATGGAAGATGGAACAGGCACTGTTGTTAAAGATTTAAGCACACAAGGAAATAATGCCCAGATCGTTGGTGAGGTAACCTGGGAAGAAGTGACGGACCCTGTTATGATTCGACCCCCGCTGCAAAAAAAGCTAAAGAATACTACCGTTCAGCGAATCTCACAACTACTGGATCAACCCGGAGAATCACACTTGGAAGACCATACCTCTTTATCAGGAAGTGGAAGAAATGGCGAGGCAACCAAATTTCTGAATCGTGTTAAAACGTACAAGGCTGAGCAAATAGCTGCTAAAACAAGAGAAACAAACGCACAAGTAAAAGATGCGAAAGCGGCACAGGCGGCAAAATTGAAGGAAGCTCATATCGAGGCAGCGAAGAAAATGAACAGCACAAGGTTTGATCAATTGTGGTTTATTTTCAAAAACAACATCCATTTCATGGATCCTTTAGGTAGACTGTCCGAGTTCAACATTGGTAGTCAAGAAAGCAAAACGGTGACCGTCCCGGCCAAAGACATTTGGTTCGATACCGGAGTAGATTCTGGTCCGCAGGATACCGTTTCTATTAAGTATATCAGTGGGAAGTGGTCTGTGAGTCCTGCAGCATCCAACCTTACCGCAGTTGGCACAGCGAGATACATTGCAAAAAATGGCTATGCCTTACCCGGAAGGTTCGAAGGATGTCTGGTTGGAAAAGTGTCCGATGGCATCATTCTGGCTATTGGAATGGATAATAAACTCTACACCCGAAACAATCTAAATTCTTCCTGGGTGAAAGCTCCAGACAAGGGAGGAAGTGTAAAGGGAATCGCGATAATGCCAAACGAAACCATATTGGCAATCGGGATGGACAACAAACTTTACACCCGAAAAGATCTAAACTCCTCCTGGGTGAAGGCTCCTGACAAAGGAGGACAAGTACAAGCAATTGCCATTATGCATGACGACTCCATCTTAGCAATAGGTATGGACAACAAGTTGTACACCCGGGCGAACCTGAATACTGGTTGGGTGAAGGCTCCTGACAAAGGTGGAAAGGTGCAAGCAATTACAGTAATGAATGATGGTACCATATTGGCTGTCGGTATGGATCGGAAGCTATACACCAGAGCAAACCTGAATGATAGCTGGGTGAAAGCTCCTGATAAGAGTGGCCTGGTTACCGGGATTACCATTATGCAGGATGGAACTATTCTGGCTATCGGTACGGATCACAAGCTTTATACCAGAGCAAACCTTAATTCCTCCTGGAAGAAGGCTCCGGATAAAAATGGACAAGTTCAGGGCGTATGCTTGATGCCTTCTGTTACCACCCCATTTTACGTAGGCAATGAATATGAAGTGCCAAAATCGTTGAGTGGTCGAGTGTATCTGACTTCCAATGATGATGTAGAAAGTAGATATGGTGCGGGCTATGCCGACAACTCCGGATCGCTTCAAGTTCAAATTAAGAAAACCAAGGAATCCACCAGTGTCGAAGCAGCAGATCTAATCGTTGATCAAGGGCGAGGGTTGGTTTTTTGGTGTCAGGCAACAGCGCCCTTTTCTCTGCATGTAGCAGCCACAGATGGAAGCAACCACAAGAAACTTCTGGATCACCCCGGTTCGCCAATTACATCGGTAGCGCTGGATGAGGAAAATCAGTACATCTACTACCTTGCTGGCACTGGGACTATTATGAGGGTGCAATATGACGGCAATGGTAACGAAGAACTACTTGATATTTCGGGGCCTTCTAAGGAGCACTATTGGCAGCTTGAAATCGAACAAAAAGGGGGAAAAATATATTGGACCAACGACTTCAGCATATGGAGAGCAGATCTTGATGGAAAGAACGCAGAGTTGGTGATTTCAAATCACGAAGCACCATTTCCAATTGACTTGGCAGTGGATGGAGAAAGTGGAAAACTATACTGGGTTGACAAGGAACTGCAGGTAGTGCGTAGAGCTAATTTGGACGGGTCAGAGCCTGAGGACCTATATCTTGCAAGGAATCCCGTGAGAGGCCTGATGCTAGATTATGTGACCCCAGAAATGCGTGATGTGCTCAAACAAGAAGTGTATTGGGCTGCTCGAGAGGAGAAGATTACTGCTAACACGCCCGGAATTATTGATCACTGGCCTTTGGATGAGGGTCAGGGGGTTCAATTCAAAAGCTCCATCCATGCATTTAAGGATTTCTATTTAGGAGTAAAGCGTGTTTCTGATGACCTACCCACAAATCTGGGTTACCCATCCTTCGCTTTGAAATTTGAGGGTAACGACTATGTGAGAGTACCCAACAACCATGTGAATGAGCTGAGCAAGAACAGCTTCACTATTGAAATGTGGGTTAAAGCTGAGGACCCGACCTACAACCAGGGACTGATGGCGGCTACCAACTATAAGAACAACAAATGTCTACACCTGGTTATTAGAAATCAAAAGGCGTATATGGGGTTTTACGGAAACGATACGCCAGGCAAAAGCAAGATTGAAGCAAACAAATGGACACATCTTGCCTTCAGATATGATATGAGCAAGAAGGAGCAGGCCATTTTCATCAATGGGGAGTTGGATGCTCTAACTACTGGTCACAGTGCCCTAAACATGAATCCCGACACATTGACATGGCTCGGATCTTATGCGGGGCGAAATTTCAGAGGGTTGATGGCGGATGTGCGAATCATTCATCAGGTACTTAGCCAGGAGGCCATAGCTCAGACCATGGAGCTTCACAAGCCTGGTGACCTAATGGGCGAATTGATAACTGGTCCAACATGGGATCGCAAAAATTACCCACCTACTTTGAACAGAAAACAGGCTGTGTTGAACTTCGACGGAATTGGCTCTTACCTGAAAATTGGAGATGCTCAGAGCCTAAAACTAGCTCAGCACAGTTTTACGGTGGAATCGTGGGTCAGAGTCAATCAATTTGGGGATGGAGACCTCTCGATTTTGGGTACCGACACGACTCAGGCCAGTAAGGGGCTACACCTTGTTATTAGAAATAAAAAGCCTTACATGGGATTTTATAGCGATGATCTTGCTGGAAGTACTGCGCTTGCAGAAGGCGAATGGAATCATATTGCATTCCGATATGAAGCTGCGAGCAATACCCAGGCGATTTTCTTAAACGGGCAACGAATTGGCCAGAGAAAATCCAAGGCAGACTTTTTGGGTGACGGTCAGGTCTTTGTTGGTAGATGGGCTGGTGGGCGAATCTTCAATGGAATGATCAGCGAGTTACGTATCTGGGATACTGCACGTTCTCCTCAAGATATCGCAGCAAACTATATGCACTATAGAGAATCTTTCGCACTGAGGGGTCCCGTGGACGGATCGGAAGAACCTGAGCACCTATTTGAAATACCGGCAGAGGGAGGTCTGAATCTTCTGTCCAGACTAAAGGCCGACTATGAGAAGAGATTGATGGCCTATAGGAAGAGAAAAGAAAACCAGGCGATTGCGGCTGCACAGGTCCAAGCGGCACATGCTGACTCGGATAAAAAAGTTAAGTCTAAGAGTGAAGAACTAACTAGAACTCAGCAAGAAAAAGCAAGCGAAATTGATGCGAAAAAGGCGCAACATGCCAGAGAAAGAGAAGGTAACAGGAATCGTTTAATTCAGGGTCAGAATGACAAGTCTCAGAAAATAGCGAACGCCAGAAAGAGTGCCCAGCAAAGTAGAGCCAATGCGGACCAACAAGCTGCGGAAATCAAGTCAAAGGCAAATGCAGACGCAAGTTCAATGAAGTCAAAAGCAACGAATGACAGGGATGCTGCTAGAAGTGAAAGAGATAAAAATAGGCGTTAACTAGCTGAGCTTTAGTTGCTACCTTGCATCTGGGATTAACACCTAATTACACTGATTTATCAAGATGTCAATCAAGTGATTTCCAGAGATCAACTTTCTTTATTTCTTCAGGAATTAAGCGAGGATGAGATAGAATGTAACTCGACTGAGGAGATCGTTACTAAACTTAGCAAAGCAACATTCTTAACAAAAGGGCAAGCGTTGGCATTGATTGAGCCAGAATCCACGGAGCAAATTCGTGCAGTTTTAACAAGAGCCAACAAATTTCAAGTTCCTATCTATCCCATTAGTCAAGGTAAAAATTGGGGCTATGGCTCAGTGGTTCCTCCTGGAGAAGGAGCAGTAGTGCTGTCCTTAAAAAAATTGAACCGCATTCTTAATTTTGATTCAGAAAGCGGCGTTATCAGCTTGGAGCCCGGGGTTTCCTTTCGTCAAGTCCAGAATTTTCTAATTGAACAAAATTCAAGGTGGCAATTGAATGCTCCCGGGAGCACTTCTGAGGCGAGCGTGGTTGCCAACACACTTTCAAGGGGATTAATACAGGGTCCCAGACCCGAAAAATGGCGAGAAGTCATTGCACTTAAAATTTTGCTAGCAAATGGCCAGACAATCGATACCGAAACAGGGGTTTCAAAAGGTTCCTTTAGACCAACAATGACAGGCCCCGACTTGCTACCACTTTTTTTTCAAAGTAACCTGGGAATTGTAGTTGAAATGAAGCTACGACTGGATTGGAGGCCAGCATGTTGGCAACATGCACATCTAACCTGGAAGGAGTTAAACTGCCCTTTGGATTCAATGCTATCGACCTTTAAAATGCTGGTTAGAGAAAACTTAGTTGCTGGGAATGTTTCACTGCACTCGGCGGAAAAAATTCTGTCAATGACCCATGACTACCCGGATACCCCAACCAAAGCAACCCCATTGCCTAAGGAACTAAGAGATCAAATGCTGGAGGAAATTGGAGGTGGAGACTGGTTTCTGGAGACAGCTATAGCAGCACACTCAGAAACTATGCTAAGTGAAAAGAGAATCTTGATTGAGGAAGCGATGAAGTCTCTAGCAGTCGATGTGAGTTGGTCTATTCCAAATGAGAGTGGTCCCATTTTTCACCACAAAACAGAAACAGCACCAGAACAGATGTATTGGCGCAAAGCCAAGGTAACTTCCAAAGAGATCAAGCCTGAGGAAGATGGGTGTGGTGTACTTTGGATTTCTCCAGTCCTACCATGGCACAATCATGAACTTCTGGAAGTTTTTGAATGCATTCAATCAATTACACATAGGAAAGGTTTTGAAACACTTGTGACCTATCAATTTGTGAATGTCCAATATGTTTATGTTATAATATCGCTGCTCTATGACAGAAATCTTCCAGGCCAAGATCAGTTAGCGTTGGAGGCTTTCGAAGGTATTAAGGGTTACCTGGGAAGTAAGGGATATTTTTCGTACCGCCTCAGCCTACTCGAACAACCATTAACTCTTGTGGACGATGATATAAGGCTTAAACTGAAAGAATCGTTGGATCCCAATAACATTATAGCTCCTAATTTTTACATCTCATCCCGCAGTCAATGAAAAGAAGGCATCTTTTCGAATTTGGTGATCAAAAGTGGGTACCACCTCTTTTCAAAAAGTATCTCCATGAATTGCTTCAATATCAGGTCAGTAAATTTTACTCACCCATTTTACCAACACTGATGTCCTGGTTAATAGAGAATAAAATTCAAGAGGTCACGGATTTGGCTAGTGGGGCAGGAGGACCATGGATTGACTTTATCTCTCGAGTCAGAAAGGAAGTTCCATCTTTCGAAGTAAAGTTGAGCGATCTTCGTCCTTCGACTTCAAAAATCCCATACTATCCTAGTAGTGTCGACCTAAGAGACCCCACCTCATGGCCAGAAGGTGCATTGACGGTCTTCACTGGATTCCATCATTTAAAACCGGATGAGGCCTTGAACTTTATAAGGACCACCTCTTTCCACGACAAGCCTATCTTTGTTGCTGAATTCACTGAAAGGAAATTCAGTAAAGTGCTTGGGATGATACTTGCTCCGCTCATTGTTTTTGTGGATACGTTGAATATCAAACCACTCTCAGTTCTTCGACTTTTATTCACGTATTTTGTGCCTGTCATTCCGCTCATCTATTCGTGGGATGGAGCGGTCTCGCATCTGAGAACGCATACCATGGAAGAATTACAGAAAATGTTCAGAACCCTAGAGCTCGATCAAAATTCGTATTCCTTCTTTGAGGTTAAGAACACAAGGCACGGGATGAACCTCTCAGGATTCTTCACCATTCCTAAGCACAAATCATAGGGCCTGCAATTATCTAGCTTGTTACTTCATCTAAGTGACCTGCAAGAGGCGGCTACATTGCGCATATTATTTTCTAATTGCAGGTAAAATGAAACCAATTTGCCTTACCTTCGTATTAAACCTGCAATTAGAAAATAATGAGTACAAGGAACAACATTGGTGAATTCGAAGAAATCGTGATGCTTACGGTAGGTATCCTCAACGAAGGAGCATATGGGCTTGCCATCAAAAAGGAGATAGAAGAGCGACTAAATAGAAAAGTAAGTATGGGAGCCTTGCATACTGGCCTGTATAGATTGGAAGACAAGGGGTTCCTTACTTCAAGACTTGGAGAAGCCACCAAAACACGAGGCGGGAAGCCGAAACGTTATTTTGCAGTGACAGCTTCAGGTCAAAAATCCCTCAAAGAAATGATGGACACGAGAAAAAGCCTCTGGGAAAATATCCCAGAGGGCGTATTTCAAATATTCTCTACGAAATAGAAATGGAGCCGAATCGACTTTTAAAAGGAATTCTGCGATTTTGCTGTCCGTCCAGTCGCCTGGATGATGTGCAGGGCGATTTCGAGGAGTTATTCAAGGAAAGAGTAGAAGAGAAAGGGAGAGGGAGAGCAATTCTCCACTTCCTGATTGATGCCGTTAGCCTCATTCCGGTCAAGATCTCGAGGCGATCTAATGCAGCTGGCTCACTTTTTAAGTCGTACTTTAAGTTAGCCATGAGGCATTCCTGGAAAAACAAATGGTCAATGATGATCAATGTGGTAGGTCTAAGTTTGGCAATTGGTGTTTGCATTTTTGCATATACTTTCCAGGCCTTCAACATAGAATTTGACTCTGTTTATCCAAATACCGAAAAAATCTACCGCCTCCACTCGATAACAGTGGAAAACAATACTGAACGAAGAAATGAGTTGTCCCCTCTTGCCATCGATGATAAGCTTCGTTCGGAGATTAGCGGGATAACTAAAGTCAGCAGCTACCTCGATGAAAGAATGACAGTCAAAAGTGGTTCTGACTATTTCTTGGAAGGAGTTGCGGTCGTTTCATATGATTTTTTCCAGATGTTCGATATCCCCCTATGGTATGGATCATTAAGTGATTTAGGTAAGCGTCCGATGGCGTATCTGACAAAGCCGGCTGCCAAAAAGTATTTTGGAAACAAGGCTGCCGTCGGAGAAGCATTGACGATTTACGTCAACAATCGCAGGAAGTTGGAAGTCATTGTCGGTGGAGTGTTTGAGGATATTCCGCTCAATTCAAGTTTTTATTTTGATGTGATCATTAGCAAGAGCGACTATCTGAAAACACTGGATATTGATGAGAACGACTGGTCAAACCACACCTACATCAGTCATTATCTGGAACTTCACCCTGAACAAAGGGAGGAAGTCTCTACCATAATCAACACGTATATCAAGCAACAAAATGAGACGCATGAGGAATTCAAGATGGATCGGTTTGAATTGGTACCGTTTAGGAGTTCATTGATTTCTGAAGACGTTATGTGGCGCGCATACGCAAATGATCGACTTCCCATGTCAGCCACCATGATCCTAAGTGTCTTGGCGCTGATGGTGTTTTTTGTCGCCTGCTTCAATCTGGCAAATACGTCGATGGCATTGATAGCCAAGCGGCTCAAGGAAATTGGAATTCGAAAAACACTGGGATCTCGTGGAAAACAGATCTTTACGCAGTTCCTTTTTGAAATCGGTATCATAAGCGCTCTGTCGTTCGTTCTTGGACTACTGATGTCTGATTTCATCTCTGACGGGTTTATGAGCTTGTTTGATGGTGAGTCTTTCTTGCTTAAGGACGTGGATCTTGTAGGAATCTCAATTTTCACAGCTTCATTTCTTCTTTTTACGACGCTAATCGCTGGTTTCCTGCCCGCACTGTATGCCTGGAAATTTCAGCCTGTCGCCATACTAAGAAAGTCCGTCAAACTGAAAGGTGTGAGTATTCTTAATAAGGCCCTGACCGTGGCACAGTACAGCATTTCAATCACTATTTTGGTGACTGCCATCAGTTTCTCACTTAACTCCGATTTTCTTGACCAAATGGATCTTGGCTATCAGAATGAGGGAATCATCCACTTGCCACTCGCAGATTCTGCTTATTACCAGGCCATGAGCGAGACAATTAACCAATTGCCGGGTGTAACTAGTTCGAGTGCAAGAAATCACCTGGCCAATTACGGCCAATTCAGTGACAACATTACTCTTAGGCTGGATACTTCCACTCATGAGGTGAGATACTACTTGGTTGGATCGGGATACTTGGATTTTATGAACGTAACCATTACCACTGGCAGAGGATTCATTCAAGGTAGTGAGGCAGATCATAGAAAATCCATTTTGGTCAACCAGGAGTTTGCAAGACAATTTTTTGGAGGGGAAAATCCGATAAATGAAGTAGTACAGGTAGGAGGAATCTCGAAGACGATAGTCGGAGTTACAGCTGACATCATTGACAATGTGTTCAAAAGCTCCGAACTGCGACCAATCATATTTGCATTGGACGAACGAGAAGAGTTACCACACTTAGTAGTGAAGACCACACATGGAAATTTACAGGAGATAAACGATCGCCTTCGATCTGCCTGGAGTGAACAGATAGATGAGCCCTATCCTGGCCAATTTCAAAAAGACGTTTCCATCGGAAATGGAGCAACTCAAAGTGATAGTATTTACAAAGTATTTCTTGCTATGGCCGTTCTTGGTGGGCTACTTAGCATCATCGGAATTTTCTCCTTAGCTAAACTCAATATTGCACGGCGTACAAAGGAAGTAAGTATACGCAAAGTTCTTGGCGCATCATTCAAGCAGTTGATCTTAACCGTCAATCGGTCCTTTACCGCTGTACTTGTTGCGGCACTTGTTTTCGGTTGTGGCTTGGGGTATTTCATCGCTGATTTCGTACTTGGAATGATCTATCATTATCGAGTTGCTGTTCCACTCCTGGCTACGATGGGATGCGGTGTTTTTATTATAGCAATGTCTCTGATTATTATTACCTCCGCTGTGTTGGTACCGGCAAAATCAAATCCAATCGTGGGGTTGCGGGTAGAGTGATCTTTGGCGATTGGATGTAGGATCGTTGACAAACTTGCTGAAGATATTCACAATAGTAGATCAATCAATGGCGTAAGGCTCAATGGGAAATGGATCACCAAACAGGATTTGGATGAGGCAAGAAAAGAGATTGTAGATAGCTATTGATTCAATAGCCCGAGTACCGTTCCAATTTAGAATATGCCACTTGCTGCAATTGGATGAAACCCGAGAGCGCTCATTATGTTTAAGGACTGGAAATAGTAATGAACCCATGCATTTTTTAAAGTCATCAATCCTTACCATTCTGCCTCTTTTATCCTTTTGTCAAAAGGAATACTTTGACTTTTGGGTTGATGCAAAGTGGGAAAATGTCTACTCTATTCATGGGTCCGATACGCTGACCAACGAGGCCAGCTACGATGTTCAATCCTCAAAAAGTGGCACGATCGAAGCCTGGAGACATTTTGAGGGGACACAAATAATTGAAGCTGAAATAACTCGTGTTTATGATCAGATTGACTCGTCCTGGTATATGATCTACAAGGACAAAAATTTTGCAACAGTATGGTCATCGGAAATCGAGGATGGAATTCCTAAATTCCTCAAGAAATTCAATCTCAAAAGCAGGAGTTATATCTCCCGACAATTTTGGGTTCGAGAAGGAAAGGACCAAGTATGGCACATTATTGAAAAGTCTGATGATGGTAAGAACTGGCGACCGATGTTTCAGTCCCTACTCAAGAGAAGTGGATAAAGATTGATCGGAAACCACGTAATCAGACCGTGAACAAGGTCACACGTTCCTTTTTTCCTCGAAGCTCTATTTCGCCAATCCTTTTCGGTTTCAACTCTTCGTCAAGGTTTAATAACCCAATCAGATTTTCTGAGGCAAGGAGGTCCACGCCTAGTTCGTTGCATTTTGATTGGATCCTTGCCGTTGTATTAAGTACGTCACCTGAAAAGGCAATTTCGCGCTTAACTACACCAATTTCGCCAGCCATCACATGGCCATAGTGTACACCAGCTTTGAATTCCGGTTGGGTTTGGTATTGTTCAAGAAAAAAGTCCGTGCGGTCTCTTAATGCTTGCTGGATTTCGAAGTAACACTGGATACAGTTTGCTTTTTTTGCTCCAGCACCTAATTCCCAGCTAATGACAATTTCATCTCCTACATATTGATAAATCTCACCTTGATATTTCAAGATTGCAGGAGTGGCGTATTTGAACACATCTCGTAGGAAAGAGAAATATTTTTCTTCACCTAGATTTTCAGCAATGGATGTAGAAGAGCGAAGGTCAAGAAACATGAAGATCCGCTGCTCCCGCCTTGGGTTGAAATACCTTCCCATCAAGAATTTTACGAAAACACCGGGACCGTACTTGTCATTTACTAGCAAGACAATAATCGTTATTGCAACTATAACAAGCCAGCTTATGAGAGGGATCAGAGTAGTAGGTGAGAGCAGGTGATAGAAGGCAATGCTCCACAACTCTCGATCAAACATCGATTTGTTCAGCAATCCGCTCTGGTAAACGGCGGTCGACGGGATTGCGACAACAACAAATATTATAAGGTATGAAAGTAGAATACTTCTTATGGTCCATCCATAGGGCTTGCTTCTCAGCCAGCGTTCCCAGAGAAAAACCACACCGCTTCCCCCTAACAGTCCAGCAAGTACTCCGGTAAATATGCTTGTGACAAAGGGAGTTCTGAGATCCACTTTTTCCAGATCTACTCCTAACTCAACTATTGCACCATAGCTGACTAGATATTGGAACAGGGCAAAAATCACCCAGGCAAAAGTGATCCATCCAACCCTTGCAATTTGCGAACTCGTTGTCTTGCTGATAACCATAATTTGAAGGTAGCAAAAAGAATCCTGGATTAAGGTTCTTACAAAAATCGCAGGAGATTTAAATGGCTAGAAAGGCCAAGGGAAAAGAAACTTTGTTGAATTCACAAAAAGGCCAGTGAATCCTAACGTTCTCTTGCAAATCTCATAACAAAAACATGGTTTTACTTGGATAATTGATTAGTCAACCATAAATTGGTCGACCAATTACATAGTTTCATGGAAATACTTAACAACTTTTCTCAAATAGTGGTGGAATCGGCGGTTGATAAGATTATCAGGCAAATCCGTGACTTGATTACCTCAGGGCAGTTGAAGCCCGGTGACCGTCTCCCTTCAGAAAGGAAGTTGTGTGAGAAACTTGGTGTTGGTCGCACGCATCTCCGTGATGCGCTGAGAAAATTGGAATTCTACGGTATTTTGAAGACGCACCCACAAAGTGGAACTGTGGTGGCGGGCATGGGTTTACCGGCGTTGGAGGGTCTCATTACCGATATGCTCGGACTGGGGACCAATGACTTCAAGTCACTGGTTGAAACTCGAGTCATATTGGAAACTAATATAGCTCAACTAGCTGCCGAGCATAGGACGGAAAAAGATCTGATAGAAATCGAAAAAGCGTTGATTGCTCATCGCGATCGGCTGAAGAGTGACGATCATGCAGTAGAAGAGGATTTACTCTTTCATTTGAAAATCGCTGAGGCTGGGAAAAATTCAGTTCTAAATTCTTTGATGCTCATTATCACTCCTGACATTATGCAATACTTCAAGAAACACAATGTCTGTGGGGACGGGCGGTCAGGCTTAGCGGTAGAGCATCATGAAATTATCCTTGAGCACATTCGGAATCAAGAGCCTGAAAAGGCAGGTAATTCAATCCGAGAGCATCTGAAAGACATAAGTGAATATGTAAAGACTTTAAAGGAAGATTTTCCCTTGAATGGGATAGAGAATTAACTAACAAAAGCTAACCTATGAGAAAACCCTAAAAAGAAATGGATCAGCCAAGGGCCGATCCACTATCATAAAGGAACATTTAACACTTCCAATATCAATTTGGCGATCGGTATTATCAGCGTTAAGCAGGCCCTTTTTTGATCCTGCAAAAGTAACAAGGTTTTGATTTATAAAAGATCAGGCCGGTGAAGGTTCCTTAACCAATAGATCAAATCATTATTAAGAAAAACAATTAAAAAATGAAAGACATTTTACAAATGTTAGAAACACGGGGCAGTCGAAGGATTGCGCTGGCTTTCTTGTTTGCAATGCTCGTTCTCAGCGTCCCACTAAGCGCACAAAACACCACGATTACTGGGAAAGTGGTGTCTGAAGACGGTGAGGGACTGCCAGGTGTGACGATTCTGGAACAGGGAACGACGAATGGTACAATTAGTGATGCCGATGGTACATACTCCATTAATGCACCGTCCAATGCGGTTCTGGTGGTTTCTTACATCGGTTTTACGACCCAGATAATTAATGTTGGGGGTAGAACTCAGATTGATGTAAATCTGGTTACTGATGTTTCGGAGCTTGATGAAGTAGTTGTGATTGGATACGGAACCCAGAAAAAATCACATTTGACAGGTGCGATATCCAAGGTTGAAAATAAGAAGCTCGATCAATTACCTATTGCTCGGGTGGATGATGCCCTTATTGGCCAGGTTTCGGGTGTTAATATTCAAGCAACTAATCCGGAAGCAGGCGGCGCTCCTACGATCACTATTAGGGGAGTTGGTTCGATAACTGCTGATTCCGGACCCGCCTTAGTAGTCGATGGGATTGTTGTTAGTTCAGATTTTCTTTCGAATCTGGACATGAACGACATCGCATCTTTTGAAGTACTAAAAGATGCTGCATCTGCAGCCATTTACGGTAGCGAAGGTTCGAACGGTGTGATTATGATTACGACTAAGAATGGTCAGGCAGGAAGGACAAAGTTCGGCTACCAAACCTACACCGGTCGCAAAGAAGCACATGGAAGCGATGATTACAGAAAAAGTGTTGCTGACTGGGTGGCCTTCGAACGAGCCCAAACTGGAGAGCTTAGCGAAGAAACACTATACATGCAGCGAGTAGTTCAGTTAGCTGGTGTTGACAGAGATTGGCAAGATGTCTTCTTTGAAGGCGGAAATATTACAAGTCATTCATTATCTGCTAGGGGAGGAAATGATGTCACGACCTTCAGTGCTGCTTTACGATATCTTCATGATGAAGGAGTGGTTATTACCGATGACTACAAATTGTATAGCGGCAAGATTAAGATGGACACGAAACTGAATGACAGATTAAAATTTGGGATCAACATCAACCCTTCTTTCTCGAACAGAAGACGATTACCTACATCAATACATAATCCAATACGTCAATCGCCGTGGTTGCCGATCTATCACACTGAGGCCACGCTTCAGCTAATCAATAGAGATGTCTATCCAGACGTTGGAGTTGGCGACTACTTCCTTGAAAATCATTTAGTTGAATTGGATTTAGATGGTGACGGTAGTGATACCCGCTCACGTACCTCGGGGGATTCAAACCCCTATCAGCAGTATGTTGAAAGAGAGCATTATGAGGATAAGACGAAGCTTTTTGGCTCTACCTACTTAAGTTATGATATCATAGAAGGGCTTAAGGCAAAAACGTCCTTAGCGACTACTCTAGAGCAAAGAAAACGCGAAAGATGGGACGGCACTAACTATCATGCAGCTGGTGCAAGCAGAGCACAATACTTCTTAAACAATAGATTCCAGACAAGGTTGATTTGGGATAATACACTGTCATACACGAAGGGTATTGGTGATCATGAACTTGGAGGACTTGCAGGTATAACCATACAAAAAAGAACAAGTAATACAAGTCAGTTGACCGGTGTTGGGTACACGAACGATTTGCTTAAAAATCTTCAGGGTGCTACACAGATTTCGTCACCAGCAGAGATCAATACGGAGCTGAGAAAGATTGGATATTTTGTGAGACTTAATTATGCATTTGCAGGAAAATACCTATTAAATGCTTCGTTTAGACGAGATGGTAGCTCTGTTTTCGGAGTAAATTCCAAGTATGGTAATTTCCCTGCTGTCTCTGTCGGATGGAATATTATTGAAGAAGATTTTTTGTCAGGAATCAACTTCTTAAGTCACTTGAAGTTACGAGTGAGCTATGGACTTACAGGCTCTGAGAGATTTAACGTGGGTAGCGAAGTAGTCAATGCCTGGCCTTATTTGGCGTTGTTACAAAATTCCAATGCAATCATTGACGGAAATATAGCAAATGGCGTTTCGCCACTGAATATTGCGAATACTTTACTACAGTGGGAGGCTTCGGAAGAGTTCAACCCTGCAGTAGATTTTGGATTGTTTGACAACAAGATACAGGGATCTCTTGACTACTATTCAAGGGTTAGCAACGAGTTACTATTGAATAATCCTGTTTCTTACCTCACTGGTTTTACAAATGGAATCGTGAATCTGGGAGAGGTAAGGAATCGTGGATGGGAATTTGAATTAAGAACCAGAAATCTTGTACAAAATCAACTTACATGGAGTACAACGATTATAGCATCTACGAATCAAAATGAGTTGCTAGCCTTTGGAGATTCGAACGGAGCACTACTACAAGACACATACGGCAGAAATTCGCAGTGGATCAACCTGATTGGCAACCCAATATCTTCTTTCTACGGTTATGTGGTAGACACTGAAAATTACAATGATGCTGAATACAGAGTAGCTTATGTTGATAATCCTTGGAATAGAATCAATGGACAGGCAGATGATACCATTGTAAGAGACCTAAATGGAGATGGTAGAATTACAGAAGATGACAAGACCATCTTAGGAGATCCTTATCCAGATCTATTGTTTAGCATCACAAATTCATTTACCTATAAAGATTTTGACTTCTCATTTATGATACAGGGGAGTGTAGGTGCTCAGGTGAATAATATTGGTGATCAATACTTCTTCAACTGGTTTGGAAATAGAACCAGGTCAGGTGGTGAAGCACAAGCCGTTGCTGATGGACTAGTACCTCACGAATCCTTCATTCAAGAGAAAGTCCTGACGAGTGAAGTAATTGCAAGCGCAGACTACTTTTCATTGCGTAACATCACAATTGGGTACAACATGCCAGCTAACCTGACATCAAAAATCGGAATACGGGGGCTTAGAGTTTATGCTACTGGCCAGAATTTGATATATGAAACTGCTTCTGATTATCACGGTTTCAACCCGGAACATATTGATGGCACTAATCCAAGAGCCTACGGATCACAAAGAGCAGGTACGCCGCTTTTTAGAACGATGACCCTCGGTCTGAATCTTGATTTTTAATTGATAAAGGAACAAATCATGAAATACATAAAATATATAGCATTTGCCATTGCAACGATGACGGTTACTGCTTGTGGTGATGATTTCTTAAACCCATTGCCTGATACTGTAGTTTCACTGGATTCATTTTTCGCTTCCGATGATGACGTATTGGCTGGAATCCATGGAGTCTACGATGCACTCCAGGGGACGAATGAGAGCACTGTAACAAGCATTGCTAACGCTAACCGGGGGGTCCAATTTGAACACCTCTTGACGGAACATCGAACTGACAATACAAGGAACGCTACGCTAGAGGGCTCAAAATCCGATTTTCACCGGTATATAGTGGAAGCAAGCAATGTAGAGAGTGAAGATTACTATCAGTCCATGTACGAAGTTATTTTCAGGGCCAACAACATCCTGGCCAACTACATTGGTGTTGCGGATGCAGGCAATCAAGCCAGTTATACAGCTGAACTTAAATTTTTAAGAGCCTATGCTTATTTTAAGCTGGTCAGGTTGTTTGGTGATGTGCCATTGATTACAGCTCCAGTTGATCCATCGGAGGCCGAGACTCTTTTTACCAGAGTGGCTCAGGAACAAATTTATCAGCAGATAATAGCGGATTTGCAGGAGGCTGTAGATGTTTTGGACAATTCTCACAAGGGGAGAGCCTCACGAGCAGCTGCCCAGGGAATATTGGCAAAAGCTTATTTGTCTCAAGCATCACCTAACTATTCAGGTGCTGAAGCTTTATGTGAAGCGATCATTGGTTCTGGTGAGTTTTCGCTAATGAGTAATTATTCTGATGTGTTTTACGATGAATTGAACAGCGAAATCATTTTTGCTATTGAATATATAGCGGTTGATGCAAACGAAAGTCAGGGCTTTTCAGCTGAATTTACTTCTTCAACCAGGGCAGGTAGAGAGGATGGACAAAACATCGTTAACACTAATCTTTTTGATGATTTTCAGACCTTCGGCGGAAATAGAACTGCTGCCTCCATTACTGATCTAGGTTTCCTTGAAAATGATGAAAATGAAGTAATTAAGTTTTTGCCTGAAGGGACAGACTTGACCGCCAGTCCTATTGACTATGGCGTTGGACGTAATGCGGGTAATGATTATATCGCTTTACGGTACGCAGATGTATTGCTGTTACATGTTGAAGCAACGATGGCAGGAGGACCTGCCACGGTTGATCCCGAAGCTCTAGCTTCTTTCCAGGCAGTTAGGGACAGAGCTGGATTGACAACTCCCGTGGCGTCAATTACGCGGGAAGATCTCTTGACTGAAAGAAGAGTGGAATTGGCTTTTGAAAATCAGCGCTATTTTGATTTAATCAGATTTGGTGAATTGGATAATGTGCTATCTACTCATTCTGATGAGATGGGATATGTGTATAACTCTCAAAAAGCGAGGTTCTTACCAATTCCACAAAGAGAAATCAACTTGAGTGGGGGTCTGCTAACACAGAATCCTGGTTATTAATCCTTTAAACAAGTGAGTTATGAAAGATAATACAAACACATTTGGCAAAAAGTCAAGACTGCTCTTGACTATTGTTGCCGCTGGTTTCATTGCCAGTTGTGAACTTCGACCTGATTTGCCGGAGGCCGGGTCCATTGCAGATGAGACCCCTCCAAGTGCAAATTTTTCTTATATACCAACAGCAGAGAATTTTACAATTCTATCATTTACCAATCTATCCTCGGAAGCCACCAATTACCAATGGGACTTTGGGACGGATGGAGTAGTATGTGAAGAGGTCGATGGAGAAATGGTATGTGGTACCGAATCTACTACAACAGCTTTTGAGCCATTTGCGAGATTCGCAGCTGGTGAAGGGTCTTATACCGTGAAATTGACGGCTATTGACGCGAATCAAGCCATGCACACCGTTGAGATCACCGTAGATGTAATAGACGAGTTCGTACCTCTTCCCGTGACAGTCCTGAATGGAGATTTTTCGGATAGTAGAAATGATTGGACCATTGATAATTGGGATACTTGGTCAAGCGCCGCTTTCGAGGCAAGCTCTGATGGATCTCCTCTCCTTTACGATGGGACACCTAGTGGAAGTACCAGAACTCCTGGCGCAAAATGGAATGCCACGAGGTCTGTAGGTTCTTTGGCATCTGCGAACAATACTCGAGTTGCGTATCAGGCGTTGGTTGTATCACCTTCGAGTGCGGAGCGAGATGTGGAGTACATTCTGGAATTTGAGTATTCAATCAAAACCGACATAGCTACGGATCCTCCTGAAGGAAGAATAGTTATAGCTGACGTTATTGAAGGCCATTATACGGACGGTGATGATGCATATGCTCAGACTGATCGCGGTGGAGGAACCAGCCTCTTACACTTAGAAGAGTCAGTAGCCTTGGGGAAAGGAACTTTCACCACGGTTACCGCAAAGTTTAGGGCACCTGAGAGCGGTTTAGTAGCTATCATGTTTTCAGCAATTACTCCGGTAGATGTTTATGTGGATAACGTTAAGATGTATCCGGACTAATGGAGAAGGCCAAATAATAACGAACAAAAAAGATTAGAATATTATGAATATATTAAAAAAAGGATTTGGCACTCTGTTAATAGCAGGCCTTATACTATCCTGCACAGACGACGATACTAGTGCGAATCCCTCCGGCCTAGGCGAGATCGTATTATCAAGTTTTTCTGTGGAGGCATCTGGGGATGGCACGGTTATTACCGTTACTCCCCTGTCTATCGGTGCTACATCTTACACAGTGGATTTTGGAGATCCAAATAGTACCACAGACGTGCTAAACATCGAAGAACAAGGCGGTTCGGTTTCGTATGATTATCCGAATGAAGAGCCTGAAGTCACCTATACAATTACGGTTACGGCAATATCTAGTGCAGGCTTGGCATCTGTCTCCCTCTCTGAGGACGTGACGGTCGTCCATGTACCTGCGGAGGGATCACTATCGACCCTTGCAGCTGCCCCTACTGGAAGTATTTCAAATGTGTTTGCCATCTATACAGATGGTATGGAATTCAACGGTGGACTTTTGGAATACAGATGGGGAGAAGCGGCTTCAGGAGGAACAGCCGTAACAGTTGGTGAGGAAAACGCACTTCGACTTTCGCGTCTTGGAAGCGATGCTGGGGTCCTTTCTGTTTCAACCGTCGACCCTGCCAACGCCTTTGGTGATGGAATTGGGGCAACACATATACACTTTGATGTGTATTCAGATTTTGCCGTAGGTATTGATATTCTGAAAGTGACTTTGGTTAATGAGGGAGCCACAGAAGAGTATGAAATTGATGGGCTGGCACTTGCAGATGGAGCTTGGGCTTCATTTGATTTCGATTTGGCCACCGGGTTTTCGGCAGCTGTTGCTGCAATTGATGAGATCACCTTCGAGTTAGGTGCTGGTGGTACGGCGAATGACCATGCAAGCATTTATGTCGATAATGTTTACTTGTACAAAGCAACTGGTGCTACCATCTTGAACGGCGACTTTGAAATCACAGGAACATTTGCCACTAGCCAATGGAGGTTTACGACGTTCACAGACGGAGAAACAAACCCATTTGGTTCGAGTAGTGATGGTTCTGATTTCGATTACGACGGAGTTGATACTGGGGATAAGACCAGGGGAGCTAAGTGGTCGTCTAGTCAGGCTGCCGGTCAACTGGCTAGTGCTAGCTCGAGATATGCTTATCAGGCGCTTAACTTAACTCCGGATACCGACTATGTCCTGGAATATCAATATGCTATTGATGATGACAATGACGAGATCGTAGGAGGCAGGCACCTTGTTGGGCTGGTTCTGAATGGTCACTATATTGATGGAGCTGATGCCGTAGATAATGTTGCCGATAATTTGGGAACGCACCTCGGATATTATGCTGAGGGGAAATTCAATACCACGCCAAATGATTATGGCACGTATGTTCAAATCCCATTTACATCTAATGCTACCGGGGAAGTTGCGGTGATGTTTTACTCAGTTGCCCCAGACGACGCTTGGATTGACAATGTACGGATCACCACTCCAGCTGGCGCTCGGGCAGCTGCATCGGCGTTTACTTCTGATACTCCCGGCGGAGATGATTACCAACAATATACCTTTACTAATAATTCAGTCAATGGGGCTTCATTCTCCTGGGATTTTGGTGATGGAAATACATCAACTGACAAGTCTCCAACGCATACTTATGCGGCAGATGGAACTTACAACGTAGTGCTTACTGCTACGAACAGTGCAGGCAGCAATGTGTCAAACGAGATGATCACTGTAAGTGCTCCAGCGGTGCAGGCTACTTTTGCAGCCGTTGTTTTGAATAGTACGGCAGATATGTGGACGACCAATACTAGTGATAATGCAGATTCTTGGAACATGAATCCAAACTCGACTATTATAGATAACACGGGAACGGAAGTGACCAGTCCATATACATGGGATAATTCTACGTTGGATGCCTGGTTAGAGGCGAATTGCGGAGATGGTAGCCAACAACCTGGTAGCACTAGTGACGGTAATAAATTCGGGCAGACCGGAATTGGAGTTGGAGGAAGAGGTGTTAAGATAAATGAAGCTTGTCGTCGTTTGTATCAACCGGTAACAGTCGAAATTGGAGTTGAGTATACATTTACGATTGATTCTCGCTCCGAAGCAATGGGAGTCCCATCAGAAGTATTTATTTTGAATACCGCAATCGCGGACGAAACCGGTCTTGACGCCAATGGAGCAAGTGACGCCAGTGTTGATGCATATTTCTTAATCAATAATGACTTTAACAGTACTAAGTCTTCTGCGACGGAAGATACGTTCACAACAACTACGTTTACGTTCATACCGACGACAACTGAGATTATAATTTATGTCAGAGCTCCACTAGCTGTAGATAGTAGCAATGAGGTGTTCTATGATAATATTGATATCATAACTCCAGGGTTCTAGTACCCAGGAAGCACATTGGAGGTTTCAAGAATAAGAAAATGAGGAAAAAGTTTCTTCATCTCTATAAAAGTTATCTGAGGATTTCCTCAGATAACTTTTATTCACACCACAAAACCTCCGATACCACTTTCACCAAAGTGTAGTATTGTATGAATGATGAATCCCAAAACCTTTTGATTAGCAGATGAGGATAGTAGTCACCTTATTGACTAGCTGTTTGTTCTTTACGTGTAAGCAACAAGAATCAACAAGTTCCTCAAGTGGTTACCCCAACCTAATTCTAACCAAGGAAGGGGTGGAATCAATGAGATCGAGCTTGGGTAAACTTCCTTTGTTTGATAGGTCAGTCGCAGTGGCTCGTCAAGAGGTAGATGCGGAAATCGAAGCTGGAATTGATGTTCCTAAGCCGAAAGATCTGGCTGGTGGTTACACACATGAACGGCATAAGGCAAATTTCTTCACGATGCAAAAGGCGGGGGTTCTTTTTCAAATAACTGGTGAGGAAAAATATGCTGTTTATATCAAAGACATGCTACTGGAGTATGTTGAGATGTTTCCAACATTGGGGAAGCATCCAGCTACAAGGTCCTATGCAAGAGGTAAGCTTTTTTGGCAATGCTTGAATGATGCCAACTGGCTTGTCTATACCAGCCAAGCATACGACTGTGTTTACGATTGGATCGATGATGAAACAAGAAAAAAGCTAAATGCGGAGCTTTTCAGACCATACGCTGATTACATATCTATTGAAAATCCACGCTTTTTTAATCGCCTCCACAATCACAGCACATGGGGGAATGCTGGGGTTGGACTGATTGGTTTAGTAATGAACGATGAGGAGTTAGTTGATCGCGCTTTGTATGCATTTGACATTGAAAGAGAGTCTGACCTGATAGACAATGACGGAGGGTCTCTGAATCTAATGGGATACAAAGAGGGAGGTTTCCTTGCCCAGATTGACCACTCCTTTTCACCAGATGGCTACTACACTGAAGGACCGTATTACCAACGTTATGCAATGTATCCGTTTCTCATATTTGCCCAAGGTCTGGCAAATAAAAAGCCTGAGTTAGATATTCTTAACTATCGTGACGGCTTACTTATAAAGGCAGTTAATGCATTGGTAAATCAAACCAATGCCCAAGGTGAATTCTTCCCTATCAATGATGCTCAAAAGGGAATGTCGTTGAGGTCGAGAGAATTGGTCAATGCCGTCAGCATGGCATATCACTACGGTGGAAATGATCCGGGACTATTATCTATCATTGAAGATCAGGGACGTGTGCCGTTGAACGATTCCGGACTTGCTTCTGCAAAAGGAATAGATGCGGGAAAAACGCAAGACTATCAGTACAAGAGCATGGAACTCACTGATGGTGCCAACGGAGATGAAGGTGCTATTGGGATTCTACGGAGTGCTGATTTAACTCTTGTGATGAAATATGCAAAACATGGTATGGGACATGGTCATTTCGATCGTTTGGGATTTTTACTGTACGACGATCTAGGCGAGGTGATTCAGGATTATGGGTCTGTTAGGTGGGTGAACATTGAGCATAAAGATGGAGGGGGATACTTAAAGGAAAATCATAGCTGGGCTAAGGAGACTATTGCTCACAACACCCTGGTTGTAAATAAGGACTCACATTTTGACCGTAAAGTGAAGGTGGCCGATAGGACGTCTGGTACTCCCTATGTGTTTTTCACAGATAAAGATGTTCAGATAGTAAGTGCAAAGGAGCTAAACGCATATGCTGATGTCGCCATGCAAAGAACAATGGCGATCGTGCAGATCGAGGAACTGGAAAATCCCCTTGTGATCGACCTGTTCTCTGTTCAGGCTCCAACAGGTTCAAGGTATGACTTACCTCTCTATTATGTTGGGGAATTGATGTCTACCAATCAGGAATACCAGACAAACACAGGCCTAAAGCCATTGGGCAGAGAATCAGGTTATCAACATTTATGGGCTGAGGGACAAGCAGAGCTAAAGGAGAACAACTTTAAAATGACCTGGTTTAACGGGAAAAAATTCTACTCAATAACTTCTTGTGTTCGGAGGGGAGATGAGTTGATCTTTACTCGCATCGGGGCGAATGATCCGAATTTCAATTTAAGAAGAGATCCGGGAATTATTCACCGAAGGACCGGTGGGTCGACCGTTTTTGCTAGCGTGTATGAGGTACATGGGCAGTACAATTATTCGAGTGAAATCCCTGAAAATTTATTCACGTCCATCAACGATTTGACCGTGTTACATGAGTCAAAGGATTACGTAGTGGTTCAATTGACTTTGGTCGGTGATAAGAAATACCGGTTTGCTTTTTCATTGAACGATAAAAAGGAATCAAGCAATCATGCGATCGACGGACCAAATGGACAGTTGGAGTGGTCAGGTGTATATGATTTTAAAAAATTAGACAGCTAACAAATGAAGAGAAACAGTGAGAAATACCTTGTCTCAAGCGAGATGGAATGGGAAGAACTTGGGGGAGGAGTATCCAGGAAAATCCTTGGGTATGACAACCAGATAATGATGGTGCATGTGAAGTTTGAGAAGGGAGCGGTAGGTTCACCACACCACCATTTCCATACCCAAACCACCTTTTGCGCAGCAGGGAAGTTTGAGTTTGAAATTGATGGGGAAAAGCAAATAGTGCAGGCCGGAGATGGAGTCTATATCCAGCCGAATTTGGTACACAGTGCGGTATGCCTTGAAGAAGGCATGTTGATCGATGTTTTCAGCCCGGTAAGAGAGGATTTCCTGGATGGATCGGGAGTGTCCTACTTTGGTAAATAGAATAATGAAAGAACAACCTAACCTAAAAATTATAGCATGAAAGTACGAGGACTCAGATGGTGGATAATTGGGCTGGTGTGCCTGGCGACTATTATCAACTACATCGACAGATCTGCGCTTTCCATTATGTGGCCAGATATTTCCAAAGATCTGGACATGAGTAAGAACGACTATGCGCTCATTCTGAATATTTTTCTGGTTGCGTATGCGGTTGGCCAATCCCTGTCGGGTAAAATGTTTGACAAAATTGGAACAAAAGCTGGGTTTGTGGTATCAATTACCCTCTGGGGAATTGCCACAGCCTTACATGCTTTTGCTCGCGGAGTTTTGTCGTTTAGCTTTTTCCGGGTGTTGTTGGGTCTTGGTGAGGCAGGTAACTGGCCAGGAGCCGTCAAAAGCAATGCCGAGTGGTTTCCAACAAAAGAAAGAGCCTTGGCTCAAGGAATATTCAACTCTGGCGCAGCGATGGGATCTATTGTGGCGCCACCCCTCATCGCGGTGGTTTGGGTTGCCATTGGGTGGGAGATGACTTTTATTCTACTTGGACTTTTGGGGATACTCTGGGTGATTCCCTGGCTCATTTTTAACAAGTCGCTGCCAGAGAAACATAGTTGGATCACAGAGGAGGAACGGAGCTACATAATGTCAGGTTTGGAGCAGAAAAAAGAGGAAACGGAAAAACCCGGCCTGAGCATGTCTGCAATTCTGTCCCACAAGGAGTCATGGGCTGTACTTGCTTCTCGGTTCTTTGTTGAGCCGATCTGGTGGCTCTTCGTAGGCTGGATGCCGATTTACCTGGCTGATGTCTACGGATTCAATGTCAAAGAAATTGGCCTTATGGCATGGGTGCCGTATGTTGGTGCTGCGGTAGGAAGCCTTTCAGGAGGTTACTTTTCAGGTCGCCTGATGATCAATGGGGCTTCCGTGGATAAAGCTCGGAAGAGGACCATCCTTGTAGGATGTATCATCATGGTTTTAGGGTTAGTGGCCACCATCCTTGCGGGGAATACACCAGTGAAGTTTGTTGCGATCGTGGCAGTAGTGCTGTTCGGATTCCAATTTGTTATCTCAAACATCCAGACGATCCCGAGTGATCTGTTTAGTGGAAAATCAGTCGGATCCTTGGCAGGTCTTGGAGGAACGGTTGGGATTTTCTCTGTGATCATCATGAATTTTCTAGTTCCTGTCATCACGGACAACTACTCGTACACACCTATCTTCATTATGATCGCAGTTTTTGTCCCGCTGGGGTACTTATCAATCAACTTTTTTGCAAAAGAAATTAAGCCAATAGGCTGACTCATTTAAAGTTTAACACATATCAACGATATAGACATGGCAAATGAAAACGAAAATAAAATAGCTATAGTAACGGGAGCAACCAGCGGTATTGGTTTCGAAGTAGCCAAAAGACTAGGTAACGATGGGTATATTGTTATTTTGAACGGCATTGAAGACGAAGTTGGCCCTAAGCGAGTAGCGGAGCTATCTCAAGAAGGAATAACTGCGGAGTACTATGGCTTTGATGTTACAAACGAAGAAGAAGTAAACTCAAATGTTAACGCCATCGGTCAAAAATATGGAAGAATTGATGTATTGGTAAACAATGCTGGCGGTTTAGGTGGTCGGTCAAGATTCGAAGAAATGACGACTGAATTTTACAGAAACGTCATGGCACTTAACCTGGATTCTGTGTTTTTTGCGTCAAGAGCTGCTATTCCTTGCCTTAAGAAAAGCGACAACCCATCCATAATCAATTACACCTCGAATGCAGGATGGAATGCAGGTGGACCTGGAGCTGGAATCTATGGGACCTCCAAAGCAGCAGTCCATGCCATTACTCGAGCCTTAGCAAAAGATTTGGCTGAATATGGCATCAGGGTAAATGCCGTATCTCCGGGAACGATTGATACCCCTTTCCATGCGCAGATAAAATCGACCAAACCTGAAGTATTTGCTTCATGGAAAAACAACATTATGTTGGGAAGATTGGGTGAGCCTCAGGAGGTGGCCTCCGTCGTGTCTTTCTTAGCAAGTAAAGATGCGTCATTTATTACCGCAGAGACCATACAAGTAGGAGGTGGACAAGCATTAGGAATATAAGAAAAAACAAAAACTTTTAAGACGTTTGACCTAACCATAAAAGCGATGAAATTAAAAGGAAAAGTAGCCGTAGTAACAGGAGGAGGACGTGATATTGGAAGGGCGATTTGCATCAAATTGGCCAGTGAAGGAGCTCATGTTGTTATCAATTTCTTCAATAGCGTTCAGGATAGTGAGGAAACACTTAATCTCATTCAAGCAGCTGGAGGAGAAGCTATGGTGGTTCAGGGAGACGTCACCAAACAAGACGATATTGATCATTTGGTAGCAGAGACGAAAAAGGCATATGGTGAGAAGGTGGATATCCTCGTTAACAATGCGGGTGGTCTATTTGCCAGAAAAACCATCGAGGAAATTGATGAACAATTTTATAACCTGGTGATGGACGTGAACTTGAAGGGAACCGTCTTCACTACAAAGGCATTCAAACCACTTATGAGTGAGGGAGGATCAATCGTTAATGTGGCCTCCCAGGCAGGACGGGATGGGGGTGGACCAGGATCGGCAATGTATGCGTCTTCGAAAGGGGCAATTATGACTTTGACACGCAACTGGGCAAAAGAGTTTGGACCACAAGGAATACGGATAAATGCGGTTTGCCCAGGGATGATCGCGACAAAATTCCATGATGACTTTACAAAAGATGAGGTACGTAAGAATGTAGCCAACGCCACTCCACTTAGAAGAGAAGGCGAAGCAGAAGAAGTAGCTGACCTGATTGCTTACCTGGCAGGACCAGATTCTTCGTTTATGACCGGAAACAACGTGGATATCAACGGCGGACTGGCCTTTTCATAGAGGCACAATTGTGAGTGATAGGAAGACTACTGCACAGAGACATATCTTTTATCAAACCCAATGAAAAATATCAGATTGCTAGTTATGTTTCTTGTTTTCAGTGTTTCTCAGGCACTGACTAGCTGTTCTGAAACTTCGGAAAAAGATAAAAATAAGGAGCAGCCAGGGCGAGTTTACGCCAGTGAAATTATCGCATTTTTTGATCATTGGAACTTGATTTTAGGCGATGGTTCGAACGCCGGTCAGGCTGTTGATTTTGAAAATAAGGAATTCTTTTATGCAGCTAATGAAAACGAAGAGAATTGGGTTGTTTTCAAGGCTCCTAATGCCGGTAACACACATGGAACCTCTAATAATACTCGAACCGAGTTGGCTCAACTAAAAAAGTGGTCTCCAATGGCTGAAGCCAGGTTGGAAGCTACCTTGAAAGTGATGAATGTCTCATCTAGTGGCGATGCACGGGTTGCAGCGACCCACTCGGTGGTGGTAGGCCAAATACATAGTGCCGACGGTCACGAGAATGAACCGCTAAAGATTTTCTACAAGAAATTCCCGGGACATGCAAAAGGTTCGGTTTTTTGGAATTACGAGATTAATACCAAGGGGGATGACAATTCCGGAAGATGGGATTTTTCAACTGAGGTTTGGGGGCATGACTTTTCTGTTGTGGGAGCAGATGAAAATGCTTATCCAGAGGAACCCTTGGATGGTATTGAACTTGGCGAGGAGTTTAGTTACGTTATCGAAGTGAAGGACGGCACGATGTACTTAACGTTTACAAGCGAAGGTCATGAAACCAAAACATTTTCAAAAAGCCTTATTGAAACGGAGTATGGGACACAAGCTGACATTCCAACACAAACTCAGGATTTGTTTGTGCCAATCGGACAAGACGGTGTAGAACGAGAAAATGCCTACGCAGATGAAGGTCTTTTTTTCAAGCTAGGTTCCTACAATCAAACGAATGGCAAATTACCTGAGGTAAATCCAAACTGGTGTTCAGGGGCAGATACTTTTGGTGGGGATATTCAAAAACAATACGAAACCGGGAATTATGCTGAGGTTTGGTTTAAATCAGCCACTTTATACGTGAGCGATGCTGCTGTTTCGAATGAAGGTTATTTCATTAAAAATGATTGAAGGAAAATATATTAGCTGGGCCAAGGTAGGCCTCAAGAAAAAACGATTTAGAGACATGAAGAATTTTGGACTTTTCTTGCTTTTACTAGGTGTTCTCATTGGCTGCAAACAGGGCAGTCAAACTACGATTCTGGTCTCAAATTCTGAAGAGCTAGATAAAGCCATCACAGATGTGCAGCCCGGTACTAGCATCATTATGAAAAATGGTGAATGGGAAGATGTTCAAATCCGATTCGTAGGTAATGGAACAAAGGATCAGCCTATAACACTTCGTGCCGAGACACCTGGAAAGGTTGTGATCCAAGGTGGCTCCGATCTCAAACTTGCCGGCGAATATTTAGTAGTGGATGGACTTTATTTTACAAATGGAGCTTCGCCGTCGGGTTCAGTTATTCAGTTTTCCATTAACAATAACCAACTCGCAAACAACAGCCGCGTGACCAATTGTGTCATCAAGGATTTCAACAAACCTCAGCGGAACCAACAAGATTTTTGGGTACTCTTCAAGGGTAGACACAACCAGCTTGATCATTGCTACCTCGCTGGAAAATCCAATAGGGGGCCAACCATCAGAGTGAACATTGCCGGAAATGAAAGCATCAAAAACTATCACAAGATCAACAACAATCACTTCGGACCAAGGCCACCCAAAGGAGGACCGAGTGCTGAAACGATTCAGCTGGGAACAAGTGGTACTTCCATGTCGCCAAGCCATACCCAGGTATTTGAAAACCTATTTGATCGCTGCAACGGCGAGGTTGAGGTCATTTCGAGCAAGGCCAATTTCAACGAGTTCAGAAACAATGTTTTCTATAAAAGTGAAGGCTCACTGGTTACCCGTCATGGAAACTATTGTACGGTTGATGGGAACTACTTCATTGGAGACGAGAACTCACCGCACGTGGGTGGAGTGCGACTCATTGGCACCGGACATTGGATCACCAATAACTATTTCTATAATCTAAGAGGCGAAATTTTCAGAGGTCCACTGGCGGTCATGAATGGAATTCGACGCTCACCGTTAAACAGATACATTCAGGTGACGGACGTGGTTGTTGCTCACAACACCTGGGTGAATTGTACTTCACCTTGGCAGTTTGGCGTAGGATCAAACATTGATCAAAAGGACGTACTTCCGCCATCTGAAATTCGATCAGAAACCCCGATTCGAACACTGGTTGCCAACAATATCATTTACAACACAGTTGGAGATAAAATGCCTATCCTAAGGTATGATTCTATTGATGGCATTGATTTTATCAGCAACGCCATTAACAATCAAAGTGAATCCTTTCGAGGTGTTGAAGGACTTCTTGCAAAAGATTTTGAAATGACTGAGCTGGAGGAAAACATTTGGATTCCTTCCTCAGATTTAGGTGACGTTGATGTCCACAACGGGTTCGATTTTGATCAGGTCAATAAAGATTTACTGGGAAACATTAGAGGTGAAAACAATTCGATAGGAGCTACCAATGGCGCTAGTGGAGCAAAACCAAACATAATGGATTTGTCTAAATACGGTCCGGATTGGTTTGACGCGTCTCCAACTGAGCGAGCACCAACCACTCATTCGGTAGCCAGTTCAGACGAACTGATCGAGGCAGTTTCGAATGCTACAAGCGGCGACATCATTGAACTGATCTCAGAACGCTATGAGATCAATTCATCCTTAAAGATCGATAAGGAGCTTACTATACAATCGGCGGATTCGGCAAATAAATCTTCCATTTCCTACCTAGGAGCAGCCGAAACTCCATCATTCGAAATGAATCCAAAAGGAGAACTGACGCTAAAGTCAGTAGTACTGATGGGGAATGGTAAGAATTATGCATTTGCAAGCCTGAAGGAAAATATGTCCAGTCTGTACAACTTGAAGACTGTGAACGTCGAAATTTCCAACTTTGATTTTGTACTGAAAGCCTACAAATACTCGTTTTCAGAGTTTATACATATCGAATCCACGAGAATTAGGAACTGTAACAACGGAATCGAACTTTCGGCAGAAGACGATGATCGAGGCGAATACAACGCTGAAAACCTCTTCATCCTCAATAGCCAATTTGAAAGAGTAAGGAAAAACGTGATTGACTACTATCGTGGGGGATATGATGAATCGACGGTGGGAGGAAATCTTGTCATTCAGGGGTGCACATTTTCCAATAGTGGTGGTGACGAACGAAATGGTACCTTAATAAATACGTATGGAATCATCAATGTGGACATTTCAGGAAACACGTTCAGAAATAATCGGGTAAAGCTTGTCGCAAGACTTTGGGGAGCTAAGAATAACTCACATTCGCAGAATAAGATCGAAAATTCAGGAAGACTCATTGTCGAACAAAACCTTCCCCTAAAGTTGATCTACTAAGCTTATGATCCGATCAGCGTATTCAGTCCTTCGATTGTTGGGGTTGATTTTGCTCAGCTTGCGCACGATCAATCTGAATGCTCAAGAAAGCAGGTGGATCAAGATCGATGACTTTGAGGCTCAAGATCCCATAAAAAATTGGACCTTGGCAGACACCAGGAACGACACGAAACCACGAATTGAAAACCCGCAGGTGACAGAAGTGCAATGGGAGGAAGGGTTGCAAAAGCACTATCTCATAAAGAAGCCAGCCGCTGAAGGTGTTGTAGGAAACAGGAAAGCGCTCAGTTATCGAAAGCTTCCTGTAACGATCGATGTTGGCAAAACATTTACGTTCTATCTCCGGTTCAATGTTGAGTATTTTCCAAATAATCACGTTTTCGGGTTGAGCAACCTGGCACCCGAAGGTATAAATGAGAATGACTACAATGCCCTGGAGCCAAGCCTTCGCGTAACCGACAAATTCGAAAGTGATGGCTATAAAAACAATGGGACGTTAATGGTTAGGAAGGAGGGAGGTTATCAAAAAATCTATAATTCTGATGAGAACCGAGCTGCCAAGCCACTTCAGACTGACACCTGGTATGAGGTCTGGTTCGTTGTGAATAATAAAGCGGTTTCTGAACGAGGACAGACTTATGATGTCTATTTACAAGGAGGCGATGAATTTCCCATTCAAAAAAAAGTGTACGAGGGAGCTGATTTTAGAATGAAGCGGGAACTTCCGCTAATCTATTTCCTGGCCAACTGCAATACCGGACCTATAGATAAACCATACGGCAATGGAGGCCTAAGGTATGACGATTTGTACATGGCAGAAGGAGTGAAGCTTACGAATCCACAAAATTAGGGGCAATTATTGCAGGGACAGATCGATCATCTATCCAAAATGACTCTCAGGGCTTTGGTTTCATCTCCAATTGTCAGCTTAGCGAAATACAGTCCACTAGGTAAATTGCCTGCAAACCACTCTACGGTTTGGATACCGGCAGCCTGAGATTCGTTGATCAGTGACACGATCTTCCGACCTGAGACATTATAAATGTCCAAAAGCACGTCGGAAGGTTCAAGCAATTCGTATTCGATGGTGGTCTTGGCATTGAAGGGATTAGGGTATGTCTCAGCATTGATTCCTGAACCTTGAAAATTGCCATCCTCAAGACCCAGTGCTGGGCTAAAGTTGGCAGTCGCAGATTTGTGCCCATCCATCGTCACAGTGGTGGTAGTAGACAAACCACTTGCTGCTCCTGTCCAGTTAACAAATTGATTCCCGGAACCGGGAACTGCCGTCAAGTTAACCGTCGTTCCTTCAGCATAAACACCCCCTGATGGATCCAGCGTAACCGAACCTTCTCCATTCGTAGCTATCGTTAGCGTGAAGGTTATCGGGTTGAAATTTGCTGTTACGGACTTGTCTGAGGTCATCGTAACGGTGGCCGTTCTAGATGTTCCACTTGCATCACCACTCCAACTACCGAACTGATGACCCATATCAGCTGTAGCGGTCAACTCGACAACCGTCCCTTCGTCGTAAGTCCCTGCTGTAGGTTCCGGATCAGATGAAATGCTACCCATGCCGGCCGTGTTCATAGTTAAGGTGTATTGGACTGGATCATTCACAGTGATATCAACAGCTGAAGATGTGGCTGTGGCTCCTTCATCGTCTGTAGCTACTGCTGTAAGTGTGTAATTACCTACCGCAGCACCTGTCCAGGTGTGGGAGTAGGGGAAGGTAGTATCTTCATGAAGTTCATTGGCTCCTTCGTAGAAGACAACTTTGCTGATGGAACCATCCGTATCTCCCGCTTCTGCAGTTATCACGATATCGTTCCCAACTGTAGAGGTAGATTGATGGGCAGGAGAAGTAATGCTTACCAAAGGGGAATTGTTTCCACCGGCACCGTCCCCGGTATAAAGCCTGTCAAAATATGCAGTTGCCTCTCCTTCATCCTGCAGGTATACACCAGCCTTCCAATAGCTGGGAAATGTCCAAAATGAAACATCCATATTGACCTTTTCCACTCCATCTAAATCAATAATCATATTTCCCCCCACTAGTCGAATATCACAGTCAAAATATTCGGAAGGTGCCAGGCCAAGATCTAAGTGTGTCGTGTTAGACCCCCCATCATCTGTTTTGATTGCTGCCCAAAGGTGATTCACCGGCGACTTGGTGTCGTGCTTATAAACCCGCAACAGCGGCTTATTAGGCCCACTTCCAGCATTAGCATCATCATGGATTTGAAGTAGTGTCACCTGATCACACGTTTGTTCGACTACATTTATTCTGGCATGCAGTGATCGATTACCTTCCGAAAGCATCCAATTTGTCTCATGTCTCAGTTCAGTCCGCATGCTGGAACCGACCTGGTTAAAAGCGACTTTATCTCCATCGACAACATAAAAATCGTCATCTGTATAGCCTGCAACAAGTTGGGATTGAGAAGCGATGGTAGAACTGGTGGGAGCCTGCAATTTGCATTCACCGATAAAGGCTTGAAATCTCGGGATGTTGTAAGGCGCGGCATATCCTTCATCGACAGTAACATTGAAGCCTAAGGTAGCTGTATAAGCTCCATCATTGTCAGTTGCTTTTGCATATAAAACATAATTGCCCTCTTCGGCATTATCCCAACTAATGGAATACGGAGATGAGGTGTCCTCACCAAGCTTAGTGATCCCGTTGAAAAATTCTACTTTGGAAACTGAACCATCACTGTCTGAGGCATCTGCTGAGATAGTTATGTTCTCCCCGTAAAGTGTTTCGTTATTTGATGGTGTTGTAATACTTACTGTTGGCCCACTATTGTTCGGAGTAGAATGAGAAGTACTCAATGAGTAAAACGATACCTGACAATAATCTCCGGCATCGCCGGTATTGTTTTGATTATATACCCCCGCTTTGAAATACATGTAATCGTCAGCAAAGCCACTCGAACTCATGTCAACAATTTTCTCGACATCTGGCTTTCCATTTCTTATGATAGTGACTGTCAGCTCCGTTCCAACAACTTTGATTTCGTAACTAAATCTTTCTCCCAATGCAATGCCATCCGCTGGATCAGAGGCGCTACTACTTCTACTCCCTATCATCTCGTGCCACTGTTCCGAACTGTTTGTTGGCTCATGCGCGAAGTAGATAGACCCCTTTGTATTACCCGGGAGTTTACGATAATAGAGCCTGCAAGGCTCGTCATTTTGAGCATGGATCTGCCCAATGATTACACGTCCAACCCTGCTTGATTCACCAGTGGTAGAAACATGATCAACTTCAACTGTGGCTCTCAAAATTCCACCTACACCACCAGAAGCGTTCTGATTGGCTTGAGTTGAATTTGAAAAAACCCAATTATTAAGCCCAATGCCAGTTGTACTGATACTAGTATTCCCAGCTCTGAGCATTTCTCGCAATTCGCTTCTTGGATATTGACTACCACCCGTCTCTGCATCGTTACGACATTTGAAAACCATCGCTCCCGTCACAGGATCTGTATAAAATTCCTCGGCCCTTTCAAACCCATTAACAAGATCAACTTCCTTTGGTTCGGTCTGATCGGGTAACGTGATTTTCCATGTCGACAAATCAAAATTTTTACCAGGTGGTAGACTGGGATCTTGAGAAAAAATGCGGTGAACAAGCGTTAGCTGCACAAGAAAAAATAGGATGAAACGATAGTAGTGGTACTTTTTCAACCTTGCTAAAATTCCAGTATACCAACAAGTTCGAGCGCTCATGAGATAAATTTGGTCAATTACTGTGTACTAAGTACACAAAATAATATATTCACATTGAATAAATCTAGTTAATGGCATTATTTCATTGATCAAACGGTGGTTTTGGGTGGCCATTGTCTGATGCTGTACACTCAAAGGTTTGTAATTCATATGAAACAAAGCAAGAAATCATGAAACCAAAGGGTTTTTTAGCCATTTTACTTCTGTTGAACGTAATCGCTGAGGGATGGACTCAAACAATTCCATCCGAGACCGTTGTACCGGTCGAAGAGTTATCTGAATACTTCACGGAGAGCGCCCGAAAGGGTATAAGTGACTTTAATGACTCCTCATTGGCGCTTTATTTCAGAGAAAAATTCACGGAACGATTTTTCTACGACTATAGGTCGTTCTATGATCGACTTCCGCATTACAACAGTGTTTTTAAAAACCAGGAAGATCATAGAGAGCGGGCTTTAGATCACATGGGAAAATACAGTGATTCGACACAATGGGTGCTGCCATTCAACTACTTAAATGGTGATCCGGTCAATGCGTATGCGCTTCGTCATCTCGCTCGTCAGCATAAGATGGTGGACATTGCACTCCACTATTTCAATGATGAAAAGGACCCGGAACTGATCAGGTATTTTAAGAATCAAATGCAATCCTTGAATGCCGCACTTCATGCTAAAAAGTACGAAACAATAGAAGATGGAAATGGTGTGTACGAGGCATTCAGGTCAGGTTATCGTATACTCAACTGGCTATGGATTCATAATATGTTTTTGAATGAAGAAGAGTACTCCGACAAAGACCAACTTGCCACCATTGCCACGTTGCTCCAACACGGACAACATCTGTACGAACGAAATGACAAATTCAAGTTTGGAAATCACCAAACCAGGGGTGTTTCTGCATTAGCCATGCTAGCGATTCTACTGAGAGACTTTGAAGGAACAGACCGATGGCTGGATCGTGCAATGTTACGGCTCGGTGAACATCTGGATAGAGAGATAAATGATGATGGTTTTCAGTTTGAACGCTCGGTACATTACCACATGAGTGACATCAACAACTATTTCTATGTATACCAATTGGCCAAGCTCAACTCAGTCGAAGTAGATAAAGAATGGGAGGACAAACTAAGAGGCTTGTTCACCACTTTGGTGAAAGTCGCTTATCCGGATCGCAGTGCACCTGTGCTCCAGGACGATACGGAGATTCCGTGGGCTGAGAAGAATGACATTTCCGGAGCGATGACGCTTGGTTATCTCCTTTTTGAGGATCCCGAATTCGGGTACTTCGCGACGAATAAGGTGGACGATCGTGTCTATTGGTTTCTTAGCAATGAGCAAGTTGAAATGTTGGAAAACATTGACAAGAAGAGGCCTTCATATGGGTCACTAGCGTTTACTGATACACACTATTACATCATGCGTGAGGGTTGGGGACCAGATGATAAAATGATGATTATCAGTGCGGGCTTAGACCCTGACAAGCCCGATCATCAACATGGTGATATGCTAGGTGTTCAAGCCATTGCAAATGGTCATGCCATTTTGCCCAATTACCAGGTAAGATATTCATTGAAAGATTTTGACCTGTTCAAAAATTCGATGGTAAAAAACGTGGCATTGGTCGATGACCAGCTTCAGGGCAAGGAATGGAGATCTAACAAAGGAGGAAGCGGTTTTGGTAAGTTTGGAAAACTTCCTAATCCTGATGTGATCGCTTGGGAAACAAATGAGGACTATGATCTATTTGTTGGTAGCCATGATGGATTTGAGGATGTAGGAGTTGAATACTCCAGGCAGGTTATTTATGTGAAGGACGATTTCTGGATTGTCAAAGACAACTTTTCATCGGATCAGCCACACACTTACAAACAGGTTTGGCAAGGACATTATACACTTGAGAATGGTCCCGACTTGATTCGGTCTACCACGCCAGATGCTTCCGGCCATGACATTTTGCAGCTGTCTTCGCTTGACTCTGTTTTCAGTTCTGGTTCGAGAGGAAAGCACTGGAGTGTGGTCTCAAAGTCCAATCGGCAGAATTTCAATTTCATTACCATCATTTATCCTTATCGAGGCTACGACAATCGTATAGATGAGGAATCCGAAGAGATGATAATCGATAATTGGAAAGTAAATGGGAGAAAATGGGAAGTGAAAGGGAGCGATCCTGTAAGCCTGAGTTCCGGTGACGAAACCTTTGTTTTCAATGTAAAAGAGCTAAAAAGTCAACGTTTTACAATACAATCACCTGAAGAAGCAGATTTATTCATAAAAATTCTTGACAAGCAAATATTCATTCATTCGCTTAGCACGAGAAATCAAACGATTAATTTGTTCGTGAAGAACGTGAGCAAGAAAAGCACGATTACTTTGAAATCAGGAGAGGTTTGGGTACAGAACCTAGACTGATCAAAGTAGCATCACGACTGCTGCTACGGCAGTCATAACAATAATAAAATACCTGTAGGCTCTTTCAGGAATTCGTCGCACTACTTGAAGTCCAAGAAAAGCTCCTAGTCCAATCATCGGTAAGATGATCAAATCAAGCATGAAGGTCTTAATGGTGATTGTATTCCATACAAAAACATGCAATGGGACTTTCATTACATTGATTACCAAAAAAAACCAGGCTGCGGTACCGATGAATTGATTTTTTGGCATTCGCATGGCCAATAAGTAAAGCGCCATTACTGAACCGGCAAGATTTCCTATCATTGTTGTGATCCCCCCTACGATTCCAATTGATCCTGCAAACCAACTATTCTTGGGAACTTTTTTATTTCCTCGTCTCTCTTGCCAAAACATGATTCCAAGACTTAAGAAGACAACGATTCCCATGATCAGCCTGAACACCTCGTCATCAATGTTTTCACCAACAATTGTTCCTAAGATAATTCCAATCAAGGCAGAAGGCAGCAGCTTTTTTAGATGGCTCCCTTGTGCATGCCGATGATAAAAACGCACGCCAAAGAAATCGGCCATGATGAGAATTGGTAGCATAATCCCACTGGAGTTTTTACCACCAAATAGAATGGCCAGAATTGGAACGGCAATCATTCCCGCATTATTTACTCCCACTTTAGACATGCCTATTAGGATCCCAACCACACTGAAGAGCAGCAGTCCTAGTTCGTCAAAGGCATACCCGAAAATTGAAATCATCCACTAAAATACTCAGTTGAGATGTTGATCCTGATTTGCAATGGAGGCATTGAGCAGAATATTGAAAACTTTCTGTGTGAAATTAACACAGAACACGTTCGAAATCGTTAAATTCAGGTCAAGTATTCTATCTCAATAACGCACGTTGACCAAAGCTGCTAGAATCATGTCGAAATTTATCAAATTCCTACTGTCCTTCGGACCTGGCATTTTTGCAATAGGCTACACGATCGGGACCGGAAGTGTCACATCTATGATCGTAGCTGGAAATTCTTTTGGGATGGATTTGCTGTGGGTGCTGTTCTTTAGCTGTCTGTTTTCGGGAGTGCTAATCTATGTTTCGGGACATTACTATCTCGTGACCGGAGAAACAATGCTTTTTGCTGTTCGAAATCATTTACCACTAGGCAAGTTCATTGCAATGGCCATTATTATCACAGTGGGCATTGGTCAATGGAATTCGCTCATTGGGATTTTGGGGATCACTTCAAATGTCATTTTTGAAATATTACAAATCAATTTTCCAGGTATCAGTGAAAGTCAATACTTAGTAGTTCTTGGATTGGCTGTCATTATCATCGGTACTTTTTATACACTTCTGCTAAGAGGAAACTATTCGCTATTTGAGAAAGTACTGGCACTATTTGTTTCAATGATGGGTTTGTCATTTGTTTTTACCCTGTTCTTCGTTTTCCCATTGCCCTCTGAAATTATTCAAGGACTGATTCCAAAAATCCCAAAAGTGGAAGGAGCTGGAATACTGGTGGCTGCTTTTGTTGGAACCACCATGGCGGCAGCCACATTTCTTTCAAGGCCGCTTTTTATTCAAGGTAAGGGGTGGTCATTTGCAGATGCCAAGACCCAACGCAATGACTCAATTGTAGCTGCCATTTTGATCTTTATTATTAGTGGCTCTATTATGGCAGTGGCTAGCGGAAGTTTGCATGGTTCGGGAACAGATATCACACATGTTCTGGATATGTCAGGAGCGTTAGAGCCCTCAGTTGGGAAGTTTGCAGTTTCCATTTTCTTTGCTGGGACGCTAAGCGCGGGATTGTCTTCCATATTTCCTTGCCTGATGATCGTACCTCTTATGATCGCTGATTTCACTTCAGGCAAACTGGACGTAACCTCCAGACGGTTTCGAATTGTTACGGGTGCTGCAAGCGTCTTGGCCCTGAGTGTTCCCTTGTTTGGATTCAATCCGATCAGGGGCCAGATTGTCACACAGGTTTTTAATGTTTTTGGCCTGCCATTGGTTGTTATCAGCTTATTGGTGCTGTGGAATCGAAAGAATACGGGCTTAGAGCTGAACAAACTCTGGACGAACGTAATCATGTGCTTTGCCCTAATTTTTTCAATCATAATCTCATGGAATGGACTGGCAGATATTTTTGGTTGGTAAACAAATTATGAGACAATTATTTGCTACTTATTTTCTGATCTTAGGTCAACTGCTTTTGGCCCAAACTCGCTACGATGTTTCGTCAGAAACCGAGTTCGAAAGTGCTCATAATCAGGCAAGTTCTGGCGACTCCATTGTTTGGGAGTCCGGATCTTATTCAGATGTGTTTATGGATATTACGAAAGACGGCCTAATCGTAACCTCAGGGGTTTATGGTTCTGTCATTTTCAATGGAATGTCTAAAGTTGAAATCGAATCAGATGATGTCACGTTGTCCGGGTTTCAATTTATTGGAGGTGATATAGGCACTGATCATGTAATTCGGATCTGGGGAAGCGACGTACTCATTTCTCAAATCAACATCGAGGACTACACTTCGTACAAATACCTTATCATTGATGAAGATTCTAAAAGAACAACGGTTGAGTATAGCAATTTTGAGAACCGACTGAATCTGGATGATCAAAATATTCTCTCCATTCTTGTCGACAATGAACCTGGATATCATAAGGTGCAATACTGTTCCTTTAAGAATTTCGAAGGAACTGGAAACGACCTTGGAATTGAACCTATACGAATAGGAGTCAGCTCACAAGGACATCTTAACAGCAGATCTTTGGTAGAGTATTGCTACTTCACTGGGTGCGATGGAGATGGAGAGATCATCTCCAATAAGGCAGGCCAGAATGTCATGCGATACAATACATTTGAAAACAATTCAAAAGCTGAGTTGGTGCTAAGACACGGCGATGAAGCGGTCGTCTATGGCAATTTCTTCCTTAACAATATGGGAGGTGTGAGAGTGCGAGAAGGAAAAGGTCACTTTATTTACAACAATTACTTCAGTGGGCTGGATAGACGAGCAATATATCTTCAAAACGACCCGTCCGATCCTTTGGAGGACATTCACATCTACCATAACACGATTGTTGACTCACAAGAATTTATTCTGGGTGGAGATGGTAATGATCCGCCTACAAATGTTTTTATAGCGAACAATATTTTCTCTGATCCACAGGATGATTTGTTTGAAGATGCTACCGGCAGTGAAACGTGGATTGGCAACCTTTCATTTGGTTCTCTGGGAATCAGTCGTCCGTCTGGTCTTGTAGATAATGATCCAAAGCTAACAGAAAATTCTGTCGGCTATGTCCAGCCAGATGACGACAGTCCGGCGATCGATGCAGCAATTGGAGGCTACCCTTCAATTCCATTGTTTGAGGGGATGCAATACGATAATCAGCTGCTACTAGACATCATGAAGGAATCAAGGCCTTCGCTTGAGACGGATCGGGACGTTGGAGCTTTCGAATTTTCGTCATCGGTGCTTGTTCAACCGCATGTGACAGAAGAAAATACCGGGCCGTCTTACCCTACCAACCAACCATCGACGGAAATTCAAATCATCCAAACTACTGGCGGGCAAGTGGCTGTCAGTCCCACCTCAGAGACATATATCGTTGGATCTACTATTTCGGCTACTGCGGCTCCTGAAAGCGGGTTTCGATTTAAGAACTGGGCCGGTGACCTTACAGGCGATGAAAACCCCATCTTTTTTAACGTTGCAGAAAATATGTTAATAGCCGCTGAGTTTGTTAGGGATGTTGTTAGCGTTTCCGAAGAAGTACCACTTATAATTTATCCCAATCCATCTAGTGATAAATTAGTTATCAATTGGCCCAAGAAAGAGTATAAAAAGGTCATTCTTGAAATAATAGATCTAAGTGGCAAAGTGGCAGTGAGAGAAGAAATGTCGTTGCAAGAGTTTACCGGCCAAATAAATATTTCTGAGTTACCGATTGGGACCTACTTTTTAAGAAGCATATGTCATTTGAATAACGGAGATTCGATAGCATCTCAACAGATGAAATTTGTCAAGAACTAAATTTTACGCCATATCAAATCTCTTTTAATTTAATATTTTGCCGGCTAAACCTAACCCCCAATGAGCAAATTAGGCCCACTAGATACAGCAGTTTCGTTAGACTCCTATGAATGCACCATAGCGGTCGAGTGTTGCGTCTTTGGATTTCAGGGAAATAAACTGAAAATTCTGCTTGTAAAACGATCCATAGAACCGTTTAAAGATCATTGGATGCTTCCGGGGGGAGCGATGGGAGATGGGAAAACTCTATCGGAATCAGTGAATGACGTGCTTTTCAACCTGACCGGCATAAAAAGGATATCACTCGAACAGGTGGCATGTTACAGTGATGTCGATCGGCATCCAGTGAAACGTGTGGTATCCGTCTCATTTTACGCATTGGTCAAGCCAGAAAATTATCCTGTGATTCCAAAGAATTACATTTCCGACATCAAATGGTACGGGTTGGATGAACTTCCAAAACTTGGCTTTGATCATGATCAACTCTTCGAAGATGCGTTAGCAAAGCTTAGAAATAATCTCAAAGAACATTTGGTCTTCGGGGAGCTGCTACCAGACAGATTCACTTTGACTGAGCTGCAGGAGCTCTATGAAAATATTCTTGGAGAAAAGTTAGATCGCAGGAATTTCAGAAAAAAGATCCTGCAAATGAACATTCTTGAGCCCACGAACCAGAAAAAGTCGGGTGTCAAAGGTGGCCCCGTTCTATACAAGAGAACCTAGACAATTGGGAAAAGTTATTTCTTTAAACTGTGTATAAAATACACAGAACATGAGTATATTTGATTTAAACAACATACCCATGAATACTAAAGTCGTAACTTTTGGTGAAATCATGCTGCGGTTGGCCCCACCCGGCTATTTAAGATTTTCACAAGCTAATTCCTTTGATGTCATCTATGGTGGTGGCGAGTCCAATGTTGCCGTTTCCTTAGCGAACTATGGTGTCCCGGTAGATTTCGTAACAAGGCTTCCCGAAAACGACATAGGACAATGTGCATTGATGGAGATGAGGAAGAGAGGAGTGAATACGGAAAATATCATTTTTGGTGGAGATCGACTGGGGATCTATTTTCTGGAAACGGGTGCTGTGAGCAGGGGAAGCAAAGTCGTTTATGATAGAGCTCACTCCGCAATGGCGGAAATCCAGCCTGGTATGGTTGATTGGGAAAAGGTTTTTGAGGGCGCTTCCTGGTTTCACTGGACAGGCATCACTCCCGCAATTTCTCAAGGAGCAGCAGATGCATGTCTAGAGGCGGTGAAGGTGGCATCAGAAAAGGGAGTAACTATTTCCACAGATTTAAATTATCGTGCTAAGCTCTGGAAGTACGGTGGCGATCGGGAGGCAATTATGACTGAACTCACTGACTATTGTGACATAATTTTAGGAAATGAGGAAGATGCCGAAATGCACTTTGGTATTAAGCCTGAGGGAATCAGTGTCCAAACAGAGGGTCACAATGTCAAGGCTGAGGCATTTCTGTCGGTTTGTCAACAAATGATGAAGAAATTTCCCAGAGCTAAAAAGGTGATTACGACTCTTAGAGGCTCAATTTCGGCTTCCCACAATACGTGGGCTGGTGTACTTTATGACGGAGAAAAAATGTATGAATCAACGCAATATCAAATTACCGATATTGTCGATAGAGTAGGCGGTGGAGATTCCTTCATGGGAGGTTTGATCTATGGACTGCTTCAGTATCCTGACGATGATCAGAATGCACTTGATTTTGCAGTGGCAGCTTCCTGCTTAAAGCATACGATTAAAGGAGATGCAAACTTGGTGACGGTGGCGGAGGTAGCAAAGTTGATGGGTGGTGATGCTTCAGGTCGCGTAGCGAGATAGCAAAGTGAATTGTAGATTAGTAGAATTGCTTGGTAGCCCTTAACTAATTAACCATTTAACTAATTACCATTTAACTAATCACCACTAACTAATTTACCATTTAACTAAATCAAAAAAAAATGGCAAGATTTTCACGAATACATGTTTTTTCGGAGATGAAGCGAACAGGACTTGTTCCCCTGTTCTATCATTCTGATCTCGAATTGTGCAAAAAAGTGCTACAGGCCTGCTACGAGGGTGGTGCCAGACTGTTGGAATTCACAAACCGTGGAGATTATGCCCACAAAGTTTTCGGTGAACTGAACAAGTATGCTGAAGCGGAATTGCCAGAAATGATCCTGGGAGTGGGGTCAGTCACTGATGCAGGAGCCGCGTCGTTATATATGCAACTGGGTGCAAACTTCGTCGTCACACCGGTCCTGAGAGAAGATATCGCCCTGGTTTGTAACCGTAAGAAAGTGCTTTGGTCTCCAGGATGTGGTACATTAGGTGAGATCGCCAGAGCTGAAGAACTTGGGTGTGAATTGGTAAAGCTGTTTCCCGGAGGGACATATGGACCTGGATTTGTGAAAGCGATCAAAGGACCATGTCCATGGACCAACATTATGCCTACAGGAGGAGTATCTCCAACAGAAGAGAATTTAAAGGGATGGTTTGACGCCGGCGCTACATGTGTTGGAATGGGCTCTCAATTGATCGCGAAAGATATCATTGCAGACAAAAATTTTGGTAAATTAACAGAGTTGGTAGAGTCCTCTCTATCAATAATTGCCAAATTAAAATAGTATGCTGCAATGAAAGCCTCCGCCTTGGTGTTAGTTCTTCTCCTAGTAGTCACTTGTTCGCCCATCGACTACATTGTTGAGTCAGACTACAGCTACCATGGAAATTTTCACAAGTATCGCTCCTACAATTTTGCTAGCAATATGAACTTTCCTGGTTCTGAGGACGAGAAAGAAGTAGTGGAGAACTATATGAAGAGCACACTTAGTGCATGGGGCTATGATTTAAGTGACCGAAGGCCTGACCTGCTTGTTTTTTATGCAGTTTTCTATGATGACCTTAGATTTCAAGGATTCGAGCAACCTGAATTTCAAACATGGGTAAAGCATAATTTCGCGAATAAGGAGATTGTATTCAAACAAGATACGCTCCCAGATGGTGGAATAGAAGAATCGTATGTGGACAAGGACCGACTGTATACAAAGGAAGACTATGATCCGGTTCTGTACACCTTTAAAAAGGGGACCATTCTGATTTCTCTGTTTGATCGAAAGAGAAGAAAAACAGTTTGGCAAGGTTACGCCTCAGGAGTATTTGGAGAAGACCAAGAAAGGAATGATAGGATTATGAGATCAGCGATCATCCGGATTATGGATGAGTATCGACTTCTTGCGTTCGGAGCTAGTTGATACCTCTGCTTGAATCCAAATAGCGTACAATCCAGATTAAAACAGTCCATTCGGATTTGCTGATTTTTTGTCAAAAGTCTAAGTATTTTGAATTTGAGACAAAAGAAAATACTGTTTATAATGGGAGTTAGTGGGGTGGGAAAAAGCACGATTGGACAGCTTTTATCCGAAGAGCTGTCGATTCCATTTTTCGATGGAGATGACTTTCATACGGCTGAGAACGTGGAGAAAATGTCCGGTGGAACACCACTGACAGATGGTGATCGAATCGAATGGCTAAACAGTCTCAATCAGCTGGCGATTAGAGAAATCGAAAAGAAGGGATGCATCATCGCATGTTCTGCATTGAAGGAAGACTATAGAAGTATTTTGACAAATGGAATTGAAAACGAATCAAATTGGATCTTCTTAAGTGGAACATATGATCAGGTCGATACAAGATTACAGCAAAGACAGAATCACTTCATGTCATCTGAACTGCTGCAGTCTCAGTTTGATACTTTGGAGGAACCAAAAGAAGCGATAAAAATCGATATCGGTCAAACGCCTAACGACATAATAGAAATGATAAAAAATGAACTAGTGAAAAAATCGGAATTTGGATTGGTAGGACTTGGTGTAATGGGTAAAAGTCTGAGCCGAAATCTTGCACAGAAAGGATTTCAACTGTCTATCTTCAACAGACATGTCGACAAAGAGGAAGTAGACGTTGCATCCAACTTTAAGGCAAGCCATAAGGAGTTAGAGACCTCACTTGCATTTGATGACTTGAAGAGCTTCGTAGACTCTATTCAGAAACCGCGGAAGATCATGTTGATGGTAAATGCAGGAAAAACAACCGATAGCGTGATTGAAGATCTCTTGCCTCATCTCTCACCAGGAGATACCCTGATTGATGGGGGGAATTCGCACTTTGAAGATACGAAAGCCAGATTTGACGACTTGAGATCCAGGAACATCGAATTTATAGGAACAGGAGTATCAGGTGGTGAGGAAGGAGCGCTGAAAGGCCCCTCCATAATGCCAGGAGGAGATCCGGTGGTATACGAGACCATTAGACCGTATTTGGAGGCCATAGCAGCTCGAGATGCAAATGGCTTACCATGTTGCACGTATGTAGGCCCAGAGGGAAGTGGCCATTTTGTGAAGATGGTTCACAATGGAATTGAATATGCAGAGATGCAGTTACTTTCGGAGGTGGTTGGTATTCTAAAATCTCACGGAAGCTCGTATGATGAAATTGCTCAGCTACTTGAATCATGGGAGGAGAGCAAAAGTTACTTGCAAGAGATTACGATTTCAATTCTAAGAAAAAGAGAGGGGGAGGGATGGCTTCTCGATAAAATTTTGGACAAGGCCGGTAACAAAGGGACTGGCAATTGGACCGCTGTTGCTACAGCGAAACTGGGCGTTCCAAGTACGATGGTGACATCAGCACTTTACGCCAGGTATTTATCTTTTTACAAAGACGATAGAGTTAGGGCACAAGCTCTCTACCCTAGTGAAAGAGATGATGAGAAATCCATTTCACATGCGGATCTATTTAAGGCCTTCCAATTCGCTCGAATGATCAATCATTCTCAGGGATTTAGACTGATTTCAGAAGCATCTAGAGTCAACAGCTGGGATTTGAATCTTAGTGAAATAGCTCGAATCTGGACAAACGGATGCATCATCAGGTCCGATTTAATGGTAGAACTCATTGAAGTGCTGAGGAAAGGCGACAATATTTTGTTTGACGAGACAATTGTTGGTAAACTGGGAGATCTTGCGTCCTCAGCCAATATTATTGTTTCGCATTGCATCTCTGTATCAATACCCATTCCTTGTCTGAGTGAGGCGATCAATTTTTTCAATGGAATTAGAACTGCTGGCTCCAGTGCCAATTTGATTCAAGCTCAGCGCGACTACTTTGGAGCTCATACCTACCAACGTGTGGATGACCCCTTGGGACAATTCCATCATACCAAGTGGTAGTGTTACCATATTGAAGAGTATTAAAAAATACACATGAAAATTGCAATCATAGCGCACGATGGGAAAAAGCCAGAAATGGTGCAATTTCTACTCGACCATAAATCGATATTAGAAAAAGCGGACCTCATATCAACCGGAACAACCGGATCTCATGCAGAACGTGCCGGATTGGAAGTGACAAAAATGCTATCAGGACCAAAAGGTGGAGATGCGCAAATTGCAGCGATGGCCGCAGAAGGCAAACTCGATGCTGTATTCTTCTTCAGGGACCCCCTGGATAAGCATCCACATGAGCCCGATATTCAGATGCTGATGAGGGTGTGCGATGTTCACAATATTCCTTTAGCTACAAATCCCGCTACAGCTGAGCTTATTATAAAATCAGGAAGAGACACCTAGGGTCTTTGATCTAAACTCCAACTGCATCATTTCTTCCGCCTTTCGTCTTAGGGATTAAACGAAAAACTTGGATTGATGAGAATTGAGAAATTACCTGTCGCAGTTATTGGCGGTGGGCCGGTGGGACTGGCTGCTGCTGCACATCTGACCAAAAGGGGGATTCCTTTTGTGCTATTCGAAGCGGGTGAATCAGTAGGTCAAAATTTTCTGTCATGGGGGCATGTTAGAGTTTTTTCACCCTGGCGCTATAACATTGACAAGGCAGCTGAAGAGTTGCTAAAGGAAACAGACTGGACGGCTCCTGAAAAGGATGATTTGCCAACAGGGAAAGAACTTGTGGAACAGTATTTTAGACCCCTTTCAAAACACCCCAAAATACAATCCGGGATATTTCTTAATACGAAGGTGGTTTCCATCGGCCGTAAGGGCATGGACAAAATGAAGACCTGGGGTCGGGATGAGTTACCTTTCGTCATTAAAGTTGAGCAAGAAGGAACCATAAAATACGTAGAAGCGAGAGCGATTATTGATTCTTCGGGTACCTGGAATCAGCCAAATCCCTTGGGTTCGGGAGGAGTCTTCGCTGAAGGTGAAGAGGAACTAAAAGATCACATCTTCTATGGGATTCCAAATGTTAAAAATGGGGCTTTAAATCGTTACAAGAATAAGAATGTCTTGGTCGTTGGTGGCGGACATTCATCCATAAATTCTCTCCTCGATCTGGCGGATGTTCAAAAGGATTATCCCGACACCAGGTTAAACTGGGTGTTGAGGAAGGAAAACCTTGATCTTGTCTATGGTGGTAAAGAAGACGATGCCTTGGAAGCCAGAGGTGCGTTGGGAATCCGTATCGAGCAATTGGTTAACGGTGGTAGGTTAAATGTCTACACACCTTTCAGAATCTTAAAATTGAATCAAGGCGCAAATGGGATCGATATATCAGGAGAACTAGACGGGACGGAAAAGGTAATTAGAGACGTAGATGAGATAATAAGCAATACGGGTTCAAGACCAGACCTTGATATGATAAGGGAGATCAGGATTGACCTGGATGCATCTCTGGAATCTGTATTTGATCTTGCCGAATTGATCGACCCGAATATTCATAGTTGTGGAACAGTAAGGCCACATGGAGAAAAGGAATTGAGACATCCTGAAAAGGACTTTTACATAGTTGGATCAAAGAGTTATGGTAGAGCACCAACATTCCTGATGGCCACTGGCTATGAACAGGTCCGTTCAATCGTTGCTCATCTGGACGGTGATTTCGAGGCTGCGGCAAGAGTTGAACTGGATTTGCCGGAGACAGGAGTGTGTAGTTCGAATTTGGGAGACACTGGAGGAGTTGCATGTTGTGGACCGGCGAAGGAAGAATCAGTAGGCACAGAAAATGTGGTCGCATGTTGCAGTTAAGCTAGCTTGAGGTGTTGACTGAAAGTATTCCAATTAAAAAAACTGGGAGCCTTCCATTTAGGGGGGCTTTACTTGCTAGTGGGGTCATGGCATTTGCGGGAATAGGCGATGCACTACTGTATCCCGTTTTGCCTATCTATGGCGAAAGCATGGGGGTTTCTGCTTTTTTTATAGGTCTCCTTTTGTCTGTAAACCGATTTGTTCGAATTCTCGCCAACACTCCCATTGCAAATTATGTCAATAGGCTGGGGATGAAGAAAGTTTTGATTGTTTCTTCCATCACAGCTGTTTTAACAACAGTTTTTTACGGACTTCAACCAGCTGCTATTGTTTTCCTAATGGCAAGGATCGCGTGGGGATTGAGTTATTCTGGTTTGAAAATAGCCACGCTTAATTATGCAGCTTCCGCCAGGGAAAAGTCCGGCCTGGCTTTTGGTATGTCAACCAGCATAAAAACTTTAGGTGTACTCTTCGCTCTGTATGCAGGACCAATTTTCATTGACTCACTGGGAATTGCAAATGGGTTTTTAGGAGTTTCTATCGTTAGTTCTGTTGGAATCGTATTGGCATTGATGCTGCCAACAGAAAGAACAATTACACAACCAAAAGTTCAGACAAAAGAGACTTTTTCTCCGAATTCAACCAACCTTCTGGTTTTCATACTATCGATCACCATTGATGGAATACTCGTAGTTGTCTTAGCCAGTCTTTTAAAAGGAGCGTATCCCGACAATGGATCGTTGCTAGTTGGGATATCCTTTTATCTTCTTCTGAAGCGTCTTTCAATTCTGAGCTTGTCGTTTATAAGCGGTTTTATGACACTCAGAATATCGGCTTTGAGCTTATTTCAAGTTGGGGTGATCTTCTCTGCTTTAGGTGTCCTTTTGATCGGATTAGGCTTCACTATTTATGGAGTGACCTTGGCATTTTTGTTCAACACCCTCGTGGTTACTTTTTCTCCATTAATCGCTATTCAAAAAGGTGGAGATAGAGACAGGTCGCTCCAAGCGATTTCAGGGGTAAGTACCTGGTGGGATCTTGGCGCCGCTATTGGAGCTTTTTCAGGTATTTCCCTGGTAGGAATGGTTGACTCTCAACATTTGTTCCTCACACTATTTTGTTTAATAACATTCTTATTTTTTAACTTCATTTGTCAAAATGCTAACCGAAATAGAGCAACTATATAACCCACTTTTCCTGTATGTGAAGAAAAGAATCAACAATAAGGAGGATGCAGAGGACCTCACACAGGAAGTCTTTTACAAGCTATCCAAGTCCAATAAGGAGGGTGTTGATAACATTAAGAGCTGGGTCTATACCATTGCAAAAAACACGATCACTGACTATTACCGAAAAAGCAAAATCCTTGCCGAGGATATCAATGAAGCGCCCGTTTTTGAAGAGGAAAATGATAGCCATGCGGTTGAAGAATTGAGCGGTTGTGTGAATTCGTATGTCGATGTGCTGCCTGAGGAGTACCGGTCAATTATGAGGCTATCAGAACTGGAAAATACTCCTCAAAAAGAAATCGCGGAGAGACTTAACATGAACTACGTCACTGTACGCTCTAAAATTCAAAGGGGCCGAAAAAAACTAAGACAAATGTTCTCTGATTGCTGTCAAATTACTCAGGGTGGGCAAGGCAGCATCATGGATTATCACAGACATCAGAACTGTGAAAACAACGATTGTTCGGATAGTCCGTGCTGAGTTTTGTCGGTAAAACGAATTTCCTGTTGTCGTCTCATTTTTACACTGCTTTCAGTGAGAAGTTCTTTCAAAACTTGCATCATTTTTTTAACTCTACGTCTAAGAAGTAGTCAAGGCAAGTTGTTCCTAATCTCATGCTGAAAAACAAACTCTCCCGAAAATCTGTCCTTCAACTCTTAGGAGTCACTACGACAGGCATTGCTACTTTTTTTTGGTGGTTCAAAACTTCATCTAAACCCAAAAGCCGACTTGCCATGGTTATGGACCTTGACAAGTGTATTGGATGTCACGCTTGTACGGTTGCCTGTAAAGCCGAAAATGGCGTGGCAATAGGTGGTTCGAGAACCAGAGTACTCGAACAGGAGCACGGAACCTACCCAGAAACCTCCAGATTCTTTATGCCAATGATGTGCAATCATTGTGAGGATGCACCCTGCATTTCGGCTTGTCCGAATGATGCCATCATAAAAAAAGACAATGGGCTTGTGGACATAAACAAGGATAAATGCAGGGGATTTCAACTTTGTGTGAGTGCTTGTCCATATGGAGCGATTTATATCAACCCCGATCGGGAGCCAGATGAGCATGTGAAAGACTATCCCGCCAGGGCAGTTTGGAAAGCTGACAAATGTAATTTTTGCGAGCACAGATTAGAAGAGGGGCTGGAGCCAGCATGCTCCAATACATGCCCAACTGATGCCCGAATTTTTGGCGATTTGGCCGATCCGAATAGTAAAGTATCCAAACTGGTTAATGGGGAGAAACTAAAAGGCCTCCTGGAAGAGGAAGGTACAAAGCCCCAGGTGTACTACAAAGGTGGCATGCCTGAGATCTTCAATCCGAAAAAAGCTAATAATAATCGGTCATGAAAAGAAGAGAGTTCATACAGATAGCCACTATCGGTTCTGCTGCCATTTTCGAAGCTTGTGATCAGGTGAAAAATGAAAGTAATACGATCAGCCAAAAGAGTTCATCTAGCGAGCTTAGAAAAGAGATTGCCTCGGCATGCTGGCAATGTGTTTCGCGATGCTCAATTCTTGCCTATTCCAATGGTGACAGGTTGGTGAAAATTGAAGGCAATCCGAAATCTCTTCGAAACGAGGGCAAGGTATGCGCCAAAGGCCAGGCAGGTATTAGCCAGATGTATAATCCGGACCGGATCTTGTATCCGCTTCGTCGCATTGGTCCGCGTGGGAGTGGAAAGTGGGAAAAAATATCCTGGGATACTGCGCTTGGTCTCATCCTCGATGGTGGAGAGATTGAGGGGGCAAAAGTCAAAGGCCTTCGAACATTAAGAAAGGAGGGTACTCCTGAAAAATTCCTGTTTCACTACGGGCGAATGGTAGGAACAGACTATACCATCAACATAACTTATTTTCTAAGTGCATTTGGCACATCGTCGATCGGTAACCATGACTCGATTTGCAATAGGGCCGGATCGATCGCAAGGCGATTGACAGGCGATGTTGCTTCTAGCAAGAAGTTTGATGATGTTGATATCATTCTCAATTTCGGTAGGAGCTTGATCGACGCAGGTATTGATCACATCCCAATTATTCGTCGGGTTTCTAAGATGCGAGAGCGGGGTGTTAAGATCTACACGTTCGATGTGCGGTTATCAAATACTGCGGCCAAATCTGATAAATGGATACCCGTAAAACCGGGAACTGATTTGGCAGTAGTCCTGGCATTGTCTCATGTTCTGCTTAGAGAGGGTCTTTACAATAAAGAAGACATTGAGCAAACAGCCAACGTAACAGTCGCTGAATTGGAGGAGCACCTTGTGCCATATACTCCCGAGTGGGCTGAGGAGATATCCGGTGTTCCATCAAAGTTGATCGAAGAGATTGCTGTAGAATACGGCAAGGCAAAATCCGGCGCTTGTGTCTCTTTTAGGGGAGCCTTCATGCACTTCAATGGTGTTCAAGCACAAAGGGCGATATATATGCTTGATGTGATTGCTGGCAACATCGGACCGGAGGTCAGGAGGACCAAACCTGCGCGATGGACCTACCCATTTCCACGTCCTGAAAAGCCGAAGGGACAGCTACCCATTTTCAATGGAGATAAGGGGCAATTCGCCGTTCCTGATGGCAGTGTCTCTCATCAGATTCTTACCCAGATAAGAAAAGGTAGAGGAAGACCTGAGTTGTACATGGTTTATTGCCACAATCCTGTTTATGCCAATGGCGATTGCAACGACAATATTGAAGTGTATAAAGACACTAGCAAGATTCCTTTCTTAGTGTCCGTTGATGTTGGAATGAGCGAGACGACAGAATTAGCGGATTTGATATTGCCAGATGCGTCATTCCTGGAGCGTTGGACCGCTGAAGGAAAAGGGACTACCGACGGCATACCTGAGTTTTACATTCGTCAACCGGTGCATGAGCCGTTGGGAGATTCAAGAAGCTTCGTGGATGTGGCATGTCATCTGGCCAATGAACTTGGTTTGAATTTAGGCTTTAATTCCGCAGAAGAATTTATTAAAGGTGCGTGTGAGGCGACCGATGGCTTAAGAGAAGCGGGAGGTTTTGAATACATGAAGAAGCACGGAATTTGGCATGACATGGAAGCCAGGGTGGAATTTGTTAAGAGGAAAAAGATCAATCTTTTCTCCGAACGATTGGCAAAAAGTGGTTTTTCAGGACTTCCAGCTTGGATGTCTCATCCTGACCACAAAAAACTCGATCGGAATGAACTTATATTGACCACCTTCAAAGTGAATGTTCACACGCACTCCAGGACCCAGAATTGTAAGTGGCTGATGGAGATTTACCACGAAAATCCCGCATGGATAAACACAGCAACTGCAGACAGACTCGGAATCCAGGAAAATGACTGGATAAAACTGGAATCCGGGGTGGGAGAATTGATAACCAAGGCAAGAGTCACGCAAGGGGTTCACCCGAATGCTATTTCTGTTTCGCACCATCTGGGACATTGGGCTTTTGGGGAATATGCCTCTGGTGAAAAGTCGTCAATCAATGTTGAAAATGACTCAGACAGTGACCTTGTTTGGTGGAATGATCACGGAATGCATCTGAACAAGATTATCCCCAACTTTGGTGATCCAATTTCGGGAGCATTGTGCTGGAATGATACCGTGATCTCGGTTTCTAAGGTTTCATAATTTCGACGGCATTTTGAACTGAATGACTGCATCTTTTTGCGTGTGTTCCGTCTTGCTATGTAAACAATAAATACAAATTTTCTGAGAAGTCATGAAAACAAGAAATTCAAACATCGAAGCAAGTCAGATTCAGCAAACTGGTGGTGGCTGCTGTGGCCCTGCACCTGAACCCACCGTTTCCACCTCAACATCTCCTTGCTGCGGATCAGGTTCCGCCGAGGCAAAGCCGCAGGTGACTGCAGGAGCATGTTGTGTGTAGAATTTTTAGTGTCAGCCTTACAAAAGGGAGCCCCGTTAGATGGGGCTCTTTAAATTTATGAGATAGCCTAATTTTTCAGCTTTAATGAACAAGCACCATGGATCTATTTAATAGTGTTGACAAACGTTATGAACACAAATTCGTGAGACAAAACCCCAGGTTTCTTCAAAATATGTTTGGATCCGATGACCTTGAGCCTTTTTGGATAGCCGACATGGATCTCAAAGTTGCGGAACCGATCACAAAAGAATTTCAGAGACTCGTGGATCGAGGCGTTTATGCCTATGAGTTTGTGGAGGAAGATATTTTCAATTCCATTGTGGATTGGAACAAGACCAGGCACGGACTCGACCTCAACAGTAAATCATTTGTTCAGATGTCTAGTACACTTACTGGTATTGCTGTATTAGTCCGGGAATTGTCGCAGACTGGAGATGGTATTTTGATACAAACACCAGTATATCATCAATTTGCCAAGTTAATCAAAAGCGCTAACCGAAAAATTGTTCGGAACCCACTTAAGATTGTGGATGGGAAGTATAAAATGGATTTTGATGATCTGGAGCAAAAGCTGGAGTCGGAGAATGTGAAAATGATTCTCCTATGCAATCCTCACAACCCTGTTGGTCGTGTTTGGCAGAAAGAAGAACTCGATCGGGTGATTCAAATTGCGGATAGCTACAATGTTAGGGTTGTAAGTGATGAAATTCACTCAGATATCATCTACTCCGGCAATAAATTCACTAGTATAGTTTCGGAAAACAATTCAAATCATGTTGCCGTCTTGGGATCGCCGGCAAAGACGTTCGGTATGCAAAGTATCTCCAACGGCTATCTGTACATCCCAGGTGAGGATTTAAGAAAGCAACTAATGGACACAGTGGATTCAATGTATCTAAACCATGGGAATGCCTTTACTTCGTTTGGCACAATAGCAGCATTCAAAAATGGTGGAAGTTGGTTGGATGAGTTCCTGGCTTACCTCGAAGAATCAATTGACTGGATTGAAAATTATCTAGGTAATGAAGGGAACAGCATCAAGATGTTTCCGGTCGAGGGAACGTATCAGATCTGGCTGGACTTTAGAGGAACAGATTTGACCAGTGAGGAACTATATGCCACGGTAGCCAAAAAGGCTGGGCTAGCGCTTACGCCGGGCAGTTGGTTTGATCCAGACAGTTCGATGTTTATGCGAATGAATATTGCCTCTCCTTTGTCAAAAATTCAAAGTGCATTGGAGAGATTAACCGTGGCGCTTGAATGAAGATTTATGATTGTATCATAATTGGTGGGGGACAAGCTGGTTTATCGGTAGCCTATTTTCTTCGGAAGTACGCGATAGATTATTTGATCCTCGATGATCAAATGCAGCCAGGTGGTTCGTGGCTTAATACGTGGGATAGCCTGACACTTTTCTCACCTGTCACATATAGCACATTATCTGGATGGATGATGCCACAAGGGGAGAATACGTATCCGGGAAAAGATGAATTTATCCAATACCTCAAAGCCTATGAAAATCGATACAATTTTCCTGTTAAAAGGCCAGTTCAGGTAGCAGGAGTAAGTAGGGAAGACAACCTGTTTGTGATAGAAACAAATCAGGGCCCCTTTCGCAGCGAAACCATCGTTAGCGCCACAGGCAGTTCCAAACATCCCTTCATTCCTGCCTATCCAAATTCAGATCATTTTACAGGGAAGATGATTCACTCATCAGAATATCGTAGGCCAGATGAATTTGAAGGTAAAAAGGTTCTAATCGTTGGGGGTGGCAATTCCGGAGCCCAGATATTGGCAGAGGTCTCTAAAGTGGCACAAACACAATGGATTACGCTGGAGGAACCACGATTCTTACCTGATCATGTAGACGGACGTTTCCTATTTCAGGAGGCAACAAGTAAATTCTTAAAAAAACCATCAAGTAACAAAGTTGAATTCTCCTTAGGTGACATTGTCATGCTGGAAAGTGTTAAAGAAGCTTCCACAAGAGGCGTACTCAACGCCAAAAGACCTTTTAAATCTTTTTATGAGGAAGGTGTTGTATGGCCTGACGGTAAAAAGGAACAGTTTGATGCGGTAATATGGTGCACTGGCTTTAAAACCTATTTGCAGCATCTGGATGCATTGAATGTCGTGGAAAATGGTCGGGTAGCAACAAAGTTTACGCGCTCGCTAAAGGAGCCGAAGTTGTGGTTGGTTGGTTATGGCAACTGGACGGGGTTTGCCTCAGCCACAATTTATGGTGTAGGGAAGACCGCACGGCAAACGGCTTTGGAGATAAACGAAGCGCTTAGAGAATAAAGGAAGTTTTTCTTGTTGACATCAGTTTCCGCTTTTTACATTTCTACCAAAGGCAGATATTCCAATTGCCACAACCCAAACTGGAAGTAGTGAAAACCACTTGATCTCGAGGCTTGTGTTTGAACTCATATTAGGAAATAGTAAAAGGGGAATGGATGCATTAATGATCAGATGAAATGCGATCGATAATAGAACAGAACCTTTGGAATGATTCACAATCCATGTAAAGATGATGGCTAATCCGCAGGTAAAAAGAAGATACTTCCCTACCGCTACAATCGTTACTTCCTGACCACTGATCAGTGTTCCCGCTGGTGCCCAGAAAAGAGGAGTATGCCAAAAGCACCATGCTACGCCTACAATAAGACTGCTGACCAATGGAGAGTAATTCTTTTGAAGCAGTGGTAGTACGTATCCTCTCCAGCCAAGCTCCTCAGCCAGTGGGCCAAAAATCACACCAGTTAGCAGGACTGTGGGAATAAGTAAAAGTCCAGACCAATCAAGGTCTCCCACTGGGCCAAAAAGATTTGCATAGATAAAAATAGTGAAGGCCATGAATGCCGGATGTCCTAACCAGACCATCAGGTGAACTTTAGCGGGAGCTCTCCAAATCAACAACTTTGATAGTAGTCTCTTCACCTCCATTCTGCCACCTGAAAATGCGGCAAAAACAATAGCCGCAATACTTGGACCGTAGGCACCAATAAGGACAAATGGAACAATCCATGAAGGTACAATTCCCAGGTGTATTCCTTGTGATTGGAGTTTAAGCACCACAGGCACCCACCATGCCCATGACCATATGTAAGCGAAGGCAAAGAACTTTAATGCTTGCCAATTGACAGGTTGTGCTATTGAATCACGATTGTTCATCTCCTAGGCTACTTGATTTGGAATCCAATTTGAAGAAAAGACTTTGCTTGTCCTGCATGGACTAATGAAGATTTTGTGAAGAACTCCCGGTAACGATTACTCTAATAAGAGTTTTAGACAGCAACGGACCTTCTAACCTGCGATTGAAAACGTTCTAGCTGTGCTCAGGTCCCTGGCCAGATTTAGATTCTTCATAATCTTCCTTGCCGTTCTGAGCTTCGATGAATCGAACACCCACAGTAAACAAGGATCGTTCAGATCTATACGATCCGTCCATTTGATCAATTTGTATTCCAGTGAATTGGGGCAATGATATAAGGCTATTTTTATCTTTTTCATCTTCTTGAATAATTCTAATTACTGTACAAAAATGTCTCCGAATAGGCTGGAAATGTGATTTTTACGGTGAATGACCTTGTTAAGGGGGTGATTGGAAAAGAGGTAAGGATAACTGGATTTTTTATGATTGAGAGAAAAAAGAAAGGCCCCCGTGGAGGGAGCCATTTCTTACTAACCTACTACTAAACATTCAACTCTGAGTATCAAGAAATCAGAGTTGAATGTAAGCCGACGCATCGATAGCCGTTGGGGGATCAGAATGAATCTGGAAGATTGCGTCATTAAAATCATTATCTCCGTTCGGGACGGTGATGTCTTCAAAAGCGATCACAATAGCGTCACAAGATCGCTCATGAAAGATCAGACTTTGCTGGCGTCCACTGACATTAAATGGGATGTCAGTATATTGGGTGTACAATCCGTCAGTGATTTTTCCTTTCCAGCCATTCGAGATCAGAAAGAAGCCAATAGAGGTACCTGCCTCAAATGAACCCAAAAGCTCAACTGAGTTCCCCCTTACCAAACCACCTCCCGATCTTTGAGCGGAAGCGTTAGGAAAAATAACGACCTTCTCCACCTCATCTACGGAGGCTGGCGGAGCATCCGTTTTGTATACGTGGTACCCAAGTATGTTTTTGTAACCAGCACCTTCGTGTAGGAAGGTCACAGAAACTTCTCCGTCCTCTACAATATCGATATTCCTCGCTTCAACTTCAAAGAACTCAGGATTACTACGCATCACGTTGTTTCGCTCAGGCAGCGCTCGGTCGAATAGCGTGGGCAGGAGTTTCGAGCACACCTCCCTTTGCTCCATATTTTCCGGAACACCAATGTTATCATAGGTTGTAACGGTTGAATAAGGTGCTTTTGGAACCTTCTTCAAAATGTGAAATCCACCGAGTCCTTTTGCAACGAAGATGTATTCGTTGCTCGCCTTCGTAAAATTGACAGAAGCTGGCTGTTCGGGTAAATCCCAATAAAATATAGGGTCAATCGTACCGTCTTCAGGGTATTCTGATATTGAAAGCCCATCAGCGCCATTAGCGATGTAAAGGAAATCTTTGTCCATGGTGACTCCATTGGTATTGCCCGCCATCAGCATGGTTCCCTTTGACTCATTCAGAAGTTTACCTGTGAGGATGTCGAAAGACCTCAATCCTTCTTCTCCCATCGCCACGAATACCTCACGTGCATTTTGTGGTGAAATTTCCATGGTGGATTTCCCTCGGTATGTCGCGTCCACATTTTGATGGGTGATCGTTCCGATAGAATATTCAGACAGCTCCGCACGAGTTCCAACCTGCTTCACCTTTAAGCTGGCAATATCTCCTGTCGAGAGTGAGGCATGATATTCTGCTCCATTGATTTCTGTGGTAACCACATATTTTCCATTCGGATAACTGAAAACTTCTGAGGCACTTAGTGTGTTTTTATCCACGATGAAAGTACCACCGTGGGTTTTTCCAGCCGAAAGTGCAGCGTAGTTTTCTGTAAGTGCCACTCCGTTGGCCGAAGCAGAAACTCCATTATCCAGGGCATTGCTCAGTGTGTATCTTGATGCTTCTCTTGTAAACGAAGAACCAATCGTCGGCACTTTGTATAGTGCTGCACCATGTTTTGAGTGGGAAGTGGCAGTCCACAAGGTGCCATCCTTGTCACATGCCAAGGCATTTACGTCAGCCAGACTAAAGATCAGCTGATCCGTAATCTCCGGTCGATATGGATCGCTTAGATCGATGATATCTAAAACCCCCTTGTGAGTTTCAGCTCGCTTGTGATAGCTAACATACGCGAGGTTGTTCTTAATGTCGAAATGAGTGGCACTCATCTGCAAACCATCAATGACTGGGGCATCTACAGATGCAATATGCGCCCAATAGTAGTCCAATTGACCTCCCGTAGTAGATCGAGCAGAAATTCTTCCTCTGCCATCAGCATGTGGAGTCAGCAAAATTGTTCTGTTAACGTAGTGCATCCGGGATGCGAATGTGCCCGGATCCCCGGCATATACCTCGGACGATTCTGCTACATCTAGTGGGACCACCTCCATGTCAACTTCAGTACCACAGCCCATTGCCGTGAGGAAGAAGAGCATGATTAAATTTTTCTGTTTCATAGTTTATGTATTTAAGTGCAAAGCAATCCGCGGACGAGGTGGGAAATCAGATCTTTCGGTGACTGACAAGATTTTGGGGTTAACTGGTAAGTTCTATAACCCAAATCGTTTAGCCATTCGGGAAGACTTCTGGGGGTTCCACGGATCGTCATACGATTCCTTCAGGACGAATTCCTTGAAATAGGCAATGGTGCGGACGGTCCGGAGGTAAAGGCCGGTGTAGATCGTCATCAAGGGTAGTACGTTCCAGAGTTTTTTTTCTTCCTGTCTGCGTTCTGAAAACAAGTAGACAGACAGCATCTGTACGTAGCTCACGGTGATATACAACACAAAGTTCATGGGGATGATAAAACCCATGAGCGACCAATAATGTAACACGACATCAACAGTGTAAATGATCCATGTGATGTCCAGCACTACATTGTAGAACACATTCTCAAACAGAGATATGAAATTCAACCAGTTGAAATTTGCATGAGGGAAGTAGACATCTTTGTGTTTCCTTACTCGAAAGCGAATGATGGATTTATCCCATCTCAATCGCTGCTTAGTGAGCACTTTGAATTTTGCCGGCGCATTGGTTAAGCACACAGCTGTTGGTTCAAAATGAATTTTGTAGCCTGATTTTCTAATTTTTACAGTGATGTCTCCATCCAATCCCGGTCCAATATCCCATCCTCCAATTGCTTTAAGTATTTCAGGACGGAAAGCTCCGAACGCCCCGGAAACGATCTTGTAAATGCCAAGGTAGGAGGTAATAATTCTGCCAACAGAAACGGTTTTCAGGTATTCGATTGCCTGTAATCGTGCACATAAGCTCTCTTGATAGTTGCGGACTTTGACATTACCTCCTACAGCACCGATTTTTTCATCAAGGTAGAAGGGTATTACCACGTTCTCGATCGCGTCACGGTCGAAGGAGCAGTCTGCATCAAGATGGACAATGTATTTGCCTTTCGTAAAAGCCAATGCAGTATTTGCTGCGGATGCTTTTCCTCCACGCATTTCATTTCGAATGAACATATCGATCAATCCCCGCTTTTCAAGATTTTTACCAATAATGGGCGTTTGGTCATCTGAGCCATCGTCGACTACAATCAGTTCGAAATTCTGATATGTTTGCTCGGCCAGAGACTTCACCAGTTTGAAAATATGCTTGCCTTCATTTTTGCCTGGGATGATGATGGATATAAGTGGGTTTTCTGTGAAAAGTTTCTGTCTGGCAATCTCCCAGGCATGTCTCCGATCTTTTCTTCGGAGGTAGAATAAGCCAGCCACGAAGTAGTCTAGAATGATATAACGGGTAAACTCGAAGATGAGGAAGTACCAGAAGACCCTTAGAAATTTCCATGGACCCGCCTCGACCCAATAGTTTACAAATTCTGGCCAAAGGTTTTCCATTACATCAAATCCTGGGGACGCAGGTCTGATACGACGGGTTGAACCGTGCCAGTAATAAGATCTTGCTCTGCATTGATGTTATCGGCAATGAGCTTCGTCAGATTGTGTTCGATCAACTCACATTTTTCGCGAGCTTCTTCAAGTGTTTTGTCATGAAACAAGAGAAGATATTCGTCGGCACTTTTAGTCGAGACAAGGTCTGTACGATCGATATAACTGCCGATAATTCCTAGAATTTCCTTCTGAAATTGCTCACGTCCATCTTCGCCAAGGACTGACACAATTATTTCGCTGATTTCAAATCTTCCGAAAACACTTCGAGTCTCTGTTGTTGCACGTTGTATTTCAAGGTTCAGCATCATCTTGAACAAGTCAGGAGACAAGTGCTTCGCTTCCTGCCCACCCTCTTGCACTTTTTCCTCCCACCCGTTGAGAACCAAATGCTCGCCTCTCTCGGTCAGGGCGTGAGATCGTATTTCATTTTCAAGCAGGTTGGCTGTGTCTTCCTCTTTTCCGCAATCAATGCAAAAAGCAACCATGCCAGACTCCTGAAACTGATGGTGACAATCATGACACTCATGCATGGTGGATGGCTTGTCATAGTCAATACCGATGTGACGCAACTTGTTGTCACACTTTGGACAGATCAGCTCGTCACCATCCTTGAATGAGTCGATCACATCAACGTGAGCACACTTGAAGTGATGAACCAGATCCTTTGACTCAATATTTACGCTGCTACACTTTGGGCACACTTCTCGGAAGTTGATATAGTTACCATGACAGTTGTTACAGGTATGAATTCTGTCCCTCAGACGAGCAGTTAATAACCCTTTTTCAACACCGGTGTTGAGAATTTTCAATAGTTCCAGCGACGATCCACCAGAAAGCAGGCTATCCATGAAGGGAAATGTGTATCCGATTTTGGAAAACCTTGAGGACACAGGATCTAGTAGGAGATCTCTAGTGTACAAAAAAGCCATCTGCTTGAACAGTACCTGCCTTTCATAGTCGTGCGGGACAATACTTGTATTCACTTTTTCTATCCTCGCGAGTATCTTTTGTGTTACCTGAGCGATCGATTCGTTGGACGTGAGATCTGTGAAGCCATCAAAGCCTTCCTGATTTTGTAGCTTGTTCTGATGCACGCTAAAGATAGGCTTGAGATAAACTGACTTGTCACGTTCCCTTCTTATAACGTTCAGGAGTTGAGAAATTTCCATTCTGTCCATTTCTCCTATGATAATCGCATCGGAATCTTTGACAGATGCTGCTTCATAGTCGGCGACACCAGAGAGGAACAGGAACCTTAGTCCCTGACTCTCAATGTATCGCCTACCTTCGGTTTGATGTAATACTTGCAGCATTTTTGTTCAGTGTAGTAGTTTATTATTTCGGATTTCAGATTACATACTCATGTACTGAAATCCATTGACTTTGCCTTCGACTGTCTTCTTCAGGTCCATAATGACCGGATCTGCATTGCAGATGGCATGGTAGTACGAGGAGTCAAGGAAGCTGTATTGTTTGTGGTCGACAGCAACAACTATTGCGTCATAATCATTATCAGGAGTTTGTTTTAGGAGAATCCCGTACTCTTCCTCGACCTCATGTTTGTCAGCATAAGGATCGGTCACGTCCACATGCAATCCACCCGCTTTCAGTTCACAAATCAGATCAACAACTTTTGAATTTCGGATATCCGAAACATCTTCTTTGAAGGTGATTCCTTGCACTAAGACCTTAGCGCCTTGCGTCTTTTTACCTTTTTGCTTCAACTCTTCCATTAGTGAAAGGGCAAGGTGGCTGGCCATCTCGTCATTGCGTGCTCTTGAACTTGCAATAACAGCAGGGTTCACCCCTTCAGCCTTTGCCTTGTGAATCAGATAGTAGGGATCCACACCAATGCAGTGACCGCCGACCAGGCCGGGCTGAAACTTCAGAAAATTCCACTTGGTTCCAGCTGATTCAAGTACTTCGTAAGTGTCGATACCGAGCTTGCTGAAAATAACAGATAGTTCGTTGATCAATGCAATGTTTACATCGCGTTGAGTGTTTTCAATCACCTTGGAGGCTTCGGCAACTTTTATGGAGGACGCCTTATGCACGCCTGCTTCGATTATATGTCCGTAGACTTTCGAAATTTGCTCCAAGGACTCCTGATCGCTGCCCGAAACCACCTTGGTGATCTTCGTTAAGGTGTTCACTTTGTCTCCGGGATTGATTCGCTCCGGGGAATATCCTACTTTAAAATCTTTGTTAAACTTCAGGCCAGACTCTTCCTCCAAACGGGGAATGCATACTTCTTCTGTGCAGCCTGGGTAAACCGTTGATTCAAACACCACATAATCGCCTGCTTTTAGCACCTTACCTACAGTTCGGGTAGCCCCTATCAGAGGTCTCAAATCGGGTTCATTGTTTGCATCGATTGGTGTTGGAACAGCAACCACGTAAAATTTTGCGTGCGCCATTTCAGAAGAATCTGCTGAGAAGGTGATGTTTCGACCTTCGAACTCACCTTCTTCCAGCTCATTCGATGGGTCCTGACCATCTTGCATCATTTGAACTCTCCCTTCGTTGATGTCGAACCCTACAACGGAAAAGTCTTTGGCAAATTCCAGGGCAATGGGGAGGCCCACATAGCCTAATCCGACAACAGCAATCTCTTTGTTATTGAGGAGTAGCTCCTCATAGATTCCCCATTCTCCTACCACGGGAGTCTGCATTGATTCATTCGTATTGTTTAATAGTACTTGCATAGTTTTTTATTTTCTTCAAAGCTATTTTCTGGATTCCCCCTTTTTCGTTCAGTTCGTTAGTTGACTTTCTTATTCGGTTGAATGGAAGATTTTATGGGATTATTGGAATTGGAAATCTGCTCGTCAGACTCCCTGTCTGGCATGTAGATCTCAGACCGAAACCTTGGTAGAGAAACCCGAACGTCCATTTTGTAAAATTTCTTCCAGAGAGTCGCTGTTTCTTCGTCTATCGGAAAAATTTCTGTTAAGATTGTTCGTTCCGTTGGCTCATATTTCTTTTGAAATTCAGGAGGAAGCTCCTTCGTAGAAATGTGATATTTTTTGATGTATCCTCTTCCTTCCGATCCGTCGGGAAAAGAGACTTTTACAATTTCATTGAGGAAGATTCGATCAATGTTTTTTTGACTGAAGTAAGCGTGGATGGCGATTTTTTCGGGACTATGGATGGTAAAAACGTATTCTCCCTCATAGCACACTTCGTTTGGTTGGATCTGAATTTCACCGATGATACCTCTAAAAGGAGAGATATACAGATTGCTTGTTAACGCGCTGCTATAGCCACCGGAGGTCAAATCCACCAATGTAGCTTCTTCAGATCTCAATTGATTGTAGTGTCGCCTCAAGTAGAAGACTTCGTTTCGAAGAATCTCCTGTCGGCTTTCCAGACTAAGGAGTTGATTGGTTACTGCTTGAAGGCTCGAATTTTCGGCTGCATCCAGCATTACGAACTGAACGAGCTTCTCTTTTTGTGCGCCATACTCTTCAAGCAATCGTGTGGCTTCTCGCAGCTCAACATTTTTCTGACTAATCTTCCGAAGAAGGTTCAATTTTTCCTTTCTTACCCACTCGTTAGTATTATTTATCTGGACACTCTTCGATCCGTCATCATCATGGAGTTCATTCCAGTATGAGAACAGCGTATCCAGTGCCTGAACAGTGTCGCCTTCCGTCACCTTCAGATTTCTGAGACGGATGTCATTGATGAAGTTTACCTTGATACTTTCTAACATCACTTGACCGTCGGCCTCCACAAGTGCAACGCTCTTGTACGTATGACGCAAGAGAAAAAAGAGGCCAATGAAAATTGCTGCAAGAAACAGGACACGGTCCCAGTTAATTTTCTTTTTCTTCTTAGGCGGCTCCTTCAATGTTCGAATGATGGAGGGCTTCTTTTTGTAATCAAACTTTTTCATTGTTGTTGATTTTTAATGGTTTTCAACTCCAGCTCAATGAGTGCAGATAAGTCTAAAATCAGGATTGGCCTTGTTTCTTTGGAAAGCTGGTGACGGATGAATTGCTCCATCTCCGACTTACTGGAGAAGCTACTTGGGTGCACTGGTAGCGCTTTACCATGGGAATTGATAATCTCTATTCCCTGACCTTTGATTTTAAGGGTCGTAATCTCAGAAAGCGAGTCGACTTTGATTTTGTTGATTTCACTATTCTTCAAATAGGCTGTGATAAGATCGAAACTGTACCTTTCAATGTCAGCCGATCTGACTACAGCAATCCGCTCACCAATTAATTTCTTTTCCTGGATCTCCTCATCAGGTATCAGGTAGACAGACATGTCATCGACTCCGGCAAGCGAGTGAATTTTGAGCAATTTCAAATACAGCTGTTGTTTGAGAGTGATCAATTCCAGTTCGATATCCGCACGTTCATTCAGCAGCTCCAGCGAGTTGACTTTGCTGACATGGAAACTCAAATCCTTACCTTTTAGCTGATCTTTACGGATGATCTCGTCGAGTTTGCGGGCATCAAAAGCCATCTGCTGATATTGATGCAGCTTGTATTCGTACTCGTAGTAGTGATTCAGCAGCTCCTTCTTTTGGTGGTAGGTTTCATAGTCGTGCTCTTTGACATTCTGCTGAACTTGTAGGTCAAGTAACTTTTCCCGTGAGTTGCGGAAGTTGCGTAGCGGTACATTCACAGCTACTCCCAGCGAGTTGAAGTTACGGTTAAATCCGTCCAACGCTCCCGCTGTATATGTCCTGCGTGCGAATACTCTTAATCGTATATCCTTTTGTAGCTGATCACGCAGGTAGACATTTTGGTTCTGATATTCCAGTAGTTTCTGACTTTCGTGGTCGAGATCTCCTGATTCCAGTAATTGCGCTATTGCGACCCCATACACAGGGAATTGTGTGGCATCTCCCATAGGCTTCCAACTAGTGGCTGTTTCAAAGCTTATATTAAAGGCTTCACAGTCTTTGATAAACAGCCGGTATTTAGAGACTTTTTTCCGCACGGCTAGTACATGTGTATAGGGTAGTAAGTGGTTCAGGTACAAGTCATTAAAAATGTGCTCTTGATTTTCCAATTGATCCAATCTGGATTGTAGAAAGGAAAGCTTCGCTTGATTGAACAGGTAAATAATAGCATTGTATTGCAGTCCATACTCGCGTTGCTTTAGGTACTGCCTCCTTTCCAATTCATTGATAGCTAGCTCGTTGGCTGCGACCTCATTTTTTATCTTGTTGTGACGATAACCTTCGCTTAGCAGATTCCATTGCACTTCCAGCGCAAACCGGTCTCTGGTGAAGTTTTCTGTCTCGTTATTGAAGCCGTCTCCAAAATTTCGTGTGTAGCTCGACAAGAAATTTAGTCCGTAATCGTTCTGGTCTACTTTGAGTTCTTCAAGTAGGATTTCCGAACGATGATCAGCAAAGCGAAAAGAATCAGGAGTAAAAAGTTTTTGAATTTCATCATGGGTTTTGAGTTTTGGATGACATAATGAGTCCAGCTGACTTTTTGCTTGTCGGTATAAGTCCGATAGCTCAGTCACATGCTTTTGCGCTCTCACTCCATCAATGGATGCAATGAGGCAAAGAAGTAAAATCAGTTTAGTATTGTAGTTTAGCACGATTCAAAATTGTCGTGCTCGGGAGCCTTAGATGATTTTCTTCGATTGTTGGTATGAAAACCAGGTTGACTGGAAGGAAGTAACGGTTAGATCAAATCGATCCTTTTCATCAAGTCCGGCTTGTTTTGTCTACTGACAGGAATGACTTTGTCCTCAATTAGAATGCTTGAATCTTCAATGTCCTTGATTTTGTCAAGGTTGACTATGTACGAGCGATGAACCTTCAGGAACTTTTGAGGATCCATTTTTTCAGCAACGTTCTTTATTGTCGAGTGCACAACATAGCCTTTCTCCGGTGTCTTAAATAGGGCATAGTCTCCCTTAGCTTCAATGTAGAGCACCTCGTCATCGTTCAGTCGAATGAGTTTGGAGTTGGCCTTTATATACAGGTGATTGGAGAGAAACTGTCCTTGCTCTGATTTGATTTCTCGTGCTTTTTGAAAATTCTGAAAGGCTACCTCGATGGCTGGACCGATGTCTTTCATCCCATAAGGTTTAACCACATAACCATATGGGCCTAGCTCGCTAGCTTGCTTTACGGTGGATTCGTCGGCAAAAGCGGTAGTGAAAATATAGGGTACGTTAAACTTTGCATTGATGGTCTCTGCCACATCAATTCCTGATTTATCGCCCTTGAGCTGAATGTCCAAAAGCACCAGGTCAATTTCATTGGTATTTAGCTGATGGAGGGCTTCATCGTGGCTCGATGCAATTCCTACCACTGAATGTTTGAGGATTTCGAGAATTTCCTGGAGGCTTTCAGCGATGGGCTGCTCATCTTCTACAATTAATATTTTTAGTGCATTCATACTAAGCTCATAAATTTATTAAAACTGAATCATAACGGAATGGAAACAGTTACCGTCGTTCCTTTGTTTTCCTCACTCTTCAGATCGAAGGTTCCATTATGAAGTTTGACAAACTGGTTCACGATGGCTAAACCGATCCCTGACCCTTGAATGTTGCCAACATTGGAAGCTCTGAAGAAGGTATCTGAAATATTTTCTAAATCCTCTTTCGGAATCCCAATTCCATGATCTCGTACCATCAACTCTACCCTCCCTTTTTTGAAGGATATGGTTAACTCCGGCTCATCCTTGCCTTCTGAATATTTGAAAGCGTTGGACACAAGGTTGCTAATGATGTGTTCGAATACGTTAGGATCTATTTCGACATCTTTTTCCATCCCATATACGGTGAAAGCGACTTTTCGCCCATCCGATTGAGCGGATGTCGAGGCTTCCACTATCTTTTCTACGAGGTAGACGAGGTTGGTTTTTTGTAGATTAATGTCAACCTTTCCGGCCTGGATTTTTCCAATTGTAAGTACATCGTTCATTAAACTCTTAAGCCTCTCCACTTCATTATCAATTCGCTCCAGGTTTTTCATCATTGGTTCTGCATCTTTTGCATCGGCAAGTCGGTGATTCAGCAGATCGACATTCACTTTGATTGTGGTGAGCGGTGTTCTGAACTCGTGTGAGGCCATGGAAACAAACTTCGATTTCAACTCGCTCAGCTCTCGTTCTCGCTCGAGCGACTTTTCAATTTTCTCCTGATTGGCCTTCTGCTCGGATATGTCTCTCAGAAAAGCACTGAAAAAATGCTGATTATCAACCTTGATGGGCGAAATACTGAGTTCAATTGGGAACTCAGCCCGATTCTTGCCTACAGCCGTGATTTCAATCCGTTGATTGAGGACAGGTCCTTCCCCGGTCTGATGGAATTTCTTCATGCCCTTTTCGTGAGCAGCTTTGTACTGATTCGGAATGATTAATCCTGACAATTTCTTGCCAATGGTTTCCTTGCTCTTATATCCAAATGTCTCCTCAGCCTGGTGGTTCCACTCCGTCACAATTCCTTTGCCATCTATTATTACAACCGCATCAAGTGCTGAGTCAATGATGTTCCTGAACTTTGATTCACTTTCTTGTAATTCCGACCTGACCCGCTCTGCCTTTTCCCATGAAATCGCGGATTTTAAGCGAGAAGATGCCAGACTAGCAAGGGTTGTTAGTGTATCGAGGTGTTCCTGTTTGAAGAAATCTTTTTGAGAATGCTCGGAGTCAATGACTCCCAACACGTGACCATCATAGATGATGGGAACGGATATTTCCGAAAGTCGGTGTGTATCATCCAAAATGTACCGTGAGTCTTTGGAGGTATCCTTGATAATTTCGGCTTTTCCGGTTTTGCCAACGGTACCTACAATGCCCTGACCCAATGGAATGCGGATTGGGTTTCTAACACCCCCCCACTCGTCTTTCTTAGGTCCGAATGCCGAAGCCTGTTTAAGCGTTTCTTCCTCATCCAGTACGTAGATAATGCAGTCCTCAAACCCAAATTTCTCAATCACACTGCTTGTCATGATTTCTGCGATCTCGGTTATACTCTGTCTGTCAGCAATTAAATTGGAAAAGTCATTGATAGCTTTGAGAAATTTTTGCTGACGCTCTGATTCCTGGTTTTTTTGAGCCAGTTGTCGGACAAGTCGTTTAAGTCCTTCTTCATTCTGTTTCTTGTCGGTGACATTGAGGTGAATACCAATTGTTCCCACCACAGATCCATCTTGATCATAAAGTGGCCCCCCACCGATCATAACCCATATCCTAAGCCCGTTCTTTCTTGTGATCTGCACCTCATACACACTGTGTTGACCCTTCAGCCTTTTCGACGAATGCTCTTCTATCAACTTCTCACTGAGGCTACCTCGAGACACAAAAAGTTCATTGGCGTAATTGCCCAGCAGTTCTTTAGAATCGTACCCAACCATCTTGCAAAACGAAGCGTTGGCATGTTGAATAACTCCCTCTAAATCAACTTCTAACAAGCCCAGATTCATATTGTCAATGATACTTCTGTACTTCTCGTCTCCCTTGACAAAGGATATCTTATCGCTTAGATTCTCTACCGGCATAAAAGTAATTTAGCCATTAAAGAGAGGTAGACGGAATTTTTTCGATTACTCGACTGTAACTGACTTTGCAAGGTTCCGTGGCTGATCTACATCCTTGCCCAACTTGTTGGCAATATGATAGGACAAAAGCTGCAAAGGAATTACTGAGAGGAATGGTGTTAGCAACTCTGAACACTTCGGAACTTCGATCACTGCATCTGCTAATTTGAAAATGTCCCTATCGTCGGTCTCGATGATGGCAATCACTTTTCCGTTTCTTGCCTTCACCTCCTGAATGTTACTTACAACCTTCTCATAATTCTCCTTGCTATTGGCGATAACTACAACTGGCATGTTTTCATCAATCAAGGCGATAGGTCCATGTTTCATCTCGGCAGCCGGATATCCTTCCGCATGGATGTATGAAATCTCCTTCAACTTCAGTGCACCTTCAAGGGCTATTGGGAAATTCACTCCTCGACCGAGGTACAGAAAGTTCGATGCTTGCGCAAACAGATCACCAATCAAGTGAGTGATCTTATCGCCCGAAAGTGCTTGTTTAATCAAATCAGGAAGTCTGTCCAGTTCTTTGACACGGTCTCGTAGTTCAGCCCTTTCGATCGTTCCTTTGATCTTACCCATCTGAAGAGCCATCATGGTTAATACGGTCATTTGTGAGGTAAAGGCTTTCGTTGAAGCCACCCCTATTTCGTTTCCAGCTTTTGTGTAGATGCCCGCGTCGGTCACCCTTGCTATAGACGAACCCACAACGTTGCATATCCCGAACGTAAATGCTCCTTTTTCTTTGGCAATTTCAAGAGCAGCAAGTGTATCGGCTGTTTCGCCTGATTGCGAGATGGCTATTACAACATCCTCGTCCGTAATAAGAGGGTCTCTGTATCTGAACTCTGAAGCATACTCTACCTCAACAGGCACTTTCGCATACTTTTCAATTAGATATTCGCCCACTAGCCCCGCATGCCATGATGTGCCACAAGACACGATGATGATTCTTTTAGCCTCGCAAAATCTCTCAGCATGCTCCAAAATACCTTTCAGGTGGATTTCTCCGTCGGGCGTTATTCTTCCTCTCAAGCCATTTCTGATTGATTTAGGCTGCTCGTAGATTTCCTTTAGCATAAAGTGTTCAAAGCCCTGTTTGTCCAGTATGCTGAGGTTCGAATCAAATTCCTCAATGTAAGGAGTTACGGGAATATCTTCGATCGTTTTGATTTCAATTTCTTTCGTGGATCGGCAGATCGCAATTTGTTCATCATCAAGGTAAACGACACGATTGACGTGCTGACCCATAGCCATTGTATCAGAAGCGATGAAATACTCATTGTCGCCCATTCCAACAACCAGGGGACTGCTTTTTCTTGCAGCGACCAATTTTTCTGGATCATCCTTTGACATCACGATGATGGCATATGCGCCTTCCACTCGTTGAAGGGCCAATTGCACCGCCTTCTCCAACATACAATGGTTATTGATCTGGATTTCTTCAATCAAATGAATAAGAACTTCGGTATCCGTCTCAGATTCAAATACATGTCCACGGGAAATGAGTTCCTTCCTTAGGGTTTCATAATTCTCAATGATCCCATTATGGATCAAAGCAAGACTCCCTTTTTGAGTGGTGTGCGGATGCGCATTTTGATCAGAGGGCTCTCCGTGCGTCGCCCAGCGGGTATGTCCGATTCCCGCGTTGCCTGACAGGTTTTTTCCGTCAACAAATGCTTCAAGGTTACGGACTTTCCCCTGTTTCTTGAATACTCTTAATGAGCCATTCATGAGCGCAACACCTGCACTATCATAGCCTCTGTATTCTAGCGATTTCAATCCTTCAATTAAGTAAGGGTATGCTTGATTTTGTCCTAAGTATCCAACGATTCCACACATAGTAGTAAGCTTTAGTTTTTGATTCAAAACTATTTTTCTGAAGTATTGACTTCAGGAGAAATCGTCTAGTGACAGGAATTGAGGGGTGAATGGTATTTATGGAGGTGTAAGGTGTTACTCCTTACATAGATTGGAACAGCCATCTGGATAAAATTCAAATAACGAAAAACGCGTTTAACACGGGGTTCGGTCTGATATCTCTTTTGAGCTCGATTGGAGGTGGCGTTCTACCCAAGGACTCATTCTGTTGATCTAAGACATATGTGCCATGAACCAAAGCGATCAAATAAACCAGCAAAGACCATAACAACATTTCCCAAGTCAGTACATAAGTCAGCAACAACAAAAGTACTTAACGGTTTCTCTTTTCTTTTTTGAATAGGCAATCCAACACCCGGCTTCCTCTCCAATCATATAATAGAAACCAACAGCAGTGCTATCTGATTTGATATCATTCCAAACTTCTGTATTTGAATAGTCCTCATCTATTTCATCATCTCTTCTAATGGGAGAATCCACGAAGTTTTTTTCATCAAAGAATTCATTAACCCGATTTTTTATAAAGTTTTCTACGATCTCGGCTGTTGCTTCCTTACCTAATAGCCCATATCCAACAAGATGATTAGATGGGTATTCTTCAGAATGAATGGTTAAACCTTCAGAGCTTTCAATAGTGAATATCATTGTTCCTTCGGCTATTGATTTACCAACTATCTCAATTGAAAATTTATCCTTTGCTGATGGACTGGAGAAATTCCGCCAAACCACTTTTTCAATCAGAGAAGATCGAGATGGATTATCCATCAATTTATTTGAAGTTATTTTCAACGAGCGAATTCCCGAATTCTCTATTTCAACCAAATCTTTTTCTTCGATTATAAAAGAAGTATTTCCGACTTCATCAATCACAGTCATTCCTTTTGAAGCAATAAGAGTGATGGTGTCCCCAACGATATGGTAAGTCCCATTTGATGTGATTTCTCGTGAAGAATGTCCCAATTCCCAACTTTGATCCCTGTAAAGAGCTAGCCAAATACCACCAAGGGGAGTTTCTCGAAAAGCTGTTAGAACTTCTTCATCTGATTTAGGGTTGATAGGATAGGAATAGAATTCAATCATCGTGATAATCACAATGATCGCAATCGTTGATAGAAAAGTGGTGCCTGCAATCTTCAGCTTTCCTTTTCTTTCCTTTTTGAATAATGACAAAATTAGAAATATGAGACTTGTGACCATCCCAATTAGCCCAATCAAAGCCTTAATCAAAGTAGCTAGAAACATTTTGCAAACTATAGCTTCTTACTACACCTTCCAATAAAAAAAGCAGTCATATTTCTGCAACTGCTTCGCCGTCCAGCTCTCCCTCTGGGGCTCGATCGGAGTGGCGTTGCACCTAAAGACCCGTCGGGTCCATTTGGACAACAAAAAAGCCTGAAGCATTTGCCTCAGGCTTGTTACTGCTCTCCCTCTTGGGCTCGAACCAAGGACCCTCTGATTAACAGTCAGATGCTCTAACCAGCTGAGCTAAGGGAGAATTCTATTTCCTTTTAATCACCGAAGCTTTACGAAGGTGCTTAAAAAGGTTTGCAAATTTATACTTATGAACTTGTCTCAGAAAACTTTTTTAGAAAAAATACTGGGGACAATTGTATTTAGTGGATTAAAAGTCACCGCATAAATTATCTCTGGACGAAAACCTTTCTAACAACTGGCACTCCGTTTTCAAATCCTAACTTCAATAGGTAGATTCCTGGTGCCGTATTTGTTTGCACATGTAATTCCTTGACCATGGTTTCATTTGAATAGAACCGCTTTTCAATCACCCTACCTGCCAAAGTGACGAGTTGAAGTTCAATTTGTCCCGAAACCTCTGCCGGTAGTGAAATGTTAAATGAACCTTGACTGGGATTTGGATAGATCTTGAAGTTATCTTCTGGACTGACACTTAAAACTACGTCCTCGGTGCTTACCAGAGCGGTGTTGCTTGGCTCAGAGTGAATCTCACCATTGGAAGCTTTCACACGGTAATAGTATGTGCCTGATATCGCTGTTTCATCGGTGTAGCTGTATTTGCTTCCCTCGGTGTTGAATGTTTCGACCGAGATAAAATCTGATGATTCAGACCGTTCGATCAAGAACTCACTCTGAATTGTAGACATATGTCCCCATCTTAATTCGACAACTGAGGCTTCGATGTTTTTGGCAGTCAAAAGTCCTGGTGCGTGGAGAACATCCTGGTCTTCTAATGTTAAGATCTGGTTGACGGAAACATTTGAAACCGTGCTCTTAGCACCTCCTGGCCACACAACTGTAACCTCATCAACCATTGAAATTTCTCCCAGACCAAAAAATGCCTCGGATGGCTCTTGGCCATAAAAACTGTTGCCTGCAGTGATTGCACGCGATTGTACACCTGAGCCTGTACGAATACCAACCTTGCTGCCAATCGCCCAATGATTAGCGCCCACCATTCGAGGCTTTACCACCAGATAGTTCCCAAACTCTGAACTTGTATTCAGCTGGTTTTCGAGGAGTTTTACCGCAACCGGATCTTGATCTGCTTTCAAGGTTTGAACCAGGTCAAGATCACCATCACGATCGTAATCAAGTGATATTAAAGTTGTCGCGTCAAGATTGGTGTTGAAACGAGCCTCAGCAGAAATGTCCGTGAAGGTAAAATCACCATTGTTTTTCCAAAACTTCGCTTTGTCATCCAGGACATAAGTGTCCACAGGTCCATTGGTAGCGGCTAGATCCAACCACATATCGTTGTCAGCATCTAGGAAGGTAATTCCCCAGCCCCAACCACCAGCACTGACACCAGCTGTCTTCGAAACCTCTTCAAAAAGCACCTGCTCTCCATTACTTCTATTTTCAAATAGTGCATTGTGCTTGCCCGGCAGATCACGCTCGATATTGGTGATGTAAATATCCAGGTCATCGTCATTGTCGAAATCCCCAAAGCACGCCCCCATGTCGTTGTGACTGTTGTCCAACCCCAGACTTGTCCCAATTTCTTCGAATGATCCGTCTGCATTGTTCTCCCAAAACAAATTTGGATCGTTGTCAACAGTGAGATATACATCTGACCAGCCATTTCCCGTCATATCGAAAATTAGAGGTTGCCAGTAATCAGAAGACTTTGATACCCCTTTTATGATGGAGATATCTTCGAAAGTTCCGTCTCCCTCGTTTTGATATAGAAAAACATTTCCGTTCCAATAGTCAAGTACTAAGTCTAAGTGGCCATCATTGTTTATGTCACCAGCAGCCATACCTCCAAACACTCCTTCAACTTCTCTCCCTGTAGTAAGACCAGATTGTGCAGTTACATCTTGGAAGGAACCATCCTGGAGTTGCCTGAAAAGCTTAACAAAGTCTTCATCTGGACAAGAGCCCGAAGCACCAAGACAGTCCCCAGCGACAACAAGATCTAAAAGATGATCTCCGTCATAGTCGAACCACAACGCTGCCCGACTGTTCATAGGGATACTCAAAGCAGATTGCAGCAATTCGAAACTTCCGTCTCCCGAATTTCTCCATAGCATGTTGTCTGAACTTCCATCAGTTAAAATGTACAGATCAATATCTCCATCACTATCATAATCTGCAGCTGAAACACCACTACCAAAAGAGTGAGCAGGAGTGAAGGTCAGGAACCCTTTTGATGAAGTCACATCCGTAAACTGGGCCTGCGGCAAAGCAAGCAATGGAATTAAAAGCAGCAATATGATTGGAGTCCTCTTCATTATTATCGCAAATATAAAGAGATGGTTTGCTGAATGAAGGCTCTCAAAACTGATCGAAAAAGCCAAGTGACGACAACTTAATGCCAAAATGGCATATAATTTTATAACGAAAGCAATAAATAATGCCAAAGTGTCACTTTTTTGATTAAAAATTGGACTGGTATGGAATTCGATAATAGGGAGGGAAAAGAAATTCGAAATCTAAATACTAATAAAATGGGACTTATCAAGTACAATACAAACGATTACAGACCAACTAGCTTCAGAAGCTTTGTTGACAATTTTTTCAATGATGATTTTAGAGGTGGCTCAGTGTCATCATTCACTCCCAGGGTTGATATAGCGGAAACTGAAAAAGAATTTGAAGTTCAGCTACATGTACCAGGTGTGAAAAAAGATGAGATCAATATTGATCTGAATGAAAATGTCTTGACCATCAGCGGCGAAAGGAAATTTGAGAATGAGAAGAACGAGAAGAACTTCCACAGTGTCGAGAGCTATTTCGGGTCATTCAAAAGAACCTTTCAATTGCCTGATCTGGTAGACAGAGACAAAATCGACGCGAGCTACCAGGATGGAATATTGGTAGTAAAGCTTCCTAAGGATGCTAAGAAATCTGCCAAGAAACAAATTTCGATTAAGTAGTTTTTTTTGAGTTAGGTATGGTAGGGTCGGTTCGCGTACTGTGGGCCGACCTTTTTTTGTTAAGCTTCGTTAAAAGGATAGCAAATCTCTGTGGTATTATATAACAAAGGTTTTTGCTTTACGATTAATAAGGAAATTTTGTGATTATGAATAAGAGAAGTTTAGTAATGGCAATGGTGTTTTCATCCATCTTCGGTGGAATGATCGCCCTGGTTGGGTATTCGATTGTTGTTCCCAAGGAGACGATCATACAGCAGACGACCGAACGAAACCCGTTGGCATTGACAAATTATGTTTTTGACTCTTCAGACTTTATTGTTCCTGAAGGACTGAACTTTGTTTTTGCGGCAAAACATGCAACTCCATCAGTAGTTCATATTAGGACCAGATATTCAAGTCAGTCCGGTGCCAGGAGCCCTTTTAACGATCTGTTTCGAGAATACTTTGGAGATCGCAACAACGGAGGTCAGAATTTTTCCAGGGGAGCAGGATCCGGAGTCGTGATATCATCGGATGGCTTTATTGTAACAAACAATCACGTGATTGATGATGCTTCTGAAATCGAGGTGGTTCTCAACGACAATCGAAGTTATGAAGCCAAAGTAGTAGGTGTGGACGGATCCACCGATTTGGCAGTAATAAAAATTGAGGAAGATCATTTGGTGCCTATCAAATACGGAAGTTCAGAAGGCATCCAAATCGGTGAGTGGGTTTTAGCCATCGGCAATCCATTTGAATTTAGATCTACGGTAACTGCCGGGATTGTCAGTGCTAAAAGCCGGAATATTCAGATCCTAGAATCGCGTGATCGAATAGAATCATTCATACAAACAGATGCTGCAGTTAATCCAGGAAATAGTGGTGGTGCCTTAGTCAACCTGAACGGAGAATTGATTGGAATCAATACGGCTATTGCTTCACCGTCCGGAGCGTTTGCTGGCTATTCCTTCGCAGTTCCTTCATCACTTGTTAGAAAAGTAGTGGATGATCTTGTGGAGTATGGAACTGTTCAAAGAGCACTACTGGGTATTCAGATCAGAGATGTTAGTGCGCAGTTGGCAGAGGCTGAAGATTTGGATGTTGTAAAAGGAGTCTATGTTGCTGATGTTGGAGATAACAGCGCAGCTAAAATGGCTGGCCTGGAGAGAGGTGATGTGATCGTGGCAATCGACAATATTGACGTAAATAGCGTTGCTGAGTTGCAGGAACAAGTTGCCATAAACAGACCGGGAGACAAGGTGCTCGTAAGGTATCTCAGGGATGGTATTCAAAGGGAAGTAATGGCTACCCTCAGGAACTCTTCAGGAACAACCGAGATTGTTGAAATTAACTCAGAATTTGAAGTTGAAGGAGCCACCTTTTCCGAGGTTCAGGAAAAGACCCTTGCGGACTTAAAGTTGGATGGAGGAGTGCAGGTTACGGATCTCGCGTCAGGCAAGTGGAAAGATGCCGGTCTGAGAGAAGGCTTCATCATCACGAGAATTGACAAGCAGAGCATCAAAAAGCTAGGTGACCTTAAACGATTTCTAAACAGACCGAGTAGCGACGGAATTCTGATCGAAGGAATCTATCCGAATGGTGATAAGGCTTATTACGGATTAGGTTTATAAAGAGTCTGCCAATAAAGAGAAAACTGAGTCCGTCAGAAATGACGGACTTTTTTTATGAATAATTTCGTAAGATGTTTGACGTGGCAGTCGTAGGTGGGGGTCTTGCCGGCCTTGTTAACGCAATTTTGCTGAAGAAGAAAAACTATTCCGTCGTCCTTTTTGAGGAAAAAGAGTATCCGTTTCATCGTGTTTGTGGCGAGTATATATCTAATGAGGTTATCCCTTTTTTGAAATTTCATGACATTTTTCCTGGTGAATTTGAGCCGAGCACAATTTCACGATTTAGATTAAGCTCTACTTCAGGGAAGCTTCTGGAAATGAAACTCGATCTGGGTGGATTTGGTATTAGCCGGTATGTGTTTGACCATTGGCTGGCGCAGCACGCAAGAACACTTGGTGTTCAGTTGCATGAAAAAGAACGAGTAAATGCGATCAGATATCAAGGCAATTCTCATACGATCGAAACATCGAAGAACGTTTACGAATCCAGGTTGCTGATAGGGTCATTTGGAAAAAAAACCAGGCTGGACAATGATCTAAAAAGGAAGTTTGTCTCCAAAAAAGCTCCGTATGTTGGCGTTAAATATCATATTAAGACAGACCTTGTGGACGCTGATAGCATTGAATTGCATAATTTTTCAGGGGGCTACTGTGGAATTAGTAAAGTCGAAAATAGCACTTACAACCTCTGCTATCTCTCGCATCGAGACAATCTTCGAAAATTTAAGGAAGTGCCGCTGATGGAAAGGGAAGTTGTTCAACAGAATCCGTTTTTAAAAAAATTGTTTTCTGAGTCAGAATTCCTATTCGAAAAACCTGTTGTGATCAACGAAATCTCTTTCGAAAAAAAGGAACCAGTTTTTAACCATATCTTAATGTCAGGTGATTCTGCTGGAATGATTACGCCACTTTGTGGAAATGGTATGGCTATGGCGATTCATTCATCTAAACTGCTAGCTGAGGTTGCTGATGAATTCCTTAGTGGGAAAGTTGAGAGAGATGAACTTGAAAAGAGCTACTCCAAAGCATGGAATTCAACCTTTTCCGCCAGGCATTGGGCAGGAAGAAAGATCCAGGGCTTATTTGGTTCACCTGCATCCTCGGAATTTGCCGTGGTTCTGGGAAAGACTTTTCGACCTGTCGCCAACTATTTGATGAGTAAGACTCATGGAGAACCATTTTAAAAAAGCCACCAAATAAGGAAAAAAGCATTCAGACATGCTGCTGAGATGAAATTTAATCGCATCGTTGATCTAAAGTCAGCATTGCTTTCACTGTTTCTAACCCTAAAATACCAACTCAAAAAGTAGATCAGTACCGGCCCCATAAACACAAAAAAAAGAATGGTGGTCAAGAGTGAATCATACGTGTAAAAAAAGTAGGCGAATCCTGCCATTGCAAGAGAAAACATCATCGCTGTGAAGTGAAAGGTGCCCCGTATTCCCAAAAGTCGACTCATGGTCAAATCTCCCCTTTTGCCATCTTCTTCATGCTGGTAGACCTGTGTCATCGGATAGGACCCGAGTAAAAGAGCGGTGCTAAGAATAGCGGGAAGTTGAACCTGCAAATCCCAGGTCGTCCAGGTTGAGATGTCTTTAAATGCGATCAGACAGGCAAGAAATGTGAAGTAGCCTTGGAAGATACCAGCGGCCAGCCAGCCAATGATTGGATACTTTTTTAAACGGATGCTTGGATGACTATACGCCTTGGAGACCAAACCATATATAAAAATCATCATAACAAATTCGATGGATATCAGCAAACCCAAACCAAGACCTAGCAGATCAAATCCAAGCGATATCCAGTAAAGTTCTTTTGATACTGGTGGTGGATTCGCAAGACCTCCGATGCTTTTTTCATCCTTATCGAAGTACGAATTGTAACCATTGCTTGCCGGATAGATCAAAAGATGCAGAATAATGAAAACAAGCCAAAAATTGAAAAGATGGGTTTCGTTTGCAGTGGCACTGGCAAACAAGCATACAGGAAGTAGAAAGAAGGAAAATGGAATGCGCAGATGCAGTAAAGTTGATTTTTTCATTTGCGAGATTTTCCAGATGGTTCACTATGGCGCATTCTAGCCAGTGCGTGCACCTTATTTGGTAATGTGCTCAAGATCGTCATTTCATTTTGATTTTTTTGTCCATCTAAAAGCGAAAAGTTGGTTAATATTAAGTAAGTCCAATCACATGTCCACATACATTAATTCCATAGGAACAGCATTGCCGGCATTCTCCACAGAGCAAGGCAGGATTGCGGACTTTATGGTCAGGCATTTAAAACTTAACTCTGACGAAGAAAAGGACTTAAGAATTTTATATCGGGCTAGCGGGATTCAAAACAGGTATTCGGTTCTTGAAGATTTTGGAAAAAGCCTTAATGGACAGAGCTTCTTCAAAGAGGATGTTCAATTTCCCACCGCAAAGCCCCGTATGGATGTTTATCAAAAAAACGCCCTGAAATTAGCAGCCACAGCAGCTGAAAATGCCATCGCAAGTGCTGATGTAGAAAAACTGGAAATTTCTCATCTGATCACCATAAGCTGTACGGGCATGTATGCGCCAGGCCTGGATATTGAACTGATAGAACAACTAGGACTGAAAACCAGCACCAAACGAACCTCTATCAATTTTATGGGATGCTATGCGTCCTTCAATGGACTGAAAATGGCAGACCAGATCCTTAGGGCCGACCCCGATTCTTCCGTTTTGATGGTCTGTGTTGAGCTTTGCAGCATTCACCTTCAGGAAAAAAAAGACGATGAAAACCTGCTAGCAAATGCCATTTTCGGTGACGGAGCAGCAGCTATTGTTTTAAATGCTTTTCCAGGAGGTAAGTCACTGAAAGTTGAAAATTTCTACAGTGATCTTGCTTTATCAGGAAAGAAGGAAATGGGTTGGTATATTGGAGATACAGGGTTCGAAATGAAATTGTCACCTAAGGTTCCGGATGTGATCAAGGATGGCATTGAGGAACTGACGAAAAATTTGCTGAATCATATCGACCTGGATCTATCCGATATCGACTTTTTTGCTATCCATCCGGGCGGAAAACGGATATTGGATGTGATCGAGGAAAAGCTCATGATCAGCAAAGAGCAGAACAAATTTGCCAGGGATATTCTCAGATCTTTTGGAAACATGTCATCACCAACGGTACTTTTTGTGATTAAGTCAATTATGGACCAGGTCAATTCCACTGACGACGGAAAACACTTGTTGAGCTTCGCTTTCGGCCCTGGACTTACGTTGGAGAGTGCAGTACTTCAAGTGAAATGTGATGCTTGAGAAGCGTTCTGAAGAGGTCGAAATCATGGACGATCTCGAAATTTCGGGTGAAGTTGTTAATCAGACATTAAAGGAGCTCAACACGATCAATAAGTTTCTGGGAGGAAACCAGATCAGTATATCAGCACTAAAGAAAATGGTTCGAGGCTGCGAAGATATATCCTTAGCAGATCTTGGCTGTGGCGGTGGTGACGTAATGATGGAAATGGCAAAATGGACAAGAAGGAATAAAATTAATGCCACCTACTTGGGAATTGATGCCAATCCCCATATCGTCCAGTTTGCAAAATCCAATTCAGCTGATTTTCCGGAGATTCAGTACAGGTCGGTTAATATATTTAGTAGCGAATTCAAGGATCAAGAGGTAGATATTATTCATTGTTGTCTTTTCACACATCATTTCTCGGAATCGGAACTTATTCAACTTTTCAAGCAGTTCAAGGATCAGGTAAGAGTCGGCGTGATCATTAATGACCTGCATCGCCATCCCATTGCCTATTGGAGCATAAAAGTTCTTACTTATCTCTTTTCGAGATCAACAATGGTTAGGAATGATGCAGCCATTTCTGTGGCCAGAGGTTTCAAGAAAAAAGAGTTGATAGAAATTTTAAACAAAGCAGGAATAAATGATTTTAGGCTATCCTGGCAATGGGCATTTCGCTGGAAATTGATTTTTTAAGTTTATGAATAAAATGATTGAGTTCGAAGATGTTAGCGTTAGAGAGGTAGTAGAAAGCGAACTAGAAGAACTCCTTGAAATGGGGAGAATCACCTTCACTGAGTCATTTGGAGCAATGAACACAAAAGCCAATTTCGATCAGTACATGGCTCAAAATTTCAACCTTAAAAAAATAACCACCGAATTCGGGCATCCGGAGTCACAGTTCTATTTTGCCTGTCGAAACTCGGAGAAGGTTGGCTACCTCAAATTGAATCAAGGGAGTGCCCAAACTGAACAGCTCTTGGAAAATGCGCTCGAAATTGAAAGGATATATGTGTTGTCTGAGTATCAAGGACACGGGATAGGCCAAATACTAGTTGATAAGGCGCTGGAATTAGCAAGAGCCGAAAACTTCAGATGGGTTTGGCTTGGTGTATGGGATCAGAATGCAGCGGCGATCAGGTTTTATGAAAGAAATGGGCTCACCGGGTTCACAACTCACCCTTTCAAACTAGGCAACGAAGATCAGACAGACATTCTAATGAAGTTAGAATTGTAAGTTTTGAAAATCAGACCGTCAGTTAAATCAATCCCCAATTAAACAATCGAAAAGGGTTTCTATCTCCAATCTCCAAAAATTAGATTTCCCGGAGAGTTAATGTCATTTGACTTAAAGAAGTTTCTTAAGCCGTTGATCATTTCATCTGCAGAGATCTTTCCATCCTTGTTAGAGTCCAGTTCTTCGAAGCTCTGGTCCGCATGCTCTTGTGGGATTTTGTAGATCGTGAGCATGTTGGCATATTCGTCTTTCGAAATAAAGTGGTCCCGGTTCATATCAAAAAGATCAAAGATGTGACGACTCGTCCGGTGTATGTAATATTCAAGAACACCGTTGTTCCCACCTTCAAATAATTGATCTCTGAAAAATTCGATCCAGTCCCAGAGCGTCAAGCTCAGTTCCGGATTGTCTGCATCGGTAAGCAATTGAACAAACAACCGGTGTGATTTGATCAAAATAAGTTTTGCTGCCCTGGAATCCTCCCCAAGGCCTACTTTTTCGATGATTCTCTTCCCTACATTTACAAAATCTTCAGGTTGTAAATGTCCATTCCTATCTATATCTAAGACATTAAAAAAATGGTGGATTTTTCGCTTCTGGATTTCCGAAAGCATATGCTAAGGCAACTTTAATTAGTGGTAACTAACCTTTAACTTAATCCATTTTGAGAGGAAAGGCTAAGAAAGCGTTTATAAAATTTTTCATGGTCGATCCATTACTTAGCTTTGCCGACTTAAAAATCAAATTTAGAAATGAGCCAGAAGATCTCTCACATTTTAGAAAAGCTAGAAGTTGAACCAGTGAACAAAGGGGCCGCGATTGGTGGGCAATGGATTGATTCTTCTGGCGAAACAATTTCATCATTTTCCCCGGTGGATGGCGAGGAAATTGCAAAGGTGACGCTTGCGGATGCCAATTCATATGAAAAAGTGATAGTGGCTGCACAAGAAGCCTTCAAAGAGTGGAGATTGCTGCCAGCACCTCAACGAGGAGAAATAGTAAGACAATTTGGCAATGAGCTTCGCGCGTACAAGCAGGAGCTCGGCACCTTGGTATCCTACGAGATGGGAAAATCCCTTCAAGAAGGGTTGGGAGAGGTTCAGGAAATGATAGACATCTGCGATTTTGCCGTGGGACTATCCCGGCAGCTTTACGGACTGACGATGCACTCGGAGCGGCCTTCGCACAGAATGTATGAACAGTGGCATCCACTGGGAGTGGTGGGGATTATCTCTGCGTTTAATTTTCCGGTGGCAGTCTGGGCTTGGAACTCGGCACTGGCTTGGGTATGCGGCGATGTATGTGTTTGGAAACCGTCAGAAAAAGTACCCCTGTCTGCTATCGCATGTCAAAAAATAGCGCATAGAATCTTTGAGGCAAACAACATTCATCCTGGTGTCTGTGGTCTAGTGATTGGCGATGTTGAGATAGGCAAAAAATTGGCGGCGGATACCAGAGTCCCATTGATCTCTGCGACTGGTTCTACTCGAATGGGCAAAGCTGTTGGTGCGGCGGTGGGCGCAAGACTAGGGAAACAAATACTGGAATTAGGAGGGAACAATGCAATTATCATTTCTGAGCATTCGGACCTAGATCTCGTGATCCCGGGAGCTGTCTTTGGAGCTGTGGGAACTGCTGGTCAGCGCTGTACGAGTACCAGAAGGTTGATCATCCAGGAAAGTGTATACGAAGAAGTAAAACAACGCCTTGTTAAGGCATATGCTCAGCTGAGCATCGGTGATCCACTAGATGAAAGCAATCACGTCGGACCACTCATCGACAAAGATGCAGTCGCCATGTATGAGTCCGCTATGGAAAAAATAGCGGCAGAAGGAGGGAGGACAGTAATCGAAGGTGAAGTTCTCAACGGAGAAGGTTACGAATCCGGATGCTATGTTAAACCTGCTATCTATGAGGTGAGCAACGAATACGAGATCGTTTGCAATGAAACGTTTGCCCCGATTTTATACCTGATCAGATACAAGACGATCGAGGAGGCAATTGCTATGCAGAATGCCGTTCCACAAGGACTCTCATCGGCAATAATGACGACCAATGTCCGTGAGTCAGAGTTGTTCCTGTCCCATGCAGGTTCCGATTGTGGAATTGCGAATGTGAACATCGGAACATCCGGAGCTGAGATAGGGGGTGCATTCGGCGGAGAAAAAGAAACTGGAGGTGGCCGGGAATCCGGATCGGATGCGTGGAAAGCTTACATGAGGCGGCAGACAAATACGATCAATTACTCCAAGGAATTGCCGTTAGCTCAGGGAATTAAATTTGAGCTGTAGCTTACTGTTTTTTTACCACCAATTTCATTGTGTGGTGGATATCTTCTTGATTGCTAAAATGGAGTTGATATAAACCACTTTCCAAAGTCTTGACCATCTGTTCAAGATGATTGATCTTGGCATGAGATAGGTACTCTTTCCCATTTAGGTCTACTAAGGTAACAGCTACATCCGACGAGGATGAAAATACCCGAAATGATCCACCAGCATAGGGATTTGGGCCAAAGCTAATGTGGTGAGTAGTGTAATCGGCGATTCGAACTATTGGCGAATATTCGTACTTACCATCGAAATCGACTTGTTTTAATCGATAGTAAGCAAGTGGGAGAGTGGAGTGGTCATTAAATGAATAAGAGACGGCTTGTGAGGTGGTTCCATGCCCTTTAACAAATGTGACCGATGAGAAAGACTCTCCGTCGTTACTTTTCTCAACTAGAAAACCTCGATTGTTGAGTTCCGTAGCAGTCATCCAAGTTAGGGTTACTCCAGAATTTTGGATCCGACCCCTAAAAAACACTAGTTCTACTGGCAGGCCGGCATCGCCACAATCCGAGGAACAATCTCCAAGGTCACTGTCAACTGAACCACCACCGCTACTATCTACTCCTCCGTTGATCGAATTCCCCGAATTGTCAGAATTGATCGTTCCATTATTTTCTGTCCCGCTACTAGTGGCAATTGAGCTTCCATTTTCAAGATTGACAGTCGCCCCACTTTCAATAATCACACCGTCTCCTGTACTCTCGAAGCTCCCACCATCAAGTGTGGTTTGACCACCACCTTTGACTTCCAATTTTCCAGCTGCAGTTAGACTACCAGTAATAATGAGTGTTCCTTCGTTGGTTATGCTTCCTGTGATGTTACCTATATTACCGTTGATGGTCAGGGTACATGATCCGCATACTGTAATATTCCCACTTAGGGTGGTGATGTCTCCATCCAGTGTTAACTCACCATCCTTTACCTCTAAATTGCCACTAAGGGTGCCGATATTTGTACTCAGGACTCCACATTCTCCTCCATCAATTTCAACACCATCTTCTACATTTCCTTCAACGTTTCCTCCACCGACGCAGGCTGGAATCACAGTAGCGTGTAAAAGATTAGGATTAAATATGGACAACATAGTTACCCATGTCAGAAGTACAAAGTGGCGTGACATGATATAAATTAGAGTGATTAGCTCAAAAGTAAATACTTACATCGAGCGCAACTGAGTGACTAAGACCAATAAGTGCTATTTATCGACGAATTGGAGATTATATTCGTAGACCAACCTGCCCAACTCAGCTAAAAAAGGTAATCCTACGTCTTCATACTCGTACTTTCCGTCGTTGTAAATTTGGTTTTCATTGACATGGATCGTAGCAGCTAAGAAGAATTCAATGTCCGCTTTTCTGTCTCGGATAAATGCGACATCAGTCAAGTATCCGTAAGCCCAACCCACCTTGTTCATGATTTCAATATGTTCGGGATACTCCCCTTCCTCCTCATCGCCAAAAATGAAGAACTTGACGTAGTTGTCAGCCAAGGTGTCAATGGGATTTGGCAAGTTTTTTGGGCGTAGAAGCATGATGTGATACAGCTCATTGTAGGTAGACTTCTCAAAGGAATAGTGCTCACTTGGATCAAACATTCCAGGTTTCACCACTCGCTCCAGACCACCAAGCAGATCCGCCAACGTCATGAAGTTTTTTTGTGAAAAGTCAAATGGTTCGTTGATTACCTGACCTTCACCATTCATGTATCCTTGTCCTCGTACCTGCAACTCAGGTGTTACCGTAGCTTCATATGTGTTTGTTTTTGGGACAGTCTCAACTGTTTTGCTACCATCAAAAAGTGAGACTTTAAACGTATTCCTGTTTGACTCAGGAGTGAAGGAAAAAGCACTCTCGCTCAGCTGATGAATAATCCGGGAAGACTTCAAGCCCACGCGTTGATTTAGTTCGTTGATATAGTCTTTTCCAAGCCATCCATAAAGGATATTATATGCTTGGTTGTCGCTAAATACAAAGATTTTCTTCACCAGATTCCGAACAGAAAATCCCTGGCTGAAAAGTGAATCGTACGACAATTTTCTAGGATTATGTTCAGATGAATCGATCAGTATTTTGGAATCCAGACTCAACCCCAACTCCTGGAGTTTTTTGACTGCTGCGAACGCAACAGGCATTTTCACAGTGCTGGCAGGATAGAAAAAATTGGCTGGATCCACATTGAAGTTTTGATGTACGATCTTTCCATCTTCTATTTTTCCATAAATGATCTGAATTTCATGCTTTGGGTTGTTCAACGTCCGCTGAAAAATTTCACTCCCACCAGCCAAGATTTGCTGAAGCTGAGATTCTTCCGATGAAGAGCAGCCTAAGAGAACTAAAGCAATAAAAAATACATGTCGTCTCATATCAATCAAAGATACCTCTCTATATTAGAATGATGGAGGTCTTCGAAAAATCACTAAAGGTGAAAGCTGAACATTTGGACGAGCTTGAGCACGTGAACAATGTGGTGTTTTTGCAATGGGTCCAGGATATCTCAAAAGAGCACTGGCTTTCGAAAACCAATGATAAAGTTAACTCCAAGATGTACTGGGTGGTGAGAAGTCACCACCTTGAATATAAAAAACAAGTTTTTCTTGGTGATGAGCTGTCGGTCAGAACCTTCGTAACGAGCTATAAGGGGCCTTTTTCGGAGCGAGTGGTGGAGATATATAGGGAAGATAAGCTTGTAGTGAAAGCCGCATCCAGTTGGTGTCTCATCTCCCGCGATAATAACAAACCAATGACGGTCCCACCGGAAGTCAAAAACCTTTTTCAATTACCTTGAAAGAATCGTGAAGCCAAACTCAAGCTCACCAACCATATTAAACTTTGCTCTTACACCCTGACCCCCAACAAGACCTGGTCCAATGCTAAGTGTAAAGTGAATACCGCTTCTGTAGTTGCGCTGCATACCCCAGACGGTCCCAATTGAATATTCTCCCCTTTCTAGAACGGGCGAAAAATCGTCACTACCGAATGCCTTGAATCGATAACCACCAAAATAACCAAGGAAATTTCCTGAATTGTTCATAAGATTATCTTTCCTAATCCTTCTTCTTTTATAGTAGGTTCTGTAGGTCGAATAGACCATCGGAACCACGAAAAGTTTAGCCGTGGTTCTTCCGGAAAAATCCTTTTTTGTTACGTGTGTAAATCCCACTCCTCCAGCCAATGATATTGACTCGTTGTCAGCTAATTTTCTTTCATATGAAAATGATGGTGCGATCAGATTAATGTTTAGTTGATTATCGGATAATTCTACTTTTTGAGCCACTGCATTTATAACCCAAAAGTTTAGGAAAATGGTAATGATCCTTTTCACTAACTGGTTAGTATCAAAAGAATTACCTAAACCCTGAGAGAGAGTCGTGAAAGCTACTTTTCCTAAGAACATTCGATATATATTTGCCGTCCTCGGGGCTATAGCTCAGTTGGCTAGAGCGCTACACTGGCAGTGTAGAGGCCGCCGGTTCGAATCCGGCTAGCTCCACTTTCTGTTTGTCAATGGGAATCATTGAGCGAGCAGTAGGCCGCCGTGCGAAACGTCGCACCGATCGAATCCGCCTAGCTCCACTTTTTCACTTCAGGGCTCTTTTATGTGAGACTTTGGTCGCCGTGTGAAACATCATTCCGGTCGAAATGAACAGCTTACACTTTATCTAATTACCCTTCTAAAGTTCTTCACATTCTTCCTGTAATAATCACTCATCAAATTGGATTCAATGACACCTCGACTGGATGAGGCATGAATGAAATTGATTCGGTCTTTGCTAACGTGGGTTATCATTCCGGTATGCCACCACCGGCTTCCTTTTTGCTTGAACTTGAAAAAGACGATATCACCTTTTTTTATGCCATCCCACCCTCTCTTCTTCCCAACTTTAGATTGCTCTTTTGCTGTCCGCGGGAGTTTAATACCAATTGTCTTATATGAATTGTGGATCAATCCGGAACAGTCAATGCCACTTTTGTTCATTCCGCCCCACTTATAGGGAGTACCTATATATGATCTAGCAGTAGCAATGGCGGTTTCAATCCTCTGCTTCTTCTTTTTTTTCTTCTTTTTTTGAGCCTCGGTTGGAGCCAACAAGAAGACGGAGATCAAAAGAAACAGAAAGAACGATGCGTGAGTTTTGTATTTCAGTCCGATAATCATATCGATTTAATTATTCCTAACTAAGACGGTGACTTTTCCATTTTATTTCCCTGATCATAGGTTTGTCTGCTTTTGCTGAGGCGTTTCTACTTCGTTAGAATACAAAACAAGTCAAGATTTTGTTCATCTTTTTCCTTCAACAAATAATCTTCCTGGGTGATCGATCTCACAAGTTTGTCATCTGAGTTTTTTAAGCTATTTCGATTTCTTCTGTTCATAAAATCATAAGGTACCTTTAGCACTGATGCTGGCAAACGATATTGTAAATTGAAAATGTCGAATCGCATTATCCTATCCACGGAAGCCTTATTTTGATGGTAATATTCCATAACTTTCTCGTTGCCAGCGATACCTTTCATTTCGACATTTGTGAAGTACTTCGAACACATTTCTTCAAGCTGATCCGCCGTATATTCCCGTTCATGCCAGGGATTTCTTGAAAGAGTCATTTTGATATTAGGAGTGGTAATCAGAGCTTTACCACCTTCTTTTAGTACGCGGTGAATTTCCTTGATAAACTCTTCGTCCTCCTTAACGTGTTCGATCACCTGAAAAGTAATAATGGTCTGAAAGGAATTGTCTTCATAAGGAAATGGCGGAAATACTCCGTCCGAAAATTTATATGTGGGATATTTTTGAGAGAGCGTATCTGTTATACTCTTTATTTTGTCAATACCCGTGTAGGAATCGGCTAACGGAGCTAGAAGCTCAACTCCGCGCCCTTCTCCACATCCCAGCTCCAATAGATCCCCCTTTATGTAAGGGTTTGCGGCATAGTAAGCTTTTAATAAACGCTGGTGGATGGGATTGTCAGATGGAATTTTGTCAGAAGCAATTTCTGTTGTGTATACGCCCATGGATTATCTGCTGATTCTCAATGCAAAGAAATCAATTATTTAACTAATTTGGGGTTTGATGATGGCTAAGAAATTCATCGTTTTTTGTTTGGTTGTGTTGTACGTATTCTCGGCGAGTGCAATCGACTTTTCCAGGCTTAATATTTCCTGGCAGTATGATCCGTCTGCTGAGATTCAAGTTCAGGATCGCGTCGTTCAAAAAGGTGATTCTTTGTCCGTCTTTATACGTTTTCGATACAGCACTTCTCCGGATTGGAAAATTGAATATTTGATTCAATCAAATTATGGATCAGAAGCACATAAAAAATTCAGTTCATTCAGTCTAGACACACTCAATACCACTTCAGATAGTTTTATTGTAAAGCTTGATTTCGTAAAACCAGAGGAAAATTTGATGGTTGCAAAAATTTCCAGAGATGGCGCTTTCTACTACTATGACATTCGACTGAAGAATGGCTCGGTACCTTACTCACCTATTCTCCTGGTTGATGGTGACGGTTTGCCAGTTTTTGAAACATATCTCAATTCCGCAAATTTTAGTTGGCTGGGAGCGGATGACTTCTATGTAACGGAGTACGTGGAGGATTCAGATCCTGCCCATCCGCCCATGGGAGATATGAGGCCGTTAGCTCCTTCCATACTGCCCGATTCTATCTTTCACTTCGCGGATTCGGTAACATTTACGGACAACAATCTCTACGTGGTTCGAGCGGACTCAAATGCCGTGACGGGAGTAACTATCCTGAAGGCAGCTCCATATTATCCTGAATTTAAGCTTTTGGGAGAGTTGGTTGCTTCCATGCACTATATCCTGAATGACCCGGAAAGAAAAGGGCTGAGAAACTCCAGAAATCTAAAGGAGTCCTTTGATTCCTTCTGGATCAAAACGTATACCTCAAAGTTCCGAGCTCGAAATGCCATCCGGAACTATTTTAATTGGATTGAACAGGCAAACAAACGCTTTACCGATTTTAAGCAGGGTTGGAAGACGGACAGGGGAATGATCTATGTCGTTTATGGAGCACCCGACGAAGTGTACAGAACGGAAAATGAGGAAGAATGGTACTACGACGAAGGTCCTTCTTTCGAGTACACGGTGATCTCTACTTTCTTTTCACCGGAGACCTATGCACTGAGAAGAAGCCTTGAACTTCGACAATCATGGTTTGAATTCATAGCTGCAATGCGCAGGGGCACTAATGAATAAAAAACAAAATCTCATTTATGGAATACGGGTTGTTGTTGAAGCCCTGAAATCCGGGCAGCACCTGGAGAGGATTTTTATCCAAAAAAGTCTGAAAGGAGATCTTATCAAGGAGTTGATGTACGAAATACATCAATCCAAAACTCCGATTTCCAAAGTCCCTGTCGAACGTATCAACAGATTCACAAAAAAGAACCACCAGGGGGTGGTTGCACTAATCTCACCGATTCAGTATACCAACCTTGAACACTTGGTGCCGCAATTGTATGAGCAAGGCAATGTTCCACTGCTTCTTTTGCTGGATGAGATCACCGATGTGAGAAATTTTGGAGCAATTGCGAGAACCGCTGAGTGCATGGGTGTTCATGGCATAGTGATACCTACCAGGGGCGGAGCACAGGTAAATGAAGATGCAATCAAAACCTCGGCGGGAGCTTTAAACTATATACCTGTCTGTAGGGAAAAGAGCCTACTAGAGGTAGTGGATTTTCTTAAGGATTCTGGTGTTAGCATCGTTTCTTGCACGGAGAAAAGTACAGACGTAATTCAACAAATGGACTTTGCATCTCCGACTGCCATAATTATGGGCTCGGAGGAAAATGGAATTTCAGAGGAATTAATTTCTCGGTCAGATCAAGCCTGCAAGATTTCATTGTCGGGAAAAATTGAATCTCTGAATGTTTCTGTAGCGGCAGGGATGATTTTGTATGAGGTAAATCGTCAAAGGGCTTGATGCTCTAAGTCAACTTTTTGCCACTAAATGCCTTGGCATCAGCAATAAAATCCTTAAAAAGGGTGGAATCTTCTTTTTTGCAAATGAGCAGTACGTCATCAAAATCTGCGACCAGATAGCCCTCCATGTCGTGAGCCAGGATCAGCTTGTCTTTCTTACCCTTGATGAAGTTATTTTTACTTTTATACATTATTGCAGATCCCTCAACCACATTATCATCACCATCTTTTTCTCTAATTTCATGCAGTGCATTCCATGATCCCAGGTCGGACCATCCAAAATCTCCTGGAACAACATAGACGTTTTCCGCTTTTTCCATAATGGCATAATCGATCGAGATGCTTTTGCAATGACTGTACGTCTTCTTGATGAATTTGTCCTCTCCTTTGGTAAAGTACTCGTTCAATCCTGAAGCGAAAAGTGAGGCGATTTCCTCATCGTGCGTCTCGAAGGCCCTTATGATAGCATCTACGGACCAAATGAAGATCCCAGAGTTCCAAAGAAAATCTCCACTCTCAAGGAATTTCTTGGCCAGATCCGCCTGCGGTTTTTCTGTAAAGGTCTTTACTTTTTTTACGGAGGACCCAGGTTGACTTAGGTATTGGATGTATCCATAGCCGGTTTCCGGTCTGTTGGGTCGGATTCCGATGGTTATTAAGTGGTCTTCCTTCGAGGCATCTTTTAATGCAGTCTTTATCACCTTACGAAATTCTCTTTCCTTGAAGATGGCGTGATCGGATGGTGTGACGATCATAGATGCAGCCGGATCTTGCTTTAATATCTTGTATGCAGCATAGGCAATACAAGGTGCAGTATTTCTCTTTTCAGGCTCAAGTAAAATCTGATCATACCCAAGCTCAGGAAGTTGCTCTTTCACCAGTGCATTGTATTTTTCGTTCGTTACAACCCAAATCTTATCGGCATCTGTCATTTCGGTGAATCGATCGAAGGTCATCTGAAGAAGCGATCTGCCGGTACCTACCACATCTAGAAATTGTTTGGGCTTGTCTTCCCTGCTATAGGGCCAGAACCTGGTGCCGCTGCCACCTGCCATGATGACCACATGTGGATTTTTGCTCATAAAAGTGATGAAAATCGCTTAAAACGTATATATTCGGCAAATATACCCATATCGAAGGCGTTGGAATAACAAGTTTGCGGGCGTTGAATTATTTGTTTGAAAAATAGATTTTAATTAAATTCCTTTTACATCAACCCAACAATGGAAGCAACTTTAGAGCTCAGTCTGAAGGATAGTTTGAAGCGTGTATTCGGCTATGATACTTTCCGTGGAACACAGGAAGAGATTATCAATCATATACTGGAGAAAAACAACACGTTTGTCATCATGCCAACCGGTGCTGGGAAGTCCCTATGTTATCAACTGCCGGCCATAGTCCAGGACGGAACTGCCATTGTCATCTCACCACTTATTGCGCTGATGAAGAACCAGGTGGACCAAATGAACGCTGTCGGAATCAATGCAAGATTTCTTAATTCGACCCTTTCCAAGTCCGAAAGCAATAAGGTCAAAAAAGATACAATCGGTGGTGTGGTGAAGCTGCTATATGTGGCGCCAGAGTCCTTGACCAAAGAGGAGAATGTAGAATTTTTGAAACAGGCAAAGATTTCTTTTGCCGCCATTGACGAGGCGCATTGTATCTCAGAGTGGGGTCACGATTTCCGGCCAGAATACAGACGAATAAAAGATATTATTGGGCGACTGGGAGATATTCCAATGATAGCGCTAACAGCAACAGCCACTCCTAAGGTTCAACTGGATGTCCAGAAGAACTTGGCGATGGACAATGCAAAGCTATTCAAGTCATCGTTCAACAGGTCAAATCTTTACTATGAGGTGCGCCAGAAGAAGGAGGCCAAGAAGCACCTAATCAAATTTCTAAAGGACCATAAAGGTGAATCAGGAATAATATACTGCCTGAGTAGAAAGAAGGTCGAGGAAATTGCGAATTTTTTGAAGGTAAATGGCTTCAGGGCTGAGCCCTACCATGCGGGGCTAGAATCGAAGGTGAGGATGAAAAATCAAGATGCATTCCTCAATGAAGACACCGATGTAATTGTTGCTACAATCGCATTTGGCATGGGTATCGATAAGCCTGATGTGAGGTTTGTTGTCCACTATGATGCACCTAAGTCTATAGAAGGATATTACCAGGAAACTGGCAGAGCGGGACGCGATGGCATAGACAGCCATTGCGTGATGTTCTACTCCTACAACGACATCTTGAAGTTGGAGAAATTCAACAAGGACAAGGCTGTAACAGAAAGAGAAAATGCTAAATTCTTGTTGGAGGAAATGGCAGCCTATGCGGACTCGGCAGTCTGTAGGCGGAAACAGCTACTTCACTACTTTGGAGAAGAGTACGTTGTTGAAAACTGTGGTAAGTGTGACAATTGCGTTCACCCCAAAGAACAGTATGAAGGGCAGGAAATGATACAGCTGGTGATAAGTGCCGTACAGCAGACGGAGGAGAGATTTGGCATCGATCACATCTCCAGCCTGTTAGCTGGAAAAGACACCGATCATGTGAAAAGTTATGGCCATGACAAGCTGGACGTCTTTAGTAGGGGAAAAGAGATAAATGAAGATGAGTTTTTCTGGAGGTCTGTGATCAGGCAAACATTGCTAAATGAGTTCATAAAAAAGGATGTTGAGAACCCAGCGGTATTTAGAGCCTCCAAAAAGGGCGTGGAGTTCTTAGGGAAGCCGTACCCGTTTATGTTGTCAAAGGATCATGAATTCACCTCGGACGGCGAAGAGGAGGAGTCGGAGAGGGCCCAGGTCAATGTTTCGGCTTTTGATAAAACGCTCTTTGATATGCTTAAGGCGTTGAGAAGAGACATTGCTCATCGAGAGGATATTCCGCCATACGTTATTTTCAGCGACCCATCAATGGAAGAGATGTCAACGCTCTACCCAACCACGATGGACGACCTTAAGCAGATCGTTGGAGTCGGAGAAAGCAAGGCAAAGAAATTTGGTGCACCATTCCTCGAGCTGATCGAGGAATATGTCGAGGAGAATGACATTATTACTGCCTCTGACGTCTTGGTAAAGTCATCCGGTTCCAAGTCCAAAAACAAAATCTATATTATTCAGCACATCGATCAGATGATGGACTTTGAGGAGATCGCTGATGCCAGAGGCATGACCTACGAGGAAGTAATCAATGAAGTCGAGAACATTTGCTACTCGGGTACGAAGCTCAACATCGACTACTACATCGATCAGCTCATGGATGATGATAGACAAGATGATATCTATGACTACTTTCTCAACGCTGAAACAGATAGTATGGAAGAGGCAATGGAAGAACTAAAAGATGACTATTCTGAAGATGAAGTAAGGCTGATGAGAATAAAGTTTATGTCTGAGTACGCGCACTAGTCTCAACCCTCAACATTGATTGTCGAATGAGTTTCAATCAATCATCACAACAATAATTATTCGTGTTAATTTTAGTTTTTCAACTACCGCTGTTAATCATAGCAAAAACGACGACAAAATTTAGATGAACATACTCGTACTAGGTTCCGGAGGAAGGGAACACACACTCGCTTGGAAGATAAAACAAAGCCCGAAATGTGGAAAAATCTTCGTGGCTCCCGGGAATGGAGGTACAGGGAAAATTGCGGTCAATCTTGATTTGAAACTCAAAGATTTTGATACTGTGGCAACTGCCATAAAGAAGCATAAGATCGATCTACTAGTTGTGGGTCCCGAAGAACCACTCGTGAATGGGATTGTCGATTTTCTTTCAAAAGATAAGGAACTAAAGAATCTTAAAATTGTCGGTCCAAGAAGAGAGGGAGCGATGCTGGAGGGCAGCAAGCAATTTGCCAAGGACTTCATGAATCGTCACAAAATCCCAACAGCAAAGGCAAAGGTGGTAACCGCTGAAAACATAAATGAAGGAGATCGATTTTTGGAACGTTTAGCACCACCATTCGTCTTGAAGGCGGATGGTTTGGCTGGAGGAAAGGGTGTGATCATTACAGAAGAACTACCCAATGCGAAAAAGACGCTTAGGGCGTTGCTTGTTGAGAAAAAATTTGGCAAGGCAAGCGAGAAGGTATTGATCGAAGAGTTCCTCAATGGTATCGAAGTATCTTTTTTTGTACTCACAGATGGAAAGGATTTTAGGATTTTACCGGAGGCGAAGGATTACAAGCGTATTCATGAAGACGATAAAGGACCAAATACTGGTGGGATGGGAGCTGTTTCTCCTGTCATCTTCGCCGATCGAAGCTTTAAGGAAAAAGTTACCCGGAAAGTAATCAAACCTACAATCAAAGGCCTTAAAGATGAGAATATCGACTATTGTGGATTTATTTTCTTCGGGCTGATCAATGTTGGAGGCGAACCCTATGTCATCGAATACAATGCAAGGATGGGTGATCCAGAAACACAAGTTGTCTTGCCAAGAGTTAAAACGGATTTTCTTGAACTGTTGATTGCCACCGCAGATCGCAACCTCATAGATATGGACATTGAGTATGAACGGTATAGTGCCGCGACTGTAGTCCTGGTAAGTCGCGGGTATCCCGAATTTTATGAGAAAGGGCATGAAATCTCATTTGGAGATACCAAGATGGTGCTACCATTTCATGCCGGCACGACCCTCCATGATGAGAAACTGGTAACTAGCGGTGGAAGAGTGTTGGCCTTGACGGGTCTTGGTAAAAACCTTGCTGAGTCTCTGGGAAAATGCTATAGTTGTGTAGAAGAAGTAAATTGGGAAGGGAAAAGATTCCGAGCTGATATAGGATTTGATTTGAAAAACTTAGGACAATAAGGATGAGTTGCAGTAGTTGTGGTACAAGTGGGTCTGCAGGATGCAAAAACAACGGACATTGTAATTCCGGAGGCTGCAACAAACTCAATACATTCGATTGGCTATCTAATATGGATATGCCTGCCCTGCACCTATTCGATATTGTAGAAGTTCGATTCAAAAGTGGTCGTAAGGGATTCTACAGGAATGACAAGAAATTGGATATTGTAACGGGAGATGCGGTTGTAGTTGATGTTCCGGGAGGCCACCATGTCGGGTACGTGTCTCTGCAGGGCGAGCTGGTGAGATTGCAGATGTCAAAAAAGGGTGTAAAAGACGATGACGAGATAAAGGAGATCTATCGCAAAGCAAGCGGAAAGGATTTGGAACGATGGGAAGAAGCTCGTAACAGAGAATCACCTGTTCTCTATCGAACAAGGGAAATCGTCCAAGAGAAAAAGATTGAGATGAAATTGACTGACGTGGAGTTTCAGGCCGACGGGACGAAAGCGACATTTTACTACTCAGCCGACGACAGGGTAGACTTTCGTGAACTCATCAAGATCATGGCAACTGAGTTCAGAATTCGTATTGAGATGAGACAGATCAGTTTAAGAGAAGAGGCCGGAAGGATTGGTGGAGTGGGAGTTTGTGGTCGAGAGCTGTGTTGCTCTACTTGGCTTTCGGATTTTAAAACTGTCTCTACTCAAGCTGCTCGTTATCAGAACCTGTCGCTGAATCCTGGAAAATTATCTGGTCAATGCGGCAGACTTAAATGTTGCCTCAATTATGAGCTAGATACGTATATGGAGGCGTTGAAGGACATCCCTGATGTAGATAAACCTCTACAAACTCAACGAGGGGAGGCGCGACTTCAAAAGACGGATATATTCAGAAAGATCATGTGGTTTGGATACGATGACGATAACAACTGGCATTCAATAGACGTCAAAAGAGTGAAGGAGATTGTTGAATTGAACAAGAAGGGAAAAAAACCTGCAACCCTGGCAGACAACAAAGTTGAAGAGGTTAAGATGGAAAGTGGTTCTGCCAATAGCGACTTGGAAGCAATGGACAAGAAATACAAGGGGAAAAGCAAAAAGAAGAAGCGGAACAAAAGCAAAAAACGCGGGAAGAAGTCATTTGCCAAATCGAGTCAAAAGAAAGACGAATGAAACATAGCTATTTACTGCTCCTGCTGCTTCTGATTTCGTGTGACTCTTCTCGAGTCTATGAAGACTATGTAGATATGGAGGAGGCATTTTGGCATTTGGATTCCGTAAAGAATTTCACCTTTGAAATCACAGACATAGAAAGGGAATACAATCTACTTGCCACTTTTCGAAATTCTTCCTTATACCCCTTTTACAACATTTATTTTCAATACTCCCTTACCGATTCAGTAGATAGTGTGGTCGTGAATCAATTGAAGGAAGCGGATCTTTTTGATCCGAAGACAGGTCAACCAAGAGGAAGTGGATTGGGCGACATGTTTGATCACACTGTTCCTATCCTTGAAAAATATAAGTTTTCAAAACCTGGCGTTTATAATATCAAGTTGCAGCAACAAATGCGACTAGATTCTTTACCTTTCATACTTTCTGTAGGTGCCAGGGTGGAATTTGTAGAAGAGTAATCCTTACTGCACCTTATACAAAAATTTCTGCATTTTCTCTTTTGCCGAATCTGAATCGATCCAAAGTTCACGACTGTGAAATCGTTCATATTTCCAATTCTTAGTAGAGAGATGAAAGTGCTGAAATGCGTATATCTGCTTAGGAGAAAGCGCCTGGTAGTATCGCTCATCATCTGTGAGAACAAGGCCTTTGAATTCTTGATCTTTTTTAACGGAAAGATCTGAGAACGGCAGTTCCTTCTCTATTTCCAATCCCTGCACATCGTGAAATGAATGCTCTCGAAGCTTTATGCGCAGGTACCAGGATATGTGATGATCGTCATACTCTGGCAGGTGAGGAACCCAATCTCCATGGCTGACGTTCCACGCGTACTCCAGGTATTTCTTTAGAAGCTTGGGCCCGTCATTTTTCGTGTCCTCCGTTTGCATCATGGAAGGATGAATACTTGACACTACGTATACATCTTCTCTCGCCCGAGTCACAGCAACATTTAGTCGATTCTCACCTCCTTCTACATTTAAACTCCCGAACTGAAGCTTAACTTTTCCCTGTTTATCTGGTGCGTATCCAATGCTAAAAATGATCACGTCCCTTTCATCTCCTTGAACGTTTTCGATATTTTTCACAAAAAGTGCTTCAGGAATCAATATGCTTCTCTCAACAGCTTTTTCTTCCATCAAATCCATAATCAATTCCTGCTGCTTGAAATTGAAGGTGACAATGCCGATATCTCTTTCACTTTTTTCTTTGATCAAATCCATTGCAAGATCCACTACCATTCCGGCCTCAATTTCGTTTGCCCCATCCTCCCAGACTCCATCCGATTCGATGTACTTGATAGCAGGCTCCTTTTTGTTAACGTATTTGAAATCTGGCAACAAACGGAGCTTTCCGGAATAAAAATGTTCATTCGAAAAATCAATAAGTTCCAGTGATTTGCTTCTATAGTGACCTGCCAGATTTATTTCAGGCAAATAATACTTGGTTAAGTCAAGTAGGGAATCGATAGACAGCTCTGGAGAAACATCATCATCTTCCTCCCATCTGACCCGATACAAGTCATTGGGCTGTAATTGCTGACTGTCACCAGTGACCACCAATTGCCGCCCACGATACATGGCTGGAATACCACGTTCCGCAAAACACTGAGAGGCTTCATCGAAGATCACGAGATCGAAATTTTGCATCATTGGAAAAATTGCAGAAGCACTTTCCGGCGAACACATCCAGCATGGAAGCAGTGTAAAGAGCTCTTCTGTAAACTCACCGATAACCCTCCGAATAGGCCAGATTCTTCTTTTCTTGGTCACCTGATGCTGAAGGTCTCTATAGGTCACCCTGTTTTTCAACCTATTAAACTCAAGATCTTCATAAGTCTTTTCTCTTGCTTTGAGTAGCATGATCTCGTTGCTACATTTTCTTTTCAGTAAGATGGACTCTTGCAACTCCGAAATATGACTGTCGAGCTTACCGGAGGAGACAGATCGGAGATCAGGATACTTCCCCTCAATATGATCGATCCATGAGAGACTGAGACTGTTAACGAAAAGGTCCAACGCTTCTTCAATACTTTTTGCATTGGCCTCTATAATCTTGTCAATGGTGTTACTCTCCTCGGCTGAAAGACTTGTTTTTAGTTTATGAAATTCACAAATGGCATCAAAATCCTTTCTTAGCAATCTCTCTAATTTGACTGGATCCTCTTTTTTTAGGATGATCGACTTGACTTGATGACTGTTTAAGTATCTGCTCCATAATCCCAGCTGGGTGGGTAGATCAGAGGACAGTTTTTTGAGCTGTTGGAGCGAGGACAAGTACGATTCTTGATTGGATTTGACAATAGAAACATACTCATGGAGCGCTCGTATCTGCTCACTCAGATAGTACATATTAAGTCCCGCTTTCTTCCAAAAAAACCAGTCCTGGATATCAATTTTCCGTAGTTCCTTTGGGAAATCTTGAAGCCAATTGGTTTCGTTGATTTGAGAGATGATGTGTTCGAAATTTAGCCGGTTGTCAATTTTTTCGACCATCGTATTCAGGCCTTTCCTGTTGCTTTTTAGATGATTGGCTACTAGCACACGCTTGAGGAACGTTTTCTCCTTGGAGAAAAACCATTTGATCAGGCTCCAGGGCCTGCTCCTGGCCTTAATACCAGCTTGCAAGACTTCTTGAAACCGGCCCAGGTCTGCTGATTTAAGCGATATCTCAACTCCGGAACCTTTAAAGCAGGCCATTGCATTTCGCTCAAGCTTAATGAGCCAATTCAGGTTTTGAGGTGGCTTTTCAACATGCAACTTCTTGAAAATATTGAAAAGGATGGGTTCCTTTAGCTCTTCCAATAGTTGGTCAATTTCAGGGATCTTACCAGCAAAATATTCAATGGACTCAAAATCAAGTGGCCGTAAGGTGAACTGCTTTGAATCTTCAGTGATTTTGGTATTGAAAATCGGGATTTCATGAAGAACTTCCAATATCCTGACCATATCGTTTGTCTGAAAATCAGCAAAAGAAGGTCCCCTCGACCAGAAATGAGATCGCTTTTCGAACTTCTCATGATAGAGGAGATAATTGTTGAATTTTCTAAGGACTTCCGGCAAGTCATTGAAATGGATTGCCCGATACTCCGTATTCATAGAAAAACTGGGTCGTTCAGGGCTGGATGTCAGGTACAGTTCCTTGACAGATTTGCCGCATTCGGATTCATCAAAAAGTGCCTGCCGAAACTCTTCCAGGTCCTCACAAATTTGATCAATTCTTCTGCTGGCTTGTAAGAAGTTGCGCTCAAGTTGAATCGAGTCCAGACTGTTGTTCTTCTTTTGATACTGCTCCACCGATTCAATTTGAAGATCTATCTTCTCGAAAATAGATTTCCGGTCATTTTTGAAGTCGTGGACTAGGGCAACAAAGTCATGTGCTTCTTTTTCCTTAAGCCGGTCAAAAACGACATCTAAAGCTGCTCTTTTTTGGCAAACCAGTAAGACATTTTTTCCTCGAGCCATAAAGTCGCAGATGACATTGCTGATCAATTGAGATTTTCCGGTGCCAGGTGGCCCTTGAACGACAATGGATTTGCCCTTTTTGATCTCCTTGATGGCTTTTTCCTGGTAGGCATCCAATGGAAAGGGAGTGAAGGTATTCTCCTCGTTCACCTTGTCAGTAAAAAGTGACATCTGGTTTATGTCTGTTGTCATTTTTCTGGCAAAGAAATCTTCCAGATCGCCAAATAGGTTTCCCTCGAGTAACCTCAGGTAGTCCGGAACGAGGTACGATCCGGATTGAGGAAAGATTCCCAGAGCGGCCTCCGGATACATCTTTAAAACCCCAGTCTTCTCCTTTTCCTCAAATTCTGACTTCTTGTAGTTTCGGTAAGAACGCAACTCGTCGGTGAAGTTTTCCTGGTTGAAATTGATTTCCACCTGGCTTGTCTTCAAGCGTTCGTAAAGCTGCGTTCGGAATACAATAGTGTCCTTGTCAAAGTCATCAATGACTGTTTCGATCAGCTCTTCATCAAGTTTGATGTTATTGTAGTAAGAATAGGCGAGAAGAAATGTTTTATTCAAGGTTACATTCACATCTTCTCTTCGTGATAAAAACCAGTTGTTTCCTCTTTTTTCAATAGAAACAGGGAAAAATATCAGTGGACATCGAACTGCGGTTCCATCTGAAAACTTACCCCTAATGAAAGGCCAACCCACATAAAGATCCTTAGATCCACGCTCTTCAAAAAGGAACTTTTCCATTCGCTGGATCTTCTTAAGCCTTCGACTCAGTTCATTTGTCGATCTGCTCCTGCTATCAACCTCTTCACAAAGAGGGATGAGTTTTTTTCGAAGCATAAGCCCTTTTATGATTTGAAAACTGGGCTCTTTCTGCGCGAAATCAAAATCATGTATATCAATAAATTGTTCCTTCAAAAGTCGAAGAAGGAGAAGTGACCGATTGTTACCGGAGAGGTTGCTCAGGCGTCTCATATAAGATTGCAGAACCTTTTCCATCTAATCCAGATATGGTCTGAGCTTCGAACGAACGGAATCACTGAGTGCCCTGATATTCTTCAGATTTTCGAAATTTTCTATATCACCGTTTTGCCTTCGATAGTTGATGATGACCCATGCAAGATCATAAGAAATGTAAGGGTGTCTTGCTAGAACCTTAACCGAGTCCGAGTTGATTTCTAACTTTTTGGGACTTGACAAAATAGGAAAACGTTCCTCGATTTTGCTGATCAGCTCAGCATTCAACCCGTACACTTCGTGAAGCTGATCTACGCTGGCAAATCCACCAAGCATGTTTCGATATTTAATGATCCGTTCCGAATAGGCTTTTCCAATTCCCCTGATTTTTTGCAGCTCCACGGCATTGGCACTATTTAGATCGATCAATCTGGGTTTTTCAAAGACTTCTTCTTTTCGAATTCTTGTTTCACTTGAGATCTTCGAGATGGGCTGTGGTATTTCCTTTTCCTTAGACAACCAGTTATCAGCAGCTTCGTATTTATCCACTGTCTTGGGAGGCCTTGAGGAATAAGAAGCCTTTACTTCTTCTACCCAGGTAGCAAGTTCGGAAGGATCGTACTCGTTCATGGTCTCGTTTTTTATCCTGGTCGAAATGAACTTAAAGGAAGTGATTGAGAGAATTACGATAATGATTAAAATGAAAGTTCCCTTAGCTTCTGTTCTTGAAAATGCCAGACCTTGAGAAATTGCGTTTATGATGTATTTAATCACTATTTATAATAATTCTAAATAAGGCTATGGAGCGGCTAATCAAAGACCAATATAGCAAGACGGCCGTTATTTTTGCGATCTGTTTTTAAGAGAATGATTGATTTTAAGGCTGTCGGAATTTCGTATCACAATGCCCCCCTTGATATAAGAGAAAAGGTGACACTAAGCGAAAGTGAGGGTCGTGATTTTTTGCTTCGTTTGCGTGATACGTTTGATATTAGCGAGGCACTTGTTGTATCCACATGTAACAGAACTGAGATCTACTATTCCTCCAATCAGGAACTGTCGAGTGAGATCGCTTCACTTCTGAGCGCTCATAAATCTATAAATCCGGATGTCTTATCAAAACACTTCAGATCATACACTACGAGTGAAACGATTGAACATTTGTTCGAAGTTTCGCTAGGTCTTGATTCCCAGGTGCTTGGAGATATTCAGATATCTAATCAAGTCAAGAGAGCATACCAGGCAAGTGCAGATATGGAAATGGCTGGGCCTTTTCTTCATAGGTTAATGCACACAATCTTTTATGCCAACAAGCGGGTGGTTCAAGAAACCAGACTACAGGATGGAAATGCTTCCGTTGCTTCTGTTTCAGTTGACCTTATCAAGCGTTTTATCGAGAATGTGTCTAATCCTAAAATGGCGATTATTGGATTGGGTGAGATAGGCCAAAATGTGCTGGAAAATTTGGGTGAGATTGAGGCGTCAATTTGCCTTCTAAACAGGACCAGATCAAGGGCAGAGAAATTCGCTACTTCTGGTATTGAAGTGATGGACTATGACGACAGAGAATCTGTCGTGCAAAATTGTGATGTAATTGTCTCGGCGGTCTCTAGCCAAGCAGATATTCTTAGCCTTGAAAGTTTCGGAAACAGAACGTTTCAGCATAAGTTGGTGATTGACCTCTCGGTTCCACGAAGTATTCCTCAGGCTGTTGCGGAAATTTCAGGACTTAGCCTGTATAATATTGATGAGTTAAGTGAAAAAACGGAGAAGGCAAAGAAAATCAGGACGGCTTCAATTCCCGATGTCAGGAAAATCATTTCCGAAGCAGTTGAAGGCTTCAATGAATGGAAGGAAGAAATGGGAGTATCTCCGACCATTCAGAAATTAAAGAATACGCTTGATGATATAAGGAAGCAGGAACTGGCAAGGCATGTGGGCAAGGTATCAGAGGAGGAGATGGCCTTGCTCGAGGTGGTTACAAAAAACATGATCCAGAAAGTCATCAAGCTTCCGGTCCTCCAACTGAAAGCTGCCTGTAAGAGAGGTGAATCGGATAACATAGTTGGTGTGTTGAACGATCTGTTCAATTTGGAACCCGACGAAGTGAATAAGGCTGATTAGCAGTTATTTTTGCCGCAGATTATGCGGATTTTCCTACTATTTTCCATATTCTTTTTTTTAGAACTAGCGTCGCGAGCGGAAGATTTTTCTGTTTTTGAAAAGGACGGACTTTTTGGCATCAAGGACGGAAATGGTGAAGTGACAGTTCCCGCTGTCTATGAAAAACTAGGATGGACCGATGGTACTTCCACAGTATTTGCAGGAGTGATTGGTTTTAAACAAAATAACCTCTGGGGACTCATTTCTATTAAAAATAAGGTCCTGGCAGACAACAAATTCTACACAATTGCTCCCTTTAGAGATAATCTTATTCTAGCTTCCATAAAGGGAAAATTCAGCAATCACCTTTTTCATGGAATCCTTGACAACCAGGGGACTGTAATAGTAAGTTTCAACTATTTCAACTTGGAGACCCTGGGGGAGTTTTTCCTGGCTACGGAATTTGATCAATATCATTCCAAGGTAGGAATGCTCAATCAACAGAACAAAATCGTAATTCCCATAAAATACAAAACCATTGCCAGGAACGATAAATGGTTTATTGCCAACAGATTCGACAACAAAAAAGACCTATACCTCAACGGAAGATTGATCTCCCAAAACCTGGATTCAGTTCAAAGAAAGAGAGGAATGATCTGCTATAGAAATGGGCTGTCAGGGTATTTTGATTCGAATGGGAGTCAGGCACTTGGGTTTTCCTTCAAAGACGTGATTCATGAGGGTGGAGGCTTAAAAACGATTGAATTTCCCAAATGGGAAGTGTATGAGGACAATGCAAAGATCCTGGAAAGAAACTGTGACTCCCTTTCTTTAGAGGGAAATTTTTGGACGATGTATCTGAATGGAGTTAAGCACAAGGTCTTCCCTTCTGACAGATTTAAGGTCTCGAATAAGTATGAGTTGCAGGCTGTCGGTGGAGCGCATTTCGTTGTTACTGACTTAAAGTCTGGCAAATGGTCAGTGATAGATGAAGCAGAACATGCAATTGTAAAAGATCAAGACTCTATTGGGGTGAGTGGGAATCATTTCATTGGAAAACGTGAGGGAAAGTGGAATCTGTTCAATGGGTTTGGTTCCAGGGTTAACAGGTTCCCAATGCAATCAATTCGGCAGGGAGTGGGTCAACATTTTATGACTAAAAGAAACAGTTATTGGGGTGTCATTGATTTCTCAGGAAAAACCTACATAAACTTCAAATACGACTCCATTCTAGTAAGTACGGACTGCTACATAGCAAAATTTCATGGAAAATGGGGCATTCTTGACAAGCATGGAAATTGGAAATTTTATCCAGAATATGAGGAGGTCAACTCTTATGGAAACTTGAGAGTGGGGAGAAAAGGTGCTGCATTCACTTATTTTTATGGAGGACGTTCTCTTTACAAGACCACTTTTAGAATCGTACGACAGCTAGACAACCTACTAGTTGTCGAGAATGAGGAATCCAAACGAGGATTGATCGATCAAACTGGAAGTATTATCTACAGTCCGCAATTTGACTCTCTGAAGAGAATTGGTGATTACCTCATCTTCCATCAATCAACATCTGCTCAATTCACTAATCTCGACGGTGAAGTCATAGTAGGGAAGGAGGCGGGCTATGAAGATTTTGGAGATCTAGGCGAAGGATACATATCAGCTAAGAGAAATGGCAGATGGGGGTTTTTGGATTTGAAGGGCAGGTTAAGAATCTCCAATAGATATGAAGATGTGAAGCCATTTCATGAAGGCTTTGCTGCTATTAAGTTAAGAGGTCGATGGGGCTTTATCGACAAAAACGAGAAGTTGCGTGTCCAGCCTCACTACCAACAGGTATCTTCATTCAATAATGGTTTAGCCATCGTAAAGGAAGAAGAGAGATTCGGCCTTATTGATAAAACTGGGGAAGAGGTTGTGTCCGTGGACTGGCCAAACATCAAGAGAACAAATGACGGCAATTACCTTATTGAAAGCGATGAGGATTTGAAAGGTCTTGTTAATCGGGAAGGACTATTTGTTCTAAGGCCCAACTACGAAAGCATAGAAGACCATTCGGATGAAATAATAGTGAAAGAAAATGGTATGATGGGAGTATTGGATTTTCAGGGCGTTCAAAAATTCAAAATATCATATTTAGAGATTAAAAGTGTTAGGAACTACCTTTTGCTAAAGAGGTGAGAACCTTTTTTATATTTTATATTGCCTACTGTTATGGACGCCAGCCAGCTATTAGAATCCATTAACCAGAACATCAATGAGGGTATTTACCGGAGTGATGAGAGAGGACTGATCTACGTTAACCATGCCTTTGCGAAAATGTTCGGCTACCCTTCTGAAGAGGAAGTTTTATCCAGAAGTTCACTCAAGCTTTACAAAGAGCCTTCGGAAAGGGCAAGATTGGTTGAAAAGCTCAAAGCTTTTGGCTCGTTCGAAAATGAGGAAGTGACACTCCTAAGAAAAGATGGTCAGGAATTTGACGCATTGATAAGCAGTGTTATTTATGAAGATGCCAACGGGAAGATCTTTTGGGATGGTGCCATTCGGGATGTTACAGAATTACGAGAAACCTCAAGACTTGCGAAGGCGAGTGATCGACTTCTCCAGAATATCAGCACAAACATCAATGAAGGAATCTATCGAAGTGTGTTAGGTAAGGGAGTCATCTATGTCAATGACGAATTTGTCCGGATGTTTGGTTATGGCAAGCCGGAAGAGATTTACGATAGGAAAGTAATTGACTTGTACCTAAACCCGGGGGAACGAGAAAAGCTGGTGGAAGAATTAGTGGAACATGGTGCTATCTCCAACAGAGAAGTGGAACTAAAAAGAAAGGATGGCTCCACCTTCTGGGGTTACATGAGTTCCATAAAAACAGAAGGAGAAAATGGGGCAATTTATTTCGATGGCGCAATTCGAGATATAACAAAGCAGAAGGAATCAGATGAGGCACTAAAGTACTATGCTTCGATGCAAAAAGTGCTCATCAATCTCTCGTCCGAATACATCAACATGCCGGTGGAGCTGGTGGATGAATCTATTGTAAGTTCCCTTGAGGAATTGGGAAAATTCGTCAATGCGGATAGAGCTTATATTTTTGAATACAATTTAGATTCTCAATTGTACAGCAACACTTTCGAATGGTATCGAAAAGGCATCCGGTCTGTGATCGATGAGTGTCAGAATTTGAGAATGGATCAATATCCAGTATTGGTTGATAATCATCTTGAAGGGAAGCCTGTGTTTATTCCGGACGTTTCACTTTTAGAGGAGAAAGAATCAAGGGAAATGCTACAATCGCAGGATATAAAAAGCTTGATTACCGTCCCGATGATGAGTGATGATCAATGTATGGGATTTGTTGGATTTGATTCAGTTCGGAACTTTCGTAGCTATACTGAGGATGAGATTTTGCTTCTTAAAGTCACCGCGGAGATCCTTGTGAACATTGTGACACGTTCTAGAAATCAAAAGCAACTTGAAAAATTGCTGGTCACTACTAATATGCAAAACAAGAGGCTCAAGGATTTTTCGTACATCACCTCCCATAATTTTCGTTCATCTGTCGCAAACTTGATCGGACTTGCTAACGTGCTGGAGTCTGACCCAACGAATAAAGAATATCTGGGCATGTTAAAAACCACCACGAGCAAGCTAAACGATGCGATAGATAATATTAACGAGCTGCTCAATTTTGAAAATGAGGTGTCTCGACTTGAACCCGAAAATGTCAATCTTCTCGAAACAGTAAATGGAGTACTTGAGCTCAACAATCAGATAATAAAAGAAAATGAAATTGAAATTAAGACCGACATAGAGAAAAATATGATAATAAACGGTTCGACTACTTACTTGATCAGTATTTTTAACAATCTGATCACAAATGCAATAAAATATGGAACTGTGGAAGGGTCGAAAAAAATTGAGATTTCGGCGAAAAAACTAAATAAAGAAATACTTGTGATGATAAAAGATCACGGATTAGGTATAGATTTAGGCAGATTTAAAGAAAAGGTGTTTAAACTAGGATCTAGATTTCATTCAAGGGAAAGTGAGGGTCAGGGAATGGGGCTTTTTATGACCAAGCAGCAGACGGAAGCAATGGGAGGTAGGATCGACCTGGAGAGTGAGATTAACAAGGGGACAACTTTCAAGTTGTATTTTAATGGCTAGTAAAGTAAAGAAAATATTGCTTGTCGATGATGACGACATTTTTTTGGTATTGGGAACCATAACAATAGAGAAACTCTTTCCTGATGCCGAAATCTTCACTGTACCCCATGGTGAAGAAGCACTTGAATTTCTGGAGGAAACGGATGTGGACATTATGTTTTTGGATCTAAACATGCCGATACTTGACGGTTGGGAGGTGTTGGAGGAACTTGCTAAAAGAGAAAGAAAACGAATGGCCATCTTTGTGGTCACTTCCTCCATAGACCCTTCGGATCGGGAAAAGGCGAACAGCAATCCACTCGTTTACGATTTGATCGAGAAACCTCTGGATGAAAGCAATATAAAATCTGCAATTAAGAAAAAGAGAGCCTCGCGCTCAAAATAACTCAAGCTGTACTGGTGGTAAGAGCTGAAAGCTCTTTCGATGATGTGGAGTGGAGCCATGGTCTCTCAATCCATCCCTGTGTGCCGGTGTCGGATACCCCACATTCGTTTCCCACCCGTATTCAGGAAATTCTAGTGCTAATTGACGCATCAGTTCATCACGGTATGTTTTAGCTAAAACAGAGGCAGCTGCAATTGAAAAATACTTTCCGTCTCCTTTGATTATACATTCATGAGGAATTTCGTTGAATGGTTTGAAACGATTTCCGTCAATCAACAACAGCTTCGGTCTGAGTTTTAATTGCTCAATGGCCCGATGCATCGCTAGGTAACTAGCATTCAAAATATTGATATCATCAATCTCCCCTGGCGATGCAACTCCTACTCCCCAGGCGATAGCATCTTTGATGATGTCCTTCTTGATATCATCTCTTTGTTTTTCTGACAATTGCTTGGAATCATTCAATTCCTCGTGATAATAGTCTTTTGGGAGGATCACCGCAGCAGCTACAACCGGGCCTGCCAAACACCCCCTTCCAGCCTCATCGCAACCTGCTTCAATTTTTTTTGTCTGGAAATAGGGTTTTAACATATTCAAAGGTACTTACACAAGAACACTAACAGAATTTTAACTTAAAAAAAGGACAAAACCTTATGCGATCAAATACAGCTGCCTTTTGCATTTCGCATCAACAATGTTAAAAACACAAAATTTTCGAAACCTTATCTTGATTATCCTGTCTGTATTAAGGTTTCTCACCCGAACTACTAACTCAAAATGAAAAAAGTACTACTAAGCTGGGCATGTGTGTGTCTGGTCATCACTGGTTTTTCACAAACACTTACACAAACAATTAAAGGTCAGGTCATTGACGAGCAATCTCGAACAGCTGTGATCGGTGCTACTGTCCAAGTGGTGGGCATCGATCCACCTTTAGGAGGCATCACAGATGTAGAGGGTTTTTTCAGAATAGACAATGTCCCGATCGGAAGACAATCACTGAGTGTTTCCTCTGTTGGATACGAAGCTGCGGCGGTATCCAACCTCTTAGTGGGCTCTGGCAAGGAGCTTGTGTTAAATATCACCTTGAAGGAGTCCTTGATCCAGATGGACGAAGTTGTGATCACGGCCGATACGGAAGAAAAAGGGCAGCCAAGAAATGAGCTAGCGACTATCAGTGCCATTTCACTAAGCGTGGAAGAAACAAGCCGTTTTGCCGCCACCTTTGACGATCCCGCTCGTGCTGCTTTGGGTTATGCCGGAGTACAAACTGCGGGCGACGATCTCCTAAATGAAATCGTTATCCGGGGAAATGCTCCTAAAGGGATTTTGTGGCGAATGGAAGGCGTGGAAATACCAAATCCCAATCACTTTGCGGACATTGGTTCCTCTGGTGGAGGGATCAGTATGCTTAGTTCAAATGTTCTCTCCAATTCTGATTTTTTCACAGGGGCTTTTCCAGCCCAGTACGGCAATGCAACCTCCGGAGTGTTTGATCTCAATCTCCGCAAAGGAAACTTCGACAAGCATGAGCATGGCTTTCAGGCGGGCTTGCTCGGAATTGCAGCCACTTCTGAAGGTCCACTATCAAAGAAATCAAGAGCCTCTTACTTGTTCAATTACCGATACTCGACATTGGCAATGTTGACGGATCTTGGTCTTGACCTGTTCAGCGAGCGAGAGGAGATAGTTTTCCAGGATCTCTCGTTCAAAGTCCATCTTCCAACGGCAAAGTTGGGGTCCTTTTCGATCTGGGGGCTTGGTGGAAAAAGTACTTTTACCTCAGTTCCTGATCTCAGCCAGGGAGATACCGGATTTGAGGACGATGAGCAGACAATGGGAGTGGCTGGGATTACAAATGTTTTTTATGTCTCAGATGACTCATTCTTCGAGACAATTTTTTCCACTTCATACAACAAATTGAGTTTCAACTATGACTCATTGCAGCAATTGGTATTAGATAGAGAGGTTTTTATAGAAGATCAAATGCGGTTTTCCTCGTTCTACAATCATAAATTTTCTGCGCGTCACACACTTCGAGTAGGTGGGATTTATAGTAAGCTTGGATACGATCTTGAAAACCAATTCTGGAATAGGAGGCTACAAAGACACTTCGTCTCACTGACTGATGAAGGCAAAACCGACTTGTTTCAGAGCTTCGGCAATTGGCAATTCCGCGCGAATGAAAAACTGACTTTTAACACAGGACTGCATTTTACCCGTTTCGGACTCAATGGAAAATCTTACCTGGAACCTCGTGCAGGATTCAAGTGGAATAGGGGAAAACACATTTTTTCCGGAGGATTTGGAATGCACAATCGTATGGAGACCATTGCCCTCTACTTAGCGCAACAAGAGCAGGAAGATGGCAGTTTTAGGCAAAACAACAAAGATCTAGGGTTTACGCGGGCGGTACACGGAGTATTGGGATATGAAAAACCTCTAGGATCAAGCTGGAGGTTTAAGACCGAAGTTTATTATCAAAGCCTCTATGATGTTCCCATATGGCCTAATGACACTACATCAAGTTTTGAAGCACTAACTTTTTCTGCGCTCAACTCCTTTGAAGACGGCTACACAACCTTCGAGTTGGCGAATAATGGAACAGGCAGGAATTATGGTATCGAATTCACTTTGGAGCGATTTTTTTCCAAGGGATTCTATTTCCTCACAACACTTTCAATCTTTGAGTCAAGATATACAGGAGCTGATGGTGTTGAGCGAAGTACTCAGTTTGATAGTGGCTATGTATTCAACATAGTTGGTGGTAGGGAATTAAAGGTTGGGAGAAATGGAAACAACAGACTGGGCTTCAATTGGAAAATTCTAAGTTCCGGGGGTAAACGTCAGGCTCCCATAAATTTTGCCGAATCCACCAATAGGGGATTTACAGTTTATCGCTATGATCAAAATTTTCAATTGAAATTGGACAATTTTTTCCGATTCGATCTTGGGATTAGCTACAGAAAAAACAAGGAAAAGACAGCTTCTGTGATCGCGCTGAATATCCAAAACCTAACGCAAAGGGAAACCGAGCTTCAACGCTTCGCATGGGGTTCTGATACGCAGCTTAGTTTTATTCCAAACCTCAGCTACAAACTTGAATTCTAATAACGATTTGTCTCAAACAATACAATGTAATCCTTGTTACAATTAGATATTGTTAAGTGATCTAAATCAGAAAATCTTCGTACCTATGATGGTTGAAAAATGATAAAAGAATGAAATCTGTGCTAATCTTCGTAGGTATACTTCTCTTTAGCTGCCAATCGCAGGGAAATCAATCTGAGGCCAAGCCGGTTGCGGTTATTGACTATCAGAATTTGGAAGTTGCAACATTTGCCGGAGGATGTTTCTGGTGTGTAGAAGCTTCTTTTGAACAAATCAAAGGAGTTGCTTCTGCCGTGTCAGGTTACACTGGGGGAAAAAAGTCAACGGCTGATTATAAGTTGGTCAGTTCTGGGCTAACAAAGCATTTTGAAGCAGTCCAGGTTTTTTATGATCCTGAAGTCATTGATTACAACACTTTGCTTGATATCTTCTTTACAACACACGATCCTACCCAGACAAATGGCCAGGGAAATGATATCGGGCCACAATACCGCTCTGCGATCTTCTATCACGATGATGAGCAAAAACGATTGGCTGAAGAGAAAATCAAGGAACTGTCGCCAGAATACAACAAACCTATAGACACCCAGTTGATTGTATTTGACAAGTTCTATGATGCTGAGGAATATCATCAGGACTATGAGGTGAAGAACCCCAATAATCCCTACATTCTTGCTGTATCACGTCCGAAGATCAACAAGGTTGCCAAGAAATTCAAGGCAATATTGAAAGAGAAAGAGAACTAGTTGTCTTTACCACTATTGAGATTGAAGAGTAGCCCGGCGGTCAGATAAAAGCCCGGTCCTTCATCGACTCCTTGTGGAAAAATGTATCCATAACCCCCTTCAAAGATGATTCTTTGGTTGTGAGTAATTTCACCCTGAGTACCAACATTTAGCATAAGAAAAGAAGTATTGGGTGGAGGAATGGAGTCTGTTCCCTGTGTTTGCCCTGGGAGCGTCAACACATTACCTGCGTAACCATTTGCATAAGCAAATCGCAAACTTGTGTAGTAATTCCAGGTACGATCCTTTGTGGTTCCTATCGTAATTGCTACGTCTGTATTTAGACTCTTGCCACTAGAATCGTCAGCAGCTCCAACTGCTAACTCTAACCGTGTCTCATGAGAAAGTTGATATCGGCTTGCTATTTTACCTCCGAGATACTGGCCGTCATTTCGTGATGCGCCCGAAAAATCCACACCAAGGTCCCACTTTTTGCCTATTCCATATTTATATCTTGCAAACCATCCATTAGCTCCGGAATGTGCACCATCGAACAGCGCAACTCCTGTACCAACTGCAACACCAGCCTCCGACTCACCTTCTGGAGTGATTTTTGGCCCTCCGTATGTAAGCAGCGGAGATGGAGGCGCAATTGTTACACATCCTGTCACAAGTAAGAGAGTAAGGAGAATCAATGAAAGTCTATTATTGAGCATTACAATTTTACTATTTGACCTCCTGTAGGAACTTACTACTCATCCACCCAACCGACATATTTGTGGGTTTACGGTAGACTAACAATGACTTGGTAGGAACTATATTGTTTTCCATGATAACGAACCACCAAAGTCTGCCTTTCTCGTCAATCTTCTCAGCAATGGCCTTTCCCAGAGATCCCTGAGGATAGATGGCTACTACATTTCCTCCGATATTTTCTGCCCAGTCATTTGATTTCGAATCTATAGTGGGTTGTGCTCGCAGGTTGTAATGCGTTCTAATAGTCACGAAAGGCCTTGGTGAAAAATAAGTTGCTGGGAGTTCGGTGTTTCTCTTGTATGAGTATTCCACAGAGGTTAGCAACTTTACGTCGTTGGGGCGAATAGAAATATGGGCAACTAATCGGTATTGCTCTTCTGCTGGGCAACATGGATTCTGAGAAATTTTAAAGTTTAGCAACCCAGATAGCTTCGATCTCTCAATACCGATGATTTCGCCTCCCAGCACGTTCGACATTTGGTAGGTCGAGCCGGTTTTGACAAAAATGATGATCCCATCAGATTCGCCAATTGGACCATTGTATATAAGGTCTAATTGAGAGTCGTTGTTGACATTGATAAAGTGGAAGCGATCACGATTCTTACCCAGGGAGTACTGCTGGACAATTGACCGTGGGATTTTTTCTACTTTGCGCGTGAGTTCGTCCAACCTCAACTTTCTGTTTTCATCGCTTACGTCTTCTTCCCACTGTGACCAATTTAGAACACCTTGAAAGATGGAGTCTTGAGCCATCAGACATCCTGATATGGATATCAAAAAAGCGTGTAAAAATCCTCTCATGCCTTCACGATTTGGATTCAAACTTATTCAATTCAGGCGAACTCACTTAATTCGAGCCAACGCATTTCTTTTTCCTCAAGCTCCTCCTCTACCTCTTTGATCTGCTCACTAAGTGCTTGAAGTTTTTCGTACTCGCTTTCACTGCTTAACGAGTGATGTAGTTCACTTTTTCTTGCTTCCAATTTGGGGATCAAGGTGTCAAGTTCTTTTAGTTCTCGTTGCTCATTGTAGCTTAGCTTCCTTTGAGTCGAATTCGCCTCCTTTTTTAGCGGAACTTTGGACTTCTTACTTGGCGCTACGGGTTCAGATGCTGGTATTCCTACTTCATTCCGGAAGTCTGAATAATTACCCGGGTAATTTTGAATAATTCCATCACCCTTAAACACAAACAAGTGGTGTACAAGACGATCCATAAAATACCGATCATGTGACACGATCACTAGGCAGCCGCTGAAACTTTGAAGATAGTCTTCCAAGACATTCAATGTCGTGATGTCAAGATCGTTGGTAGGCTCATCCAGTATAAGAAAATTTGGATTGGCCATCAAGACCCGTAGCAATTGCAACCTCCTTTTTTCACCACCACTTAACTTTCCCACAAAGTTGTGTTGCATCTTGGGAGGAAAGAGGAATTGATTCAGGAGCTGGGAAGCTGTGATTTCCGAACCATTATCAAGCTTTATGTATTCAGCAACTTCTTTGACAATGTCCAAAACTTTCTTGTTGGGATCAAAAATGGTTTCATCTTGCATGTAATACCCAAACTTGGTTGTCAAACCAACATCAATCTTGCCTTCGTCGGGCTTGACTCGTTGCGCTAGAATGTTAAGGAATGTGGATTTCCCCACGCCATTCGGACCAATAATTCCAACATGTTCTTTACGTTTGAAAACGTAGCTGAAATCCGCAACTAAGGTGCTACTTCTAAAAGATTTTGTAATGTGGTCTAGTTCGAGAATTTTCTTGCCCTGTCGTTCTCCTTTTAGATTGACTTCCATTTTAGCATCTCGAGATCCGCTATTAGCAGTTTCTTTTAGGTCGTGAAATGCATCAACTCGGTATTTAGCCTTGGTTCCCCGGGCTTTTGGCTGTCTTCTCATCCATTCAAGCTCGGTCTTAAGTAAATTCCTTGCCTTCGAGATGGTAACCTCCTCCATTTCCTGTCGCTCTGCCTTCTTTTCCAGAAAATGACTGTAATTGCCTTTGTATCGATAAAGATTCCCATTTTCAATCTCCAAGATCTCATTGGTGACACGATCCAGGAAGTACCGGTCATGAGTTACCATTAGCAGAGTCAGATTTTGGGTGGCCAGATAACTTTCGAGCCACTCTATCACCTCCAGATCTAGGTGATTTGTTGGCTCATCGAGTATTAGAAAATCCGGATTGGAGACAAGAGCCTGTGCAAGAGCCACTCTCTTCCTCTGGCCACCAGATAACTCACCCATTTTCTGCTCAAGATTATGCAGGCCTAGCTTCCCCAGCAATGTCTTGATTTGATGCTCGTAGTCCCAGACATTTAGGGCATCCATTTTTTCAACGAGCAGGGCAAGATCCGATGCATTTGCAGGATCCGTTTCCGTTTTCAGCAGGCCCAATTCATAATCTCTTATCAGGTTTAACTCTTCCTTATCCTCAGAAAAAACCGTCTCGGAAATATTGGCATTTTCGTCGAATTCAGGATGTTGGCGAAGAATAGCTACTTTCACACCCTTTCGGAAAGAAACGAGCCCTTGATCCGGAGCTTCGATGCCCGCAATGACCTTAAGTAAGGTGGATTTACCACAGCCATTAACACCTACTAGTGCCGCCTTTTGTCCTTGATCCAAACCAAAGGTGAAATTGCTAAAGAGCTGTTTCTCATCATAACTTTTAGTGAGGCCTTCAACGGACAAGTAATTCATTAGGTAAAATTAATCCAGGTATGTGCAGCTGTTGAACAAATCACATTTTAAAGTGCTGAGGAACTACTTTTTACAATGTTGACAATGGATTTGGCTAGAAAAAGTGAGAAAAAATTGAGGGATTCGAGGGCTTGCCAAGACTAACTTTTACCAATTCACCACTAACTATGAAGTTTAAGTCTCTACTCATTCTCTTCTTATTCAACCTTGGACTAGGGGCAGTGGGTCAATCTCCTGAACCTGTACCTCAAGACTCCTATGTAACATTCAACTTTATCACTCCATATGTTGGTCTCAGTCCGAGATGGAAGACAGGTATTTATACACCTGTTGCTAAAAATGTCTATTTGGGAGCCGAATTAGGATTTGGTTCAGAACTACTAAGCCCGCAAGCTAAAATCAAGCTGGGGCGTAGGTACCTCGTTCAGCACAACTACAGAAGTTTTGAATTCGGACCGGAAATTATCTACATGGTCCACCAAAAGCACTTTATCTCTATGAAATACTCCCATCTCTCTCATTCAGCCAGTATGAAGGACGGAACAATTTTGAGTCAGCCAGATGAACTCTATTATGATTTTGCCTCTCTGGATTATGATCGCAAGATATCCTCCTTTCATATCTTCTATGGTTATATGGATAAAGTTTCTAAGAGGATTGGCTTTATGCTTAAAATAGGCTGGGGTGGAAGAAATAAAACGGTCGAGCTGTCCAACATAAAGGGGAAAGAACTTAGTTCAAAGCCACATGTCAATGGATTCGCATTTACCAACGATGGGTCCGCTGAAAGCTCACCAATTGCCTTTGACCTGAAGATATATTATCTGTTTAGGTAACTGTTGGGACAAATATTACTGTTTAAATCGAACGAATCCGCGTAATTTGGTTTTAGATAATTATGAAGCTATTTGCTATGAAGTATCTCACTGTTATTTCCGCCGTTTTGATTTTGGCCGCATACACCTCCACTCAATCACAAGACAAGGTGTACAAAAAACCTGCAGGATTCAACAAATATTGGTACAGCGGAGAAGCTGAGATAACCAGCTTTGAGTTGAAGCAAGCACGATATGGCGAAATCCATGATGGTGAAGCAGTGTTGGTTTTTGTGACCGAACCGTTTTCCAGATCAAAGCAGGTCAAACTTGATGACTGGCAGACGAAAAGTGATGATAACATCAGTGTGATGAAGTTAAATTTCACCAAAAAGTTTCTCACTGGAATATACCCCTATTCGATGATGTCATCTACTTTCACACCCGTATCCATGGACAAGCACCCGGATATGCTCAAAGTCACAACCTCTTCCCAAGAATGGTGTGGTCATACTTTTACACAACTAAATCTGGGTGATAATTGCTATCAGTTGCGCGCATTCTCATATTTTGAGTCAGAGGGTGATATCAACACAGAGGTGCCAAGAAGTATTCTTGAGGACGAGATCTGGACAAGAATCAGACTAAACCCCGATGGACTACCCGTAGGAGACGTTCGCATTTTGCCGGGTACATTTTACCTTCGGCTGAGACACCAGCAGGCCAAACCACAAAAAGCACAGGCCTCGCTCGAAAAGCTTGATCGGTCCGAATATGAAGATGCTCAACACATGAAGTATTCAATCCAATATGACAATCGGTTACTTTCAATTTACTTCGATATGAATTTTCCTCATGAGATTCTGGGATGGGAAGAGTCTTATATGAGTGGGTTCGGAGATCCGCAACGACTCACAACTACTGCCAAGCGTATCAATACAATTAAGTCTGCATATTGGGGTAAGAATAGCAATACAGATCGGGAACTGAGAAAGGAGCTTGGACTGCGAACTGATTAGGTTTTAGACATCCGGATTAACCTTCTCTCCAATCCTTCGAGTCTCCGTCATTCTGGTTCTCTTCATCTTCGTTATTTGTACTTGAATCAGATGAACCACCTTTCACAGTAGCGTTCTCCTCGCAATTGGTGCAAACAATCTCATCTTGGCAGGAGTATGACGCTGTAGAGATAAGTAGGAGTAGTGACACAAACAGCTTGTTCAATTTCATTTCTAATATTTTTTCAGATAATTCGATGGCAACTAAGTGAAGCGGATCGATACTATTAAATTGCTTTCAGCAGCATATAGCTTCTGTAGACGGAAAAAGATCAACTGTAGACTCCTTGTATAGAAATGTCCGATAGCAACCCCTGGAAAACCCACTCTTCAAAAGAGATTTATAGCAATCCTTGGATTACATTGTCAGAGCATCAAGTCACGAATCCGGGCGGTGGTGAAAGCCTCTATGGGAAGGTGCACTACAAAAATCTGGCGCTTGGAATTATACCCATGGATCATGAAATGAATACCTGGCTGGTCGGTCAATATCGATATACACTAGACGAATATTCCTGGGAGATCCCAATGGGTGGAGGCCAGTTAGGTATTGACAGGTTGGAGTCTGCAAAGCGGGAATTGAAGGAAGAGACAGGTTTGCGTGCTCGTAAATGGACGGAAATAATGAAAATTCACACGTCAAACTCCGTCACCGATGAGGTGGGTTATGCTTATTTGGCTGAAGAGCTGACGGAAGGACAAACCGAATTTGAAGAAACTGAAGAACTGGAAGTGAAAAAACTATCGTTTTCTGAAGTAGTAGCTATGTGTGACAATGGTGAGATAACAGACAGCCTGAGTGTGGCGGCTATTTACCGACTTTCAAGGATGTTGAGCTGAATCAACTAGTTATTCAACTTGGACCGTTTAATCCTGTCCAATTGTGAAAAGCCGTAGGGACCGACATAGTCATCCTTAACACTGTAAAACTCATCTTGCAACGCCTCATCCAATGTGATGAATTCCCACCCTTCTTTTTTGTACCAATCCAGCAGTTTTCCAAGATATTTTGCGTTAATGGGATTTGAGTGAAGAAGTAAAATTTGTGGAATTTCCCTGCTAGTCACTTGTGAGCTCAACTTTTGATACCGGGCAGTCACTTCTTTCATGTGATAGAGGTATTCTTTGCCAAGGCGATCCATATTTTTTTGATCCCCGATTTTCATAGCAAGGCAATAGCCCCGATTGTAGACCCATTCGTTGTTGTCGATTGTAACTGGCGCTATGACAAACCCCTTTTCTTTCAAATAAGTGTAGACGGAGTCCCTTTTTGATCGTGTGTTGCCACGGTGCAACATGGCATAGCGGAAATAACTTGAGTTGATCCATTTCCCAGCTAACTCTTGGCAAGAGTCAATATCAGCAATGTATGCCTCAGCGGAGATTTCGTTCAGGTCATAGTGATTATTGGTATGATTTCCCAACTGGTGCCCAGCAGCGACGGCTTTGTCAAGGATTGCCTCAGTCGCCTTGTTCATATTACCAGACGTAACAAATAGGGTGGCTTTAACCTGGTGTTTTTCTAAACTCTGAAGAATTTCGTCAAAGGCTTCGATCTTTTGATCATCACTTAATCCACGTGAATACCCGAATGGGAGATCGTCGAGTGTAATGGCTATTTTTTGGGCAAAGAGTGCTGAGCTTGCGACGACAAGCAGGATACCTAGAATAAATCTCATGAGTGGGCGGTTTATAAAGCTAAGATACTACCTTGCGGCATCTTAAGAAAACATGACACTCAAAGAGCACCTTAGAAAAAATGTTTTATTGGCAACACCGGTAGTTGTTGGTCAGTTGGGACATATAATGGTAAGCGTGGCTGATAGTGTAATGGTTGGCAGAGTTGGGGTCGTTCCGTTGGCTGCGGCGACATTTGCCGGCACCTTTTTCCACTTATTGATGCTCTTTGGTATTGGTGTTAGTTATTCCATCACGCCTGTTGTAGCTGCCACGGACCCTAACGACAAATCCAAGCTTTTGTCATTTCTTCAAAGTGGTTTGGGTATGAATCTTGGCTTGGGAGTCATTTTAGTATTGATAGGGCTGATAGCCAGTAATTTTCTGGAATTTTTTGGACAGGAGCATGATGTTGTTAAGGCTGCAGGGCCATACCTGGTCATTGTTTCTCTCTCCCTGCTTCCGGTGATGATCTTTCAAACTTTTCGTCAGTTTTCCGAGGGTCAATCTGATACTTTGTCGCCCATGATTGTCTCAGTCATCGCCAATTTGCTGAATGTCGGATTGAACTATGTACTGATCTATGGAAAACTTGGCTTTGAGCCTATGGGTCTAAATGGTGCTGGATATGCCACTCTCCTTGCCCGAATATCAATGGCATTTTTAATCATTTTCATTATTCGCAAAAAGTGCATAGGATTTAAATGGAATTTCGAATTAGCAATCATTAAAAAATTATTGAAAATTGGCATCCCTTCTGGGATGCAGTACATCTTCGAGGTGGGCGCATTTGCTACAGCAGCTATTATGGTAGGTTGGATAAGTGCCGAAGCGCTGGCTGCTCACAATATCGCGTTGAATTTGTCTGCAATTACCTATATGGCGGCCACAGGACTGGCTGCGGCTTCTACGATCAGGATTGGGAACCAGGTAGGATTTAAGGACAGAAGGAACCTCCGAATTGCCGGTTTCTCAAACCTTGCTATGGTCGCCATTTTCATGGCTTTTTGCGGAGTACTATTGATTTTTCTAAGAAACATCTTACCAGCACTATACATAGAAGATGAACAGGTACGTTCCATAGCTTCATTTCTGATAATTATAGCTGCTGCCTATCAAATCTCTGATGGTCTGCAAGCGGTTGGTTTGGGTGTACTACGTGGGTTAACGGATGTGAAAGTCCCTACGATCGTGACCTTTGTTGCTTTTTGGATCGTTGCAATTCCTCTAGGGTACATTCTTGGTTTCACCTTTCAAATGGGTGTCAATGGAGTCTGGTATGCCCTATGCATTGGCTTAACCATTGCTGCTATTTTTCACATATGGAGGTTCAACCGCTTGTCTAAACAAATCAACTTCGGATAACTACTCGTCCTTCAGGTGATTGACTGGATTGGTCGAGGCAGCTCTCAGAGATTGATATCCTACAGTCAAGAGGACCAAAAAGAATACCAACGCAAGAGTGACAGCAAAAGTGATCCACGATATGGGAATTCGATAATGGTATCCTTCCAGCCAGTCTGTCATGAAGAACAGGACAAACGGTACACTTAAGACGAAGGAAATGATCACCCACTTAGTGAAATCCTGGAAAATCAGACGCAGAATACCGCTTATTTCAGCGCCTAACACTTTGCGAATGCTGATCTCTTTGCGTCTTTTTTCAATAATAAAGAGTGTAAGTCCGTAAAGCCCGAGGCAGGCTACAACAATAGCGAGCGCGGAGAACATGGTAACAAGTCCGAGATATCTTTTCTCTGCTTCATAAAGTGTCTGAATTTGATCACTCAAGAAATAATAGGTGAATTCATTTGTCGACCCAAGTTGATTCCACATCCTCTCGATTTCTTCCAATTTCTCAGGTAGATTGCTCATATTCATCCTGCAGCTAATGAAGCGATGGACAGGGTGGTCCCCGGTCCGATGAAAAATGAGTGTAGGAGCAATTTCAATCTGCAACGATTCAAAGTTGAAATCCTCGACGATCCCGACAACATTCAATCTCCTTTCACCAATCTTGATGACATTCGGTTCTGATGGATCAAATTCGAAAGCTCTCATGGCAGCCTCATTTAGTATGACAGATTCCCTCTGATTTCCTTCGGAATCCGACAGGAAGTGGTTGCCGTATTTTAGATTGATGCCGTACGTATTGAAAAAGTTAGCATCGACATACGTGTATCGCATTCGGAGCGGATCACCATTCCAGCCATCAGGTCGGACGAACGTAAAACTTCTTGTCCAGTTGGTAGGAACGACCCGACTCATTGCCACCTCATTGATATAAGATTTATTTCTTAGCTCCTCCTTGAATGTATTTAGTCTTACGATTCCCTGTTCTCGATCTGTAAAACTCCCTGCTGAGGCAACAAAGGTGATGGTACTCTCTGTATCAAATCCCATGTTCTTGTTGGTCATGTAGGATATCTGATTTCTGATCATTATCGCGCTTGTAATGAGAAATAGAGCGATAGAGAACTGTAAAACCACAAGGACGTTTCTAAAATTAACTGACCCCCCAAAACCCATTTTTTGTTGCAAGGCATCGATCGATTTCATGGAAGAAAGATAGACAGCTGGATAGCTTCCACTTAGAATCCCCATTGCGATGGCTAATACAATGAAGAATGTAAAAACTTCAATCGGGCTAAACACCGAAAAAGAAATCGATACTTCAAAGAAGTCATTGAAATAGGGAATAATGAAATAAACCAGCACAAGTCCAAGCATGATGGCCATTAGTGAGGTTACAAATGCCTCAGTAATAAATTGGGTGCGTAGTTGTCCACGGATAGCTCCCAAGACCTTTCTAAGTCCGATTTCCTTCATTCGCTGAGAAGCCTGCGCTGTAGAAAGGTTCATGAAATTAATAGCAGCAATGAGAAGAATCCCAAAGCCAATGAAAAGTAGCGTATAAGCATCCTCCTTGCTCCCGAGGAATGTATCGTAGTATTCACCGAAAGGAAGTAGCTTGAGATTGGTGTTATCACGGACCTCAAGGCCCCAAATAGACTCTACTAAATCAGGAAAGCTTGCTTCAAGATCGGCTGCACTTCCTTTTTGATCTAGCAGCACGAATGTTTCGAGAAAAGAGGATGACCAGCTGGAGGCGTACTCCGGATAAAATGGAAGCCCTTCCATGGACACGATCAAGTTAGGCTGATAGGAATTGTTCGTTGGATACTTGTCTAAAACTGCTGAAACCTGGAAAAGCAATGTAGTATCTTCTTCAGGAAGAAAGATTTCCATCACTTCGCCAATCGCATTTTCCTTCTGAAAATACTTCACGGCCATTTCAGCACTTATCGCCACAGATTGCTTATTTCCAAATATATTTCTATCATTTCCATGCAGCAGGGGGAAGCTAAATACATCGAAGAATGATTCATCTGTGTACATCACATCTTCATCGATGTACTGATTGTTTTTAATTACACGCGAACTGGTTTCGTAAATTCTTGTTGCAGCTTTTACCTGACTGTAGTCACTCAAGAAACGGTCCTTCATAGGTACCCAAGTGTCATAGGTTGCTTGCGTACCATCTGGTGTTATTCGCTCCTTGTAGGCAAGGAAAATTCGCTCCTTGTTCTGATGATGATCATCAAATGAAATGATTTGATAGGCATATAGAAAAATCAGCACGAAAGCTACTGTTCCAATTGACAATCCAAAGATGTTTATAAAGGAGGTGGATCTCCTTTTGAGTAATGTTCTAAGGGCTATTTTGATGTAGTTTCTGAAGATCATGGTGTTAAGAGATAAGTGGTAAAAAGATTTTAAGTTTTTTGGCCGAAGAGACTTGATGACTTCCCAGGTAAATCTGGCCTTTGCTTTCACTGCACCTTTTTCTTTAAGACGCCAGTAAAATGCTTCGTGCAAGTCCCCCAGGATCTCGTCTGCGTAGTCGGGCCTGCAGAAATAGTTTAAAAGCCTATCTGCCCAGACCGGCGGACGATGTCGGGGGTTATTCACTGAAACACAAAGTTCATCGCTGGAATTACCTTCCACATTTCGCTTCTTTTTTGCTGCAAATACTTAGCAGCTTCGTAGCCTTTGTTCGTGGCCTGATAGATACGCTTTCTTCTGCCTCCCCGCTCGGCAGTCGGCTCGCCCATTTTGGAGGTAACCAGGTCCTTTTTCTCAAGACGCTTCAATACTACGTGGATTGCCGGTAAAGAGATGGTTTGATTCAATTGAGACTCGTACTCTTTGGCGATGTCCACACCATATGTTTCGTCTTTCATTAAAAGGATAATAAGGATCATTTCCTCGAGAACTCCCAGCTGAAGATTCATGATATCATTAATTTTTGTTTAACTAAGATACGAATATCATTAATTTTTGTTTAAAATATAAATTGGCGGGAATGTGATATCTTCGGGCACATGGAAAAGAAGGGCGCAGCCTTAAGTTTTATTTTCATCACTGTGCTGATCGACATTGTGGGGATTGGTCTAATCATTCCCATCATTCCAAACCTGATTGTTGAGCTGGCGGATGTCGATAATTCACAAGCAGCAATCATTGGTGGTTCGCTAGCGGCAACCTACGCAGTGATGCAATTCTTCTTTGCGCCTGTTCTAGGTGGACTTAGTGATAAATTGGGCCGTAGACCGGTTCTTCTACTTGCCCTTTTTGGGTTAGGTGTCGATTACTTGGTTATTGCATTTGCTCCAACACTCACATGGCTTTTTATAGCCCGTATGATTTCAGGAGTATGCGGGAGTAGCGTAACAGTGGCCAACGCCTACATAGCTGACATAAGCGGTCCCGAGGATAGGGCTAAGAATTTTGGGATGATAGGCGCTGCTTTTGGTTTGGGCTTTATTATAGGACCAGCAATAGGTGGATTTTTGGGCGAGATGGGGACTAAAATCCCATTTTTTGCAGCTGCTGGATTATCATTGCTTAACTGGCTGTATGGATACTTTATTATTCCCGAATCCCTGACCCAGGAAAACCGAAGGCCTTTTGAATGGAGACGGGCAAACCCTTTTGGCACTTTGAAGAGTCTTTTCAAGTACAAGACCATCATTGGTTTGATTGTCTGTCTGTTCCTCGTATATATAGCAGCGAATGCGACACATTCGAATTGGTCTTTCTATACCAAAGAAAAATTCGACTGGACTCCACAGGATATTGGTCTCTCTCTGATGTTTGTTGGTGTGATGATTGCCATAGTTCAGGGCGCTGTGGTTGGACCTGTGGTGAAGAAAGTGGGCGAGGTAAAAGCCGTTTATTTGGGCCTCTTCTTCAACATAGCCGGCTTATTTATGCTTGCCTGGCCAACACAGTCGTGGATGGTGTATGCGATAATTGTTCCCTATGCCTTTGGTGGCCTGGCGGGTCCATCTGTCCAGTCTATCATGTCCGGGCAGATCCCTAAAAACGCACAGGGTGAACTTCAAGGTGGGTTAGCAAGTACGATGATTGTAACGGCAATAATCGGGGCGCCGCTGATGACCGGTATTTTCAGCTTTTTTACAAAACCGGAGAACAGTATTTATTTTCCCGGAGCACCTTTTATTCTAGCCACTTTACTTGCATTATTCAGTTTGGGTTTTGCTTATAAATCACTGAGAGGATATGTACCGGATGCTTCTGCCGAAAATGGCTAAATTGTGAGAATGAAAATCTCTTTCTCATTTCTTCTCGTGTTTTTGACTCAATGGGCATTTTCCCAACTGACTCCTTACAACGTATTAGATCGAGCCGCGGGCTACCACGATCCAAATGGTGAATGGAAAAACCTGAATACTACTCTCCAATTCACGGAGACACGTCCATCTGGAGATGATCGAAAAACCACCGTCGTAATTGACAATACAAGTAGTTACATGAAGATCAACAGGAATGATGAGCATATTTATGAGGTTTTGAGTGAGTCAGGGAAGGTACTTGCAGGTGATCATGATGAGGCTCGGGCTTTGAGGATGAGGAATTACTATCTCTACCTGTGGGGATTACCCATGAAGCTCTATGATGAAGGGACACCATTTGATCGGGACGTGCAAGAGGAGATCTTAGATGATGTTAACTGTTATGTTCTTCGTGTGGTGTACGAAGAGGACACTTGGTACTTTTACTTTGATCAATCGTCGGGTCGTATGCTTCAGTATAAATTTTACAAAGACGAAGATGCCGGCAAGGGTGAACTTATTACCCTGGAAGACGAAATTATGGTGGGTCAGATGAAGATTCCTAAGAAACGAAGTTGGTATACGCTTCCGGAAATGAAATACCTTGGAACGGACATCTTAGAAAGCAGCAAGTAGGTCTGCCTTTTGAACCCTATTTTCTAGAGAAGAGATCTATCGACTGATTACAATCTTCCTTTTGATTTCGGTATTTCCCGATCTTACCCTTATTAAGTAGAGACCTGGTCTGATTTCAGGAGCTAGCTGAATTTCCGCCCTCTTTGTTTCATAGTCAACGAACTCATTTTGTACTATCTGACCAGTTAAATTGACAACCTGGACAATAATTGACGATCCTAAGCGGGAATCTCCTGAGATGACCAGTTTGTCTTTTGTCGGATTGGGTGATAGGGCGATGGCACCAAACGACTCGAACCATATATGGTGCGCTTGTGAGCGTTCAAACTGTCCATCAAAGTCTACTTGTTTAATTCGGTAGTAGTTACTTCCGGGTTGGGGCTGGTAGTCCGTAAAGACATAAGTAGATATTTCGTTGTTAGTTCCTTTTCCGGCCTTCTGCCCAATGACGTTGTAGTTGGTGCCGTCCGTTGATCTTTCTATGTCAAAATAGTCATTGTTCAGTTCTTGAGCGGTTTTCCATACCAACTCAACCTTCTTTTCACCGATCGTCGCAGTAAAGTCGAGCCACGTTACCGGCAAAGGAGCACCACTATCGCCACCACCAGGGATAAATTCGGTGCCTGACAGACCAGTGAAAGTTAAGGTATTGTTGGCCGTGTTTAGTGTTGCACCAAGATCCGTCCAGGAAGCGGCGGAATTGTCAGCACGTGTTCCTAGCCTCGGATCGTTTTTGTCCTTAACGCTCGGATTGTTGGTATAATCAAAACTTATATCGTAGGTTGGGGAAGTACCACCAAAGACCTTCACTCCAAAGTAGCCATCATCAAAGCTCGTGAGACCTGAAGGGATAGTAGTGACATTGGGTGATTCATTGATGTAGTAAATAATTATGCTCGTGGGCGATCCGCCTGCTACAGTGGCTGTCATCGTTCCCCGATTTGCCGGGGAAATATCGATGCTTTGGCTGGTGGCAATTCCAGCAGCCTCAAATAGAATACAAACATCATCACCTAGCGGTGCGCCCGAGCTCATCCAGTCGCTACCTGTTTCACTATTAGGAATGGACGCAGTGGACTCGTCCACCCAATTGGTGACTGTCGAGGAACCAGTACCTTCATCCATTCGGAAATAGGCAATTAGGTTGCTGAATTTCGGATGATCATTTGTTACTTTTCTTGTCATCCAATTTCTGATCTCTTCATGTGTGAGGGCAGCATTCCAAATTCTCACCTCATCTATGAGACCTTCAAAATGATCAAGGGGAGTACTTCCTGAAGTTCTCCGAGCGATCTCTACTGGTTCTACATCGTATCCAATCTGAAACGAGCTCGTGTAGAGCTCGAAGTTGAACGTCTGTGATACAGCCTCACCGTTAATATAGATCTGTCCATCTGTTGCATCAATGTTGTTTTTTTCAAACACGAAGGCCACGTGGTACCATGAATCTACAGCGATTGGCGTGGAAAGATTGCTTACCCATTTTGGCCACTCTGCAATTGCTTCGTTCATCACCGCTCCAGCTATTTGGTCATCTTCCAAGGCAAAATACCAACTGGACCAAAAGGGGCCGTGTTCCTTGAAGACAATTATCCCATCATCGGAAACACTTGCTGGTTTGATCCAGGCGGAAATAGTGATAGCAGTATCCGGCCGGAACACGGTGACATTGTCAGGAACGTTCACGTATTCATCCATCCCGTCAAATTCCAGGGCGGTTCCAGAACCTGGTGGTGTCGAGAGCGAAGTAGCGTTGCTAAAACCAGCCAGGAATTCACCAGTCTGCTGACCATGGACTCTGATACTAGTGGAAGAAGTATTTGTTTGCAATTGGTAAGATTCCTTTGCCCACGATTGATCGACATTATCATCTCGCGAAAGAAGACGAGCTGTGGAGGGATCAGTTGCCCCTGTAATTGCTGTGTTACCTAAATAATTATACATCATACTAGCACCATCTGTACCGCCGACGGTGAAAAGTCCGATGTATCTGGAAGTTTCCAGTGAGGAAAACCCGGAAGGGACGGTGGTATAGTTAGGTGCCTCGTTGACCAGATAAAGATGGGCTCCGGAAATGTCACTGTTAAAATCCGAAAAACTGAAAGAAGAGCCATCAGCGTGACTGAGTGTCAGACTAGTCGAACTGCCATTTCCATAATCAGAGTCACTGTCATCGCCAAGCGCAGCCCCTGAGTCAACCCAGTCAGCAGCATCCATGTTGACAAGATTCTTGGTGGACTCATCTGCCCAGTTGGTCGTGCTAGTTCCTGTGTTTTCGTCTAGTCTGAAATATCCTACTAAGTGGTCAAATTGAGGGTGTTCGTGTGTTACTTTTCTCGTCATCCAACTGCGAATTTCACTTTCGGTCAAGGCAGTGTTCCAGATTCGTACTTCGTCGACACTTCCTTTGAAATGGGAATTAACACCCCCTGAAGAGAGTCTTGCACCAATTCCCAGGTCCCGGTCATTACTTACGTCATAATTGTCTGCGCCGCTTACCGGGTTGTTGGAAGATCCAACACCATCCACATATATGTATTGATTATTGCCATTTCGAAAAGCGGCTACATGGTGCCACTGCCCGTCCGTCCAATCTGCGTCCGTCTCGGCATTTAAACCTGTGGTTCCATTTTTTAACTGGAACATGATGTGATGACTGCCGGAAGCGTCTCTTACAAGTACGTCCCATCCATTTTGCTGACCGGATTCGAATTTAGCTAGTATAAAGTCACTGCCACTTGAAGGTTTGTTGTCAGATTTAAACCAGAATTCAACAGTGAAGTCATCAGTGCCAAAGTCAAAACGATCTTCGTCCGGGATTTCAACGTATTCATCCATTCCATCGAAATCTAAAGCGTATCCGGATCCGGGCGGAGTGGACAAAGCGGCTGTATTGCTAAAACCCCCAACGTAAACTCCTGTCTTTTGCTTAGGAGAAATGATCGAATTAGCTGACGTGTCGGTATTCAACTGATAAGATGTCTGTGTCCATTCCGCAATGGAATTGTCTGCCCGCGAGAGCAGCCGGAAGTCTGCCTCGTTTGGGGACCCATCTATTTGACTGTTACCAGAGTAATTGTAGGTTAGCCGGGCACCGTCAGTACCACCTACGGTAAATAACCCAACGTACCTGGAAGTTTCCAGCAATGAAAAGCCAGAAGGAACCGTTGTCACGTTGGGAGCTTCGTTTACCATGTAAATGTGAGCACCGAGGATATCCGTGTTAAATCCGGAAAAATTGAAGGAGGAACCGTCTGTATGTGAAAGGGTGAGGTTGGTTGAACTACCATTACCATATTCGAGATCATTTTCATCGCCAAGTGCAGCTCCTGAGGCGACCCAATCGGCAGAGTTCATGTTCACAAGATTCTTCGTTGTCTCGTCCACCCAGTTGGTGGTTGAAGATCCGGTGTTCTCGTCTAACCTGAAATAGCCAACGAGGTGATCAAACTGAGGATGCTCACTGGTGACTTTACGGGTCATCCAATTGCGAATCTCGGTTTCGGAGAGCGCTACGTTCCAGATCCTTACTTCGTCAACATTTCCTTTGAAATGAGAATTATCACCTGCTGAAGACAGTCTGGCACCAATTCCAAAATCCCGATCATTACTGACGTCATAGTTGTCCGCACCAGTCACAGGATTGTTAGAAGATCCAATACCGTCAACATATATATATTGATTGTTACCATTGCGGAAGGCGGCTACATGATGCCATCGCCCATCTATCCAGTCCGCATCGGTTTCAGCATTTAAGCCGGTTGTTCCATTTTTTAACTGAAACATTAGGTGATGACTTCCAGAGGCGTCTCTTGCTATCACACTCCATCCATTCAGTTGACCAGATTCTAATTTTGCCAGTAGGAAATCACTTCCGCTTGTAGGTTTATTGTCTGATTTGAACCAGAATTCAACAGTGAAGTCATCCGTCCCAAAGTCGAATCGATCTTCATCGGGTATTTCGACGTAATCTTCGCTACCATCAAAATCCAACATGTAGCCAGAACCGGGTGGGGTGGCTAGTGCTGTTGTATTCCTGAATCCGGCTATGTATTCCCCAGTCACTTGTCCGGGGGCAATGATTGAGTTGGTGCTGATGTCCGTGTTTAACTGATAAGATACCTGAGTCCAGCTTGTACCCGTATTATCGTCTCGAGATAACATTCGTGCATCCGTCTCGGACTGTGATCCATCTATTTGACTATTGCCGGTATAGTTGTAGGTGAGCCGCGCACCATCTGTGCCTCCCACTGTGAATAGACCAACATATCTACTGGTTTCAAGAGAGGAAAAACCAGAAGGGGCTGTTGTTACATTAGGTGCCTCGTTTACCAAATACATTTGAGCACCAGATATATCATTGTTGAAATTAGAAAAAGTGAAGGACGAACCATCCACATGCGAAATAGTCAGGTTGGTCGAGCTTCCATTGCCATATTCGGCGTCACTCTCGTCCCCGATGGCAGCTCCTGAATCGATCCAGTCTGATGCATCCATATTTGTCAGGGTACCATCATAGGAACTTCTGGAATCACCCAAGCTGGTGCCGGTACCCTCATCAAAATTGTAGTAAGCGATCAGGTCAGAATAATTGGGATGACTCGATGTAATCTTTTTACAGATCCAGTCTCTGAGAGATGACTGTGATAGTGCTGCTGTCCAGACCGATAGTTCATCTATTTGGCCTTCGAAATATTCGCCAGATGACGTTGCCCGTCGACCAATATATGTTGGACGCCCTGAAGGAGAAGCATAGATTGTACCACTGGATTGATTTTCCTGAAGGCCATCAACGTACAGAGTTGCTGTAGTTCCATCGAAAGTGAAAGCAACATGATGCCACCCTCCATCATCCAAAGCAGTGGTTCCAGACATCACAAAACAGCTGGAGGCATCGGTGTTACACGACTCAAATCGAATAGTCTTGGTGCCCGAATTGACCATAAATGAGTAGCCAGTCCAATCAGAATTGGAAAAACCCTCATTATGGGTGAAGATCATGAAAAAATTTGCGGTACTTGACGGCTTGACCCAGGCTTGAATCGTCAGATTTGAAGAGATGTTAAATACATCATCGATGCCCAGATTAATATAGTCGTTGCTACCGTCAAAATCGAGGGTTTTACCAGAACCTGGCTCCTGTGCATACGCAATTGTGCTGATCAAGATTAGAAACAATGTCCTGCAAAAGTGTTTTGGCAGGTAGCGATGTTGGACGGTCTTAGTTTTCTTGCATGGCGGCTCATTGAATGAGGTTTGAGTCATGGTTCAATGAGAGAAGAATGCTATTAAAGAGACTCGTAACTCACTATTTGGTCCCGATTCAAAAGATGCTTAACCAAATCACTAAGCGCAATTCACCAGTTGCCGAAGATTGGTTTGTAGACACGAAACAGCCGAATCGATGTAACTTCTATTTACTTAACAAAAATGAAACATATCAATTATATTCACGTTTGTTAAGTAAATAAAAATCAAACCATGGATTATCAATTAGGTGAATTCGAGGAGCTTGTATTGTTAACGGTGGCTGCCCAACATGATACAGCATATGGTGTTTCGATCCTGGAGTTTTTGACTACAGAAACCAAGAAGAAGATCAACATTAGCGCAATTCATGTGGCACTCAAGCGACTGCAAAAGAAGGGTTTCGTCAACTCTAGAGAGGGTGGTATTACAGCTGAAAGAGGAGGAAGGAGAAAAAAGTATTACGTTGTTACTGCCTATGGGAAGCAGGTTCTGGATGCGCAAAATGATTTGCGTTCAAGAATCTACAACAAAATCCCCCAAATTTCCTTTTCGCAAGTTTAAATGGCGGAGTTGGAACCACCGAAATGGGCTGTCCGGTTTCTGCGATGGTACTGCAGGGACGAGTATCTGCCTGAGATAGAGGGTGATCTCTTCGAGCTTTTTTACCTCAGGAAGGAGCACTCGATCAGATCAGCAAATCTCTTTTTTGTGTGGAATGTGCTCCGGTCTTTTCGCCTAATCAATCTTAGAAAAACTCAAACAAATAATTGGACTATGAACATGTTAAAAAACTATACAAAGATCTACTTCCGACGATTCAGGAAGGAGACCGTGCACTTCATTGTTAATATTCTTGGCTTAGGGATGGGCTTTGCCATTCTCTTCTTCATTTTGATGTTCGTGCACGATGAATTGAATATTGATGGCTATCATTCAAAGAAAGATAGGGTGTATCGTGTGGTGGAACGTAGTATGCAGGATGATGGCTTGCATCATTACCTGGCTGTTGCTAACCCGCTGGCAAAAGCTTTGAAAGCAGATTTTCCTGCAATCGAAGAGACTGCTCAAATGACCTACTTTGGGTCGCAGGTAATAGCTAAAGGTGATATTAGAATTGCTGATCGAGACTGGGCTCTAGCCACGAAAGGGATTTTTAAAATTTTGGATTTTGAATTCATTGATGGTGATCCGTTGAAGGAGTTTCAAGGTCAAGCTGGTATCATTCTAACACCTGACGTAGCAATGAGCCTGTTTGGAAGAACTGACGTGGTTGGGGAAGTTGTAGATGAGTCTCGTTTTGGAACAGCAGAAGTGCTGGCAATCATGAAGGAAATGCCACGCAATTCAACCTACCAGTTCAAAGAGCTTTATGTAATTGATATCAGTCAAATGTCTGAAGGATTTCAACGATTCTTCAACACATGGGATACTCGATTTATGCAAACATGGGTTTTGTTACGTGAGGGAGCGACACCTGAAGACGTGTATGCTACGAAAAGGGCATTCATGGAAAAATACTATGATGAGGAGATCCGCGATGAGCACGACTTTTACTTTCATCCGCTCACGGAAGTTCACCTAGGCTCAACCCACCTGGAAAATGGAGGGCCTGCACCACTATTAGCTATTCCTTATAGCGACCAACAATTTGTCAACATTATTATGCTGATGGGTTTTTTGGTGATCTTCATAGCAGCACTTAACTATATCAATTTATCTTCTGTTCAAGCTCTCAAACGAACGCTGGAAGCAAGTATGCGCAAGATCAACGGCGCTAGAAATAAGCACTTGGTGGGACAATTATTTTTCGAAACATTCCTGACCGTAATTATTGCCTACGGAATTTCGCTGCTTTTAGTGGTTGTTTTCTTTTCCTACTTCAAAGACATTGCCAATAAGGACTTTGGGTTGGGAATACTTTTCTCAACTGACTTCTTAATCTATCACGTAGCTACTATTCTTGTCATTTGGCTTGTATCTGCATTTCTCCCAGCGGTTTACTATTCAAAGCTCAAACGATCACTGCTCATACTTAAGAATGCTTTTACTGGAAAAGGGGACTCGCTTAGGAAGGTATTGGTAGGAGTTCAGTATGTCCTTTCTCTTTTTCTGATTATTGGATCCATCGTTATCTATCGGCAGCTGAATTTCGTCCAATCGAAAGATCTTGGGTTTTCAAATAATAATCTTATCATACTTGATATCAATTCCGGAGCAGCTAGAGGAAGTTTCAAAAATATAATAGAAGGAATCAAGACAAACCCGGATGTAATCAATGCAACAACTTCTTCAAGAGTGCCAGGCGAGTGGAAAAACTTACCGATTGCAAGGCTTCACAAAGTTTTATCCAGTCCACCTGTTGAGGCTAATCACTATGCGGTGGACAAAAATTGGTTAGATACCTATCAGATAGAACTTATTGATGGGAAGAACTTTATTGGAGCCGATCAAACAGATAGTTTGAACGTAATAATTAATCAAAAAGCGGCTGAAATGTTGGGACTTGATACTCCTCTTGGGGAGAGCATCTGGGTAAACAATGATAGCGATTCAGTGCAAATGAGGGTGATTGGTATAGTCGAGGATTTCCATTTCCAATCTCTATATGAACCTATAGGTCCAGTGGTGCTCACGCATTGGAACAACCATGTATTATCTATTGATTATTTCACGATAAGGTATGACCAGAACCCCAAGCAGACACTTGAGCATATAGAAAAAGTAAACGCAACGTTCGATCCAAGAACTCCTGCTGAAATCCATTTTCTTGATCAGCAGTGGCAGCGGTTTTATGAGGCAGAGCAAAGTCGAAGCACCATCATTTTGGTCGCTTCTCTTGTTTCAATCATCATCTCTGCATTCGGACTTTTTGGTCTGATAAACTTTACTGCTGAAAGAAAAACCAAGGAAATTGGAATAAGAAAGGTGATGGGTGCATCTGTGCCAAACATTATCAACCTAATCCTAAAAGATTACATGATATTACTGCTTTTGTCGCTGGTTGTGGCTGCTCCGCTAGCGTACTGGCTGTTTAGTGAGTGGTTGGCAGATTTCGCCTACAGAATCAACCTTAGTGTCGATGTCTTCCTAATAGCGTTTGTGGTGGTTTCGATTATTTCGTTTTCAACCGTTCTGTCCAGAATTCTAAGGATAGCGAAATCCAATCCGGTTAATTCGATCAAATACGAATAACGATGGCTCAGATTCATCCTCCAAAATGGGCGACCAGATTCCTTCGATGGTTTTGTCGAGAGGACTATCTCTCCGAGATCGAGGGTGATCTGTATGAGCTTTATTACCTCCGGGCAAAAGACTCGATTCGCTCTGCCAATCTGTTTTTTGCCTGGAATGTAGTCAGGTCTTTCAGACCGATCAATTTGAAAACAAGTACGATGTTTAAATCTACAGGTATGTTTAGAAATTATTTTAAGATTGGAATTCGATCCCTTATCAAGGATCGTAAGTTCAGCATTCTAAATCTCGCCGGCCTTTCCTTGGGTCTTGCAGTTTTTCTTGCAATCGTTTTGTTAGTTCAGCACGAACTGAGATATGATACTTTTCACTCAAAAGCAGATCGGATCTATGAAGTGATACAGGTGTTTCAAAATTCGGATGGTGATGATCCCGAGATCTGGACTTCTTCCAGGTTGTCAGAGGCTCTAAGAACAGATCTAACCATAGTAGAAAATGCTGTTTCTATAAATGAGGCAGCATCTACCTGGGCCGAGGCGAATGGAAAGCGATTCTTTGAGGAAGATGGAATCATGTCGGGCCCGCAATTTTTCGAAATTTTTGATTTTGAACTGGCGGTTGGTTCTCCTGATGAAGTGTTAAAGAACAAACGATCTATCGTCCTGACTGAATCGTTGGCCCAAAAATATTTTGGATTCGATGATCCTATTGGTAAGGAAATTGAATTTAGGAGTTATGGCCGCTTTACGATCACAGGTATCTTGAAAGACATTCCAGCTAACTCATTCATCCAGTTTAACTACATAGTAACTCAAGACCTGGATGTTTATTTCTCACAGGTTTCCCCAGGGTTTAGGCGGTTCTTTCTTTCCTGGCTGGGAGATCCTGTTGCTACGTATGTTTTGCTGGATGAATCTGCGAGTAAGGAGGATTTTGAAATTCAGGTCCAAGGTTTACTAAAGACCTATTTAGGTGAAGATGAAGAAATCAACAGGCACTACCTCCTTGGGTTGACTGACCTGCACTTTAACTCCCATGGGATTGACGGAAGTGTCAACACCTACATAAAAGGAGATTTTAAAAAGGTGCAAATTCTAATCGGAATCGCCATTATTATACTAGCAATGGCCTGTCTGAACTATATCAATATATCCACAGCCAGGTACATTAAGAGGACTCGAGAGGTTGGCGTCAGAAAGGCTATGGGGGCATACAATAGCCAGGTAACCTACCAATTCTTGACCGAATCATTTTTAATGGTGCTTATCTCATTCACGGTGGGGTTGGTGCTGGTATTCTATCTCCTCCCTTTGTTTAATAGGCTTACAGGTATCCAGTTGGTTTTTGACGTTAATACACTAGCAGGAGTACTGCCGTATTTTGTCGGCACGATCATTCTGGTAACGTTTCTTGCTGGTTTCTACCCTGCTTTTCACCTCAGTCGCTTTCCTGCTGTCAGTGTGCTGAAGAATCTGACGGTTTCTGCCAGGGGGAACGGGCTCTTAAGAAAAGTACTGGTTACTGTTCAATACATTTTTGTCATCACAATTCTTGCTTCATTGATCATTGTTAACCAGCAATACTCTTTTATGTCCAATCAGTCGCCGGGATTTACCACGGATGAACTAGTCATTCTGGAGATCGATGATGGCAATGTTCGGAATAACTACAGATCTTTAAAAGCAGACCTACTTAGACACCCTGACATAAAGGGCGTTACAGGCTTGACGCGAATGATCAGCGGATACCGTTCTCCTACTCCCGTAAGTGTGAGCAAATTGGAGACACCCGATGAGGATGTGGCCATGAGGTTTTATGGAATGGATGAGGATGGTTTGTCGATCCTGGAACTACAGCTGCTCTACGGAGAGGACTTCAGCGGGATAGAGTCCCTGGACAGCACTTCAGTCGTAATCAATGAGTCAGCGGCGAAAATATATGGCGGAGAGAGCGTGATCGGCCAGTATATCGAAATAGAGGAAGTTGGTGGTGACTTGTTGAGATCAAAAGTGATAGGAGTTGTCAAGGACTTCCACTATCGATCACTTCATGATGCGATTGGACCTGTTGTGATTGGTTACTATAATAATCCATTCGTCAGCCTTGATGATATTGTCATTCAATTAAGTGGATTTAATACGCTAAATGCTCTGGAAGCTATAGAGCAGATCCATGCTCGCTACGACACCAGGGGAATGCTGACTTGGGAATTTATGGATGATATGGTTCAAAGAGCGTATGAAGAGGAGCAAGTATTCAGAAATATTTTTGTAGGCGCATCGCTGATCTCATTTTTTATCGCATTGCTAGGAATGATCGGACTTACATCCTACAGTGTCACTTCCAAAACCAAGGAAATTGGGATCCGGAAAATATTGGGTGCCTCTTTTTACACTATCTTGAATATGGAGACCCAGGAGCTTGTTAAGTATTTGGCAATCTCGACGTTCATCGCCATCCCGATTGGGTGGTGGTTTACTTATTCATGGCTATTAAATTTTGAATTTAGAATCGAGATATCACCTTTGACCTTTGTCGCTGTAATTTCTTTTATTCTGTTGGCAACCGTTCTAGTAGTGTTTCTTGTAGGTAGAAAAGTAGCTGCCTCTCCACCTGTGGAGGCAATAAGGTATGAATGAAGTGGAGCGACTTTATATAATCGTCATTGCGAGTAGCGAAAACTTACCCCGTCCGGCTCGCAATGACGAAAATTTGTAACAATCTCAAATGTGAGGACTATCCTCCCATGTTGTAGTAAAAACGTTCGTGGACGATTTGATCCCCTTCCCATTTCTTCACAGAGACTTCTTCCATTTTAACCCTGCTACCATCTTTGAAAGTAGCATCCATCCATGTTTCTGACATGGTAATACCTTCTTCCTCATTTGAAGTAATACCTGTGACGCCACCTCCATGCATCTCAGATAGATTTTCCATCCACTGCATTTCACGCTCCCAATTTGCTTTCTTCCCTTCGGTGCGTCCGGACATGGGTTCTTCCATCACAACATTTTCTGCGTAAAACTTTTCAAAGGCCTCGGGCATCTGACCTTGTCCAACCATAGATTGAAGTTCTTGTTCTTTTTCTAAATAGCTCATATTATTTTCTTTTAGGATTTTGACGTGCTAGCATTATTGAATACGACAAAATTTCGATGAAGATCGGATAATATTTCTTTTTTACCAATGTCGAAAAAATTCGAAACCATGAAGGGGAAAAATTGGTTGAAATAAAATAGATAAGTGATCGTATTTATTGTAAATACTCACTTAATGGGTCTATCTTTGCAGATTGCTTTTTTGGACCCCATAATAACTAGTAGACAAAAAGACATATGCGACAACTGAAAATTACCCAGTCGATAACCAATAGAAGGGAAAGCCATACGCTTGAGAAGTATTTTACTGAGGTAAGTAATGTTCCAATGATTACTCCGGATGAGGAGGTTACCCTTGCTAAAAAGATCAAGGAGGGGGATGATTTGGCGTTGGAGAAACTGGTGAAAGCCAATCTTCGATTTGTTGTGTCTGTTGCAAAGCAATACCAGAACAGAAGTCTTCCTTTGAATGACCTGATCAATGAAGGAAACTTGGGTCTAATAAAAGCTGCGAAGAAATTTGATGAAACCAAAGGATTTAAGTTCATCTCCTACGCGGTATGGTGGATTCGTCAGTCAATTATGCAGGCATTGGCTGAGCAGTCTCGGATCGTTCGACTTCCGATGAACAAATCTGGAGCGATCAATCAAATAAGAAGAGCTTATGCTGAGTTGGAACAAAAGTATGAGCGGGAGCCGACGGAGGAAGAGTTGGCGGATATCTTAGACATGAAACCAAGTGAAGTAAGAAATACGCTCGGAGCGGAGGTGAAGCAAATGTCAATGGATGCTCCGTTTGGGGAAGATGAGAGTGGTTCACTTTTGGATGTCCTTGAAAATGTGACGACAGGACCTACGGATGGAAACCTGGTTTTCAACGATTCACTCAAGGTTGAGACCATGCGTGCCCTTTCAACACTGACAGCTCGTGAACGTGAGGTTATCATGATGAGCTTTGGCATTGGATACGAAAACCCTTATACTCTTGAGGAAATTGGTGATGCAATGGGGCTCACACGAGAGCGGGTGAGGCAGATTCGAGAGAAGGCTCTCCAAAAACTACGAGAACCTGGCAAAAACAGAAGGTTGAAAGAATTCTGCGCAACATAATTGCCAAAAAGAAATTAACTTGAATCCCGTCCTGATCGCGATAACTGTGGTGATAGGACGGGATTTTTTATGTCAATTTCAGATAAACTTGCTTATTCCCTGGGGCGGAAAGATCAAGTCCCTAACAAACTGCTGGCCCAGGAAATTACTATAGCTGCAGATGCTGATCGACTTAACGAACTAATCAAGTTCATCGAAGGCAAACCACATCGCCGACTTCAGATGGACGCCATTCTAACCGTAGCATACGTAGGAGACCTGCTTCCGAAAATGCTTATCCCGCACGTGGATTTTCTAATTGGCAGATTAAGAGACCCCATTGACCGTGTTGCATGGGGAAGTATGATCGCGTTATCGCACGTTTCTCCGCTTGTTGCCGATCAGATGTATGAAAATTTGCCTGCGATACTAGACTCCATGGATATGGGAAGTATTGTCGGAAGAGATCACGGATATCAAGTCCTGGTTAATCTCTACGTTGTAAATCGTTACTCGTCCGATATGCTCTTCATTTTACTGGAACAGATTAGAAAGGCGCCGTCCAACCAGTTGGGACAATATACCGAGCGACTGATGAAGGTCATTAAGCCTGAGGACAAATTGGAGTTAATCACAGCTCTGGAGGAACGGCGGCTTGATTTAACGAATGAATATCATTTAAAACGCCTAACTAAGAATCTTAAAAAGTTGTACTAATGATTTCCTGGCAAGATTTTGAAAAAGTAGATATGCGAGTAGGCACCATCCTGGAGGCGGAGGAATTTCCGGAAGCGAGAAACCCTGCCTACAAATTGAAAGTTGATTTTGGAGAAGAGATTGGAGTCAAAAGGAGTTCTGCCCAGATCACGACATTATATCGCAGAGAGGAACTGCCTGGCAGACAAGTGATCGCTGTTGTCAACTTTCCACCAAAGCAGATCGGACCATTCATGAGCGAGTGCCTGGTGATGGGTGTATATCAAGGGAATGATGTAGTGTTGTTGCAGCCGGTAAGCAAGGTAGAAAACGGTTCCAGGATTGGTTAATCCCTGGTCCTACGCCTTAGCCTATAAAGAGAATCTTTGATTTGGATATAGATGGTGTCTCCTTTAAAATCAAACCCATAATGGAGAAGTTCATCGGTTCGTAGTTTGCTGATACGCTTGAATTCTTTCAAGTCTGGCTCAAGTAAAAAGGGTGTCAGATTTTTGTAGACGCGAGTAGGTTTGGTTTTTTTCTTTTTGGTTGGACGTATTGGCTTGTTACTGGCAGTCAGAAAAGGTCTGAAATACTCCTCGCGACTTTCTGCTTTAAAGTAAATCGTCCTTTTCATATCGCTGGAACTGGTTAAGATCTTCACGAGAGTCAAAGTGGAATCACCTAATTCGGTGACTGAAAATGTACCTCCGAAATTTAATTGTTTCTCATAGTCAGTTTTACTTAGAGCATGCCTTATGTACTTCCCTTCAATGATCACCCAGCTTCCAAATTTCCCATTGAATTCAAATGTCTGATCTGGAAAGTACTCGATGTACGTCCTTGTGTACCTACTAGATGTGGTGATCGTATCATTTCTGACTAGCATATCTTCCGTCACGGACACCCAGAAAGTACCTATCAGTTCAGGAAGATTTCTTTCATCAAGCTGTAGCGCCTCTGTATTAGCAAGCTCGAAGCTCTTCTGTCCTTTGATCTGAAACGGAGAAAAAAGGACCAGGAGGCAAAGGAGATATGGATATCGAATCAGATCCATGACTTCTTGGAATTCTTTCCTCTAGAGTCAATTCTTTTTCTTTTTTTTGCGACTTGTGCTTCTCAATTCAATAGATTTTTAATCAAGCCAAAATTATGCCCCAAATGCACCTGGTTTCATGGAATGTGAATGGTATCAGAGCCATGATCAAGAAGGATTTCATAAAAGATGTAAGATCCATGGATCCCGATATTTTATGTTTGCAGGAAACAAAAGGACAACCAGAGGAGGTTAAGACTGCTCTTCAACTATTACCAGAATATTCAGTTGCGGTTAATTCTGCTAAGGAGAGAAAGGGTTACTCAGGTACGGCCATTCTTTCCAAGGAAAAACCCCTTGAGGTATTTTACGATATCGGAATAGAGGAACATGATCAGGAGGGGCGAGTAATTGTTGCGGAGTTTGATCAATTTTTTGTCACCACCGTCTACACACCGAATTCCGGTGAGGGTATGAAACGTTTGGACTATAGAACAAACTGGGATGAGGCGTTCAGAAATTATATTTTAAGTCTTGAAGACAAGAAGCCAGTTATCATTTGTGGAGATCTGAATGTTGCCCATACGGAGATCGACCTTGCACGTCACAAGGAAAATTACAACAAGCAAGCCGGACACACCCAGAAAGAAATCGACGGGTTTGAAGAGCTCTTAGAAGCGGGTTATATCGACTCATTTAGGTTGAAATATCCAGAGGAGGTGAAATACTCGTGGTGGAACTACAAGTACAACGCCCGAGCCCGAAATGTGGGTTGGCGTATCGATTATTTTCTGACCAGCGAAAGATTGCGAGATAAAATTGATGATTCACTCATCTACAATGAGTATCTGGGATCAGACCACTGCCCTGTTGGTTTAAGGATAGACCTGTAATAATCTACCGATATTTGCAGATTCTTTTTTCACAAAAAAGATGATGTATCCCCGTTCTAAGTTTTTTCTTTTCATTATATGTTCGCTACTATTTCTTTCAGTGAATGGCCAGCGAAAAGATATTGACAGTTTGCAAAGTGTGTTAGCTGAACCTTTGACTGAAAAAATTGAAGTGGATATCTATAATCACCTAGCCAGTCTCTTCACCAATGTAAACTCCGACACTGCACTTTTCTACGCTGATAAGGCACTAAAACTTGCTGAGGAGACGGACTACAAGAGAGGAGTTGCTGTTGCCCATGCCAGGTTTGGCTCAGCATATTTCGGTAAGGCTGAGGACGATCTTTCGCTGGAGTCATGGCTAAAGTCGCTTGAGTTAAGCAGGGAACTAAACGACTCAGTTAACCTCTGTGTCGTTTATCACGGTCTTGGAATCATTTATGATGTGATGGACCAGGAAGAAGATGCTATCGAAACGCTGAAACAGGCGTTAGAAATTGCTGAGATTCTTTCGCTCAACGAAATGAAAGCCCGAATTTACCTAAGTATGTCAATTGTCAGCAAGGCACTTGATCAGCCGGACGCTGCAATGACTTACATTAAAAACTCGCTCAAGATCAGTGAGGATATCGGCTTTGTACTCGGAATTATCAGCGCATCCAATTTTCTAGCAACCCTATACATCCATCAGGACAAAGACGAGCTGGCGCTGGAATATCTATTCAGGTCATTGGCACTTTCCAAGAAAGACGGGAATCCTCGGCGAGCAAACTATGCACTTATTAGGATTGGTAGAATATACATAAAAAGAGGTGACTATGACAAAGCACGGCAGGTGCTGAATGAAGCCGTCGAAGTAGTCAAAGGGACCAATCTTACATCCTATGAGCAGGATGCTTACGAAGAGCTGTATGTGCTTGATACCCTAGTGGGCGATTATGAGTCTGCATTCAAGCATTTTGAAAAAAACACAGCCTTGAAGGATACCATTTTTAACAAAAGCACGGCAAATAGATTGCGAGAATTGAAAGACCAGTATGAAGCCGAGAAAAGGAAGCAAGAGCTGGAGATTCAGCAGCAAAGAATCACCCTATTGGAGAAAGATCAGCAGATCAAAGCGATGTGGCGCAATATCCTGATCCTCGGAATAATATGCATACTGATTGCGGCCATTTTGTTAATTCGCTATCAACGTGTCAAGAGTGAGAAAAAGCAGAAATACCTGAGTCAGAAAATAGATTTTCAAAACAAGGAGCTTGCATCATATACCATCAATTTTCTACAGAAAAGAAATCTCTTTGAGTCAGTGGAAGAAAACCTAAAAGAGGTTGAGTCATCGATCGAGCGGGAGTCGATTCCCAAGATCAGAAAGATCAGGAGACTTATCAAACAAGAGGACAACATTGATCGTGACTGGGAAGAGTTCAAAATGCACTTTGAAAGTGTTCACAAAGACTTTTTCCCAATACTGCAAAAGAAGCATCCAGACGTACGAGGCGGAGATTTAAAGCTGTGTGCACTGATAAATCTCAACATGAACATAAAGGAGATGTCCTCAATTTTGGGAATTTCCGTCAACAGTGTAAAAACCGCACGTTATCGCTTGAGAAAGAAATTAAATCTTGAGCCTGGTGACAGCCTTCACGGATATATTTCCAGTTTGGAGAAATCAATTTCTGCAAAGGAATTTTGAGCAATTCATCCTGATTACATTTGCGCCAAACAATTAAGCTAATGGAAGTAAAACAAATTCCTCTCAACGCCATTCACGAAAGTGTTGGTGGCAAAATGATCCCATTTGCGGGCTACAACATGCCGGTAAGGTACTCATCGGACAAGGAAGAACATCTAACGGTTCGAGAAGGTGTTGGAGTTTTTGACGTCTCTCATATGGGCGAATTTATGCTGCGTGGACCTCATGCTTTGGACCTTATTCAATGGGTCACTTCCAATGATGCTTCAAAATTGGTCAACGGTCAGGCGCAGTACTCCTGTTTACCTAACGACTCAGGCGGTATAGTGGATGACTTGCTCGTCTACCGGTTTTCGGATGATAAATACATGCTGGTAGTCAACGCTTCCAATATTGAGAAAGACTGGAACTGGATCAAAAGTCAAGATAAATGGGACGTGGATATGGAGAACGTTTCTGACGATATCGTTTTACTCGCTGTTCAAGGGCCAAAAGCTGTTGAGGCGTTGCAAAAATTAACGGAGGTGGATCTTAATGCCATCAGCTTTTACACCTTTAAAACGGCAATTTTAGCTGATGTGGAAATGATTATCTCTGCCACCGGGTACACTGGTTCGGGAGGATTTGAGTTGTACATCACCAAAGAATATGCGCAGGATGTGTGGCATAAGATCTTTGAAGCTGGGGAAGAATTTGGAATAAAACCCATCGGGCTTGGTGCTCGAGATACGTTGCGGCTTGAGAAAGGTTTCTGTCTGTATGGAAATGATATTACGGACGAAACTTCCCCGTTGGAAGCGGGTCTTGGCTGGGTAACCAAATTCACGAAGGATTTTGTAAATGCAGAAAGCCTTAAGGCTCAAAAGGAAGCCGGCGTAACCAGAAAATTGGTTGGATTTGAGATGATTGACCGGGGTATCCCAAGACAAGGGTATGAGTTGGCTGATATGGAAGGCAATATTATTGGTGAGGTCACTTCGGGCACCATGTCACCGTCCCTTAATGTCGGTATTGGAATGGGCTATGTGACTAAGGATAATAGTAAGTCCGAAACCGAAATAAATGTGGTAATCCGGGGCAAGAACCTTAAAGCCAAGGTGGTTCGTCCCCCATTCTTGAAATGAAAACATTAGAAGTTTGCTTATCACCTGAATTGATCCATCAACATCAGCTGGGAGGAAAAGTTGTAGTTGTGGTTGACATCTTCAGGGCTACCTCTTGTATTGTGACTGGGTTGGCGAGTGGTGTTACAGCGATCAGGCCGATGGAAGAGGTGGAAGCATGTAAAAAGTTAGGTGAGCAAGGTTATCTGACTGCAGGAGAACGTGGCGGTATCAAGGTCCCGGAATTCGATATGGGAAATTCACCCTTTGAGTATCAATCTGAGAATGTTAAAGGTAAAAAGGTAGCGATCTCGACAACCAATGGATCGCAGGCGATTGTGAAATCACAAGAAGCTGAAGATATTATAATTGGAGCTTTCTTGAATTTGGAAGCGGTTTCAGAATATATCTTGCAGGCGAAAAAAGATGTGGTTATCCACTGTGCTGGCTGGAAGGGAACGGTGAATCTTGAAGATACTTTGTTTGCAGGAGCCCTTATCGACGAGTGTGCCGAAGAAATGAATCCGCGAGGAGATTCAGCGTTGCTGGCTCACCAATTGTACATTGGCAATCATGAGAATCTATTTGGGATCGCCAAGCAATCAGGACATGCAGAAAGGCTAGCTGGATTTGGAATAGAAAAAGACCTGGAATTTTGCATGACCGTAGATGAATATTCTGTGGTGCCTAAGTTGGTTGATGAAGAGTTGGTGGACAGCTAAGCACACCAAGAAATTCAATTGGAATTCAGTATCACCTCACAAATCTCATAGTTCCCATTCCGAAAACCGGTAACTAAAAGTTTTGTGCCATCCAAAGACCAGCTTGGTAGAGTATCCCCGTCCGTATTGTTTGTAATGCGTTGCTGATTTTCTCCGTTGGAATCCATAACATAGATCTCCGGTCGGCTAACTTCCATTGAAGTCACGTAGGCAATTTTCCTTCCATCAGGCGACCATCTAGGACAGAAGTTATGTTTTGGCCAATTGGTCAATCTTTCAATTTCGGACCCATCCAGGTTGATGGTATAGATCTCATCATCTTCGTTGTTGGTTTCATGTCTTGAAAAAAATACAAGCCTTTTTCCATCGGGCGACCAATCCGGATAGAGTGATCTGAAATTGTAGCTAGTGACCTGACGTAAATTTTTGCCGCTCGAGTCGACCAAGTAGAGGTTGGGTTCACTTTCACCAACGCTAGCTGAAAATGCAATCAGGTTTCCGTCAGGAGAATAGCGGGCAAAAATGGGTGTTCCATCAAAACCCTCGATCGCAATTTCAACCGCCTTCAGGTTTTTTACATTTAATTCATATAGTCGATTAACTCCATTTCTGTTTGATTCAAACAGGATCTTTTTACCTGATGGATGCCAGCTTGGCCGCCGATTTTGACTGGTGTCTGATGTTACAGGTTTTTGGTTTTCTCCGTCAGCATCCATTAAGAAGATGTCCCAGTTTCCATTGCGATTGGATTCAAAAAGAATCTTGGTGCCATCGGGTGAATAGCTAGCGTATCGGTCTTCGGAAGGATCGTTGGTCAATATTTTCTCAGTTTGACCAAATACTACTCCTGAAAAAATTGAAAAAGTTAGAAGGTGAATCTTTCTAAGCATGCCATGCATTTCAAAACTTGTAGAATTGTATAATCGTTTGTCTTTTAAGGTATAAATTAAAACAATGAACTGGCTTATCACCCTTGTAACCGTAGCCCTGCTACTTCAGGTAGTTTTATTTATTATGGGCAGAAGGATTCGAAAGAGAGAAAAGGAAAACAGCATCATCGAAAAATATAAGATCAACTCAAGACAAAGAGCCTGGCAACTTTTGGGTGATACATCTATCCCCGAAGAGGATCGTGAAAAGATCCGGGTGTTGTACGAAGGTGAAGAGTCAGAAGAAGACAGTTAATCTTATTTCTTCAAACTAATCACGTTGATACTAGCAAGTGCTCTGAGGTAATCTTCTACGTGTTGCAATGGAATATCACCAAACTCTGCAGAAAGGATGTTTCGAATTTCCGTGACATCATTTTCTCCATTCACAAGGTTTAGTGCTTCGTACGCGTATTCAAAACCGCCACCTCTCGTACCTACGTATCCATAAATCGCCGGTCTTTCCTTATTACTACCATATTTGTCGAAGAAGTAGTCGTACCCAAAGACAGACATGGGACCTTTTACTTCAAGGTTACGGGAATAAACGTCTTGAGCGTTTGCTTTGGATCTCTTGCCAGCCCCGACGGTCTTTTTCAAATTGGAAATGTACCTGAGGTAGTCGGATTCGATGTTGGGTTGAATTGCTGCAACCTTTTTCAGCGACTGAAATGCTTCTAATTCATTTTTCCAAAAATAGAATTTGGTGTTTTCTTGCTGTTCTACTGGCAAAGGTTGACAGTAATTCAAAAGGGCGGATGCCCTGTTTAGCACTTGTTGCTTCATTATGGCAACCATGTCCGCAACATCGCTGGATTCAATATTCGCAATGAAGTAACCTGCGCCTGCTCCTATGAAACTTGAACGTTTCAACTTGGTGGGATCTACGTTTCCGGCCTCATCATAGTTCGTGTGGATGTACCTGTCCGGCCAATCATGTAGGTAGATGGATGGAATCCTAAAAGAACCTTCATTAAATACCTGAAAGTCGCTGCCCATGTGGAACTCTCCGAGAACAGCATGAAGTGCCTCTTTTCCACCTTCTTTAGAGACGATTGGGTAGGGTGCGGATTGACCACTTGCGTAGGCATTGGAGCTTTGGTTGACGAAAGAGCCAAAGGCGGATCCAACGTCGGTGATGAAGCTTGGTAGACTCATCGGACTCCGTGATACGTGGAAGATGGCTTTGGTTTCAGGCCCGCCTCCTACCATATCCATGTGAATGTTGAACTTTATCTTTTCTGCATATTCTGGTTTGAAGTTCAGCAGAGCAGTGGTTCCTTCGATCTCCGGTGACCAGATAAAACGGAGGGTACGTTTCGGTCGGTCAATTTTCTTTTCGGCGATCAATTTATTGAGTGCTCTAGCTACTTCTAGAATGGCCATGCATCCGCTCGCGTTGTCATTCGCTCCAGGACGAGGATGATCCAGATGACAGGTATAGGCAATTTCCTCATTCTTCAACGTAGGATCGGAACCCTCAATTACTGCAGTTAAAATATCATAAGAACCTGGGGTTTGTGCTGCTACAACTTTTGCATTCAGTCGAACAGTTTCTCCATTCTTTAATCGCTGTTGAAAACTTCTGGCTTGTTTTAGAGAAACCATAAAAGCAAATGTCTTTGTCTCCACAAATGTCCCCAGGTGACCCCAGCGGATAAGGTTCTCATTCTCCTTCCACCAAGCGGTAACCTGGTTTTGAGCATAACTAATGATTCCTGATGCGCCGTATTTTTTAATTGCCAGAGAAAGCACGCTGCCAGGCTGCGATGAAGTCAAAACGAGCTTACCATTTATATCCTTGTCTTTATAGTCTGATTCGGAGGTGCCCGCACCAATGTCAACCAGATCTGCAGTAACTTCTCCGGAGTGGCTATCCTGCGCTACGACCATCGGAATAGATTCCCAATCTGCGATCCTGGTCTTTTGCTCCCAAACACCATCATTTTTCTCCATTTCCCACAATTCGGCGAAATCGACATTCCAAGCAGGCCTGGATTTTTGAGTTCCATACATGATCTTACCATCAGCAGGAATTCGAATGACTTCAATTGCCTGCAGTTCGTACTCTTCAAGCTTTCTTTTTATGAAATCGATGGCCTCATTGTAATCATCTGATCCACGCATACGGTGAAGCCTGGCGATATATTCAAGATTTCGCTTTGTCGATTCACCGGAAAGCTCCTGATCGAGGTGTCGGACCAGCGTCTCCTGTCCCAATGGGACATTTTGACCAAAGGCAACAGAACATGTGAATAGGAAAATGAGGGAGGTGAATATCTTGATGGACTGTTTCATGCTAATTCAATTTCACAAGTTGGCTTACGATTCCGCCTTTTTCTGATTTTACAGTAAGCTTAGCGGTGGCGTTGCTGCCTGTAATTTTTATCGTATAGCTGAGTCTTCTTTTGCTATCATCTGAAGAATCACGACTGTCCCTGGTTCCCTTGATATGCCCGAGATCGGTCCTTGAACTGCCTGAGCTAAGCTCGGCATTTGTAAGTTCCAAAATGGCTCGAACTTGTTGAACAATGTTTGCATGAATTGCTCTTTGGGTGATGTTGGTGGGGAGGTAACCCACATTTTGTACTTCGGCCGTGAGATTAACCACCTTATTTTTTTCCAAACTGGACACTTCCACGCTGTTTAGCTCAAGGAGTGGACTCGTTTCAGCGAGCCAGAGCATCCATTCCACGTATTTCTCGATCTCAGATTTGAGAAACTTTGTTGGTGGATTTTGAAAGGTAAATTTTCTGTTCCAGCCACCTATCTCAACCTTTCCAAGCTCAGGATGATTATAGGATTTCCAATCGATAAATCCTTGCCCGTCTATGTTGTTGTCGTTCCATGCCAGTCTGTCGACTTCTGTTATGTCACCATCTCCATTCGAATCTTCTACAAAACCACCCCAAAATTCAGGGACATATGCTACTACTCCGAAATCCCAATAGGACCAGCTGATCAAGGTTCCGTGTCGATGAAGTCTCGGATTGCTGTAACTAGGTATTACCCGTTGACCGGTAGTCGTTTTGTACATATTTGATAGTTTCAATATTAGCCGTTGATCCGCCATGTTGTAATTGTCCCAGTTGGTAGTCGATGGAAGTCTGAAAAGAAACCCACCGGAAGTATGTCCATGGAAGACCCCGGTAATATGTCTCCTGGAGTTGATGAATTCAATAGTTGCTCTTGTCTCTGGCTCGGAAAGTGGGTAAGGACCTGCTCCCTTCTGCTCGAATTCAAGGCCCCAATTCCTCGGAAAATTTCTATTCATGTCAATTCCGCCAACCCCATCCTCGTTGTATCTGCCATCTCCGTCATTGTCAATCCCTTCGGTGTAAACGTCATAGTATGTTCCGCCGGATTCCCCAATTTCGCGATCCTCCATTATCCGGTTGTCTTGTGAATTGATCTTGAATTTTCCATTTTTAGCGGGGACACGCATTTTGGTGATGATTCCATCACCGTTCAGATCTTCTCCAGGATCTTCGTCCTTTAGACCATCGAAATCCTCATCATAGGGACGAGGAGTGCTGCGAAGAACCGTTGGTGTCAGAAGAGCCAGATCAGCTCCATCCGGGTTGAACTTAGGGCGAATGTAAATGACTCTTGAATCGACAAGATTCTTTATGCGAGCATCACTTTCGTAATTTGAAAGAAGATGCCAGGCATAGTGTAATGCTACCTCTGCTGCGGTCAATTCCCCAGCGTGGATATTCCCGTCGTAGTAGTATGCCGGTTTTGTTTCGGGACTTCCCGTGTTTTGATTGGAAATCTCGAGAACCATAAGTTTAGTCCCTTTTAGTGTCTCACCGATTGAATAAAGTTTGGTGAGGTTTGGGTAATTGTTGGCCCATCCCTCGAGAAGGGCATGCGTGTCAGCTGTTGAGTGATAGCGATCCCATTTCGGATTTTTCGGATCTTCTTTTTGAGCAAGACATGTGTGACTCATAAAAGAAAGGGTCAACAAACAGGTTGCTAGGGCTCCACGTCTCATTTCAGGAATTTCGTTTAGGTTGAGAATATATCCCAATCTACTTATTTCTAAGCCTGAATAATAAGAAATGGATCAAATTCAGCTCTACTGTTGGATGTACAGAGCGATAGCCCCTCCAGCCACTAGTAAAAGTGTGGATGAGAGAAAAATAATCTTTACACGCTTTTCTTCAACACTCAGATCAGACCACCTTAACCTATTAGCTTCCCATTTTTCCCTGTTTTTTAGACCGACAAGCATGAAAACAATCCCAGCCGGAATCAATGCGTTATTGCCAGCAGCTCCTATTGCCACAAGGGCAGCTCCCATTAAAAAGAGGGCTTTATAATCTGTTGGACGCCTGTATTTGTTTCTCAAGTAGATCGCTATAGCGATTGCTGCTACAGCAAATAGCACCAGGAAAGTGAGGACGATTGTTTCAGTATTCATATTTTTTGATTTTCATTTTGTTCATCTAGCTCGGTCACATTTTCTTCCAGTATTTTCAGATAGTTTCCAAACATTTTTTGCTGACCTCTTTTCGCGATTTTATAAAAAAGCAGCGGCGAGATCAGGGAAATCAAGACTACCATAGATATTTGCTGCCATGGCTCAAGCCATGTTATTTTCTCCAACCCGAGGTATGAGAAAAGTGCGGCAAAAACGGTTCCCGTAATCACCGCAGTTAGAATTTGTGCTGCTATGACCTTTTTCACAATATCGATGATTTGAAAAATCGTTTCTCTTAAGGAAGGTGAAGCACGCTGAAAGTCAATGATCATTCGATAATGCTTCAGCTTGTGAATGCCAAGCGCCAGAAACATTGGGAATACGACTAAATAGGTAATTCCAAATGCAATTTCTTCTTTTAACAAAAGCGTAACAGCCATTATTGAACCAAGAAGACCGATTGAAGTTTGTGCCCAGATCTTAAACCTTAGCCTTTTTCTTATTTTAGAAATTACTGTATTCGACTTTAGCTCGATTGCCTGACGGATATCATCTCTACTTAACTCCTCCGAGATTGACTTTTTTTCCACTGTTTCAAGCCATATGGTTTTCAGCACCTCAAGTTCCATGGGGCTCAGGTTTAAGTGTTTTTCTTAATTTCTCCTTTATCCGGTTCATTTTCACTCGCACATAGTTTTGAGTGATTCCAATGATCTCGGCAATTTCTTCGTATTGTTTCTCCTCCAGGTACAGCATGACTATCGCCTTTTCAACATCATTGAGTTGCCTGATGGCGTAGTGTAGCTTCCCAATGTTTTCCTCTAGTTCCTCGCTGTGTGAAGGTGGCATTGCCAATTCCTGAAGATCGCTGGAGATGGAAACATCCTCGGATCTTTTTTTTCTACCACGCAAATGTTGAATAGCTACGTTCAACGCTACACGATACATCCAGGAAGAGAATTTTGACTCACCGCGAAACGAGGCATACGATTTCCACAGTTGGATGAGTATCTCCTGAGACAGATCCTTTCGCTGCTCTGTGTCGTCGCAATAAACACGGCAAATCTTATGCAGTATCCTCTGTGACTGCATTACCTGTTCGATGAACTCCTTTTTACTACCTTTCTTCAATCGCGATGTTTTCGTGCCTCGGCATATAAGTTGAAAGTAAGGCAGAAGAATTACAGTCGCGACGATTTTTTTATGACTGCAAAGAAAATCGCAGATCTATTTTATCCTGTTGTACTTCTTAAGCACTTCGATGAGCAGGTCGTGTGGAATTGCGTGAGCTGTGTTTCCATTGATTCCCACCATTGTCTCTGCTGCGATCATCGCATTGATGATTGCCTCTTCGACGGATTGGACTGTAGCTTCAAACAATGGTGTTATCAGATCATTTGGAAAGACATCCACATTGGTGGTCTCATTTCTGTTGAAAGCATTTTCATTGGCAGTGGAAAAGGCCAGGAAAATATCACCGGATCCGTTACTGCCTCTTCCGCCAACGATTCCCACACCCAATGCAGCTCTTTGCGCAATTCTTTTCAATTGATGTGGAAGTAAAGGGGCGTCAGTAGCAACAATGATAATAATGGAGCCGTCGCCTTCTTTGCGACTTGATTGGGGCGGTCCCTTGAACACATAATTTAGTGTGTCCCTTAACTCAACGCCGACGGGAACGCCTGCAACTGTCAGGTTTCTCTTTGCACCAAAATTTGATTGGACAAGGGTTCCGACAGTATAAGATGAGCCTCTTATTTCAACAATTCGTGAGGAAGTACCAATTCCTCCCTTAAAACCGAGGCACATCATGCCTGTGCCACCACCTACATTTCCCTCTGCTACAGGTCCGCTCTTGGCGTTGTCAATAGCTTCAAGCACATGCTCTTCTTTCACATGGAATCCATAGATGTCATTTAGAAACCCATCATAGGTTTCTGCAACCAATGGGTAGGTATACCACCATTTTTCGCCTTCATACCAGTCCGTGTCTACATACCACTTTAGAACTGCATCTCTTACCACACCTACGCTGTTGGTGTTGGTAATCATTATCGGGGTCTCCAGGAAACCGGACTCGGTTACCCAAGTGGTCCCGGTCATTTCTCCGTTTCCATTTAAACTATACCAGTTTGCGTACACGGGCCCAAAATTTTTGCCTCTGGGGAAAATCGCCGTAACCCCTGTCCTTACAGGTCCATTTCCAACTACATTCTTCCCTTCTCCGGAAATGATGGTGCTGTGACCAACCTCAATTCCCTTGACATCCGTAATGGCGTTGTATACTCCCGTGGCTCCATTGAAAGGGATTCCAAGATCTCTTGCCCGTGGTTTTTGCCCAGATGCTGTCAAAACAAAGAGAAGGACCAGTGATAAGCTAAGCAGGGATTTCATAGTAGTGTCAGGTTTAGTTACAAATGTATTTCAAGAAAGCGACCCACTCGTTTCTAATCCATGGGACTTGAGACCGTCATGAAATCGTCGGGAACCTCAGTTTTGATCTTTCTGATGGCACTGTCAAAATTTTCTTTGTCTTTCAGGATGCTATCCAGGAAGAGTAATGTCACCTTGCAAATTGTCTCATACCCTACTTTAGCTTCTTTGCCGCCTCGGGACCAACCATGCACCTTATTTGTTCCCAACGTGCCTGGGATCATACCCTCAAGGGTATTGAAGCTGCCATGAGCTAGTTCAGGGAACGAAACATACCGTGAGGCTGGATGCATCGATGGAAAAATGTCAGGAACAGCTCTTTCGGTACCATTCGGAGCAACTTTCTCGAAAAGCATGAGGTAGGGAACCTTCAATTTTTCAAGATCAATTCGATCTTTTAGCTCATTGCCAAGAAAGACACCACGTGAAAATCCCAAGGAACTAAGGCCAACAACAGCACGGATGACAGGATTCCCTTGTTGAGCCAAAATCGCAGATTCACCCGCGTAGCTCCAGGATATGATACCACTTTTTCTCAGGTCAACGTTCTTTTGTAGCCAAAGGTGGGCAAGTGCTCCCGTCATATTTGAAATCTGCTGATCTAAGCCCGATTCCTTTTCTTTTGGACTCGGAAGTTGCCAGGGATACGGGCCTGTTGGGACATCTTCAGTATAGGCAACAACATAGCCATTACTAGCTAAGTACTCTGATATCAGCCACTGATATTCCACAGTTTCGTTTCTACCACTCCACATGATGACTGGGAATTTTTCATCCACTGCAGGTGCATTGGGCCTGGCCAGGGTCGAAAGGTCTAATAGCATCTCCAAGCTGTCCGTGGGGAAGAGGTTTTCTTCGCCACCAATTTTTGTTGAAAGCACATTCGCTAAGTCTGAGGGGTCTCGTTCATTTTGAGTCAAATAATCTGCCAGTTTCATTTTTTTGGCGTCCGTACTCCTTGCTGGGTACCACTGGTAGATTCGAATCTTCCGACTTTTCTGTTTTGAGACGTTGTCAATTTCCTTGTACCGAAAACCAACTTCATATGTGCCAGAAAGAGCGTTGAACAGATCTACTTGAGCATGAACCTGAATGGTCATGAATGAAGTAAGAAAAATAGCGACAAGTACAGTATACCTTTTTTCAATAGCCATAGTTCAACTGATCAAGATTCACTCACATTTATATCTTTTCCCATCTACTTCGAAGGCAGAATTCGCTGTTGTACGTAGAGACCCGTGCCATTGGTCCCGATACCATACTGTTGGATTTTCATAGCTTCGATAGTCGGTTGTAAACCAGGTAAAATCCTCATTAAAGGTGATAATAATATCCCCCGATCCATCGCCATCGACCCATTTGCCGGTCATTTTGTTACCAGCCAGGTTCCCCCAAATTGCCCCGGTACTTTTCTTGGTTAGAAGTACATACGTACCACTGATTTCATCTTCATAGAACAGCATGTCAAACCGACCGATTTCCGTACAATAATTGCGAGTAGTGATTTTTTCGTCCTGCCTAAAGGGAATAAAGGCCAAAAGAGCAACTGAGACGAACGCCAGGCTTAACTTGACATACATAATGTGTTGTTTAGCTTACTTGTTTTCTTCGAATAGCAACCACGCTTCGGGATCGAGAACTACCTCGTCGGGTCTGGTTTCCACAGAAAGTTCAAAAGTCTCACTGTTGTTTTTTACTTGCACTTTCTGAATTTGTGTAGCTGCATTCGTTTTTATTCCTATTTCTAACGGAAAAATGAAGGTGTGGTGTTTTTGTTTTTGCTCTACTGAAACCAGCAGTTTCTTATTTTCATACTTCCAGTTCCACAGTAACTCGGGATAGCCCTTTGTATGTATCCACTGTTGAAAGAAGATTTCCAGATCATGGCCAGATGCTGTTTCCATCGCCTTTCTGAAGTCGTCTGTCATGGCATTGGAGTTTTCATAGGTGGCATAATATTGTCTTATTCCTTTCCAAAAGGTTTCATCACCTAACCGGCGCCTAAGCATATTCAACACCCACCCACCCTTTTGGTAGGTGTTAGTGCTAAGAACCTTCATTGGATCCTTAATGGAGTTATCAACAACTGCTGACGGGGTTGTCTTGTAGTACTCGATTACTTGCGTCCGATCTTTTTCCAGTTCCTCTTTTCTTTTGAGATCTCCATATGCGTTCTCCAAGTATAGAATTGCGAAATAGGTAGCAAACCCTTCACTTAACCATACGTGGTTCCAGCTATTTTCGGTGGCGGAATTCCCAAACCACTGATGAGCAATTTCATGAGCAATTAAACCTTCTACCTTATTTTCTCCAGTGACGGAATTTTCAAAATAAGCAATGGTACCAGCATTTTCCAATCCGCCCCACTGTGTTTTCGCCTGCATGTTTGCAAGCTTGGCGTAAGGGTAGGGGCCAATGTTCTCAACAAAGTATTGCATAACATCGACGGCTACTGCGTAATCTGAAAAACCTTCGTCTTTGTTCTCAGGATATACCCAGGCTGTGACTGGAATTTCGCCAACTGATCCCAAGAGTTTGGTTGCAAACCGCGTGACCCCAATCGTTACAACCTTCATGGCTACTGGTGCTGGCTCGTGGTAGTGCGTCATTTTGTAACCGTCACTTAAATCATCTTCGTTGATTTTTTTTCCTGTGGCAACCACGTCATAGTGGCTCGGTGCTGTGATCTTGAACTCCAATGTTGCTTTGTCATACGGGTGATCGACACATGGCAGCCAGTGCCTGGCCAGGTTTGGCCAATTGTCGCCAAAAAAAGATCGCCGACCAAACTTGGTAGTATCTATGACAAGTCCTTTCTCCGCTATACCTTGATATTGGATGGAGTAGGAAGCGGTACCAGGACCGTCCGAGGGAAGAACGATTTTGTCGTTTGCATGCTCGTACTGGACTGGTTGATCATTTTTGAAAACACCTGTTACATCCATCCCGAATTCGTTGGATTTTTTGATCAGATCGAGGCTGAAATTCTTTGCGCCGGCTTTGAAGTCGACAGTTATCTGAGCTTCCCCTTTTATTTCATTGTTGGTATCATTGAGGCTAAGGTTAAAGACATAGTGCTTTACATCGGCAGACTCGTTCCTCTCGTAAACATCTTGTGAGTAAACCGTTGGTGCCTGTATCAAGGCAATCGCTGCAAGCAGTAGAAATTCTCTTTTCATTGTTGATTTTTGAGCTTTTTATTCTCTAGGTGCCTGGTGGAATCCCTGGTGTTTTTTTTGTTTAGATTTTTTTTGAACGCCTTGGTTAAGTCAACTCCTGTTTGATTGGCAATGCAAATAAGGACCCACATGACATCCGCAATTTCATCGTCGAGGCTGCCCCTTAAATCTGAATCCTTGAATGACTGTTCACCATAGGTTCGAGACATAATGCGTGCAAGCTCGCCCACCTCTTCTGTTAGAACAGCCATGTTGGTCAACTCATTGAAATATCGAACCCCTTTTGTCTTTATCCAATCGTCAACTTCCTTCTGGGCTTCTTCAAATGTCATTAATTGATGATGTTGTCGTTTTCTTCTTTAACTGCAAAGCCCTCTTCATTCAATTTGGACAAGAAAAAATCCAGTCGAGTTTGTTCCTCATTCATCAGCGAATCCAAGTCAGGTTCGAATTCTTCGAAATGTTCGTGAGGAAATCTTTTACCGGGCTCATAATGATCTTTCCAAAAAAGACATTCTGCGATCGTCTTTCCACGATAATAGTACTTAAACTCCTCTGCAAGCTTCTCATCAACGAAATTGATCATATGACCTGAGAAGATCGGCTTTTTGTTCTCGAAATAGAAGTAATCGTCTCTCTCGAAATGAGGGGTTCTCGTAATACCAACCAACTTCTGGATCAATCCTTCCGACATGTAAGCTCTAACCTTGTATGTGGAATCACCTTGCACGAAATCATCTTCAAGAATAGTTATTCGATGATGGTGATCAATTCTTTTCACCTTGTAGTCAATTGACTCTACTAATTTCTGGTTCTCTTTCTTTATTTCAGGGCTGCAAGCAAATAACATTGCAATTATCGTGAGGCTAAATAAGCTTTTCATGTCAGGTTATTTTTCAGAAAAGTTAATGATTTATTGTATTCTTCTTGCTCAAGTCTTGGGTATTCTACCAGGACCGCCTTTATGACGCGTGAAATGATCAAAAGTCGTAATTGGAACTTTGAACCAATTTGAACGGAAAAAAGTACTAATCACAGGAACAAAAGCTATGAAATTGCGTGCAATTGAGTTCGAACAAAAAACTTAAACGTATGAAAGCAATGAGAACGCTAACCACTTTATTTATGAGTTTACTTGTGGTTTTTGCGGTGCAAGCACAGCAAGACAAAAGTAAGCGACCTAGCCCCCCGGCTGAGGTGACAAAAGAGGTCAATGGGACGACCATTACCGTTAACTACAGCAAACCTTCCAAAAGGGGCAGAGTAATTTTTGGGGAACTGGAGCCTTATGGAAAAGTGTGGCGAACCGGAGCAAATGAGTCCTCATGGATTGAATTTTCCGGTGATGTCAAAGTTGAAGGGAAGAAACTAGCAGCAGGACGATATGGATTATTCACCATCCCAGGTAAAGATGAGTGGGTGATAATCTTTAATAGCGTTTCAGACAAGTGGGGAGCATTTTCTTACAAAGAGAAAGATGATGTTCTTCGAGTTACTGTCAAGCCAGAAAAGACAGATGGCGTAGTTGAAGTATTTGATATAAGTATCGAAGACGGGGGGAACGTTGTGATGGCATGGGATGAGACAAAAGTCTCTTTTGGCGTGAAATAAGATTTTGTTTTTGGCGATTGGCTGTTGATTTAGATACCAATTGAATCAACAGCTGATAGCTAAAAGCAACTACAAGATATTGAGTACCTGTTCTTTTATTTTTTCCAGATCATCTTTCATTACCACCACCATTCTCTGGACATCCGCGTCGTTAGCCTTTGATCCAATGGTGTTGATTTCCCTTCCCATTTCCTGAGCAATAAATCCCAATTTTTTTCCCGCCTGATCCTCTGTTGCCATTACTTCACTGAAGTAATTAAGGTGTTGATTCAGCCTTACTTTTTCCTCTGTGATATCTAATTTCTCAAGATAGTAGATGAGTTCTTGCTCAAACCTGTTTTCATCGACCTGAACTTTTTCCCTGATATCATCCAGATTTTTTTGCAGTCTGGCGCGGACATTCTCGCTTCTACTTTCGTCTGCTGACTCAATATCCTTCAAACTATTTGCAATGTTCGAAGCATAGTCTTGCAATTTTTTTTCGAGAGCAGAACCTTCTTCACTTCTAAACTTGATGCACTGATCAGCTGAACTTTTCACACTATCGAAGACCTGGTCCCAAGGGATGTCCTCCGCACTTAGCTCCTGTTGCTTTACAACATCTGGTGCCTGTAGTGCCATTTCAAAGATTCCATCTTCTTCATATCCGACATCCTTGGCGAGCGATCGGAATTTTTTGAAATAAGCCTTGAACAAACCATCGTCGACCTGAACATTTGATTCTTCGGTATCTGTGATCTCCAATTCGATCACAAGCATAATTTTGCCCCTTTTGAGTTTATCAGAAATCAGGTTTCGAATTTCTATTTCCTTGGTCGAAAATTCTTTTCCGTACCTGGGAGTCAGATCCAGGAATTTGCTATTGAGCGATTTTATCTCCGTCTTTATCTGATATTTCTGGTAGGTGCGCTCATCACGGCCATACCCTGTCATGGAATGTTGCATTTTGCAAATTTAAGGGGAACGCTAGAAGTCGAGACCTAGCGTGAAGTAGTATCGATAGTTCCCAACGTTCCCATCTATGTAGGGTCGGGCCGCATCAAATTTTATATAATAGCCAAGTAGTACGGTTCTCAATCCCCATCCAAATCCACCTAACCATGGGTTCTGAAACTTCACAATTTCTGCCTGAAACGCGTTATCCTCTCCAAATACCTGCGTTATCGATCGTCCACTACTAAATGGAGGTTGTCCTGTCCAGACGGACCCTATATCAGCAAACGCAATGACCTGGAAATTTCGAAGAAAATTAGATTTGATAGGCGCGTTACTTAAATATTGGAAGAATGGCAGGCGAATCTCAGAATTGATGACTAACGCATCTGTTCCAAAAGCCTCGTTATAGTCCAGACCCCGTAGATTGGTGGCGAACTCATTGAAAAATAGATCAGAGTTGTCTCTCTGATTATCAATCACCAGAGGGTCATTTTGGCCTTGTGAGTCACTTTGCGCAAAAAGCCAATTATCCATTCCACCTAACATGTACACTTTAGCTGCGGGTCCCATGTGCTTACCATAAAGAACTCGATTCGCCCAAATGATCTGACGGTGTAATGTTTGATAGTGCCTAAAGTCAAATCTAAGATTGCTAAAGTTTCGATTTCCATCCGAGGCATGAAAATGCGTAGTGAACTCGAGCAAAGCACGTGTCCCCTGGTATTGATTGAACTCCTTTTCTATTGTATTATCGAATATCAAGGATGTGGTTCCTCCGATGTAGTTGTGTTCGCTATTGGGGGCATACCCCTCAGGCAATTCACCTTTCACTACCTGATAGTTTAAGTTATTGAAGGTAGTGGTCGTAAAGAATGGAGAAATCTCGGCGCGAAACGTATGTGTGATTGGTACTGATCCAGTCAACTTCACTCGGTTCAGTTTGTATTTGAGTCGTACTTCCTCATCACCAGCGTTGCCTTCGATAAGATAGCTTTTTCTATCAATCCTAAACTTGAAGTCCATCCAGTATTTGAGGTAGTGGAATTCAGCAAAAATGTCGCCCTGGTTGAGACTTGTCTTGAGCAAAGCCCCACCTTTAATTTTGTAGTTCTCGAGAACATCATTGATCTCGACCTCTGTGAAGGCCATGAAATTTCGATAGGGATCCCAGAGGAAGGAAGTGATTACATTGTTGAATGTGAATCTTGGAATGTAAGGGATGGGCCCGATTCTCTCAGCCTCTCTTTGGAAATTGCTGTACTTCGTAAAGAAGGATTCGGGTTGAAAGTCGGTTTGAGATTCGTCCTCAAATTCATAGTTATCCGTATCAATCCATTCGGGATTTTCTTCAAGTTCCTCATCCTCCTCATCCTGGAAAGTGAAATTGTCTACGTTGAGATCGACAGTAATTGGTTCCTCCACAACTTCCTCGACCTCCTCTACTTCAGCATTTTGTTTTGCCAACACTCTGGATACAACCATCATAGCATTTTCTCTTCGCTTTCTTGGTGTTTCAGGGGTGAAATTGTTACTGTATAGATCGACAGTATTGTCGAGAAATACCTTTTCACGACCCTTGTCAAGCATGATGTATGTCAACCGATCAGGGTCGAAATGAAGATCATAACTGACAATACTCTTGTCGAAGGAGGTGACTTGGATAGCAGTGGAATCAAGAAAGCTGTATCTGAATAGATTTGAAATTCCTCTTTGATCACTCAAGTAGTAGATTTCGTATTGATTCTTAACATAAGGTAGCCTGTCCTCGCTGTAGGTGTTTGTAAGCCTATAAAACTCGTTGGTTGTTGTGTCCAAATCGTAGATGAACAAATTGAAGTTATTGTTCAACGATTCGAAAGGAACATTTGCAACGTTTACAGAATCATTAGTCCTATTCGAGCTGAAGACGAAAGCAGCTGTGCCTGGAACGAAGGTCGGATCAAGATCATCATAAACGTCCCTGGTTATCCTCCTTAGCGCGTTTCTTCTCATACTAATTAGGAACAGGTCATTTTGACCATCTATATCTCCTGAGATAATGGCGAGTTTTCCATTATCATTAAATGAAAAACTTTCGATTTGACGAAATCTGTTAAGTGGTTTTTGGAATTTCTTCCCAGTTTCGATATTAAAAGTATTTAGATACAGAAACCCCCTCTTGAATAGAATTACGCCAAGCGTAAATTCATCTTGCCAATCCAGAAGCGGAAGGGCTTTATCAACATCTTGTCCATTTATTTTGTATCCACCCTCGGTTATTTTTTTTATGTTACCAGTTTCAACATCCTGTACGAAAACCTGGTATTTGCCTGATTTGAGTGTTGCATATGCAACCTTGTCGGCATCATTATTGAACCGGATAGAAGTTGTGATCAGGTCTTTGTTTCCCTTTATCTTGTTGATAATATCCTCTTCTGATGGGACCGAATATCCCTCGGCTACCTCTTCCCTTTGAAGTAAGTAGTAGTTCTGCCAATTGTCCATAAATGACTTAAAGGAGAGACCGAGTGTATTTGCAATGCTATTTTCCTCCTTGCGGATGATTCGTGTAAGGTTCAGAATGTTGGAAATGTTACTTTCACCATATTTAACGGCGATGTAGTTCCAGATACTTTGACCAATGATTCCTGCTGACTCCTTATCAATTCGTTTCAATTTCCTGATTTTCTTGCGGCTCATGTAGTCTCGCAGGTAATCATCCATTTCTTTTGTCCAGCCGTAAGCCATGTAACGTGCTGCACCATCAATAAACCAGTCAGGTAGTGTCAGCAGGTAACTATTCTGAAAGATCTCGGCCAGGCTGCCTCCGTACATCATATCATTGATAAGTGTGCTTGTTAGCTTTAAAAACAGATCTTGTCTGAATTGAGAGGCTTTGCCCGGGTAGGCAACTTCCACCTGAAGTTTAACAAAATCAGTTCTTCCCCCAATGGTGTAGACCGCTCCATCAATACCGATATTACTTTGTTGTAGATCGTGGATCGAATTGTAAATCAGAATTTTCGTTTTGTTATATGGAGCATAGCCTAGCTTATCGGTGAGATTGACGAATTCCTCCTCGAGAAAATCAATGGCTTCCAGCGCATATTCGTGTCCTCCGGGATAGTAGTAAACATCAAAATTATTGGTACTGTAATAGTACCAGTCGAGATTTTTATACTGGATCCTATTTTGACCAAATGGTGTGGTGTAATGTTGGGCTAGCACAACATTAGAAAACAGGATCAGTACTACTATTTTAATAAACCCTTTGAACATCTGCTTCAGTTTCAATCATCGTTTTCCCCTCGAGAAAATCCACAAAATTGGAGGCAAAAAAAGGTGTCAAAGAAACACCTTTTGTACCAAACCCATTAAAGATACCTAATGTTTCTCTTTTTGGGTGCAGCCCAATAAATGGTTTTCGATCGAAAGTCGCAGGTCTGATACCTGCTCTCATTTGCTTTATACGGTATGAACCAGCAAAAAGCTTGCTAAGTCGTTCCTTTAGTTTGGTTATTCCCTCAGATTGTGGCTCGAAAGACAGATTATTATGGTCGTAGGTAGAACCCACAGTATGGTAACCATTTTTCGGAATCATGAAGACACCACGGTTAAATATATAGTTATGAGATAAATCGCACTCGACATCCATCACTTCACCACGAACAAGCTTGAATGGAAGATTGCTGAAGAATGGATTAGCCAAACTCGGTCCTTCACAAAAAATCACTTTGTCTGCTTCAATGTCTTTATAGCTAGTCTTCTCACTCACAAATTCCAATGCTTTGTAATCAAACATTTCAGATAGATACTGTCCCTTATCTATCAGGTAATCTCTAAACGAAGAGATTAAAACTGATAGATCAACATAGCCTGTTTTTTTTAGCACAATCCCACCCAGATTATCCTGAATCGAACCTATCCCTAATGTTTCTGACTTTAATTCTTCAATGAAGTCTAGATATCGTGGATCTTCAACTTTAGTGGTCCAATCGTTTTTTTCGGAAATAGTAGTGAATGGCCTGTAGATAGGTTTTGGGTAAAGAAATTTTGCACGTAGCAAGATCTCCAACTGCTTGTAGCTGCTTTCAAGCTCCGCAAAGACTTGATCTGCAAGCCAGGTCTTAGTCATTTTTTTGCCGGTGATCGGGTTATATAATCCCGCAGCCTTCTTAGAGGAAGTGTTCTCAGTCTCGTTGTTAATCACCAGGATCTTCTTCTCCCGTTTCATCAATTCGTAAGCAAGCCACGTCCCTGCTATTCCTTGCCCTACTATGACGAAATCAACCTTTCTCCGAACCACTTTACTTTTGCATTACAATTAAAAGGCTTCAAAACTAATCACATGCAGATTAAGTCATTCGTTTTCAATCCATTCTATGAAAACACGTATGTTCTTTCGTCGAACTTAGGCAACGCCTACATATTTGATCCGGGATGTTACGAAGATTTCGAGGTAGCGGAACTATGCGAATACATTGAGAGCGAGAAGTTGAATGTGAAGTGTATCATAAACACACATTGCCACATTGATCACGTATTGGGAAATGAGACCTTGAAGAGAAAATTCAATTGTCCATTGAAGATCCCCCAAAATGAGCTTGAGATCTTTAATGCTGTTGTTGCTTATGCTCCGCAGTGGGGAATTACGGGATACCGACATTCTGAAGTGGACGAATTTCTGCATGAAGGAAATGATCTTATATTGGATGAAGTCACCCTGTCAATGATAGAAGTGTCTGGCCATTCTCCAGGTCATTTGATTTTTTATGAAAAAAGGGAAAAAATAATAATTGGCGGTGATGTTCTATTTAGGGAGAGCATCGGTAGAACTGATCTACCGGGTGGAAATCACAACGATCTCCTTAAAAACATCCAGGAAAAAGTTTATACGCTCCCTGAAGATGTTACAGTCTATCCTGGTCATGGACCTGAGACAACAATTGGGTATGAAAAAGTGAATAATCCTTTTGTCAAAGGGTAACCAAATTTGGGAAGGTATTGATGAAGAAGCACATTCCAAACATCTTAACTAGTCTTAATCTTGGTATCGGCTCGGCAGGCATTTTTTATGTCCTAACCATTGACCATAACTATGCTTTCTACTTTGTAATTGCAGCAGGTATTTTCGACTTTTTAGATGGCTTTGCAGCCCGTATGCTGAGGGTGAAGTCGGAAGTGGGCAAAGAGCTCGATTCTTTGGCTGACCTGGTTTCCTTTGGACTTTTACCCGCATTCTATATGATGAAATTGCTGGACAATGGCATAGAGTTCAATTGGCTTGCCATATTGATTGTCATTTTCTCAGCAATTCGGCTTGCTCAATTTAATCTGGACGATTCACAGGCGGAGAGTTTCAAGGGATTGCCGACTCCCGCAAACGCTATTATGCTTACATCACTTGTCTTCCTGGGCCCACTACTTCACGAGCTGACGCTCATTGGGATTATTCTCTTGTCCTGCCTGCTTTTGATTTCCAGACTTCGGCTTATTGCCCTGAAATTCAAGTCTTTTGGGTGGAATGGAAACGAGCCGCGCTGGATTTTGATCGTGGGATCTGTTGCTCTTTTCTTGGTCTTGAACTGGACATTTGTTCCACTTCTTATTCCATTTTACATAGTTGTATCGATTTTATCAAATGTTTCATTGAGGCAGGGTTGATTTATAATGAAATTTTGTGGTGATCATAGCGTTTCAACTATTGTGAGAAAGCTAACCTACATCTTCACTTTTTTACTTATTAGTTGCTCTTTCGGTCAGTCTTCTGTGCTGTCAGGCGGAAACTGGTATAAGGTCGGGGTTACAGAAACAGGCGTTTTCAAATTGAACCGGGACGACCTTGAAAATTTAGGCATGAATGTAGGGTCTGTGAATCCGAGGAAAATCGCTGTGTTTGGGAACGGCGTAAAGGGTATACTACCTCAATTGAATAGTGATCCAAGACCTGTTGATTTACTTGAAAATGCGATTGTAGTTACTGGTGAAGAGGACGGATCCTTTGATATAGGGGATAACCTTCTGTTTTACGGAGTGGGTCCGGACAAAGAGGAATGGAGCGAAACCGGATTCGAATACGAGAATAACATCTACTCTGACACGGCTTATTACTTTATTACTGTTCGAAGCAGTGACGGGAAGCGAATTCAGTCAAAAGCCAACCAAACAGGCGCTGCAATTTCAGTGAATACTTATGAGGATCATATTGTTTTTGAAGAAGATGTCAATAACATTTTGAACGCCGCTGGTCTAGGGGGGTCTGGTCGAGGTTGGTACGGTGAATTGCTTAGTAGTGGTGATGAGCTTTTGCACAACTACACCGTTGATGGCCTTGCCTCAGATATTGAAATTGTTATCCGGGGAGTCAGCCAAGCTCCCGTTTCAAGTACGTACACTATTTCCGCCAACGAAGTGACTGTTGGAGCTTTTGATGTAGGCTCAATTCCAAGTGGTGAAGGCACGACTT
>JANQOR010000032.1 GCA_028285685.1 Cyclobacteriaceae bacterium | reverse complement strand
AAATCCGCATTAACCGGTGGAACCATGTGCCCGAGTTACATGGCAACACGCGATGAGAAGGATACCACGAGAGCTCGTGCAAACATCTTGAGAGAATTTCTGACAAAATCAGAAAAAGAAAATCCGTTTGAACATACGGAGATCAAGGAGGTAATGGACCTCTGTCTTTCGTGCAAAGGATGCAAAAGTGAATGCCCATCAAACGTGGACATGGCTAAGCTAAAAGCCGAGTGGCAGTATCAATCTTACAAGTCCAGTGGCATTCCCTGGCGTGCAAAAATGATCGCCAACTATTCAAGGAGTATTGAGCGATTTGAATCAATGCCAGCGCTTTACAACCTTACCAGGAACCTCTCAAAACCGGTGTTGGGTTTCGCTGGCGGTCGTTCGATTCCCAAAATGGCAAGAAGATCCTTGCGATACTGGTTTAGAAAGAAATTTCACTCACTCCAGCGTGAACCCAAGAAAAAGATTTATTTCTTTTTTGACGAGTTCACCAATTACCTAGATGTAGAAATTGGCAAAAAAGCTATCATGCTACTTGACCGATTAGGCTACCAGGTTCTCGAAATACAACACTCGGCTAGTGGAAGAGCCTATCTTTCTAAGGGTCTCCTGGAACAAGCAAAAAGTTTAGCTTTAGAAAATATTCAAGCTTTTTCAGGATTGCTAAATGAAGACATTTATTTGATCGGGATAGAACCGTCAGCAATTCTCACATTCCGCGACGAATATCCTGACTTACTTCAAGGTGAGGACAAAGAAAAAGCCCAGTCGGTAGCGCAATTCGTCTTTACGCTTGATGAATTCCTGGCACGAGAACTGGACAATGGGACTTTAAGTTCGTCTGATTTTCCAAGGGACAGTAAGAAAATACTGATCCACGGTCATTGTCACCAGAAAGCGTTGGCTTCAATGACCCCACTGAAAAAGGTGCTTTCAGCCCCTGAAAATTATGAAGCTGAGATGATTCCTAGCGGCTGCTGCGGAATGGCTGGCTCATTCGGTTATGAAAAGGAACATTTTGAAATCTCAATGAAAGTTGGCGAACTCGTTCTTTTTCCCAAAGTAAGAAAAGCTGACAAAGACGCGATCATTGTTGCAAATGGTACCTCTTGCCGTCACCAGATCCTGGACGGAACAGGCAAAAAAGCCAGGCATTTTGTTGAAGTACTTTAGACCTCTATCTCGCCTTGCAAAAAGGTTATAGCTCTTCCTGAAATCAGGACCCGATCTCCTACATTTTCACAGAACAGTTCACCCATACGATCTGAAACCTGGTGTGCAATCAGCTCATTTTTTTCGAGAATCTCCGACCAATAGGGAATCAAGGAACAATGTGCGGATCCGGTGACAGGATCTTCAAAAACTGCAGCTCCGGGGGTGAAAAAGCGTGACACAAAATCCACTTCTCTTCCGGGTGCCGTGCAAATAATTCCTCCGGTCCCCGGGTCCACCCATGACAAACTGCTTTGATCAACTTGTAATTGTCGCACGTCCTCCTCCTCATCGTAGATAAGAAAGTAGTCCCGAGCCTTCAAGATCTTAGCGGGTCGCTTGTCAAAGGCCTTTAAAATAATGTCAGGAATCTCTACAGGTTCTGGCATTCTGGACGGAAAATCCAATTGGAGCAGGTCAACATTTTTCTTTACTATTAGCTCGCCGCTCATCGAATCAAAGAAAATTTCATCACCGACATGTCCTCGGTGGTGAAAAATAACATGTGCAGATGCTAGGGTCGCATGTCCACAAAGATCCATCTCAATTTCGGGTGTAAACCATCGTAGATGGAAACGATCATCATTCTCTACGAAGTAAGCAGTCTCTGCCAGATTGTTTTCTTTGGCGATATTCAATAGAACATCATCATCAAGCCATTCCTCTAAAGGGCAAATAGCAGCAGGGTTGCCTCCGAACAACTTATTCGTGAAAGCATCCACTTGATAGATTGGAATTTTCATTGGTTCTCTTTTGAATGTGGTACACTCCCGTCTATGTAAAAATATTACCTGTTTGGTGAAAGTCTCGGTTTATTAGGTATTCATGAATGCTGGCACACTATCTCGAATTGCTACTAGCGAGTCTACGATTCGTCGAAGTTTGATGGTTTTGCTGGCATTCTTAATGACCCATCTCATCACCTATCAAAAGCTCCCGTTTACATCAGGCTATCATTTTCCGGCTATCCCTTTCACTATTTTTGTGATCTACGGTTTGTTCATTTGCGAAACCAATAGCTGGAACTACAGAAAACTACTTGCAAGGGTCAGCTCCAATCGTCTTGGCCGATCCCACACCAAAGCTATAATAGCAACTAACCTGATCGCTTGTGTAGGGATCTTTACTGCTCTCACAATAGCTCAAATGATCCTTTTTAAATTCACCATGGATCCTTTTCGCTTTGTTGGCTTGTTAAGTGTTTGCCTAATGATTTCTTTGATCGAAACAGGTGTGTTCATTCTTCGCGGCATCAATAAGAATCGAAATGAAGCCCTGACCCTGAATCGCCTCGCCAAAAACTCAAGTACAACTGAATTGTCAGTGGTTCGAAACAATGAACTCCTGAAACTTTCTCAGTCTGAGATTGCTTACTTCAAGCATCACAATGGAGTCATTTTTCTAGTTACCACTGACGGGAAAAAAATCATTACGCAATTCGATTCCCTAAATGAAGTGGAATCGTCCCTTTCCGATCAGTTCTTTCGAGCCAACCGCCAAGTAATTGTCGCACGTGATTCGGTTCTCTCTCTTCAAAAACTTAAAAACAACAAGCTACAACTTCGAATTAGCCACCTTGAAGAGATTGTGTTTGTTAGCAGATATAAAAGTTCCAAACTTAAAAATTGGTTGAAGTCCTGACCATTCAACCCTCAAACACCCACCATTCAACCATCCATTGCACAAAAACCTCACCTGGAGATACTCGGAACCGTATGCTTGTCCAAAAAAATCAAGCACATGAAAAAACTACTAAGCATGGCGGTGTTGATGAGCATGGTACTTGTCTGTTCCGCGTTTAAGCCCGACGAAGGCCATCTGACTAAATCCGATCGAAAAGAGATCAACAACTACTTGAAAAAAAGCAGAACGGCTCTCATTGAGAAAATTGAATCACTGTCGGATGAGCAGTGGCGTTACAAACCAACTCCTGAAACTTGGTCTCCGGCAGAAATTGCCGAACATATCTTCAAAGCAGAATCCGTTATCCTACGTAGGGTGGAGACGATTATTGAAAAAGAATACAAGCCCGAACTCATGCCTAATTCGAAGCAAAAAGCTGAAGAATTTGTCGAGCTCATTGTGGGTAGAAAAGAAAAATTTAAAGCTCCGGAACCTGTTGCTCCTACCGGATCATTTGAATCCCCAAAAATCTTTATCGAAGCATTTAAGAAACGTCGGGAGGAAACAAATGGATATGTTAAGTCCGTAGACAAACCACTGAAAGCTTACTATGAGAATTTTGGCCCTGTAGGGGAAGTAAATGGCTATCATTGGTTGCTTTTCATTTCGGCACATACGGAAAGACATATTAAGCAGCTGGAAGAGGTGCTCAATCATTCGCAATTTCCAGGTTGATCTATCTTGATCAAAAAAAGGAGCACTTCCGTGCTCCTTTTTAAAACTATCTCAAAGTACCAAAAACCCATTAGTATAGCTTGACCATCGCCAGAGCTACCTCCTCCTGCTTTGATCCACTTTTGGTATAGAGCTTTTTGATCTCCTTGAAATTTTCCTTTGTTACCTCTTCACCGGTCTTAATGTGATGTTCTATGGCAATGAAATAATCTTGAATCAATCGTTTGAATTTTCCTTTTGCCATCGGACCCATAAACGCTGGCTTGGTCCGGTATTGCATGTCAAATGACAACTCGCTCTTTCCAGGCCCCAGGTCCTTTACCGAATATAGCGCCCTCGTGTATTCAGGATTCAGAGGAAATTTTCCGGCCTTGTATACCACATTCGTAAACATCTTATCATCAGGAGAGTAGTCAATCATCTTCTCCTTCAAATACTGTGTCTGCCTATCATTAAAATAGCAAACCCGTTCTGCACCCTCACCCGCTTTTAGCGATCCGTTGATGTATTCGGATGCAACAATTTTAGGATGTGAATAGGCAATCCGACCATAATCTTCACCAACAACCTCCCAAACCTGATCAGCGGAAAATGGAAGGACTTTACTTACCTTAAATGACTGCACCTTCTTCTGTGCCTCAGCTGAAAATGCAAAGCCTGCTAAAACTCCCATAACTAAAATCTTTAATGTCCATTTCATAAGTCTTTCGTTTCATTTTTCACTTAGACCCATGCATCGGGGAGGTGTTACAGGTTGTCAGTTTAGATTGTACAGGTTAACAACCTTCTCATCGTTGATGATTTCATCAAGAAACGTTTTTCGGTCGAATTCCTTCTTGAAGGGCAGTCGATCATGAAGCTCTCGATATTTATCTTCCACAAGCGTTAACGCCTGATCTGCATTTTTGGAAATATATTTCTTAAATGAATCAAATTCTTCGCGGTTAAATAAGAGCTGTTTGCTGTCGATCTTCTTGTTGTTGATCATGGTCGTGACTTTCTTGTAGCAACGACAGGGGTTGGCCTTGTTTACCAATCCGCACTGATTGTTCATGAATGAAAGCAAGTCTTTCCGAGCCCTTGAAAGACGGACACGAAAGTTCTCTTTGCTTATCCCTAAAATTTCGGATCCAATCGTATGATCGGCATTGAAAAGTTCTCCCAGAATGTAAACAAGCCTTTGTTCGCGAGTGAAGCAAAGGAGCATTCCACTCATACATGCCAGATTTATTTCCCTAATTTCGGCTTCTTTTTCCTCCTTCTCAAGCTCCGTAAGTTCCACGTCTTCAAGACTTGCCAAACCTTCCGCAAACCCATCAAATGATGTGATGAACTCTTCCTTAGACTGCCTTTTCATTTTCAAAAAGTGGTTGACAACGATCCGGTACAACCAGGTTCTGAACGATGATTCTCCCTTGAACTGTGACAACTTCGTTGTGACCTTGATAAGCACTTCCTGTGTTATGTCTTGTGCATCAATGGGATTGTGAACCATTTTCCAAGCAATATTGAATACATACGGTTGATGTTTTTTCAAGAGGTTTTCCAGCGCAACCTTATCACCTTCCAACGATTTTTTGATGAGCAGCTGATCGCTGTTGTCGGAGAGATATTCTTCAGAAAATGGATTCATAATCTACTTCTTTGTTACTTGGACCCAGGGAGTTGATAGGTGTTACAAGTTTTTGATGGTTAAAAGTTCAAAAAATTCGAACCTTTTGGATTCTTAAACTGTCTGACCAAGTGTATTCGAGACAATCAGCTAAATTTTATTGGTCTTTTTTCGTTAGAAAATAAAGTTCATCTTTTTTGGAGCCGAATGTCGTTCGAATCCATTCAGTCAACCACTTCTATCTTAGGGAATTTTGCCAGGTCGCTGTAGTATTATCAGCAGATCTTGCTAAAAGGGTGGGGTAAGAGCCGACCCTTCGCGTTTTGAGTATGCAGAGGAGAAATTAGGTGAAGGACGTATGATTCCATGTGGGCTCACCAGAGACTTATTTTTATTCATTTACAATCAGCAACAAATGAAAAACAAACTATTTCTAGCATCGGTTTTGGCCTTTATCATGATCAGTTCTTACGGCCAAAAGAGTTATTACTTTCAAACGAAGGATGGGGCAATTAGCGGATATGATCCCGTGGCTTACTTTACACAGAAAAAGCCGACAAAAGGAACAAAAGAACATTCGCTGGTATGGATGGATGCAACCTGGTACTTCTCGAATGAGCAGAACATGACCACCTTCAGGGATGACCCGGAAAAGTATGCGCCACAATTCGGCGGATACTGCGCTTATGCGGTGGCGAAAGGGTACACAACCAAAGTTGATCCCACGGCGTGGAAAATCGTGGATGGAAAACTGTATCTGAGTTACAATAAAAGTGTGCGGGTTAATTGGGAAAAATCTATCAAGCGATACATTAAAAGTGCTGAATCAAACTGGCCAGGACTTGCTGGCTTGGAATAGCCTCGATGTACTTTGGAAGACAACTGTCTAACAGAGTTTCATTGTGGGACAGTTCTATTTCCTTTTCTACCTACTTTGGCATAATGAAAAACGTAGTACTTCTGGCCATGCTTTTCATTGGAAGTTGCGCCTTTGCCCAAAAAAGTCAAATCTTCACCACCAAGGGCGGAGCTATCAAAGGATATGACCCTGTGGCCTATTTCAAAATTGGAGAGGCGACTCCAGGGTCTAAGGAATTTTCCCACGAATGGATGGATGCTACCTGGTACTTCTCGAACGAAGAAAATCGGGCCTTATTCAAGGAAAACCCTGAAGCATATGCACCACAATTCGGTGGATATTGCGCCTACGCTGTTTCGCAAGGTTATACGTACAGAGTAAGTCCTGAGGCCTGGAAAATTGTGGATGGAAAGTTGTACTTGAACTATAGCCAGGGAATTAAAAAGAAGTGGGAAGCAAATCAGTCGGAATTTATAGAGTTGGCTAATAAGAATTGGCCGAAGGTGTTGGAGTAAATTCTCACAACTCCCAGAATGAGAGAACAGATGTTTTAAAAGCACGTTTAACCATTTCATGAAAATACTCCTCTGGTTAATCTTACTTGTTATCTGCTGGCCTATCGCTCTTCTTGTATTAATCTTATTTCCATTTATCTGGCTTATAACTCTACCTTTTAGAATTCTTGGTTTCGCGGTAGAAGGCCTATTGAAGTTTATCAGAGCACTCTTTTTGTTCCCCTCTAAAATGCTTTCCTAGCTCGTAGGGAATCATCGCTTGAAGCTTTTCCTATATCACTTCTGAAAGGCAGTTAATCCCACTATATTTCCAAAATGAGAAAGATCGATGTTTATGAGTTGGCGATCAGGATCTTGGGTATATACTTTGGGTTCACCGCAATTTCAGATTTTGTTAGTTATTCGCTCTTTTACTTCCCTAGTGAACTAAGGTTCATTCTGCATGACTTAATCTCCATTTTGGTAAAAGTGGTAATTGCATATGTTTCCGTCTTTAGGACACATGTAATCCTTAATCAGATATTTAATAAGGGCACACGAGAGAGTGAACTTTTAACCATTCCACTTAATAAAACTGATTTGCTAGAAGTGTGCCTCTCTGTAATTGCAATTCTTTTGTTCGTGAACGCAGTTCCGCCTTTTTTAGATATGGTCGTTCAGGAAATTTACTATCAAGACAGAGGCGATTTAGCACTTACTCGAAGCTCTAGCACTGACCCAGGATTTTACTTTCTTATCTTCAAGGTAGGAATTGGGATTCTGCTAATTTTCAATGCCAGGAACTTCTCTAAAAAGATGGTGAAGATAGGTCTCGAAGATGATGCCACAGACTCAAGCCGTCTTTAGCCAATGTTCCACCCGCTCCCTCATCTGATCGAAACTTGCATATCCATGAGCAATCATGTGAAGCTTGTCGTTATTTAAAAGAATGATCGTCGGATAGCCGCTCACGCCCCATCTTCTGTTTAGCTGAAATTCCTCCATCGTTTCTTTTCGAGCTTCGTCACCATCAAATCGTGAGATAAACTCTTCGAAACTTACATTAAACTCCTCACAGATACTTTCGTAAAAGGGCGATTCGCCTGGGTCTTGCGAGTCAACGTAAAACTTCCGCTGAACTGCCTCGAAGAATTCCATTTCCTTCTCCTTCACTAGTGGGCGTGCTGCCACAACTGCTCTACACGCCGGTTCTGTATCGTAATTGAACTCTTCCCGTTCCATAAGATCGTACCCGAAAGGCTGACCACTGGCCGCATTCACCTGCTCCCAATGATGGCGGAGAAAATTCTTCATTTCTTCGTTCCAGGCCTCACCTCCTCCTGGCCTCAATCCACCAGCTACAACTCGAAAAGCTATTTTTTCAGGTATAAAATGATCTCTAAGTTTGATCAAGGCTGGTGAAATTCCCCAACACCAGGAACACATTGGATCACCTACGTAGATAATCTCCTGTCTATCAGCAATTTCATTTGCACCGATAGCTTTTAATTCCCGAAGGCTAGAAGGTGTACAGATACCGGTCTCAGGATCACAGTAGTTTGCCATTTCTCATTGGTTTGTTTTCCAACAATCGGAAATGAAAATAGGTTCTTGGTTGAATCTCAATTCTGAATGCGACTAGGATGCTTTTTCCAACAGTGGTTCGATGAATGTCCAAACAGTTTCAGATACAATTGCATGCCCCGCAGGTGTTGGATGTATTCCGTCGTCCAGGTTCAACTCAGGATCTCCAGCGACGCCTTCAAGAATGAATGGTATTAAACCGGCGTTATTCTTTCTCGCCAAGTCAGGAAAGATCTGTTGAAATGCACTCGTGTAGTCCTGGCCAAGGTTTGGAGGCACTTGCATTCCTGCCAGAACAATTCTGACATCCGGGTTAGCAGCTTTAACTGCATCAATAATGTCCTGCAAGTTCTTTCTGCTCTCTTCTAAGGGAAGACCTCTAAGACCGTCATTTGCCCCAAGCTCCAAAACAAATATGTCTGGAATCGTATTCAACACCCAATCGATCCTGGCTTTCCCGCCAGCAGTTGTTTCACCGCTTAGTCCGGCATTGATTACCTGATACCTATACCCAAGTGAATCCAATCGGTCTTGAATAAGCGCAGGAAACGCCTCATCCATATCCAATTGATAGCCGGCTGTAATGCTGTTGCCAAAGAAGAGGATGGTCTTTTTTTCTTCCACTGCTTCAGCTTTCACTTCTGAAGCTCCCCTCTGAGCCGCATCATTCGTCTGTTCTCCTGATGTTGTACAACCATAAAATAATACGCCTACAACGATGACGTTAGTCAAGTCCAAAATACTGAATTTCATCACCTTATCACGATTTTTTGCCTTTGTAAAATAACATGAGATCGTATGAATTCACGTATCATTAAGAAGAAGAAATGATTTTCTACTAATTTTTTAGTAGATTTACTAACCTTTTAGTAGTTTTGTCGTAAAACACAATCCAAGTGGAATTAGAACTAACCAAAGCAGAAGAAAAAGCAATGAAGATCCTGTGGTCAATCAATGGCGGTATGATCCGTGATGTGGTGAACGAATACAATGATCCAAAACCTGCTTACACAACTGTTGCAACAATCATAAAAATCCTCGAAAAGAAAGGATTTGTTGGCAGAAAGCCGATCGCAAATTCGTATGAATATTTCCCATTAATCGATCAGGAGGAATACTCAACAAGGTTCTTTAAGACGTTCCTAAACAAATACTTTTCAAGCTCCTTTAAAAATTTGGTTTCGCACTTCAGTAAGAGTGATGAATTGACAACTGAAGAAATGGAAGAGTTAATTAGTCATCTTAAGAATCAAATCAAGAATAAAAAAACTAAGTGATGGAAATCTATCTATTGAAATCAACCTTATGTCTGACTGTCCTCTATTTCGTGTACCGACTTATTGCAGGAAGTGAGTCGAACTATCAAGTACGCAGAATCATCGGTCTACTGTGTATTGTGCTTTCAACAACATTTCTACTACTTCCTTACGAGTTTCTCCCCGAGAAAACAGTCGCCATTTCACTTCCTGCAATAGAGAAAGGTACTACTCTCATTCAGCAAAGTATTACCGATGTCCTCCCAAAGGAATCATATAGCATTTACCTACTGATCTATTTCATTGGAGCAGGGTTGTTTTCGATTCGTACTTTGACAGGATTGAGTCAGTTAGCAAGGATCTATTTTAAATCTCCCAAATTTTCTCGTTGGGGATTTACAGTCGTCTCTTCCGATCAAGCGATATCACCCTTCACCTTCTTCAACCTCTTATTTATCAGTAAGAAAGATCTGGATTCGACCGATGTTGATCCCATTATTTTGCATGAGCAATTACATCGAAGACAGCTTCACTCTGTCGATACCCTGATCCTGGAGATACTTACCATCATCCACTGGTTCAATCCAATAGCATGGCTTTTTCGAAAGAACATTAGGGCTGACCACGAATATCAAGCTGATCACCATGTTCTTAAGAGCGGAATTGAGTCAGCAGATTATCAAGACATGCTTTTCAAAGCACGGACTGGTGTTTCGTTCCGGTCAGTCAACTATCTAAGTATTAAAACAAGTTTAAAAAACAGATTTAAAATGATGGAAAAACAAAAAATCAATTCGAAGTACAGCTATTTCCGCATAGCTACATTTACCCTACTTGGGGTCCTCGTGGCTGTGGCAATATCATTTCTTCCACTCAATGCAAATGGACAATTGGGTTCTAATCATCCGGATTTCAAAGTATTCTACGATGCTGGAGAGGTCGACCTGGAAAAAGGAATCCCAACTACTACTGAACGTTTGTTCGTTACAGCAACGGGTAATGATCAGTCTGAGGTAAAATTCAGGGTTTCCGAAACCAATATAACGTTGGTAGTCGATGGCTATGGTATAGGAACAGCCAAGGCAGGAGATAGAATAGCCCTTACAAAAATTTTACAAAAAAATTCAGATTTGAAGGGGGGGATGTTGTTAATAGAGGTACTGAAGTATCAAGTTAAGGATGAGCAGGATATCATATCTGAATTTCCTCTCGAGAAGCCTTTCTTCATCAAAATCCCACTAATCTAAAATTGACCCGAACATGTTCTTAGTTGCGTGTATTCTTCTCTTCATACATAGCTTTGGACATGTTCTTTTTTCCTATAGCTCATTTCGCAATACCTCTAGTGGCGAATGACGAATGATATTACGACTATTGAATAGTCCAACTAACACACTGGAGATAGTCACCACAAGAAATATTGCAATCACCTGTAAGAAATTTGGGATGAACGTGAACTCGAAAACGAATGTCCCAAGTAGACTTGTGAAAAGCATGGCTAATGCCAGGCCAGCAATTGCCCCGAGTCCTCCCAGGAAAAAATATTCAGCAGCAATGATCTTCCACAGTTGATTCTTCGCAGCTCCCAGCGTTCTTAGCAACACATTTTCCTGCATCCGTTGAAATCGGCTTAGAATGATGGCACTAATCATTACCACCAGGCCAGTACCAATACTGAACAGCCCCATAAATTGAATCACAAAAGCAACCTTTCCAAGCACCTCCTCTAGTGTTTTTAGAATCAATTCGAGGTCAATAATTGAAACGTTGGGAAACTGCCTTACTACCGCTTGTTGAAAGCGAGCTGAGACGTCCGTTCTGTTTATCCTGGTGATCAACACGTGAAATTGTGGAGCCCTTTCCAGCACCCCTTCCGGGAATAGGACAAGAAAATTTGTTTGAACCCGTCGCCAGTCTATGTCGCGCAGACTTCCGACATATGTTTTTACCAAAGCGCCCTGAACGTTAAAAAGAAGTTCATCCCCAATATCCACATTCATGTTTTCCGCATATCCCTCGGAGAGAGAAATAAAAATACTATCCGCGGGATTACTTACCTGACCGTTCCAATTTCCTTTGACCAACGTTTCAGAGGTGATCAGCGAGTCGCGATAAGTGACCCGGTATTCCCTGTTAAACGCCCATCCGGGAACTCTTTCGGTGGAGTCATTCCATGCTTCATTTTTATTTTTCCCATTTACCTCCAGGAGCCGCATGGTAACCACGGGTACGTCTTGCATTACCGGCAAATCAAAATCTTGGGTCATTTGCCTTAGCTCTTCCTTTTGACTACTCTGGATATCAAACAAGACTGTATTTGGCCGCTCATTTTCACCGGCCATTGATACACGTTGTACCAGTAGATCCTGCATAAAGTAAAGCATGGCAAGAAGTGCTGTGCTAAGCCCAAGAGTGGTTACAAGTACGACCGTCTGATTGTTAGGCCGATAAAGATTGGACATCCCTTGACGCCAAACAAAAGATAAAGAGCTTGGGAGTACACGCTTCATTCCCCAACTCAGTGCCTTGCCAATTCCAAATAGTAGCAGAATTGATCCAATCAGGATACCCGTGTAGACCAAGGCAAAAAAGGCGTCGCTCAGCTGCCACCAAAGAGCCAGGTAGATGAAAAAAACGACCGTCAATCCAATTAAACCGACGAGTTTGTCCCATTTTATTTTCGTCGATTCAAACCCAGATCGTATGGCAGAGAGTGGCGATACTTTTCTTAATCCAACAAGAGAAAGCAAGCCGAATAAAACCGAGATAATAATGCCAAGAAGGACACCGACATAAATGGCCGGCCAATAAATCACTGGGGTGATATCAATTGGAATAAAGGCTTTGGTGATCTCCGGCAAATACAAGTGGATTACAACACCGATAATGCAACCAATCACTGAGCCTATCAGGCCAAAGATCGCCACCTGGATAAGGTAGATACTTATCGCCTGGCTTGCCTTCATTCCCAAACATCTAAGGACGGCCACAGACGGCACCTTACTCTTTACATAAACATAAATAGAGCTCGCTACACCCAGACAGCCAAGCAACAATGCGGTAAAGGCAATCAACTCCAGAAAGGAGGAAAGGTCTCTAAACGCCCGTCCCGTATCGTCCTTTTTTTCTTCTATCGTATCAACATCGTACCCCAAGCTTTCCGATTGCTCAACGGTATTGGACCACTGACCCGTGGTATCTGCTTCAGGATCAAACTGAAAATAGGTGGTGTATCTAATTCTGCTGCCTTTTTTGATCAGGCCAGTTTCCTCCAGGAATTGACGTGGAATGTAAACAACCGGCGCCACAGAGGTTCCAACATCAGACTGTCCGGGTATTTTTTTTACTTCTCCCACAATTTCAAAAGCCAGATTCCCAACTCGCACAGAATCACCCAATTCAGCATTGTACTGCAAAAGCAATTTCTCATCCACAATGGCAGATTGACTCTGCCTAAAGGCTTTTGATGCTTCGGGTGGATCAGTTTCTATGCTTCCATAGTATGGATAGTCGCCCTCCAAGGCTCTTACCTGAACAAGCCTTGTCCCACCTGTACTGGGAAAGAGCACCATAGAAGAGAAAGATGTTTCCTTGGATTGGAGTGAGCTAAATTTAGCGAACTTGTTAAAAAGACTATCAGGTAAGGGAGTTCTGTCATCTACAGAAAAGTCGGCGCCAAGCAGGCTCCTGGCTTGATCATCGATCTCATCCATGAGGTTTTCCCGAAAGGAGGTGATGCCAACCAGAGCTGCGATACCCAAGGAAATGGAAGCAATAAACAGCATTAGTTTGCCACGACTTTTTCGGCTGTCACGCCATGCCATTCTAAGCGGCCAGGAACGACTGTACTTCTCTTGCTGTATCGTAATCTTCTTGTCCAAGTGCCTCAGTTAGTTTGCTATTTTTCCTCCTTTAAGTCTGATGATCTGATCCGTCTTGTTTGCCAGGTCAATATCATGCGTAACGATAACAAGCGTGGTGCCTTTTTCTTTATTGATTTCGAAGAGCAGATCTTCAACCGCCTTGCCCGTCTCTTCATCCAGGTTGCCAGTTGGCTCGTCAGCGAACAAGATCTTAGGATCATTCGAAAAAGCTCTTGCAATTGCCACTCGCTGTTGCTCACCTCCGGATAATTGGGTCGGGTAGTGATCCATTCGGTCTTCCAGCCCAACACGTGTAAGCAAATCTTCAGATATTCCTTTTGCTCCATCAATTCCTCTCAGTTCCAGCGGAACCATCACATTTTCCAGTGCCGTAAGTGTTGGTATAAGCTGAAAATTCTGAAATACAAAACCTACATATTTGTTTCTTACTAGCGCTAGCTCGTCCTCACTGAGCTTGTTCAGTAGGACATTGTTCAAGGTCACTGACCCATCACTGACGTGGTCGAGACCAGCACACAGGCCTAGAAGAGTTGTCTTTCCACTTCCCGATGGACCAACGATAGCCATGGTCTTCCCTTCGCTTACATCGAAATTTATTTCGTCCAGCACCTGGACCGTCCTGCTCCCGCTTTGATAAATTTTTGAAACCTGTTCAACACTTAAAATTGAAGACATCGAGATTAATATTTAAACTCCTAAAACGAATTAACAAATGACTGGTTCACTATGTTACACATTCATGAATTGTACTTTATCCAGGGTTCTTACGGGTGCCTGGATTACGCTAAGATTAATATACAATCATTTCTTTCTCCGAACTGGTTTTATTGCCTACCACAGGGTAACTTATATGTCCATTTTTTAATTTAAACCACTTCGTTATGGGACAACCAAAATTCGAGATCTTCAAGGGTCAGAACGAACACTTTTACTTTCACCTCAAAGCAGGTAATGGAGAAATAGTCTTAGCCAGCCAGGGCTATACCACCAAAGCCAATTGCCAAAAGGGACTACACTCGGTGGAGACGAACAGTGTAGATGAGACTCACTTTGAAAAAAAGAAAGCCAAAGATGGAAGGGAGTACTTCGTGCTGATGGCTACCAATGGACAAGTGATTGGAAACAGTCAGATGTACACCACAACTTCCGCCCGAGATCATGGGATCCATTCTGTCCATGACACCGCTAGTCGAGCTGAAATTCACGACTTGACATAATTTTTTTTGAAACAGGGAACTAAATCTAATTTTTATACGTATTATTGTACCTACAATAGTTACATAAACACACGTTATGAATCAAGATTACCTATCAGCTATTGATCAGATCATACGAACAGGGCACTGGATCACCGACCAGGTAAGTGTTGAACTCAAAGAGTTCGATATCTCAGAGCCACAGTACAATGTGTTGAGGGTATTGAAAGTGCGTAGTGGGGAGCCGATAACTGTTCAAAAGATCCAGGAAAAAATGGTTCAGCGAACCAGTAATGTGACCAGAATCATTGACAAGCTCCTGGATAAAGGGCTCGTGAATCGTATGGAGTGTCCGACCAACCGAAGAAAAATGGACATCACGATTACAAAGAAAGGGGAAGATCTGTTGGGTGAGTTGAACAAGAAAGTGATCGCCTTTCACCAACCAATGTCTAAGAATTTGACAACCGAAGAGGCTCAGACATTAAAAAAGTTAATTATTAAACTTAAAGCATCCCAATAGGGACATAAAACAATGAAAACGATTATAGCATTTGGTGCTAGTAGTAGTACCAAGTCCATCAACCAGCAATTTGCCAGGTGGGCTTCAGAGCAGATGGAGGACGTGGAAGTGAGACTCCTTGATCTAAACGATTTTGAAATGCCGATTTATAGCATGGATCGGGAGGAGGCATCCGGAATACCGCAAGAAGCAAAGAAGTTTAAAGACTTAGTCAATCAGTCGGATGGTATTCTCATCTCTTTTGCAGAGCACAACGGAAGTTACTCTGCGGCTTTCAAAAACACTTTTGATTGGATGTCAAGACTAGGAAGACCTATTTGGTCCGACAAGCTCATGTTCCTAATGGGAACTTCACCAGGCCCAAGAGGCGCAAAGGGAGTTTTATCGACCGCAGAGACTTCATTTCCACACCAGGGAGGTCAGGTTGTTTCTAGCTTTTCCCTTCCTTCCTTTGGCAAAAACTTCTCCTCAGACATTGGAATTAGCGATTCTGAGCTAAAGAACGAATTTGAGGCACAATTAGAAAAATTTAACAAGGCAATCCATGAAACGCAAGATCAAGAGACATCAGCTACCACGTAATGGTATCCAGTATATCACTTCTCAAGACGTTCGAGAGGAACTGAATCCATTTGTCTTTTTCGATGCCGGAACAATGAGAAGATCAGATGATGGCATGAGAATCGGCATGCATCCACATTCTGGCATCGGCATTATCACCTATTTCGAAGGAGCAGAACTGGTCCATGATGACACAGGGAACAACGACGAAGTTATCAGGGATGGTGGTATTCAATGGATTCGTGCCGGTGGTGGTGTCTGGCACGAAGAGAACTATGGAAAAAAGGCAACCGAAAAAGCACCTACCTGGCCCTTAACCATTCACCAGCTTTGGATGCAACTGCCTGAAGAGTTAGAAGAAGCGGAAGTAGAGTACCAAAACATCCAACCTGAACAATTACCTGTGGTGGGTAATGTGAAAGTAATTGCAGGTGAATATGATGGGGTTCGTTCGCCACTTGAGGTGCCTTACAATATGACCTATCTTGATGTTCGATTGTCTGAAAGCGAAACATTCACTTTTTCCACGCCACAGGGACAACTGAAAGGATTTGTCTTTCCGAGAAGTGGTGATATTGAATTGGACGGAGGAAAATTACCAGGAAATCAGATCAGTATCCTAGAGGAGAATGAGGGAGACATAGTGATCACAGCTTCTGAAGATTCAAAATTTGTCATCCTGATGGCCCAACCACAACACACTTCTATTGTAGCACAAGGTGGCTCTATTCATACGAATGTTGAGGCACTTAACAGAAGTTTCGAAAGAATTCAACAAATCGGAATGGAAAAAAATTTGATTAGATAATTGTATATACAATAATTGTATTAACGTGATTAAATTAATTGTTTTTTCCTTACTTCTGGCGCTACTTCCGAATGATCTCAGTGGACAGACAGACAGCCTCTCTTTCAGTTCTGATCTGACAGTGATGGGTCGGCGGCAAACCGGAAACCTGGATCAGTTCAGTATCCTTCCATCAGCCCGTTTCCTGCTTGGTAATTCGACCTTCAATGTAGAAGCAGCTGCTAACTATCATTTGCTTGAAGTAAATGGATTCCGGTCGATCAACGACTTCTGGACAAATGGTGTCTTTCGTCTATCTCCCAATCGAATCGTCTATCCCTTTTCCATTGTCTACTACGGGTTTGCGGATTCCTACAGGATTGAGCAGTCGGTCGTTACCGGAGCGGGTTTTGGAGTCAACGTCTTTGGCAAGGCTGATCGTTTCTTACGGCTTCATTTTTTTGGTGGGTATACGAATATCCGGTTTGAAAATGCTTCTTCAATGGCCTCATCTGCACTGGGTTCATTTGCGAGGTTGGAACTACCAATGGATAGCAAATTGAATGTCCGATGGGAATTTCATTCATACCACGGTATAGCAAGCGTGGAGTTATCTGGTATAAACAACGTCGTGCAGCTTCGGTATGCACTGTCCAGAAACTTCCACGTGAGTGCAAGCCACACGACCATTTTCAATAACACCGTAAGCGAAGGGATTGCTAAAACGAACACTTTAATGATGTATGGATTATCGCATACGCTCAATAAGACTTTTTAAACACTTTTTAACTGACTACAATGAAATATTCTTTTCTTAACAAACTAGTGATCGCAGTAGCTGCAATCATTATTACATTTTCGGTCAACGCCCAGGCAGACGCCAATTTCGTTCCGAAGGATCCCAAAACAGATAATCTTCTGACTGGAGAAAATACAGTTCTCCTCGTCATAGATTGGCAACAAGACTTAATCAATGTGGTAAAAAACATTGATCAGAAGGTAATGATGAACAACATCCAGGCCATGGTCAAAACTGCGAACCTGTTTGGCACTCCTGTTATCGAAACGACCATTGGTGTTGAGATGGCAGGAAGCAAGCCTACGGTCGAGTCTGTAAAGAGCCTGATCAATGAAGATGTCGAAAATATTGACAGAGTATCATTGAATGCCTGGCAAAATAAGGCCCTTGTGGAAGCTGTGAAAAAAACCGGAAGAAAGAAAATCCTGGTCACTGGTCTTTGGACATCAGGATGTCCCACGTACACCACACTAGACGCTCTCAGTGACGGATACCAGGTTTACATCCTTACTGACTTAATGGGTGATGCCACCACGGTTGCACATGATATGGCAATCAGTCGGATGGTGCAGGCAGGAGCCATTCCCTTTACATGGGAGGGAGCCGGTGCGGAGATGTTACGTTCCTATACAAACCCTAAAACTTTCGCCAGTGAGCAAACGAAAGGGGGATTTGTTGAAATAATGAAGACACATTTTTATCCCTATGCCGGGACGTACTGATCAACACTCTCAAGTAATTCTGCTCAATGACCCTGAACTTACCCTTCAGGGTCTTCAGGAGAGCATAAAGCAGAAAGGTTTAAAAATATAACTTGTAATAATGGCTTCTGACCTTCTTGAAAAAGATCCAAGTAAAACACTTATTTCCATGAGTGTGCCTGTTAGTATCGGGATGTTGTCCACCTTTCTGTTCCAGGTCATCGACACCTACTTTGTTGGGCAGCTAGGACCCGACTCACTTGCGGCCCTCAGTTTTTCCTCCACCATCTATTTCCTCGTGGTAGGATTATTTATGGGGCTTGCTGTCGGCGTTTCGATAATTGTTGGCAAAGCAGTCGGGGCAAATGACACGGACAAGACGAGGCAAACTACCGTCGTCGGAATCGTTCTCTGTCTGCTTTTATCCATCCTTTTTTCGTCGATCGTACTTGCAACGCTTTACCCGATTTTTTCAGGACTTGGAGCCGAACCATCCTTGATGCCGCTAATAAAGGACTACATGATTCCACTGATGATGGGCATTCCGCTTTTAACGACCGGCATTATGTCGGGAGCTATTTTACGAGCCACCGGAATTGTTACAAAACCCGAGATTATCATGGGTGTTGCTGGCATTATTAATCTTGTTTTTGACTACTTGCTCATTTTCGGGAAGATGGGATTTCCTGAAATGGGCATAAAAGGAGCAGCATATGCAACAGTTCTTTCCTGGATATTTGTTATCATAGGCATGGCACTGCTCCTGTTCAAAGAGCGTTTGCTGACACTTAAAAAAGAATTGGCATCAAACTTCTTCGCTCTTCTCAAAGAGATCATACGGCTAGGTGTCCCTACTATCATCACCCAAATTGTTGGCCCCTTAACACTTACTTATTTGATTGTTCTGCTAGCAAGAGAGTCTTCTCTCGCCGTAGCGGCCTTTGGAGTAGCCAGCAGAATAGAAACCCTTTTGATGATTGGAATCCTGGGCGTCAGCACGGCCATTACACCCTTCATTGCTCAAAATCTTGGAGCCAACAAAAACGTCAGGATAGATGAAGCCATTGCATTTGGAGGGAGAGCTTCTACTTACCTTGGGTTGTTCGTTGCAATTCTTCTTTATCTCTTCATTCAACCAATTGCCGGAATTTTTAGCGAAGATCAACAGGTTATCGGTCATACTTCACAATATTTCTATATCGTCAGCCTGTCCTATGTTGCGTACGGTCTATTTGTAATTACCTCCTCGATTTTCAACGGTTTACAACTACCTGTCAACTCGTTAAGGATCATGCTCGTGAAATCACTGGTCTTCACTTTGCCTCTGACATTGGTTGGATCCTTCTGGGGGGTTCAAGGCATTTTCATTGGGATCTCAGCGAGCAACTTCTTAGGAGGCTGGTATGCCGCTTATGAAATGCGAAAGGATTTTAAGAAATTTAATTCAAGCCTTGCAGAAGTAAATGTTTGGAAGGAGTATGCGAATGATATCAAATACTTTTTTAGACGAAAATGATCATTTCAGTTTCTCAACGATTTGGTGGATCTTCTCATCTCGATACTCAATCTGTAATTCGTTTTCTTCATCAAAAAAAGACTGCAGGTATTTCTTTTTGCTCCGCCAAACATACCAAAATGCCAGGGAGCCAGAACGATCTGCCTCACCGTATCTCTTCACAAGAAAATCATTTATCTGGTCGACAACGGTCTCAAGATCTGAATGGTGATCACGCAGGAAAAACCATCTGACCTTGTACAATTCCTCATTATAGAAATAAAAGGTCGTCCTTGTGGCCGGAATCTCATTTATTACATTGTAGGTGTAGCCACCATAAAGGCCTTCCCGAATACCATTCTCCAGGTTCTTCAAGACGTTCTCTCTTAGGTTTGGAAAGTTTTTATAGATCTCTTCCTCGCCAGTGATAAGTCTCAAGTCTCCCTCATATTGAGTCAATGACGTGTTCAATACAATCTCGTTTACCGAGCTCTTGTTGATCGCTTTTTGTGCATGTGTCGAAAAGGAAATTACGAATGCCAGGATAAGAAATCTCATCCTGCAAAGAAACATTAATCGGAATACTGTTCCTCTTTTAATCTCTTTGATATCCACCAATAATTTCCTTCCGGATCAACAACTCCGCCCTGACGATCATCATAAGTCATATCCATCGGCTGTAATTCACTCTTCGCACCACATTCGAGCGCCTTATCGTACACCAGATCGACATCATTGACAAATAAATAAAAGGAAGTGCGCATACCAAGGAACTGATCTCTGGCCTGACTAACCATGAAACAAGAATCACCAACCTTTACAATACTATTGGCAATATCACCGTTGGGCATGGTGCTTCTATTGATCTCTTTTGCGTCAAAAGCCTTTTTTAAAAAGTCGATTAGTCCCTCAGGGTCTTCTGCAAATAGGTAAGGATTGACAGAAGTAAACCCCTCCGGCCTATACGTATCAAAAACATTTTCCATCTGTTAAAAATTTTTTACCAAAAAAAGACGTCTATCTAAACTTGAAGTCCTGTTCAATTGAATGAGACTTGATTTTCACTCTGTGATCGGAAATCTTTATTTTTTCTCCATTTAAGTAACATATATTTTTATATTACGTCTCCATTTAAGTAACATATAAAAAATGAAAGGAACGCACCTCGGAGAATTTCAAGAGATCGTCATGCTGAGCATCCTTATTCTGGACGAAAATGCATATGGCGTCACCATACAGGAAGAAATAGATCAGCGGATGAAACGCAAAATCAGTAGGGGAGCGCTGCAAACCGCTCTTACACGACTTGAGGAGAAGGGATTCATTACGTCAGCCTATGGTGAACCCACTGCTGAGCGTGGCGGAAGAAGAAAAAGATATTATCAGGTTAGTAATAGAGGCATTGAAACCTTGAAGGAAGCCAAAGATCTGAGGCAGGACATGTGGAAGCTTATTCCTAAACTGGCATAATATGAAACACCCTGAAGTTCCATCTTTTGCCTATCGTCTGTTCCGATGGTTTTGCAAGGAGACCATGTTCGAGGAGTTGGAAGGAGATCTCGAGGAGTCTTTTTTAAAAAACAAGGAGACATATGGTCTGTCTCGAGCACGCAAGATCTATACGAAAGAAGTTTTGAAAATGGTAAGACCCACAATTATGAAAAGATCAAATAGCGGACCCATTTACGGCATTGCCCTTTTGTCAAATTATTCGACGGTTGCTGTAAGGAATCTCACTAAGAACAAGCTCTTCTCGGCAATAAATATTGTGGGACTTGCCATGAGCCTGGCTATTGGTTTACTTGCCATCGCCTTTGCGGCTGAAATGTATACGTACGACACTTTTCATGAAAAAGGAGATAGAATCTATCGAATTACAAGCGCCAGAACCAACATCACTGAAGAAACGGATGTATATGCCTCTGCTTCATTATACACCGCTAAACGCCTTAAAGACTATGGCGGATTTGAAAAAATTGTGCCTATGTATAAAGGCTTCTATGGCGATGTAGCACTGGAAGAAAAGTTATTTGCCGTTGAAGGTTTATACGTTGGTGAAGATTTTTTTAGTGTATTTTCCTTTCCCCTCGAGTACGGTGATGTCAAGACAGCTCTGTCCGAACCGTTTACAGCTGTGATCTCAGAGGACTTTGCCTTCAAACTATTCGGCAAGAAGAATGTGGTTGGAGAAATCTTTCAAAAGGATGAGCACTCCTACACCATTACTGGAGTCGCAAGAAACGCTCCACGGACATCTCACCTAAAATTTGATGTGCTGGCCTCCATAGTAACAGTAGAATCACTACCAGACCATGACTTCCTTTCCAAGTGGGGTACGATGTGGATGAGCTATGTCTACGTCCTCCTCCCGGAGAACTACAACATGGACCAGATAATGAAAAATCTCGGTCAATTGGAGGCGGAAGAAAATGCAATGGCTGAGCGATTCCAAATTTCGTTGGGTATGGAATCACTAGGTAGCATTTTTCCAAGTGATGGCAAATACAATCAATTGCGAACGGTGATGCCCGAAAAAAACGTGAATCGTATTATTATTCTTGCCATCATCGTACTGTTTTCGGCCTGCTTCAACTACACCAACCTTTCCCTTGCTCGCTCCCTAAAACGGGCTAAAGAAGTTGGCATAAGGAAGGTTGTAGGTGCAAACAAGATTCAACTGTTCGGTCAGTTTATTTTTGAATCCCTTTTGATTTCAATCCTGGCGCTCGCAGTCGGTTACGTGTTTTTCCTTCTTATCAAACCTGAATTCCTGACATTAGACAGATATTTTGCACGAACCACATCTCTTGATTTAACTGTTGGTATTGGGCTAATGTTTTTCGGCCTAACTGTGCTTGTTGGCATTTTAGCCGGTTTTCTTCCTTCACTTATAATGACTCGGTTCAAGCCCTCTACGATACTCAAAGGCATCCACAAGATGAAGGTTCGCAAAGGGGTGGGAATGAGAGAGATCATGACGGGGCTTCAATTCATGTTTTCAATGGGTTTCGCAATCCTGGTTATTCTAACCTACAAGCAATATCACTTTGCAATGAATTTCGATCTGGGCTATGACACCGAAGATGTTCTAAATGTTGAATTGCAAGGAAATGATCCCGATGTTCTCAAAGCTGCTTTTGCAGAAATCCCAGAGATTCAAAGTTCCTCGTACTGCTCATTTGTGGCTAGCACCGGAACCACCAATTCCGACTACGCAAAACTGCCAGGATCTCTTGATTCAGCAATCGCATACAACATGAGCATCGATCCGGCATACATTGGAACGATTGGTCATCGGATAATCGCTGGCTCCAATTTTACCTCTGCAACTAGCGAGCAACAGGTCATTGTGAACGAACAGTTTGTGCAAAGATTTCAATTAGGTAACGCAATGGATGCGATTGGTACACGCATTCAATTTTACGATAAGACCCAAACAATTGTGGGAGTGGTAAAAGACTTCCACTATGGAACAATACGAAACGAGTTAAACCCATTTGTCTTTCTCCCCGGAAAAACAAACAAACCTCATTTTGTAAACCTAAAAATCAAATCAACTGATCTGATCAAAACCATGGAAAAATTAGACGAGGCCTGGACCTCTGTTGATCAACAGCATGAGTTCAAGGCTACGTTTTACGACGACCAAATTGCGTTAGCCTATTCCGCTCTATCATCATCCATGAAAACATATGGTTTGCTGGCTATCGTTGCAATCTCCATCTCTATTCTTGGTCTTTTGGGAATGGCGGTGTACACCACAGAATCCAGAATTAAAGAACTGACCATTCGCAAAGTACTGGGTGCTTCTTTTACGAGCATGGCTTTACTGCTATCCAAAAATTTCATAAAGATCTTCGTCGTGGCTTCATTGGTAGCAATACCGGTAAGTTACATGCTCTTCAAGCAAACCATTTTAACCTATTCTAAATACTCCATCAATGTGGGTTTTTGGGAGCTAGGCAGTGGAGCTATCCTGATCATAGTGATAGCTCTGATCACCATCAGTTCTCAGACATTTAAAGCGGCCAAAACCAATCCTGCGACCAATCTTAGAAACGAATAACAATAAGCAAGATTGACACATGAAACACCCCGAAATTCCATCGTTCATTTACCGCATTTTTCAGTGGTTTTGTAAAGACGCTCTTTTTGAAGAATTAGAAGGTGATCTAGAGGAGAAATTTCTCAAAAACATGGAGAAACACGGAAGAAGGAAAGCCAGGCGGCTATATACAATGGAGGTTTTAAAAATGATAAGACCTACCATATTGAAAAGAAAAACCTCGGGGCCAACCTACCAAATGGCGCTCTTGGCTAGCTACACTGTTCTGGCGTTACGCAACCTCAAGAAACACAAACTCTTTTCTTTTATTAACATTTTCAGCCTTTCTGTTGCGATGTCGACGGGATTGTTGGTGATCGGGATGCTTACTGACCTGCTGAAATTCGACACTTTTCATCAGCATAAGGACGAAATCTATCGCGTCATATCCACTCCGTACCACAACTCTCAACAGTATAAGACACAGGCAACTTCACCGCTACTGATGGGTGATGAAATGATGGCACAAATTCCCGGCATCCAGATCACCCAGCTAGGAAGAAGGCTGCTTGGTGAAGCCAAACTCAATGAAAAGAAAGTATTTGTCAGTGGAATTTACGCGGACGAAAATTTCTTTGACTTTCTGGATTTTCGCATGTTGAAGGGTGATCCAAAGAAAGTTTTAAAAGATCCTTTTTCGATTGTAATTTCTCAAAGCCTCGTGGATAAGGTATTTGACAAGAACGAAAGCCCAATAGGAAAGATCCTCGAGCTTCAAGGTTTTGGTAACTATACGATCACCGGAGTGGTGGAAGATGCACCAAGACATTCACATCTCCAATTTGAGATCATTGGTTCAATCAGCACGGTTCAGGCCAGAATCAACCAAGGATTGATCCCTAGCTCGCAAATTGGTTGGGAAGACTTGAATCGATTTTACAATTACATCTACATTCCAGGAAATGTGCAAAAATCCTCGGTTGTCAATTGGTTAAGGAATTCGACACTTAGCTACTACAAGGAACCAGAGAAATTTCATTTCAAATTTGAATTGCAGGGAATGACAAAAATTCTTCCCGGTCCGAACATAAGCGACTCTATTGGCCTGAAGATGATCCATCTACCGGTGATCATTTTTTCAATAATCGCCACCGCCATCCTTCTCTCCGCAATTTTCAACTACACAAACCTCTCCATGGCAAGGGCATTGAGACGGGCGAGAGAGGTTGGAGTACGAAAATTGAATGGAGCCAGCAGCTCCGCGATTTTTCTCCAGTTTACCCTGGAAGCAATCATACTGTCACTTCTTTCCCTTGGGCTTGGCATTTTGCTCTTTATTGTCTTGAAACCTGAATTTATCAGTATTGTACCGCGGGCGAACCAAATTCTAAGCCTTGATTTAACCTTTGATTTAATCCTCTCATTTATCGCTTTTGCCATAATCACAGGTTTGATCGCCGGTCTCGCTCCTTCCCTCTTTTTTGCAAGGCTCAGTTCACTCAAATCACTTCGATCAAGTACGGCCCTAAAGGCGCTTTCTAAGATCAACTTTAGAAAAGGACTGATCGTCGCGCAATTCACCCTCAGTATCATCTTCGTTTTAGCTATCTCTATTACACGTAGCCTCCACGGATACCTATTAACCCATGAATTGGGATTCGAGCGTGACAATATTTTGAACATCTCCCTAATGGACAATGACCCTGAGCTGCTTGAAACTGAGTTGTTGAAGCTGCCCGAGGTTTCGAAGGTATCCTTCGCCTCCTTCATTCCAGGAATTGGAAATTGGGGTAGCATACAACTGGTGGATTCACGTAACCAGGACTCCGTTTGGGTTGCAACCATGAACGTGGATCATAAGTATCTGGAAAATCTAAAAATCGAACTAATTGAGGGACGAAACTTTGTTCCAAATGAAAATAAGAATAGAGAGCAGTCAATGATTGTCAACGAAACATTTCTCAAAAATTTTGGTCTTGGCAGTCCACGTGAAGCGCTTGGAGTCGTATTCCCCTTTCGCGGGAATCCCGTACAGATCATTGGAGTAGTCAAGGATTTCCATTTTGCAAACCTGGAAGAGAAAATAAGGAGTTTCGTTTTTCGAAACACTGGCTTCTACCGAGTTGTCAATATTAAAATCGCTTCTGCGGATCTACTAGAGTCTTACAAGAAGGTGGAGGCTGTCTGGGATTCCGTGGACGAAGTGAATAGAATGGAAGGGCGTTTTTATGATGATGAAATCGAAGAGTACTACCAAATCCTAGTTGACATCATGAAGATGTTTGGTTTCATCGGCTTCCTGGCAATATCAATTAGCTGCCTTGGCCTATTTGGCATGACTATTTACTCCATGGAGATACGGTTAAAGGAGATCGGAATCCGCAAGACGTTTGGCGCATCCGAAAAAGCGTTGATCGTTCTTTTATCAAAAGGTTTTTTGAAATTGGTCATCTGGGCGATCATCATCGGGGTGCCTATTTGCTACTATATTTTCGATGCCTTCATTCTGGAGCAATACTACTATAGGATTGACATTACTTTTTTTGAAATTGCCACGAGCATAGCATTTCTCCTTGCGATCTGTATGGCAACTATCGTAACCCAAACCTGGTCCGCAGCCAGAACCAACCCTTCTGAAGTGCTCCGGAATGAGTAGCTAAGTTTTTTTATCTCAAATATTTCCCTAAAACCGGTGAACCTTCCCTGAATTTCGTCGACTTTTAGGTAGGATGAGAACCTCCGATCACGTCATCGATGAATGGCTCGTTATCAATTGCCAGCAAGGGGACCGCAAAGCCCTTGAGCTCCTCGTCAAGCGATGGGATCCCAGGATCATCAGAAGAGTATACCTCACCACGCAGAATTATTCGGCATCAAAAGATATCGCGCAGGAAGCCTGGATCATTATCATACGGAAAATCAAATCTCTGAAAGATCCGGGAGCCTTTGAGTGGTGGTCTTTGAAGATCGCTACCGCCAAGGCCATTGATTGGATACGCGCAAATCAAGTGAGCAGAAAACGGGAGGAAACTCGACGGATCGCGCAGGAGGATTTTATGGAAAGTGACTCCGGTACCCCTGAAGAAATCCTGGTCCAGCTAAGATTGGCCATTAAAGAACTCCCGGACGATCAACGCACGGTGGTACTTATGTTCTACCAGGAAAATTTGAACATTCTTAGCATAAGTCGCATTCTGAATATCCCATCAGGTACGGTCAAGTCAAGGCTCTTTAAGGCCAGGGAAAAACTGAAAAAAATATTAAAAGAAAAAACAATAGAATCATGAAAACGGAAAAAGAAGAAATCGATCAACTAATTGAACAAGCTTTGACGGAAGAAGAAGCCGAGTTCTATCATAAGCTAGATGAGCAGAATTTACTGGAAATGGTCGGTGGGCTTTTCAAGGGAAAATTAAAATGGCTGACTGTCATGACCTTTTTCGTCCAACTAATCATGTTCGGGTTAGCCATCTATTTTGTTTATAGATTTTTAAATACATCAGATCTTGCATGGATGTTGAAGTTTGGCGCCGGTGCATTCTTTTGTATGATGTCTGTCGGTATGTTGAAACTCTTTCATTGGATGGAGATGCATAAAAATGTGTTGATCCGGGAAATGAAACGCATGGAGTTACAAGTATCCATCCTTGCAGGAAAACTGAAAGAAAAAAGCTGAGAATTAATAAGATCTCACCACAATTGTGGCAGAGTGGCAAGTTCAAGTACTTAGCATGAGTCTGAAAATAAGTTCTTGTAAATTGTACCTAAAAAAATGCTAAGAGGTCTTGCCAAAATGAGTTACTCGTATCTTGACACGACGGCAAACATTTTCAAAGCCTCCGTTTTTCTCTTTATTACCACACTCTCTATTTTGTATCTGTTCGAGCCCTTTGGCGAAATCCGTCATGGCAATACTCTAGAAGGAATCATGCGAATCACCAGCTATGCTCTTCTGTCGGCTATCATCTTTTATCTGCTGGAGAGAAACATAAAGTCCAAACTTCTAGATCTGCTTCCTTCGAAGATTTCCATTTTTTCCTGGTATTTGCTTTTAATAGCCGCCATGGCCCTTGGGGTGTTCATTGTAAAAAATGCATGGTCAGATTTCAAGTATTTCTCGATTGCAGAGTTGGGAATCGTAATTTATCGAGTCGTTGTTATAGCTTTTTTCATTTTATTGATCGTCTCCGTCCTCTTCGGTTACATCAATAAATCCGCCGATGATGAGATCGTTCTAAAGTCCATAGACGCCAATCCTGAGTACCTCAAACTGCCCAGCTCCTCTATTTTCTTTCTGGAAAGTGATAAGAACTACACAACTGTACACTACGGTTACGATGGTTCGCTAAAGGCAAAATTGCTAAGAGGCAGCTTAAGCTACTTCCATACCCGATTACCAAGCTCTTTCATCAGAACACATCGCTCATACATTGTCAATATCAAGAATATCGAAGCAGTCTCCGGTAACAGTCAGGGGCTGTCCTTGAAAATGCGACATACGGCGGGTGAAGTTAAAGTCTCCAGAAAGTATATTCCAACCTTTGAAACAGCATGGGGGAAATTAAGTACTTGACATTCTTCCCATTATTTAGTTTTTGAGCACATACCCTCTTGGATACTCAACATCGAATTAAATAAATGCGTGGTTTGAGCAAAGCTTAAAACCAAATGGACTCAAAATCTAGAAAAGAAGGTATTGTACTAGCAATGATACTGGGTGCTGTTTTGGCGGCAACCTACCCAATTACCTCAACGACTCAAGGTGATGCTCTTTGGTTGGTAATGCTCGAAATCACGATTGGACCTTTTTTCATTATTGGAACATTAGGGTTCTACTTTTTTGTGAAACATCACGGAGATAGTTTTTACAATTTACTTGGGATTATTTTCAATACGTTGGCAGGCGTCAGTATCACCATGATGCTTACAGTCCAACGCGGGGTTTTCAGCGTCATACCCGAATACCAAACGCTTGAGAACGAGGCATCAAAAGAGATGATGCGCAGAGCTTTCCAGATCGGAAATCTTTCGCAACTAGGAATGGATTTTTGCTTTGATGTTTTTGTTTCTCTAGGAGCTATCTTCCTTGGGATTGCTATACTAAAGCAAAGAAAATTGTATCGCCACATTGCCTGGCCGGGAATCTTGATTGGTGCAGGTGGGCTGCTGCTTAATGCAATGACATTTCCCGAGCCACCCGACAAAGCGTATGTCGATCCGGGTCAATACTTCAACATTTTCTACGCACTGCTCCTTATCAACATGGTTTACGTCATTTTAAAAGCAAGAAAAAATGGGATCGATTGGGCATAGATTCACAGTCATTCTCCTGGCTCTTCAATTGTTCGGGTGTTCAAAAGCTCAAGAAGGCCACTCCCCGGAGCTCATTGCCAGACTTTTAGATCCGGTCAAGGAGGGCCAGTACCTCAATGATTCAGCCTGGGTCATTACTATTGAAGGAGACACGCTCCCCTCAAAACAATTTGAAAACAAGTGGCTTCTGGTTGACTACTGGACGGCCGGTTGCCTTCCATGCATCAAAGAATTCCCTGTAATGGAAACCTACTACCAGACGATGGATACGTCACAACTACAGATTATCATGTTAAACATTGATGGGAAAAAGAAAAAGTGGGAAAAAGTCTTTAAAAAACGAAAGTACCTGATGCCCAGCTACCATGCCGGCTGGTCGAGTTCCAACAAACTCCTGGCAATCAACTATCAGGTCTTTGAAAATGGAGAGGGAGTCCGAACTATTCGTACGCTTACGCCACAATATGTACTCATTGATCCAGCTGGTCAGATCGTCGATAAAAACATCCCAAAGCCCTCCGATGAAAAATTCTCTGACATCATTCACAATTATTTGGGTAGAGAATAAGTGCGAATCATTCTTCTTATAGCCTTCCTCTGGAACGTCACCTCTGTAAAGTCTCAAACTTTTTCAGGTCGCGTTTTCACAGAAAAAGGCGAACCTATTCCTTTCGTAAGCATTGGTGTAAAAGAAAAAGATGTCGGTACTTACTCTTTTTTGGACGGCTCCTACACCGTCAACCTAAGAGGAGTATCATCTGAAGATACGCTGATTTTCAGCACGATCGGTTACCAGAAAGCCTCTTTCCGAATCGACGAAATACCAGAATTAGTCAATCTGAGGGAAGATATCAGGGAGTTGGATGAGGTCACAATTAATCCAAGTCAAACGCAATTTTTCGGCATTCAAAAGAAAAAATCCTCCAGTGATATAAGTATTAGTCGTCCCTACAATGGAGCTGAGGTTGCGCTTTTGGTAGAATTACCACATGATTCGCTTTGGATTGGCGGTATATCACTCAATGTCAGGACCTCCAACATTGATGCTTACAAAATCAGGGTCAAATTGTATCGTGTCCATTCAGCCACAGAGAAACCAGGCGAACTGATAGAAAGTATCAGTCTTTTCTCGCAAGATTCCATCGCCGAAGGGACGATTCACTTCGTCCCAACTTCGTCAATCCCAATTGCGGGACCAATCTTCATTTCATTTGAGTGGCTGGTTACGAAGAGTGAGGCTGGCTTGATCAAAAAGTTCCGTGACCAGCCTTTACCTATCATGTCAAAGCTAAGAAAAGAGTTTCCTGAAAACCCAATAACCATTTACAACCAAAGTAGAATTGAAATTGAAAACCAGCAAGGAAAAATGATCAAGAGAATTCGACTGGACAAAGCTTCTAAGAAAGCTCTTGCTACACGTGCAGAAGAACTTCCTGTCCTAAAGTTCCAAACAACCAAAAGTAACCTGGCTACTTACTATCGAACACATAGTCATGGTAGGTGGTCGCGCTATCATCAATCACTTGTAGCTGGTGTACATTGCTCACGCAATTGACATTTCTTTTTATCATCAAAATTTTTTCCTCGCTCCAACCAACCTTTTTGTTCACTTCTATAACTTATAGTAAAATCCTGCCAGAAAGTGGACGACCAAAAATTGGTACATGAGTTTTTAAAGTCAAGGAGCGAAAGTGCCTTTCTTAATTTGTACCGAGCAAAGACACCGCATCTATACCGTATGGCACTTCGACTTACACAGGATGAGTACCAGTCTGAGGAGCTGATCCAGGAAATGTGGGTAGTCGCGATTCGCAAGTTGGCTGACTTTGAATGGCGTTCGGAATTAAAAACCTGGCTAATTGGAATCTTGATAAACCTCTCCAGGTCCAGGAGAAAAGAAAAAGAGCTGGCGATTGAGATAACAGAGGAAATGATCCAGGAATCTTCTTCTGAAATGTCGTTCGCTTCAGCGCATGACCTGGAAAATGGAATAGCGGATCTTCCTCCAGGATATCGGCAAATCATAATCCTTCACGACATAGAAGGGTATAAACACAAAGAGATAGCAGAGCTGCTAGACATCTCAGAAGGAACAAGTAAGAGTCAGCTTTTTTACGCACGCAAAGCGCTTCGGGAGTACTTAAGTGAGGACACATCTAAAGGAAAGAGCAATGAGTGAAGAACAACTATCAGAAGCAGAAAAGAAATTGTTTGAGGCTTTGGAACGTGAGGCAAAACCTCCGGCACAGCTTGAAAAGAACATTATAACTCAATTGGAAAGTGAAGGTCTAATAAAGAAAACCACTGCGATGAAGAACTATTTGAAATGGGCAGCCTCTGTCGCTGCAGCCATCCTGCTTTTTATGGGTGGTATGTTTTATGAAAAATCAAAAGCACAACTTATGGTAGAAATTGAACCAACTAAGGGCTATATGCTCTTGCTCCACGAAGATGCAAGTTTTGCTCCGGGAGATCCTATGGCCATGTTTGAAGAATATAAGACGTGGATGGAAGACACTTTTAGCAAAGGGATAAAAATCACCGGTCAAGAGCTAAAGGAAGAAGCAACAGTAGTGAAGGGTCAAACAGAGGAAGTATTTCCGAGAGATGCGGCTACTAAGACTACCGGATATTTTCTTGTTGAAGCTAAGTCATACGAAGATGCGGTTGCCGTTGCTAAGGAGAATCCGCACATCAAATATGGCGGAAGCATCGAAGTAAAGCCGTTCATGGTCCGATAAATCTTATCTAAATAGTTATGAAAAAGATCTTTTTGTTTGCACTCGTTTTTTCAGCCTGCTATTCGTTGCCAGCTCAATCTATCATTAATGCTCTAACATCTGGGCCATTGGAAGGCAAGGGAATGTTGATGGGTTCAGAAGCGAGCTTCTCAATGAATTGGGAATGGACGCTAAATGATAAGTTCCTTAAACTAACTTTTGAAAACAGTAGAAAGTCAAAGGAAGGGAATGCGATTGTCTTTAGCGCCAATGGATATTACAAATTACTAAGCGATTCCGCCCTGGAGGGAACCTGGTTTGATTCACGTGGGATAACCTTTCCACTAACTGGCACAATAACTGACTCCGCATTAACGATCATTTGGGGAACACCTGAGAGTGAGCAGGGAAAAACGGTATACAGTGTGGATGCTGACGGTCAAGTTAATGTTGTAGATTTCTTCCTTAGCAATGATCAGTATCAGCAGTTTGGACAAGCGAACTACGGTAGTGAATGAAATTTTCAAATTTGAAAGAAAAAGATATGAATAGAAGAATGCAGCTACTTGTCCTGTTCTTGTTTACCGTGACAACAATGGTCTTCTCCGCTGATCCCGTGAAGAAAAAATTTGAGATCGAGACGCTCAGCTGGCTTGAAGGAAGATGGGTTGGAGATGGATTTGGCGGTACTACGGAGGAGATCTGGTCACCAGCATCAGCAGATGGAAAAATGATGGGTGTTTTCAGGCAGCATGATGCGGATGGCAAATTGGTATTTTACGAATTCATGGAGCTAGATGTATCCGGCATGCGATTGAAGCATTTCAGCCCAGACCTGGTAGGTTGGGAGGAAAAAGACAAGTTTGTCACCTTCAAAATGATTGATTTTTCAGCGGACAAACTTGAAGTTGAAGCGCTGCTATACCAACGAAAGTCAGACACAGAAATGCAGATCATTGCACAGTTTGACAACAAGGACGGTGCCTCCACTGAGGTTTTTACGATGAAAAAAGTCCCACTCAAGAATTCCAATGACCTAACCCAACAGTACGCCTGGCTTTCCGGACGATGGACAGGTGATGGCTTTGGTGGAACTTCTGAGGAGATCTGGTCCCCACCTTCCAAAGACGGGACTATGTTCGGAGTATACAGGCACCACAGGGGAGATGGTTCTTTGAATTTCTATGAGTTTCTGGTTCTCGACGATACAGGACTTCGGCTGAAGCATTTCACGCCCGAGTTGGTTGGATGGGAAACAAAGGAGAAGTTCGTGACATTCCCAATGGTAGAATACGACCTAGAAAAAATCGAACTAAAAGGGCTTGTCTTCGAACGTAAATCTGATAAAGATCTTGAAATCCGACTCCGCTTAAGGTACCAAGATCGGGTCGAGACAGAGGTATTCACAATGGAAAGAAAGTAGCTATGAAAAAACACACATTCGTTGTCCTAGGTTTTGCGATCGCTCTAGGTTTAAGCCTCAACGTATTTTCAAAAACTGCTGAGCCCAAATATGCATGGCTAGCCGGTCGCTGGATTGGCGAAGGGTTAGGAGGAACCACTGAAACGCTCTGGTCTCCACCCGCCGAAGACGGGACCATGGTTGGCGTTTTCCGGCTCTTCAACGCCGACGGCTCCATTATGGTCTACCAATTTCTGCTACTAGATGAAGATGGCCTGCGTATTAAGCATTTCAACTCCGAACTCAAAGGGTGGGAAAGTCAAGAAGAATATGTCACGTTTGAGATGGTCAATTTCACTGAAGAGAAAATCGAAATGAAGAGCTTAGTATATGAAAAAATATCGCAAGATGAGATAGAGACTAGACTAGAAGTCAGCCGAGATGGAAAAATCATGACAGAAACGCTAACCAAACGAAGGGCAAAATGAGGTGTTGGATTTCAATGGCTTTGTGGATGGTTGGGCTGCTGGGACAAGCCCAAAATGGTCTTGAACTTCGCTTCAATGGGATTAAAATCTTCGTACACGATCTCTCAGCTGCTGAAGATTTTTACACAGAAACTTTAGGACTTGACGCGGCTACAAAATCAAAGGATCAAGTCACACTAGCTACCAACGCCTGGCCAATCATCCTGGAAAAAGTCGGAGGAACAGCGGCTGGCAATTATCCATCTGCTGCGCGAACTGGCTTATCCTTTCAAACCTACAAGCTGCTACCTCGAATTGATGCGCTAAGGCGTCAGGGTGTATCTCTGTATGACTCTCTGCTAAGCAGGAACGGTGTTGGCATCTCAATTCCATTTAGAGATCCTTCAGGGAATGTGTTGAATACAATTGAAGTGCAGATTAGGGAAATCGAACAGTTTGAAGGGGTTCGAATCTACAATACGGGTGTCACCATTTCTGATATGGATGCCGCAATTCGATTTTACGAAGAGATCCTCGGTTTCGAAGAATGGTCTCGAAATTATCTGCCAGATGCGCTTCCACTAAAACATACTGATGGAAGTTTCGCCTTCATGATCCATTATAAGGAAGGGCTGCAAAAAAATTCAACAGCGTATGGTGAGCAGAGTCAAATTGTATTAATGATGAAGACTACCAAACTCGAGGAACTGAAATCAAAACTGAGAAAAGAGAAGGTCAAATTCGAATCAAAGAAAGACGGAATAGTTTGTCGGGATCCGGAAGGAAATTTTGTGGAAATAGTCAAAAGTTCTGTTCCATAGTCTCGCCTTCAACACATCAGTAGTTATTCGCACTTCAAAGCATCCACTGGATTTGAAGCGGCAGCCTTGAATGACTGGTATCCTACCGAACTCAATGCGACAAGCAACACTCCGATTCCTCCCGCAAGAAAAATAAGTGGGCCAACGGTGATCCGGTAAGCAAACTGCTCAAGCCATCTTTGCGTCACCAACCAGGCTAGTGGCCAGGCGATCACATTGGAAAGGACAAGTAGCAGCAGAAATTTTCGTGACAGCATTTTACTAATGCCTGAAACAGATGAGCCCAATACTTTGCGAATACCTATTTCTTTCACACGTTTTTGAACCGAAAGTTTGGTTAGGCCCAAAAGTCCCAGCCAGGCAATCAAAAGAGAGAAGATGGACCCCAGGTCGATCATTTTTTGCCACCTTGCTTCCTCCGTGTAGTTTTTTGCCAGCACATCGTCAACAAAAGAATAAACAAATGGTTGCCCTGGATTCGATTCCGTCCATGTGTCCTCAATATGTGCCAGAACTTGACCCAGGTCTCCGGGTCCAATTCTTAGCACAATTGTGTACATATTAATTGGCCAAACATAAGTAGCCAAACCTGTCACTCCACCTATGATTGCATCCGCATCGACAGAAAGAACCAGTGGCTCAATCTCCTCGTGGAGAGTGCCGTAATGAAAATCTTTAACTACTCCAATTATTTGGTGATTCGAGGAATAATTAACTCCTGGAATTTGTTCGGACAATGGGTCTTCCCATTCAAAATGCCGGACCATAGCTTCGTTGACCAAAATTTTAGTTGAGTTACTTGAATTTTCTTCGAAATCAGCCCCTCTCACTATTTTCATACCCATGGTCTTAACATACTTCTCATCGACCTTATTAAAATATATTTCTTCTTCCGTGTCATCCTCTTGTCGAATCTCGAACCGCGTCCATGGTTCTTTGAAACTGTTCATGGCAGCAGAGACAGACAAAATCCTGGGGTCTTTGTCCAATTCTAGCCGAAATCTGTTAAGCAAATTGTTCGACGCAGTAATATCGGAAGGTGATTGCATACCAATCTCAAGCAATCGTTCTTTATCGTAACCCAAATCCTTGTTCTGGATATATTCCATTTGAGTTTTCATGACCAAAGTCCCAATGATTAACATAGTAGATAGTGTGAATTGAAGAACAACCAATGACTGGTTCAGTATACTATCCTTTCTCATGACCATGTTCGTTCCACGAATCGCATCAACCGGCTTGTACCTTGTCAAAAGGATCGATTGAATGCCTCCCGAAACGAGCGCTATAAAGGTGATCAGAAGCAGGACAAAGATGATAGCACTACTATCCAATACGAAAACGAAAGGCACCTGAAATACCTGGCTGAAGTAGGGTGCGGTCCAATAAGCCATTGCAAGACCTATCATCCCCGCCAAAGCGGAAACAAAAAAAGACTCAGTAATAAACTGTATTCCAATCTGCGTTTTAAAGGCTCCAAGTGTTTTTCTCAACCCAACTTCTCTCAGGCGTTTGAGCGTATGACTAGTAGAAAGTGTTATGAAGTTGATTATTGCTACCAGAAGGATTAAGGAACCTAGGGCAGAGACAATTCGCAGCTTTTGAAGGTCTGTATCCTCCGCATTTCCTTCAATATCGGTTTCAATGTGGATTTCCGACAGCGGTTGAATGCCTATCTCCTGGACCCTTGCATCATTTTCACTCTCTCTTGCTATTGCTGAGGTCAAAACCGGAGAAATTCCCTTGAGTACATCAGGGTTTTCAAAAACGACGTACCCTTCAATACTGGAGTAGGTATATGAAGTCATCGTGTTGCCCGCTACTAGCCGAAAGGTTTCAAAAGGAACCAGGATATCAAACTGAAGGCTCGCTCTGTGCTTCATATTCATTACCACACCGGTAACTTCATAAATCTGCGTACTATCGTTAAGTGTTAGTTCGAGTGTCTTACCAATGGGGTCAACGTCACCAAAATATTTGGTTGCATGCTCGCTGGAAAGGACAATAGTGTTCGGATTATTCAGTGAATTTTCACTACCGCTGATAATGGGGAAGCTGAAAATGGATAAAAAATCCTTGTCAACAAAATGGACAATTTCCTCATACGGGGTTTGATTCTGAACCACCGTGCCACTATTGCTAGCAACTCTAGTGAACTTAGTAATAGAGGGAGTTTGTCTCGCCAGCTCAGGAGTTAGCGGCACGGAAATTATGGCCGACCTCTCACTCGCGTATTCGGTTCCCTCTGCTTCTGCATTTCTGAATTGACTATATATCCTGTAGATCGACGTGTTTTCGTGGAAGGAATCGACACTTAATCTTTGATTAACAAAAAGGAAAATGACACAAACTGACCAAGCGCCTGTCGATAATCCAAATACATTAATGAACGAGTATAACTTGTACTTCATCATGCTCCGGTAGGCTACCAAAAAATGACTCCTAAACATTCTCATATTGATATACTTAAGCTTCTTAACCTGATTTCTTAGCAAAATGGAGGGATGCAGCAAACGAAGTACATTCCAAATGAACCGTTTATTAGCTCTAGCTCTCCCAGCAGTTGTGATCTCTTCTTCGAATTGTTCAAGCAAATCTCCAACAATTCCCTCCTGTAACTTTTTCGGACAAATCCACTTGAGAAGTGTCATGGCCCAACTAGCTGGACTTTGATTGCTCATGACTGAAACGCAGCGAAATTAAGTTGAGGAAGCAGCTCCCATAGTTTCTTCCGCTGCACTTGCATTTCTTTCAAGAGGCTTAGTCCAGCATTCGTTATCTTAAAATACCGCTTCCGTCTTCCTCCTCGAGATGAAGTAGCTCCACCCATTTCGGACTTAACGTATCCCTTATCTTCAAGCCGGTACAGCGTGATGTGGACCGCACTAAGGTTCACTTTGCGGTCTAACCTTTCCATTGTCTCCTTAACGATCGCGTTTCCGTAGGCCTGGTCTCCGAGAATACCAACCATTGTAAGTACGACTTCTTCAAATTCACCCAGATACGTTTTCATTTCTATATAAGTTGTAAAACAAATATACGGACTATTAGTATATAAGTTGTAAAAGATATAATATCACTCAGAAGAAAAGGTCTCTAGGTCGATTTCAAAAGAGAAGAAACACCAAAAATTGGCCCGATGGCCAGGATAACATAGAGGTATTCAAAACTCACAATCGTCATAAGGAAAGTAGTAAGTTGAATGCTTATGATCGTAATTGAAAAACCAAGACAATTGACGATAGTAAGCGAAGTTCCTCTTAACTCAGGATCCGCATGGTTTGCGACCAGTGTCGAAAGCAGTGGTGAGTCAATGATTACCATCCAGCCCCAAACAACGAGGAATGCAAGAAAAAGGAGTAGTGGAGCCCCAAACATGATTGGAGATAGCAAGCAGCTGAGACCAGAGCCTGCAAGTGCAACCAATGCGATTTTCTTGGCTCCATGACGTTCGCTGAGCAGTCCTCCAAAGAAACATGCAACACCACCTAACCCAATAATCAGGAAGGACCATAGCGCAATATTTATCTCCTTGAAATGCTGTTGTGCATAGAATTGCAACATGATAGGGACAAATGCCCAAAAGGAATAGAGTTCCCACATGTGCCCGAAATAACCGAAGGAAGCAGCCTTGAATTTTCTACTTCTAAAAACTTTGAAAATTGCACCAAACTTCTGCTTTTGACCTGCCTTACGAAAAGGTCCTGGCATTACGAATTGAAAGATCAGAAAACCTCCAGCCACAGCCATCGCGGAGGTGATGAGCATCACATACTTCCAGGAAAAGGAGCCCGTTAGGTCTTGCACCAAATGTGGAAGAGCTGTTCCCATGACAAGAGCTCCAACGAGAAAGCTTAAAGCTCTTCCCAGACCTTGCTCGAAGTAGTCAGAGGCAATCTTCATACCTACGGGATAAATCCCGGCAAGGAAAAAACCTGTCAAAAACCGAAGAAGCAAAACGTGTGCAAAGTGCATTCCCTCAATAACTATAAGCAGGTTGAACAAGGCACCACATAGGGCGCTGATGAAGAAAACTCGTGAGGGATTGAAGCGATCCGCAATGGTGAAAAAGGCAAAAAACAGCGTTCCTAAGATAAAACCAAATTGCACGGATGAAGTAAGGTGACCAAGATCGCTATCAGCCAGTCCAAGATTTAAGATAAGATCCGGCATTACGGCATTTCCAGCAAACCATAGAGAGGTGCACATGAACTGCGAAATGACGATCAGAGTTAATATCCGGGTTTGCTGTTTCAACGTATTTTCAAGTGACCATAATTTACAGCATCTTTTTCTTTCCTGATCAGAGTCACCTAGTTCTCTGAGCATCATCAATGTTTCGGAAAGTGCCTCATTCTACTTTAGCAAAAACAAAATAATCATGGCACTGAATCAAATACATTACGGACCTTTCTCCCGGATCGGAGAGAGGTACAATCGGTTTATAGACCCTCATCATTTTATGGGCAGGGATGCTACTGCGGACACATGGATAGCTCCTACCAACGCTTCTGAAAAGGAAAACGAATACAATCTTGAGGTATACCTTCCGGGATTTAAGAAAGAGGAAATATCTGTTTCACTGGTAGAAGATATGCTAGAAGTTTCGGCAAAAAGGGAATTGGTGGAAGAGGAGAATTTTCTCACACAGGAGATCAATCTTGATTTCGCTGAGCGAAAATTCCAATTGCCAAAATCTGTGGATAGAGATAAGATATCTGCCGAACTGAAGGATGGCATTCTCCGGATTAAGCTAGCACACAAAAAAGAAGCTGAAGGCTCAAGAAAAGTGAATGTCGCTTAGAAGCGGAGTCCGCGCTGGAAGGGAAAACGTCTAAAGAAAAAACCAATAATCGCGAACAGGTTCTTTTTCCCAAGAATCTAATAACCTCGAGATCTCCGCTTTTTCTTTCGGAGAAGAAACCACAATAAGGACTTGGGGGTTTTCGAGTTCAGGTATCACGTCGTATCGCTTCATTGTGATGCCATAAACATCTCTTCCTATTTTCTTTTCATTATCACAGACCCAGTGAAAAGTTTGCTCTTTCTTCTGGATCAGTTTGGCAAGGTATTTTCCATTTCGTCCGGCTCCCCAAAGAACTAGGGGTCGCTGCCTGTCTCGGTCCAGTTCATAGAAGTAAGGGATCTTTAGCTCAAAGTACCGATTGTCTTTGTACTCCTCCCAGGTTCTGGAAATCCGGTTGGACCTGTCTCGCCAGAAATGTAGAACCTTGTCAATGCCTACAACTCGTAGTCCTGCTTTATAAAAGCGAAAACAAAGGTCATAATCCTCGGGGTACACTTCCGGTTCAAAGGCTCCGACCAAATCGAAATCTTCCTTGTGTATGATCCAACTGTGCGATGGAATAACACACTCCTGGTATATCTCCTGGTAGTGAGTTCCTTGCGCAGCTACCTGATTTAACCACTTTTCATACCTCAAAAACCCATCGCCAACCTCACCTTCATCAACGAAGTGCTGAGTTCCACCTGCGATGATAGTCCCCTTGCCATGTTTCATCCACTCAGTGACCAAAGCTTCCAGTTTATCCTCCGGCATTTTATCATCTGAGTCCATTCGGTTGATTAGACTGCCCCGAACATGTTGATATCCTTCCTTAAGCGTTGGGATTAGTTTATGTCTTTGACTATGGAAGACACGAATTCTAGCATCTTTTTTTCTGTATTCCTCCAGTATTTCAGGTGTTCTATCCGAAGAGTGATCATTTACCGCAATAAGCTCCCAATGTTCATACGTTTGAGCTAAAATGGAATCAAGACAGCCTGGTAGGTATGGCTCGGTATCTTTGACCGCCATGATGATCGAGACCAATGGTTTATCCATCAGATTCTAAGTTCAGCCCCCAATACCTCTTCCCGTACTGCTCCACCGGCATATTAAGCACGAAGCGAATCCACATGGTAAAGTCAAACCAGAAAACCTTGAAGAATCCATTAGTGATAAATCTTCTCGCAGAGGTTTTTACTGGTGATTTGATTAGCCCAAGCTTACCGACGGTAAGCAAGCGTTTGCAGAAATAGGCGCTTTCCATCAAATCTTTAGGAGGATAGCGTCCCACTTCTGTCGCAGTGCTTTTTAGACAAAAAACCGCTTGATCACCATAATACATGTGACCAAAACGGTAGCGAATTCTATTAAACCTTTGAAGTAACCGGAGTTTCCAATCCGAATGGTCAAACGAGAATTCAAAAGCTCCACCGACCACATTTGGCTGATCCAGCATCTTCAAAACCAGTGTATCATACCCTATTGGTAGGATCGTGTCTGCATCAAGAAAGATTAGAACATCTCCAGCAGCCTGTTCAATACCGAAATTGAGGCTCTTATGTTTCTTCAGAACAAATTCGGGCTTTACAAAAATGCGTGTATTTTGACCCTCTATGGATTTTATTGTCTGATCCGTGCTTCCTGCATCAACCACCAGGACTTCCAGCCTGTCTGGGTCGTCGGCACATTTGAGCGTGTTTGTAACGGTGACAGGAAGGTACCCTTCTTCGTTAAGAGTGGGGATGATTATTGAGATTGTGGGTGACTTTTTCACTATTGATGTTAACTGACCCAAATTTTAGCAAACCAGCAAGTCTTTCCGCTGACTACATTTGGACACGGCTCCAATTAAGCCCTAACATAGCCAATTGACAGAAAAAACTGAAAGAGTAGATGAGGTCTCTTCCAGTTCTCTCCTACTTTCGCCGCTAAAAAGGGATCAGTTATAGAGCTCCATGACTTCTTCTATTGTCAAGTATTCTTCAAAAATTCTTAGTTCGTCAATCGCCCCTTCTAGGTGATTTCCGGTACAGTAGATGGTCCTACCCAAAAACAAATCTCCCAAAGTGGTAAAATCTGTGTTCTCCTCAATAGCTATTTGGGTTTCCTCCTCGCCGACATATAGCCTGATGATTCCTCCATTTCTTGACAAAGTCAATTTGGTCCATTGCCCGGTATTTGCCACTTCAGTACTTGTAATTCCATACTTTATATCGTTTGACCCTCTGAGAGTCGCACTAAAGCTGCCGCTAGTCTTAATGGTAAGAGTGAAAGTCGGACCAGACGCCTGAGAACAATTTGAAGTATTTCTAGTAGAGAAAATAACTCCTTCATTCGATGTGGTCGTGTTCAGGAGGAAGGCAATCGTAAAATCCTCAGTATCAAAATTCACATCATTTGATCTTGGAATCTGCACAAAGTCAGATAGTCCATCAAAGGCAATAGCAGCATTTTCATTTCCGTCGCTGTCTTCAACAAAGGTTGCACCGTTTACAACACCATTGTTGTTACCTGTTTCGTCAAGAGCGTCATTTTCAAATTTGTAATATGCTACTGGACTGGGGCCGTTGCTCCCATCACCTCCTCCACCAAAGGGAGGAAAATGGTCATGAAAACAACTTGTTAGCAAACCTGTACTGACAATAAAAATTGGTAAGATAAATTTCTTCATTATTACTAAGATTTGGTTCGGATCAAATCTTTGTAATAATCCCTTCACCGGATCCGAGTTTTCAAGTTCTTTAATGAATCAATGATTCTGATTAACAAACAGCCTTATTGGCTTAACTAGAATTCAATCTTCTTAGATGTTTCCAATGTGGATTCTCCATGTTTCGTTGATATCGTAACCTCATTTTTACCCACTTCTGTAATAAGACCCTTCTTCACTATGTGCTTTCTTGATATTCTTACAAATTGATCAGAGGGCAGCTGCTTCTCGAGTGCTCCAATATTCTTAGTGATCAATAACGGCTTGTCTTTGATATTGAGATACACATTTGTGTAAGGTCCACCGGCAGTTTCAAGATATTCGAGTTCTGAAAACAATACTTTACGTTTCTTTCTTCCCACTGGTAAAATGATATGACTTAGAGACTTTGACCTTCTACTTCTTAATCTTATTATGACAAAGAACTCAATAACAATTGTTACTAGAAATATTGGAAATCTCCAGATGAATAATATTGATTTGCGAACCTTGACCGCATATTCCTTGCCTTGTGAAAACAGTAGAATTTGTCCGTAATTTCCGATCTGACCTTCAATCATTCTCTCCGGCAATTCCAATTCCCCGATAAGGCTAAAATCCGTGTCAAAGACGTATAACATGTCGGCATGCAAAGAAAAAAACTCTGCATCTCCATCATCGTCCCAATCGTAAAAGTCTGTCGGAAGAGGTAATATCTGGATGCCTGAACTAACGACCTTGACCTGGTTCAAAAAGGCATCACTCTTGTAAACGCGTTCCTCATCAAAGTGATAAATGAACAGTTCACTATTTATCGGAATAAGGGTTCTATTCGATTCGGCTCTACTCACCGAGACTTCCTGGCCTGCAGAATCTACTAATGTAATTCGCGGAGTGACCTCTCTTAGTCCATTGTACGTGTGTGAGACAGCAAGGTAATTAGCGCTATCTGTCCTCACCGGAAGGACCGTGATATGGCTAGTTTGAAACCGATATTCAATGGGATCAAAAACATGCGAGGTACCTAAATCGAAAATTCGGAGCCAAGCTGAACTATCCGTATATGGAACATGGTAATGGATGTTTTCAGGAGCAAATGATCTTGTGATTACTTCAGGTCTCCCATCTAAATCAAGGTCGAACAGATAAGGTTGTTTAAGCAAAGAACCCAATTCCATAGATCTTTTCATTTCGCCATTAGACAAGTCAAGGACATAAATTGATCTTGGATAGGTCGGATAACCAGCATTAATTGCGAAGATCAATTTCCCCGAAAAAGTGCCAGCGATTTCAACTGAATAGTCATAGTTTTCAATCGAAAATTCTGGATCAAGTGCTTCAATGGGATACTCCGTCAACACTTCAAAGTGATCTACAAGGTTCAGCCAAATGGAATCTTTGTAAGCGGTAAAAGCCAGAATTTCCATTTTCCCATCTCCATCCATATCTAAAAATGATTGGGCTCGCGGAGACATCCAGCGACCCAGCACCTTGATCTCAGAGATCAGTCCCTCTGTTGAGACAATTCGGATTGTTGAAAAGTCATTGGCCATCGATCGAAAATCAACGGTTTCGAGACTGCCATTATGGTCGAGATCTACCAACATCCGTCTTTTACTATTGGCCAAATCCCTAGTTCCGCCAATTTCTAGCTTGAACTTGTCGATTTCACTACCAACAAAAACTATTAGGAGAAGATTGATCACCAAGAGAGACAGAAAATCAAATACTCTCTTCAATTGTAATTCGGTTAATTACAATTAAAAATAGGCATATTGTGCTAATTCATTTAGCCCGCAGCCAAGTCTTTAATTCCCTCCAACAACACGTCCATCTCTCCGGTGTTATTGTATAGGTTAGGAGTAACACGTACCACATCCTGATCTTCCAAATGTCTTATCACTGTGAACACATTGTGTTTTTCAAGAAGACCACTGATTACATTTTCCGTTTTCATGCCCTCAATGGCAAAGCTTGCAATTGCACAACTTCGTTTAGGATCACTAGCGGGTGTAGTAACATTCACCTTCGGAATTCCACTCGCCTCCTTCGTCCAGTAGTTTTGTAGATATCGGAGTCTCTTTTCCTTAAGTGGGATCGTCACCATGTCGTTGAAATCTTTTGCATCCGGAATCGTCATAACAATCGGCACTGATAACGTACCAAAATGCCCCAATCTTCTGATATCGTCCTCGGCTTTCGAACTATCACCAAACATAGGTTGCAGGTCTTTAATCCGATCTTTCTTCACATAGAGCAGACCCGCTCCCAGCGGATTCCCAAACCATTTGTGAAGGTTTACTCCTACAAAATCACAGTTCAGATCGCTAAGGTTATAATCGATTTGGGCGAAACTATGTGCCGCGTCAACGATCACGTCAATTCCTTTTGGCTTGAACGCATCGGCTATTTTCTCAACAGGCATAATCTGGCCTGTTAAATGAATCATGTGCGTAACCAAAATGCACTTCGTTTTTTCAGTAACAGCAGCTTCGTATTTATCAAGGATTTCTTTGTCACTTTTGGGGACAAGTGGTATTCGGATCACTTTTATTTTAATGCCCTTCTGCTTTTCGAGCATTTCGAAAGCCTCAATCATACTATAATAGTCCTGCTTATGCAGAATTACCTCATCACCTGCTTTTAGGTCAAGTCCATTGATGATGATATTCATGGCCTCCGTCGCATTTCGTGTGATCAGTAGTTCCTCATCACTCACTCCTGAAAACGCTGCGAGCTGCTTCATGATCGCCTTCAGGTCTTTCCCGTACTCTGTTCGCAAATACTTTGAAGAATCCTTGTTGAGACGTTCAATATTCTTAAGGTAAGCCTGGTAAACGGGTACTGGCTGCACCCCAAAAAAACCATTTTCCAGATTGATAAAATTTTTGGATACATCATAGTAGTCCTTCTTGAATTTTTTCCAAAATCCTTCGTCCTTCACTTTATCATCCGTAAAGGTGCCTTTCCAATCGGAGTGAAGAGGATTTGCTTTGAGATTCACAGACAGAAACGGGAGGCTTGCAGCTCCGAGTCCCAGACCTTTAATAAGTTCCCGACGATTCATTGTTTCGTGGTTAAATGATTACTGTTCTTTAAAGATACTTCTACCTTTCGAACTTCTCTTCCAGCACTTTTATTCTGTAATCAAAAATGGCTTTGAGCTGCTTTTTAACAAATAAAAAATGAGCGAGGTGTCCCAGAAATCCCAGGGGAAGCTTGTACGAAACCTTATCAGTCATCAATACGGATCCATCTCTTTCCTCAAAATGGTGTTCATGATGCCACATGCTGTATGGACCAAACCGCTGCTCGTCCACAAAAAACTTCAAATCTTCTACGTGTGTGATTTCAGTAACCCAGCTAATCTTGATTCCGGGAATCGGTGACAATCTGTAACTAACAATTTGACCAGGATACATCCGCTTTGGCACTCCGGAGGTGATCCGAAAGCCCATGTGTTTCGGCGTAATCTCGCCAAGGTTCGATGGTGACGAAAAAAACTCCCAGGCCTCAGGCAACCCTATAGGAAGTTCCTGCATTACTCTTAATGTATAAATACCTGAATTTTGGGAAAATCGCACCATTTGAAGTAAAACACATCAGGCGACTAAATTGTTAAAAATTCATAATGAATAGATCCCTCTCCTTCCAATCTGAAGATATTTGATAAAGTGAAAAAGCTAGTTACGATAGCACTCTTACTCACTTCGTTCGTTGGATTTTCCCAACGGAAATTTGTTTATGGGATTGTAAAAGACAGCACAACACAGGAAGAACTCATAGGAGCCCACATTCAAAACCTTTCTTCAGGTAAATTGGCCATTGCCGACGCTTACGGCAAATTCCGAATCCCCGCAATAGAGGGTGACACGCTTATGTTATCCAATGTCGGATACCAGGTACTCGGTTGGATTGCCAGGGAATCGTGGTTTGTAGGTGATCGCATCGAGTTCTTTCTACCTGTGGACACTATTTACCTGGAAGAGGTTGTTATCGGTGAGCTCCCGGAGTATTCCAGGTTTAAACAGATGATTGTGGACACCGAAGCTGAGGACACATCCTTTTGGTATCATGGAGTTCCTCAACCTACAATGGAAGAGTATACCGTTTTGGAAAAAAAGCAATTTACCCATCCCGTGTTTATCGCTACTCATCCCTTCTCATTCCTGCATCACGCATTTAGCAAAAAGGAAAAGGAGAAAAGGAAAATGCAACAGATCGATAAGAGCAGACACACTACAACAAAAGCTCAACAAAAATTCACAAGGGAATGGGTAGCAGAAATGACGAAGCTGAAAGGCGATCAGCTCACGGACTTCATCGCCTTTTGTAAATTCACTCCAAAATATATTGCTGAAACCCGACTGTACATGATCCATGAGCGTATGATGGCTCTTCTTGATGACTTCATGTCGCAGCAGGCTGAAGGTTAATCCTTCAAATAATTCTCCACTCTCTTTTCAACGTTTTCACGAATATTCATGTAAAAGAGATTGTAGTCAACCACATGATATCGATCCCAATTGATTAAGAAATTTCCAAAAAAACGCGGTTTGTTGATCCATAGCATTCCATCTTTGTTTTGAGCGTCGGACACTCCCAGGCGGATCCTTCTGTAGTTTTTTAGTACCCCGCCCAAGTTCGCTCCCCAAGAAACATAAGTGCTGTCCCTTTTCCAGCTCAGAGGATTAACACTGACCCCAGCATCGTACCAAAAATCATGGTTGGGTGGATAGTAGCCCTGTCGATAAGTGTTCCAGCTAAGCCAACATCCTGTATCATTTTCTTCTTCACAGATAGGAATTGCCTTGAAAGTATCATCTCGTAGTGGCATACCTACCAAATAAGCAGCAACCAGTTGACTCATCAGTTCTTTCCCTTCAAAAAATTCTTTAAGCAAATTCTCCGCATGAGTTGTGCCTTGGCTGTGAGAAGCGATGATGATGGGTCGTCCTTTGTTGTAATTTTCCAGATAATAAATAAACGCCTTTCTCACATCTTGATAAGCAAATTTCAGTGCAGTCAATTTCAACTCCAGGTCCAGGTAATAGATGCCGATGTGCGCCTGTCTGTAGAGTGGTGAATAGACTTTTGCGGAGGCATTGAACACCGTGGCCTGATTCTTTATGGTGGACTCAGCAATTCTACGATTTAGCTTCTCATCATTTACATCAGCCAACCACGGATTCTCAGGTTGTTGCTTTTTTGTGTAGATCGTAGGATAGACAAAAAAAACGTCCACATCGGCCGTTTCTTGATACTGCAGCAATTCTCCCTTGCCAGGGACAAGATCTGCAACATCATCCTTCTCAGGATGAGCAATCCAATATTTCATTTGGGAATAGTCTGGAGCTGCAGGGACCTTATCAAGATCATCCACGGTATACTTCGACTTGAATTTTTCGTCCTTTTGACCAAGGAGAAGCCCAGGTGCCAGGATTATAAGCCAAGCAAGTCTTTTCATAACCGTTAAGATAACAACGTCGAGACGTTTGGGCATGATTCATGCTTTTGATTCCTGTGGATTTATGTTTTACTCTTTAAAATGACTGAATTATGGAACCTAAAAAGTATCGAAAGTACGACCTTGAAAGACAAAGACCACTTTTCTTTGGAATTGGGCTGATTTTATCTCTTGCGTTTGTCATTTCTGCGTTTGAACTGAAAACAGAGGTAGACCCGATCGATCTGTTCAAGCCAATCGAAGAAGATGTCTGGCCAGAAGAAGTAATTATCTCAACTGAGCAGAAAAATCCTGAACCACCAAAACCAAAGGTGGTAAGGAAGCCAGTAATGGTGGTTGAAGCTATTACTGAAACTCAAGTTGAGCTTGAAAAGGAGTTTGAGATAGATATTGAGCCCCTTGATGATGAGATAGTACCACAGTATGAAGGAACTATACTCCCCGATGAGATAACAGACCAGCCATTCCTGTTCGTGGAAAAAATGCCCGAGTTTCCCGGAGGTGATCAGGCGCTGCTTTCCTTTATTGCCAAGAATGTCAAATATCCCAGAAAAGCGAGAAACCTACACATTTCAGGAAGGGTCACTATCGATTTCGTGGTTGAGAAAGATGGTTCTGTTTCTCAGATAAAACTAAAACGGGGAATAGGTGCTGGTTGCGATGAAGAGGCCATACGAGTTGTTGGTTTGTTACCAAAATTCAGTCCCGGCAAACAAAGAGGGATACCAGTCCGCGTTCACATGTCGGTACCCATCGTCTTTCGACTTGACTAGGCTACCAAAAAATACGACCAGAGAAAACCAGGCAGTGCCTGGTTTTTTTTGTGCCCAAAACACAATTCACACTACCTTTAGGGTAAACCAAACCAGAGAAAACCGAACCATTATGAAAAATTTAGTCTATACCCTTTTAAGTATGCTGTTAGTTTTTGCATGCTCCGGACCTTCCCAGGAAAAAGCTTCTGAGGAAGATGCTAGTCCTCCTGTCGGAGAAGTGGAGTACTCTACGGACTCCACAAATATGAAAGGCTACATAGCATTCAATCAGAATGACGACTCAAAACGGCCAGGTATCCTGGTGGTTCATGAATGGTGGGGACACAATGACTATGCCCGTGAGCGGGCCGATATGCTAGCTGAAATGGGTTATGTCGCTTTCGCCGTGGATATGTATGGCGATGGTAAAACCGCTGAGCACCCAGATGATGCAGGCAAGTTTACGCAGGAAGTGGTCAGCAACCTTGATGAGGCCAAAGCGCGTTTTGAAAGTGCACTGAATACGTTAAAAAACCACCCAAATGTTGACCCGGAAAAGATTGGAGCTATAGGTTACTGCTTCGGGGGAACCATTGCCCTGAACATGGCCAATGCGGGTTTTGATTTGGACGCTGTAGCCGCATTTCATGCAGGGTTACAACTGCCAATTGCACCAGAACCAGGCACTGTCAAAGCAAAGGTTCTCGTTGCGAATGGAGCCGACGATCCCTTTATTCCAGCACAATCTGTTGAAGACTTTAAAGCAGTGATGGATGCTGCCGGTGTTGACTATAAGTACATCGCTTATCCAGGGGCGGTACATTCATTTACGAGCAAACGAGCAGACGAGATAGGAGCAAAGTTTGATATGCCCTTAGCATACCAGGCGGAGGCCGATAGCGCTAGTTGGGCAGAAATGAAAGCATTATTCGATAGTACCTTTTAGCATCAGGGGGAGCCATTGCTTCCCCTTTTCGATTTTACTCCAACTTTTTTTGAATAGACCAAATGAGGGTTATCCTCCCGACCATTGTATAAGGTCTGAGGGTTCCTTATCATGAAGCATGGTCTGATTCTGCTATTCTCCATCCTGTACCACGTCACTTTTGCACAAAAAGCTTTTGTTGAATTGGGTGCCGGATTCGGTAATGTTTTGGAAGCCGACCACAACGCAGCAAAGGGTCTTCTTTTTGTCAATGGACATTTGAGCCTCAGCAAATCATTCCAGGGAGGTATCGAGTTGGCAACCGGAGGCGATCTCCTACCTGTAAGTGGGACCAATGACGTTCAAAACAACCAGGTCATCGTGTGGCCATACAGCGTTCGCTTTAATACTGCAATGCTCAAAGCGCGATACAGGCGAGAGAAATCTTTTGGCATTCTCTTTCTGGGGATAGGCGCTGGAATCAACACCTACAAAAGGTATGTTCACGCATCGAATACTGACCAGGTGACTCGACATAACCTATCTGGCGTTGCAGAAATTGGAATTGCGCTTGAACATGATGTCACTGCCTCGATTCGGTATCACTCTAAAGGAAAGACTCCAAGTTTCGAAGGTTCAGATGAAAGTGGGTCGACCATATCTTTGGCAGAGGAAAAGGTCTCTGCCATCTATTTTACCCTGGCTTATAGGCTGTCGTTTGATTAGTTCTGCCTCTGCCACACGTGAATATTTCCGTCATCGTCCACCATGATCTTCTTATACTCGACAGGCACAACTATTTCGAAATCCCTATTAACTACACCGAGGTTCCACGTCTTCTTACTTTTGATGATGGCATAGTCGTTGACAAAAGGACTCACCCAGAAGCGCTTCACTGGACCCTCTTTACCTATATGGGTGCCCGCAGACTGAAAGTGATCGCTTAATTCATGAAAATTCTTGCTGAGATCGTTCAAAGCAACCGGTACCACTTCCTTTCCATCAGAATCAAGAAACCCAAACTTTCCATCTTTCTCCACAAGCGCCCAATTAGAATTTTCCCGATCAAACCGACTGATCTTGTCGTACTTAGCCGGCACTATTTCCTTCCCTGTTTTATCAATAAATCCATAAAGCCCGGATTTTTGAACTAAGGCCAAGTGACTTGGCCCTTTTGAGCCAAAGTCATACACCTTTGAATACTGAACCGGCACCACTTCCTTGCCTGCCCGATCGATAAAACCATACAGGCCATCAATACCCACCTTGGCCCAATAACTGGTGATGTTACCAAAACTTGAGACGTAGGTGTAACGGGGAGGAATGATCTCTTTTCCGCTCTTCTCAATAAATCCGATCAAGCCGTTCTTCTCAGCTCTGGCCCATCCAGAACCAATGGAGCCAAAGCTATGGATCCGATCATATTTCAATCCGACAATTTCTTTGCCGCTACGATCAAGAAAGCCATAGAGGCCATCTCTTTCCACCAGGGCCCAGTTAGGTCTAAACCCACCGTAATCGCCAATTCTGCTATAGGCAGGGACTACTACAATGGTCCCTGTTCTATCTATAAATCCGTACAAACCATTTTTTTCGACAAGTGCCCAGTTGATCTTCTTTGAGCCAAAATCATGAATACGTGAGTATTCAGGCTTTACAACATATTGACCTTCTCTACTCAAAAATCCATAAAGGCCATCTTTTTTGACAAGAGCTAAATTCGGACCGTAATCTCCAAAGGAATAGATCTTCTCCAGGGAAGGTTTGATAACTTCTTTGCCTTCACGATCAATAAATCCATATAGATTGTTTTTTCGAACCATTGCCCAGGAGGAGTGTCCCTGATCTCCATAGTCATAGGTATAATCATAGGTTTGTTCATTGCTCGGTTGAGCAATGGCTGGAAATAAAAAAAGAAGAAGGATGCCTGATTGAAATGATCTCATTTTTCAAATACTCTACAGGCTCAAAGACAGAAAAACAAGTAAAAAGTTTCCTCTGACTAACAACTATTACCTAGCCACGAGGATTTTCAACTGCCACATCCGACACATTCAATTTCTGAATTCATCGGTCGAGTACCATTTAACTTCATCTTCAGATTGTGAATTTTATCTTTCAAATCCATGTCCCTGAACATGTCGCCAGTTAATTGGGCTTCCAGTGAATCTACTTCGGCTTGAATATCTGCAGTTGTCATAGGATGAGTTGTTACGTGATTGTTACGGGTACAAGATAAGAGTTATTCCCTAGAATCTACTTCTTTGTCACTGTCAATTTTCTCGAGCATTCACAAATCCTTTGAACCAAGCATCAACTTAATGAGTGTATGTAACGCTTACTAGAGCCTTATGATCAACCACAAAGAAGAGGGAGAGACAAAGTTCAATCTTTTTAAGTCAGATTTATCACTTTCGTTATTAGTAGGGTTGTTATCGAATGTCGCTTCAAATTCTTCTTCCAACTCCTTATAGTAGTAATTCGCTTCGGTCCCAAGAATGATTTTATCTGTAATTCTATAATTGAGTCCTAAACGGGGACCAAGTCCGTAAGCTGTCGTTTTTGTCTCCGTTGTTAGAATTTGGGAATTAAAGTTGTCCTCGTTGATTGTCTTGTTCTTAAAACTTTCGATCAGAATGTCAAAACCTAAGCTAAAAACGAAGCGCTTATCTAACTGTTTTTTTCTTTCATAACCTACTCTCAATGCGAAATTGTCAATCTCTGTTGTCAATGTGCTAAAGCCTGTTTGCTGATCAAACTCATCTACCCTGAGCGCAAATCCAACATTAATTCCCCTGCCATTAGCGGAGTTATAGGAATAGTTGATCAAATAGGGATTGTCAGGATTTGCAACATCACCGATGGTCAGTAGTTGCCGGATCAATTCGTTTCCCTGCAATCCCAGGTAATGACCCTCAAGGCTCGACTCGTCAGAAGGTACTTGAGCAAAAGCATCAAACGAGAAAAAAGACAGTACAATAAATACCGTCGCTAAAAAGATTTTCATTGGAGTTTAAATGGGTTTGATAATTTTTCGTCTGTTAGCATAGAGTGGTCGGTCAAGGTCCCTAAAAATGCAATAATAGCACTTACCTCAGTGTCTGTAATGTCAAATCGAATTGGTTTCCCATTTGTGTCTTTTAACCTGAAGTCTAGATTTGGATCATCTGTCACTCCTTGACTATAGTGTTTGATCACTTCCTCAATGGTCTGGAACCTCCCGTCGTGCATATAGGGCGCAGTTAACAGGACATTTCTCAAAGAAGGGATCTTGAATTTCCCATTGTCTTCCTGGGCATTGGTAATAGCACCCACTCCTTTATCATCCGTTTCTAGTCCAATATTGGAAAATGCTCCGGCAAACAGATAACCCTGTGGACTCTGAACCTGGTGACAGTTGTTGCATTGATATTTGCTTATGAACAAATTCATTCCAACAATTTCCTTGGCACTTAAGATGTCCGGGTTCGAAAAGGATTGATCGAATTTCGTGTTTTGTGAGGTGATATTCCTCACAAAGGCGTGAAGAGCACGGCCGATCTTTTCGGGGCTTATTTCATCAGTTCCATATGTATTTTGGAAGAGTTCAGGATAATAATCAATCTCCGAAAGTTTGGCTGTCAACTTGTCCAAATCTCGAATTCCCATTTCCACATGGTTGACGATCGGCTGAAGAACGGCCAAAGAGTGATCTGTTCCTCGGCCATCCCAAAAAAGTCCAGCCGAAAACCCAAAATCTGCACGAAAATCGAAGAAGGAGTTAAGGTTTTGAATAGGCATGGAGTTTCTTTCCGTGCTTAGATTCTCAAATCCGCGACTGAAGCGTCTATTATCTGAAAACGCTATTGATTGCTTGTGGCATGAAGCACACGAAATCGAATTGTTGACCGACAACTGAGTGTCGTAAAAAAGAACACGCCCTAAAGTGGCTTCATTCGCATCCGAATTAGGATACGAAAAAGGAACTGCAGGCAGATCAAGAACGACTTCTCTCGGCTCAACGCGCTCCTGGCTGCAGGATATTAATATAGTGATGACAAGAAGGGTGTAAATAAATTTCATTTTTTCTTGTCGCTTAGTGGTACATCTAAGTTAAGTTTTCTAACTGCAAATACAAATTGACAGGAATTTTCCCTACTATTTTTTACCTCAAAGGCACCCTCCACATCACATAGTAGTCAAAAGATGTAGCATTCTGCCTTTTTGTGTTTCCAAACCCTGGAATATCAAACGTTTGCAAACTCCCCTCTCCACTTACCTTCCGCGAAAATTTCCATCGCAACGTGAACCCCGTATAAAGCTGTGATGTGATCTTCCCACGGAGCGTGAAATTCAGTTCCAACCATCTAGCCTTTAGGTCTGAGTTGGAAAGGTCTATTTCTTGATTGCCAAATCCAACATCTTCGATGGAATAAACAAGCTGATCTTCGAAGCTTGCTCGGGCATACCTTAGCCCAAGTGCCAGAACGTTTCCGGATCTAACCTTTTGGATAAAGTTCCTATCAATTCCAGCTCGTAAATAGGTCCCTTTGTTTTCATAGGAATATCCGCCGGATCGCTCATTTTTCTCTGTGCCAAAATCAAACACCCCGTTCCATCTATTTATCCCCAACGACAACTCGGCTTCATGCATGTTCTTACCTGAACCTAATACTGTCCTTGCGGATCTCAAAGCGTTAAATCCAACCTTCACCTCATGAAATCCATATTTGGGTTGGATAATTCTCGGAGCCTGGCTCTGACTGAAGCCGACAAGAGAAAGGAGCAAAAGCAATATGTTAAAAGTAGACTTCAAAGTTTGTTGTCAATTGTCGATTAGTAACCGTGCCCCTGATAGCTGTTGAATCAAATGAACTTTGCAAGGTGTCAATCCCGCTAAAAAAAAGTGAGGGGCTGCAATCAGGGTCAAAAATCAGGAAATTAGGATCGTAGCGAACATTCAGCGAATAGTCATTGGTGTCAGAATCAAAATGGAAAACCAAGCTGGTGTCCATCGGATCCAGCGGAAGCCCAATGGCCAGAGAGTCAGAACTTAACCCAAACAAACCCGTGCTCCCTTCTGTCGAAACTTGGAATCCCACTTTCTTGGTGGCTTTGGTTTCAAAGTCATAAAAGCGCACAATCATGAATGAAAGATTGGAATCGCTGGTACAGTTGTCGATATCGCTGCATCCAAATAGTAGTCCAATCATCAATATGAGTAGTTTGCCCCTTGTCATTCGCCGCAAAATTACATACTCAGAACCTTCTTATTTCCATTAGCTTTGTCCACACAGTGGGATTTATTATTTAGTAAGAATGAACCTGCTATGGACTTGGTTAGTTAAGACCTTTTAAATCTAATCTGCAAGACACCTTCTTTGCATGAAAACCAAAACCTTAAAGAAAGACAAAGTCAATATTGTGACACTAGGCTGCTCCAAGAACCTCGTCGACTCTGAGGTAATGCTTACTCAGCTTAGGGGAAACAAGATTGATGCCACTCACGAATCCAAGAAAGATGATGCAAACATTGTCATCATCAACACGTGTGGCTTCATCGACAATGCAAAGCAAGAATCAATTGACACGATCCTTCGATATGTAGATGCCAAACATGAGGGGTTGGTAGAAAAAGTTTATGTCTCAGGTTGTCTTTCTCAACGCTACCGGGACGATCTCCAAAATGAAATTCCGGATGTTGATGCCTGGTTCGGAACGATGGAGCTTCCTTTACTCTTAAAAAAATTCAAGGCGGATTACAAAAAAGAGCTGCTTGGTGAACGGATCACTACAACCAACCAACATTACGCCTACCTGAAAATATCGGAGGGTTGCGACCGGCCGTGCAGCTTTTGCGCAATCCCTTTGATGCGAGGCAAACACGTTTCAAAGCCCATAGAGCAAGTTATTTCAGAAGCTCAGTCCTTGGTGAAAAACGGCACCAAAGAAATTTTACTCATCGCCCAGGATTCGACGTACTATGGACTAGATCTTTACAAAAAAAGAAACCTCGCAGAGCTCTTGGATCGTCTCTCTGATGTCGATGGTCTTGAGTGGATACGGCTTCACTATGCGTTTCCAACAGGTTTTCCTGAAGATGTACTGGACATAATGGCAGCAAAACCCAACATCTGCAACTACCTGGATATCCCATTACAGCACGCTTCTGATCACATGCTGAAACTGATGCGACGTGGAACGACACGTGAGAAGACCGAGGCACTTCTGGAGCAAATGAGAACACGAGTCCCAGGCATAGCAATAAGAACAACATTGATTGCTGGTCACCCAAAGGAAACCGAGGCAGATTTCCAAGAAATGGTGGACTTTGTCAAGCAAAACAAGTTTGAACGGCTCGGGATCTTTACCTACTCACATGAAGAAAATACCCACTCATATAGTTTTGAGGATGATGTCCCCGAGGAAACAAAACAAGAGCGGGCAAATGCCGTAATGGAAGTGCAGGAAGAAATTTCCATGAGTATAAATGAAAAAAAGATTGGGAAGACATTTAAAGTTCTCATTGATCGAATGGAGTCTGGAAATTTCATAGGTAGGACAGAACACGATTCTCCGGAGGTAGACAATGAGGTCATCATTTCTTCCGATGACTCCTATTTGAGAGTTGGGGATTTCGCTAACATTAAAATCACCGAAGCTACCGCATTTGACCTGTATGGTGAACCCATTCGCAACTAACCGGCCTTTCTAAGTGCATTCAGAAAACATTCCTTTAGACGAAACCAACTGTTTTAGCTCCCTCTTCATTGATTACATCAGCGGAAGACCGGAACTCAAGGAGTTCTACTCGCAGTTTCCAACAATAGAGAATTTTCAGGCAGCAATTGAAAGTCGAAACTTCGACGATAAAAACAGGAGCGTCCTGGTCGAGCGGCTTCAGCGTCAATATGAGGGAACAACCACCTCAATCAAGTTGATGGAAAACATCAAGAGTCTGGCCAACGAAAACACCTACACCATTACCACAGGTCACCAACTCAATATCTTCACAGGTCCTCTGTACTTCCTTTACAAAATTGTCACCGTAATCAATGCTTGCAAGTCTCTGAAGGAGAAGTATCCGGATCAGCACTTTGTTCCTGTCTATTGGATGGCTTCAGAAGACCATGATTTTGAAGAAATCAGCTATTTCTATTTCGAAGGCAAGAAATATGAATGGAGCACCGATCAGCAAGGAGCAGTCGGCAGGTTTAATCCTGAAGGACTCAAAGCAATTATAGACCAGCTTCCTCGCGGCATTGACTTTTTTGCCAAAGCGTACTCCAAAGCGACCCTTGCCGACGCTGCAAGACACTATGTTAACCACCTATTTGGGGATGAGGGTTTGGTCGTGGTAGATGCGGATGATAAGGAGCTGAAGAAATTGTTTATTCCTGTGATGGAAGACGATCTGTTCAGTCATTCCGCTAAAAAAGCTGCGGATAAGGACACCGAAGAACTACAGTCCCTGGGCTACAAGACCCAGGTTTCTGCAAGGGACATTAACTTCTTCTACCTTGATGAAAACGTCCGGGGACGAATCGAGAAAGATGGCGATTCGTTTCAAGTTGTAGACGGTGATATAAAGTTTTCGGAAACAGAAGTAAAAGAAGCCGTCAAAGAATATCCCGAGCGATTCAGCCCAAATGTGATACTTCGTCCACTCTATCAGGAAATGATTCTGCCAAATCTGGCCTATGTAGGTGGGCCATCAGAAGCAGTTTACTGGCTGCAACTTAAGTCAGTATTCGAGCATTTTGAAGTAGCGTTTCCACTTTTAATACCAAGGAATTTTGCACTCATCGTCCCTCAAAATGACTGGTCGAAATGGGAAAAGACCGGACTTACTTCAACCGATCTTTTCCTTGATCGAGATGCAGCCTTCACCAAATGGGTTAAGACAAATGCCACGGAAAATTTGTCCTGCGAAACTGAGCTAAATAACCTTGGCAAGATCTACGAGTCGATTGCTGATCGAGCTGTCAAAATCGATCCGACGCTAGCTCAACATCTTGAAGCGCTAAAAACGACGGCTGGCACAAAGCTTGAAAAAGCCGAAAAGAAACTGGTACGGTCCGAAAAGAGAAAACATAAGGACAGATTGGGACAGATAACTGCGGTAAAAGACTCTCTGTTTCCAGCAGGAAGTCTCCAGGAAAGACGGGATAATTTTCTAAACTTCTACCTGAAAGATCCACAATTCATTCAAACTCTTTTAGATACTTTTGACGCGTTCGAGTATAGCATGTATCTACTGTTTGATGAAAATAACTAAGCCCACTTTAATTATTGACAAGAAAAAATGCGAGGATAACATCCGGCGCATGGCTGAAAAGGCTGCAGCTTCCAAAGCGTACCTGCGCCCACATTTCAAAACACATCACTCTGCAGAAATTGGGAATTGGTTTCGCGCATTTGGCGTCTCCAGGTGCACTGCAAGCTCGGTCGATATGGCGGCTTATTTTGCCAAAGCTGGATGGGACGACATCACCATTGCTTTTCCTTACAACCCCCTAGAATCTGAAGAGATCTCAGAAATAGCAAAGGATACCACACTGAACGTATTGATAGAATCTGAAGAGAGCCTAAAGCTGGCGAATGATTTGATCCGAAATCCGGTAGGCTACTTTATCAAAATAGATCTCGGAACGCACCGCACGGGTATTGACCCATCCCACCTTCAACTGATCGAAGCGTTGGTGTCAGGCTCTACCGACCAGGTGATGTTTAAGGGGTTCATAGGCCACGCAGGACACACGTACTATTCTGCGGATATCAAAAAAATATTTGAGGAATCGCTGACGATTTTAGCAGACCTTAAGGACAGGTTTGGTGGAATTATCAGCTACGGTGACAGTCCTTCCTGCAGTATGGTTGATGACTTCTCCGGAATTGACGAAATCCGAGCCGGAAATTTTGTTTTTTACGACTGGATGCAAGTTCAGATTGGGTCCTGTAAAATTGAGGATATTGGAGTTTGTCTTGCAAGTCCCGTCGTGGCAATACACAAAGAGCGATGTGAGGTGGTTGTCTTTGGTGGCGCCGTTCACCTTTCGAAGGAATCTGTTGCTGAAAATGGCTCCAAATCTTTTGGAAAAGCTGTTCGCCTTAATGAAAATGGATGGGAACATGAAGTAATCGGAAATGTGAAAAAAATATCACAGGAGCATGGTATCATAGAAATGAGCCTGGAGGTACTAGAAGAGCTGAAAATAGGAGACTTGATAGGTATTCTCCCCACTCACTCGTGTCTGGCAGCAGATTTGCAGGGACACTACTACTCAACGACTGGTGAAAGAATTCCGAAGATCATCAAAGACTGATTAAAAAAAAGCAATGTATCTATGATGAAGAAAATATTGTTTTTGGCTGCCATATGCTTTTGGATATCTGCAAATGGACAGACCGAAATCCCCGATGATAGCCTCGACCTTATGATTGGCCAAATGATAATGGTAGGGATTGGTGACTTCAATGAAGCCAAATCTTCTGAACCGATTTTCAAAGAGTTGGAGAGCGGTCTGATTGGTGGTGTTGCTTTGTTTGAAAAAAATTTGTCGGCAAAAGATACTCGCTCTGAGCTGGCAAAATTGATTTTGAAGATTCAAAAAAGTGCTGAAATTCCTGTATTCGTTGGGATAGACGAGGAGGGAGGTAGGGTTACCAGAATGAAAGAGAAATACGGATTCTCAAAAAAAGTTTCGGCTCAGTACCTGGGCGAACTAGATAATTCGGACTCAACACTATACTACGCTCAAGAAACGGCACAACAATTAGACAGTTTTGGTATCAATATGAATTATGCACCAGTGGTCGATGTTAACCTCAATCTTGAGAATCCGGTAATAGGAAATATCGAAAGAAGCTACTCGCCTGACTATAAAAAAGTAATAGATCATGCATCGGCCGTGGTCAGCATGCATATCACAAACAATGTCGTTCCTGTTTTAAAACATTTCCCTGGACACGGAAGCAGTAAAAATGATACACATCTGGGAATAACAGATGTTACGAAAACATGGCAATTCGAGGAATTGTATCCTTATAAGGCGCTAATAGACAGTGGAGCAGTGAAAGCAATCATGACCGCACACATTGTGAATGAGTCACTGGATCGGACTAAAATGCCAGCAACCTTATCTAAACGAGTAGTGACCGACATGTTGCGAGACTTCTTGGGGTATGAAGGTGTAGTCGTTTCTGACGATATGCAAATGGGTGCTATCAAAAATGAGTTTGGGCTTGAAGACGCGATACGAATGGGAATTGAAGCAGGTTTGGATGTACTCATTTTCGCCAACAATGTCAAAGACTACGACATGGTCAGTGCCACAGAAATTCACAAGATCATTAAAGACTTAGTTGCTCAAAATGTTGTAAGTCGGGATCGGATTTTTCAGTCCTATAGCAGGATTATGAAACTTAAGGGAGAGTTCGGCCTTTTAGATGAATCCTTTTATAAATCATTGAGAAACAAACTAAAAGCTCATAACTAGCATTTTACAAAAAAAGACTTGTTTACTATCTTCACCCCTCCATGATCCAATACAATCCAAAATCCTGGTTTTCACTGATCTTTGACGTTTACAGTAGGTACGTCATCAGATTGTTGTTTCCACTCATCCTATTCGCTGGTGTACTAACTGCTTTTTTGTGCTTCCTATTCATTGATGTACTGAAAATAGTGATTACGGATACCAAAGCGTTCCACTCCATTCTTGGTGTAATTCTCGGTCTTTTCCTGGTACTTCGGACGAACACGGCATATGATCGATGGTGGGAAGGAAGAAAACTTTGGGGTAAGCTGGTAAATGACTCCCGTCAGTTGTCGATTAAACTTGCCACATTTATACCAAAAGACCTTAAAGACGATCGTGCTTTCTTTCGAAAAATGATCCCAAACCTGGTATTCTCTATGAAAGAGCATTTGAGGGATAGTATCATGGTTGGTGAAATGGACTTTATAAATGAAGAACTCAAAGACCAGATCATAAACAGTAAGCACCGGCCAAACATTATCAATAAGATCTTGATGGATCGGGTGTATGACCTTCAAAAGAGAGGAGTTTTCACATACGAGCAACTTTTTATACTTGACAAAGAGATCAAAGGATTTACGGACATTATCGGAGCGTGCGAACGAATAAAGTCGACACCAATACCCTATTCGTACAGCATGTTCATCAAGAAGTTCTTGTTCATTTATTCAATCACGCTCCCGATGACCTTCATAGGAGAGTTTGGCTACTGGTCGATACTCCTTGTTGTGATGGCCTTCTATTTCTTGATGAGCGTTGAGTTGATCTCAGAGGAAATTGAAGACCCCTTTGGTAAAGATGTCAATGACCTTCCCTTAGATGAAATTAGTGTGAAGATCAAGAAGAATATCATTGAAATATTCAATCAATAGTTATCTTGGTTGTCCGAAACGGAAAAAATTGTAAAATACTTAACTAACTATGAAACTTAACCTTATCAAAACCAGCGCTTTAGCAATGGCAATTCTCTTTCTTTCATCTTGCGGAGGTGGTGGAGAAAAAGCTGATTCTGATGCGGGAGCAGAATTTGAATCAGCGAAAGCACAAGTTGCCGCAGATGTGAAAAAAGTCATTGAAGACCTTCCTCCGCCGTCGGAGGTTCCCTACCTCCTCATCGCAGCGGGAGCAGATTTCGATGCTTCCCTGGTTAACTCCACCGACCGCATTGAATCCTATCAAAGCGATGTTGACAAAGCAGCCCTCAACCTAGGGGTCTACTCAGCTGATATCGGATACCTGTCTTCTTATGAAAAATCAGAAGAAGCCCTAGACTACATGGGCGAGTGTCAGAAACTCGCTGCTCCGGTAGGTATCGCTGATGCCATAGATTACGGCATGGTCGCAAGGTTTGAAAGCAATATGGAAAATAAGGATTCCCTCACTAGCATCATTAATGAAGTAATGCAAAAATCAGGTGATCGACTTTCTGAGCTCGATCAATTGAACAGCGCTGCATTGCTACTTGCCGGTAGCTGGATTGAAGGGATGTATATATCGACAATGATTGTAAAAAACTATTCAATTGAGGGGTTGTCGGAAGATGATGTGAACTTGATTCTTGAGCCTTTGGTACAGGTGGTTTTGAACCAAAAGAAATCGTTGAATGATTTAATGAAAGTAATGAATGACGTTCCAGACAGCGAAGGGGTGAGAGCAACGAAGGCCGACCTGGAAAAAGTAAAAGCAATCTATGATGGCGAGTTAGCCGAAGTAGAAAAAAATATCTCTGAAAATACTGGGGGATTCGCTCTATCGACAAGCGTATTAGATAATATGGCCAATGAAGTAAGTCGAATACGTGGTTCAATAGTCGAGTAAAGTCTTGAAAGAAATTATTAAAAGTCGCCAATTCGAATCGTTGGCGACTTTTTTATTACCCTCGATTTCATAGAAAAATTCCCACTACCACCTTAATGTTTAACTTTAGTTTTTTCCAATCCTAACCAACCACACCAAATGAGCGAAAAGCTACTAAAGGCAATTATTCAACTCCTGGTCATTGTAGCCAAAGAAGAAGGAATCGTTGATGAAACGGAAAAAGCCAGTGTTCGCGACTTCCTTCAAGAAAATGTTTCACGAGAAGATTATACGAGCTATCTAAGAGTGCTCGATCAATACATTGAAGAGGTCAGTACTGGTACTGATGATAAAGGGGAAATCCAGAAGCTTGCCAATGATATAAACCAGGCATTAACCAGACCTCAAAAACTGGTGATTATGCTACGGGTCATGGAGCTCATCATGGCTGACCAGAAAATTACTCCGCGGGAGGAAGAGTTACTTTATTTTTTAGGCGAATGCTTCTTTTTCGACAAGTCCGTCGTTGACGGAATCAAAACCTTCGTTACTGCTCAGAGCAAGGATGATTTTTCAAGTGAATTCAGCATCATAGTTAGTGGCGATGATCCCAGCAACAAATCAGGTCTTAAGCAGATTCGGTTAGTGGGACTTAGGGGCCATATCGCATTCTTTCGGGTTCCGGGAATTGAGATCTATTTCTTTAAATATGCTGGCGGTGAACTTCTGACACTTGATGGCCTACTTATTTCGCCAGGAAAAATTAAGATTTTGCCAAATGGCAGCTCACTGAAAGGTAAGCGAACGGATCGGTTGTACTTCAGCGATATTCTGACCTCCTACAGGGAAGAAGTTGCTGAGACAAAAATCTCCTTTGTAGCCGAGGACATCAGTTACAATTTCAGGAATGGGAAAAAGGGTCTTGTCAATATCAATATCTCTGAATCGTCCGGAAAACTATTTGGGATAATGGGCGGAAGCGGAGCAGGAAAATCCACACTTTTTAACGTGTTAAATGGCACCTCCAAACCTTCCGCCGGGTCAGTCCGAATTAATGGCGTAGACATATATAAAAAACCGAAGCAAGTCGAAGGTGTTATTGGTTTTGTTCCTCAAGATGATCTGTTGATTGAAGATCTTACTGTTTTCCAGAATTTATATTATGCCTCAAAGCTATGTTTTTCAAAAGCAGGAAAATCTGAGCTGGTGGAGCTGGTGGAAAAAACCATTGATTCACTTGGACTCACCGAAGCAAAGGATCTCAAAGTCGGCAATCCTTTGCAAAAAACAATCAGTGGCGGGCAAAGAAAACGACTAAACATAGGATTGGAACTGCTACGAGAACCCTCTGTCCTCTTCGTAGATGAGCCAACGAGTGGACTCTCTTCCAGGGATTCTGAAAACATAATGGACTTGTTAAAGGAGCTCTCACTAAGAGGAAAAATGGTTTTTGTTGTGATCCACCAACCCTCCTCCGATATTTTCAAAATGTTCGACAAACTTCTGATCCTTGATACCGGTGGACACCAGATCTATTATGGAAATCCTGTAGAGTCAGTCACATATTTTAAGAAGATCGTTGACATGATAGATAAGGAGCAGGGAGCATGTATTGAATGTGGTAACGTGAACCCTGAACAGATCTTTAACATCATAGAAACCAAGGTAGTTGACGAATACGGCAAGGTTACCAACAAAAGAAAGTACAGCGCCGAACAGTGGCATGAACACTTTCAGTCAGGAACGGCAATCCAAAAAGAAAAAGAGGAAAGTGAAAAACCGGAGCAAAACCTCTCTATTCCTAATAAGCTGAAGCAAGCCCGGATTTTCCTAAGACGCGACGTACTTTCAAAAATCAGCAACCGGCAGTATGTAATAATCAATTTACTTGAAGCACCTGTACTTGCTTTTCTCCTTGCCATCATCACAAAGTATTCCGTCGACGGATCTGGTTATACGTTTTTTGCCAATGAGAACATTCCGGTGTTCTTCTTCATGAGCATTATCGTAGCATTGTTCATGGGGCTCACGGTGAGTGCAGAGGAAATTATCAAAGACAGAAAAATCTTAAAGCGGGAGGCTTTTTTAAACCTCAGCAGATTTAGCTACCTCTCTTCCAAGACACTTCTGCTGTTCTCCCTTTCAGCAATTCAAACCCTCCTCTTTATTCTGGTAGGTTCCGTTATCCTAGAAATAAAAGGAATGACACTATCCTACTGGCTCATTCTTTTTTCAGTCTCCTGTTTTGCCAATATACTGGGACTAAACATTTCCTCCGGATTCAACTCTGTAATTACTATCTACATTCTGATCCCGCTTCTCATCATTCCGCAGTTGATCCTAAGTGGTGTGGTGGTAGACTTTAATAAACTAAACAGTGCCTTCTCAAACGAAAAGAAAGTACCCTTGATTGGTGAACTTATGGCCTCAAGGTGGGCGTATGAAGCTCTGGCTGTGACACAATTTCGTGATAACCCACATAATGCACAGTTCTACGATTTGGATAGGATCGTTGCTCAAAACACCTACAAATCCATTTACTATGTGAAATTCCTTCAAGACAATCTTGCATGGTGTTTCAACAACTCCGACAATCCCATTGTTGAGCAAAAACTAGTACTTATAAAAACTGAGATTGAGAAAGAGCTGAAGGTGTTTGGTGCCGACAAATTCACGAATATTGATAAGCTTACCAAAGATCAACTTTCTAAGGAGGTCTTCGAGGAGGGCAAGGAATTCCTTGGTGCTTTGCAGCGTGTTTATAACAATCGTAGAAGAGAGGCAAAGACAGAACTTGATTCAAAAATCGCGGCACTCACATCAACGAACGAAAAAGAAGCTGCGTTTTATAACATGAAAAGTAGGTATGAAAATGATAGGATCAACTATATGCTTCGAAACATCGGTACAAAGAAGAGAATAGTAGAATCTAAAGGGGAACTTGTTCAGAAGATCTATCCAATCTATGCTTTGAATACTGATCCCGACCACATTTTAGACTTTAGAACTAATTTCTATTATCCACAAAAACATTTTGCGGGAACCTACCTTGACACGAAAGTTTTTAATGTACTTGTCATTTGGTCAATGACCTTATTTCTATTTATTGCGCTCTACTTCGACTGGTTAAGAAAGATCGTGGGGAGCAAAGAATAGACCTAAGTTACCTCGATTCCATTATACTCGGCTAGAAGTTTATGCATTCGAGCTATCCGTTCTTCAATGATCCTAGGCGCAACTGACGAATATCCCATTAGTAATCCATTTTCTTTCTGTCCTTTTGGAAAGTATTTGCTGTAAGGGAACGCAATGATTCCATTCTCTTCCAAAAATTTTGACATTTCTATATCATCGACGTTCGGCGGCAGCTTAGCAATCAGGTGCAATCCATCATTGAGGTCAAGTGTTATGGACTGTCCGAAGTATTTGTTAAAACACTCGATAAAGAAGTTTCTACGCTCACTTGATATTTGAACAACTTTTCGCAAATGATTGCTCAAGTGATCCTTTTCAATGAACGCGGACATGATCTTTTGAGTAATAGGTGAGACGAATCGGATGGATTGTTCGCAGATGGCTTTAATATCAGCCACCAAATAGGGAGGAACAATGAGATAACCCAGTCGTATGGATGGATGCAGGAGTTTATTGAACGTACCCTGGTAGATAACACTATTGCTGTTGTCCAGACCAAAAATGGAAGTGATGGGATTTTCCCAATTGCTAAACTCGTGATCATAGTCATCCTCTAAAATCAAGCAGTTCCTCTTTTGGGTCCAATCAAGTAATTCCAACCTTCGATCCAGGCTCATCTTAACACCACTCGGATATTGATTGGATGGTGTAACATAAACCAATTTTGGATCTTTCACCTTTGCCTTCTTTAGGCTCTCTAGTGAGAGTCCCTCACTATCCAGTTGAGCCGCAATAACCTTTGCCTTCAGGCTTCTAAAAATAGCTATCGCATTCGCATAGGTCGGATTCTCAATCACCACCTTGTCCCCTTCATCCAACAGCAAATCTCCTACAATCGAGAGCGAATGCAAAGAGCCGGTTACAATCACTACTTGCTCGTGCTCGCAGTTAATATTGCGGTAGATTTTTAAGTAATCGGCAATATTTTTTCTCAACGATTCCAGTCCAAGTGGAGAACCATACGACATTTCAGAAAAAGTAACTTCTTTCCAGTAGTTGTTGGTTAAGATCTGCCATTGTCTTACGGGAAAAACATCAAGTGGGGGCAAACCTGGTCGAAAAGCAATTCCCTTACTATCACTATGATTCATTAGGGTGGCATATCGCCTAAAGCTTTTCGCACGCTTCGATACACTCGGCTTTATGTCTTTGCTGCTCGCAGTTCTGAGGCTGTGCTTTATTTTTTTGTGCTGCACGTCATTCACAAAATACCCCGACCCTTGCACAGATCGAATATACTTTTCAGCGCAGAGTATTTCGTAGGCCTTAATTACAGTGCTTCTGGACAGGCTAAGGTCTTGGCCGAGAAGGCGTGTTGGTGGCAGCTTATCGCCCTCTACTAACTGTTTCCCAATGATGGCTCTAATGATCGAAGAAGAGAGTTTTTGATAAAGACTTTGTCCATTATCAGGGTCATTAAATCCATTTGCTGAAAGGATACTATTTAGTTTTTTACTCAAAATTGTTATGTTCTAAAAAACAAAATTGGTATGCGTACAACACTAATATAACCTATACATTAGCTACCAATTCTGTTTTTTGTAAAAAAGCGTGCAATTGGTGTGGCTAACCATTTGAACAAAAGAGTGGCGATCTTCAGAGAATTGGTTAGCTACTGCATCACCTCATTCACCAAATAGAATGTCACAGTATCCAACAAAAGTGTACCTCGATAATCAGATCGTTGATCAGATAGACGCGAAGATTTCTGTGTTTGACAGAGGCTTCCTTTTTGGAGACGGAATTTATGAGGTAATGGTAAAAATCGATGGCAAAATCCTCTATGAACAAGAGCACATGGATCGGTTCAAGCAATGCTTGAAGAAAATTAACATTCCATTCAGGACGGAGGATTTACCTGAAAAGATCTCGGATTTGTTGCAAGCTTCACAGCTCAGTGATGCAGATTGTTTGATCTACTTCCAGGTAACGCGTGGAACAGCTCCGAGAAAACATGCCTTTCCCGATAACATCGAGCCATCATTTGTGATGTACGCTTTACCCATATCCCTTCCGGACATCAATCAAGACCACTTGTCAGTTATCACAATGCCTGACTTCAGGTGGTCCCGATGCGATATTAAGATGATTTCGTTGTTAGGTACTGTGATGGCGAATGACGAAGCAACTAAACAAGGAGCATACGAGGCTGTATTCATTCGAGAAGGAAAGGTGACCGAAGCATCGCACTGCAATGTCTTTTTTGCGAAAGACGATATTGTTTATACCCATCCCGTAAATGAGTTTATTCTTGATGGAGTTACCAGAAGAATAGTCTTGAGTCTCTGCGATGACTTGGGCATTGTCGTCAAGGAAGAAGCAGTTGATCAGGCCAACATTACCCGCATGGATGAGGCGTTTCTTACAGGTACCACCACACAAATTGCTTCTATCAGGCAGATAGACCAACATTACTTCTATCAGGGCGATGCTATCGGTTCTACTACGAAGAAATTACAAGCTGCTTTTTATGAACATCGAAAGCAATTGGAACCAATCATCGATGGACAGGATGTCTAAAATCCTTTTAATTCTTATCACACTTTCTCTGCTCAGTTGCACCAACAACGCGAAGTATGATATTATCATTAAAAATGGAGAAATATATGATGGATCCGGAAGTGCCCCTGCCCAGGGTGACATAGGCATCATAGGAACCCGCATAGAAAAAATCGGGGACTTATCTAATTCTACCGCAAGCACCATCATAGATGCTAGCGGCTTGGCTGTTGCCCCGGGATTTATAGACATGCACGCACATCTGGATCCAATCCTTGAATTGTCCAATTGTAAAAGTGCGATTAGACAAGGTGTAACCACAGCGCTTGGCGGACCTGATGGATCGGGGCCCTGGCCATTTAGCGATTACCTGGATACACTCGAAGAAATTGGAGTTGGAATGAACGTCGCTTACCTGATCGGTCATAACACAGTGAGAAGAAATGTAATGAAGTTAGAGAATAGAGCTCCTACCCTAGAGGAGCTGGCGGAGATGAAGAGACAGGTAGGGCAAGCCATGGATGAGGGAGCGTATGGCATCTCCACTGGACTAAAGTATCTGCCTGGTGCTTTTTCTAAAGTAGATGAGGTCATTGAACTTTCAAGAGTTGCTTCGGACAAAGGAGGTTTCTATACCTCACATCTTCGGGAAGAAGGTCTGGGTTTATTGCCGGCAGTTCAAGAAGCAATTGAAATCTCACGAGAAGCTCAAATCCCGGTCGTGCTGACGCATCATAAGGTAGTTGGTAAACCAATGTGGGGAAAAAGTGTCAAAACACTTGCGATGGTTGATTCCGCCAGAGCACTTGGACTGGACATAAAGATCGACCAGTACCCGTACAATGCAAGTTATACTGGGATCTCCATCTTAATTCCAAGTTGGGCGAGAGCCGGAGGAAATGATGCCTTTAAGGAAAGAACATCAGACCCATCGCTAAGAGCTAAAATAAAAGAGGAAATTGTCTTTAATATCAAGAATGACAGAGGTGGAAATGATCTTTCCCGTGTTCAATTTGCCAGGGTGCAGTGGATGAAGGAGTTGGAGGGAAAGACGTTAAAGCATTGGTGCGAAATGAAAGGACTTGAGTCGACTATAGAAAATGGAGCAGACCTGGTTATTGAAGCTCAGCTAAATGGTGGAGCGTCATGCGTCTTCCATGCAATGTCTGAAGAGGATGTTGAGCGGATCATGCAGCATCCTCAAACAATGATTGCTTCTGACGGTCGACTAGTCGAGCCGGGGATGGGTCATCCACATCCAAGGTGGTATGGAACTTTTCCAAGGGTCTTGGGCCGATATGCCAGAGAAAAGAAAACGATAAGTCTAACACAAGCCATTTATAAAATGACCCGTCTTCCAGCCAATACCCTGGGGCTCAAAGATCGCGGATTGATCAAGGAGAATAAGTTCGCTGACATTGTCGTTTTTGATCCCTCCACGGTTATTGACAAATCAACATTTGAGGAACCTCATCAGTATCCGGAAGGAATACCCTTTGTGATCATAAACGGGATGATTTCCGTGGACAATGGGATCTTTAAGAATCTGAAAGCCGGTAAGGTGCTCAGAAAGCAAAACGCGTTGAAACAGCAGTAATGGCAGTTTTTGGAATTTAACCGTTGCAATCCTTCCAAGAAGGAGAGTAAGTTATACGTCAGATTCCAAGTCTAAGACTTTTGCGGAACTTCGCCAAATAAGACATCTTTCCAGCTAGATTACATCCCCCCTTTCGGCCAACATTTTTTAGCAAAAAAGAGAATCTAATTGTCTATAAACAGACTAATTTGAGGGATTCTAGCAAAATTGTTATGCTTCAAAAAAAAAAATTGGTATGCACAATATACTTATTTAAGGTATAGCTTTAGCTACCAATTGATTGCGTACGTCTTTGTTATTTTCAATACCGATACCAACGAAATGCGCAGTTGATGTGTACTATTATAAATTATTGGTTTTCACTTTTAACCCAAGTAAGATGAAAAAACAATTACTTAGTTTAGTTATTCTTTTGTTTACAGCTTCGATGCTGTACGCACAGGACCGAACGGTCTCTGGTACTGTGACGGACTCTGATGGGGGCCCGTTACCGGGTGTAACTATCACTATCAAGGGTACCACCACTGGTACTGTCGCTGATATTGATGGTAATTACAGCATCTCTGTTCCCGATGGAGGCATTCTGGTATTCAACTTCGTTGGATTTGAGTCCCAGGAAGTAGCAATCGGACAAAGATCTGTTATTGACCTTGCAATGAGTGGGGTCACAGAGCTCTCGGAAGTTATTATTGTCGGTTACGGCTCGGCAAGACAGGAAGAACTGACAGGTGCAGTTCAAGTTGTCGGTGCTGAAAAACTAGCCGAAGTTCCAACCTCCTCATTTCAGGATGCACTTCAGGGAAATGCACCTGGACTTCAAGTTGTTGCTCAGGACGGAGCTCCTGGCGCTGGTATTGCAATTCGAGTAAGAGGAATCGGATCAATCAACGCTTCTAACGAGCCGCTTTATGTGGTTGATGGTCTTCCCATCACAGCACAATCTGCTGACGTGACCACTACTGACTTTGACAATGGTGGCCGAAGTGCTAACCCACTTGCCGCTTTGAATCCTAATGACATTGAGAACATTGTTATTTTGAAAGATGCTGCATCTACAGCCATTTATGGTTCAAGGGGTGCGAACGGTGTTATCTTAATAACAACCAAACAAGGCAAGAAAGGCCCCGCGAAAGTTAACTTGAAAGCATCCTATGGATTTTCAGACTTTGCATTCAACAACCTTTTGGAGCCTTTGAATGAGACTCAGTACAGACAGTTATATGTTGAGGGAAGAATCAACAATGGTAGCTCTGCAACTGAAGCCGAAGCTTTGGATACTTACAATTCGCAGTTCCCGCAGCTTGGCAACACGAACTGGCTGGATGAAATTTCTCAAACAGGAAAAACTGCACAGTACGACCTGAGTGTTTCAGGAGGAAGTGATAACCTTACCTACTTTGTTTCAGGTTCATACTTGAGTCAGGAAGGAACTGTCGTTAACAACCTTTTCGACAGGTACAGTACTCGGGTAAACCTTACTGGAAAAGTAAATGACAAATTGAGTATTTCGAACAACTTAAGTTTGTCATTCTCCGACCAAAGAGGAATCACAGATGGTACAAGGTGGCAAGCACCTTTCTACCTGGCCTATCTTATGGCACCGGCAGTTCCTGTATTTGATGAGCAGGGACGATACTACGGAGATCATGCAAGTTTCTTCATGGGTGGTAACAACCCTGTTGGTCACTTGAATGAAGATAAGAGAGAAAGGGAGCAGACTCGAATCATCGATAATCTTTCTGCCTCTTACGAGATCATGGAAGGTCTGACATTTAAGACTGCCTGGAGCTTTGACTTACTCAGTGTTACTGACTACATATTTGCAAATGGTCGATACGGTGATGGTCGTAACGTTGGTGGTTCAGCGCAAGAAGCGACCACAAGCGTAGATAACTGGCAGGGTACTCAGACACTGACCTATGGAACTACCCTTGGTAGCTCACACAACCTTGATGTTCTTCTTGGTTATGAAGCACAAAGAGTAAATACTCGTCAGATAGATACAGGTTTTGAAGGGTTCTCACACCCTGAATTGAAACTTCTATCAGTTGGTGCGAACCCGCAAGCAAATGGATTTAGAAGCCGAACATCTTATGCGTTCAACTCTTACTTCTCTCGAATCAACTATGATTTCGAAGGCAAGTACTACGGTTCAGTATCATTGCGTAGGGATGGATCTTCTCGTTTCGGACCGAATGAAAGGTGGGGAACGTTCTGGTCTGTTGGTGGCGGATGGACACTTTCCAATGAGTCGTTCATGCAAGGTGTTTCTTTCGTAGACAACTTGAAATTGAGAGCTAGCTACGGTGTGACCGGTAACGCTGGTATCCCTAACAGTGGCAACGAAGATGGAAACTTCCGTTGGGCTGCACTATGGGGATTCACGCCTGACTATGACGGTAACCCAGGAGCTCAGCCTCTGACTGTAGGTAACGTGGATCTGACTTGGGAATCTCAAGAGAACCTCAATGTTGGATTGGATTTCTATGGTATGAACAATCGTGTGAATGCTTCCATTGAGTATTTCAAGAGAACTTCATCTGACCTTCTTTTGAATAAGCCTCTTTCGGGAACTACAGGATTTACCAGTATCTTCTCTAATGTTGGAGATATGGAGAATAGAGGCCTCGAAATTGGCATCAGTGCAGACGTGATTTCTAACAATGATTTCCTCTTGACACTAGGATGGAATCAGACATGGATCACAAATGAGATAACAAGTCTTGATGAGCCAATCGTTTCTGGAACGAAGAGAAGAGAAGAAGGTCGTGATTTCCAGGAGTACTTCCTTTATGGATGGGCTGGTGTAGATCCTGCTAACGGTGATCCGCTTTTCTATACTGATTCTACAAAATCAGAAACTACTAATGACATCAATAACGCAGTTCGTTTCTATGATGGCAAGAGTGCAACTCCTGATTTCTTTGGTAGCTTCAACATCAGTGCTCGATATAAAGCGTTCAGCTTAAGCACGCAGTTTAACTACCAGTTTGGTAACTACGTATATGATTCACCAGGATGGGTAATTCACGGCGATGGTCGTTTTACACCTCGTAGTACTTCTACCTGGGCTTTTGAGAACAGATGGACAACTCCTGGTCAGGAAGCACTATTCCCGCGACACTCTTGGGGTAACTCAACAGGATCCAACACCAGGAATTCATCTAGATACCTATTCCAGGGAGACTATATTAGGTTGAGGACGGTGCGTCTAGCTTACGACCTACCAACATCTTTAATCAGCAAAGCCAATTTGAGCAGTGTTCAGATTTCCACTACGTTCAACAATTTCTGGACGTGGACGAAGGATGACAATCTGCACTTTGATCCTGAGCAGACGATCAACGGAGTTTATAACACCGTGACACCGATCAGTAAGACAGTGACGTTTGCTTTAAATATTGGTTTTTAATTAAGTATCCAAAAGCATATACTAATGAAACAATTAATAAGAAATATATTCGTAGCATGCACAATTCTGGTAGCTACTTCATGTTCGGATGATTTTCTGGACTTAACACCAGAAGATGCAATTTCAAATGCTAATTTCCTTGCAACAGTAGCGGATTTTCAGTCGGCTATGGTTGGAGGTTACAGCCAGATGGCTTTGGCCGACTGGTATGGCCGATACATGCTGTTGATCCCGGATATCATGGGAAATGATATCAAGGCTAACGCGAGTGCCAACCGAGGTGCTGACTGGGCATTCTTTGCCGGAGGGCCAACCACAACTCAAAATGAGAATCGTGAATTTTGGCAGGAGATGTACGAGGCGATCAACATTGCAAATCAAATGATCAATGCCGAGTTTACTCCTCCTACCTCTCAACAGGCAGAGTTTGATCAGGTCATTGGTGAAGCTTATGCTTTGAGAGCAATAGCTCATTTTGATTTGGTTCGACTTTTTGGACAGGCCTATACGTTGGACAATGGGGCTTCCCCTGGTGTTCCTGTAGTTACTGCGTTTGATCAAAACTCGCTACCTACTCGAAATACGGTCTCTGAAGTTTATACACAGGTTGTAGCTGATTTTCAGCAGGCGATCAATCTTATGACGATCAATTCGGGAGCTACCACTTTTTCAAGGGAAGCTGCGCAAGCGTTGCTTTCAAGAGTTTATCTGTACATGGGTGACTATGGGAATGCAGAGACGCAGGCCACTGCTGTTATCAACAGTGGAAACTACACTCTGGTTGACTCCGCAAATTATGCCAATCAGTTCCTCGATGGCAATTCTCCGGAAGCTATTCTTGAGATGTCTATGACCTTGGCTGACAATCGTGGTTCGGATCACATTGGGGGAATGTACAAGGAGACAGGCTACGGAGATTACCTACCAGCCCAGGATTTGCTTGACCTTCTGCCTGCAGAGGATGTCAGAAGCACCTTGTTCGCACTAGATGCTAACCTTGATAACAGCATCTATGCCAGTGCCGATAACATTGGAAGAAGAGTAAATAAGTGGCCAAGTGCAGGTTCTGCTATTGCAACTGATAACGTTTCGGTAACTCGATTGTCAGAAGTTTATCTGATCCGTGCTGAAGCAAGATCTCGAACTGGTGATGATGCCGGGGCATTAGCGGATCTTGACATGGTTAGACAACGATCAAGCCCAAGTGTTACTTTCGCACCACTAACAGGCACTGCCTTGTTAGATGAGATTATGCTGGAAAGAAGGCGAGAGCTATTCGGGGAAGGGCATCGTATATTTGATATAACCAGGACCGGGTCAAATCTAGTAAGAAATGACTGTACCGCTCCTTCGGCTGTATGTACGATTAATTTCCCTAACGATCGCTTTATAATAGCAATTCCACAGGTTGAGCTGGATTCGAACGAGAATATGGTTCAGAACTCTGGATACGGAAACTAGTACTTCTAAGACTGAATTTAAAAGGCAGCTTATTAAGCTGCCTTTTTTGTTTCTCTGATAATGCTAAACTCTTGGACTAAAGAACTAAATAGGAACGTTGACATGCCGTTCCGCATGGTAGGACGAACGAACAAGGGGACCCGACTCTACATACTTTAGCCCTCTGGCAAGTCCCGCCTCTTTGAAGTGTTCAAATTTATCAGGATGGACAAATTGCGCCACCTCTATATGTCTTTTGGTTGGTTGAAGATATTGTCCCAAAGTCAAAATATCCAACCCATGCTCCACCAGGTCATCCATGGCTTTATAAACTTCTTCATCCGTTTCTCCCAGACCCAGCATGATCCCGGATTTGGTCCGCTTTCCAGCTTCTTTGGTAAGTTTAGTTTGTTCCAGGCTTCTGGCATACTTTGCCTGCGGACGTACCCTTCGATATAGACTTTCCACAGTTTCCATGTTGTGCGAAACGACTTCTTGGCCACCTTCGATCATCCGATAGAGCGCCTCCCAATTTCCTTTCACATCAGGAATCAATGTTTCTATTGTTGTTTCTGGAGACTGTTTCTTTGTTTCTACGACCGTCTGATACCAAATTTCTGCTCCTCTGTCCTTAAGTTCGTCTCTGTTTACAGATGTAATCACGGCATGCTTAACACCCATCAACCGGATTGCTTCTGCTACTCTCTTAGGCTCTTCTTCGTCGTACTCGGGTGGTCTGCCCGTGGCGACCGCACAGAAAGTGCAACTTCGCGTACAAACATTTCCCAATATCATAAATGTGGCAGTACCTTCACCCCAGCATTCGCCCATATTTGGGCAATTACCACTTTCGCAGATGGTGTGAAGTTTATGTTGATCAACCAGCTTTCTCACCTTTGCATAGTTCTCCCCAACGGGTAACTTCACTCTCAACCAATCTGGTTTTCTCCTCTTTTCAGGACTATCAACAACAGGTAAATCAATCATACTTGTATAATTCGAATGACAAAGGTAGTGAAAGGAAAAGTGAAAAAATTACTTTCTAGTTCCCCAGAAAAGGGTAAAAAACACAGAAGTAAATCGGGACTTATTTTCTTGCGTGGGAACAAGGATTATTTTTTTGGTGTAAGCCTCAACCATAATGCCAACTTCTACACCCGCTACATTACTTCTATAAGTACCAAACTCAAATGAAGTTGAAGCTTTTAAGTTTAAGCCGGGCACAAAGTTGGTCTCTCCGAGTCCTTGGAAAAGTTTTCCAGGACCTGCTACAGATTCCGGCGAAGGCCTTCTCGTCGGATCAAATTTTTCATAGCTGCCATCTGGTGCAAGAATGTAGTAGGGATTAACTAGACCAAACGTAGGACCGGCCGACGCTCCAGCACTAATTTGTACTCCCTGCTGCGTGGCTTTTTTGAAAAGAAGTTTTTCCCGACCGTATTGAAGGCGGATAGCATAGAGATAATTTGATTTGCCGTAAATAAAGCTTTGCCCTTGCGCTCCTACGTACCTGCTTTCACTTGGGTGCTTCACGTTGGAAAGTTCCAAACCAAAGGTTTCGTAGAAATTCTCACCCTGAGATCTGCTATATCGAATCATCAATCCGCCAATAAGGCCACCATTGGTATTCTTGTTGATTCCCCAGATAAGTTCAGAATTGTATTCATAGTCCTCTCCATCGAACAGTTGGGCCACTGTCAATAGAGGCGTAAGAACCATTAAAGTTATGAATACCTTCTTCATGTCTTAGTAGAACAAAGATAACGATCTCATCCCTAAAGAGTTACCCGGTTTTGGCTATCGAATTCAGTTCTCCGAAATCAATTCCGTTGTGAGATGTATGAAAAACGACTTTTCCGTCCTTAATCAAAATGGCCTGGGGTGATTCATGTCGAACACCAAAAAAGCTTTCAACACCGTTAGATACATCCCTATTTGCGATTAGATCCAAAAAATAGGGTTTGATGTTGCTGTCCTTCCATTTACGCTCCAGGCGCCCGAGAGCCATGCTGCTGATCATACATCGTGTGCTGTGCTTGAAAATCAATACCGGATTATTTTGTGAAATCTCATTGATCTCACCAAACTGCTCCTTATCGGATAGTATATTCCACTCCATAAGCTATCAATTATTCCAGATGTCCTTTTCCTTTCTATCGAATTTTGGACTTCTTACTGACGCTCTAACACCTTTTGGCTGTTCCTTGTTCCCATTTACTCGCACCCAGAAAACATTCCATTTCCTGAACATCTTTCTAATCTTAGGGCTTGAAAATTTCATCGCAAGGTGATAGTTGCTGCTTGGATGCTGGTCACCTGACCCTCTCTTGGCCCATTTCATCTTCCCCTTGTAGTCAGCCGTGACGTTGTAATACCGTTGAATTTGTCTGTATCTGGAGTTTACAACGAAGCGGTTTTTTGGATTTGAATACCTAGGTCTCACCTTGAAATAAAACTTTTCGAAAGGCATCCCTGAGGAATATCTCGGTGCGACCCTGTAATCATTGCTTCTGAACGGCATCCCTGGTGAAAAGCGTGGAGAAACCACATAACGAGAACCCTGGAACGGATTTCCCCGGGAATATCGTGGGAACACTCTAAAGTCGGTTGATCTGAAGGGAGAACCAGAAGAAAAACGTGGCGCCTGACCTTTAGATTTAAAGCTTATTCTCTTCGGCGAATATCTTGGACTGACTTGTCCAACTATTTTTTGTTTTCCCCCGCCAACCGTAGTCTTCACTCTCTTCTTATCTCTGAAAAACAAAAAACCGGCACTCCTAACCTTGGCAGTTTTCAGTCTACTTTGGTTATCCTCAAGAAGCTGAGCTTCGGCGCGGAACCCCAATGCAAATACTGCGATCGGTATGATTAAGAGCTTTTTCATGTCAGATCTCACCCAAAGGTTTGCATTTTAGGTGATAAACTCAATCAAATGACCTCTAAATCTGAATTGCTTCCCCTTGAGAATTTAAAATCTCGTATTCGTTGAGGGCCATCGAACTGTCTTCCACCAGGTTAATCCAACGAAAATATTTCGAAAACCATTTAACTCGTCTTGAAAAAATTCCAGCGGTAAAGTATGCATACAGATAGGGATGCATAGCAATCGTGATCTTCTTCTCGTTCAGCGATTCGATGATATACTTTAATGTGTTATCAATTTCATCTGCAATCTGGATGGATGCTGAGATTTTTCCGGTTCCCCCACAAGAGGGGCAGAGTTCCCTCGTAGCAATGTTTACCTCTGGTCTGACTCGCTGTCTGGTAATCTCCATTAATCCAAACTTTGAGAGAGGGAGAATAGTATGCTTCGAACGATCGTCCTTCATCTCCTCCTTCATGGTGGCATAGAGCTTCTTCTTGTTCTCCACCCTACGCATATCAATGAAATCGATTACAATTATGCCTCCCATATCCCGAAGCCTCAACTGTCTTGCAATTTCTGCCGCGGCTTCCAGATTGACCTTCAAAGCAGTGTCCTCCTGGTTGTCCTCCCTGTTCGACTTATTGCCACTATTTACATCAATCACGTGTAGAGCTTCCGTATGCTCGATGATCAGATAACCGCCATTGGGCATACTGACCGACTGCCCAAAGGAGGTTTTCAGCTGCTTTTCAACACCAAGTGCTTCGAAAATCTTGGCCTTTGCTGTATAATGTTTGACGATCTTTTCCTTTTCCGGAGCGATCCCTTTGATAAAGTTCTTAATCTCCAAATGGAGATCTTTATTATCTACGAGGATGCTATCAAAGCTCTCATTTAGAACGTCCCGAAGGATCGAGTTTGCCCGATTCATCTCTCCAATAACCTTCTCACGGACTTTTGCAGTTTGCAAAGCCTTCATACCGTTCTCCCACTTCTCAACAAGATTTCGGAGATCATTATCCAGGTCTTTTACTTCTTTTCCCTGAGCTACTGTCCGGATGATTACTCCAAATCCCTCTGGTTTAATGGAGCTTATGAGTCTGCTGAGCCTCTTACGCTCGTTGGAGTCTGTGATCTTTTTTGAAATACTAACGGCATTCGAGAAGGGTACCATGATCAGGTATCTTCCCGCTAATGACAACTCGCATGAAAGTCGTGGGCCTTTGGTAGAGATGGGTTCTTTCACAACCTGAACCAGTATTTTTTGTCCTTTTGTAAGGACCTGGCTCATTTTACCAAGCTTGTTTATATCTGGCTCTTTCCTGAAACCCGAGAGCTTTCCGCCATTGAGTTTCTTAGATATGGTGAGCTTGGTAAACTTGTTTAGTGATTGAACCTGAGGGCCAAGGTCCAGATAATGAAGAAACGCATCTTTCTCATATCCAAGATCTATAAAAGCGGCATTCAATCCTTGAACTACCTTTTTTACAGACCCTAAATAGATGTCTCCTACATTAAATGAATGTCCACCACCATCTTGGTGAAACTCTACTAGCCTTCTGTTCTTTAATAAAGCAATTCGACATTCTTCGCGAGTTGAGTCAATGATCAATTCATTACTCATGGCGAATTAGTTAGAATGTCTTACTTCTTTTTATGTCTGTTTTTTCTCAGTCTCTTTTTCCTCTTGTGAGTAGAGATCTTATGTCTCTTTCTTTTCTTACCACACGGCATAGTTTACTATTTTTTAAATTTCTAAAATGTTTTACAGCCTCTCTAGATAATCACTTGCCATCATCTTGATGGCTGGAATTGAATCTGTTGAGCTTAAAATTTCTTGCAAAAGCAGTCGTGCCTGCGATTGTTCATTTATCTCAATCATCGATACTGCCAGGTAGAGCTTAGCTTCCTGATCTGATGAGTCCAATGATACAAGTTTCTCAAAACGCTCCTTTGCCCGATCAAATTGGCCACTCTGAATGGCCAATAGGCCCAAATTCAGAATGGTCTGACGATTGTCCGGATCTTTACTGAGAATTTCTCTTAGCATCGCTATTCCAGCCATCGGATTCTCACTTGTCACAAGCGTCATCGCCAACTTGTTCTTCAACACGAGATTTGATGGATCTTTATCCACCAATTTTTCAAAAACCTCTCTAGCCCTCTCCGAATATTTCTTGGCTTCCCCTTGACTCTGGGACCTTTCGAAAGCTTTATAAAAAATATTTCCTGCGAGCTCTGATGGTTCTGCAACCAAATCTTCAATCTCCTCACCAAGACTCACAGCACTATCTAAAACTCCATAGTCTAAATAGTAGCTAGCTAAAGAGTGCGCAAAGTTAATTTTTTTATCCACATTTTCTTCCACTTCCAACAATCTTCTTAGCTCTAACATCCTCGATCTGACATCTTCTGATATCTGAAGACCATGGGTCTCGGATGTCTCAGTAAGTTCTTGCAGTTGATCATTCTCAACCACAACTCGTGGAAGTTGATAAAGTATTACAACCAGGCTAAGAGCTCCGACCGATAAGAAAATCTGTGCTTTATTCAACTATTTGATTTTGTTGCTCCTCTTGATCTTTTCTACAAAGAGCTTGGATGGCTTAAATGATGGAATGAAATGCTCGTCGATGATTATGGCGGTGTTCTTGGAAATATTTCTGGCTATCTTACGTGCCCTCTTTTTATTGACAAAACTTCCAAATCCTCTAACATACACGTTCTCGCCATTAGCCATGTTATTTTTAACAACAGAAAAGAATGCTTCTACTGAGGCTTGCACATCAGCTTTGTCAATTCCAGTCTTATCAGCAATTTCATTTATTACGTCAGCTTTGGTCACAACACTCTGGTTTTTAGGTGGGTAGTTTTAAATTAGGTCGCCAAAATTAATTTTGCACCTCCATATAAAAAAAGAAAAGAGACATTTAAATTATCAAAGCACAATCATTTTCAGAAAAGCTAATCGGCTGGTACACAGAAAGAAAGCGCGATCTGCCGTGGAGGAAAAGCAGGGACCCCTACAAGGTCTGGCTTTCGGAAATAATCCTGCAACAAACCAGGGTAGACCAAGGACTGCCTTATTATTTGAAGTTTGTTGAAGCGTATCCAACCATCGATGAATTAGCCAGTGCGGAGGAAAGAGAAGTCCTTCGCCTTTGGCAAGGTTTGGGTTACTATTCCCGGGCTCGAAATCTACACACGACAGCAAAATACATTTCTGAAACACTTAATGGAGTCTTCCCGGATAGCTATGAAAAAATACTTGATCTAAAAGGTGTGGGGCCGTATACTGCGGCAGCAATTGCATCAATCTGTTTTAATGAACCAAGACCGGTAGTTGACGGGAATGTATTTCGGTTTGCCAGCAGGTATTTTGGCATCAGAGAGGACATTGGAAAGCAGAAAACCAGAATCATTTTTGAAAAGAGACTGTCAAAGGTGATTTCCAAAACAGCGCCAGGTTTGTTCAACCAAGCAATGATGGAATACGGCTCGAAGGTTTGTTCACCCTCTCCCCAATGTGGCGATTGTGAATTTAACCTGGAATGTGTAGCCAAAAAGAAAGGTCTTCAAACCCGGCTTCCAGTAAAAACGAAGAAAACCAAAGTAAGTGATCGATTTTTGAATTACCTCGTCTTTACTGATGGGTCAAATTTCATCATGCGGAGAAGAAGCAAAAATGATGTTTGGGCACACCTTTTTGATTTTAATGTCATTGAGGGTGATCTTGGAAAAGAAGAGATCTTCAGGAAAACCCGGGAGATGCTTGATCACGACTTTTTGATCGAAGAAGAAAGCCAGAAATTTCAACACCTCCTCAGTCATCAAAGAATCAGTGCGGTCTTTTATAAAATCAGGATAGATTCTGGTCAAATTAAAAATGTAAAGAGTGACATTGGAGAACTATTTTCCGTTGAGGAAATAGTAAATTTGCCAAAACCTAAGCTAATCGTTAATTACTTAGAGCAAATCGGAATAAAATCTTAAGAAAGTATGTCTGGAGTAAATAAAGTAATCCTTGTAGGAAGGTTGGGCAAAGACCCTGAAGTGAGACATCTCGAAAATGGGGCGACGGTAGCCAATTTTTCTATGGCAACATCCGAAACCTATAAGGACAGGACTACTGGCGAACGAAGGGAAACTACCGAGTGGCATAATGTAGTTCTTTGGAGAGGCTTAGCCGAAGTTGCTGAGAAGTATGTGAAAAAAGGAGACATGATCTATGTAGAAGGGAAACTTAAAACCAGATCATGGGAAAAAGACGGGATTACTCGATACACCACCGAGGTGGTAGGAGACAACATGACGATGCTTGGTGGCGGATCGAATACAGGTGGTGGAACTGTACCGCAGGAAAACACGTATCAACAACCTGTAGCACAACAACCGCAGGCTGCGCCGGGTGCACCAGTTGAAGATCCAACTGATGACCTCCCTTTTTGAACGAAAGAAAAGCTAATTGGAAACATCGGACGACCCGCTCCCCACGCTTTTGATAAGTATAATGGCTGAAATGCCATTCTCTTTTTTCTTATTGAATGGGTTGGTGCTAATTGTATTGTTAGTTCTTTCCGGTCTCATCTCTGGCTCTGAAGTAGCGTTTTTTTCACTTACGCACGACCAGATTGCTAAATGCAAAAACTCTGAGGATAAAAAGGAGCGCAGAATAAGCAGGCTGCTTTACAATCCTAAAAGATTGTTGGCAACGATTCTCATAGCAAACAATCTGGTCAATATCTTCATTGTTACTATCTCAACATTCGCCACCTGGAAAATAGTGGGACCCCAGGGAAGAGAAGGGGTGGCTATCGCGATTCTCACAATCGCCATTACTACACTTATCATTTTATTTGGTGAAATAATCCCAAAAGTTTATGCAAATCACAACGGACTGGGTTTTGCAAGAAAGACATCAGGACTCTTAACGATTGCCGACAAACTCTCTCGTCCGGCTTCATGGTTCTTAATGGCACTAACCGGCCTCATCGAAAAACGGATGGAAAAGAAAGGTTACAATCTCTCTGTTGAGGAAATCAATCAGGCGCTTGAAATTTCAGTTGAAAAAGAAGCGGTGACTGAGGAAGAAAAAGGCATATTAAAAGGAATAGTAAACTTTGGAACATTATCTGCCAAGCAAGTCATGAAATCCCGAATGGATATCACATCCATTGATATCGAAACAGACTTCCATGAATTGATGAACCAGGTCAACAAAACCGGCTATTCCAGGATTCCCGTATACACCGAGACCATAGACAAAATAGATGGAATCCTTTACATCAAGGACCTCTTACCGCACCTTGACAACGAAGAGGGATTTGATTGGCGAGTGCTGCTTAGAGAAGGATTCTTTATACCTGAAAGTAAGAAGATCGATGACTTGTTCAAGGATTTTCAAGAAAAGCAGGTGCATATGGCCATCGTTGTGGATGAGTACGGAGGCACATCAGGGCTCATCACCATGGAAGATGTTATCGAAGAGATCGTAGGCGAGATCAATGATGAATTTGATGATGAAAGTGAAATCTCATACCAGAAGGTTGACGATCAAACATTCATTTTCGAAGGGAAAACCTCTCTAAACGATTTTTGTAAGATTATCAATGCCGACAGTTCTGAGTTCGATACTGTTAAGGGAGAAAGTGAATCCTTAGGTGGACTACTTCTTGAAATTAACTCAGTTCTCCCCCACGCTGGAGAAAAAATAAATTTCGATCGATTTCTGTTCACGATCGTGGCAGTTGATCTTCGAAGGATTAAAAAGGTAAAAGTTTATATCAAATCTGAAAAGCCGAACGTTTCAGAAATTCACGATAAATGAGATACCTATTTCTTTTTTCTTTATTTCTGATCTCTTGCAGTTCGGAATACCTGCCCAAACCCAGGGGGTTCAATAGAATTGATTTACCTAGGGCAGAATACTTAAGCTTGGCTGATTCTTTCCCTTATCAGTTTCAGTATTCGAAACATGCGAAAATCCTAAGGGACTCCAGTTGGATAGCAGAAAGGTATTGGATCCACCTTTTCTATCCGGACATGGACGCCAACATCCAGATCACTTACAAGCCAGTTACAGATTCCATCATTCGGGAATACCTCAGTGATTCCTACCGACTGACTTCTCAGCATAACATCAAAGCGTACGCCATTGACGAAAGCATCCTGGAACTCCCAAATGGCATGTTCGCATCTTTCACAGAACTCGAAGGGGAAGTTCCAACACAGGTCCAATTTCATGTCTCGGATAGTGTAGATCACTTCTTAAGAGGTGCACTATATTTCAAGACAGCAACAAAAAACGACTCCCTGGCTCCAGTGATTGATTACATCAAAAAAGACATCATCCAACTATTGATGACTTTGGAGTGGAAAAAATAAAATTCCCAAACAGCGCCTTCTCAGCACAGTCCGTTAGCCAACGATCAATTTCAGGTTTCCTTGCTGACTTAATGTTGACTTAAAAAATTACTTAAATACCAACAATCTAATGAAGTTTGCGTCTTTCAGATTTTATCACTAAATCAAGAAAATTTAGAATTATGTTTAGATTGCATTTTGGCCTTCAAAAGGCCTTTCTATTGGGACTGACCGTGTTTATTGGTTCATGCGAGCAAAAAAGAATCTTGGATCCCAATCCGGAAATAACTTCTATTGAACCAACAAGTGGTTTCACTGGTGACCAGGTAGTGATTACTGGTAAAAACTTTGGTGCTAGTCGCGAAGAAAATGAAGTGGAATTCAATGGGGCCAGAGCTGAGATAAAATCAGTTTTGGAAAATACGATAATAGTTACAGTTCCAGCGGAAGCGACAACAGGAAAAATCACCGTGCTCTTCAGCAGGCAGATTGGAATTTCGGATATTGACTTTACTGTTTTGTAAACCAATGGGCGTCAGTAGTTGGTCTAAACGGAGGATACAAATCGAAGTGAACCATTTCTATTAACATTAAAAACTCACCATCCCGACTAGCAGAAAAGGAGCGGCACAATTGTCGCTCTTTTTTTTGCTTCACCTAAATTAGCTTCATGCACGGTTTCTTCGAGCGACCCATTGAATATTTGAAAGGTGTAGGCCCACAGCGGGCCGAATCACTCGGCAAGGAACTTCAAATCTTCACCTTCGGTGATCTTCTCCAACACTATCCTTTTCGTCACGAAGACCGAAGTAAGTTTTACAAAATCAAAGAACTCAGCGCAGATCTCCCCTATGTGCAAATCATAGGTGAGTTTAAGTCCTTTGCAACAATAGGGGCGGGGAGAAAGTCCAGGTTGGTAGGTCGCTTTGCTGATGAAACGGGAACCATCGAAATTGTTTGGTTTAAAGGGGCACAGTGGATAAAAAAGAGCCTATCAGTTGGGGCCCGATATGTTCTTTTTGGCAAAGTCACTGCTTTCGGAGGGAAATTGAACATTGCGCATCCGGAATTAGAGGTTCAAACAGAAAAGAACACGAGGGGAGGCTACCTCCAACCCGTTTATCATACGACGGAAAAACTCAAGAAGAAGGGCATCGAAAGTAAGTTTTTCAGTAAGGTGATGAAGGTGCTGCTTGTGGATGGAGTCAATCACATCAATGAGACACTACCTGAACATCTCATCAGTCAATTTAATTTGATTGATAAAAAAACGGCGATAGTAGCCAATCACTTTCCCAGAAATGCGGAGCAACTGAAACAAGGGCAAAACCGGCTGAAGTTTGAGGAATTATTCTATGTCCAGCTCAGGTTGATCAAACTTAAAATAGCGAGAACAGAAAAATTCAAAGGTGTCATGATCAACAAAAGTGATCTGCTAAACAAATACTATGAGAATCACCTTCCCTTTGAGTTGACCGATGCCCAGAAAAAAGTGATCAAGGAAATTTATGCTGATGCTCGATCCGGTCAACAGATGAACCGGCTGGTTCAAGGGGACGTTGGCAGTGGAAAAACGATGGTGGCTTTTTTTTCAATGCTTCTTGCTATCGGAAGCGGGTTTCAATGTGCATTCATGGCACCAACGGAGATTTTAGCCGAACAACATTTCAAAGGGCTTCAGGTCCAGGCAAAACAGATGGGTCTTCATATTGCACGACTGACCGGATCCACCCCAACCTCTGAACGAAAACTCATCCATGAAGGATTAATTTCAGGAGTAATAACCATTGTTGTAGGAACACACGCATTGCTGGAAGACAAGGTAAAATTTCAAAATCTTGGTCTGGCTGTAATTGACGAACAACATAGGTTCGGTGTTGCCCAGCGCGCAAAACTGTGGACAAAAACAAAGAACCTCTATCCTCATGTCTTGGTCATGACCGCCACACCCATTCCCCGGACGCTTGCAATGACCCTTTACGGCGATCTTGACGTTTCGGTAATTGATGAGTTGCCCCCAGGACGAAAGTCTATAAAAACACGCCATTTTAGAGAAAGCAAACGCCTGGAGATGTTTGGTGTAGTTGAAAAGGAAATTGCTGCAGGTCGTCAGGCTTATATTGTCTATCCGCTCATTGAAGAATCAGCCTCGCTGGACTACAAAGACCTGATGGACGGATACGAATCCATCCAAAGACGCTTTCCGGACTACCAAATCTCTATTGTTCATGGACGGATGAAAGGTGAGGAGAAAGAGTGGGAGATGCAACGATTTGTGAAAGGGGAAACAAAAATAATGGTAGCAACCACAGTTATTGAGGTAGGTGTGAATGTTCCAAATGCATCAATAATGGTGATTGAAAATGCAGAACGTTTTGGATTATCGCAGCTCCATCAGCTAAGGGGACGTGTTGGGCGCGGGGCGGATCAGTCCTATTGTGTTCTGATGACGGGTGTCAAACTAAGCACGGAAGCCAAAACACGAATACAAACCATGGTTGATACAACCGATGGGTTCAAAATTGCGGAAGTGGATCTAAAGCTCAGAGGTCCCGGGGACCTGATGGGGACACGGCAAAGTGGCGCTTTGGATCTATTGGTTTCTGATCTGGTAAAAGATGGCGAGATCTTGAAAACAGCAAGAATTGCAGCTCAGGATTTGTTAAAAAATGATCCAAATCTCGAAAAGAAAGAGCATCGAGTAATGAAGAATCACATTGACTCTTTCAGTAAAAATGCAGTTAACTGGGGGAGAATTGGTTAGTAACGTTGATGATGCAAATAGTCGCACCGACAACTATAGTAAACGACCATGCTCACATTTTGCTTACCTCAAATATCTCCCAAAGGGTCCGATTATCCGTTTTAGAGTAAAAGACCAATTATGAACAAACCCATTTGGCTTACTCTACTGGTGCTATCATTCAATTTTGCGGATGGACAGTCTATTACCGAGGATATCATTGGCGAGAAGATCACCATTCAATCTGAAGTATTACAAGAACCTCGGGCCCTTCATGTTTATCTTCCTGATTCATATCAGGAAACCTCTAAAGAGTATCCGGTCCTTTATGTGCTTGATGGGCAACGTTTTTTCTTTCATGCCATAAGCGTGGCAAAACTCTCAAAAAAATTCAGTTACACACCTGAACATATAGTTGTGGGCGTTGAGAATGTTTACCCAAAGCGTTTCAGTTTATTCAATTCTCACGCGGAGTACTTTAAGAAATTCCTTGTCTCAGAAGCAATGGATTTTGTTGACAAGAACTATAGAACAGAATCGAGCAATATCTTGTTTGGCTGGGAATACGGTGGTGGGTTCACTTTGCAAATGATGAAAGATGAGCCCGAATTGTTCGATGCTTATATTGCTGCAAGTCCGTATCCTATCAATGAATCAAGACTACCCAACGGTGATGACAGGCTCCGGCATCTCGATACGCTCTCATCAAACGATTCGTACCAACAGTATCTGTATTTTGCTTCCGCGATTGAGGAGACAAATGTGAAGTCCGGTACCGATGATTTAAATCAAATGTTACAATCGAAAGATTTAGAGAATATTCGTTGGGATTATACGGTTTTGGAAAATGAAGATCATCACTCCACTCCATTTAGTACGCTCTACCACGGATTAAGAAACTATTACTTCAACTATCCGGAACCGAAGTTTTCAAACGTCGAAGAATTCTACCAAAAGGGCGGCATGAATTATCTCAATAGGTATTTCATCGAAAGAGGCAAGAGGTTTGGCTTTGATTCAGCTATCTCGAAAACGACGATGCAGAACTTGATAATCAAGGCCTGGGATAAAAGAGATTTCAAAAATTTCGACTATTTCTTCGGTCTCTTTGAAAAGGACGGAGTGTTAGAAATTGGACGAGTAAATTGGTTGTGTGAGTTTGCCAACTTCTATTTTGATAACGAACACATTCAAAAAGCCTTAGAAATTTACGAATTCGCAAACAAAAAATATCCTAATTCGGCCAGGCCACTACACGGCATAGGAATGGTTTACAAAAAAAGAGATAGGAAAAAGAGAGCAAGAGATTATTTTGAGCAGGCAATTGATCTGGGCACGAAAAATTCTGACTGGCGACTGAACGAATACCAAGCCAGCCTGAATAGTGTCGCGCAGTAGGTTATTTCTGGGGAGATCCTCTCTCCAAAAAACCAATCCCTACGTACGTCTTTTTGTAGATTACGTATTTCTAGGAAGACAGAAAACTCATAACTTACTACTGACAACTAAAGATTGGCATGAAATCTCAATACGTAAAACTCCTAAAAAAGCAGATATCGAAACTTGATGACGAGCACTTTGATCTGGAAGCCTGGAAAAGTAGTGCTATAGCAGTACTTTCCAGAGTTTTTGGTGGAGAAGACTCCAGAGCTGGACAAATTGACCAGCTCAAAATCGACTATAGCAGCTGGGCCCTCCGTGACTCAAGCGCCAGTTACAAACCAGAAGAGACCGCAAAACTGAAGGGAAGGGAGATACTAAATACTGCTATAGAGGAAATTGAAATTTTTGGAGTGCCTGAAGTCCAAAGTAGTTCCGACCCAAAGCAGGATTTATATAAAGAAGTCCTGGGAATGAGCGAATCTGAAAGAAAGAAACACTTTGGAGGAATGAAAAAGGAGAAGCTGGTCGAGTTGCTATTGCAGTTGACTTCCTAAAGATGTCAAGCTACAAGTTTAGAACTGAGTATTTTGGTTTGACCGAAAAACAGTTAGTACTTCTGAGAAGTGGATATCCTGTTAAGGAAATCCCATTTAGTCAAATCTCCAAGGTAGTTGTCTCAAGAGGCATCAGAACCAAATTTCCAATTAGGTCACTCTTGTTTGGTCTAGCAATTTTTGTTGTCGTATACTTCTTGATTCCAGAAAAAGACTTTATCATTTTCGATCCTGCAAATGCCCTAGTCGAAATTTCTTACATCCTATTGGCCATGGGTGAGCTCGGAGTAGTGTTTTGGTTCTTATTTGCAATTGGAATTGCTTCCATTGTTCACGCACTAAGGAAAACGCTAGTAATGAAAGTCTATCCGAATGATGGAGGATATGAAGTTTTCTCTATTAAGAGTTTCGCGAAGACAAACCACATCTTTGATTTAATCAACTTCTTAGGCGTTTCCTTTCATAGTCGATTCACCAACAAGAGCCTTTACGGCAAGTCTCCTTAGTGCTTAAAATGCCTGACTCCAGTAAACACCATTGCTAGCCTGTGCTCATCACAATAGTCTATGGACAGCTGATCTTTGACTGAGCCTCCGGGCTGGATGATGGCTGTAATTCCGGCCTTCCCGGCAATTTCGACACAATCGGGAAATGGAAAAAACGCATCAGAGGCCATCACAGCTCCGCGCAGATCCAATCCGAAATTACCAGCCTTTTCTATGGCTTGTTTAAGGGCGTCCACTCTCGATGTTTGCCCAACACCGCTCGCCAACATCTGACCGTCCTTGGCTAGAACAATTGTATTTGACTTGGAATGCTTGCATACCTTGGCTGCAAAGATCAGATCTTCTATCTCCTCTTTTGTTGGAATTTTCTTTGTCCTCATTTCCAAATCAGAATCACCTTCAGATTTTAGATCATAATCCTGAACAATGGTTCCGCCCAATAAGCTCTTGTATTGAGTGTTCTCCTTCCAGTTTTTCTTCTGCACAAGAAGAATTCTATTTTTCTTCTGTTGTAGGATCTCGAGGCTTTGATCTGAAAAAGACGGAGCAATTAAGATCTCAAAGAAAAGATCATGCATTTCTTCTGCAGCAACAGCGTCTACTTCTCGGTTTGTAATCAGCACGCCTCCGAATGCTGATATGGAATCAGCGGCAAAAGCTTTGTGATAGGCTTCCGAAACTGTCCTGCCTTGGGCCATCCCGCACGCATTGTTATGTTTGAGAATCGCAAACGCAGTATCGTCAAATTCCGCAATCAGCTGAACGGCTGCTTCGATATCAACAAGATTGTTATAAGAGATCTCCTTGCCATGGATCTGATCAAAATAAGCAGATAGGTCTCCATAGAAATAGCCATTTTGATGTGGGTTTTCACCGTATCGCAAGGTTCTGGCTGGCGACGAGCTCAACTTGAAAACATCCATCGAATGATCCGCATTTATGTAGTTGAAAATGGCAGAATCATAGTGGCTAGAGGTTTCAAAGGCACGGGCTGCAAACAATTTTCGATCTGCAAGAGTTGTTCCCCCGTTCTTCTCATCGAGAATCATCAGCAAATCAGCATAGTAAGTTCTAGAACACACAATAACCACATCGTTGAAGTTTTTGGCAGCTCCACGAATCAGAGCAATACCACCAATATCAATTTTCTCGATGATCTCTTCATCTGATGCTCCGGTTGCCACAGTCTCTTCGAATGGATATAAATCCACAATGACCAAATCAATTGGTGGAATTTCGAACTCAACGACCTCCCTGAGGTCAGATTCATTTTCCCTTCTATGAAGAATACCTCCAAAAATTTTGGGATGAAGTGTTTTGACTCTACCACCGAAGATAGACGGGTAGTCCGTTATCGATTCGACGGCCACCACTTCTATACCAAGATCTCTAATGAATTTCTCCGTTCCACCTGTAGAATAAATCTTGACTCCAAGCTCATTTAGCTTACGGACAATAGGCTCCAGGTTGTCTTTGTGATAAACTGAAATTAAAGCGGACTTGATCTTACGGTCGGACATTTGCAGATTTGAAATAAGCGGCAAAGGTAAAATTCTATTTCAACATCCAAACACTAATTAAATACCAGAGTTTCGCTGATTCTACGTCTAAAGTACCGCGGCGTAATCCAGGTAAACAACCGTAGCATTATGACAAAAATGGCCGATCATCCCATATCCTATGCTGCCACTTTTTCTCCGAATATAGGTTAACAGCAGAGCGAAGGGAACCAACCAAATAAGACTAATGATTGAAAAATGAACCAAGGCGAACAGAAAGGACGACCCCCAAACTGCCGACTTCATGCCTGCTACTTTCTCAAGATTATTGAATACAAACCCTCTAAATGCAAGTTCCTCAAAGATCGCTGGAAAGACAGCCACAAAGAGCAGCGCATAAAGTAGAGGAAATTCAGTCTCATAAAAAGGATACATATAGCTATATGATTCCTGGAAAAGGAGTTCATTCAAACCGTTTCCGAGAAAGGTTACCAATATTCCAGTGACACTAAAGGTGGCAACAACTAAAACAATCGGTACGACAGACAGTTGTTTCTTTAAGAGATTAAAACAGTCAGGTTGCCTGATTGCAAATACCAAATCAATTATTGCAAATGAAATTGAAACCGTTACGACTGTTAGAAATGTTTCTTCAATGTAAGTATTGATTATGAGCGCAAAGAGTACGATGAAAATATAGGCAAAGAGGAATTTCAGATTGCTCTCGATTTGAAATGCAGAGTTAATTTGCTCTTTCTGAATGCTCTCATTTCTAACTCCACAATTGCCACAAAATTTGAAGCCTAATGGCTGTTGTGATTGGCATCTTTCACAAAGCTCAAATTCCTCTAGACCAACTTGTTCCGCCATTACTACTTGACCTTCATGGAAGCGAGCTGCTCACTGTACTTAACGGCATCCTTAGCAGAGTTGATGCCTTTGATGAAGACGCCTATAATAACAATTTTTAATAAAATTCCACTGAAAATTGATGCAGGATCCACAATCGCGGCTAAGATTTGGAGAACGATCCAAAAGATGAATGCAGCCATCACTCCAGTCAAGGGTTGGTTATTAACCCAAATCGCACACCCTATAAAGACTATACCGGTAATTAAGGCCGCAATTCCGTCAATAAAAAGAAATTCGTCTCCACTCAAGAAAACATAGTACGTCCCAATAACAATGTTGAGGCCTGCGAGGATGTAAAGCATTATTCTCACGCTATCTACCTTTTTCTCTGCATCCTTAACCACTCGTTTTTTTAATATTATTCTTCTTTCAAAATTATTTTTTTCGATATCAGTACCCCGCTCAGGATAACCACATTCAGAGCAAAAAACGTCCTCAGTCCTAAGATCACTTTTGCAATTCGAACAGGTGATTGCTTCCATATTTTTTTAGTTAGGTTTCAGCAATTTAGGATCTCAGTACATACTCTTCCACAATTCTCGGGAAAAACTCGTATTCCAACGCATGAACTTTCTGCGCCAAAGTCTCTGGCGTATCACTTTGATCGATCGTGCATCTGGCCTGAAACAAGATCTTGCCTTTATCATATTCCTTGTTCACTAAATGGATGGTAATGCCTGACTCGTTCTCTCCAGCTTCGATAACCGCTTCGTGAACCCTGGATCCGTACATTCCTTTTCCACCATAGGCAGGCAACAAGGCCGGATGAATATTTATGATCTTGTCCGAAAACGCTTCAATCAGAAATTCCGGAACCAGCCACAGAAAGCCCGCGAGTATCAAATAATCTATATTTTCTAGTCGCTTAAGAAAGCTTTGATTACGAAATTCTTCCCTTGTAAATGTGGAAGATCGTATTCCCAATTTATCCGCCCGCTGTAAAACGTAGGCACCCTCTCTATTGGAAAGTATTTTGCAAACTTGAATTTGATCGTGGCCCTGAAAATGTCTAGCTAAATTCTCGGCATTCGTGCCACTACCTGAGGCAAGGATCGCAAGTCTGATTTCGGCGGAATCCACTTTGCAAGACTAAGTGCTAACCGCCAAAAGCCAAAGCAATCAGTTAAAATGCATCTTCAAAAACTTCTACGTCACCATTCAGGTCCACACATACAATATCGAACCTTATGTCCTTCTTCCAATCAATACCAAAAATGTAATCTTCTGCAGCCTCTCTGATTCGTTCCTGCTGGTAATCGCTTACGAACGTCTCTGCTTCACCATAATCGCTACGACTCCTTGTTTTCACCTCAACAAAGACCAGCAGCTTTTCCTTAAAAATTGCTATGAAATCAATCTCTGCTCTTTTGTATCGATAATTTTCCTCTAAAATCTCAGCGCCCGATTTCATATAGTGATCCTTAGCAAGTTCTTCCCCTTTAATACCCTTAGTTTTGCGATCCATAGCTCAGCAAATGTCAGAATTATATCCGCTAAAATTCAAAACAATTTTCAAGGAGAAGATCTGGGGTGGTCAAAAAATAAAAACCTTCCTTAGAAAAGATTTTGCTCCATTGGAAAACTGTGGAGAAACCTGGGAGCTGTCAGGAGTAAAAGGTAACCTATCGGAAGTTTCGAATGGGGGTCTCCACGGAAAGACCGTAGTAGACCTCATTGAGTTGTTTGGGCCAGAGTTCCTTGGATACTCAATCTTTAAGAAATTTGGAAATGAGTTTCCTCTTCTAATCAAGTTTATCGATGCAGCTGAAGACCTTTCAATTCAAGTTCATCCAGATGACCAATTGGCCCAAAAGAGACATGGAGGTTTAGGGAAGACAGAAATGTGGTATATTCTTCAGGCAGATGAAGGTTCCACTCTAATATCCGGTTTTAATAGAGAAACCAACAAACAAGAATACCTCGACTATTTTAATAGCGGTCGGTTGACACAGCTCCTAAACTATGAGGAAGTCAACGAGCATGATGTTTTTTTTCTTCCTGCTGGTCGGGTTCATACCATAGGAGCAGGGCTGATGCTGGCGGAGATTCAACAAACATCAGACATCACCTACCGAATCTATGATTTTGACAGAGAAGATAAGGAGGGAAACAAACGAGAATTGCATCTCGACGCAGCGCTGGAAGCGATTGATTTCAATTTCTACGATAACTACAAGACCACTTTTGAAGAAGTAAAAAATCAACCATCTCAGATTGTCTCTACTTCCTTTTTTACTACCAATAAATTGACCTTGGATCGGAAAATAGATCTAGACCGGTCAAACCTTGATTGCTTTAAGATTTACATCGGTGTAGGCGGGTCCGCTTCCATCGCAGGTGAGAGCATAGCATTTGGTGAAGTTATGCTGGTACCCGCCAACCTTAAGAATTTTACAATTGAACCAGATGGGGAGATTGAATTGTTGGAAACGTATATCGAATTGAATTAGTGTGAGCAAAAAGACCAACTTCATTCACCTCGGTCTCAAAGACTACAAAGAAGCATGGGATTTCCAGGAGGCGATTTTTAAAAAAACTGTTGATCAAAAAATTGAAAATAGAAAGCTACCCGTTGAAGAGCAGGTGGAAACTGAGAATCATCTAATTTTTTGCTATCACCCCCATGTTTTTACACTAGGCAAAAGTGGCGACGAAAATCACTTGTTAGCCAACGAGCATTTTTTGAAAGAGAAGGAGGCCTCTTTTTACAAGATCAATCGTGGTGGTGACATTACCTATCATGGGCCTGGTCAAATCGTGGGTTATCCAATCTTAGATCTAGATCATTTTTTCAGCGATATCCATAAGTACTTAAGATTCCTTGAAGAAGCTGTGATCCTAACATTGCGAGAGTATGGAATTGAAGCCGGAAGAATTGAAGGCTTAACTGGTGTCTGGTTGGATTGGGAAAACACCAGCAACGCACGGAAGATATGTGCCCTGGGAGTAAAATCCAGTCGATGGGTGACTATGCACGGCTTTGCGTTTAACGTGAACACTAACCTTGAATACTTCAACTATATTGTTCCTTGTGGAATTCCGGACAAAGCAGTCACCTCCTTGAAAAAAGAGCTAGATGAAGAAATAGACATTAACGAGGTTGAGGATAAGCTTAAAAAAAACCTAGAACAAGTGTTTGAAATGGAGTTGATATGAAAAAGGATATTGACTTCAGTCCTGTGAAGAATGTTCATGTTGCCGTTTGCAAAGACACTGAGGCTTGGCGAGTCTACCTCCTCAATCGAGGTAACTCCACAATTGAGAATGTCATGATTACCTCAAGAGGTTACGGAGAGTTCCAGTCGCAAGAGCAAAGAACCTCTGTGCTTCGACATGCTATCCCCTATGTGGAGCCCAAAGAATTCGCTTTGATCGAATCTATAGATGATTCCGTCTTTCATTTAAGCAACGAATATTGGGTCAGTTACTATATTGGGTCTCAAGTATTCGATAAAAAGTTTATTTTTCTACCTGATTCAATCATCGAAGAGAATCTCACCACTATTGCGGGGTTGGAATTGAAAGGCATTCTACATGATTAAAAATTAGATTTTATGAGTCGGGCTGGTTTAGTTGACTACTATTTGGAAAAATCTAAGCAGGAAGGTTTTGAGATAGATCAAGTCAGAAAAGAGCTAGAGTCGAAAGAGGTACCGGAAAAGGAAATTAGAGTTATTGTAAAACTTGTTGACAGCGAAATCCAAAAGCGAGCTCTTATTAAAACTTCGCGGAATAAATCAAGAGAATTTGTCGTTATAGGTGCTGCGTTGACCATTATCGGAGCTGGTATTACGATTGGCACCTACACTGGCATAATTCCATCGGGAAATTCCTACTTGATCGTCTACGGTCCTCTAATTGTCGGCATTTCACTGCTTCTAGGAGGTTGGATGGAGTCTAAAAAAACCTAACCATGCATGAACTAACACAGGATTTTCTGATCATCGATATCGAGACCGTTTCGGGTAGTGAAGACATTGAAAATCTTTCACCCGAACTAAAAAAACATTGGGAAAGAAAGGCCGGCTTTATTCGAAATCCGGAGGATAAAACAGCTGAAGAACTTTATTCGGACCGAGCCGCTGTCTATGCGGAGTTTGGAAAGATCATTGTTATCGGTATGGCAATATTCCATGAAAATAAAGGTGCTCCCGCTTTGAGGGTTAAAGCACTTAAGAATGACAATGAAAAAAATCTGTTGGTCGAATTCAAGAACTTTATAGAAGAAAAGTTCGATCAGGACCATTTGAAACTTTGTGCTCACAATGGAAAAGAATTCGATTTTCCATACTTATGTCGTCGAATGCTGATCAACGATATAAAGATCCCGTGGGCGCTAAATATGAGTGGAAAAAAGCCTTGGGAAGTTAATCACCTTGACACCATGGAGCTGTGGAAGTTTGGTGACTGGAAGAGTTTTACTTCACTGGACCTCCTGACGACCATCTTCGAAATTCCCTCCTCTAAGAAGGACATTGATGGTTCCATGGTTACAAAAACTTATTATGAGGATAACAATGGTTTGAATAGAATTGAGGAATATTGCAAACGAGATGTAGTTGCAACCGCCCAATTATACCTCCGTCTCAACAACTTGCCTCTGATCGCCCCGGATCAAATTGAAATAATATGAGCCCGAATTCAGATCGGGAAAATACCCATTCAACAATGGGTTTTTAAAGAAATAACAAATGAATAGAAGAAGAAAGAGGGCACTCAAAGGAGCGTCCGGACATAAAAAACAAGAACCTAATCAAATAAAGAGAATAAAATCGAAGCTCCATCAACTTTTCGCAACGAACGATGGACAGGCATACAGCTATAGAGATCTTATTAGAAAACTCAACATTCGCGACAAGAAATCAAAAGACTTTCTGAAGAGCCAGCTTTTTGGTCTTGAAAGCAAAGAAAAAGTCAGACGACTCAGTGATGGAAGGTATGTCAGCAACGCTGAATCAGAGTACATTCAAGGGAAAGTAGATCATGTGAATCCCAATTTTGCATACATACTCACTCCTGATGGAGAAGATGACATTTGGGTAAAGACTACAGATTTGAAGTTCGCTATCCACGGAGACACTGTCAATGTCATAATTACACGTGAATCAGGCCGCGGATTTAGGCCAGAGGGCCGGGTTGTCAATATCATCAAAAGAGATCGTGAAGAATTCGTTGGACGAATAGAGGTTTCCAACAAATATTCCTTTGTCGTTCCGGATAGCAGAAATATCCATTTTGATGTTTTTGTTTATCCGGAAAAAATTGGAAAAGCTAAACCCAATGATAAAGTATTGGTAAAAATCACCAAATGGCACGATGCAAGTAGCAAAAGCCCAATGGGAGAGGTGACAGAAGTCTTGGGGCAAGCAGGTGAAAACGAAGCTGAAATTCACTCAATAATGGCTGAGTTTGGTTTGCCATTCCGATTTTCAAAGAAAATTGAAAAAGCTGCTGATGCCATTCCAGACTTGATCTCTGACGAGGAAATTAAGAAAAGAAGGGACTTTAGGGACACCACCACCTTTACGGTTGATCCACATGATGCGAAGGATTTTGATGATGCACTGTCACTACGAAAAATTGGAAAAGACAAATTCGAAATTGGAGTCCACATTGCCGATGTGTCGCATTATGTAGAACCCGATACAGTCTTGGACAAGGAAGCCGTTGATCGTGCAACATCGGTTTATTTGGTAGATCGAACGATTCCAATGCTACCAGAACGCTTGTCAAACGGACTGTGCTCATTAAGGCCAGAAGAGGAAAAACTGACTTTCTCCGCTGTTTTTGAAATAGATGTCAATGGAACGATCTCGAAGAAGTGGTTTGGAAGAACTGTCATTAGGTCAGATCGCCGATTCACATACGAGGAAGCGCAGGAAAGAATAGAGGGATTAGATAGTGACTTCTCAAAAGAAATAACCCTCTTGAACAACATAGGCAAAAAGTTACGAGAAAAGCGTTTCGGCCAGGGAGCGATAAATTTTGAAACAGTAGAGGTAAAATTTAGACTAGACGAAGATGGAAAACCCCTCGAAGTGACCCCAAAACAGCGGAAAGATGCACATAAAATGATTGAGGAGTTTATGCTACTTGCAAACAGGGAGGTGGCAACGCATATTTTCAAATGGAGAGAAAAAGGTAAGGAAGAAGGTAGCAAAACATTTGTCTACCGGGTACATGACGATCCGGATCCAGAAAAGTTAAGTACGTTCGCTTCGTTTGCTTCCCGTTTTGGACACAAAGTGGACATCAAGAAAAATCTCTCATCTGGCTTAAACGAACTGATGGAAAGCATCGAAGGGAGACCGGAGCAAAATGTGTTGGAATCATTGGCGATTAGATCAATGGCTAAGGCCAAGTATACCACAGATCCCAGAGGACATTTTGGTCTGGCATTCGACCACTACACACATTTCACCTCTCCTATCAGAAGGTACCCCGATGTGATGGTTCATCGACTGCTTCAACATTACCTTGATGGAGAAAAGTCTGTGACAAAAGAAGACTTTGAATCCCTCTGCCTACATAGCAGCGAACGTGAAAAAAGAGCAGCAGACGCCGAGAGAGCATCCGTAAAATATAAGCAGGTAGAGTTCATGCAAACGATGCTTGGGGAGATGTTTGAAGGAATCGTGTCTGGTGTAACGGAGTGGGGAATTTTTGTGGAAATCATCGAGACCAAATGTGAGGGTATGATCCGGTTAACCGACCTCACCGATGACATGTACGACTTTGATGAAAAAACCTTCCGTGTGATTGGGAGAAGGAACAAAAGAGTGATTACTCTTGGTGATAAATTGAGGGTCCTGGTTGCCAAAACCGACGTTGATCGACGAACCATCGATCTAGAAATGGTTCTTGACTAGCTTTATCGAAGCAATTTTTTACTCTCCAGCTCTGTAAACTAAATTGGGCAAGAATCATCAAGGTTAATCCAGAAAGTGATAACTTTCATTGATTGAAACTTAGCTATGTCAAAAATTAGACTTACCAATCAAAGCCTGATTATTGTTTCATTAAATTAACTGATGTGAAAAAGCGCCTGCTAAGTAAAAAAGCCATTCGATTACTCGAAGACAATGGATATAGATTCAGGAACAAAGACAACAAGATCATATTTAAAAGAGCTACAGAATACATCAGTATTATTGTGGTTTCATTTATCCTTCTGATAGTTGCGACTCCATTATTCCTGTTCAATACATTACTTGCCTGGCTGACGATTTTCCTTGGAATCGGAGGATTAGTTGTGAGATTCAAGTATTTCTCGAAGAAGATGAACTTCACCGTTAACCTCCTCACCAAAAAGTTCGACTTTTTTGATAACACAATCGAACTCGAAAGACAATCCCTTTCTTACGCGAAGAAAATTATCATTCACTCCAAGTTTGTAAGTGAGTACAGCAGCTCGTTTAAAAGTACCAGCGAAGAACATGAGATTTCAATCCGTATTGTACTTCTCTCGGGAAGCATGTTTACGTTATTCAAGTTCCATTCGGACTATGAAAAACCCTCAGAAGAAATCATGGAGGTGCATGATTTTGTAAAAAACCTGATCCGCTGGACAAAGAAAAAAGAGGCTCAGTACAAGCTCCAGATGGCGGAGTCAGGGTGAAACGCATACCAAGCAAACCAAAACAGTTGAATTCCCACCACTTCGTCGCCCGCTGAGGTTTTGATAATTATATTTTCTGCTCCCTCATCCCAGGATAAGGTGATTTCATCTCTTCCAATTTTGTCCTTGAGCTTTCGAACATCAAGTTGAGCCAATTTTGAAATCGGATAGGCCTTGAATTTCCCGTTGAGTTCCACTCCCAACACCCATTCCTTTTCATGTAGTAGATCTTTCTTATTTGCAACTGGGAAATAGATGGAGCTGCTTGTATCATACCCTCTGTATGGTGATCGATTGTAATCTCTTACAAAGCCTGTTTTCGTAGTCAAAACCAAGGTCTCGGGGTAGATTTTTTTCCAAGCTCCCAGTGATGTTCGCTGAGTAGTGATTCGTATCAGTTCGGTTCCTTTCATCTCTCCAGTCACTGCCTTGTTCAAAATTTGTGACCATAGAGAATTTGTTTTTCGATCATATAAGAGGACATCACTGTTATACAACAGTCCTGAAACTCCAAAGGAAGTGCTCATCCCATCCAGTTTTCCCAGATAAGCCATGCCACTCCCACAAAGCGGACAATACGTTATGGAAATAGGCACTTCTCCGAAATGATCATTGACAATCTCGTGCCAATTCATAATTGCAACAGGATATGCCTTTGCAATACCATGGTAGTAAACCCCTAATACCTGGACCCTATCGCCAAAGTTGCTTTCCCCGGCAGAAGTGAAAACAGGTTTGTCAATTGAAGGGATGCCGTCTCTTGGTGGACCTCCTCTTAAAATTTCCTTGAGCGGAATCAAAGACTCTTTCAAGTTAAATCCGTTCAGTGTCTGCGAGAAAGTCCCCATCGATAAGTGAAGACAAATGCAGAAAATGACCTTCCTCATGTAATTGTTAACGATTGTTACTTAAGACCTCCTAGTATCTCAACATCAAATCGGTCTTCAATGTCGGCAGAGGGACTGTCCTAGAAATGAAAGATCATATGTATCTTTAATCCGGTTACCGCTTACCCATCGCCTAATGGAACAAAAGCCCACTCGTAGAGATAGGGATCAGCAGCGATTTTATCTCCTGTTGATGATCTCAGCATATACTTCCACTTTGGGGTTTAGCTACTTCTACTATGTGGCTGGCGCCCAAGAGATAACCTATAAAGGACTCATTGTATTCCTACTATTTGTTGTTTACGGTGTTTGCTCCTTCTTCACGCAAAAACTACTTCTGCTATTTAGACTTTCAATTACGTCGGCCTTAGTCGCTTTCCTCATCCAAATATTCTATACAGGGGGAAGTCTTTCTCCTGCTGTGGCAGAGCTCGTCATCCCGCCTCTCCTTGCCTTTTTTTATAGGCCAATTTATGATAGATACATTTTTATGGTTCTTTCAGCATTTGGGTTAATTGCCTTGTGGCCTTTAACATCCTTGGGATATAGTCAAAACCTTTTGTTGCCTGAATATGAGGTTGCCCACAGTATCATCGCTAGCTCGTTTGTCTTTATTATAGTCGCTGTTTTCACATTTCTTTTCAGGGACACCTTAGCCCGAAAAAACAAAATGCTGAACGAATCCATGACAGAATTAAAAGCGACTACTCAAAAGCTGATCCAAGCAGAAAAAATGGCTTCCCTTGGCGTGATGGCCGCAGGCGTTGCACATGAAATCAACAACCCGCTCAATTTCATTAAAGGGGGAATTGGTATGCTTTCTAAAGAACTGGAGAAATCCACAGAAATGACCCCATTCGTAGAAGCCATCGAAGAAGGAGTGAACCGCGCTACACTGATAGTGAGCAGTCTTGGCCACTTTAGTAGGAACTCGGAATCGATGGATGAGGAATGTGACATTCATCAAATTATAGACAACTGCCTCGTAATGCTTCAGCACAAGTTGAAATACAAAGTGGAGATAAAGAAAAAATATACCTCTTCAAAGCATTTGCAAATTATAGGAAACGAAGGAAAGCTTCACCAGGCTATGTTAAACATCATTTCGAACGCCGAACAGGCAATAGATACAAAAGGAACTATAACAATTGAAACAAAGGCAAAACTGAGATTCCTAAGAGTTACGATTACAGACACCGGCGAGGGAATTTCAGAGGAAAATCTTTCAAAAATCAGCGACCCTTTTTTTACAACAAAACCATCGGGTGAAGGAACTGGCCTTGGATTAGCGATTTCCTTCGGAATTATCCAGGATCATGGCGGCAAGATTAGCGTGACATCAAAACCCTCAGAAGGTACGCGATTTAATATTCTCTTCAGACTAAGTGAACGATTCCAGTGAACCCAAGCGTAAGAAATACTGTCCTATTTGTTGATGACGAGGAACTTAACCTATTCCTCTTCGAAAAAACTTTTGAAAGAGATTTTATCGTGAAAACCGCATCTTCAGGTATACAGGGACTGAAAGTTTTGGAGGAGGACGGAAGTACAGTTAAGGTTGTGATCAGCGATATGAGAATGCCTAATATGAATGGATTGGAATTCGTGGAAAGAGCAAAGAAGAGTTTTCCTGAGGTCGAATATTTCATCTTAACCGGATATGGATACACTGAGGAACTGCAGGAGGCACTGAAGAGCAGACTAATTAGCCATCTTTTTCACAAACCATTTGAGTACAAAAAAATCAAAGAAGCTATTGGTCTCTGAGCTTAAGGCGATCAGTATACCATAAGTATATCTCACTTTGCTCTTGTTCTTATTTTATCAAAATTCATTTGCACTAAAAGAAGAACTATGTCATCAAACCAGCACTACGAAAGCAAAGTCATTCAGGACAAAATAGCCTACTGGAAGTTTCTCAAAGATGCGACAGCAGAGACGTTTATGAACGCCTTTGTAGAATTCAATTCAATGATAACCAATCCCAATATAAATTTTCTGCTAGTGAATGTTGAGATGGAAAATGCATGGGGTAAAGAGATTCAAGACCTCTGGATTAAAACCGGAAATGTGCTGGACCAAAACAGTGTAGCGAAATGGGCTGTTGTCACACAGGAATTCTCTAAAGAGCTTACTATCAAACACTTAATAAAAGGGGGTGGCACAGCTACCCGTAGCTACGATCACCTTGTCGCCAAAACAGAGGAAGAAGCTATAAATTGGCTTTTGAGCTAGCTAGGTTGGTGTTCCTTCTTTAGTAGGTCATTTACAGTTTTTACAGGACTGAAGGTCTCAACAGGTACTTCCACAAAAATAGTGTTCCAGTTTGCCATGCCTCCGTTCCACAGACCTGGAAGTTCCATGGCTTTTAGTTCTTTTCCTTCGTATGATTTTGTGGAAATGAAGCCTTGCTCAGGGTCACAGAATTTTGTTAGGTCAAATTTATGGCCCTTGAAATTTCTCAAACCACACACTATATCTACAGGGTTAAAGTGAGTCGCGCTTTGGGCTATCTCAAACTGATTATTCGCTGACGTGTCAATCTGAGCGCTCTCAACTATCTGAAGCGACTGTCGTCCCTCTGTATTAATCCAGAAAGGTCCACCTCCTGGTTCCCCTTCGTTTCTCACCATTCCGCAAACCCGAATTGGGCGATCCAGATATTCGATTACTTTGCTAGTTCCAGCAAGACCTTCGATTCCCAGATTATGTAACAGCTTCAAGCCCTCTTCTGTAATGTCTTCGCCCTCATCATTTCTCTGAAGCAAAGTGAAAATCTTCTTCTGATACTCAATCAAAATCCCTGCCAGGGCCTTCTTCCATCCAATGGACAGAGGTTTAAGGTGGTCTGGCAAAATATTATCTATGTTTTTTATAAATACAATATCAGAATCCAACTCAGACAAGTTTGCTAGCAAAGCCCCATGTCCCGCCGGCCTAAACAAAAGCTCACCGGATTTCTTCCTGAATGGCACATTTGAGGTGTCGACTGCAACGATATCGGTACTAAGTTTTTGTGTGCTAAAGGAAACATGAACGTTTTCTCCAAATTCAAGTCGGGGCAACAACTCATAGATGTGTTGAGAGAATTTTTCAAGATGGTCAGGTGAAACAGTGAAGTGGAGATTCAGAGTCTTGAGGGATGCGTGACCCCAGCCTTCCACAATTTGTTCTCCGGCGGCAGTTCTTGCAAATTTCCCATAAGAATGAAATTTTAAGAGCCCTTTAGGCAAATTCGAGTAGTTAAGCCCCTCTTCGCTCAATAGGGCTGTGAGTATCTCTGCATACCTTCTACTTAGATGTGCCTCCTCCAGGCTCATCTCATTTTCTTCCGTAAAAGTGTCCTTCAAGTCCTCATAAAAGGCAAAAGAATCAAGGTTCTTAAAAAAAAGGTAAACTGGATCATTCTGATCAGAAACAAGATCTTGATAAGCTTCCTCTGATCCTGAATAGTCATTGCGAAAACTCTCAAGTTCCTTAAACATTCTGCTAGCAGCTCCGGATGCTGGAACGAACTTCGAAACTAGTCCGTCATAAGCCTCAAAAAGCCGACGAAATCTCTCTTCCTCATCCGCCGATAATTGTGTGATTCCGTCTCCAACTATAGCTGCACGATTAAGTTCGATTGGATCGAAGCCTTTTTTAAACCGATTGACCTGCTGCTGAACTGTCTCAACGGAAATTCCCTTCTTAGCAATTAGCTTTTCATCATCGCTTGTAAACACGTGATATTAAATTTATTTGAAGCCGCAAGTTTGCTCATTTTTCGAAAAAAGGAATAAATTGAAACTAAATTAAAAATCACCGAGATGACTAATGATATTTTGAATGTCGCTCCGAATTTTTATGGAATTAGCATGGTTCCCAAAGATTCGTGGAAAGAATATGGGTTTGCACTCTTGACGATTGCCGGATCTGACGGAGAAGTTTCGGATCCGGAACTGGAATGGTTAACGATTGAATGCGCAGAAGAAATTGGCATCGATGAAGATACAATTGCCGAGTGGGAGGAGTTTGATTTTGAGTCTGCCGACCTTGAAGAAATCTTCTATTCCTTCAATACCAAGTCATTCGGAAATTTTAATAAGTTACTTATCTACGACGCTATTAGAATGTCTAGTGCAGATGGCGAATATGCTCCGGAAGAACGAGAAACCGTCCACCAAACAGCCAAAATCTTGAAAGTTGCAAATGAAACCGTCCTTGCAATTGAGGCATTAGTTGATCTGGAGCAGGCAGCTAACAAATTACGCCTGACAATCCTTTAGCCGTAAATTTTGTTTATAAGCCCCGCAAGTCTCAGCCCTGCCTGAAGCAAGCGTTGATTGATCAACTCAATATTGTCGAAATTGTATCGGTAAGTGAGCTTCATATTTTCAGGAAGGGTGTCGTAGCATTGATCTCTGTACTTCATGGATTCATATGCCCAGTCTAGCACGTTTAGCGACTTCCATGCCTCCATATCTGATTCACTGGCATGATCGATCCACTCCACATATTCGGTATAGCTGTATTGTTGGTTTTCAATAATTCCACTATCCCAAACCCGATGAAGATTTGAACTTTGCCAGAAATACTCTAGCTGCACACTATTACCTCCCCGATCCTCGCCATTGCCCACATGCAGCGGCTGATGAATATCTCCTACTAAGTGAACTAGGCATTTAAGCGCAAAGGCCTCATCATTGTCTGTGAATTCTTTTGATTTCAGCTCTGCCATCAACCTGTTTATTGTCTGTATCACATCACCCTCCTCAGGTACGCCTGCCTCTTCGTAGGTTTTACCGTCGGGAATTGTGGCATAGTGCCATGGCCCCAGGTGACGATACGTATTATCGGAACGAATAAAATCCATGTAGTCACTAACTTCAGCGAGTGTCTCAGTGCCAAGCACCAGTGCAACATTTTTCTTCGCTTTCTTTGTAAGATGTCGTTCGGCAATAAGGCCAATGATTCTATGACCAAGAGCTCCCCATGCAAATGTTTCGGTTGAAATAACGGACAACATGAACAGAACAAGTACTTTCTTCATGCTATCAAAGATAAGCAGCGAAAATTGACATCTTGGACCGGTGTAAAAAAGAAAAGGCGTGCCACCCGATGGGTACACGCCTATTCACCAACCTAACCTAAAAGAAAGCACTTAATAAACGCTATATCATTTAATTATTATCAATTTCCTTTCGAATATTTAAACACGATATTTATAAATATGTTGCAATTAAATCTTGGAATAGTTCATTTATTGGACGAATAGGCCTAATTCTTCCACCAATTGATTGTTTCGTCAGATGGTACTTTCTAAAATTCGAACCCATCATCAGATCTTTTTTCCTCGTACTTTTGGGCCCCGAAATAAAATAATACTGTGTCCTCCAGCTATCTATCCGACCATTATAAGAACAGCATTCTAGTAAAAGCGCTTTCTGAAAACCTAAATGAAAACAAATCGGTTCGATTAAAAGGGATTACAGGAAGTTTTGATGCCATCCTATGTTCCTCAGCTTTTTTGACTGTCGGGGGAAGTCATTTGATCATCTTGCACGACAAGGAAGAAGCCAATTACTTCCACAACGACATTTCTAATTTTCTTGAAAAAGCGTACTCGCTATTTCCGTCTTCTTATAAGAAGCCTTATCAATACGAAGAAATCGACAATGCCAATATCCTTCAAAGAGCTGAGGTCCTCAACAGGATAAATGAGGAAGAAAATTTTCTGATCATCACTTATCCCGAAGCGTTGTCTGAAAAGGTCATTAACAAGAGGTCTCTTGTCTCAAACACCTTTTCAGTTAAGGTTGGAGAGCAATTGGACGTGGATTTTCTCACAGATCTCTTCGAAACCTATGATTTTGAGCGGACCGACTTTGTTTATGAACCTGGTCAATTCTCAGTGAGGGGAGGGATCATAGATGTTTACTCCTATGCAAACGAAAAACCATATCGACTTGAACTGTACGGAAACGATGTGGAGACCATTCGAGCATTTGATGTGGAAAGTCAGCTGTCAAAAGAATCTCTTGAGAAAATCTCGTTGATCCCAAATGTTCAAACGAAGCTGCTTCAGGAAGAGAGACAGTCTTTCCTTGATTTCCTACCACCTGAGACCATAGTCTGGTTAAAAGATTATCAGCAATCGCTTGATATTGTTGAGCGTTCATTCGAAAAAGCTCAGGAATCTTTTGAAGTGATTCGTGATGCGAGTGGAGGATCTTCCTTAGTTACTGCTCCAAACCAGCTGTTTGAGACGCAAGAAAGTTTTATAAGCTCTTTGGAAAAGTTCAAGAAGGTTGAATTCGGACAGAGGGCTTACTTAGAGAGTAAGAACGAAATTTCATTCCAAACAAGACCTCAACCTTCTTTTCACAAAAACTTTGAACTCCTGGCAAAAAATTTCCTGGAGTTGCAGGAGAAGAACTACAAAAAAGTAATAGTAGCGGAATCGTTTAAGCAGATCGAACGACTCGAGACAATTTTTAAGGAAATAAATCCTGATCTGAACTTCGAAGGTATAACTGCATCTTTACGACAGGGGTTCGTCGATGATCATCACGAAATAGTTTGTTACACCGATCATCAGATTTTTGATCGCTTTCATCAATACAAGGGAAAGGAGAAGTTCACCAAATCGAAAGCGTTGACACTTAAGGAGTTGCGGACACTGCAGCCAGGTGATTTCGTAGTACATATAGATCATGGAGTTGGGCGCTTCGCCGGTTTGGACAAAGTCGATGTTGGAAACAATAAGCAGGAGGCTCTTAGGTTGGTCTATCGAGATAACGATCTACTTTATATCAGTCTTCATGCACTTCACAAGGTCTCAAAGTATACTGGAAAGGAAGGAGAGCCTCCGGTGATAAATAAGCTTGGCTCTCCGGAATGGGAGAACAAAAAGAAAAAGGTAAAAAGAAAAGTAAAGGACATTGCGAAGGACCTGATTGAACTCTATGCGAAGAGAAAAGCAGCAAAAGGTTTTTCGTTCCCACCTGATGACTATTTGCAAGCTGAACTAGAATCTTCCTTTATTTATCAAGACACACCCGATCAATCCTTGGCCACTTCAGACGTAAAGGAAGACATGGAAAAAGAGAATCCGATGGATCGTTTAGTCTGTGGAGATGTGGGCTTTGGAAAAACTGAAGTTGCCATTCGTGCAGCATTCAAGGCAGTAAACTCAGGTAAACAAGTCGCGGTATTAGTTCCAACAACTATTTTGGCGATGCAACATCATCGAACGTTCATTTCTCGACTCGAGGACCTTCCTGTTTCAGTTGAGTACGTCAATCGCTTTAAATCCACCAAAGAAATTAGCGCGATTAAGAAAAAAGTAGAGGAAGGAAAGATCGATATCTTGATAGGAACCCATCGCATTGTGAACAAAGACATCGTCTTTAAGGACCTTGGCCTCATGGTAATAGATGAGGAACAAAAATTTGGGGTAAAGGTTAAAGAGCGACTCAAGGACATGCGTGTGAATGTTGATGCGCTGACGTTGACTGCAACACCGATTCCACGAACGTTACATTTTTCCCTAATGGGTGCGCGAGATCTATCTATCATCTCAACACCACCGCCGAACAGACGTCCAGTCACGACCGAATTACACGAGTTCAATGAAGAGGTGATAAGAGATGCTGTTCATCACGAAGTGCAAAGGGGAGGACAGGTTTTCATCGTTCATAATCGTGTTAGCGACATCGAGCAAATTGCAAACCTTATCTACAAACTTGTCCCGGACACCAAAATTGGCATTGCACATGGTCAAATGGAGGGAGCAAAGCTGGAAAAGGTGATGCTTAAGTTTATAGAAGGTGAATTTGATGTCTTGGTTTCAACCAACATCATCGAATCAGGTCTTGACATTCCAAACGCGAACACCATCATCATCAATAATGCGCACATGTTTGGTTTGTCCGACCTTCACCAAATGAGAGGTCGTGTTGGACGTTCAAACACAAAAGCTTACTGCTTCATGCTCACTCCACCTACTTCTGCACTCACAAGTGATGCGAGAAAACGTCTTCTCACGCTGGAAGAGTTCTCCGAGCTAGGCGATGGCTTTAAAGTCGCAATGCGCGACCTTGACATTCGTGGAGCAGGGAATCTATTAGGAGCAGAGCAAAGTGGTTTCATCAACGATATCGGTTTTGATATGTATCATAAAATTCTGGATGAAGCGATCCAGGAGTTGAAAGAAAATGACTACAAAGAGTTATTTGAAACGGACCTGCTAAAGAACAAGGAAGCATTAGAAAAAATGGTTGAGGACTGCACGATTGAGACGGATTTTGAGGCACTAATTCCAGATAATTACGTGAGTAACATCTCGGAACGTTTGAGTCTGTACACCAAATTGGATAACCTCAAAGATCAAAAACACCTGGAAGAATTTCTTCAAATGATAGAGGATCGTTTTGGCCCGATTCCTATCGGAGTGCGGAACCTGACTGAGACGGTAAAGCTAAGGTGGAAGGCAATCGAACTGGGTTTTGAAAGGCTCTCAATTAAAAACAGGAAAATGCGTTGCTACATCTCTAATCAGAAGCCTGATGAGTACTTCCAATCTGAGAAATTTGGCAATATCCTGTCCTTTGTAAAACAGCATCCTAAACAATCACAAATGAAGGAAGTGAAGAGCAAGCTACTTGTTAGCATTTCTGACATCGAGGACATCAATTGCGCTACAAAAACGATCGATGAAATGCTCTTTTCTGCAGCTGCAGTGTAATAAATGTCAATCCATACAATAAAATCGGATTTAAGTCATTATTTAATTGTGTTAATCTAAAATCCACGCAGTTTAGATGGGTTTTTTGAAATATTTGTGTTTATTAGTACGTTGAAACGTTTCAATACAAATTCAAACAGTGTTATGAAAAAATTTGTGAGAGCAGTTAAAGGGCTGGGGTATCTCTCCTTGGCTGGAATTTTTATAAGCTCATGTAACCTCGTCGGCGGTGGTGGTGGTGCACGTACCGCGTCAAATCCCGGATTTGCAAGCTCTGCAACTGGCCTAGAATTCAACGAAGAGGGTGGTTTCCAGGTAACCGATTTTGCAGGTCAACCAGATGGACCGAACCTTGTGTTTATTGAAGGTGGAAGGACAGTTCTGGGTTCTTTTGAGGAAGACGTGGTCTATACAAGAGACAACGTTGAGCGAGCTGTCACTGTAGCTTCATTTTACATGGACGAGACAGAAGTGGCAAATATCCACTGGCTCGAATATGAATATTACATCAAGCAGGATTCCGATGAGTTCTATTGGAAAAACAATTTACCTGACACCGCAGTTTGGGCAAAGGACTTGGCATTCAACGACCCTTATGTAAATAGTTACTACAGGTACCCTGGATTCCGATACTTTCCTGTTGTTGGAGTCAACTGGAGACAGGCTGTGAACTATTGCAAGTGGAGGACTACTGTTGTTAATCTCAAGCTGGCTGAAGACGCTGGACTTCTAGATCCTGTAGTTTCAAGTGATGATGCATTTGCTGGAGCAGAAGGCGGAGACCTTGGGGCTTCAGCTGGTACAGTACCTGGCTTAGAATCAGGTGTTACCCTGCCGGGATATCGTTTGCCGACGGAGGCAGAATGGGAATACGCTGCTCAAGCACTTATAGGAACACAATATCTTGATGAAAATCAAACCCATAGACGACTTTATCCGTGGGATGGGCACGCGCTAAGAAATCCTTACGGCAAAAGCCAAGGATACTTTCTTGCAAACTTCAAAAGAGGCAAAGGTGACTATGCGGGTATCGCAGGAAAGCTTAATGATGGAGCGATGATAACTACTTACATCTACGATTATCCACCAAACGACTTTGGGTTGTACAACATGGCCGGAAATGTGAACGAGTGGGTTCAAGATGTATACCGACCTCTTTCATTTCAGCAAATGGATGACCTAAATCCAGCCAGGAGAGACGCATACAACGATGAAGAAAGTGGTTACGACGGAGGCTATTCTTTCCTTGGCAACGAAGCACCCTATTCTGAAGAAGAGTGGGTAGCAACTTCTGGACTACAGAAGGCTTACAATGCGGACAGTCCACCAATGAAAAGAATTAGAGTGTATAAAGGAGGCTCCTGGGCTGATGTAGCTTATTGGATGTCTCCGGGAACTCGTCGGTTCCTATTTGAAGATTCCGCGACCTCAACACTAGGCTTCCGGTGTGCGATGATACGTGCAGGGTCGAATTTTTAAGAAATTGTAAATACTGAAAAAGGCTACCATTTCGTTGGTGGCCTTTTTTTTATCTCCTAGCCATGCATAGCACATGTATTTCAGCAGCGTTTGCTTCTATCAGCTTATCACATAGCATCCCAATGGTAGCTCCTGTTGTGACCACATCGTCAACAACGAAAACTATTTTACTTGACAGGTCTTCCTCTACGTCCGAGTAGATATTGTCTACATTGAGCCATCTGGAAAGCTTGTTCTTCCTTGTCTGTGTTTCGGTATTCTTTATTCGAAAGATAAGGTCTTCTCTTACTTCACAATCATCAAAGGAATCAGCAAGTCCCCTTGCAAAACCTACACCTTGATTATAGCCACGCCTTCTCAACTTCCTCTTGTGGATAGGTACAGGAATGATTAGGTTCGGGCAAAACTTATCACTAATGATATTCCCATATAAATCACCCAATAAATCACCTATTTCATTTGCACCTTCATATTTTAGTTGATGAATAAGCCTTTGGGCGATTCCACCTTCAGTAAAATACAGAAAGGCAGAAGCGGATTTAATTGTTTTGTTATATGCAAATTTTTGAAAAAGGAGATTCTCAGGGTTCTTGTGATCGTCTGTAACTGGCAAATCGATTTTACACGAAGTACAAACGAAATTTTCGGCTGAAATTAGTGTCTCCTTACAATTGATACATGTAGCTGGATAGATGAGCGAAAGAAAATCCGATAGCATAATTAAACATACGTCAAATGGTTTTCAAAAAAGACCTTAGTCTCCAAAAAGAATGGGTCGAACTTCTTTATAAATTGAAGGAAGCAACAGGAAAACGACCGGCGGATCTTAATGCCGTTCTCTTTCTTATCGGCGTCCAGGAACTTGGTAAGGGAAACAGAACGTTCTCCAAAGAGGAAAAGCAGGATTTGATTCATATTGCCATCTGCAAGGTTCTTTCTCTTGCTGGTTACTATGAGCTTAACGGTACTGATCAAGATGGATGGCCCCATTGGACATCAATTAAAAAGCTACCAAAATTTGACTTGATTGAACAGGAGAAATTGTTAAAAATTCAAATAATTCAATATTTCCGGGAAGAAATTGGATGGTAAACTGCACCTTTGATAGATAAATGCGTTAGCTATTGAACGATGAGTGGGATAGATGAAATAAAACAGAAACTCAAGGCATTTAAGAAAAGATATTATGTAAGGCAGCTTTTTCTTGGTGGGCTGACCTTTCTTATCGCAAGTTCCGGGCTTTTTATTTTAATCAACGGCCTTGAATATCAACTTTGGATGGGAACTACAGCTCGTTCCCTAGTTTTCTTTTGCTCATTATTGATCATCATTATCTTATTCTCATGGTTAATACTCAAGCCTTTTTCATTAATCTTTAAGTTGAGAAAAGGCATTGAAGATGAGGAGGCTGCAAAGGAAATTGCAAAATCAATTCCAGGAATAGAGGACAGACTTCTCAACACACTGCAACTACATCGATTGTCATCGGAAGAAAATGATTTACTGCTAGCCGCAATCGACAAAAAAGCCAAGAGTTTTAGGAACATCTCTTTTATCAATGCAGTCGACTTTTCCGCTGGTAAAAGGTATGGCGCAATTTTGGGTATAATTGCATTAGGTCTTGTCCTTGTCTCGTTTGTAAACCCATCATTGTTCGCGGACAGTACAAAACGTATCGTCAACTTTAATAAAGAATTCACCCCTGATGCTCCTTTTGTCTTTGTAATTACCAACCCTCTGCAAGCATTTCGTGGTGAGGATTATACACTTCAAGTGACAGTGGAGGGAGCCTCGATCCCGGAGAATACTTCTATTAGAACCAGTGATGGTCAAAAGCTAAAACTTCAAAAAACCGGAAACGCATCCTTTCAATATGTGTTTCAAAAGATTCAAAAATCCATTTCGTTTCAGTTGGAAGGAGAAGGTTTCTACTCAAAACGCTTTTTTTTAGAAGTGAATAACAGACCTGACCTGATTGCGATGAGCATCTCCATAGAAAGCCCTGCGTACACAGGTGGTGAGCGAAGGACCGTTACAAACAGTGGAGATATCACTGTACTAGAAGGCAGTTCCGTTTTCTGGGAAATAACCACACTTGCTGCAGACAGTATCAACTTCCTTTTGGATAACCGTAGGCTGCAGGATGGAAGGATATCGGAAAATGTTTTCGGAGTTGATCAAAGAATATTCGAATCCAGTCAATATAGTGTACTGCTCTTTAATCCATATGGAACAAATTCATCGGAACTCAGCTATGGTATTTCGGTGATCGAGGACGAAAGACCTCAAATTTCAGCAGAGTATTTCCCCGACAGCCTGTCTTATCAATTCGTTACCCTGGCCGGAAATATTATTGATGACCATGGATTCTCCGCGCTGAGTTTAAACTACAAGAAGGATGGCCAAGCTTTCAAAGCTATTCCACTAGAGCTTTCCCCTAACATCAAGAAGCAGGGCTTTTATGCTAACTGGAATGTTGATTCTCTTAGGCTCGCACCAGGTGAAAGATTGGAATTTTACGTTAAGGTAAGTGACAACGACAGAGTAAACGGAGCAAAATCTAGTAAGACGAGGACTTTCATCATGCAAATTCCGGGTGAAGATGAAATAGCAGAAATTATAGAGAAGAAATCACAAACTGTTGAAAATCAGATAGATGAGTCAAAGAAAGAAGCAGAGAGCATAAACGAGCGATTAAAGGACATTGAAGAAAAACTTAAGACAGAGCAGTCATTTGAATGGCAGGAAAAAAAACAACTCAATGATATTATTGAGGATCGTGAAAAACTCGAGGATCAAATAAGAGACTTACAGGAGCAACATCAAGAGCTTCAAAGATCCACTGATCAATTTAACAAACGAAGTGAAGAGACTCAACAGCAAAACGAAAAGCTCCAGAATCTACTGGACGAATTACTGGACGAAAAAACTCGGGAGCTCTATGAAAAGCTAAAAGAACTGCTACGCGACGAAAACGCCTCCTCAGATCAGGTGAGGCAGGAGATACAGAATATTCAAAGAAATGAGAAGAACTTGGAGCGAGAGCTAGATCGAGCAATGGAGCTTTTCAAAAGATTAAAAATGGAAAGTGCTCTAGAGCAAAACCTTCAGAAACTTGACTCGCTGAGCCAACAACAACAAGAGGTGGCTGACCAAAATGATAAAGATGCAGATCTGAACTCAATAGAAGAGAAGCAAAAGGATATCCAGGAAAAGTTTAATGAGTTTCGGGAAATGATGGATGAAGTTCAACAAATGAACCAGGAGTTGAAGCGACCAGAAGCCCTTGAGGATTTTGAGTTAGAGGAACGTCAAATTGCAAAAGAGCTAAGAGAAATTGAACAGCAGCTGAGGGAGCAAACACAAGAATCGCAAACTGGCAACCAGGAGCAAAGCCAGGAAAACCAAGAGTCAGGAGAACAAGGTGGAGAGCAACAAGAACAAAGTGCTGAAGAGCAAAGCAGTAGTTCTCAGCAAGAATCCCAGAACCAAAACAGTCAACGCAACAGAAGGCAAACACAGCAAAAGCAAAAGAATGCAAGCCAGCGAATGAAACAGTTGAGCAAAAAGCTTTCCAACATGCAAGCAGGAATGCAGATGGAAATGATGCAAGCCAACCTGGACCAACTGAGAGACATTCTTGATAACCTAGTTAAGTTATCGTTCAACCAAGAAGAGCTTCTTGATGAAATGAGGAAGGTGAATCAGTCGGATCCAAGGTTCCTTGAGCTGTCACAAGCTCAACTGAAATTAAAAGATGATGCCAAGGTTATCCAAGACAGTTTGCTGTCTCTCGCCGAGAAAGTGGTTCAGATCTCCTCATTTATTACAAGAGAGGTTGGTAACATCAATGAAAACATCGATGACGCTCTTGACCGTCTAAAAGATAGAAACCGGGGCAGAGCACTTTCCAGTCAGCAGTTCGCGATGACGTCTATCAATAATTTGGCTTTGCTTTTGGATGATACGATGCAACAAATGCAGATGGCCATGTCAGAGGCTATGGGCAACCCGCAGCAAGGCCAACAGCAGCAAAATGGCTTGCCCGATCTCCAGCAGATGCAGGAACAGTTGGGTCAGCAGATGAACCAATTGAGGGAGTCCGGAAAACAAGGTCGCGAACTATCCGAAGAACTTGCAAGGCTTGCTGCGGAGCAGGAGCTGATACGAAGGCAACTTGAGATGATCAAGCAAGCGGAAGACGGAAAGCCTGGAGGTGGAAATGGTAGTGGAGATGATCTTCAGCGCGCAATTGATCAGATGGAACAAAATGAAGTAGATCTTGTTAACAAGAGGCTTACACAGCAGCTATTAAACAGACAAAAAAGTATAGAAACACGCCTACTTGAAGCAGAAAAAGCTCAACGTGAGCAGGAAATGGAGGAAGAGAGGGAAGCTGAATCTCCTTCCATTTTCTCAAGAGAGATTCCTCCGCAGTTTGAAGAATATCTTAAAATGAAGCAAAAGGAAATAGAATTATTAAAAACTATTCCTGCTGAGCTAAATCCATTTTATAAAAAGGAAGTAAACGATTACTTTAGGCGCATAAGTTCCGAAAAAGAGGATGATAGATAACATTCAAATTCAAATTCCCTCACTGCCTGAAAACATCAGGATTGTAGAAAGCTTTATCGATAACGTCAAGGAGAAATATAGATTAGATGATGACATATATGGAAACATCATGATCGCCGTTACTGAATCCGTAAACAATGCCATTCTTCATGGTAATAAGTCAGACAACAAAAAAAACGTCTCCTTGAACCTCTCTTTGGAAAAATCACAAATAAAGTTTACAATCAAAGATCAGGGTCAGGGATTTGATTTCGAAAACCTTGCAGATCCTACCTTACCTGAAAACCTTGACAAACCTGGAGGCCGTGGTATTTTTTTGATGAAAAACCTCTCTGACGAAGTGAACTTCAAAGACTCAGGGTCCACGGCCGAACTAAGCTTCTATTTACCTTAATGCCAATTAACTTCTTCTCCGAAGAAACCACCTTCAAACTTGATCAGCCCTCTTTTTATGAGAATTGGCTGCAAGAAGTACTCTTCCAGCATAGCAAGTCAACAGGAGAGCTGAACTACATTTTTAGCTCCGATGAATATCTGCTTAGAGTCAATCAAAAACATCTCAACCACGACTACTATACGGACATAGTCACATTTGACCATTCTGATCATGAAGATGTTATAGAGGCGGATATTTACATAAGCATAGATCGGGTTAGAGACAATGCCTTTGCTCATGAAGTATCCTTTCAAAATGAATTATCAAGAGTGATGGTACATGGCCTTTTGCACCTCTTTGGTTTCAGCGATGAAAATGATTTGGAGAAAAAGGTGATGCGCGAAAAAGAGGATGCCTGTATATCTTTGCAGAAAAAATAAGTTCCACGTGGAACACTTGTTCAAACGGTATGTTTTATCGTAAATGTTCCACGTGAAACATCAGATTTTATGCTTCCAGAATACGACATTATTGTAGTTGGTGCCGGGCACGCTGGGTGTGAAGCTGCTGCTGCAGCGGCAAATATGGGTTCCAGGGTTCTATTGGTTACTATGAATATGAACACCATTGCACACATGTCTTGTAATCCTGCAATGGGAGGAATTGCTAAAGGGCAAATTATTCGTGAAATAGATGCGCTTGGTGGTTACTCCGGAATTATTACCGATAAATCCATGATCCAGTTCCGGATGCTAAACAGGTCAAAAGGTCCCGCAATGTGGAGTCCTCGCGCTCAATCTGATCGAATGCGCTTTGCAGAAGAATGGAGACTCGCACTTGAAAAAATCAAAAATCTTGATTTCTGGCAGGAAATGGTTTCCAGCCTCATTGTTAAGAATGGAAGACTTGTTGGGGTAAAAACAAGTATTGGACTGGAAATAAAAGCAAAGGCCGTAGTTCTCACAAATGGTACATTCCTAAACGGATTGATTCACATTGGTGAAAAACAATTCGGCGGTGGACGGTCTGGAGAAAGAGCAGCTACAGGAATCACCGAACAACTCATTCAACTGGGATTCGAATCCGGAAGGATGAAAACTGGAACGCCCCCACGAGTTGATGGCCGATCCTTGAAGTTTGATCGAATGGAGGAGCAGGAAGGTGATGAAATGCCTGGAAAGTTCTCATACCTCGATAGTACAAGTCCTCTCACCAAGCAGCGAAGCTGTCATATTACTTACACTAATAGTAAAGTACATGATATTCTCCAGACTGGTTTTGAAAAATCGCCAATGTTTACTGGACGAATTCAGGGTCTGGGTCCTAGATACTGTCCCTCAATTGAAGACAAAATAAATCGATTTGCTGAACGTGAAAGACATCAGGTCTTTGTCGAGCCCGAGGGCTGGAACACGGTGGAAATCTATGTTAATGGTTTCTCAACTTCTTTACCTGAAGATGTACAGTACAAGGCATTAACAAAAATTCCAGGGTTCGAGTCTGTCAAAATGTTCAGACCCGGATATGCGATTGAATACGACTTCTTTCCACCCACCCAGCTTAATCTCACACTCGAAACCAAACAAGTCGAAAACCTATACTTTGCAGGTCAGATAAACGGTACCACTGGTTACGAGGAGGCCGGATGCCAAGGTCTTATGGCCGGCATCAACGCTCATCTTAAAATAAATAAGCGGGAGCCAATTGTACTAAAAAGAAGTGAAGCCTACATCGGCGTGCTTATTGATGACCTTATCAACAAGGGAACAGAGGAACCGTACCGCATGTTTACCTCAAGGGCTGAGTTTAGATTGCTCTTGAGACAGGACAATGCAGATCTACGATTGACTGAAAAAAGTAATAAACTCGGGTTAGCAAAAGAAGATCGCTTGAAGCAAGCAACAACTAAAAAAGAAAAAACGCAGGAGTTAGTACAACATTTAGCCAACATCAAAATCAAGCCAAATGACGCAAAAGAACCACTTGCATCAATCGGCTCAGCGCCAATAAAAGATAAATCCTCTCTAGCAGACATCCTCCAGCGTCCCGAAATAACTATTAATGATCTCCATGTATTTCCCGGTGAAATTGAAAAAATCATTAAATCATACAATGCAGAAGTAATCGAGCAAGCAGAAATACAAATCAAATACAAAACTTATATCGAGAGAGAAAAGATCAATTCTGAGAAAATGAGTAGTCTTGAAAACCTGAAGATAAAGCCAGAGTTCGACTACAACCTTCTACCATCCCTTTCTTCCGAAGCGAGAGAAAAGCTCCTGAAGATTCGGCCTGAGACACTAGGTCAAGCCTCTAGGATCAGTGGCGTTTCTCCCTCCGATGTATCAGTCTTAATGGTCTACCTTGGTCGATAATGTACGAGAGGTTAGAAAAATGCCCTTCCTGTCAACATTTACAATTTGACAACTTTCTCATTTGCGAGGACCATTCTGTCACCAGAGAAAGTTTTGCACTTGTCAAATGCAGAAATTGCAACTTGGTCTTCACGAACCCTCGTCCCGACTCTGTAGAGCTTGGGAAATACTATCAGAGTGACAACTACATCTCACACACAGACAAGGCAAAGACACCTATCCAATTAATATATAAATTGGTTCGTTCTTATACACTTCGCAAAAAAAGCAAGTTGATTCAGCCATATAAGTCTGCAGGCATGGTTTTGGATTATGGGTGTGGTACTGGTGATTTTCTTCGAATGTTAGAAAGTAAAGGATGGAGTACAATTGGTATAGAACCAGACGAGGGGGCAAGGCGTCTGGCAAAAAGGAAGGTCTCGGGCAGTATAGTAGATTCTCTAAAGAAAATTGAAAGTGACACAAAATTTGATGTGATCACTGCCTGGCATGTTGTTGAACATATCTCGGATTTGAAAGAAACGTTGAAATTGATAAGGAAGAAGTTGAAAAAAGGAGGCCACTTGGTTGTTGCAGTTCCAAATCTAAATTCATTTGACGCCACGCATTACCGGGAATATTGGGCAGCCTATGACGTACCTCGCCATCTTTACCATTTCTCACAAGACTCCTTCCTTGCCCTTGCAAACGGGCTAAAACTCAAAGTAAAAAAAATACTACCGATGAAATTTGATTCCTACTACGTATCAATGCTTAGCGAAAAATATCGGTCTGGAAAGAACAATTTTATCAAAGGATTTCTTATGGGCATGAAATCGAATTCTAAAGCGAGCAAATCAGGCGAATATTCAAGCTTAATCTACATTCTTAAAAAGTAAGTTGAGAAATCTGCTGCATATAGTAACAATCCTGATCGCAGGAGATCTGATCTTCTCGAGGTGCGCAAATCCTGTAAGTCCCACCGGCGGACCAAAAGATACCATACCTCCTGAGCTTATTTTGTCCAATCCTCTTACAGGCTCCACCAACTTCAAACAAGAATCAATTACTTTAAACTTTTCAGAATTTATCAACGCTGATAAACTGACACAGAACTTGATCATTACTCCAAAGTCAGATATCAAATTCAAACATGTGATAAAGAGAAATCAGCTACACATAAAGTTTGAAGACTCGTTCGACGATAGTACGACTTACAGCCTAAACTTTTTCGACGGAGTGACAGACATTACTGAAAAAAACCCTGCAGTAAACCTAATCATTGCATTTAGCACGGGTTCCTTCATTGACTCCATGCAAGTACGAGGAACAGTCCGTGATCTGCTTACTAACGAACCTTCAGACAAATTTATAGTCGGACTTTTTCCCAATTCCGATACATTGGATTTTCTCGAACATAGTCCTACCTACTTTACGACAGCAAACGATTCTGGCGAATTCTCTCTTTCGTATGTAAAATCGGGAGAATACCGTATCATGGCATTCAAGGACGAGAATAGAAATCTATTACTTGATCCGAAGGAAGAAGCCCATGGCTTCAGAGCGGATACACTCTTACTTTATGATTCGATACCACCAATTGAGATTGCCAGTCTAATACAAAATGTAAAACCGATACAAATTGTTAACAATAGACCTATACGTTCTTACCATGAAATCAAACTCAGTAGAGAAATTGATTCCTACCAAATCCAACCAGATTCCATTTACAGCTCGATCTCCGGGACCGACGGAGATGTATTGAGGCTTTACAATGTCGATCAATTTAATTATGGAGACTCCACCTCGATAGTTCTTACCGTCTCCGACAGCTTGTCCAACACTATTCTTGATACCCTAAAAATGGTTTTTAACGAATACTCTGGAAGAGTGACAGAATGGAACTTCGACCTTTCATATCCTGACAAAACCTTAACAAACAATCCATTATATACAATAAAATTTAATAAGCCAGTTCTTCAGAGTGACACCTCCAAAATTTTCTACCGGGCTGATTCAACATTTACACTTCGACCAGACAGTACTACTTTTCTATGGAATCATAACAAAACAGAGCTACAACTTCAAACATTCCTAAACAAAGATTCCATCTATTCCAGGCAAAAAAAAGCCATCACTCTTGACAGCACCATGTACAGCCTTTTAGGGATTGATACTATTCAACAATGGACACCAGAACAGTCTGACTCATTGAAGCAACTTATCACTTCTAAGTCACCTATTCACTTTGTGATTCAACCGAACGCCTTTATATCCGTAGAAAATGATAGCTCAAATCTCAAAGAGTTCAAGCACAGAAAAGAATTCGTCGAACCCTTCGGCACACTACAATTCACGATTCTTACAGATCATAAATCATTTATTGTTCAACTACTTTCATCTAACAATGAGGTGGCATATCAAACAATCAATGACCCATCTCCAGCCTTCAATGTAAGGCCTGCGTCCTACTCGATTCGTATTCTGATCGATTCCAATGGAGATGGAAAGTGGTCGTTTGGCAATCTCCTAAGAGACGAAGAGCCAGAAGAAGTCTATCTATTTCCTCAAGCAATATCCATTCGTGAAAATTGGGTTGTTGGTGAAGATATCCAGATTAGCTTCTGATAACTTGTGAATATCCTACTTATTGCGTTTACTTTTCCAAAACTGCCCACATACACATGGAATGATCTCTATACTTGAACTATCAAAGTTGTAACATCTCATTCATTATGCCCAACTTATGCGCACCGGCGTCAATTGATTTTTACTAACAGCAACATAAAAATTTTTTCCACCACGCGTCCTTATTAACTATTAACCAATAAGTTAGCTGTTGATTTCTATGTTAAAAATTATCTGGTAAATTAGACTTAGAAACATTCGAGATATCCAAATCAATTTTTGATTTTTTATCCACGAATCCACAGTACTAGTAATAGATATATTATTTATTTAAAACTTTATATCTATATATAAGGTATGTATATATGTGTATAAGAAAATGAGGTCGAGACTTTTTAGCATCCTTTTATTCCCATTCTTAATTATTGCTCAGGATCAGGAGGATATTCAGTTAGCAAATGAATATTTCCAACAAGGAGAATTGGAGAAATCAAGAATCATGTACGAAGAGTTGGTGGATAATCCCTATAACATTCCATTAATCGCATCTAATTACCTATCACTTTTGAAATCTACCTCAGATTTTAAAACAGCTGAAAAATTTCTGAAATCTGCAATCAAAAACTTTCCCTCCAACTTACAATTTGAAGCTAACTTGTTAGGGCTCTACTCGGAATTAGGTGATCATGATAAAGTAAAAGATCATTCCTCTGAGCTGATGGATAGTTATGCTAACAATCCATTTCAACTAAGTATTATGGCTCAGCATTTGGCAAGCGAACAACTGTTTGATCTATCACTTAGATTCTTCGAAAGGTCAAGAAAAATAAGAGGAGACAAATCTGCCCATGCACTTGAAATGGCATCCATCTATAGGATGAAGAATGACAAGTCGCTAATGATCGAAGAATACCTCAACTATGCTTCCCAAAGTTCAAATCGAATGAACTATGTGAAAAATTTGCTTCAAAGTATTCTCCAAGAGGAAGAAGATCTTGGAGAACTTGAGTCGACTCTCATTAGAAAGATGCAACGCGATCCGGATACAGATCTTTATGGTGAGTTGCTGATTTGGGTTGAACTTCAACGCAAAAATTTCTATGGAGCTTTTTTACAATCCCGGGCAATCGACAAACGAAATGAAAAGCCCGGGGATCGAACGATGTCCATTGGCAGGATCGCGCTTGATAACAAAGCATGGGATGACGCCATTGACATCTTTGAATATGTAGCCAGCACTTACAAACACTCTCGCAATTACTCACACGCCAGAAAATTATGGATTGAATCTAAAGAAGAGAAAATAAAAAATACTTTTCCGATTGACAAAGATGAGATCAGATCGCTCTCCTCGGAATACTATCAACTATATGAGGAGTTGTCACCGGCTCATACTGCTCTCGAAGCGTTAAGGAGCAAGGCCTTGCTACATGCCTTTTATATGGATGAAATTGATTCTGCTAGTTTTTATCTGACAAAATTGGTTTCTCAACCGAGAGCTAGCCGTTCTTTGGTCTCGATGGCTAAGTTGGATCTTGGAGATATTTATTTGTTGAAAGGAATTCATTGGGAAGCGACACTCTTGTATTCTCAAGTAGAAAAAGCTCACAAAAGTCATCAGTTAGGTTACGATGCAAAATTGAGGAATGCTAGACTACATTATTTCACCGGTAATTTTTCGCTGGCCAAGGGACATCTCGACATTTTAAAAACAAATACAACGCGGGAGATTTCAAATGATGCTATTTCCCTTGGAATGCTAATCACCGACAATACGGCTTTAGATACGACAGACCAGGTAATGCAAGAATTCGCTTCTGTTGAACTGCTAATTTTTCAAAACAAAAAATTTGAGGCGAAGCAGAGGCTTTTGCTGATGCTTGAAAATTATGAACACCATTCGATTTCAGATGAGATCTATTGGTTGCTGTCCAAACTTGAACTCGAATTTGGTGAGACGCAAAATGCATTGGACTATTTGGACAATATTCTGACCACTTACTCATATGATATTTTAGCGGATGACGCCGCATTTAAAAAAGCTGAAATTTACGATTTTCAGGTAAAAGATATTGATCAGGCAAAGGAGCTCTACCAACAGTTCATGATCGATTATCCAGGTAGTTTATATGCCGCTGAGGCCAGGAAACGCTTCCGCCAACTGCGAGGTGATTTTATCAATTGACCCTTACCTACTAAACAAAGATTAATTTGGGAGTGGGCTCAAAGAATGACGGATCTGGAGAAAAATGTTTGTTGAAGAAACCATTCATTTCATCTATCGTCTGTTCAGATAATAAAGGCATCAATTCTTCCATAACCTCACCAGATATTAAATAAGGCGGGTTATGTTCACTCATTTTCCGACCTTTAAAATATCCACAAATTTGATACTCACTACACGCGTTTATGTCTGTTCCTTTGATCATGCATTTGCCTAGGGCGCTTTCGGAATTTCGCTCGTGCAGAATTAGTCTCTTCTCAGGATCAATGTTCTTCTCAAAGTATTCGGCAATTTTCAGGGCGGACTCCTGAGAGATCTCTTTGCTTCGTTCATGCATGCAATCCATACAGATCGCAAAATCGAAAATGACATCCTGGGCTTTGTAGCCTTCGTAGTTCTTGATGGCTTTTTCTACAAGGTATTCTGTTCCCTCATCGAGCAGGTACTTATTGCATTCAATACATCGCTCAAACGGAGCATCAGTTTCAAATGAAAAAAATTCCCTAGGAATATCTTGATCTTGCATTGTTTAAAAGTAAACATCCAGAATAGAGCAGCAAAAAACTAGTATGCATGCATAACAAATATTTCGTATCTTTGATTTTACTCGTCCCCACTATGAAAAGAGAAGAAACCGTAGATTATAATATAAAAGCATTGTGGCATGGAATCTCGCGAATGTACAATCAGTTTGGTGTGGAATACGATATTACTGCCTCGACCGGTTTTGTTCTCCTCAACATTGATGTCGAGGACGGTACGCCAGCAACGAAGATAGCCCCACTACTAGGGATGGAGTCACGAAGTTTAACTCGAATGCTCAAGGCAATGGAGGAGAAAGGGTGGGTGTATCGCAAAAAAGACCCGACAGATGGCAGGTCTGTTCGGATCTTGCTGTCGGATCTTGGCAAAGAGAAGAGAGAGCTCTCGAGGAGAGCAGTAAGAGAGTTCAACAATAAAGTTCGTTCAATTATTCCGGAAGAAAAGTTAAACGTGTTCTTTGAGGTCTTGGGTCAGATAAACGATACTGTTGAAGATCCCAAAATCTTTTACAAAGTAGCCCAAGAAATTTCAGAAGAATTTGCCAGCAATGGCACTCTAAATAATACAAGTCGCTAGCTAGCGCATTTTGATAATGAAAAGAACGATTAAGAAAGCAGCAGTATTGGGATCCGGAATAATGGGATCTCGGATTGCCTGTCATTTGGCTAACATTGGAGTTGAGGTATTACTACTCGACATCATTCCAGTCGGTCTTGATGATAAGGAAAAAGAAAGCAAGAAAGCAAGGAATAAGATAGTAGATTCTTCGCTTCAGACTGCAATTAAATCTAACCCTTCGCCACTCTACCAAAAGTCTGCAAGCAGGTTAATCCAAACGGGAAATTTTGAAGATGATCTTGAAAAGATTAAGGATGCTGATTGGGTTGTTGAAGTGGTAGTTGAAAAGCTAGATATCAAAAAGTCGATTTTTGATAAAGTAGAAAAGTACAGGACAGAAGGAACCTTAATTACTTCAAACACTTCTGGTATTCCAATTCACTTAATGTTAGAAGGCAGAAGTGAAGATTTCCAAAAGCACTTTTGTGGTACACACTTTTTTAATCCACCAAGGTATCTACGGCTTCTTGAGATCATTCCGACTGAAAAAACCGATCCAGAGATTACGGACTTTTTTATGCATTACGGTGATCTATACCTTGGAAAGGAGACAGTTCTTTGTAAAGACACACCAGCATTTATTGCCAACCGAATCGGCGTTTATGCGATGATGTCAGGCATGCATGTTATTGATAAGATTGGCTTAACGGTAAATGAAGTTGATAAACTAACTGGTCCGGTAATAGGACATGCAAAATCCGCAACGTTCAGAACCTCAGATCTGGTTGGTCTTGACACAATGGTTAATGTTTCCAATAATCTGCATGCGGCTCTAGCCCACGACGAATCGAGAGACATATTTAAACTTCCAAAAATCGTTAAGGAACTCTCGGAAAAGAATTGGTTAGGAGATAAAACTGGCCAGGGATTTTATAAAAAGACTAAAAAAGATGGCAAGACTGAAATACTTGAGCTGAATCTTAAAACGCTGGAATACGAGGCAAAAACCAAGGCAAAATTTGATGTAATGGATAAAACCAAAAACATCGAAGATGTCAGAGAACGACTGCCTATCCTTTTATCGGATGATGGAAAAGCTGGAGAATTCTATAAGCAGACATTTTTTGATCTCTTTAAATATTGCTCAAATCGAATACCTGAGATCGCCGACGAATTGTATCGTGTTGACCAGGCAGTCTCGGCTGGATTCGCATGGGAAGTGGGTCCATTTGAATCCTGGGATGCACTTGGTGTTGAACAGACAGTTTCCAAAATGAAAGAATCAGGCTTTGAGCCGGCTCAATGGGTCAGTGAGATGCTTGAAGCTGGAAACAACTCTTTTTACAAATTCGAAAGTGGAAAAAAACAGTACTACGATATTCCAACAAAATCCTACAAAGTAATACCTGGTACGGAAGGCCTGATTTTTCTCGATGGTTTCAAAGAAAACAACACCATTTGGGAAAAACCAGGAGCAACTATTTATGACGTTGGAGACGGGATTTTGAATTTGGAATTCCATACCAAGATGAACTCCATTGATTCAGATGTTATTGAAGGGATTAACACAGCAATCACCACGGCCGAGAAGGATTTTCGAGGCGTAGTAATTGGAAATGAAGGCCAAAATTTTTCGGCTGGAGCTAACCTAGCGATGCTCTTTATGTACGCCGTTGACCAGGAATTTGATGAGATCGATTTGATGGTTCGCGCATTTCAAAATACAATGACAAGAGCACGGTTCTCAAGTGTTCCGGTAGTCTCAGCTCCCTCAGGACTTACCCTTGGTGGCGGCTGTGAACTTTCACTTCATTGCGATGCGATTCAAGCGCATGCAGAATCCTATATAGGACTCGTGGAGGTCGGAGTCGGACTGATTCCCGGAGGCGGTGGAACCAAGGAACTGACGATGCGAGCTGCAGATGATTTTACCGCCGGGGACCCGGAACTAAATACGCTTCAGGAGTATTTTATGAATATAGCGACGGCTAAAGTTGCCACTTCTGCTGAGGAAGCCAGAGATATGCACATTTTAAGAGGAGGTGACGGGGTTACGTTAAATAAAAAGAGACTATTGACTGATGCAAAGGAGAAAGCAATCCAGCTGTATGAAGCGGGTTACACTCAGCCTGTCGAAAGGAAGGATATCAAAGTGCAAGGAAAATCTGCACTGGCGATGTTTGGTGCTGGAATTACAGGAATGAAGTACGGAGACTATATCTCTGAGCACGATGAAAAAATTGGTCAGAAGTTGGCTTGGATCATGGCTGGAGGAGATCTGTCTGAGCCAACATTGGTTTCAGAGCAATATCTGCTGGATCTAGAGCGAGAAGCTTTTTTGAGTTTGTGTGGTGAGCCAAAAACGCTTGAGCGGATTCAGAGTATTTTGTTCAAAGGAAAACCGTTAAGGAATTAACAATTGGCAATTAGAAGTTACGAATTAACAAATAAGATATGGATGCATATATAGTAGCAGGATTTAGGTCAGCGGTTGGTAGGGCAAAAAAAGGCGGATTTCGCTTCTATCGACCTGATGACTTGGCAGCTGACGTGATAAAACATCTCGTGGGCTCAATCAAAGATTTCGATGCAACCAGGGTTGATGACTTGATCGTAGGGAATGCAATTCCAGAAGCAGAGCAAGGTTTGCAGATGGGAAGGTACATTTCACTTCTATCCTTACCAATGTCTGTCCCAGGAATGATAATCAATCGGTATTGTGGTTCAGGGCTGGAAGCGATTCATCTTGCGTGTGCACGAATTCACTCGGGTACAGCAGAGTGCATCATTGCGGGAGGAACGGAATCCATGTCTTTGGTTCCAATGATGGGCTACAAAGCAGCACTCAACTGGAACATTGCTAAGGAAAATCCACAATACTATTTGAATATGGGCTTGACAGCTGAAGAGGTTGCCAAAGATTTTGACATTTCGCCGGAATATTCAAACAAGTTCGCCTTGGAATCTCATCAAAAGGCAGCTAAGGCAATCACAGAGGGAAAATTCAAAGATGAGATCGTGCCGGTAAGTGTGGAAGAGACGTTTGTAAATGAGGAAGGAAGAAGAGAAAAGCGCAAATTTGTTGTTGACACTGATGAGTGTGTTCGACCAGATACTTCGATGGAGGGTCTAGCCAAGCTAAGGCCAGCATTTAAGCAAGGAGGTCAGGTTACAGCGGGTAACTCTTCCCCAACTTCAGATGGAGCAGCTTTTGTGATGGTGATGAGTGAAAAAATGGTCAAAGAATATAAGCTTGAACCAATTGCAAGAATGGTGAGTTACACGGCAGCTGGAGTGGATCCCAGAGTTATGGGAATCGGTCCTGTGGAGGCGGTACCAAAAGCATTGCAACAGGCAGGTCTTAAGCAGTCAGACATTGATCTCATTGAGCTAAATGAAGCCTTTGCTGCACAATCGCTTGGAGTTATACGAGGATTAGATCTTGATCTCGAGAAATTAAATGTGAATGGTGGAGCAATTGCTCTGGGACATCCCCTCGGCTGCACAGGAGCGAAGTTGTCAGTGACATTGTTTAATGAGATGAGACGAAGAAAGAGCAAGTACGGAATGGTCACTGCGTGCGTTGGTGGCGGTCAAGGTGTAGCAGGGATCTACGAATTTTTGAATTAGTCTACATTAATTAACCTACTAGCAAGGTCATCCACGAATGTTGGATTGACCTTTTTTTATTTCTACTTTGCAAAAAATTTTATGATATGAAGAATACGATATTAGGTGCACTTCTGCTGCTATCAATAACACTTTTGGCTCAGGGTGAAAAAGAGAAGATAACAGAAACGGTTAACCAATCGGTCATTAAAAGCCACATCGGCTTTTTGGCTTCAGATGCTCTGAAGGGGAGAGACACTCCGTCTCCGGAATTGGACATCGCCGCAGAATATATCAAGAGCAGGTTTGTTCAATATGGTGTGTCGACTGCAGACGGCATGGATTCCTATTTTCAGGAAGTGCCAATGAAGTCACTCAAAGCAGCAACCGAAGGAACGTTGTCCCTGGCTGGAGATGAGTATTCTCTAAAAGACGACTTTTTGCTTCTTGACGGAGGTAAGGACTTGGAAGGACCCATCGCATATGTTGAATACGGATCCACTGAAGATCTGGAAAAAGGCAAGGTTGAGGGCAAAATCGTTGTGGCTTTGTGTGGTGATGGAACCGTTCAAAATCCCCGAGCATGGTTTCGTATTTCGAGAGAAAAAAGAAGCAAAGCAAAGGAATTGGGTGCAATCGCGTTGGTAGAATTGTACAATTCTTCACAAATGCCCTGGAGTTTGCTAGTCCGATTTCTCAGTCGGGACCAAGTAGGATTGAATGCTGAAGAAGGACCTTCGCTTACGCATATTTGGATGAATCGTTCCGTGGACGACCTAGAAAATCTAACGAAAAAGAAGCAAACAGGAAGTCTTACCGTTTCCGGAAATAGTCAAGAAGCTTTTGTTTCGAAGAATGTGGTTGGATTTGTCGAAGGAACAGATGAAAATTTGAAGAATGAAATTGTCGTTTATTCTGCACATTACGATCACGTGGGCATAGGACAGGCGGACGATAGTGGCGATACTATTTATAACGGTGCGCGTGACAATGCTGTTGGGACTGTCACTGTTTTGAGCGCTGCTGAAAACATCGCGAGGTATCCAACCAAGCGATCTGCGTTGTTTGTACTCTTCACAGGCGAGGAAAAAGGACTCCTGGGCAGCCAGTATTTTATTGACAACTCCCCAGTGGAGCATTCGAAGATGGTGTACTGCTTCAATTCCGACAACGGGGGATATAACGATACTTCAATTGCAACCATAATCGGTTTATCGCGGACCACAGCTGGAGATATTATCTCCGAAGCTTGCAAGGCATTCGAGCTGGAAGCCACGGATGACCCAGCACCAGAGCAGAACTTATTTGACCGGTCAGACAATGTTCGATTTGCAACGAAGGGAATTCCTGCACCAACTTTCGGAATGGGCTTTACTGCTTTTGATGAAGAGATAGGAAAATATTATCATCAACCAGCTGACGAACCCGAGACATTGGACTACAACTATCTTGAGAAGTTTTTCAGCGCGTACGTATTGTCCTGTCGCATGATTGCGAATGCTGAGGAAACACCTTTTTGGGTGGAGGGAGATAAGTATTACGAGGTTGGCAAACAACTCTACAATAGATAGCCTCTAAGAGAAGAAATGCAAATAAAAAAAGGACTCTGATTAGGAGTCCTTTTTTGCGGGATTTGTGGAGAACTTTACTACTAAAAATTTACAGAAAACGCAGGGGACCCACTATTATTTGAGTGAGATAGTTGGCAAACCAAAGGATTAAGCGAAAACCCTGGGTCCCCGTATTGCATTTTCTAGATTAACCATCAACCTAAGAGCTTATCAATTACTTAATTAATTGATAATATGAAGTTAGAAATTCGAGACATTTTTATTTCATGAGAATCAAGGCGTCAAAGAACAAAATAAGTTAAAAGTCTGATTATCAACACCTTGTAATTATCAATTGCTAATATTTTACCGCAAAAAGGGTAGGTATATACCCAAAAGTGGGTAGTGCTTTAAAAAGATGCAATTCCGTTTTGAAAAGCGAATTTTACAAGACCGACGGCGTTTTTAGCTTGAGTTTTCCGCATTAGATTCTTTCGATGTGTTTGAATGGTCTGTTCGCTGAGGAAAAGCTTTTCCCCTATTTCTTTCATGGTCAGCTCCTGACAGATTAATTGAAGTATTTCGACTTCTCGAGGACTTACATCTCCACGGTTTTGAACAGACTTTTTCTCAATGCCATCACGTTGAATTTTTTTTCGAAGAGCAGTGGAAACCAACTGATTGTAGTAGAAGTCATTGTTCCGGACAGATATGATCGCCTTGTGAACTTCCTCCGGATCCGCATTCTTAAGAAGATAACTATGAACTCCAATTTCAATTAGATCGGATATGATTTGAAGAGAGTCGTGCATTGAAATCATTACGATCTTGGTTTTAGGAAAGCGTGAGACAATCTTTTTGGAAGTTTCCCATCCATCCATTACAGGCATTTCCAAATCCAAAAGGACCAAATCGAATTGGTTTTCGTCTAATTTTTGAAGTGCCTCTTTACCATTTTTCGCATCGTCAACTTCACCCACTTCATCAAAGGTTTCCAGTAGCATCATCGTTCCCTTTCGAAAAAGTGTATGGTCGTCCGCAACGAGAATGTTTAGCTTTTCTGAGGTCATGGTTAAGGTAGGGTCTTCGCTTTCGACCTCAAATTTATTCTTAATTCCACACTTGCGCCACCCGACTGCTTATTGGTAAAATAGACGGCCGCACCGACTGTTTGAGCACGATTGGAAATGTTCCAGAGTCCGATTCCTTCTGATTTTTCCAGAACTTCAGGAGGAAATCCTTTCCCGTTATCAGAAAAAACGATCCTTGTCTCATCCTCGTTCAAGATACATTCAAGATCAATTGAGCTGGCTTCCGCATGTTTGAGACTGTTGTTCGTCAACTCTTGTATGATTCGGTATATCATTAGGTTATCGCTTTCGTCACGATCGAACTCATCCCAGGAATTTATGCTTGCGGTGATTTCGTCACTCTTGTTTATTTTTTCAAAAAGATCAGCAACGGCTCGCTTAAGACCATATTTCTTCAGCACGATAGGCATCATCTCATGAGAGATCGTTCTAACCAATCCAATGGTTTCAGTTAGATGCTCTATTACCTCAGGGAGTGTATCGAGCGAGTTGCTCCTTTGAGACACCTGAAGATTCATTTTAATTGTTGAGAGCAACGCCCCAACACCATCATGGAGTTCCGTACCTAGGCGATTTCGTTCTTCCTCTTGAGAGGTGAGCGTTGCTTTCAGCATTTCTTGTTGATGCTGTGTTTGCATCTCCTGCAGCCTGAGCTGATTTTGAAGCACCCGTCTTTTGTATAGTGATACAAAGAAGACCAGGGAAAAAGCCATAAGCATAAGTCCCACGGTTCCGGCAACTATGAGTAGAATTAGCTGATTACTCAATCAATAGGTCAGTTGGTTGAGATGTAAGATAAAAAGAGAAGCCAGAAAGAAAACGAATCTTGCGAGGCTATGTAGATGGACTACTTGATTTTCTGCTGATAAGAATAGTAGAACCGTACCAGAAAGGTAATGCTCAAGAACGTCATGATTGACGACCCAACAACTACAAAAGTGACAATTGACTCGATCATGGTGTCACTGGCTTTGGTTGATGGATATGGTCCGGGAACCCCTTCTTTGCTAGAAGGAACGCGTAAAAGATCATTAAGTTCTTAGCGATATTGAAGGACAAATTGAAAATCAGAATATATTGGCTTAACGATCTTGAAATCTGCATTTCGAAGATCAGATAGTTTAAAAACAAATTTCTTATGAGGGTAATGCTACTGTATAAGAAGATTGCTGTTACAATCCAAAACACAGGATAGCTGGCCAACTTATTGGTTGGACTCTCCTTTAAGATCTCGAAAAAAGTAAGCAAAGAAAGCACTGTAAAGATCAAGGAAGAATAGGTTCTAATGAAGGTATTTGAATCCAAGAAACTGTAGAAGGCGAGAAAACTTAAAATACTTCCAAGGAGAAAGACCGATCCGAATGCTAAAATCAATTTCCTCCTGCTACGCAATAGATTGTAGAACAGAAAGCTCACAATTACATAGTTGAGAAGATACCAGGCATTAGAAATAATAAAACTATTTGGATATACATACCTAATGAAAAAGTAGTTCGAGAAATCTGCAAGAAAACTCGCTAACAGAATATAAAAAGCAATCCTGGTATTCTGACCTCTGTTGAAGGAAACAAAGAGGAAAAACAAAATACCAGGAAGTGCAGAATACCTGGATATCTCCTTTAAAAAATCTACTATCGTATCAAAGAGCATAAATCATATACTAATCAAATCCTCCTGGACAATCTGGTGGACACTCTTCACTGTCATCAGCTGGATCATCATCTTTTCCGCCAACCATTGCTCCAAGCGACTTCATCTTGTTGTGCAAGATGTTGCCTTCGTGGTCCGCAGGGTACATCACAAGTCTCTCTTTCCCTTCGTCATTAATTCCTTTAAAGAACCATATGCCACAGGACCCGTCATATTTGAGCAAAGTTTCCAGAATATCACAACCGTAAAGCCAACCCCATACACCATCAGGGTGCTTTTCCTTGTATCTCTCTACCCACCTATCGACCTCTTCCCTATCCATCTTTTTGCCGATCTCTTTTACATGCTTTAAATGATTCATTTTGGTAAATTTTGTTGGTTAATCTATTGTAAACAAAGCAAGCTAGGAGTGCTCATGTTTTTATCAAAGGATAAAACCATTTTTTGTGAGAAAAATACCCTAAATAGGGTAGTGATTTACTGGATTTTGGCGTGTTTGGAATTAAAATTCGCCTCGAAATGAGGTTTTTAAATCCCCTGCATATATTTGCAGAACACAACTTGAAAACCGTATAATTATGGCAATGCTTGGAATTATTATTGGGCTATTTGTTTTGGCTATTCTTTGCCCATGGATCCTACCCAATAAGTCAGTGAGTGATCATAAAGGAGACCACGTATAAGTCACGGGTTTTTTTGCTTCTCTTTTCTTGAATTAACAAAAGAAAGCGCCGCCACAAAGGCGATCAAGACTACGATAATATTTACAAATAAGTTAACTCCGTCGGTTACTGCTGGGTTAGTCAATTCCATTTTCAATTCTTTTGCGCTAAGATAGGTTCTTTCATTGCTTTCAGCAATTTTCTCATGTCCATTTCATCGTTGTAAACGTGCGGAGCAATTCGGATGGCGTCTCCCCGAGTACTTACGCTGACACGGTGTTTGGCAAACAACTTTCTCAGTTCATCAGCATCCACATTTTCAGGGAGCCGGGCACCAAAAATGTGATGTCCCCTCCATGCTTCGGTCTCAATTTGGTAGCCCAACTGTCGAAGTTCGTTGATAGGCTCATCGGTCAAAGCTTTGCAGTACTCCTGGATGTTTGTTGGCGTCCACTTTAGTATCTGCTTCAGCGCCTGGTGCACCATCGGGATAAGGATAAAGTTGCTGTGCTCGCCAACTTCATAGCGAAGTGCTTTGTCTCTAAAATCATCTTGATATTTTACCAGTCCAGCAAAGTCATCGCTTTTGACTCGATTGATCCAATTATGCTCGATCGGAGAACCGCCGTCGAAAACAGGTCCGTAGTAAGCGAGCCCAATCGAATAGGGTCCCATTAGCCATTTGTATCCTGCGCAGATTACTGCATCAGGACGAATCTTTTTTACACTGAAAGGCATTGCCCCTATAGACTGTGTTCCGTCAATGATCAGAAGGCCACCAACTTCGTCGAGTTTTTCCCTGATTAGCTCCAGGTTGAATAGTGTCCCGTCAGACCAATGAACCTGGCCGATCGCTACAACTCTAGTCTTCTCTCCTATTGCGTTTAAAATCTCACTATTCCAATCCTCCCCACGTGTTTCCGATTTGGGAGCTGAGATGGCTTTGATCTCGAATCCTCTTTCTACCAAGGAAGTCCAAGGATACACATTGCTTGGAAACTGTTCATCAGCCAATAAAATCTCTCCATCTTTAAACGGAAGATTGTGCGCCACATTGGCAAGCCCATAAGAGGCTGCTGGTATTACGACGACTCGATTATCATCAATGTTGTCAATCAGTTTTGAGAATAGATGTCTAACTGTATCTGTCTCTTCAAAAAATACCTCTGGCCCAATATGAAATGGTTTTCTTTTTAACTTCATGCCTTTGAGACCAGCTTTCTCGACTTTCTTCATTAAGGGAGACATGTATGCACAATTGAGGTAAGCATACTTTCTTTGAAGTTGAAATTTTTCTCTTTGACATTTCATTGGTAATGACTAATGCTCTGCAAATTATTCGATACTAAAAAGGACCTTGAAAAGATGCTGCAAAATAATGAACCTCGACTTGTGATCGCAGGAAATAGAAATATTTGCATCGTTAGGCAAAATGAGCGGCTAATCGCCTTCGAAAATGAATGTCCACATATGAAAGAAGGACTAAATGCAGGAATTGTCAACTACCTGAACGAGATCGTTTGTCCATTGCACACGTATAAGTTCAACTTAAAAACAGGAATTGAGGAAAGGCAAAGATGTTCTCCTTTGAAGTTTATAAAAGTGGAATATTCTGCTGATGGAGTATTCTTAAATCTAACTTAAGCTGAATAGTCGAACGACTGAAACCAGAAAATCCGCGATGGCTTGTGCGAATTCGTTTCCAGCTCCTCTTCCAATCACATAGAGGACAAACAGAAAATAGATCCCCAACAGAAGATAAGCTTTGGCACGGCCAAAGTATCTACCCCACGTAAATATAACCACAGCAACCACTGTTAACAGCCAAAGCAAGAATCGAAGCTCGCTACTCAAGTCAACAATATCCTGTGGCATTTCGAGTGGTCCATTAAGCGTGGTGAAGATGAAAAGTGGAAATCCGAGCGCGAAACAAATATCAAAAATATTACTGCCCAAAGCGTTTGAAATTGCATCATCATACTGTCCTCTTCTAGCATCTTTCATGGAGATGATCGTGTCCGGGAAACTTGACGCAGCTGATGCAAGGATCAAAGCAACAAACATAAGCGGAATCCCCAGCCCATTAAATTCTCCCAACCATCGAATTTCATACGTTTCTGAACCAATCCATTCACAGGCTAGTACCAAGTAGTAGCTGGCGAGGGCAATTCCAAGCGTTGAGAATATGAGCAAGCTCCAGGCCTTGAAAGAGTTGATCATTTTGGTCCCAAGAAACACGCGCTCCAAATCAAGTGTGAATAACGCCTTAAGGAATGGAGTGTTTTTCCGGTCTTCGTCAACAAAATCTTCTTCCGATAGTTGACCTCCACTCATCTCTTCTCTGTCCTTTCTCTTCATGGTTGCGAACATGAATGTGATATATGCAGCATAAACCAACATGAGAATAACACCGTGATACCAATACAGTACCGAGCCACTTATCAGGACCAGGAATATAAACTCAGCAATAATCAGCGCAATACCATCTCGCATTAAGACTTTTCGAGAAACCTCAATTTTGTTGGTCATCCCCATTCCAATAACAGCAAGAACGGAGACCGCAGGTATCACCATGCCATTGAAAATGGCACTTCCCGCAGTGGTGCCAATACCACCAGAAAACCCGTTGGCATCCATAAGAACGAAAAGGAAGAAAAGTGAGGTGAAAACCTCAGGCATTGAACTTGCTATGGCATTGATCGTGGCTCCTCGAACTCCTTCGGAAAGATTCCTTCCCACATATTCTGAAGCGGTCATAAAACCATCTCCAGCTCTCCAGATTATTATACAGACGATGGTAATTAGTAAGAGCGGGATTATTATACCCATATATATTTATTTAATTCAGCGTTGCGGTGACTTAATCAAGCTGGCGATACACGAAATTAACAAAGAATTATGCTAAGGACGAAATATTCATCTTTATGTGCTCATAATTCCAAGATTAAAGAGCTATTTATCTAATTTTCGGCTCTAAACAGTGTGATAAATGTACATAAACCTATCAGGACTTAATATTCTGGTAACAGGATCGAGCAGGGGAATTGGAAAGGCACTTGCAACCAAACTTGCTGAAGCTGGTGCCACTATCGCCGTTCACTACAATAAGAACGTTAGGGACGCTGAAAATTTGGCCCACATTCTTGGAAATGAATCGAAGGCGTTTCAGGCGGACCTTTCGAAACCGGATGAGGCCTCAAAGCTGTTTGAACGTGTAACGTTGGAGATGGGAAGTATTGAAATTCTGATCAATAATGCTGGACTGGCAAAATCAGCATCTGTCACGGCCAAAGATGACGAATGGTCGGCAGCTTGGGACGAAACCATGATGGTTAACCTGAATTCCGCAGCAATTCTATGCAAGAAGGCTGTTCAACATTTCCTGGATAGAAAAGCAGCAGGCAGAATTATCAACATTGCGTCTCGTGCAGCATTCAGAGGTGATGAAGCCGAGTATATTGCTTATGCAGCATCAAAGGCCGGATTGGTCTCCCTGACACGTTCAATTGCAAAATCATTTGGCAAGGAGGGTGTCAAAGCGTTTGTGATTGCACCAGGCTTTGTTAGAACTGATATGTCGCAGGAATTTATGCAGCAGTACGGTGAAGATCATGCCAAGGGAGATTTGGCGCTGGAACGACTCACCGAACCGAAAGATATTGCTCCTTTGGTCACCTTTATAGCAAGTGGAATGGCTGATCACGCCACGGGAGCCACCTTTGACGTGAATGCGGGCAGCTATTTGCACTAATCAACATAATTTGCCTAAATTCATATCTTTAAAAAGTCAAAAAATGTATCAGCTATAATGGAAAGTAACATAAAAAACCATCTGAAAGCTTTAGTTCAAATTTCGATCATAGACCGTGACTTTGGAGAGCCTGAAAGAACATATGTTTATACCATCGGAAAGGCCAACAAAATACCGGAAGAAGAGATCGATCAAATAGTACGAGAAGTGCTGGAGGCGAAAGATAACGAGGATATAAACTTCGCTGGCCTTATGACCGAAGAACGGTTCGATTATCTATACGACATAGTTCAACTAATGAAAATTGATGGTGAAGTTTTCTTGACAGAAATAAAATACTGTGAGGGAATAGCTGAGAAACTAGGCTATAATCGAAAAGTGGTAAAGAAGATGGCCTCCAGAATTTATTCAGATCCTGCAATCACTGGAAACAGGGATGCCCTGATGAGGGAAGCCAACAAACATTTGAAGTAAAGAACACCTTAATCAACGTCTAATGAGTATTAAATCCAAACTGTCTGTATTGGTTCAGCTTGCAAATATCGATGGAGATTTTGCGGGAGAGGAAAAAGATCTGATCTACATGATTGCTAAAGCAAATGGGATTAGTGAAGATGAAGTGAATAACATGATTGAAAACCCTGAGCCACTGCCACCATTAAGTACAATTTCTGATGACGACAAATTTGAGTACCTGTATCATTTGGTTCAGTTAATGAAAATTGATAGTCAGGTTTATCTGTCCGAAATCAAATATTGTGAAGAACTCGCTGAGAAACTGGGCTTCAGAAAAAATGTAATCTCGGATCTTTCTGCAAAGATCTACAGTGACCCCAGTATTACTTCAAATGTAGAATCACTAAAAAGAGCGGTTCAGAAACATCAGTACTAAAATCATTTTCTGATTGGACTAAGCTGCTGGTAGGAAATTCCAAAATACTGCTCGAGTTTAGATAAAAATTCATCCTCATTTAGGATTGGAAGTTCCTCTTTTTCTCCAAGCTTGAGAAGTTTGAGTTTTCTATCTGTGAGTGTTACCCGACCATCCTCTGTTTTAATCGTGATCATCTTTCTCTGTGTAAATGGGGATTTCTCAGAGGTTTGGTGAAACTCGCACATCTCCATGAATTGAATGATCTGCTTCTCTTCAAATGAAAATCGATACTTGGTCTGGAAGTTTGAGGCATTGGATGAAAATTGTAAAAGCAAATTTTCGTCGGGATCTTGTGTGAATCGCCAGTAGGTTGTGTAATCCATCTGCACAACTCCTTTTTTTATCAACTTGGGGTAAGAGAAAGCATTTCCAAAACCAACGTCTACAAGGTAGTCCTCCTTTTCAATTTTTGCGATGATCACCATATGATCGTATGGTGGACTGAACTCTCCCGAATCATTCTTCATCTGGGCCGATGTTACGTAACATTCGTATCCCAGGTGATATAGGAGGTGATAGAATAGGCCATTAAGCTCATAGCAAAATCCTCCTCTTCTCTTTCGTACGATCTTGTCAAATATTTTCTGATAATTCAGTTGGATTTTCCTGTTGTAGTGAATATCCAGATTCTCGAAAGGAACTCTGTGGATATGTGCCGAATGTAACTTGCGAAGAAATTTCAGGGTGGGCTCTTCTCTGTCCAAATCGAGCCGAGCTAGATACGCCTCAACATCTATCTCGGAAACTTTGGGTTTGTTTTTAAAATAGTTAAGTTTTTTCAATTGCCTTTGTTGAAATATTGCATCATGTTTCCAACAAAGTTAGTAAGAGCTTTTTGCCAGGTTTCGTCTGCATCCCACTCACCAACATATACATTTTTAGCAATATTCTGTCGAATGTAAAACTTGTGTAAGAGCGCATTCTTTGGGAAAGTTTTAATACTTGTATTGTCTGGCATAATAGGTACGACCGAAACATATCCTGCTTCTGATGAAGAGCTTTGATACTTCAACATTGATTTAATGGACTGACCAGAAGCATAGAGGTTTCGAAGCACAAACTGATATCTTCCTCTCAGCAGGTCTTCGTCACTCATGTAATCCACAAATTCGATTTGGTAAGGAAAATCCTTTAGCAACTGTTCAAGTTGCTGGTTTTTTGAGTCGATCTGTGCATTAAAACTGTTGATCTTCGCAACCAATTCAGGGCTTGCATTCTCGCCCAATGGGATTTTGCTGAACTTTTCGACTGCCATCTTATTTCTTCTAATTTGCCCTGGATAATTCTTCAGGTTGTCATTTTGAACAATGGAAAGTGCATCCAAGTAGGTGGGTTTATCCGGAATCAAGAAATTTTGCATTGGGTTTTCAGTACGTTTTATTTCTCTTCCGAAATTGATCATCACCCTGTTCAAATATGGAGCTGAGTCTTTGTAAGCTTTTTGATTATTGTCAATCAAGGAAACTTTACCGTTGTAAGGCGAGCAAAGTATTTCTATACCGTCATTTTGCTTGTCTATGAATATCAGGTTTTTGATACTTCTTCCACTCAAAATTCTTTGATAGAAATTGGTGGTGGAGTTTCCCGATAAGAAATCGTTGCTGTTTATATAAATAACCACATCAATTCCCATCCTATAAAGGTAGCTGTGTACCTCTGCAGTAAAAGATTTCCAATCGCCTTCCACCCAGTATGTCCCATTCTTGGGCTGAACTTGGATAAATACTGCAGTTCTAGTGCTGTTAAGGTCAGAGGGTATGTAGTTACCAATATCTAGGTTCCTGAATTCGTAAATTGGTGTTTGAGCGAGTAATAGAGCAGGAAGAGAAATAAAAAGAAACAGAAGTGATATCCTCGTCATGAAATGGATTTCAATTGGCTAATTTTATAAAATCTCAACTGATTTTTAACCTTTTTAGTATAAAGATGCAAAAACGCTGCGCCTGGTGCGAAAATAGTTTTGATGCGTATGTTAGGTATCACGATGAAGAGTGGGGTGTCCCTGTGCATGACGATAAAAAGCATTTCGAATTTTTGGTTCTTGAAAGTGCTCAGGCTGGATTGAGTTGGGCTACAATTCTTAAAAAGAGGGAAGGCTATAGAAATGCCTTTGCAGACTTTGATGTAGAGACTGTTGCGGGCTATGAAGAGGGGATGGTTGAAGACCTTTTGCAGGATGCTTCGATCATAAGAAACAAGGCAAAAATTGAGGCTACGATCAATAATGCGAAGCGATTTATAGAAGTACAGGATGAATTTGGCTCATTTGATAAATACATATGGTCTTTCGTAAACAATCAAGTTATAGTCGGGAGCTGGAAAAGAATTGAGGAAGTCCCTGTAACAACACCTGAATCAGATGAACTTTCCAAAGACCTTAAGAAAAGAGGTTTCAAGTTTGTTGGGTCCACCACCATCTATGCTCATATGCAAGCCATTGGTTTGGTAAATGATCACACTATCGACTGTTATCGATACAAAGAACTCCTGTAGGCTCAACCTTCGAAGGTTATCAGGAAGCCCGACAGACTCTGCTCGTGTGCCAGGTTCAATTTTGTCCTTAACCGATAACGGGCCGTTTTTACACTGTTTGGTGAAATTCCCAAAATGGAGGATGTTTCTTTTATTGATAAGTTAAGTTTGATCAACGCAGCAAGTCTTAGTTCAGCTATCCCAAGGGAGGGAAATTTGATTTTGAGATTCTTGAAAAAATCTGTATGAACTTTGTCAAAGTACACCCTGAAATCCTCCCATTCCTTATCACTTCTTGCCTGTCGCGTAACAATTTGATCAAGCTCTGAAATGCTTTTTTTAATTGCGTCCGCTTGGGAACTTTTTTTGATCTGCTTGATAACAGTATTGATTTCAGTCATCATGTCCTGCTTCTGAATGAGATTCAGAGTAAAGGAGTTTAGTTCGTTAGTCTTGTGACTCAATTCCGATTCGAGAAGTTTTGTTTTTGTCTGCTGCATCTCACGCGCCTTCCTGTTTCTTGATCTTTGCAGAAAAAACAGAACGCCAAGTAAACCAATGGTCACAAGGAGGAAAGTGATTTGAATGATCTTAATTTTCCTGTCACTTTCAAGTAACTGAAGATTTTGTTTGCTGATCAGTAATTCACGATCTCTTTTTTCAAGGTTATAAGATGCCTCCAGTTGTTTCAACTCAGATTCCTGTCGTTCTATAAGTACTTCCCTTTGCAGCTTTCTACTTTTTTCAAGGTACAAATTCTTAAGTTCCTCGTTGCCAGCGAGACCCTCAGAGCGGCCCCAACGACTGTAAGCGGCTGATTTTACCCATTTTGCCTCAGCGGAATCAGTATAAGCCACGGCTGTTGCGTAGTACTCTCTCGCTTTTTGATATTTTCCAATATTGCGGTGAAGGTTGCCCATGTTAATGTAGGAATAGGCGAGCCCGAAGAAGTCGACAAGTTCTTCCTTCATGGTAATGGATTTCTCGTAGTACTCTACCGCTTTCGGAACATCGTTGAACTTTTGCAGGTAAATTATTCCCATGTTACCATAGCCGATTGCCATACCGGGTTGGTCTTTGATCTCTAGCGCCAGGTCGAGAGCCTTTTGAAAGTACACATGCGCACTATCATAGTTATCTTGATCGTGGTACATTGAACCAATGTTGTTCAGTGCTTTTCCCCTCGTCTTAATATCCTCGCCACACAATTGAAGACTGAGATTGTAGTATTTGAATGCATTCTCCCAGTTGCTGATATCTCCGTAATATCTGCCTATCGAATTTGCAGAAACAGCCATTCTTCCAGAATCACCCAACTCTTCATAAATATTGAACGCACTAAAACCATGTTCCAAAGCCTTGGTAAGATCACTTCTAGTCCTGAATACGTCAGCTAAGTTCAAATAGGCACTAGCCTGCTCCTCTCTAAACCCAAGCTCGCTGCTTTTTGCTAGGGCTTTTCGTGCAAATTGCTCAGAGATAGAGGGAAATGTGCTGGAAAACTTGCTAGAAGTTTCATTCAAAGACTGGATTTCATCCTTGGTTGTTCCGGGAATATCTTCGAAAATGCGGATCAGGCTGTCAATTTTTTGTTGTGCGATTAATTGACCGGAAAAGAATACAATTAGTAGTGACAGAAATTGCTTCATTCTTAAACTTACGTAAATATCCAAGTGAATCCACAGCCTTTCACTGACTCCTTATACTTAGCCGGCTGATCGACGACAATGCGACGCAACGCTAAAGACAAAAGATTCATCGTCTGACTTACTTTTGCAAAGCAAAGATATCTGGGATGTTAGAGAAACTGGAGGAAATAAAACATCGGTTCGAGGAAGTTAGTCAGCTCATTGTTCAGCCTGATGCAATGGCTGATATGAAAAAGTATAGCCAGTTAAACAAGGAGTATAAGGACCTGGAGAAGATTGTAATTGTGTACGATCAGTACGCGAACGCAACCAGTAATTTAGACAGTGCAAAACAGGTTTTAAGTGAGGAAAAAGATCAGGAATTTCGGGACATGGCTAAGGCCGAGATAGATGAGCTGGAACCAGAGATAGAACGACTCGAGGAGGAATTGAAAATTTTGCTCATCCCCAAGGATCCCAACGATAGTAAGAACGTAATTCTTGAAATTCGAGCTGGAACAGGTGGTGACGAGGCTTCCATCTTCGCAGGGGATCTATTTCGAATGTACAAGGCTTTTGCAGATTCACAAAAATGGTCTTTTGCCGTACTGAATTTCAACGAGGGCACCGCCGGTGGGTACAAAGAGATTGTAGCTTCGGTGGAAGGTGAGGACGTCTATGCAAAATTGAAGTTTGAGTCGGGAGCTCATCGAGTACAACGTGTTCCCACCACTGAGTCACAGGGAAGAGTGCACACATCGGCGGCAACTGTTGCTGTTTTACCAGAAGCAGAGGAGGTTGATGTGGAACTCAATATGGGAGATATCAGAAAGGATACATTTCGGGCGTCCGGAGCAGGAGGTCAGCACATCAACAAGACAGAATCTGCTGTCAGACTCACGCATATTCCTTCAGGTCTTGTGGTGGAATGCCAGGATGGAAGATCTCAGCATGCGAACTATGACAAAGCACTCAAGGTACTTCGCTCTAGGCTATACGAGATTGAGCTAAAAAAACACAACGATGAAATAAGTAGTCAGCGAAAAAGTATGGTGGGTTCAGGTGACCGTTCTGATAAGATCAGGACCTACAACTATCCGCAGGGGCGAGTTACAGATCATCGCATTGGATTCTCTCTCTTTAATCTTCCGAATGTTATGAACGGAGATATCGGTGAATTCATTGAGCAGTTGAGGATTGCTGAAAATGCCGAACTGATGAAAGAAGGAGCAGAATAATCCGTTACAGTTAAAATGTACAAGGTAGCTCCCTTTCTGGTCATGGTTCTTCTAATCTGGTCATCTTGTTCGCCAGAGGAGGACTCTGTTTCGTTCGACCCGAACCTTGAAATTATTTTTAGCAACGACTCGGTTGCATTTGATACACTTTTAAGCAATACCAGAAGTGCGACAAGAAGGTTGACCGTTTTCAATCCAAATGAAAACGCAATTCTCTTTTCAGAAATTCTTCTTGGCAAAGAGACGAGCTCAGACTATTCGATGGTGGTAAATGGAAAGGAAGGCAGGCGGCTTATAAATGAAGAAATTCTAGGTGGGGACAGCCTCTTGATTTTGGTAGAAGTTAACATCGATCCAAGGAATCGTGACATTCCATATCTAGTAAAAGATTCGATTGTTTTCAAATGGAATGGAAATTCAGAGCATGTGAAGCTTGTCAGTTGGGGACAGGATGGAAACCGGATAGAAAACGAAATTTTGTGTAACACCACTTGGACTAAGGATCGTCCCTATATAGTGTCGGATACGGTGTTGATCCAACCCAACTGCCAATTGTTTATAGAAGCGGGAACGACGATTTTCTTTGAAAATAATGCGGCACTCTTCGTGCAGGGATCATTAGTCGCCATGGGAGATTCAGCTAATCACATTACGTTCAGGAATGCGCGATTTGATGGAATCTACGATGTTGTGCCGGGTCAATGGAATGGCATTTACTTTTTGGAAGGCAGCGCCAACAACAGAATTGAATTCTCAGAGATTTTCAATGGCCAAATTGGGTTGAGGGTAGGGTCTCCGGATGATAATACAGTTCCTGATTTGGTGGTATCGAATACACAGGTCTTCAACATGAGTGTGGCTGGTATTCTGGCATTTACATCTGACGTGGAAGTGACGAATAGTCTCATTTACAATTGCGGAAACTACTTGGTTGGGAATTTTGCGGGGGGAAATTATTCCTACCGGCATTGCACTTTCTCTAATGATCAAAGCTTTTTTGTTCACAGCGAACCTAGCGTGCAGTTTTCGGATAACATTGTCTTGAGTGAAACGGAGTTACTAACGGATGATCTCTCACTTGAATTAACAAACTGTATTATCTGGGGATCTCAAGATGAGGAACTCTTAATCAACAATGGAGGCGGTGCTGTGGTTGTTGTAGATCTGACTACTAACATAATTCGCAGCGGAGACGAGATTTTTGGAAATTTCACCTCTCAAGAATTTAACTTTCCAGGATTCGCCAATCAGTTTTTGTTTGATTATTCCCTGGACACGCTTGCTTTTGCCCAGGACAAGGGAACCAATATTGGTGTAATGAGAGACATCATCGATGAGCGAAGAGATGCCATGCCAGATATTGGTGCATTTGAAAGAGTTGATAACAACTAACAATTAATTATGAGCTGGATATCGGTTATTCCTTTTGAACAAGCTGAAGGACAACTAAAAAAACTTTACCAACGAGTCACTGGTCCAAACAACAATGTCGATAACATCATGGGCGTCCACAGTCTTCGGCCCCACTCCATGGAAGGTCATATGGCCCTTTACAAAAACGTACTTCACCATAAAGACAACACATTGCCTAAATCTTACTTAGAAACGGTAGGAGTTTATGTGAGCTATCTCAATAAATGTGATTATTGTGTTGAGCATCATTTTGCAGGTTTGAAAAGGCTGTTAAGCGATGAGGAACGAGCTGAGAAGATGTTCGAAGCTTTGAAAAAGGAGGAGTATCAAGAGGTCTTTTCAAAAAAGGAGCAAAGTGGACTTTATTACGCAAAGAAAGTCACCCTAGACCCAAGCACGCTGGAAGAAGGTGATGCGCACAAACTCAGAGAAAGTGGATACAATGATGGCGAGATTCTGGAGCTAAATCAGGTTGTGAGTTATTTTAATTATGCAAACAGAACTGTACTCGGTTTGGGGGTAAATACGGATGGAGATGTATTAGGACTGTCACCGAGCGACAACCAAGATCCTAAAAACTGGGGTCACAGGTGATCTTAGTCGAGAACTTGACAAATTGTCTCGACAGATACCTCACCGGTGATCAACATGGCTTAAATTCGAACCCACTTTATCATTACTATCTTGAGAAAATTTGTCATTTTATTGGTAGTCGTAGTCTTTGCATGTAAAAGCAATGAAAAGTCGACGGCTCAGACCATTTCTATAGAGAAGATCGCAACCACACAGCTAGGTGCTAAATTCGAAAGGAAAGACAACGGAGATCTATCACTTTGTTATTCTCTTGAGAACGAAATAAGTAAATGGAAGAATGTGATTGTTATCGATAGAAGTAGCGGAGAATTGATTTACGGGCCAAAGAAACTGAATGCTGACGTAGATTGGCATTCAACTGAACAACTAGTTATCAAGGAATATCCTGAAGTAATTGAGGATAAGACGTCAAACAGCACCTTTACCTATTATTATGATTTAATCGCGAAGAAGCGGATCGAAGCGACGAAGTAAAAACTGTAGCCACATTAATTAATATGATGATTGGAAAACAAAAAATACGCACGGTGCTCTCTTTTACTGTGCTGGCCGTCATGCTCGCATGTGTTTGGTCACCATACATAGAATTTAGCGAAGAAAGGAAGCTAACCAACTACGAAAAATATCTGAAGGAAAAGAAGGAGAGGAAACGACAAGGACAGGTTAAAGCGGATATGCCGGATATGCATGCGCTGATTCAGCGGCAATTGCGAACAAAGGAGGGAGATTCCGGTCCAACTTATGGACCTAACCAGGTGATGGAAGAGTTCCAAAAAGCTAAATCAAGGCAGAAGACCTTTCGTGCCAGAACTGCGGCACTCAATTTTGTAGAACGCGGACCTGGGAACGTTGCAGGTAGGACTAGGTCACTACTTGTAGATCCAGATGATGGTACATCTATGACATGGTATGCCGGATCAGCTTCAGGAGGAATCTGGAAAACAACCAATGGAGGATCGTCCTGGACATTCATTTCAGGAGATATCCCTAATCTTGGAACGAACACATTGGCAATGTCTCCTGCGAACCCACAGGTCATATATGCGGGGACAGGAGAACATTTTACTAGGGACATTGACGGGTCCGGTTTGTTTAAATCAACAGACAAAGGCCAGTCGTGGATACAGATCGCTGATCCTACGGTATACCCGGATTTTAAAAATATTTCTAGAATAGTGGTTGATCCATCGGACGAAAATACGGTGGTTGTAACTTCAAGGAATACGGTGTGGGGTTCTGGGTTGGAGGCAGCTATTTACAAAACAACAGATGGAGGCACCAACTGGACTCGTTTACGATCATCAACAACTGAACGATACGACGATATTGATGTGTCACCAACCGACTTTAACACCTTGTATGTGGCAGTTGATGAAGTAGGGGTGATCAAATCCACGGATGGGGGGATTAATTGGACTGATGCAAGCAATGGCCTGTTTCCGGAAGGGCGTCTTGAAATCACAATATCACCAGTAAATGCCAATCGTCTTTGGGCATCCGTACAAGGAGGTTTGAGTGGAAATGGGTCGGACCTGTATGTGTCTAGTGATGCGGGAGCCAGTTGGACAATAGCTGTGAACAGCGATGGGCTTACAAACCAAGATTTCTTGGGTGGACAAGGATGGTATGACAACATTGCTACCGCTCATCCCTTTGATGAAGACATTGTTTATGTAGGTGGGGTTAATCTTTGGAAATTCGAATTAGGCAGTGCAACCGTATCCGATGTGGTGTCTGTCAAGGCCACCGAAAATGGCAGTGAGGCATTCATGGACTATGTCGATCATGGGGGAGAATACTTCAATGGTACATTGGAATTAGGTACAGCAGATAAATCAGAGCTACTTTCGATCGAAGTAAGGTTTGGTGTGGGTTCGCAGAAAGCTCACCGTTTTACTGTAAATAGCCAGGGTGCTGGTGTTCCTGCCTCGGGATATATGTATGAAGATTACGTAGAGGTTCCTTTTCAAGTATGGGATACGGACAACAATCAGCAATTGATGGTTTCCTTCCGCGATCAGCAAGAAGACGGCGCCTGGAATTTAATCACCCTTAATACCGATGGTGATGGTAGTACCCACTCCAGAGAATATTTATTTTTCCATAGTACTTCGTATTCAGAAACTCCTGATGCCAGTATCGGGCAAAATGGTGGAATAGAGGCAGAGCAAATGTTCTTTGTATGGCCGGTGTTGACACCAGGATCCAGTTTTGACGAAGACAACCTCCCTACTTCGAACCTCGCAGTAGATATAAGTTTAGTGTCGGGAGTAGAACGCATAACTACAAATGTCTCCGATGCATACGGAGAATTTGGAGGTAAGAACAGCTTCGCATCTCAAGGAACAAGAAGTTCAGGAATCCACCCTGATCAGCACAATATCATAATAACGGAAAAAGATGATGCCACTCAAAACTTCAGGTATTTTGTTACCAATGATGGCGGAGTTTATCAATCTGTATTGTCCGATGATCCTGGCGATAATGATAATGCCTTCACCTATGTAAGTGACGGTTACAATACGACCCAATTTTATGGAGCCGACAAGGCCCCGGGAGAAGATCGATATATTGGTGGAATGCAAGACAATGGTACCTGGTACCACCCAAGCGGTATTACAGGAGCAGCCAACCAGTCTGCAAGATTTGGTATAGGAGGAGATGGTTTTGAGGCACTTTGGCATAGTGAAGATATCAACAAAATTGTCGGAGGATCTCAATTCAATAACTTCGCGAAAACCTCAGATGGTGGTGCCACATGGCAAAGCGCTACCGGAGGATTTAATGATAACGGACCTTTCATAACCCGATTATCACATCATAAATCTCTTCCAGACAGAGTATTTACTGTTGGAACACTGGGTGTTTGGCGGTCAGTCAGTTTTGGGGGAGGCTGGGTAGCTTCAACAATGAATGAGGCAAGCCTATGGTCCTTCAACAACAGTGCAGATGTGGAGGTTTCGTATGCAAACCCAGATGTAATTTGGGCGGGTGGTGCACTTTCTAGTACTACGAGACTTGCAGTTTCAACTAACGGTGGCACAAGCTTTGACGCAGTCGAAAATTATGACGTTTTCAATATGGGCTCTGTGTCAGGCATTGGAACCCATCCGTCTGACGATCAAGTTGCTTTCGCGTTGTTTTCATTCGCAGGGTTTCCGAAAGTGTTAAAAACCTCAGACTTAGGACAAACCTGGCAGGATATATCTGGATTTGATGGATCAGGTGATCGGGGATTCCCGGACGTAGCTGTCAATACCATTTTTGTTTTTCCAACGGATGAAAATCAAATCTGGGTTGGTACAGAGATTGGCATTGTTGAGTCACTGGATGGTGGTGCAAGCTGGAGCTTGCTTGATAGCAATTTGCCCAGCGTCAATGTCTATGATTTCAAGCAAGTTGAAAATCAACTCGTCATCGCAACCTATGGCAGGGGGATATGGTCAGTTGAAGTTCCAGGCATTTTGCTTGAGCCATCGCTGGAAAGAGCTTTTATGAGCCCTGACGGAGATGTGAACTTCACCGTCGACTTTAGATCTGAATTTGATTCGACAGAGGTTTATCTTGATGATATTCTAATTGGAACCTTCTATGATAATGACTTGGGAGCGGTAGACCAAAAACTGCAAAATGCGTCTTCCGACGGGGATGCGGTGCTTCGGTTAGACTTGTATTCCGGGGGAGAGAAATTTTCAACGATTGAAACTTCTGTTTTTGTTTTCCAGATCAACGAAACATCGGACGGGTTTTCAACGGACTTTACTAATGCAAGTGCCGATTTTACAGGTTCGGATTTTGAGATTCTAACCACTGGAAGTTTTGATAATAAAGCACTGCATAGTCCGCACCCTTACCCCACCAATGATGAGTTTACAACCTACTTAAGGACGCCGATCACAGTTTCTGATACTGATGATTCATTCTACTACAGGGACGTTGCAATAGTGCAACCAGGGCAGTCCGGCTCTGTTTTTCCAAGTCTTAATTTTCACGATTACGTGGTAGTAGAGGCCAGTAGTGACGGTTCTATCTGGAAAGCTCTTGAACCCGGCTATGATGCCGGCTTGTATAGCGACTGGTTGACCGTTTTCAATAACGATCAAGATGCAACCCCTGGTTTGATGCGACCTCATCTAATAAGCTTAAAAGGTCATTTTGATGTCGGAGAAACAATTTTGGTGCGATTCAGGCTATTTTCTGATGCTAGTTCAGCTGGCTTTGGTTGGGTCGTGGATGATCTTTTCATTCAAGAAGAACGTCCACTAGGTACGGACAACATCGAGTCGGAACTTGTCATTTATCCTAATCCGGTAAAAAACTTTGCTTCGTTTCAATTCACAGGCTCTGCAAGTAGCGACATTCAAATATTTGACCTGCAAGGTAGACAGGTGGACAATGTTACGGTGACAGAAAGAAGCTCAACATGGAGCACCAAAAATCTTTCATCTGGACTTTACGTCGTCAGGTACAAGATTGATGGTATCTTAAAGAGTCAGAAAATAATAGTTGAATAGTACTTTTGCTTTGTAAGTGTTTTGCTATTGTGACCATAAGTCTTTGTGTTGACACCAAAACAGGCAACATCTATGTTAGATAGCCGTGATGATCTGTCATGAAATACTTAGCCATTTTTACCCTTCTTCTAGTTGCTTGTACGCCAGCTGAAAAACCTCTGGATGCAGTCGGAATTATTGATACTGCGATAAAAAAGTACGGCCTGGATGGTATTAACAATCGAAAGATCGAGTTTGACTTCAGAGAAAGACACTATACGTTGTTAAGAGAGGAAGGAATGTATACTTACACTCGATCATTCCAGGATTCCTTAGGCTTTGTGGAGGACATTCTTGTGAATAGCTCTCAATTCACAAGACTTGTTGATGGAAATGAACTTGAGGTGGATTCTGTGTGGACTAGCAAATACAGCAATTCGGTCAACTCAGTCTTGTATTTCATTCAACTGCCCCTGACCCTGATGGATCCGGCGGCTATCAAGAAGTACAGGGGTCTTGAGGAAATGAAAGGGAAGAGCTATCATGTCATCGAGGTAAGATTCACTGAAGAAGACGGTGGTAAAGATTTTGAAGATGTTTTTCTCTACTGGTTTGATCAACAAACATTTTCGATGGACTATTTGGCTTACAGCTACATTACAGAGGGCGGAGGGGTCAGGTTTAGAGAGGCCTTCAACCGGAGTGAAGTCAGTGGCGTGGTCTTTCAAGACTACATCAACTATAAGCCGGAAAACAAGCTGACACCACTGGAGCAAATGTCTGAGCTTTTCAAGAAAGGCGAACTCATAGAGTTATCACGAATTGAAAATGTAAATATTACAGTAGAGTAGCCTAGGAAAAATTCGACATCTTCTTGTCTCCCCTGACGACAAAAAACACAATAATAATTCCCGCTAAAGTCATGGGAATGCTCAGGATTTGACCCATGTTCAGGATAAGGTCATCTTCAAATGCCTCCTGGTTCATTTTATAGAACTCATCCACAAACCTCAACGACCACAGGATTATCATGAAGAGCGCAAAATTGAAACCTTGTGGCAATACTTCTCGCCTGCTCTTCCATAGCCAAAAGAGTAAGACCATCAGCATAGCTAAATATGCGGCCTCATAAAGCTGAGCTGCATGCCTCACTTTTCCCAATGCAAAAATTTCCACAACCTGACGACCATTTTTTTCATCTACCAGGTATTGAAGTGGACCCGAGCCAAAGTCTACATGCTCTACAACTTCACTATATCTAGACAATGTATTGCTTACCCTTGTCTCGATGTAATTCTTTTCATTCAAATTGAGCTTGACTCCTTCCTTGTATCGTATTATAGCGGTGATAGGAACCATTCCCGGTTGATTGCTCTCCATCTGTCCGCCTTTTTTGAAACTGACCGATTCAATTCTATTTTCATCATAGTTCAAAACATCATAGGTTGCTCTAGCATAAACCAAACCGACGTTTGAATTTGTTTCAATTCCCTCCATCTCTGAGTTAAATAGGTTTCCTGTTCGGATTAAAGCACCGGTAAGAGCGGCGACAATTACGATTCTGTCCAGAATCCACACGAACCTGTAGTTGAGTTTTTTACCAAAGAGATAAAGCGCAATCAAGATTCCGATTGCCCCGCCATGACTAGCGAGCCCTCCCTCCCATATTTTCAAAATTTCTAATGGGTTGGAAAGATATCGGACCGGATCATAAAAAAGACAATGTCCTAATCGTGCCCCAACGATCACAGCTACCACCATGTAGGTCGTTAACTTATCTACGTCCTTCACAGGTCGGCCTTCTTTTTTGAAGATATAGATCATTACCTGCTGACTGAGAATAAATCCAAGAGCGAACAAGACACCATACCACCTTGGAGCATAGTCAAGACCGGGAATTGAGAAGAGGTCCGGGTTAAAGTTCCAAATGATGTAGCTGAGCATAGGGCTAAGTTATTTACGACCGCCAAAGATGAGGTAATCTCCTGAGACCACTCAGAATTTCTTCCAGAAATATGGCGTGAACAGGATCATTATGGTAAAAAGCTCTAGTCGACCAAGAAGCATTAAAAAGGAGAGGACCCATTTAACTACACCAGGAAGGTGTCCAAAATTATCCATCGGTCCAACTCCACCAATGGCAGGTCCCACATTACCTAAGGTTGCAGCCACAGCACCTACGGCCGTCACAAAGTCAATCCCAAATGCCGACACGATCAAAAATCCGATACAGAAAATCAGGATGTAGATCATGATAAAAGCGATGACATTAAATGTGATATCACCACCCACGGTCTTCCCATTGTAGCGAACCGGAATAACTGCATTGGGGTGAATGAGTCGCTTGAATTCAAGTATGGCTGTCTTTATCAGCAATAGATGCCTTACTAATTTAACTCCGCCTGCGGTCGACCCGGCAGAGGCCCCCGTAAACATGAATAAAAAGAACAAGACCGTTATCAACGGTGTCCAGCCAGTATAATCGTAAACTACATAGCCAGTAGTTGTCACGATCGAAATGACCTGAAAAAGTGAATCGCGGATGGATTTTTCGTATGAACCGTGACCCATTGTGAAGATAATTGACCCAATGACAATACCCGCTGCAAGGCAAAAGATGAAATAGAAACGGAACTCTTCGTTTGTCAATATCTTTTTAAAATTGCCATGGAGGCCAAAATAGAGCATAGTAAAATTGGTTCCTGCCAGGAACATGAAGACAATCAGTACATAGTGGATAAAAGGGCTTGTGTAGTGAGCTAAGCTAGCATTCTTGGTTGAAAAACCGCCTGAAGCCATAGAGGTAAAACTGTGATTAATTGCATCGTAAAAAGTCATTCCCCCCGCCCACAAAAGCAAAAAATCCAAAACGGTCAAACCAAGATAGATGATCCACAATCTTTTGGCCGTTTCCTTTATTCTTGGTTGTAATTTGTCCGGTGAAATTCCAGGCGCTTCTGCAACGAACAACTGCATCCCGCCAATTCCAAGTAGCGGAAGTATAGCTACCGCGAGGACGATGATTCCCATTCCTCCAATCCACTGGGTCAAGCTTCTCCAGTACAAGATTCCTTTTGGCACAGCTTCAATATCCGTAAGAACTGTTGCCCCTGTTGTTGAAAACCCTGACATCGTTTCGAAAAAGGCACTCGCCAGGTCAGGGATGGCTCCACTGAAAATGTACGGAAGCGATCCAAGAAAGGACATTGAGATCCAACCCAGGGCCACGATCAGATAGCCATCTTTTCTTTTTAACTCTGTGTTTGTAGCCTTGGGTGTGAGTATTCGTAACAGTAAACCAACGACCGCTGAGATGCTACCGGAATATATAATATCCATGATATCGCCCTCACCATAGTACAAGCTGAAGGGGATACTTGTCAACATAAATCCACCATTGATTATCAGGAGTGTTCCGATGACCTTAAAAATGACTGAGTAGTTCATGCTTTCGAATTACTTAAAAAAGCTCTCAACTTTTCGAATGCAATTGGGCATAGAGAGGACTACTACTTTATCCTTCGCACTGAATTCAAAATTTCCACGCACAGCGATTCCTTTGCCCGCTCGAATTACTCCGCCAACGATGGCGCCTTTTGGGAAGTCAAGATCTTTCAGTTCTTTTTCCAGGATCTTAGCATTGTCTCCAATTTCGAATTCCAATATTTCAGCGTCCACCCCATGAATACTTGTCAGATCAACAATTTCCCCTTTTCTCACATATCTGAAAATGAAATTCGCTGCGATGAGTTTTTTGTTGATTAGTGTATTAACTCCTACGCTCTGAGACAAGTGAATGTAGTCCATATTTTCAACCATCGAAATGGTCTTTTTTACGCCATTGTTTTTGGCAACCAACGACGACATGATGTTGGTTTCTGAGTTTTCGGTTAGAGCAATAAAAGCGTCTATTTGGTCTATGTTTTCCTCCTTTAGGAGATTGATGTCACGTCCGTCTCCGTTGATGATCATGGTGTCAGGAAGTTCTTCAGCAAGCTTGTGACATTTTTCCTTATCGGATTCAATTAGCTTTATATTGTATTTCTTGCTGAGAAGCCGTGCTGTATGAATACCAACCTTGCTACCTCCAAGAATCATTAAATTCTTTATTTCAACACTTTTTTTTCCAGCCAAATTGGTAACCGCTGCAATCCCGGCGGGTTCAGAGATAAAATAAGCATGGTCATCCTCCAGGAACTTGTTTTCACCGTGTGGGATAATTGTCTTATTGTCTCGGAGGATAGCTACAGTCGTGAAATTTTGGTCTGGATTGAGATAGGCCGATTCCGTTAAGGTCTTATTGGCTAACTCAGAGTGCTTATCAATTTTTATTCCCACCAGAGTAAGCGTCCCCTTCTCGAAATCAAATGTGTCCGTCAGAGCGGTTTGTTTTAAAAGTCGCTTAATTTCCTTGGCGGCCAGTGAAGCGGGTGAGATCACTTCATCAATCCCTAGACCCTTCAGATTAAGGTCTTCCCTCTGCTGGAGTATTTCTATGTTAGAGACTCTGGCAATCGTTGTTTTTGCACCTAAGCTTTTGCCAATAATGCATGTGGTTATGTTTATTTCTTCGATAGAGGTGACCGCTAACAGCAGATCTGCTTTGGTAATCCCCGCTTCTCTCAGAATATTTGGTGATGAGGAACTTCCCCTGATAATGCCTACATCCAGGTTGGACGTAACATGCTCTAGCACCTCACTATTCGTGTCAACGATTACAATATCATGCTCTTCTGCGGCAAGTAGTTTGGCGAGGTGGAATCCCATTTCGCCAGCTCCAGCTATGATTATTCTCATTGTGCTTTAAGCAAATAGGATGCAAAGATATGGTAACAAATAACCACCAATCCAAACTTTATATTGACATTCTACTAAAATATGATTTAGTGGCTGCCATCACTTTTGGAGCAAGTAGAATTGCTGAGATCATGGTTGGGAAGGCCATTAGCCCGTAACCTAGAAATATTAAATTGATCACTAGTGAAAGACTTGACACAGATCCAACCACAACAAGCGCAATGTAATAGTAGTTATAGTACCTTGAATACTGGGGTCCAATCATGAATGACAAGCATTTCTGTCCATAATAGGCAAGACCAAAAATAGTGGTAACTGCGAAGATCATGACACAGACCATCAAAACATACGGCCCTACACCGGGAAGGCTGTCTTCAAATGCTATTGTTGTCATCAGTATCCCTTGAGTGTCGCTACTATAGTCTCCGGAAATCTCCGCTTGCCAAGCACCAGTCATCAAGATACAAAGGCCGGTCATCGTACATACAATTACAGTGTCTATTCCAGGGCCTAGCATGGCAACAAGCCCTTCCCGCACCGGCTCTTTTGTTTTCGCCGCGCCATGCATCATTGGCGCCGTACCAATTCCGGCTTCATTCGAAAAGGCGGCTCTTTTTGCACCTTCTATGATTATTGCTCCCACAGCTCCGCCCAGTGCAGCCTTCGCGGTAAAGGCATCCTGGAAAATCAGGATGAAAGAAGGAATAATTGCGTCATAGTTTATTCCCATGATAAGAAGTACGCTTAAAACAAATACAATGACCATCGACGGAACCAGCTTTGAAGCGACATTGGCAATTCGTTTGACGCCACCAATAATCACCAATCCCACGATAATGGCGATGATTATGCCTATGATCAAATCGAGAGAGAACCCATCTGAGATACCAGCAGGAATGAGCATAACATTTTTCATTACCGCAACCATTTGATTGGCCTGGAAAACCGGAGTAGCGCCGACAAAAGCGGACACACAAAAGAACCCAGCCAAGGGAATCCATTTTTTCCCCAGGCCCTCTCTGATAACATACATGGGGCCACCTTGAAGCTGACCTTCTCTATCGTTTCCACGATAAAGAACCGCAAGCGTACACGTGAAAAACTTGGTGGCCATTCCGAAAAAAGCACTGACCCACATCCAGAAGAGCGCTCCTGGCCCTCCGGCCGCAATAGCGAGTGCAACTCCACTAACATTACCCATTCCAATAGTTGCTGCCAGCGCTCCGGAGAGGGCCTGGAAATGACTTATTTCGCCCGGATCATCCGGATCATCGAATTTTCCTCTAAGAACATTTATTGCGTGCCGCAGATATCGAAAAGGAAGAAACCGCGAATAAAGTAGAAAAAAGATTCCACCACCCAGCAAAAGAATGAGGAGTGGGGGTCCCCATAAAAAATTGGAAGCTGCGGATAGATAATATTCAATTATTTTCATAAAGGGCGTGAAGGTAATACCAAACGCTATTTTTGTTGTTAATCTTGAGACTTGATTCGGATTTGATTAAAATTAACCTTGGATAGTAATAGGATGATCAAACCACTGATTTTAGGATTGTGAAATTACATTTTAGAACCTTAGGTGAAGGCAATCCCTTGATAATTCTGCACGGACTGTTTGGGTCGTCTGACAATTGGCAGACAATCGGAAAAGTCTTTAGTCAAAAATTCAAGGTTTACATGGTTGACCTTCGTAACCACGGAAACTCCCCTCACAGCGATGAGTTTGATTACGATGTTTTGGATCAAGATCTGATCGAACTGATGGATGATGAGGGATTAGAAAGAGCACATGTTCTTGGTCACTCGTTGGGAGGAAAGGTAGGAATGCACCTTGCGATAAGATTTCCTGAGCGAGTGGATCAACTCGTGGTTATCGACATTGCACCTAAGTATTACCCCCCACATCACCAGGATGTTTTTAGAGCATTCCGAGCAGTCGATCTTGTCAACATTAGGTCAAGAAAAGAAGCAAGTGAGCAAATGTCTCAAATAGAACTTCCATTTGGTGTTCGGCAGTTTATCTTGAAAAACCTAAGTCGCAATGGTGAAGGCAAATTTTTTTGGAAACCAAATATTGACACTCTAGAAAGAGTTAATGATAAAATTGGTGGTGGTTTTGGAAAGAAGGGAGTATTTGAAAATCAAACGCTTTTTATTGCAGGAAGTCAATCAGATTACATATTGCCGGAGGATCGTGAGAAGATCGATAGGTTGTTTCCGCGATCACGAATCGTCACAATCAAAGACGCCGGCCATTGGGTGCATGCAGACAAACCTGAAGAACTTCGAAATATGGTCATGGAATTTCTTGACTGATGCAAGGCAAGCTATATCTCATCCCTACTTACCTCTCAGATTCAAACGAAAAGTCATTTCTCTCCCCACTTGTTGTGGACGTGGTGAAAAACACACAACATTATCTTGTTGAAAATGTCAGGACCGCTAGGAGATTTATTAGCAGTCTAAAAGCAGGTATTGTCATTGATGATCTGCGGTTTGAGGTCTTAGACAAAAAAACAAGCTGGGATGACTTATATGAATATTTTGAACCGGTGAGGCAGGGCAAAGATATTGGGCTGATGTCGGAGGCAGGTTTGCCATGCCTTGCAGATCCAGGGAATTTAGCAGTAGGTTTAGCACACCAAACAAACATAAAAGTAGTGCCGCTTCCTGGCAGCACTTCTATTCAGCTTGCGCTAGTCGGATCGGGGTTCAATGGACAGCTCTTTACCTTCAACGGGTACCTTCCAATAGATCGACAAGCGAGGACCAAAAGGATTAGGGAATTAGAGAGACTTGCTTCAACTAATCATACCCAGCTATTCATGGAAACACCATACAGGAACCATCAGTTGTTAGAAGACATACTGCGCATTTGTCATGGGGACACGTTGCTATCCGTCGCCTCCGATCTGACAGGAAGAGATCAGATAATCATTAGTCAGCCAATTCACAAATGGAAAAAAGCAGACATCCGGATACATAAAATTCCTGCCATCTTCAGTTTTGGGCAGTTCGCTTAACCGGTTATTAGGAATCTTATAAATTTGCGCCCTCAAACAAAAACGAATATTAATGTCATATCTCTTTACTTCTGAGTCGGTTTCGGAAGGTCATCCAGACAAGATTGCAGACCAAATTTCAGATGCGCTTGTTGATCATTTTTTAGCCTTTGATCCTGAGAGCAAAGTGGCCTGCGAAACAATGGTTACCACTGGACTGGTTGCTTTGGCAGGGGAGGTGAAGACCACCGCCTACATCGACGTGCAAAATATAGCAAGGGGTGTCATCAATCGAATTGGATACACGAAAGGAGAATACATGTTTGATGGAAACTCTTGTGGAGTGATCTCAGCGATTCATGAGCAATCGCCTGATATCAATCAGGGCGTAGAACGGGCATCAGAGGAGGAACAAGGAGCTGGTGATCAGGGAATGATGTTCGGCTATGCGACTAAGGAGACCGATGACTATATGCCTTTGGCGTTGGATCTATCACATCGAATTTTGATGGAACTGGCTGACATCAGAAAAGAAGGAAAGGAGATGACCTATCTGCGTCCTGATGCAAAATCGCAGGTGACCATCGAGTACGATGACAACAATACTCCCACTCGAATTGATGCTATCGTAGTTTCTACGCAGCATGATGATTTTGACTCAGAAGAAGCTATGTTGGACAGAATTAAAGACGATGTAATTAACATTTTGATTCCTAAAGTCAAGGCAAAACTTAAGCCTGAAAACCAGGCACTGTTCAATGATCAAATTAAATTTCACGTAAATCCGACCGGGAAATTTGTTATTGGTGGTCCGCATGGTGATGCAGGGTTGACTGGTAGAAAAATTATCGTTGATACCTACGGTGGAAAAGGCGCTCATGGAGGAGGAGCGTTTTCAGGAAAGGATCCTTCCAAGGTAGATAGATCGGCGGCCTACGCTACTCGACACATTGCAAAAAATCTTGTGGCAGCAGGTGTGGCGGATGAGGTTCTGGTCCAGGTTTCTTATGCCATCGGAGTTGCTGAACCGATGGGGATTTATATTAACACCTACGGAACTTCAAACCTTGAACTAACTGATGGTCAGATAGCAGAAAAGGTATCCTCCATTTTTGATATGAAACCTGCTGCTATTATTAGCAGACTGAAACTTAAAGAACCGATCTACTCCGAGTCAGCAACCTATGGGCATATGGGAAGAAACCCTGAGGTAAAACAGGTGACCTTTGTTGGCAATGGTGGCGAGGAGGTTAAGAAAGTGGTTGAAACATTCACATGGGAAAAACTCGATTACGTGGATAAGGTAAAAGAAGTATTCGGTTTGTAGACATGATCAGAGCATTTTGGATCGGATGTGTTCTTTTGATCGGTTGTACAAAGCCTGCAGCTGAGAAGGTACCGATCATTGTCGAGCCAGTGGCTGTAGGTCAGTCTTTCAATGCAGCTTTCTTGATGATCGATGGAGTCTATAACTCTGAACTCATGGCACCGTTCGACATCTTTCAGCATACTATTTTTCACACAGAAGGCGGGATAAAGGTTTTTACTGTCGCTGAGAGAATGGATACAGTAACCACTTTCGAGGGACTCAAGATTCTGCCTGACTACTCTTTTCAAAGCGAAGATCTACCTACCATCGATATCCTGGTCGTACCCAGCGCTGAACACAATATGGACACCGACTTGGAGAATGATGTTCTGATAAACTGGGTTTCGTCTATTGGAAAGGAAGCAGACTATGTCATGTCTCTTTGCGATGGGGCCTTTGTACTGGCCAAAGCTGGATTGGCGGAGGATAGAGAATCGACGACATTTCCTTCAGATATTCCAAGATACAAAAAGACGTTTCCTTCATTAAAAGTCCACGAAAATGTTTCTTTTGTGCATGACAACGACTTACTGACCTCAGCAGGAGGCGCCAAGTCCTATGATGTGGCTTTATATCTTGTTCATTACCTCTATGGAGATAAAGTGGCTAAGGGAGTTGGTAAGGGATTAGTGATCGACTGGAATCTAAGCGACTATAGTTTCGTTATTGCAGACTAGTTTGATTGGCCACTGACTAGGGTATAACCTTGCGTAATTGTATTATAGGTCAAGGAATTATCCTATGCGAGCATTAATTTTCTTTCTAGCAGCAATTTCACTCTTTGTCAGGTGTGAGGAATGTTCATCTAGTGCCTCATGTATTGCGCCTCCCGATGGCTCATTCGAGGAAGGTCTTGTAAACCTGGCTGTCTTTGGGAATATTTTGGAGGAGGTAGAATCCAATTCATATCAAAGTGTTGGCTTGATAGACTCCTTAGTCGTTCACACCTCGATCGGCGGGGTCACCATTTTGAATTTCTACCAATGGCAAGCTCTCACACAGGGATCTACTATTACGTCAATTGATTTTTACTTTGAGGAAAAATTGGAACACCTGGACACTGAAGAATTCTCGTTCAAGAACACCGAAGCTGAATTCAGTGAAGGCGGTTACTTGTTAACGGTGATAAAAGCTTCAGAGGATTTTCTCCTTCAAATTGAAAGGGCTAGTCAAGATTTAGTCGATGGTGTATGTAACGATACATTTGACTGCTGAGTAACGTCAATAATTTTCTCACTTCATTTCATGTATCCCATAAAAACTTCATTTTTGGGCCTGCGTGAAAATTGTTGAAGTAACAGATAAAAAAAGCGCCAGGGAGTTCTTAACATTTCCAACTTGGCTCTATCGAAATGAAGCGAATTGGATTCGTCCGATCGACAAAGATATTCAGCGCGTTTTCAGCAAGGAGAAGAACAAAACCTTTCGGAATGGAGAATGCGCCAGATGGGTATTGAAGGATGGTGAAAATGTCATAGGTCGGATTGCTGCTTTTGTCAATCAAAAGATTGTGAATAAAGACAACAAGCAGCCTACTGGCGGTGTTGGATTTTTCGAGTGCATCGATAATCAAAAGGCAGCTAACCTACTGTTTGATACCGGAAAGGATTGGTTGAGTGAGAGGGATATCGAAGCAATGGACGGTCCAGTCAATTTTGGCGACCGAGATGCCTGGTGGGGGTTGTTGATTGATGGTTTTGATCGAGAGCCAAACTATCAATGCAACTATCATTTACCCTATTATCAGTCACTTTTCGAAAACTACGGGTTCCAACTATATTTCAAGCAATTCACGTTTGGTAGAAACATATTCGATCCACTTGATCCTCGACTGAGCGAGAAAGCCGAAATGGTTCAGAATGATCCAGACTACTCGTTCCGGCATTTACGGAAAAGTGAGCTAAGGAAATACACTGAGGATTTCAGGACGGTTTACAATGAGGCCTGGGCCAGTCACTCAGGGGTGGCTAAAATGAGCCCAACGCAAGCCACATCAATCATGAAGAAATTAAAACCGATCATGGACGAGAGAATCATGTGGTTTGGCTACTACAAGGATGAACCCGTCGGATTTTACATCAACATCCCTGAAATCAATCAAATATTTAAGCACGTAAATGGAAAACTTAATCTTTTGGGAAAGCTTATTTTTCTCTTGCATAAATTCCGCAAGACCAATAAGAAAATGATCGGGCTTGTCTTTGGCATCTCGCCAAAACATCAGGGCAAAGGGGTTGATGGAGCGCTAATAATGGCAGTTAGGGAAATGGTTCAGGAAAAGTACAAGAGGTACGATCTTCTAGAGATGAACTGGATTGGGGACTTTAATCCAAAAATGCTGAGAGTGGTTGATCAAGTGGGTGGTGATATTGTAAAGACCCATCACACCTACAGATACCTTTTTGATCGAAATAGGCCATTCGAGCGGATGCCCGTAAAAAGTTGACAGTTCTTCCATAAAATTCAACAGTTCGGTAGTTTCTTTTTCTTTGAAGGCTCACTATGTGATTAATTGAGAATTAAAGAAATAACACATGGAAAAGTTCTTTATCTATTCTCATATCATCTGTGGAGCTACTGTCTTGATCTTGGGCCTGTTCAACATGTTTAATCGGAAGGGAGCCAAGTCACATGTTTTAATTGGGCGCATCTACGTGATAGCAATGTTTTGGATCTGTGTTAGCGCTCTTTCTTTGATCACTTTTTATCGCTTCAGTTTTTTCTTGTTGGTGATTGCAGTTATTACGTTCTACACCACCTTCGTTGGATTACGGGTATTACGGAGGAAGAAACTGGGATCACATCAATGGTACGACTGGTTTGCTTCCATTGTGACAGGTCTCTTCGGATTCGGCTTGGTGCTGTACGCAATTTCGATATTTCTTTCCGGGAAAAGTCTTGCTCTCGGCATCCTGAGTTTGCTTTTTGGAGGATTCACTTTAGGAGGAGCCGTACAGGACGTAATCTTTTTTATTCGCCCTAAGACTGACGACAAACTCTGGTGGCTGTATCAACATATCGGGGCCATTGGTGGGAGCTACATTGCTGCAGTAACAGCCTTTGCAGTTCAGAATGGCGAGATGCTCGGTGTAATACGACACAACTGGTTACTTTGGGTTTTACCAGGTGTAATCGGGAGCCAAGTGATCGCTATTGCTATCAGGCGGCAAAAGAAGAAACGCGCTACCTCCGCTACGTAGGTCTCCTATCCAAAACTTCGTTGTAGACTTTAAGGGCATTGTTGGCCATGGCGTCAAAGCTAAAATGACTTTTGAAACGGGATAAGACCTCAGTTCGTTGCTTCTCAATAGGTTGATTCAGCAGCTCAATAATTCTTTTTGTTAACATTTTACTGTCTCCTACCTCATACAGCGCGCCGTATTCACCATTGTTAGTCAAATCAACAAAGGACGGTATATTCGTTAAGATCGGGATCAGGCCGCATGACATTCCCTCAATAACAGAGTAGCCACTGCCTTCTTTGTGGCTCGCAGAAATTATAAAATCAGCACTATTGTAGTACTTTCTCATCTCACTTCGTACTTTGGAGCCGAGAAGGAACACGAATTCCTGAAGATCATTTTTTTCAATGAACTGCCTCACCTCACCTTCAATTGTTGCTGAGCGATAAATCAGGTACAACTTTGCCTTGGGGTGAAGTTTGTTAACCTCAACGAATGCCCTGAGTACAGTCATTGGATCCTTGTTCGTATCAAGATTTCCAACAGAAAGGAGAACAGGTTCTCCATTGAGCTGAGTAAGTGCTCTGTTTTTTCTACGCTCTTCATATTCAAAATGTGAAGAGTTTTCCATGATAAAAAAGCAATCTTTGTTATTGATCAATTTCATTTCAACCCAATCCCTCTCTAATCCTGGAGAAGAAAATATTAATCCAAAGATCTTTTGTAAGCTTTTTCGAAGTAAAAAAATTTTTAGTCTGTTTTTCAGTGACCGTGACTTGGAGACCAGAGTTCCGTGATCTTGGACTATGATAGGAACGTCCTTCACGAATTTTCCAAGGAGATAATTTGATGAGATTGCCATTGGATTACTTGCATGAACAACATCGACTTTATTTTCAGCAATCAGGTTTCTCACTTGCTTTGTAAAGGAGATGGCAAGTCGAAAGTAGCGTGGATCTCCATGCAAACGATCTTTAACAAAGTAGTAGGAAACACCATTTTTTTCGAGATAAGCACTTTTATCATATCGCTGTATTACCGTCACGCGGACGTTACTACGCACCAATGCCTCTGCCCAATCGGTAGTTGTAAAGGAATGCTTCAGTAGCTCGTCAGGTGAATCATAAGACTTAAAGTAATATTGGACGAAACAAATGTGCATGCGAAATATCGAACTAGTGTTTGAATGTCTTCATTTCTGACTTTCTAGGTAAAAATTCTCATAGGCGGACCAAGCTTCTTTTGAAACCAAATCTCTGTCGGTGTTCTTGTGTTTCTCACTGCTACGAATGATTGTCCCAGTTTGTATATCGGGAGATGGGTCTCCTTTTTTACCTGTAAACGAGAATATTTTATAGTCTCTATTTAAAGGCGTTTGCAAGCGAAGCATGGCACTTAATTTTTGAAGATGGCTGTCAGGGTTTGATAAAAAGCTGTCGTAATCAACTTGAACCAAATTTGCAGAATTCATCCAGTCATTCTGTAGCTGTTTGAGATAATTAAGTCGCTCAATATAGTACCTTTCAGCTTTTTCACAGTTCCATGCGGAATCATAAAACTCTTCCGAAAGCCTCATGAGACTGGCAGTCGAGTGATGAGGTACTCGCACTAGAATGATAATGAAGAATTGGCTCGATTTGATTAATTCCGTGTTTTGAAGTAGGTAATTGTGATTAATCTGGTCGAGGAAAAAATTCTGTTTAAAAAGAGATAACGGTCGTTTCGTTGTGCATTTTAGTACCAGCTTCCAAAAATCAGATGATGCATTGTAGACGCGATTGCTTTCCCCTAGTCCCTGTACTTCCGGATGCGACATTAAAATATGGGACAACATAGTTGACCCGGATCGCATATGCCCAAAGATTAAGAGAAATTTTGGCTTCCTTCTTAGTATCCATTTGGCAAAAAAGATAAAGACATGTAGTAAGATCTTTTTCATCAGGAAATTCACTTTCTAACCTGAAGATACAGTTTTATGTTTCGAGTAGTTTTAGGTAAAGTCGTCGAAATTGTTCCATGGTCCAATCCAGGTCATGTTTTTGAGCCCATTCAACTCCTGACTTTGTAATTTGTTCGTACAAGTCCGGGGTTTTCAACAATTCCAAAACGCTGTGAGCAAGCCTTTCACCATCTCCCGGGGGTGTCGATAACGTAGATGAACCAGCTAGATCAGCAACTAATCCCACGTGTGTTCCACAAACAGGTACTCCTAGAGCTAGTGCTTCATTAATAACCAATCCTTGAGCTTCATATAATGAAGAGTGCATCATTACGCTTGAATCTGCAAGTAGCTTAAGCGTTTCTTGGTGAGACAACACTCCCTTGAAATCGACATGATCAAGAATACCCAACTTCTTAGCGAACCTCTGGGCTTTTCCCGAAAGTGTATCCTGACCTATGATGATTAAACACGACTCTATTTTACTTCTCACAATCTCAAATGCCCGCAAAAGAGTTTCTTGATCCTTAACATGATTAATGTGCCCTATGTGGATGATTGTATGGGGAGAAGAGGGATATCTTTTTGATTTATTAAGAACCTTGACTCCGAATGGAATTACAATAGGTTCTTTATTGGAAACAAACTTTGCAAGTTGTGTCTGCTGAAATTTAGTAAGGACCACTAGTTCATCAGATCGTTGATATGCCCATGCTACTACTTTGCGGTGTATTGTAGAGCGAAACACACCGTACCTGATCTCGCGTAAATATGTCGAATCGCCACCCTGAAGGTGGATCACTAAGGGAATTTTATAAAGGTACTTTAGCAAGACTCCGAGCAATCCCTGAGGATGGCCCCAAAGTGCATGGATCAAATCTATTTTATTAGTACTGTTGACTTTTCGGAAAACTCCGTACAGCCACAGGGTTTTTCGGACCAGATTAATCTTCTTTTGGGGCGCAAACAGTTCATAACCTTCAGCACTAAATTCCTCATTGACAGGATTCAGCGATAAAACAGTAACAAAGTACTCCTGAGATAGTCTCTTAACGAAAGCATTGATAATTGGAATTCCACCGGCAAGGGGAGGAGCTCCCGTTCCGATGCCACCCAAAGTGATGATTGCAATATGTTTTTGATTTCCTTTCAAATCACATCAGTGGCCAACTAAACTGAGTCTATCAGGGCCCTCAAACTTGTAGATTTTTGTGCAATACTTCAAGGCGTCCATTTGATGTGAGACTTGGATTATAGTCATTCCATCACGATTAAGTTGATAAAGATGGCTTAGGAGAACCTCATTGCTAGCCGTGTCCGTTTCATTAGCGAACTCATCAAGGAGTAAAACTTGTGCATTGTTGAAAAGTACCCTGGCGAGACAGATTCTTTTTGCTTGCCCTCCGGAAATTTTAGCTCCTCTCTCTCCCAGCAAAGTATAAATGCCATCCGTTTGTTGCTGTGCCAACTCTTCTAAACCTAGCTGTTTCAGTAAGCCGTGAATTCGCCCTTCCCTATTCGCATCAATCGGCTCACCAAACGATATGTTTTCTGCCAGGCTGGCGTCAATTACATCTGAGCTTTGATGCATGTATCCCACCTTGGAGAACCAATCCTCAAGGTGCACCTTTTCTAGGGAAACTCCATCGATGCTTACAGAACCGGCTTGGGGTTGGAGCACACCAAGTACGATTTTTAGAAGTGTGGATTTCCCAGATCCACTTTCCCCTACAATTCCAAGCCAATCCCCCTTCTGGATCTTCATGTTGATCCCGTTTAGCACCTTCTTGCTGGTTCTATTGTAGGAAAAAGCGATTTCATCAAGTTCTATTTTGTCATTAAATACTACCACTTCTTTTTCAATGACCGGCTCAGAAGTTTCTTTTAGGTTATGTTCAAGTATGTCGACAAGATGTTGATTCGCTTTAATGATGGTAGCGTGGCTAAGTATTTTGTTAGTAATAGGTATGACCTTGTAAAGAGCGATTGTAAAAATTGTCATGAGTAGCACAACTCCTTCAGATTCAAGAATCTCATAATGAATCAACAAGTAAATGAGGATAAAGCCTGCTAAGCCGAAAATTTCAAATATCCGGCCTGACATAACCTTGTAAAACTCTGATTGTGCGTTAAAAAGATTGCGAGAGTGGTAGAGCTTGAGGAACCTGTCTACGAAGTAGTGTGACCTTCTCATTATTCTAATCGACAGGTAGTGATCAATTGCTGTATAGAGCTCTTTTGTAACCAAACTGAAAATATTTTTGAATTTCTCGTCCAATTCTTGAGCTCTTTTTTTAACGAAGAACCAAATAAATACCGAAAGAAGGGCCACGCTTACAAGGCTGATCGCAAAAGCCAGGGGACTTGCTATTAGTAGGAAAATAGAAATAAATACAGTTACAATTAGTTCAGAAACAATGTATTGGATAGACCTAAAAATGTTGTGAGAAAAGCTAAGCGGAGTAGTTGAAATAACTTTCGAAACCTCACTAGAGTTCTTGCTAAGATATGCCTGATAGTCCTGCTCATAGTATTTGGTAACTAAAACTTCGGTTAGTCTTGTAGCAATGGAATAGATGATTTTTAGCTGCTTCTTAGTGAAGATGAGGAGAATTAGGTTCTTGACTAAAATGGCCGATCCGAGTATTACTATGAAAAAAAGGTGATTTGTCTCTTCAATATTTCCAAAGTCTCTGAGAGTTTCGAGATAGGGTATTCTTTGTAGGGAGTTGGGATAGACCAGGTTTAATAGCAGTGGAAGCAGTGCGGAGAAAGCAATTAAATCCAGGAAGCCGCCTATGCTTCCCAGAAGGATGGAATATCGTAAGGATTTCAGACCATCCACATGTCTTAGCACATATTTGATCTTCCGCCAAAGAGAAAAACGCACAATCATCTTTTGTCAATTCTTCAAAGCTATCAGATTAAATTCAACTATTGATTGACGATTCCCAAATCCAATCGATGATTGGCCTTGGAATTGCGAGGTAAACGAGGTTTTTGGGAAGATAGCCTGGATTAGTTGTTAAGGCTTGCGATTTGACTTTTCCAAATCACTTTTGGCTCTTAGGGACAATCTTATACAGAAAGGACAAAAAAAAGACCCCTTTAAAAAAAGGAGTCTGTTGAAGGGTGGAAGACCGGACTCGAACCGGCGACCTCCTGAACCACAATCAGGCGTTCTAACCAACTGAACTACAACCACCATGTTTTGCCCAAGGAACCCGGGCAATTGAGATGGACCGGTGGAACATTTTTAGGCGTTCTTCTCCCAAAAGCTATAGGGGAACTACACCACCATCTAATCCCGGTCGCCGAAGCCTTTGGCGCAGGCGACCAAACGGTCTGCAAAGGTAACAGCAGTTAACAAATCTGCAAGGGATTAATCTCGATCAAATGAAAGTCTCTTTCCTAAAACTGAGTCGTCGAGAGATCCATTCTGATAGGCTAAGTGCCCGGAAACAAATGTGTGAGTCACGGAAGATCGAAACGTATGACCGTCAAAGGGAGACCATCCACACTTAGCTAGAATGTTTTTCGAGTTTACTTGCCAAGGTTTATCTAGATCTACAAGAATTAAATCGGCAAAATAGCCCTCGCGAATGTAACCTCTCTCTGCTACATCAAAGCACTTGGCTGGAGCATGACACATCTTTTCAACGATCCTTTCCAGGGAGATTTTTCCGCTATGATAGAAATCGAGCATGGCGTTTAGCGTGTGCTGAATGAGTGGTCCACCAGATGGGGCCTTCGTATAGGGATTCTGCTTTTCTTCGAGTGTGTGCGGCGCATGATCTGTCGCGATCACATCAATTTGATTATCAAGGAGTGCTTTCCAGATTTGGTCACGATCGTCGGAAGTCTTTACTGCAGGATTCCACTTAATAAATACTCCTTTTTCATCATAGTCCACATCTGAGAACCAGAGGTGATGGATACATACTTCTGAGGTTATTTTCTTTTTACCAAGAGGTTCAGTGTTGGTGAACAGCTCTGTCTCTTTTCCAGTAGAAATATGCAAGATGTGAAGCCTGGTATCATTTTTTTTAGCTAATTCCACAGCCCGAGATGATGAAAGATAGCAGGCTTCTTCACTTCGAATGACCGGATGAAATTTTAATGGAATATCATCTCCATAAAGCTCCTGGTAGATGGTTTGATTCGTTTTGATCGTCTCCTCATCCTCACAATGTGTCGCAATCAGGATCGGTGCATTTCGAAAAATATTTTCAAGTGTTTGTGGATCATCCACCAGCATATTGCCTGTGGATGAACCCATAAATATTTTAATGCCACAAACAGATTTAGGATCTGTTTTCAGGACTTCATCCAAATTGTCATTGGTGGAGCCCATGTAAAAGGAGTAATTGGCAAGAGATTTTTGCGCTCCAATTTGATACTTCTCTTCAAGTAGTTTTTGTGTGATGGTTTGAGGGTTAACATTTGGCATTTCCATATAAGTGGTCACACCGCCTGCCACTGCGGCACGAGATTCGGAGAAGATATCTCCTTTGTGCGTAAGTCCTGGCTCTCTAAAATGTACCTGGTCGTCGATGACTCCGGGGAGTAAATAAAGCCCTTCTGCATCGATTTCTATAGCATTTTCTTCTATGTCTAAATTGCTGCCAATATGCGCGATACGCTCATCCTTAATGTAAACATCTCGCACGGAAATGCTACCTTCATTTATGATATGGGCCCCTTTAATCAAGTACATCTTTGTACTAATTTTAGTTACGATTGGAATATTTTGCACAGCTGACGGTTGTATACACCAATAGTAAAACCGCACTCGTCTAATCAAATATTAATAGTAAATTTTGTTTCTGCTCAATATGCACCAACAAAAATCTATCTATGATCTAATAAATGAAATAAAATTGCGAATTTACCAAAATCCATAAAAGTCAGCCTGTCTTGTTTCTTCTAAACCGAAAAAAGACATATACTTGTAATAGAAAGATAGATGTTATAGTCTTTCTTTCCATAGCTGGTTGAAAAGATCTTGTGGGGCCTTTGCCCCACAATGATCAATTTCCCACCGAATTTTCTCCCTTATCTACGTTAAGTTTCTCCTCCCGATTTGCGATCTCCCATCCTGTGTGGAAAACTAGCCTGGCGATCTTTTCCATTTTCTCAAAGTTGATTTTTTCTATCGTGTCAGTTGGCTTGTGGTAATCTGCGTGAACGCCATTGAAGTAAAAAATGATTGGAATGTTGTTCTTCGCAAAGTTGTAATGGTCCGATCTGTAGTAAAACCTGTTAGGGTCATTCTCATCGTTGTAAGTGTAATCTAGCTCCAGGTTTGTGTATGAACTGTTCATTTCCTCAGATAGATCATGCAACTCTTGAGATAATTTATCTGCACCGATTAAGTAGATGTAATCAGGATTTCCTTCGTGTTTCTCATCAACACGACCGATCATATCAATATTCAAATTGACCACCGTGTTTTCAAGAGGATAGACAGGGTTCATGTCCGTATAGTACCTGGATCCCAAAAGTCCTTTTTCTTCACCGGTGACGGTCATAAACAAAATACTTCTCTTTGGTCCCCTATTTTTGGCGGCTGCACTTGTAAAGGCCTCAGCCAATTCCAAGACAGTTACGGTTCCTGAGCCATCATCGTCGGCACCATTGTTTATTTCTCCGTTAGTTATTCCAATGTGATCGTAGTGAGAGGTGATGACCAGGATTTCATCTGGTTTTTCTGTCCCCTGCAGAAGTCCTAAGACATTTTCCGTTTCAATGGGCTTATCCAGATAGTCAGCATTGAAGATTACCTGGGCCTTGTCTCCAGCCTTTAGCTGATCGTACTCCTTCTCAAAGATCCAGGCCATTGTTTCCTTACCCACAATGATCATCTTACTTCGCTCATTATCTCTGCCCTCAAGGCCCAACCCGGGTCTTTTCATAAACCCTGAAAATCGCCTTAACGTCGAGGCAAATTTGTCATCCGATTCGATTACTTCAATGAAGCCTTTCGCCCCCGCCTCTTTCGCTTTGTCAATTCGATCCTGCATACTTGTATATTCATCCACCAGGTATGCTACATAGGATCCTTCGTATGAATCAATCATTGTATCGTCTTCATCAGCAATGATCACGTCAATGTATTCTTCACCGGCAGTTTCAGATCTTGAGAAATAGATAAAATCCTCGAAAACCATTTTTTTCTCCTCATCTTTCCTGAAATAGGAGGTATTGATCTCGCTGGCGATGAGATCAAATTTTTGAAAATAAGTATTGTTCACAGGTGCTTCCAAGCCAAGCTCCTCAAAATAGTTAGCAATATATTCGGCTGCCATCTTTTGACCCTTCGTGCCTGTTTCACGTCCCTCATACTCGTCCGAGGCAAGTACGGTTAGATGTGCCTTGAGGTCATCCACTTTAATTGACTTAGCATACTTCATGGCTTGCTTGTCCTGAGCAATCAACCCAAATCCAACAAGGACACCAACCAGATAAATAAATTTTTTCATTTTTTCTTCACACATTATTTAAGGGCTTAAAACTACGAGAATTTTAAGTCGGCCAAACTAATTAATTACAGGAATGGTTAGGAAGAAAACCTTTTTAGTCCTGAATGGACTAATGTAAATTAGCGGCCTTAAAAATTTTGTAAAAACGCACCCCTTGATGGAAATTAATCTTAATGATCGAGTGGCTTTTGAAAGTCGCCACAACGGACCTGAAAACGATCACCACGAAATGCTCAATGCGGTTGGTGTTGAGTCGATAGATCAATTGATTGACGAGGCGATACCTGCAGCAATCAGACAGAAAGAAGCACTTCGACTACCCAACCCACTAAATGAGTTTGAGTATCTAAATAGTATCAGGAAGACGGCTGATCGAAACAAAATCTACAAATCATTTATTGGGCAAGGATATTACAATTGTGTGGTGCCCACCGTTATTCAACGTAACATTTTAGAGAATCCGGGATGGTACACAGCCTACACTCCATATCAAGCTGAGATTGCTCAGGGAAGACTTGAGGCGCTAATAAACTTCCAGACGATGGTGATCGACCTTACCGGGATGGAAATTGCCAATGCCTCTTTGCTGGATGAGGCCACCGCTGCTGCCGAAGCAATGTCGATGTTATATGGTTCCAGGAAGGGTGAAAAGAAAACAGCGAATAAGTTTCTGGTTGATAAGGAGGTATTCCCACAGACTATCGAGGTACTTAAGACCCGAGCTGTTCCATTTGGAATCGAATTATCGGTTGTTGACCTCAGCACAGTAGACATTACGGCAGAAGACGTGTACGGCATCCTGTTTCAATATCCAAATAATTCGGGTGCAGTGAAAGATTGGTCGTCCATTGTGGCGGCAGCAAAGGAGAACAATGTTTTTACTGCCTGTGCCACCGATCTCTTAGCACTGACTCTTGTAACAGCACCTGGGGATTGGGGAACGGACGTGGTTGTTGGGACATCACAAAGGTTCGGAGTGCCTATGGGATACGGAGGTCCGCATGCGGCATTCTTTGCTACGCGTGAAGACTTCAAAAGAGCGATCCCGGGAAGAATTATTGGTGCATCCAAGGATGCTCATGGCAATGATGCCTATAGAATGGCTTTGCAAACCAGGGAGCAACACATTAAGCGAGAACGTGCCACCTCTAATATTTGCACGGCCCAGGTGCTTTTGGCAGTGATGGCATCTATGTATACTGTATATCACGGCGCGAAGGGGTTAAAGCAAATTGCACTCCGCACACATGGACTTGCAAAAGAAACAGCCAGTCAACTTTCAACATTGGGCTTCAAAAACAGAAGTGAGACATTTTTTGATACGTTAAGAATTGACCTTGAAAACGCTAAAAAAGTGGAACTGAAAAAGTTGAGTGAAAATCAAAAAATCAATTTGCGGTATTATGATGACGGAGTAGGGATTTCGTTTGACGAATCACACACCGTAGCGGATGCGAACGCAATTGTCAACTTGTTTGCAAAATTGGAAGGATCGATGGCTGAGCCGATCAATGAACAGTTCGCAAGTAATTTCCCAGAAACGCTCGATAGAAAAACGGAATTCTTGACGCACCCGGTTTTCAACTGTTTTCATTCAGAGCATGAACTGCTCCGATATATGAAGAGACTTGAGAATAAAGACCTGTCATTGGTGCATTCTATGATATCACTGGGTTCATGTACAATGAAATTAAATGCAACAACAGAGATGATTCCTGTGACATGGCCTGAATTTGGAAACATTCATCCATTTGCTCCAAAAGACCAGACGGAAGGATATCAAATCATGATTTCAGAGCTGCATGATTGGTTGGTTGAGATAACTGGCTTTCATTCCATTTCCTTTCAGCCAAATTCAGGAGCTCAAGGGGAGTATGCCGGATTGATGGTCATCAAGTCTTACCTTGAGGGGTTGGGTCAGCCCGAACGAAACGTTGCGCTCATTCCTTCATCTGCGCATGGGACAAATCCGGCAAGCGCGGTGATGGCAGGGATGAAGGTCGTCATTGTTAAATGTGATGAGAACGGAAATATTGATGTGACGGATTTAAGAGAAAAGGCGCAAGAGCATTCGGAAACATTGGCCGCACTTATGGTCACATATCCTTCTACTCACGGCGTTTTCGAAGAATCAATCATAGAAATCTGTGAGATCATTCATCAAAATGGCGGTCAGGTATACATGGACGGCGCCAACATGAATGCGCAAGTCGGATTGACATCACCAGGAATTATCGGTGCAGACGTTTGTCACCTTAATCTGCATAAAACTTTCTGTATCCCTCACGGAGGTGGAGGTCCAGGCATGGGTCCTATAGGAGTTGCAGAACACTTAACCCCGTACTTGCCAGGACACATCGTTGAGGAGAGTGACAATCCATCCATTGCCGCCGCACCGTTTTCTAGCGCTAGTATTTTACCTATATCGCACGCCTATATTGCAATGATGGGTGCTGGTGGATTGACTGATGCTACGAAGCTTGCAATTTTAAATGCTAATTACATCGCTTCGAAATTGAAGGATCATTATCCAGTATTGTATACGAATGAAAAAGGGAAAAATGCTCACGAGCTGATCATTGATTGCAGAGAATTTAAGAAAGCAGGTATTGAAGTAGAGGACATTGCCAAACGACTAATTGACTATGGCTTTCATGCCCCAACCGTTTCATTCCCTGTTCCGGGGACGATGATGATTGAGCCCACGGAGAGTGAGGTGAAAGAGGAACTAGATCGTTTTTGTGAAGCTATGATTTCTATTCGAGCTGAAATCCAGCAGGTTATCGACGAAATTTTGGATGCCCAGAATAACCCACTCAAGAATTCGCCACATTCTTACAAAACGCTAGTTGCGGATGACTGGGAATATCCCTATTCGCGAGAAGTCGCTGCATTTCCAGCGAGTTATGTTAGGGAAAATAAATTCTGGCCATCAGTCAGTAGAGTTGATAATGCCTATGGTGATCGAAACCTGGTTTGTAGTTGTCTGCCAGTTGATGCTTATGAAGAGGTAGAAGGATAATTGCGAGCTGGACAAGTAGACTACTCAACCAGCTTGACTCCGTCCTTGGTAACAATTAGTATCAATTTTTCCTTTGGTGAACTTTTTCCGTATTCGATCGTGATTTTCAGTGATCCTACTTGCCTCGTAGCGCTTGCAATTTGAGGACTGTGGAAATCTCCCACTTGAAACAAATAGGGATTATCCATCTCACTATAGTTCACAATGCCGATGATATAGTTGGCTAGAGGGAAACCATTCAACTCCTTGTTTTCAGAGCTAACCCTTCGAAACAAATTGACCTTAAAGCTGTTGGTGTGATACTGCTTAAAATCGTCGATTGAATTAAGAATTTCAATTTGCTCTTCATCACTGAGCCTTTTGATTTTAGGTTCTTGAACAAGAGACAGGTTCAGTACCAGTAACAGTGAGAACAACTCCATAGCTATTAATTAGTGCGTTTAGCTGCTACGAAGTAAGGGATAGAACGATTCAATTACAAATAAGGACCTCAAAGGAACCTTCGACTATGTTGTTATCATCTAGCTGCGCCTGGAGGTATCCAATGATTCGAGAATTATCTATATCGAAAATTTCAAGGAAACCACTAGTGGCGATTGCCGAACTGCCGTTGGCCCAGTGGAATCGAGCCGACTCATCTGTTATGGGAAATGGAATTGAAAAACTTCCAATTTGTAAAGGCATTATCATTGAGACATGCGTGTTCGCTGTGCTGGGAATGGCACAAGGGTCTTGACCACCCTCCTGCGTTGATAAGAACTTTATTTGATACTTAAAATCTGATGAATAGATGTATGCATTTGCGAATTTTATCTCCCACTCTTCGCCATCGACAAACCCCACCAGTTCCTGGTCCGGGAGCTGTATTTCGCTATCACTGCAATTGGAAAGTGTAAAAAGCCCCAGAAGTAGTAAAAAAAGGGAAGTCGTTCTCATCCAGTTAAAGATATAAACCTACTTCCCTTGAAACGGGCACAACGCCCTAGAATTATCCTTTTCGCAAATAAATATTTCCGCTTATGGTTTCAAAGAGTAACTCTGGGCCACCATCGCTTATTCTTCCACGGACTTTCTGCCCAACAATCTGGCGCAAACCGTCTTTTCCATACGGAAATTCAATGTCCAGGTCACTAAATACTTCCCCGGTGATGGTTTTGGCCCTAAAGTCCAAACCAGACTTCGAGGGAACGGTCATATCTATTGCTCCGGAAATTGTTTTTAGGTTCATAGGAGTCCCGAAGTATTCAAACTCGTAATCACCCGTGATAGTATTTGCTTCAACTTCCATTCCTTTGGGGAGATGCACGGTATAGTTTATCGTGGATTCCCAACTACAGTTTCTGTTCCAACCCCTCCTTTTGTTCCACGATCCTTTGTCGACCTTGTCCCACATGTCCTCGTCCATTTCAACATAAACAGTGGAGGAAGACTTGGAACTTGAAAGTGTAAAGATGTCGTTGTCTTCTCCGTCGTTTATCTCAACTTCTACCTCTACCAGGACTTCATCTCTGTCCCAGGTTTTAAACACAATGTCATCAGCGAATGCAAATTCTAAATCCAGGTTGACTTGACCTGATAATTGCACGGTTTCAGTTACTTTTTTCGGCTGAGCAGACAATGCCAATGTTGAAATGCTCAGTAATATGATTAGTGCTTTCATAATTTGAATTAGTTAGATTTTCTTACATAGATATCCCCACTTACAGTCTTAAGAGAGACTTCAATTCCTCCACCGTTTAGTTTGCCAGTCGCTGATTGTCCCATCACCCGTCTCTTGTTTGCATCTTCTCCAAGGTCAAAATCCAGGTCTGTGTAAACCCCCCCGGAAACAGTGGCCATTTTGAAGGTACCTGCTGTCGACTCAGGAATTGTGACATCAATATCCCCGCTTGTCGATGTGATGGAAGAAGGTGTAGATTGATTTAAATCGGAAAAAACCACCTCAAGATCAGCGCTTAGCGTATGTGCAACGATCGGCCCTGTGACATCCACAAAAAGTAGATCTCCAACCTGGCTTTTCGCTTCAATCTCATTTTCCATTCCTCTAACTTCCACATCCTCTGCTTGCCAACTATTGTAGTCGATCTTGAGCATTACATTTTTAGGGATAGAAATGGTGTACTCAGCATCATCAGCCTCCCTGTGGGCACCTGCGATCGAAATCGTATTACCTTCTTGAGAGACGCTTAGGCCTATCCCTGTATTCTCAGGCTCGCCTCCGGACAGAGGCTTGAGACCCTTCGCTTTTTCGGGAAGACCATCATAATCGTCTGCAAATATTCTTATCTCGGACCCGGTGGTTCCTTCAATCCGGAGGTCGGCATATAGCTGATTGATCCAGACAATGGTTTCAGCAGCATTTCCTTTGACCGTATAGTTAAATTCCTGTGCCTGGGCTATAACTCCGACTGTCATCAGCAGTCCTGTTATTGCTATTTTCATTTTATCTATCGTTTTCATATTAGCTTTTTTTTGATCCTTTTTTATGTTAAAACCTGAATAGCAATCTCAGCTTGCTGTTTTACTTCAGGTGAGATCTCTTCATTATCAATTATATCTTTTAAAGGCGCGATAGCGCTTCGTTCCTCTGCTTCTACAAGAATTGAAATCAACGATATCTGTATCAGTGCATCCGATTGTGATTCAAGCGATTTCACGAGCTCAGCCCTGACTTCAATGTTGTCCATGTAATTGGTTAGCGCTTGAAGTGCTGCATATCTTACATTCGGGCTCTCATCGGAATTAAGTGTGTTGATGAGCGTTGAAATAAGCTCGGGATTTACTTTCAAAGTGGAGGCTTCAATCTGATTTACAGCCATAATTCGTTCGCTCGCTGAATATTGCTGCAACGCACTTGTTAATGTTACTTCCTTCAATGACTCAATTTCACTCTTCAAGCTTGCCAGCTCTGTGGCGTTAGAGTTATCAGAAAACCTTCCCAGCCCGAACCCAAGGATAAGTATTGTTATAGCGGCAGCAACGTGCATCCAAGAAATGCCACTCGCTTGCTTTGATTGCTCGGCAAGGATGGCCTCCCTAAAGTTCATTTCAATATGGGCCGGCACCTCAACATTTTCTGAGTCGTCGATTACATTTAACAACTCCTTCAACTGATCGTACCTTTTCTTCAGATCACTATCTTCTGTGATCAACTTTTCCACCTCTTCATTGCGAACTCCTTCGATCAGTTCGATCAACTCTGCATCTGTAATTTCTTTTTTCATCTCGCTATATTTTTGTCAAAATGTCTCTAAATATTTTAGCTGGATTGTCCTTCACCAGCGAAATAGAGCTCCTTCAATTCTTTAATTGTCCGATGCACCTGTACTTTAATATTGCTCACAGACGTTTTGCGCATCGCCGCAATCTGCTCATACTTCATTCCTTCGAATTTGCTCAACACCAGTAACTCCCTCTTATCGTCCGGCAAAGCATTCATTGCCAGATACAATTGCTTTTCTCGTTCACGGCTATCGTCCATTTTTTCTTCAATCACTTCTGGCATGACATCCACCGGGTTAAATTGATCCTTATGAACTTTCATTTTTCTGAAATGATCTTTGACCATATTTCTCGCAATTTGAAAAACCCAAAACTGCACTGTCTGACCCTCCTTGTATGATTTTCGGTATTTCATTACTCGAATGAAAAGCTCCTGTGTAAGGTCATCACTGTCATCACGATCTAAAGTTGACTTTAGAAAGTAATTGTAAATGCGCCTACTATAGCGACTAAACAACTCGTTCAGCTGCTCAAGCTGTCCATTCTTTACCTGAGCCATCAAGTGCTCATCTGTGATTACCAAATTCAAATCCAATTGGCCGAATAGTCGGCAGCATTATCACTTAAAAAATTTAACAGACCAGTTCTATTTCTAAACAAATTTCTCTGGTTATCAAACCAGCAATGCTGGGTAAATTCGGATAAGTTACCTGAAAAGTGTGGGAAGGTTACAAAAGCACTTTCTCATCTCCAGAAAGCGGTTGTAAAAAAGCGCTCATTTTCCCCAAGCTATATGCCGTTCTAAATTCTAGAAGGTCAATAAATCAAATTATGCTCAAATTAAAATCGGCCAAAGGAATATTCCTTATAGGAATTCTGGCTCTTATTGTAGCCTCTTGCGAGGACCCATTAACGGAAATCGGCTCTCGGAGTAAAGGGGGTTCATTACCTGGAGAAAACGACTCTGAGAAAAGTGCGGAAAATAGTGAATCAACATTTATCAAAGAGGAGTAGTAACTGATCAGATTCACACACCAATTTGGGCTAACATCTTGTCAAATCTTGGATCGCCGCGAAGCGGTTTCCAAATCGGACTGGATTTGATAAGCACAGCGGCTCCAAGTCTTTGATCCAGCACTTTTTGCAGGTACTCAAAAGCTTCATCAATCATACCCAGCCCAGAATATAAAGTTGCGAAACTCAAGTCTGACGTTCCGTCCGGGTTAGCCTCGGCATCTTTGATCAATTCATCCAGGAATGTCTTTGCGACTTCAATATCCCCCTTCAAAGCGTGAGCGTAACCAAGCTGGACGAACGGTTTAATAGAGTGAACTGCTTGCTCACCCCCTATCGACTCAAATATTTCAATGGCCTGATCATAATCACCATTCATTAAATATGCCCAGCCCTTAAACTCAAATGCCGCCATAAATTCTGGATCTTGTTCCAACAGCCAGTCGTACACCTCAATGGCCATTTTGTAGTCACCCTTGAGATAATACGCATCAGCTAACGTTCGATTTGTGAGAGAAGATAGCGGATCAATTTCTCGCGCTTTTTCAATGTAGGAAAGAGTTTCATCGTGCCTTCCGAAAACCATAGGATACAACGAGCAGGTCAAATTGGCATCCGGAGATCTGGGATTAATTTCTAACGCCTTTTTTGCGTATTCTTTTCCCTTTTCGAAATCCCAGTGATAGAAGTATTGTGTGTAAGAAAGTGCTATGTATGCATTTTCGCATTGATCATTGATTTCTAGTGCCTTTTTCCCCGCATTTTCGGTGAGCAAGTGTCCTTCCTTTGGCTTTAAAAACCCAGTAAACGACATTAGTGTGTACGCCAATGCCAGACCGGCATACGCCTGGTCATAATCAGGCTGAATCTCAATAGCCTTTTTGAAGGCTGATGCAGCTTTTTCGGCGTTATCCGGTGTCCACCTGTTGTAGTAAAAAAGCCCTTGCAAATAACTGTTGTAAGCTTCGATCTCAACACTCTTTGTTTTCTCGTCAGAACCAAGCGAACTAGTGGATAGCTTCTCGCGTAACTGATGGGAAATTTTCAAAGCTATTTCATCCTGAACTTCAAAAATATCTTCTAGGAGTCGATCGTAAGTTTCGGTCCAAAGCTCATACCCATCAAATGTGCTGCTTAGCTGAGCACTGATCCGCACTTTGTTACCGGATTTTCGAACGCTGCCTTCAAGAATGGACTGGACCTCCAACTGTTTTCCAATTTCCCTTACGTCCATGTTTTTGCCCTTGAAGGAGAATGCGCTTGTGCGAGAGATAACCCGGAGGCCTTCAACTCTTGCTAAGGCAGTTATGATTTCTTCGGTTATACCGTCGCTGAAATACTCATTCTCCGGGTCCGCGCTTCTGTTTATGAAGGGAAGCACTGCAATGCTTTTGATTCGCTCCTTCACCTTGCCTTTCAGATCGGTACGTTGTGGAACTATAAGGCCGTCATTGGTAAGTGCATAAACCTCAACCGGACGTTTTACATTTTTTAGTTCAAACTCACCCATTAAGGATGGTTGAAAAGAAGGATGGTTCTTGAGATCATCAAAAACTTTGTCAGAAATCATAACGGAGCCAGAGGTAGCAAACGATTCAATTCGCGAAGCAATATTTACTCCATCACCATAGACTCCATCATCCTCAATGACTACATCTCCAGTATGTATGCCAATCCGCAACGGAATATTACCAGTGATAGAGGCTTTTTGAATGGACACGGCCGATGTGGCCGCAGAAATGGTACTGCTAAAAACAGAAAGCGCCCCATCTCCATAATATTGCAAAATTTTGCCGTTGTGATCTGTAATTTCACGCTCTAGAATCTTTCGGTGTCTATCTCTTAGACCCTTTGCGTTGATCTCGTCCTCTTGCATCATGGCTGTGTAGCCTGCAAGATCCGTGAACATTATCGCACTTAGTTGCCGTTGTCCCATCACACTGATTTCTTTTCTTCAACCATAAAAAAAGCAATACCTGCGGATACAAAGGCGAGAGCAGAGCTGAGCAGTCCGACCCACTTGTAAGTTGCGATGAATCCGCTTTGAAAAATTGAGTTTACCTGTGCTTGCAATTCTCCATTGTATGTGGTTGGTGCTCTTGCTTCTCCCAATTTGGTTGACTCCATTAACAATTCACTTGACTGTTCCTGAGACAAGGGGAGTGCTTCCATTTCCTTCATGGAGTAGTTTGTAAAAAGAAGAATTGCGACCGCCCCAAGGACAGCATTCATGAATGTTCCGGAGATCCTGGTAACACTGTTGTTGATCCCCGAAGCAATGCCTGATTTACTTTCATCAACACAATTCATTACCGCAGTTGTCAGTGGCACTACGGTAATAGACATGCCAATCGCAAACAACATGAACGGTGGAAAAAAGGTTGTCCAGTATGCCCTGGGACCAGAGGTAATACCAATCATAGATAACCACAACATCCCCATTCCGGTCAACGCAGGGCCGATAATAAGAAAGCTTCTATAGCCATATTTATCAGATAGGGATCCCATCTTTCTGGCAAGAAGGATCATGGTAAATGAAAATGGGAGGAAAGTTAAACCTGCCTGTAGCTGTGAATATCCTTGTATCTGAATGATATTAAGTGAAAGGAACAACATGATGGCGCCGAGTGCAGCATAAAGGAAAAAGCTGAGAAGATTGACTCCCGAAAATGTCCTTTTCCGGAATAGACCCAAAGGAACCATGGGCTGGTCTACGCGCTTTTCGACAACAATAAAAACCACCATTAAGACAGTGCCGACTACGAGACTGGCAAGAACAACAAGGCTGTCATAGCCAAGTTCTGGCATTTCCAAGAAGCCAAAGGTGATCAACGCAAGACTTAAAACCAGCAGGGATGCGCCCCAAAGATCGACTTTCGAGCTTCCTTCTTCCTTACTTTCGGGCACCTTCAAATGAAGCACTATCATAGATAGCAGTCCTAATGGAACATTTATAAAGAAGATGAATCGCCATAGTCCGATGTCTGCAAGCGCTCCTCCCAGAACTGGACCGCAAATGGTTACTATGGTTGTTGCAGCGGACCAGGTACCAATGGCCCTGCCTTTCTCTTCCTTGCTGAAAATTGCCGAGATGATCGCCAGACTTCCAGGAATCATCAACGCACCCCCAATTCCCTGGATCATTCTAAAAACGATCAGAAGTGTGATGTTAGGAGTAAATCCGCAGAGGATTGAACCGATAGTAAAAACGAGAATTCCAAATTTGAAAACTTTGACCCGACCCAATTTGTCACCCAGGCTTCCACCGACAATGATCAATGCAGCCAGCATTAGTAGATATCCATTCAAGACCCAAAAAAGATCCGAGCCTGTTGCAGCAAGATCTCGTTGCAGAGATGGGAGAATGACATTGAGCGCTGTTCCATCGATAAAAGCCATGCTTGATGCCAGAATTGTCGATAGTAACGTCCATCGCCCGGTCGGACAATTGAGCGGATACTGATGTTGGGAGACAAAGGCCATAGTCTAAATTAAGCAACTAACAATCAATGACGTAAAAAGGTGCAGAGTGTGGACAGCCAGGCGCTTATAAATAGAAAATTAAGGTGCCGACCCCGGCGAATATGATCATTGCTGACACAGAATACATGACGTTTATGAGTACTAACTTAAGTATTGTCGGGAACCATCTTTGACGATACACCTGTCTGAGAGCAACCAAAAGGTAAATCTCCAACACAAAGAGTGTGATAAAAAAGGCCCACTGGCTCAGAAAAACGCTGGAGGGAAAAATGTAATCTATCAGGATTACGAAAATGGTGGATAAGGCAAAAATGAAGGCATGAAAGTGGACGGAGAATATGAAATGGGATAAGTAGATCCTTTCCGATTTCCTGAACATCAGAAAAAGGAAAAAAGCAAATAATGGGAGTAGTAGAAAAAATAAGCGTGGAAACCAGATATTGAAAAAGGAATCGAGGAATTCGCCTTCATCACTTTTTTCAATAGCAACGGAGGAGTCAACCGACCCCAACACAAGGAAAAAGATAATGCTGATAAAAATGAACATTCGCAAAGGAGGAATGTATCGAACTCTTCTGCCTGTAAGGAATTCTTTTGTAAGGAATCCAGGATTGAACAGCAATGGTCGAACACTTCGAATGATCAACGAATCAAAGGTGAAGTAGTCACCTAGGAAGTCTAGCATAAATTGCCTGAAATGGACAACCTTCTCTTTGTGTTCCTGCCCGCAATTAGGACAGAACTTAAAAGTCGTGTCAAGATTCAATTCACAGTTTTTGCAAATCCTTTCCAATTTCTTCTCTTTATGGTATTATTGATAACTTTTGAAAGAAGTTCGTTGCGTTGAGGGCCAAAACTATAATCTTATGTTTATTCACAGTGGCAATGTCTTTTGCCTCCTCAGCTCAAAGAATTGTTGTGGATACCACCTCCACCAATAAATATATTATAAAAAAGAAAGTTGCTGCCGATTCATCTGAGCAAGTAGCTTCAAAGGAAGATTTGAATTTTGGTGATCGAGCACTGTCGATCGGCAAAGGAATTTTGAACCGACTCAAGGCACGCCTTAACCTTGAGGAAGCCAGCGAGAGCTTAAAGGCAAAAGGAGAAAAATTTCTCGGGAAACGTGAGGAAGAAGAGGATGATTCAAAATCGAATGAAGACGAAGGGAATTGAGACCAAAAAGCGCCGGTCAATTTGTCAGAAAAATATGCCCCACCGACAAGAACAGGTGACATTTTGTCTGTAAATAATGCAAAAAAATCGATGGAATAGCTTTTGATATCTTGTGATTGTGCAAAAAATGGACGGCTATGAACTTCAATAACTACACAATAAAATCACAGGAAGTGCTTCAGAAGGCAACTGAAATTGCTTCGGGAAATCAGCACCAAGCAATTGAAACAGGTCATTTAGCGAGGGCAATACTCCTTTCAGATGAAAATTTGATTTCTTTCTTGCTTAAGAAACTGGGCATTGCAAAAGGTTCTTTGGAAGAGCAAATTGATAAGGTCATTAAAAGTTACGCCAAAGTCTCTGGGGGACAGCCGTATCTTTCGAATGATGCTGCAAAAGCTCTTCAAAATGCGGAAAAACATCTTAAGGAGTTTGGGGATGATTTTGTTGCGGTGGAGCATATTATTTTGGGCCTGATTGAGGGGAATGACAAGGTCTCACAACTTCTCAAAAATGAAGGATTTGATAAGAAGGATTTGATGATGGCTATCGAAGAACTAAGAGGAGGAGCGTCTGTGAGCGATCAGAATGCAGAAGCGAAATATCAATCACTTTCCCGTTATTCTAAGAATCTTAATGAGCTTGCCAGGAAAGGCAAAATTGACCCAGTCATCGGACGTGATGAGGAGATTCGTCGGGTATTGCAAATTTTGGCCAGACGTACGAAGAACAATCCAATAATGCTTGGAGAACCAGGAGTAGGGAAGACCGCGATTGTTGAAGGAATGGCCCAAAGAATTGTTAATGGAGACGTTCCGGAGAATCTGAAATCCAAAACTATCATTTCACTGGATATGGGACTTTTGGTGGCGGGAGCAAAATATAAAGGTGAATTTGAGGAGAGGTTGAAGGCAGTGATTAAGGAGGTGATCGATAGTGAAGGTGATATAATTCTGTTCATTGATGAGATCCATACTTTGATAGGAGCCGGTGGTGGCGGGGAAGGTGCTATGGACGCCGCTAACCTTTTAAAACCCGCACTTGCTCGAGGAGAACTCCATGCAATAGGAGCCACAACGCTTAAGGAATACCAGAAGTATGTGGAGAAAGACAAGGCACTCGAAAGAAGATTTCAAGCTGTTATGGTTGATGAACCATCGGTTCAGGATGCCATCTCAATTTTGAGGGGGATAAAGGACAAGTACGAACTCCACCATGGAGTCAGGATCAAAGATGATGCAGTGATTTCGTCTGTAGAACTTTCAAACAGGTACATTTCGGATCGTTTTCTCCCCGATAAAGCCATTGACTTGATGGACGAAGCTGCTGCGAAGCTCCGGATTGAGATTGATTCTTTGCCTGAAGAATTAGATGAGTTGAATCGCAAGGTGATGCAGTTGGAAATAGAGCGTGAGGCAATAAGAAGGGAAAAAGACAAACGTAAAGAAGCGGAGCTAAGTAAAGAAATCGCGGATCTGGATGAAGAAAGAAATGAATTGAGAGCCAAATGGGAAAACGAAAAAAGCGTAATTGAGGGGCTGCGAGATGCAAAAGAAAATATAGAACAACTTAAAAATGAAGCCGAGAGAGCCGAGAAAGCCGGCGATCTAGCCTTGGTGGCAGAAATCAGGTATGGAAAACTTGGAGAGGCGGAGGTACAGTTAGTGGATTTTCAAAAGCAGCTGACGGAAATGCAGGGTGAGGAAAGCTTGTTGAAGGAGGAAGTAGATGCTGAAGATATCGCAGGAGTGGTTTCGAGATGGACAGGAATTCCGGTATCGAAGATGCTCCAAGGCGATCGCGACAAATTATTGCATTTGGAGCAGGAACTGGGATTGCGCATTGCAGGTCAGACAGAAGCAATTGAGGCGGTCTCCGATGCTGTAAGAAGAAGCCGAGCTGGATTACACGACCCCAAGCGACCCATTGGATCCTTCATTTTCCTTGGGACCACAGGTGTCGGGAAGACTGAATTAGCAAAGGCTCTGGCAGAATACCTTTTCAATGATGAGAATGCACTGGTTCGGATTGATATGTCTGAATATCAGGAAAGACATGCTGTGAGTCGATTAATCGGTGCACCTCCAGGTTACGTCGGATATGATGAAGGTGGCCAACTGACGGAAGCTGTTCGAAGGAAGCCCTACAGCGTTATTTTGCTTGATGAAATTGAAAAGGCTCATCCTGATGTGTTTAACATTTTGCTGCAGGTTCTGGATGATGGAAGACTAACGGATAGTAAGGGTCGGGTTGCAAACTTCAAGAATACAATTGTCATCATGACCACAAATATTGGCTCAAGTTTAATTCAGGAAAGTTTTGAACGAATTGACGAGAAAAACCCGGAACCAGTCATGGAGGAAACGAAATCAAAAGTTTTCGAACTATTAAAAAAGTCAGTCAGACCTGAATTTCTGAATCGAGTGGATGAGACAATCATGTTCAAACCGCTTAGTCATGATGATCTGCAAAAAATTGTCACTATTCAGTTCAAGCTAATTCAGCACCGATTGCAAGAAAATGGAATTAAAATTGAAGCAGATGAAAAGGCTTTGAATTTTCTTGGAAGTGTGGGCTTTGACCCTCAATATGGAGCCAGGCCCTTGAAAAGAGTACTTCAAAGAGAGATCTTAAATGAACTCTCAAAAGCAATTTTGGATGGTTCTATCAAGAAAGATTCGGTGGTTGGAGTGACACTTTCTGACAGAGGTGGAATTGAATTCATGAATTTGGATGAAGTTGAGATAGAGGGGTAGTTAGAGAGGATTCTCATAAATTCTGACCACACTTTTTTAGAAAAAACGCAAAATCTGGGATGAATAATTCATTGATCCATTAATTTGGCATAACCGTTACAGTTAATGACGGTTTACCTCGTTAGCCAGAGCCGCACCGGAATTTCAAATTTTAATGAATTTATTGGGATGATAAGGAAATGATTTCCTTAACACCCGCTAACTTTTATCAATTGATAATACGTGTGTGAACGGACCATTATGAAGCAATTTATTTTAGCTATCCTACTCCTCCCATTTCTATTTAAAGTGTCGGGACAGACATTAAATATCAAAGAAATTGATTCGCTCTTCTCCCAGGCGCAGGGGGGGCTGTTACGATATCCTGATTCCGCTTGGGCGCTCAGCGAGGAAATTCGTCTCCTCAGTAGAGAATTTAACTATGAATGGGGTTTACTGCAAAGCAGAGTAATCAAAGGACTTGCCCTTTACCAAAAAAATGAGCTGGACAGTGCTGCAAAATCTCTTTTGGAAATTGTGGCAGAGGCTGAAAAATTGAAGGCAGGTTCATTTGAAGAGGGCAGGGCAAGAACCTACCTAGGATTTATATATAGGAGATTGAACAGCTTTGACAAGGCTGAGTACAATTTTAGAAAAGCTACTGAGATATTTCAGTCTCTTAGTGAAAACACTCAATACACTGCAAACCTGAATAACATTGGAATCATTCATGGAATGAGGGGTCAGTACGGTGAGGCATTAGAAACCTTTCTAAAGGTGAGAGAAATTGCTTTAGGAGATCTGTTGCCTGAAGATCAAAGGATGGGAAGGTTGTCAAGGGCCCTTACAAACATTTCGAATGTCTACAGTGAGATGGGAGATCACGATCTGGCTCTTGATTTTGCCAAGCAAGGCCTGGAAATCAAGTTGGAAATGGGAGATGTCATTGGTGTAGGATTTTCCTATAATGCCATAGGCAATATCTTCCGAAAAAATGGACAGCTTGATAGTGCCATATACTATTACAATCGGTGTATTGAGGGTGCCCCGACAAATTCAGCGCGATACATTCCTATCGTACTTCGGGCAAGGCAATACATGGCGGAAACATTTGCAGATAAAGGTGATTTGACTCAGGCACTGGATGTGCTTACCTCGTCGATGAAAATGAGGGTGGAGAATGAAAACTATGCATTGGAAGACGCCCTGAACCTCATGGCTTTATACCATCAAAATGTGAATCAAATCGATAGTTCTCTATACTATTCGAATCAGGCACTGAAGATGGCTAATGCAAATGGTAATAGAACCACCGCTCGAGATGCCTCTGAAAGATTATCAATGGCTTACCTAAAATTAAAAAGGTATGACTCTGCCTACTACTATAAGTCTTTATATCATCAATATAATGACTCAGTATTTAATGAGTCAACACTAAATAAATACAACAATCTCCGTATCGAGCTGGAGACTTCAGAAAAGCAGCGAGAAATAGAGGTGCTACAAAAGCAAAAGGAGATTGACGAAAAAAATCAAACACTTTTGATTGTCTCAATTGTTGCGATCCTGATTCTCTCAGCAGGTTTGGCCACTTTCCTGATCTATCGGCACCGTAATAAGCAACTTAAACTCAGAGGTGAAATTGAAAAAGGAGAAATGGCTTTGCAGCAACAGACGCTACATATGATTAACCTTAACAATCATATTGCTGAGATCGAAAACGGTTTGAAATCCATGAAAAAGAAGGAAGTAATTGGTGGCAAAGAGGTGCAGGGTCTTCTCAACAATATATTTGTCAACAGATCATTCGAAAGAGAATGGGAACAATTAGAAACGCATTTTTCTAAAATTCATCCTAATTTCAACAGTCAGCTTTTAAAGAGACACGATAATCTTACGCAAAAAGAACGAAGACTACTTGCACTCATAAAACTCGATCTCAATACGCGAGAAATATCCGGTATTCTCAGCATTGAACAGCGAAGTGTAGTCATGAGCAGATACAGATTAAAGCAAAAGCTAGGATTAGAAGAAAATGAAGATCTGGATGCTTACGTTCAGACTTTCTGATTCCCCAGAAAGGCGGTGATGGCAGCATTATAAAAATCGGACATCTTCAATCTCTCCTCTACCAATTTCTTCTGTGACTAGTTCAAGGATTTTTGCTTTGGAGTTTTGCATTTCTTGTTTAAGTGGAGCGGAATTTAACTTGACGAAAAGCACGTTGTTCCTAAAAAAGATTTGAGCAGTTCTTGAAGCAATTGTTTTTCCCATCACTTTTTCCCAATTGGCGATCAACCGCTTCTGCTTAAAGGTATGCTCCAGGTTCTCTTCTTTCAGGAATTGATTAAAAGCAGTGCGGAAGTTTTTGATCGAATCTTCGCTCATCCTGCAATTTCTATAAAATTCACCTTTTTATTAGTGAAAAGCTGTCGACTTCTGTCTTCACGAGCATCTGTGATAAATACCTGGCCAAACCTCTTTTCTCCTAGTAATTCAACTAGCAACTCAATTCTTGAATCATCCAGTTTGTCAAAGATGTCGTCCAAAAGGAGCAACGGCTTTTTTCCTGTTTGGTGGTGTAGAAAATCGTACAGGGCAAGCTTCAGAGAAATGATAAATGTCTTCTGTTGACCTTGAGAACCAAACTTCTTAATTGCCCGATCATTAAGCACAAATAGAAAATCATCTTTATGACAACCCAGAAGAGTTCGCTGCATGATCTGATCTTTCTTGAAGTTTGCTTTGAATTCCTCCTTAAAAGTTTGTGTGACCTGTGTTTTGAATTCTAGCCCTGGTTGCTCACCCAGATTATGTAGGTCAGTATAATTCTTTTGAAGGAAAGGCAAAAAAGCCGTGATGATCTCAGAGCGGTGTTGAGAGATCTTGACAGAAAGCGGAATTAACTGATCGTCGTAAACTTCCACTAGCTTACGATCGATCGGCATTCCAATATTGTCCTTAAGGAGAGAATTTCGCTGCTTTAACAATCTGTTGTAGTCCAGTAGCATCTCCAAATACACATCATTTATTTGAGAAAGTGCCCCATCGAAAAATTTTCGCCGTTCCTCACTCCCTTCCCTGATCATGGATGTGTCGTCCGGTAGCACAATCACGAGCGGAATTCTTCCAATCACCTTCCTGAGTTTATCGGGCTCCTGCCCATCTATCTTAGCGATTTTCGGTTTACCTTTTTCAAATTGCAAGGCTACTGTGAGACCATCGTAGCTTCCGAATAAAGTAAAAAAATCATATTCATGATTAATGGTAATTCGATCAGTAGAACCGACGGCACTTTTTGTAAAAGACAAGTAATAGATGGCATCCAGCAAATTTGTTTTTCCAGCCCCATTCTTCCCGACAATACAATTGATCCCGTCACTAAAATCGAAGGTGGAGTCGATATGGTTCCTGAAGTGAGTGAGCTTTAGGCTTTTTAGGATCATTGATTTTGAGTTAATTTCGCAATCCCCAAAGCAATAATAGAGGCTATATTGCCAATAAATAAAACATTTGCCCATGGCAGCAAAATCGACAGCAAAAAAGACATCGTTTCCCAAGGGACAATACATGGAGTGGTATCGCTCAATGCTCTTGATGAGAAGGTTTGAAGAAAAGGCAGGCCAACTTTACGGCCAGCAAAAGATTAGGGGTTTTTGTCACTTATATATAGGCCAGGAAGCTTGTGCGGCTGGATCTGTGTCGGCTTTGCAGGATGGTGACAAGTACATCACGGCTTATAGAGACCATGCACATCCGCTGGCCCTGGGCACAGACCCAAACCGAGTGATGGCGGAACTTTTTGGCAAAGCAACTGGAGTCTCCGGAGGCAAAGGCGGATCCATGCATATGTTCGACAAAGAAGTCAACTTCATGGGAGGCCATGGGATTGTGGGGGGTCAAATCCCGTTAGGAGCAGGTATTGGTTTTGCGGAGATGTACAAGGGAACGAAGAATCTTTGCATTTGCTATATGGGGGATGGAGCAGTAAGGCAAGGAGCATTTCATGAAGCGCTGAATATGGCAATGACGCTGAAAATGCCGACCATTTTCGTGGTAGAAAACAATGGCTATGCCATGGGGACGTCTGTCAAACGTACATCCAATGTTACAGAGCTCTACACACTGGCTGAAGCCTACGACATGCCTTCTGAGGGAGTGGACGCCATGAAAGTTGAGGACGTGCATAATGCTGTAAAGAAAGCGGCTGACAGGGCAAGAAAGGGTGATGGACCATCCTTCCTGGAGTTTAGGACTTATCGATACAAAGGTCATTCCATGTCGGATCCGGCAAAGTACAGGACCAAGGAAGAGTTAGAGGAGTATAAGCAACAAGACCCAATTGAGCAGGTCAAAAAGACGATCCTCAAAAATAAATGGGCTAAGGAAGAAGATCTCAAAGAGATTGATAAACAGATCAAGGACCGGGTAATGGAAGCTGTCAAATTCTCCGAAGAATCACCTTGGCCAGAAGCGTCAGAGGCCTATACACACAATTACGTTGAATCGGACTACCCATTTATTGATTCTTGATTTCATCAAATCATTCGTACTCTTTATAAATAAATATATCTTTGCGAGCTCAAATTTCATAGCGCACAACAATGCGTTGTAAAAAGATATTGGAATAAAATGGCAAAAGGCAAAAAGAAAGATGAAGGCATAGAGATCCTGGAGGATCCAAATGCAATTGTTGAAAAGGCCAACGAGTTTTTGGAAAACAAAAAGAATAGAGTCATTGTTTTCTCGGTAGGAGGACTATTAGCTGCGATCGTTTTAGGTTTAGCTGGCTACAATTTCTACATCACAGATTTAAATAAGACCGCTCAGGAGGAATTGTTTCAGGCACAATTCTATTTCGAGGCAGACAGTTTAGGTCTGGCCTTAAATGGGGATGGAAACAGCTACGGGTTTTTGGAGATAATTGATGAATTTCCGGGCACCAAGGTCGCAAACCTTTCGCATTTTTATGCAGGAGCCTCGTATCTGAGACTTGGAGATTTTGATGGTGCAATTCGATACCTACAGGAATTTAGCAGTTCAGACTACCTGGTCCAGGCCAGAGCCTACGCATTGATAGGAGACGCTTATTTGGAAAAAGATGAGTTCGAAAATGCTGCTGATTATTATCAGCAAGCCGCGGATTACAAAGCAAACGAACACTTTTCTCCCGTTTATTTGAAAAAGCTGGCAATTGCAAGAGAAAACGGTGGTGATTTAACTGGAGCGATGTCCGCTTACCAAGTGATCATAGATAAATTTCCGCAGTCGGACATGATTCATGAGGCAAAGAAGCACAAAGCGAGAATTGAAGCGCTTGCTGCGGAACTTTAGCCATAATTTTTTGAATCTTGAACTCTGAAGAGAGAGCGGCGGCTCTTTCCTTTGTCTGAAATTTCATTTCTTTATAAAATGGCGTCATCCGAAAAAAACCTGAGTGACATAAAGGTTAAAAAATCAAAGGAGATAACTAGATCTAGGATAGGTATTGTTGTTTCTGAGTGGAATGAACAGGTGACGGAATCACTTTATTCTGGAGCTCACAAAACATTGGTGGAGGCAGGTGTTTCCAGAAGCAATATTGAGCGGGTAAATGTTCCCGGCAGCTTCGAACTGAGTCTGGGAGCTCAGTGGATGGCTAAGCAAAAAGAAGTTGATGCGGTGATTTGCCTGGGATGTGTAATACAGGGTGAAACAAAGCATTTTGATTTTATATGTGATGCCGTTGCTAACGGCATTACGAACGTCGGTCTTAAGTACGATAAGCCTGTGATTTTTGGGGTTCTTACTACCAATACCTTGAAGCAAGCACTAGACCGGGCCGGTGGCAAACATGGAAACAAAGGCGATGAGGCTGCAGCTACTGCCCTGGGAATGTTGACTCTTAGACGCTAGTCATTACTCAATAGAACCACTGATCCTGAATCGAATAGTATCGCCAAGCAAGATCTTTTGATATCCTTCAATTTCGTAATCAAGGATTTTTCTGTCAAATAGGTTGATTTGAATCTCCTTGTGATGCACATAAACATCTTTGTCTTCGTGAATAGTAGCAGCTATCAAGACATTCCCACTTTCTTTTGTGAACGAAAAATTTCTCAGACTTCCGTTTTCGTCCATCTTCAATTTTAAAACGAGTTCATTGTCTTTTGTACTTTCATCGAAAGCTCCCACATAGCCGGATTGATTTGGATTGACCTCTTGGAGAAATGCCAATTCCTCGGCCCAACCTGCCGAGTCTAGTTGTAGAAGTCTTGTTTCACTCTCCCCGTCAAGCCACACTTCTTTACTCAATTGTTGATCGCTAAGGAGTGAATGTTGATTTGACAAAAGCTGGTCAACCTCAGGATAAGAGGTTAAATCAATTGTATCTGGTTTCAGACCTTCACAGGCTCCCACACTAAGTAGTAAACCAATCAAAAAAATCCTTAAGTCTTTTAACCGAGACATCATTCCGCTATCAATACATCTCCAGTCATTTCTTCCGGAATGGCCAATCCCATAAAGGTGAGAATAGTCGGGGCTAGATCACCCAACTTACCTTCCTTAAGCTGACCTTTGAATTCCTTATCAACCACAATAAAAGGAACAAGGTTCGTCGTATGAGCCGTGTTCGGACTTCCATCCGGATTAATCATCAAATCGGAATTGCCATGATCTGCAATCACCATAGTCAAATAGCCATTTTCGAGTGCCGTTTCGATTACTGCTCCTGTACACTGATCAACCGTTTCACACGCTTTAACAGCTGCCTCAAAAACGCCAGTATGACCTACCATATCCGGATTGGCGAAATTTAAACAGATGAAATTTGCCGATTGAGCTCGTAACTCAGGAATAATTTTATCCCGAATATCTTCAGCACTCATCTCCGGTTTCAGATCATATGTGGCCACCTTGGGCGAGGGACATAGGATTCTCTTTTCTCCTTCGAAAGGAACTTCTCTACCTCCGGAAAAGAAAAAAGTCACGTGTGGATACTTTTCAGTTTCTGCGATCCTAATTTGTCTTTTGCCCTCCGCCTCGAGTACTTCACCCAACGTGTTGGTCAGGTTTTCTTTTCCATACATGACGTTTACTCCTTCGAACGAATCATCGTAGTTGGTAAGTGTCACATAGTGAAGATCCAATTTGTTCATTGCCAGATCCGGGAAATCTTCTTGAGTCAGCGTCTGTGTGATTTGTCGACCTCTGTCGGTTCTGAAGTTGAAACATAAAACCACATCTCCTTCTTGAATCTTGGCAGTGGAACAAATGATTGGTTTGATGAATTCGTCTGTCACTCCCTCCGAATACGATTTACGCATAGCCTCAAGTGGGTCGTCAGTCCTTTGCCCATCACTATGTACCAATGCGTCGTAGGCAAGTTTTACGCGTTCCCAGCGCTTATCTCTATCCATGGCATAGTATCTGCCGATAACCGTGGAAAGAGTGCCAGTCGTTTGCTTCATATGACTTAAGAGATCATCCAGGTATCCGACACCCCCTTGCGGATCGGTATCTCGTCCATCGGTGAAGGCATGAACAAAAACGTCATTGACATTTTCATGCGCAAGAATGGTCAAGATTCCTGCAAGGTGTTTTATATGAGAATGCACTCCTCCGTCAGATACTAGTCCAATAAGGTGAAAAGCTTTACGCTTGCTTTTTGAATAGCGAATGGCGCCTTGAAGCACTTCATTACTAGCAAGGGAACCGTCGTCAACTGCGTTACTTATCTTGACAAGATCCTGGTAGACAACCCTTCCAGCTCCGATGTTCATATGTCCAACTTCTGAATTACCCATTTGTCCTTCCGGTAAACCAACTGAAAGGCCAGAGGCTTCTAGCGTACTGTTGGTGTAATTGGAAAGCAAATCGTCCATCACAGGTGTGCTGGCGGAATCTATTGCTGAAACTGATTTGTCTTTGGCAATTCCCCATCCATCCAGAATCATCAGAAGTACGTTTTTCTTCATGTCCGCAAATATAGAGGTGTGTGCTTTGAAGTCGATCTTCGAATAAGTAAATTCGGCATGGTTTTAGTTCAATTCGTGGAGCTTAACATTTTGAATTAATGAAGTATCTACTTATTTGTTTGTTGGTGTTCTTGGGTCAGGGAGAGGATACCATTATTAGTGAGATTGGGACAGCCATGAAATCAGGCAGTTCAAAGGAGTTGATTAAATACTGCAACGAGACGGTAGAAATCAAGATTGACGGGGAAAGCTTAAACTATAGTTTAGCTCAGGCAGAGGTGGTGCTGAAAGATTTTTTTACTAAAAATCCAGCCCAAAATTTTAACTACATTCATCAGGGCTCCTCGCCAGAAGGTCTAAAGTATAATATTGGAAGGTATGCCCATGATAAGGGTACCTATAGAGTGGTCATGTTTATTAAGAAAATTGGGGATAATTACCTGATCGACACTTTGAATTTCAGCAAGGAGTAACTTATTTCGCTTTCTCACTGCTTAATCACCACGATGAATCCACCATACTTAACCGATAGAAATATCAGAAATTTTATTGTGAATGCCCTTGCCGAAGATATAGGTGATGGCGATCATTCTTCCCTTGGCTCAATTCCTGAAGAAGCAAAGAGCAAGGCACAATTGATCATCAAAGATGACGGTATGATTGCTGGACTCGATATGGCCTACCGAATTTTCAGTCACGTCGACGATTCTCTCGAGATGGAATTTAACAAAGGAGATGGGAATATGGTTGAAAATGGAGACATTGGATTTGCCGTTTCCGGAAACTCGAGATCGATTCTGGCATCTGAGAGATTGGTCCTGAATTGCCTGCAGAGAATGAGCGCAGTAGCCACCTACACAAACTACATGACCAATCTGATCAAAGGCACAAAAGCGAAGTTGCTGGATACCAGGAAGACGACGCCCTTGTTTCGATTAGCTGAAAAATGGGCAGTCGTAATTGGCGGAGGGGTAAATCATCGATTCGGACTATATGACATGGTGATGCTGAAGGACAACCACATAGACTTTGCGGGCGGTGTGAAAAATGCAATCAAGGACGCAGCTAACTACCTGGCAAAGAACAAACTTGAACTAAAGATTGAAATTGAGGTAAGAAGCCTTTCAGAGCTGGAAGAAGTGATCGAAGTCGGTCTGGTCCATCGGGTAATGCTTGATAATATGTTGCCATCTGAAATTAAGCAAGCGATACAGATGATTGGTGGGCGGTTCGAAACAGAGGCCTCAGGAGGTATTACAGAAAAGAATATTGCGGAAATTGCCGAGTCAGGTGTAGATTTTATTTCAGTTGGTGCTCTTACTCATTCTTACAAGAGTCTTGATATGAGCTTAAAAGCTTTTTAATGCTCTAGAATCATCCCATTTTTGCGGAAATATTTTGACTGATGATCGTACGAACGAAGAAATATAAGCTTCCAACCAAAAAATATATTGGGATCGCGTTTAGAGGAGTCCTGAAACAGCAATGGTGGGTGCTGCTCATTTACTTAGCGATATGTGCCGGATACTTTTGGATTCCCAATAACTGGTGGATCATAGGGGCGAGCATTGCAATGGCTTTGTATTTGCTTTTCTGGCTAATTCAGTTTGCGGGAGTCACTCAGCTAGAGCAAGGGAAATTTATGTTCGAAAAACTCTCTTACGAAATTACTTCGCAACAAATCATGCTGAAGATCAGTGCAAACCAGGGCATGCCCATAAAATGGGAACAGATAAAGCGTGCCAACAAAAGAAAAGACGATTTTGTACTTTTTCTCAGTAAAGCTCAGCTCATTTACCTGCCGTTTAAGATCTTCAACAACAAAAATGAAATTAGTTTCATGGAAACGGTCTTGAAGAGGAAGGGCTACGTTAAGTAATGGCTCGAAGAATCGAGCTCGCTGAAGCAAGACAGAGAGCTGGAAGATTCTGCGCATTTAAGGAGCGATCACCAAAGGAGGTACTCAACAAGCTCAGTAGCTGGGGGTTAGAAAAAGAACAAGCAGATGAGGTTCTAGAGGGTCTTAAAAGGGAAAGTTTTGTTGATGCCCAACGATTTGCAAATGCCTTTTGCAACGACAAATTTGAATTTAACTCCTGGGGCAAACTGAAAATCAAAGCGAGTATTTATCCCCATGATCTTCCTGCAAGCGTAGTAGAGGCTGCTCTAGATAGAATTGATGAAAAGAAGTATTTGGAGCGACTCTGGTCATTAGCAGCACGGAAGTGGTCAGGTTTGCAAGGAGAAGATTTGGCGAAAAGAAAACGTAAGACACTGGCTTATCTGGTGAATAAAGGGTTTGAAAGTGATCTGATCTGGAACGCAATCCATTCTCTTTATGAAGATGAGAAAAGCAAATGATATCCTGAAATATCAAATGGTCGCTCCTTTTACATCTATATAGATAGAAACCATTCATTATAGGTGAGAATTTCTATTTTTGTGGATTCAAAAAAACATCATGCTTCCAGCGTCAGCAATACAACTACTTGATCAATTAAAGAAGATTATTCATAACTGTAAGGAGGAGGATTTTTCCAGACCACTTCCTGTTTTGAGCAATTCTACTTTTGGTCAGCATGTGCGTCATACACTTGAATTTTTTCTTTGTTTATTCGATGCTAAGAACGAAGGAGTGATCAACTATGACAATCGCAAGCATGATAAGTTCATTGAGACCGATTCTGTGCTGGCTATCAGTGTCATCGATTCTATTCAGGAATTCCTGTCTACTCAATCCGAAGATTTTTCCGTCTCCTTTGAGGCGAACTATACATTGAACGATGGTCAGCTAACAAAAATGCCAAGTAGCTTCAATCGGGAGTTAGCATACAACATTGAACATGCAATTCATCATATGGCACTATTGAAGGTAGCCGTGAAGCAATCTCTGAATTACATTGAGCTTCCGGATAACTTTGGTGTAGCAACTTCAACCATAAGGTACCAGGCAGGTTCTAATGCCTAAAATTTCCTGGATTTCAAGACTTAAAACCAAGCTCTTCAACTGGGAGTATTGGCCGTTCTGGGTGCTGTATTTTCCTGTCTTTTTTTATTTCGGTTGGCTAGCTGTTAGAGCCAGGTCATTTTTTTTCTTTACCGCCTCTAATCCCTCTATTGACTTTGGAGGAATGTTTGGCGAAAGGAAGTCTGATATTTTTGATATCATCCCTGACAAGTACATCCCTGTAACAAGACTTATTGAGAAAGGAAATCTTAATTCTGCATCCAAGGAAGCCCACAAGATAGGTTTCCCGCTAATTGCCAAACCTGACATTGGGGAAAGAGGCATTTGGGTTAGTAAAATTGGCAATCAGGAGGATCTGAAAGCGTATGTGGAAAAATGCCCAGTGGATTTTTTACTACAGGAGCTTGTCAACTATCCAGTAGAACTGGGAGTTTTTTATGTCAAGTATCCAGGGCAAAAGGGAAGAATTACATCAATCGTCAGAAAAGAGTTTTTGTCTGTGAGCGGTGACGGAAATTCCACAGTGCTAGACTTGCTAAAAGCAAATGCTCGAGCGGTTCTAACAGCAGATTTTACAAGTGATTTCTTAAACAGAGAAGGGGGCAGGATTCCTAGGAAAGGAGAGGTTGTGTTAGTTGAACCAATTGGTAATCATTGCCGAGGCACTAAATTTTTAAATGATGAAGATGAAATTGATGATGAGCTGACAGAAGCGATTTGCAAAATCGCCGATGAGATCCCGGATTTCTACTTTGGCCGTTTTGATTTAAAGTGCACTTCGGTTGAAGATTTACGTCACCTTAGGAATTTCAAAATATTGGAACTCAATGGTGCCGGTTCCGAACCAGGTCACGTTTATCAGCCCGGTTTTTCATTGTTTAGAGCCTACCAAGATATTCTTTGGCATCTACGCGTTTTGGCGGATATTAGCATCTTAAATCACAAAAGAGGCATTCCATACTGGTCTTTTCAGGACGGCTATCGAAAATGGAAGACCCATAAAAATCACAATCGCCTTCTTTACGGAAAATGAACCTTCAAACGTTAATTGTTGCTTTCGTGGTTAGCTATGTCGGGTCGATCCCTCCAGGAACGATTAATGTCTCCGTAATGCAGTTGGCCATTCAGAGACGTCGACGGGCAGCTATATTTCTGGCATTTGCGGCTTCAGCAGTGGAATTTGTGTATGCTGGGTTCACGGTCCAATTCCATATTCTACTCACCAGCAATCCTACCTTATCTATTTATTTTAAGATTATCACTTCTCTGGCTTTGATCATATTGGGGTTATGGAACATCTTATCAAAGATGACATCCGAATCCGTGATGGTGAAAGGGGAAAAAGGTAGGCATGGATTTTTGAGAGGAGTCCTGCTCGGAATATTTAATCCAATGACAATACCCTTTTGGCTGGCGATCACTACTTATCTGGAAAATGACAACCTGGTTTCTGTTCAGGGCTTTTGCTTTTGGCTATATCTAATAGGTCTTGCTGCTGGTACCTTTTGCCTGCTCCTGACTGTGAATGCGCTTGGAAACAAGTTTACACGAGTTGCAGATAACCAATTTGTGGTTCACAAAGTACCTGGAATCATGCTGCTGGGGATCGGTGTGTACTTTCTTTTGAAATTGCTGTTGTAACAGTGCTCCTCGTTTTTGCTGAAAACAAGGGTTCAATTTTACTTAAACCATCCAAATAGCAGTGATATGGAGAAAGCAAGGCCATCGAAATCTGTCTTGCTAAAATGGAAATCATCCACTCCAATGGTTTTTTGATAACCAATTCCAGCATTTATTTTCATCCAATAGGAAAGATTGATCTCCCCGTTCAACTGAGGATAAAAGACGAACACCTTGTCATCTAGTGCCTCATTTCCTGAATAGGAGATTTCACCCCACCCCAACTTTGTATCTATTCCCAGATGCACCATTTCGACAGGGTTCATGATGTAACCTAACCAGAATCCTCCATGTCCATAATGTGCGTTTAATGATTCGCCATTCACCATGACTTTTCTATCACCACTCATGCCTAGCCCGTATCCTCCAATGAAAAACGTGTTATCAAAGATTGCCGCACCGCCTCCTCCAGTAAGTGTTGTTAGTTGACCATCAATACCTGTAAATGAAAATAAGGATGCTCCAAAACCCGAAATTTCTTCAGGGTCAGTGTCAATAAGTGTTTTTGGTGTTCTCTGAGCAAATGTTCCCAGCACCGACACCAGGAAAAAAATAGTAAATGTCCTTCTCATTTTATTTTATTTGATTTTGAATCTATACCAATGACAAGAAATTGAGGCAGACGTTTCTTTTATGAGAAAAGAGTTTTCAAGACATTTTCAGCCAAGTTGACAGATTTAGGGAAACTAAACCGTCAAACTGTCTCGTTTAATAATTGGAACAAGATTTGATTAAAGTACCCCGAAGTGAAAGGATGAAGTATGAGAATTAATCAGTTAATGACAAGGAACCTCGCTAATTCCGCAGATTTGCTGAATACGGCAAATGGTGGTACGATTTTCCCAACATTTGAAACATATAAGCATGACGATCACTATCGTCTAGAGGTAAGTATCCCATCAGTCGATCCTGATAACATTAAGGTTGAGGTCAATGGAGAAAACTTGCTTATCTACCACAAGATGACAATGGGAGACGTCAAGATTCCGAATCTTTTGGGAATCGAGAAGATCTCAGCCGATGTGGCGCTGGACGAGATCACTGCTGGATACGAGGATGACCTTCTTATCATCATAATGCCGTTCAATGAGGTTGCAGGAGGTTTTAGAAGGGAAATAGATATCTTAAGGCATTAGGCTCTGACTTGAATAAGATCAGAGACATAAACAACTATTTCGGAGATATGGATCTTTTCCTGCTGGATTTGATCCTAAAGGGGAAAATCCCTTCAAACGCTGAGATCCTGGATGTTGGTTGTGGGGAGGGAAGAAACGCCATCTATTTCATTCAGGAAGGATTTGAATATCTAGGAATAGATTCAGATTCGTCTAAAATTCAGCTGGCCCAATACATGGCCAACAATATATCCACCTCCAAAGCCAGGTTTCAAATTGGTGACATTCGGTCGATGGAAGGATTGGAGAATTTTGATTTGATTCTGTGTAGTCGGGTGCTTCATTTCGCAGATTCTGAAGAGGATTTCTTCAACATGTGGATAAATATACGGGGTGCAGTCGGTGTTGGTGGTATGATATATGCTTCTATGGACTCTGCCATAGATAACCCCTTGGCAAGGCCACTTAATAATGGAAAGTTTGAATTTCCGGATGGTGCTGTTCGGTTTGCAATCACAAGCTCAATTTATAGCGAAATAAAAAAGGGATTCGAAGAAGTCGAACCCCTGAAGACCTTAGTACGAGATAAAACTCGGGCTCAGAGCTTTTTCACACTGAGAAAAACTTAGACACAACCCTGGGCAAGCATCGCGTCTGCCACTTTCACAAACCCAGCGACGTTTGCTCCCTTCACATAATCCACATAGTTAGAGTCCGTTTTTCCAAATTCAACGCAATTTTCATGAATGTTTCTCATTATACCTCTCAACCGATCATCAACCTCATCGCGGGTCCATGCCAATCGTTGTGAGTTTTGCGTCATTTCCAACCCTGAGGTTGCAACACCGCCGGCATTTGAAGCCTTACCTGGACTGAACAAAAGTGTCTTTTCCTTGAAGAGCTCAACGGCCTCAATCGTACACGGCATATTTGCTCCTTCAAAGACACCTATGCAACCATTGGAAATTAATGTTTTGGCATCATCTAATTGAAGTTCATTCTGTGTGGCGCACGGATACGCCAGATCGCATTTGATATCCCATGGGGTTTTCCCAGACCGGAACTCGGCGCTTGAAAACTTATCTGCATATTCACCAACACGTCCTCGCTTCACATTCTTTAGTTCCTTGATAAATGCCAGCTTTTCTTCATCGATACCATCTTTATCGTAAATAGAGCCTGAAGAATCAGAGATACTTACGACTCTTGCCCCGCTTTGAATGAGTTTTTCAATTGCAAACTGGGCAACGTTTCCCGACCCCGAAACCAGGCACGTTTTATCCTTCAATCCATCGCCAATATGTGCAAGCATTTCTTCACTGAAGTACACACATCCGTACCCAGTGGCTTCTGGTCGGATCAGACTTCCTCCAAAATGAAGACTCTTTCCTGTCAGTACTCCGGTAAACTCCCCGCGAACACGTTTGTACTGACCAAACAGGTAGCCAATTTCCCTGCCACCGACCCCAATGTCTCCTGCGGGCACGTCTGTATTTGCGCCAATGTGTTTACTTAGTTCGGTCATGAAGCTCTGGCAAAATCTCATTACTTCATTGTCACTTTTACCTTTAGGATCAAAATCTGCTCCACCCTTTCCTCCTCCCAGAGGGAGTGTTGTTAGGCTGTTTTTGAAAACTTGTTCAAAAGCCAAAAATTTAAGTATACTCAGGTTTACCGTGGGGTGAAACCGTAGACCTCCTTTGTAAGGACCGATGGCAGAATTCATCTGAACGCGATAACCACGGTTGATCTGTGTTTCCCCCTTGTCATCTACCCACGGAACTCTAAACATAAATACCCGTTCCGGCTCGCACATCATCTCAAGGATGCTACCCTGCTTGTATTGTGGGTTTTCGTTGATAAAGGGGATTATGTTGTCTGCTACCTCCTGAACGGCTTGTAAAAACTCGGGCTCGTTCGGATTTCTAAGCGAAACTTTACTGACAAAGGCTTCGATTTCTGCGTGATTAGACATTCTTGTTGGGGTAATGTTGATTAATACTGGTTTAAGCTAATAAAATCAGCCGCAAGTTATTAATGTCTTGGGAAAAACATCTTATCTATTAAATCTGGAAGTTAATCTAAATAAAACAATGGCTTAAAAACCATCTAAAAGTACAACCGTACATTAGAGTGGAGATATAAACCACTTTTCAATGAATTTAAGCATAGAAAATGAGATACTCTCTTCAGTGCGTTCTTTGAATGGCAATCAAAAGTCTGATGTGCTCGATTACGTCAAGAATATCAGACCCATGCCGCACAGTAAAAAGCTTTATCGAAGGCGCGCCATGAAACAGATAAGAGAGGCACTTCTGAATGGCTAGTCCTCTGAAAGTACGATCACCGTATCGTCAGGAGTGAGTGTGAAAACATCTGATTTCTTCGGATTCAATACAACACCGTATTGATCACTTGCATTCCTTGCCTTGCTAATTACACGATACCCAATAGCGACTTCATTTTTCCTGGCAGCAGATTCCAGAATTGTGTAAAAATTCATGGGTTCTCCTACTTGAACATACTCTCGTGCGGGTTTGATATAGATCTCCGAGCCCTCCGCGTCAAAGAGGTCTTCAAATACGCGCATCAGATATTTATTTTCACTGACCTGGCTCATTAGTAGACTGAGCAATTTGTCACTTACAATGAAATCATCAGCACTGGTGATGTCCGCAAGTTGTCTGTTCCTTATATCCAGCATTTCGCTCACAATCTTGTATTCGTACCCGTACTGCTCTGTGAAATTTCTAAGGTGGAGGAGTGTAATCAAGGTTTGAGCATCCGCCTCCTGGATTGGAAAATAATTTTGATAGCACAGAAGGATAATGAAATTGTAGTTCTCCAGGTGCATGTGCTGTAAGGTTTCTCGATCTGTAGTGTCCTGAACCTCAAACTCAATGGTGATATGCTGAACCGTTTCGTTGAGCTTATCAATGATTTTACTTGCATCCTCAAACTTGGAAACCACTTTTACCACAGAACCAAGAGGCACATAATTGTCAAGCTCTCTTAGTATGTATCTAGCACGGTTATTCCATCCAACGATAAGTATTTTTTCTGGATCTCCTGGTTCCGGTTCCGTGTAGATGATATTGCTCTCGTGCAGTTCTAACGTCGGGTTAGCATTCGGAATGAGTGTATCGTCATCGGCAGTAATTCCGATAACTCGATCACCGTCGCCGAAGATCGTGTCCATTGGGGGGTTGACTTCCACAGTTTGATCGGCGTACTGAATTCCCATTATCGAAGAATCCTCATATGAAAATAACAGTTCACGGAACGTTTTTCCATAAAGCGAAGGTGCCTCCTCGAAGTAGATTTCATCTCCATCAAAATCCATCAAATCTTGATAGACAACACTAAGCCCTGATTGACGACTTGTCTGTACCATGATACGTGAAATGATCTCGTCAGAGAGGATAAGCTCGACTTCTGATCCACCGACCATCTTAGCAACCTCGAGGTTTTTCTTATCTTCCATCTCTGCAGTGATGTGATAGGGGGCTTCTCTTCGGTCTGGGTTTGTGACAATTGCAACAATGGTCTTAATGATCTGGCTGTCTGAGTTCTCATTGTCCTTGTCCAAAATGATGATGGATTTTGAATCAAAGGGATTGGCAATCTGCAAATCATGAACGTCAATCGGATTTCCCGTTCGACAAATGACAACCGTATTTGCAGTGTCGCCAACCTTATCCTTGATCTCATCTTCCATCATCACTTTATCCATATCGGCCAGGATGACGATTACACCTCGTTTTTGATTTTCATTCGCCTCCACGATTTCTGGAATGATCGTGAATATTTTTGATGACCAGCCCAAGATGAGCAAGTGGTCTTCTTCAATTACAAATGACCGTCCTTTTCTAAGATCTTCTAGTTTTGTGAGAATACCATTGGAGACCAAACCGATTAATGCACTAATGATGACAAGACCAAGAATAGTCACAAACATCATGAACGATTGGAAAGGCCAATTGTCCTCATGCTCCCCGACTGTACCTGGATCAAGCATGTGAGTCAAATTCACCCAAATAGATTCAAAGAGTCCAAATTCATTGTTGAGAATTTGGTGATCTGGATGGAGTCCAAGAGCAAGTAGTACAAGGGCAAAAACTATGACAAAGACAAGGGTGACTATGGCTAGCCCCTTAATCATGTTCATAGTACCTTTCGAAACGAAGGTGTCAAATTTGTACTTGATCTTATCCTTAAAGGAAACGTATTTCATTCAAATCTTAGTTAGATTACTAGCGGTGTTTAAATAACTCCTAAAATAGTGCAATTTAATGGAAAACGGCTTTTAATTGATTTTTTACCATGTGTCTACATTTTGACACAATTTATTTGTCGGTAATTTTAAAGTTTGCGTAAAAATCGGATATGAAGCGATCGATATTTTTATCACTGGGGATCTTGCTGGCATTGGCGTCTTGTAATCCAACCACGGTTACCTATTCATTCATTTATAACCCCGACGGACCAAACTCTGATGTTGCGGAAAACATGAAAAGGGTTTTGGAGAGAGAATTCAATGTGGAAATTAAACTGGTTGAAGGTGTACACACAAATGCCAATATCGATAGCCTGATTCGTAGTAAGGTAGATTTTGCACTTGTTGAGAATTACATTCCCTACCAAAAAGGTGTAAACTCCGCGTTTTCCATTTATTCTGAGGTACTTCACATATTCTACGACAGGAATCTTAACCCACAATCTTTTGAAGAACTGATCTATGATAAAACAATTTTTGTAGGGCGTAGAGGCTCCCCGTCCTACCATATGATGATGGACCTATTTACCTTCTATGGTCTTGACCAGAATCGGATCAATATCAGCTTCAATATTGTTCAGAGCGATGTGATAGTCCTGCTTTCCACGCTGCTGACGGAGCATGAACTATTAGGATTCCGGGACTTTAAACTCTACTCTTTCGACGATATCGACACGTATGGAATGGGTGGATCTTCCGTTGAAGGTATTTCCTTGAAATATCCAAGAATAGATCCGTTTGTGATACCGAGAAAGACCTATGGAAGTTTTACTAACGAACCAGTTGTTACGCTTTCGATTGATGTTGTGATGATGGTAAGATCTGGAATGGGAACAATTGCTGTCACGGATTTAACTAAGACCATGCTTAGAAATCGGCAAACCTTTGCGCCAATAGATCCGCTTCTCTATCGAGGAATGCGAGAAGATTTTGATCAATCGAAACTCAATTTTCCGATTCATGAAGGAGCACGGGTCTTTCTTGATCGGGATGAGCCGAGTTTTCTTGAGCGTTATGCTGAATTAGGCGGTGTGGTGTTTTCTATAATTATTGCCATTACAGGCGGTCTTGTTTCTCTGGCAAAATGGCAAACACAGAAAAAGAAGGACAAGGTTGATGAATTTTATGAGGAATTGCTATTGGTGAAAAACACAATTCCGAAAATTAAAACGGTCAAGGAAGGTCTTGAGAAGGTAAGAACTGTACAAACATCTCAAAACAGGGCTTTCGAAATGTTGATCAGTGAGGAATTGGTCGCGAATGATAGCTTCCGAATCTTCATGGAATTATCGAAGGAAACGATCACCGAACTAAGGGGCAGGATGCGGACAATAAAGGCTCTTGAAGCCAAAAGTTCCTGAGTCAGAATCAATAATCACATTAGGTGAATGTGAATAACTCCCATTAAGCAATTTCGCACTAAATTCGAGGCAAATTTTGAGCGACTATTCATGGGCCTTTTCGATTTTTTTCAAAGCGATATTGCAATTGATCTTGGAACAGCTAACACACTGATTATCAGTAAAGACACTGTACTGGTAGATGAGCCTTCCATAATTGCAATTGACAAGAGTTCCAACAAGGTTTTGGCGATCGGAAAGCAGGCTATGCGGATGCATGAAAAAACGCATGAAAACATCAAAACCATTCGACCTCTGAAAGATGGTGTGATTGCTGATTTCCATGCTGCCGAACATATGATCAGGGGAATGATCAGAATGATGGATGGCGGAAAAAAAACAATTTTTCCTGCTTCTCACCGAATGATTATTTGCATTCCCTCTGGAATTACAGAGGTAGAAAAAAGAGCTGTGCGTGATTCAGCGGAACACGCAGGTGCTAAGGAAGTGTACATGATCCATGAACCAATTGCAGCTGCAATAGGAATTGGAATCGATATAGATCAACCAGTGGGGAGCATGGTAGTAGATATCGGAGGAGGAACCACTGAGATTGCAGTTATAGCATTAAGTGGGATAGTTTGTGATCAGTCGATCCGGGTAGCAGGAGACTCCTTCAACAAGGATATTCTTGATTATATGAGAAGGCAGCACAATCTGCTAATTGGCGAGCGAACTGCTGAAAAAGTTAAGATCGAAGTTGGGTCTGCACTTACAGAATTGGAGGACGGGCCGGAGGATTACGAGATAAGGGGACGAGATTTGATGACAGGCATACCCAAAGTGATCAAGATCTCATATTCAGAGATTGCCTTCGCCATAGACAAGTCTGTCTCCAAAATAGAGGAGGCTGTGCTTAAGGCGCTTGAGATTTCCCCGCCGGAATTATCGGCCGATATTTATGACAACGGAATTTACTTGACCGGTGGTGGTGCCATGTTAAGAGGGCTTGACAGAAGGCTTGCCATGAAAACAAAACTTCCGATCCATATTGCTGAGGATCCGCTAAGAGCCGTTGTTAGAGGAACCGGAAACGCACTCAAGAATTTAACTCACTATAAGCCTGTCCTAATGACTTAGTTTGCGGATGAGAAAGCTATTTGACTTTCTATACCGCCGAAGAACATTTGCCATCTTTCTTGGTCTTGAAATAGTTTGTATCTGGCTAATTGTCAGCTTCAATCAAAGACAAAATGCAGATTTTCTTAATTCCAGCAATGCCTTGTCAGCTCAAGTTGCCACTGGTTCACAGAACGTATCTGACTATTTTGATTTAGTTGAGATCAATGAGCAACTTATGTTGGAGAATGAGCGACTTCAAGCAGAGTTAAGAGATAAGATAGCATTTGCTGACAGTTTGGATGTGCCAACAGAGACTTATTTAGTGAAGGGAGCACGGGTGATCAACAATACTTTTAGAAGATCGACTAATTACCTGACTATTTTGGGTGGCGAGGAATCAGGAATACTTCCGGGGATGGGAGTTATCTCCACCTCTGGGGTAGTGGGTCAGGTTAAGTCTGTCTCCAATCGATACGCAACTGTTTATTCCCTGCTTCACCCCAAGATGATCGTTTCGTCAACAGTTAAGAGAACGAGCACAAATGGTTCGGTGCAATGGGATCAGGAGACCTATGATATTGCAAGCCTGAAATACGTGCCGCGACACATTGGTTTGAAAGTGGGAGATACCGTAGTAACCTCGGGTTTTAATTCAGTCTTTCCGCCCAACATAAACGTAGGTGTAGTGTCCGAGGTAAATCTTGAGGACCATATGACCTTCTATGAAGCCAAGATTAGGCTAAGTGTGGACTTCACCTCTTTGCCAAATGTTTTTGTGGTGATTCATGAAAATAAGTTAGAAAAAGATAGCATCGAGGCGTTATGAACAGGATCAATATCCGTGAACAGATATTCAATTGTATTGCTCTACTATTTATCCAACTGCCGTTGCTGTATCGTATTACCCTAGGAGATCGGATCTTTGGCTTTTTCTATATCGGATTTCTGTTGCTTCTTCCGTTCAAGGTCAGCCGACCATATTTGTTGCTTGCAGGTTTTTCTACAGGCCTTATTGTTGACGTTTTTTCAAATACTCCGGGGATTCATGCAGGGGCCTGTGTTTTTGTAATGTATATAAGAGATCTATGGCTAAGAATCGTAATTGATGATACAGAAGAGTTGACGAATATCAATCATATCAGCTTGAAGAAGACAGGATTTATTTTGTTTGTGTTTCCACTGGTTTTTGTTCATCACGTCATCATCTTTCTTGTAGAAAATGGAGGGCTCCATCTGTTTGGCCTCTTGATTTCAAAAGCTATTTTAAGTGCACTTTTTAGTTTTACAATCGTTTTTGTACTCAATTACTTAATTGTTCCAAAAGCAAGAAGGATATGAGCAGCAGAGTTTTTGTCATACGTGCATTCATCCTGTTTGTGGTTATTACTTTTTCTGTCAGATTGTTTAGTATCCAGATTCTTGATGAGAATTACAAGATTGCAGCTGAGAATAACATCGTTCAAAAAATCGTTCAGTATCCCTATCGAGGATTGATCTATGATTCGCGAGATAGCCTGATCGTATACAATTCCCCCGTTTTTGACCTGATGGTGGTTCCAAAAGAAGCCAGAGTTGATGACACAGTAAAGTTTTGCCAACTATTGGGAATTCAGGTTGAGGATTTTGAAAAAAAAATGGAAAAAGCATTGCGGTATTCTTCCATTTTAGCTTCTCAATTTGAGGAGCAGATCTCGGATGCACTGTTTGCAAAACTTCAAGATCAACTTGTAAACTACCCCGGGTTTTATGTGCTACCGAGAACGATACGGTCATATGAAACTGACGGCCTGGCTAATTTACTTGGATACGTAGGTGAAGTAAGTGGGAGTGATCTAGGCAAAGACACTAGTGGCTATTACAGACCTGGTGACTATATAGGAATTGGTGGGTTGGAAAAATCGTATGAAGAAGTTCTTCGTGGAAGAAGAGGAGCTACCTATAAAGTGGTAAATGTGCAAGGTATCGTGCAGGATGATTTCCGGCAGGGTAGATTTGATACGCTTCCTGATCCTGGATTGGATGTTCAATTGACTATAAATCTGGAAGTCCAACAATACGCTGAGAAATTGATGAAAGGAAAAGTTGGGAGTGTTGTGGCAATTGAGCCATCCACCGGCAACATCCTGGCATTGGTTTCCGCTCCCTCTTACGATCCTGTGCTGTTAAGTGGAAAAGAGTTGAGCAGGAATTTCCCCAACTTGATACGGGATGAGAATAAACCACTTTTCAATCGACCCTTGCAAGCAAGATATCCGCCTGGATCTATGTTTAAGACACTACAGGGCGTTATTGCCATGCACATGGGTGTAGTAGAAAAAGAGGAAGAAATTACAACCGATGGATCCAATATAGGCGACCTAGCGCCTCCAGGTGTCTATGACATGGAAAAAGCCATACAATTTTCCTCCAACAACTATTTCTACCTGGTGATGAAAAGGATGGTTCAGCAGGGAATTGAAGAAAGCGCATTTTTGGATAGTCGTATCGGGTATGAAAAGTGGAGGGAAATGGTTAAGGTTTTTGGTTTAGGAAGAAAATTGGGAGTAGACCTACCAAACGAGATTTTGGGAAATGTTCCAACCATTGAATACTATGATAGACTTTATGGGGTGAATCGATGGAAGTACTCAAACCTTGGCTCGCTTAGCATAGGCCAGGGAGAGCTGCTAGTATCTCCTCTTCAAATGGCAAATTTAGGAGCAATCTTGGCGAATAGGGGATACTTTATAACGCCACATGTAGTTGACCAGATAAATGATTGGCCTAACCCCAATATCGAGAAAGAGATACTTCCTTTTGACGCTTCTCTGTACGAGACTATTATTGATGGAATGGAAAAGGTGGTGAAGGAAGGGTCTGGAATCAGGGGCTATCTGGACAGTCTATTCCTTTGCGGGAAGACTAGTACGGTGCAAAATCCGCATGGAGAGGATCATTCTGGTTTTATGGGTTTTGCTCCCAAGTACGACTCAAGAATAGCAATTGCAGCCTATGTCGAGAACGCAGGGCAAGGAGGTAGAGCAGCGGTCTCTGTTGCTAGCTTAATTGCTGAAAAATACATCTTTGGACAGGTATCTCGACCATGGCTAGAAGATTATGTTGTTAAAGAACTTTATTTAAATGCGCCAAGACCCACTATCGCAGAAAATTGATTGGGTGACGGTGTTGCTCTTCTCCACCCTTGTTCTGCTAGGATGGCTCAATATCTATGCCGCAGAATATGATCCCGCTCAGAATCAAAGCTTGTTTGACTTTGGGACTAGCACGGGCAAACAGCTGGCATGGATTGCAACTTCAATTGTACTTGCCTGGGCAGTATTTCTAATTGATTTTAGGGCATTTGATTCTTTTGCTTTTATTGTCTATGGCGTTTTATTGGCTCTCCTCCTATTCATTTTGATGGCTGGTAAAGAAGTTGCCGGTTCACGATCATGGCTTGGGTTCGGCGGTTTTGGAATACAACCCTCTGAATTTGCAAAGTTTGCAACAGCTTTGGCTCTGGCTAAATATTTGGGACATGCTACAAAAAGATTGACCGACCTGAAGACGTTAAGTTTCAGCTTTGCAATTGTTCTCCTGCCGATGTTCCTAACTGTCCTTCAGGGGGATACAGGGACCGCAATGGTTTTTGCTGCCCTATTTATACCAATGTTCAGAGAAGGTCTTCCACCCCTTCTACCCATAGTCGCCATAGTCGCCATTCTAATTTTCCTCTTGACTTTGATGGTTAATCAAACGGTCTTGTTAGTAATTGTATCCGTGGGAATTTTATTGGGCCTTGGTTTGAATGCGAAACGACCGAGACGATTGGGATGGGTATTTGTGATTGGAGTTATGATCATTGGTGCTATAAGAAGTGTCGACTTTGTCTTGTCGGATGTGTTAAAGCCGCATCAACAGCGACGGGTTTTGTCACTGATAAATCCAAACATCGATCCTTTAGGGGCAGGGTGGAATGTGACACAATCAAAAATTGCTATTGGATCGGGAGGATGGACAGGGAAGGGATTTCTTGAGGGAACACAGACAAAATTTGACTTTGTACCCGCTCAAACTACGGATTTTATTTTCTGCACGATAGGAGAAGAGCATGGCTGGGTGGGAAGTATCTTTTTGATTGCGCTTTTCACTACGCTTCTGCTAAGGCTGGTGATGTTGGCGGAGAGACAGAAATCGGTCTTTGCTCGCATCTACGGATTTGGCGTTGTTTCGATCCTATTCTTTCATTTCGCAGTAAATATCGCGATGACGATTGGACTATTCCCAGTCATCGGTATTCCTCTGCCATTCTTTAGTTATGGGGGATCATCTCTATGGTCCTTTACCATTCTTTTGTTTATCTTCCTGAAACTAGATGCGCATAGAATGCAAGTTCTTCAAAGGTGGTGACTAAGACTGAAAGGTCTCACAATGAATAACTTTCTCTTCGAACTCCAGTAGAAAATCTTTGTCTTCAGGGTAGTATTTCGCCTTTTCCAGGTCATCTCCCGCAAAAGCTTTTATACTTTCCAAATTCTCCCATTCGGTTACAGTCCAAAAATGACAGACGTGTTCCTCTTTTCGTCTAAGTACCTTGATTGATAAGTTGCCAGGAGTTTCCTTATAGTCTCTAATGCCACTTTCATTAAGAAACTTAAGATAGTTATCTGCATCACTAATCGATGTTGTGCCGTGCCAAATACGTGTGATCATTTTTGTGCGATTGAATGACTAATTGCCCCCACCCTTCTTCTTAAGAAGGCCTTTTAATTTGTTTTTCGCTGCCTCTGCTGCCTTTTTCTTCTCTTCCTCAAGCTTCTTCTTAGCAGCATCTGCTGCGGCTTTTTTCTGAGCTTCTAATGCCGCTTTTGTAGAATCAGCCGCGGCTTTTGCTTTTGCCTCAGCCTCAGCCTTCTTTCTTGCTAGCTCAGCCTCTGCCTTAGCTTTTTCTTCCTCAACTTTGGTGTTTACCTGTTCCTGGAATGCCGCCTTTACCCCTGAAGAACCTCCGCTAGATGATGGACTTGAGCCAAGCAGATTTACTTTGGGATCATCGGTAGTGCCCACGATTCCTAAATTCAGGTCGATTTTATCCGAAACAAGCTTGGTGCCACCAGTCAATGAGCCGAGTGCGCTATTCAAAGCACTTCCGATCGCACCGGTGGGAATATCTTTTAAAAGCATTGAATAATCGAGAGCCCCATCTAAACTGTTACTTCCGCCGAGAGTGGCCTTTTGGCCATTGACGTTGAGGTCAAAAGGTTCTACGAACAATCGCCCATTTTTTATTGCCGTGGAAACCAATACATCTTTGAGTGTTATTTTCTTTTGACCATCTCCAGACGAGCCTCCCTTCAGGCTCGCAACTGCGGAAAGTTTGTCCATAAAATTACCTCTCTCTAAGGCAGCTTCAGCGATATTGACCAGACCTGATAAGTTCATTTCGTCCATTAAGGGCATCATGTCTTCTCCCAGTGTTCCATCTACTGAAAAGCTGGTTGAAAACTTACCCGTGACTTGTTCTGCGATGGGGACATAGGATTGGATGGTCTCGAAGGAACTAAAGGCACTGGCAATTGAAAGTTCCTTGATATCAAATTTAAAGTCGTACCTAGGCTCGTCGAGGTCTTTAGTTTGATAGGAGCCTGTCAGTTCGAAGGTGCCGTCAAGCATATTAAAGCTATTTTCATCGAGGATTATAGCCCCGTCTTTCACCAGAATTTTACCACTGAAATTATCCAGTGAAAGATTGGACACCGCTATTTTTTCAATGTTTGATTCAAGAACAAAATCGATCGTCACAGGGATTTTCACAGCCTCAAGTGGTTCATATTCAACGGTGTCCTCGGCAACCTCAGTTTCTTCTTCCGGGATCCATTCGTTCAGATCAAGCAGATTTGAGTTGAAGTTTAGATTACCAACAATGGTCTCACCTTCACTTAGAGCGAAAGCAAGGTAGTTACTAACCTTGCCTTCCAAGCTTAGATCTGAGTTGCCGAGATTGGCTCTGAATTCAGATAGATTTATCTCTGACGGATCAAACCCAAGTTGGGCTGATTCTATTTTAAAACCCTGAGGTAGATCAGCACTTGTGAAAGAGAAACCAGCGATACTCATACTTCCCGAAGTTGGAAGTTGATCAAATCTCTCAGCATCAACGTCTGACATCTTTCCGGCGGTGTTGAGCTTAGCATTGATTTTCCCCTTAAGTTCCATTCCATCCAAAGGAATGATTTTGGTGATTTTTTCCAGATCAGCATTTCCGTCAAAACCAAAATCCCAATTAAAGTCTTCAAGATTCTTGAATTTCAAGTAAGAAGAGAACTCCTCCCCATCGACTAGCATGTGGAATTTGTCGATGTTGAAGCTAGTCTCCCGAAGGTCTGCTGAAGGGTAATCAAAACTGGTTTGAATATCAATGTCCTCTATCGGAATGGGATACTCTGCATACGTAATTCCACCATTTTCAACCGATAAGCTAGCAGAGACCCGAGGCATTGAGTTATCACTAAATATACCTTTTACCAACCCGTCAAAGCCGATGGACCCTGATGCCGAAACGCCATCGAGGTATTCCTGATAGGTTCCTGGTATTAAGGATAAAATAGCCCTTAGATCAATGTCACTTCCGCCAAATGTGATGTCCATTTCAATATCTTCGGTTGGCATACTGACAAAACCATCTGCCACAATTGCAAAATCATTTAGAGCTATTCTATTTTCCAGGAAAGTAAATTTCATCTGCCCTAGATCCATGTTAAGATTAACATCCGCTTCAAAACGCTTATTGGCAAGATACTCTTCACCTTCAAATGCAAATGAGACATCGGCAATTGAAGTGGTGGTTCTCATGTCAAAAACATCCAAGGTAAAATCTCCGGATCCCTCATGGTTAAGCCCAAGGATGGTTGCGCTTACGTTCATCGACTGATCGAGATAGATTAGCTGCCCTTCAGTGATTGCCCATTTCTCTACCCCGATGCTTATGTCGCTTTCTGCCTCATCCGAAGCTGGTGGTTGTTCCTCAGAAACTGGTGCTTCATCATTAGCACTTTCCTTGGCTATATCGTAGTTTGCTAAGCCACTTTCGAAAACCAAAACAGTGATTTTTGGTTCTTCGAGCAACACCTCATTGATCTTTATTTGATCACCGGAAATTGCCGACATCAGGTCAACAGTAATTTGAAAACTATTGACAGAAACCAGCGTGTCGTCTACGAATTCCTCAATGCCAACAACACCGAAATCACCCAGACTTACGGTGAAATCGGGGAAATTGCTAATAAGTGAAAGACCGAATTGATCTGGGTCGTAGTAGACCTTGGCGTTCAGATTGTCATCCATAGCCTGATCGATGGCCTGACGTATATCGTCCTTGAAAATGATCGGTACCGTGACTACTGCAACCAGCAGTATCCCAAATACGATACCCAGAATGATCAGAACTTTTTTCATGATTTGAGGAATTTACTACCAAGTTACTGAGAATGGCAGCTAACTAATAACCGGAAAACAAAATTTATTGATCGTTATTTAGTAAGTGTGACAAATATGTCATCGATCAACTGCAGTTCTATTTTGTCACTGGTTTTGGATTTTATCTGGTAGGTCATTCCGGTCAATTCCGGATCATTCACCAGAAATAGCGTATCGTTTTGAACGTACCAGGATTGGGTATGTCTTAGGGTATCTGAATGGAAAATACATCCATCGAAACCATTTGCCTGAACAGTTAAGCTGTCTTCGGTAAAGTTGAAACTTCCTGTCATGGTGAATTCGACATTTTCAATTCCAGGATAGGACTCCGGAGGTGTTTTCCAAAGAGCTTTCCAATTCCCTTGCCAATCTGCGGGTCTGGGCTTTTCGGAGTTGGATGTACAGGAAGCGATGAAAAGGATTAATAGGAATGAAAGTACTTTTCTCATTGATATTCACTGATTTCAATTTCAAAAATACTTGATCATGAAGTCAATTATGAAATTTTTAAGCTTGCTAAAAGGCGGATAAACAGTTTTTGCCACGGTCCAACCGATCCTTTGCTTCAGGATAGCTTTTTGATTGCTGAATGCAAGGAAACCGTGATAGCCGTGTGCCTTCCCAATGCCACTATTGTTGACACCCCCTATAGGAAGATTTGGATGACCAAATTGGAGGACCGTTTCATTTATTGCCATCATCCCGGAGGAAGTTTCCTTTTGGATTTTTCTAATGTTGCTCTTGTTCCTGGAAAAGATGTAAAGTGCGAGTGCTTTTTCTTTTCCATTTATGATCTCAACCACCTCATCTAATTCTTGATAGGTTATTAGTGGCAGAATGGGACCAAAAATCTCTTCTTGCATGATCCTGGTGCTGTGGGATACATTGCTAAGTAGCGTAGGGCTAAATCTGAGATTTGCTCTCTCAGATTTACCTCCAAACTCAAGATCCGCCCCTTTTTCGACGGCATCTGCCATCAGGTCGTTGATTCGATTGTGGTGCTCTCGACTTATTATGGCAGCATAATTTTCTTCTTCTCCATAAATCTTAGTGGACTGAATCACCAATTCCTCAATGAGCTCATTTTTCACGCTCTCATGCACCAACAGATAATCAGGAGCAATACAAACCTGACCAGCATTCAGCCACTTTCCCCATGATATCTTCGTTGCAGCGTCCTTGATATTGGCTGTTTGATCAACGATTGTCGGAGACTTGCCGCCCAGCTCCAATGTTACCGATGCAAGATGCTTTGCGGCAGCTTCCATCACAATTTTTCCAACGGTCGGGCTTCCAGTGAAAAATATATGATCAAATGGCAAAGAAAGTAGCTCTGATGATTCATCTACTGCTCCCAGTACTACACCTACATCTGATTCATCAAAAAGCTCGTCACACATTTTCTTTATGAGCGCTGATGTGTTTTCGGAATACTCAGAGGGTTTAATGATCACTGAATTCCCTGCTGCAATAGCTGAAACTAGTGGAGCTATGGCAAGCTGAAACGGGTAATTCCAGGGAGAGATGATGAGACAGGCACCCTTTGGTTCTGGATAACTTTCGGCCTTGGTCCCGATAAAAACAATGCTGTTTGCGGCTCTTTCAGGCATCATCCAACTTCTGAGATTTTTTCGAGCTTTTCGAATCTCTGACAGCACAACGAAAACCTCAGTAATATCAGTCTCTTGTGTCGGTTTTTGTAGGTCCCGATACACGGCCATATGAATTTCCGCCCTATTGACTAGAATCCAATCTTCAAGTTTTTTTAGTTTGGCTCTTCTCTGTGCTAAAGTGGAGGTTCTAAGTTCGACTGATTTTTTTTTAGAATTTTCAAAAAGCTCGCGAATGTGCGATTGCGCCAAAGTATCCATCGTATAAAAGTAAAAAGTCAGCCTTAAATAAAGCTGACTTTTAAATTCTTTCTAGTTGAACTTCATTCAAGAATTTTGAACTCAACTCTTCTGTTTTGAGCCCTGTTCTCTGGGGTGTCATTTGCAACAAGGGGTTGATTTTCACCCTGGGCGCTTACTTCCAGACGATCCTTTGAAATTCCATTTTCGATAAAAAAGTTTACCACGGATTGTGCTCTCCGTCCTGAAAGCCCTTTATTATACTCAGCCGGACCCACAGAATCGGTATGCCCGGAAATTTCTATGCGTTTTATTTTATCGTCTGCAAGGTAACCTATTAGCCTTTGTAACACTGGAAAAGAAGCCTCCTTAAGAACGGATTTGTCAAAGTCGAAGAAGATATTTCTAAGAACAATTTTCTCCCCTTTTTCGATTGGAAAAATGAGTAGATTTTTTTCAATCGTATCAGATTCTGTATAGTCTCTGAAATCAAAATCTCCGTCTTGGGATATGTAACCTTCCGCTTCTGCTAAGGTGGCATACTGGAATCCGCCACCCACGGTAAAATTGAATACACCGGTTTTAGGGTGGGCCTTGACATTGTCTAGATCTTCGCCCTCCGGAAGTCTCTCAATAATGACCCTGGCGTTTTCTGCAGGTTCGTTGGTCTTGGCATTGATTACTCGACCTCTTACCGTTACGAAAACCGGACGCGGGATCAAGTGCTCAACAGAAGCAATGATTGGTGTTTCTTCCACAAAGAGATCTTCGACTTTGAAGCTGAAAATGTCTGTATCTTGTCCTCTTTCTCCTCTTGTGAAATATAAGTGAGTTCCATTTGCCGGGATACTGAAATATTCGTCATCACCATCCTTATTAATGCTCGAGCCCATATTTTCCGGTGTCGTCCAATTGGTCCAGGTATCGTCCAGTTTTCTGGTTACGTAAATGTCCGATCCGCCGTAACCGTTGAAGCCGTCAGAGGAATAGTACATCGTTCTACCATCTGCGGCCAAAAATGGAGATTCATCTTCGCCGGTGGTGTTCAATGTGTTCCCCAGATTTTTTGGAACTGTCCATTTTCCGTTACGCTTCTTGAAGCTGATATAAAGATCTCTTTTGCCGTAGGAGTCGTCGCGTTCGGCTGAGAGCAGCATTGCTTCTCCCCCGGGAACCAAAAAGTAATCGGCATTGGGTGAATAGTTGTATTCATCTTCAATGTCCACGTCTACCGGTTTGGAGAAAGTATCTCCCTCTCTTGTGGCAACCGAAACACCGGTATACATTCGTCCGTCCTTCCCGTATCTGTTTCCGAGGATTACAACTTCTTTGTTGTCAACTACACTGATGGAACTAATAAAATTTGGTCCCTTAGTGTTGAGCGGTGGCCCAAGGTTCTTGGCAACGGACCATTCGCCGGTTTCTTCGTCCAATTCTGACACCCAGATGTCTTCCGAGTCATTGGCACCGCCAACATTATCAGGATGATATTGACGGGAAAAGTACATTCGCTTACCATCGGGAGAGATTATCGGACTATGCTCAGGGTAGGTACTGTTTACATTTTCGCTGAGCTTGTCAGCTTCAATGGTACTGTTGATGCCAGGCGCAAGATTTATGAGCACATTTATCGGAATGTTAGAAGCAGAAATACCAATAGCATCGATGGAGTTGTACCCTGGACTAGCTTCTCCAGCCAGAACCACTTTAATCGCCTGAATTTTATATGGGGTTTGTTCGAAAAATAAGTTGAGCAAACGAGCTTCGATTGGAAGGTTTCTTGGCGTCAGGTCAAACAACTTGTATTCGTTATAGTCGGGATCGTAGGCATACACCTCCTTTACTGAACCTGGATTTTCTGATTCCGCAATAGCAACTTGCTGGGCTTGAAGCGCTTGCGGAAATGAAACAACGATGAACTCCTCTTTATCGGTTCTTTTCGGGCGCCAAGCATTTGGACTTTCCCCTCCGCGTGGCAAAACGTTAGGTCTATGGAGTGCCTGAATTGCGGAATACTCGTAAGGCGAATATTCCGTTGAAACATCCACAACCTCGGCCCCCCAAACAACGGTTTCCTGAGCATAAAGCGCACCAGCGAATGCAAAGCTCAGGAGTGTTAGTGTGATTTTTCTCATTATTAAATTTTAATTAGCGGCGGATAACTCGGACCTCAACTCTTCTATTAAGTGCTTTCGCCTCCGGTGTGTCATCCCTTGAAAGTGGTTGAGTCCCACCAAAAGCTCTGGTGAAAATCCTAGTCTTTTTCACTTTTTGATCCATGAGGTACTCCTTAACGGCTACAACTCTTGCCTCAGACAATTGCATGTTAGCACTGGCATTTCCTCTGAAGTCCGTATGTCCTTCAAGTTGGATGATGATCTGAGGATTTTCGTTCATCCAGTTAGCGAGCTCGTCTAATTCTTGGTACGACTCGCTAGATATGGTGGCTCTTCCTGATGGAAAGATAAGATTTTCAAGCGTAATTAACTCAACCTCATCCACGGCCAGGTAAAAGTCTTCGTTTTGTGTTAGAGCAGATCCGTTCCCAACTATAAGGATCTCCTTGTCAAATTTTATGAACCCAGGTTTGGTAATGGAAATGTTATAGCTACTTCCCTTAACAAGTGGCATTGAAAAAACACCATCTTCTTTTGAAGTTATTAGTCCCATATCGTCATAGTATGGAAGCTTCTCGTATAGGATGTTTGCAGCTACTAGTGACGAATCTTTTGCGCTGAGAACTTTACCAGAAACACTAACAAGAGTGTCGGTTGCAATCTGCGCATTTGCTTGAAAAATAAACAGGATTAATGTGAGTCTTAAAGCTGTTTTAAGCATGTGATTATTAGGGTTTACCCAAAAATAATTGAAATACGGAAAGAAATGACAATGATCATGCCGTCCTTTTCGACGAGATGGTGTTAATCAACTGTGGGTAACGGATATTTGATAGATGCAAGCAATGCTTCTGGCACTGGGAACTGGATTGAATCCAGTCTTTGACGTACAAGGCTGGCGTGGGATTTAAAGAGTTCGAGGTTTTCGGTGCCGATTCCTTTTGAAGCTGGAAGATCTACTTTCAGGGCGTCTACTTGACGCCCATTTTTCCAAAATCGAAAACACAAATGAGGGCCATTGGCCAGACCAGTCTGTCCTACATATCCAATGGTTGCACCCTGCTTTACTTTGACTCCGGGGCGTATACCTCGTGCTATTTTTGACATGTGGAGATACTGAGTGGTGTAGTTGCTGTTGTGTCTGATCTTGACGTAATTCCCATTTCCTCCATGGTATCTGGCCTCCAAAATCACACCATCACCTACAGTCCGAATGGGGGTTCCTGTGGGCGCAGCGTAGTCGGTACCAAGATGAGCTTTGTACCTTCTTTGCACGGGATGAAACCTTCTTGGAGAGTAGCGAGAGCTTATTCGAGTAAAATTCAAGGGGGCACGCAAAAACGTCTTGCGTAGGCTTTTTCCTTCCTCATCGAAAAAGTCGACTTTGCCCTTGTGAGCATAGGGGATTGCGTAGTAGTCTTTGCCTAAATGCCTGAAGTATGCTGCTTTTATTTCGCCAATGTCTGAAATCTCTCCATCAACACGTTGCTCCTCAAACACAACTTTGAGCTTATCGCCTTTGGCTATCCTAAAGAAGTCGACCTGCCAGGCAAAAACATCCACTAAACGATTCACGAGAATTGGAGATGAGTTCTGTTGGAGGATTGCCTCGTACATAGAGGATTTGATATCAACAGCAAGTGTACGCTCAACAATTTCAATTGGCTTTTGCTTTAATTCTGCGTAAATAGAATCTTGAAAATTGTAAACGACGTATTCTGTTATCGAAGGTTCGAAAATGAATTGACGAACCGTCTTTAAGGAATCTCGATTGTGAATAATCACATAATTAGCCCCCGCCTTCAATTTTCTGACATCATAGACCTTCCTTGATACCCTTGATAAGGTATGAAGGTCTTGGCCATCGATGTTGTATTTCGACAATATTTCGGCCAGGAATTGATTCCATCTAACCCTACCCGTCGTTACCTCAAAGGAGTCGATAGGAAACCCGTACAAAAGAGTGGGTTCCGGAACCGGATCTACAACTGCAATCGGCTCAGGTGTTGCTTCTTCTTCTGGAGATGATAAATAGAAAAAGGAGACAGTCGCTATGGTGAGGCTGGTGAGCACCAGCCAGAACTTAGTTTTCAAGATATTTTGAGCTAATCCAGCCGTAAAACTGTACTATTTCTATGATTTTCCAATGCCTGATCTAAAAAATCCACAAACCTGGGGATGTTAAGATCATAAGCTTTTGGTTCTATTAGCAGGTCTCCTTCTTCGTTGATGATGACATAAAAGGGTTGCGCGTTGTTGTTGAACCTTGTAATCTGAAAGTCCGCATTTTGTTTACCAATAGTTTTTTTCAACTTGTTGTCATATGAAGATCTGTACCAATCATTTTCGGGAAGCTCTGTCTTATCATCTACGTAGAGGGCAGCAATAACAAACTTTTCCTTTAGTCGATTGAGCACTCGTGGGTCAGACCAAACTCTTTGCTCCATCTCTCTACAGTTGACACAACCATGACCTGTGAAGTCAATAAAAATAGGTTTGCCCTGCTCTTGAGCACAACTCAATGCTTGATTGAAATCAAAATAGCCCTGAAGCCCATGGGGTAGGTGAAGGAAATCTGAGTAGAACGGATCCTCACAAATTTCGTTACGCTGATTCACACCACCATTTTCCCTAACAATTTTGTTCAGGTCGAAATCATGAGTAGTTAGGGGAGGAAGGTAGCCCGCAAGCGCATTCAGAGGCGCACCAAACATTCCCGGGACCATATATGTTACGAAGCTGAAACTAACAATTGCCAACATGAGTTTTGGCACGGAGGTTCGTGTAGTTTCATCGTCTCCAGGTAATTTCAATTTCCCCAATAGGTAGAACCCCATCAAGGTGAAGATTACGATCCAAATAGCGAGATAGATCTCCCGATCCAGAATCTGCCAGTGGTAGGCCTGATCGGCAATACTTAGGAATTTGAAGGCAAATGCCAGCTCAAGAAATCCAAGAACAACCTTAACAGAGTTGAGCCATCCACCTGATTTAGGAAGTGTTGATAGCCAGCCGGGAAAGGAGGCAAATAGTGTAAATGGAATTGCAAATGCGGCAGAAAACGCGAACATACCCAAGATTGGCTTGATCACCATGCCACCCGCTGATTCGACTAGGATACTCCCAACTAATGGGCCGGTACAGGAGAACGAAACTAATACAAGGGTAAGGGCCATAAAAAACACTCCGACCAAACCTCCCTTATCTCCCATGGCGTCCACTTTGTTGATAAAACCACTTGGGAGCGTAATTTCAAAAAGTCCTAGAAATGAGAGAGCGAAAACCAGGAATACGATAAAAAAGAGAACGTTGGGAATCCACCCAGTTGCCAGATCATTGGCGGTTTCTGGTCCCATAAATGGCGCCACGATGCTACCAATAAAGACATAGATTAGAATAATCGATATCCCGTAAATCAAACTGTTTCGAACTCTGCCTTTTTTCTTACTGTCCTTGCCTGCGAAGAAAGTAACAGTTAGAGGGATCATTGGAAAAACACATGGCGTCAATAACGCTGCAAGGCCGACCAGGAAGGCAGCAATCATGAAGGACAGAAGTGAGTAAGGATCCGTGGAATCCCGTTGCTTTAAAAGACCTTTTGACTGGTCACTATCTTCAGTTGCCGTTTCGGCGGCTAATTTTTTTTTTACACCAAGATCAAAATCGTCATCAAATGGGATGCACTTTCCATCGATATCGGAACAAACTTGATAGGTATAGTTGCCACTGATATTGAATTCATCCGTCAAGATTTTCACCTTTTGTGTGAATTGGCCTTTTACACTGAAATACGTGTACTCACCCATCCACAGTGAATCGAATTTCTTTTTTGGATTTACTGGAACAACCTCTCCTATTCGCTCATATGTATCGTTTTCTTCAAAGAAGAATTCGGTTACCATTGGTCCGAGATCAGGGTCAAAATCTGAAGAATAGAGGTACCAGGTATCATCTATGGTCGCATTGAATCGAATTTCGACCACTTCGCCTGCTGCTGGGTTTGAATTACTTAGTTCAACCTTCCAGCTTATTGGCTTCAGGATTTGACTGTGGCTCCAAAGAGGAAAGGAGCAAATGAAAAAGACAAGCAGGTTTCTCATGCGATCACTTGGACATCTCAGCGAAAAACTGATAAAAATGAGAAATGGTTTCGATTCCTCTAAAATAATTGAAGAGACCATAGCTCTCATTGGGTGAGTGGATGGCATCTTCTTGAAGCCCAAATCCCATTAAGATGGAGTCTAAGCCCAGCTCTTTTTGGAAAAGTGCTACTATTGGAATGCTACCTCCCTCTCTAGTAGGGATTGGTGTTTTCCCCCACGTTTTTTCCATAGCCTTTTCAGCGGCTTTATATCCAATTGAGTCAGTTGGTATGACCACTGCTTCACCCCCATGATGGGGAGTGATTTCAACATTCACTGATTTTGGAGCGATTTTCTTAAAATGCTCCGTAAACAAATTAGTGATTTCTTCGCTCACCTGGTACGGAACTAGCCGCATGGAGATTTTCGCGTATGCCTTGGATGGAAGAACTGTTTTAGCTCCCTCTCCAGTATAGCCACCCCAGATCCCATTTACATCCAAGGTAGGTCTGATACCTGTCCGTTCGATTGTTGAGAATCCATCCTCCCCTTTCTCCTCCTGAATGTTGAGAAGGTTCTTGAATTCCTTAAGATCGAATGGTGCCTCGGACATCTTATTTCTGTATTCCTGGGAGAGCTCTTCAACTTTGTCGTAGAATCCCGGTATGGTTATCCTGCCATTTTGGTCCTGGAGAGAGGCAATCATTTGACACAAGATATTGATAGGATTTCCAACTGCACCCCCATAGGTACCTGAGTGCAAATCGCGGTTTGGCCCGGTCACCTCGACTTCCAGATAGCTTAAGCCACGAAGACCAACAGTAATAGATGGTGTATCGTTGCTAATGATGTGTGTGTCGGAGATTACGATGACATCTGCTTTTAGCTTTTCTTTATTTTCCTTGACAAAAACCCCAAGATTATCGGACCCTACTTCTTCCTCACCTTCAATCATAAACTTCAAATTGCATGGTAGTGAATCTGTTTTTAGTAATGCTTCATATGCCTTGACATGCATGTAAACTTGCCCCTTATCGTCGGCCGAACCACGCGCATAGATCCTCTCATCCTTGACCACTGGTTCAAACGGGGGCGAATCCCACAATTCTAAGGGGTCTGGGGGTTGAACATCGTAGTGTCCATAAACCAACACGGTAGGAAGGGAGGAGTCTATCATCCTCTCTGCATATACAATTGGATGTCCTGCCGTCTCACAGATTTCAACGGTGGTATCCAGATCCTCAAACTTCTTCCTCAAATACTCGGCAGCAGTTCTAACATCAGCAGCGAAATTGGAATCAGCGCTGACCGAAGGGATTTTAAGTAGTTCAAGGAGCTCATCCAAGAATCGATCCTTGTTTTCTTCTATAAAGGTTAATGCACTCATAAAGACTGTCAGGTTTAAGGCAAACTTAAATTGGATTAATTATTCAAGTGTAGGAATTGTAATGATTCGTGATGAAGGTGAACTCAGTCAAACCCAAAGCCATCGTCATCATCCGTTTTCTTGATTGTATCAAAGCTTTCGTCCTCCAGGCTCACGTCATCCGGAGAGATAAGGTTGTAAGGTTCCTTCAAACCAAAAAATTTCAGCCGAAAATCGTTGATGAAAGACAATGTCTCATTTGTTTCTCCTCCGACGAAAACAACTTCTCCGGGCTTGGCTTTTCCAATGTTAGATTTGGCTTCAACCTCTTCATTAAATTCTTTATTCGAAGAGAACATAATAATCTGATGCTTTGAGTATGCGATGTAGTACCATACCCCTGGCGCTGCCTGGATAAAGAGATTTAGTACATCTTCACCGGTTTCGTCTTTCTTGAACTCAAGAAAACCATCCAACTTAGCGTTCAAGTCGTCGCGAACGATATGCGAAAGCCCGAGCTTGGTGGTATTATGCCAGGCACTATGCTCTTTTGACCATTTCATTTTTGTTCCAGAAATAAAGATCGGTTTTTCCAGCTCACGGGAGGTAGAAACAAGGGGAGTGTAATTTCTAAGACTGTTTTCTTCATAGAAACGCGTAGTGGCCTCATCCGTTAGATTTGCCAATTTGTAAAGCAATTCGATTGAAATGTCGTTAGCCGGAGGAGGACCAATTCGCTCGATGATGTCGGTAAGATCCAATGCCATAAGGTCCAAGATCGTAGGTGGAATGTTGAAGTCCAACATCATCATCACATCTGCCTGGTATTCTCCCGTCTCTGTGTTCCCTGCCCCAAGTGCCGAGGCCTTTACACTAATCTCGGTAGTGGTCGGTTTTAAGAAATTTACCGGACCCTCGAAAATGACATTTTTGGAGCTATCAACGTAGATCATGGTGCTCCCGGCATATGCCTCACCTGTTGATTTGAGGTGAGTTTCTATTTTGTAGGTCTCTGTGGAATCTTCGTAAGTCAATATCCCACTTGCCCTGAAAAAGTCATGGTCTGACTCTGTCTGTCTTTTCTCCACAAAGGTCATGTACAATTCGTCCCTGATGTTGCGATGTATGCCAGCATAAGCAGGCCCACCACTTTCGAATTGGGCATTGTCAAAGGGGACTTTTACTTGAGGATCTTCGTCGGATCTCAAAAAATTGACCCATTGATCATGACCTTCCAGATCTATTTTGACATAACCATCAAGTTCCAGTGCTTCTTTATAAGCATACATGGAAACACTTCCTTTGTAGAGGAATCCAGGTGAAATGATAAGATTTTGATCGGCCTCCACTTCTCCTCCGGAGACTGTCATCAATTGAGTAGGTACATTTCCTTTTCTGTCCGCCTCGCCAACAGGTACTTCTACCAGTTCGAAGCTGTCAAAGCGAATATCAAAGGTATCAAGACCAATTATCTGCTTATACCAGGCATTGCCTTCGAACTTATTCCTTGAAATCACCCGGATAGATGCCCTGTCCAGGTAGTGATAACCGTTTAGGGTATCAATGATTATCTCGGCATTTTCAAACTTTTGTAGTACCGAGTTCGCAAGAATGGTTGTCTCATTGTTCTCGGGAATAATCCTGGAATCTGCAACTGTGATGTATGGAATACCTTGCACATTCAGTTTTTGCGAATTGATGTCGTAGACAGCACGTTCTGCATTGAAGGCAAGTGAGTCCAGGTCCTCCCTCGTAGTGAAGAAATAAGAATTCTCAATAGGTACTTCCTCCGGCTTGGTCATGATCACTACTGAGTCTTCCAAATCCCAAACAGCCTCTGTAATGGAGGTTTTCATTTGTGCATATGGGAACGAGATGGCCGCAATTCCCTGTTTTTCTGGCCTCACGGTAGCTGTGTTGTTGGTAAGGTCAAAGTCAAGGCGAATGTCATCACCGGCCATTGCAGGTTTGTCAACGCTGTCGGTAAGTACTTCAAAATTTGCGTGTCTGGCCCCATACTTAAATTCTTCAAAACTCAATTCATCGGAAATTGCACGTGACCCACGGGTAAGCATCGTCCCACCCCCATATACGCCCTTCGTGGTGATGTTGGCTTCTCCTTCCAACTCAGCAGTAGAATTGTAGAATTTAAACGGCTCGTCTACAGTTCTTAGGTACATACTGTCCTTTCTCGGAAGCCAGTACATATCGTAGGTGCCAAGTATTGCTTCTGGGTAGCTTGCACTGCCGATAGTTCCTGGGCTAATAACACCACTTGTCCCATCCGTTGTAACAGAATCGGGATAGTAGATAAAGTCATCAGAGTAGATGGTGGTCGTCAAAAAGTCTATTTGACCAAAACCTCTCATCCCCTGGTTTGAAAGACGTATTTCTTCGTAGGTTTTGGCTTCTGTGCCGTACAGGTTGTACCCTTGATCCGGGATTTTGTGAACAAAGCCAAGTGATTTGTCTTCTTGGGGGTGTAATGTCTCAGCAAAGGTTGGAAAAATACCGCCTGAATTAAATGTACCTTCAAAGCTGATGCTTTCTCCATCTTCCCTCTCTATGCTGTCAATTTCGAAAGGCGGGATAAAAAATCGAACAGATTTGTCGTAAGCACCATCCAGAATTTCAGGACCATCAAAGTACACGGTTGCCTCGCTGTCTGAGACGAAAAACGGATAGCTGCTATTCTTATTCTTCCCTGACTTGTTTTCTTTTTTGTCAATATAAAGAGTTCCGGATGTACTTGTTAGTTGATTTGCAAGTGTGGTTTTCTCAAAACCTGCCTCCAGGTTTGTGGTGTCTCTTAAAGGGATCGTGATCCTCATTGAATCGATTTGAGGCATGTTAAAAAGGAACTCTTCATAATCAAATTGGTGACCAATTCCCTGGTAGTCAAAGTCGCCCGCATGAAGAACTCCATCGAACTCCAGGTTCCGCCCCCTCAGCAACGTCACGGTGCTATCATAAGGAGCAGCATATACTTTAAAGTCAGTAGTAAGGTAAAACCTGTTGACACCATTGATATTCAATTTTCCACTGTCAAGTTCAATGTAAGCGTTTACTTCGTCAGATATCTTGGATGGTAACATCAAGTTGTCATAGTCTACCCTTTTGGCAGAGGCATCATAGTAATGAAAGGCCTTATCTTTCAATTGAAGCAAACCAGATTCGGAGTCGTAGTCGGCAAATCCATATTGATGTAGAATTTTTGCAGCTCCCTTGGCATAACTTTCTTGAATCTTGTATTCTATTGCTAGTTCACCTATATAAAACTCTGTTAGATTGTACTTTTTAGCGTAGAAGACCGCACTACTTACTGGATGAAAATGGAGAAACCGTGCCAGCTTTCTGAACCTGACTTCATCAAAGAAGTCTTTGGACTCAAATGTGGCCGGAAGAAGATCTTTGGCATTCATCACATTCATGCTGATTGAATCTTGTTCCATGTCCCACTTGATAAGATCCAGGTTCATGGTCACATCGAAGTAGGTGGATGTAAAGGGTGTAATACTTGAGTTTCGTAGGACTGTAAGAGTTTTTGTGGGTAGATCGTACTTTGCTTTTACATCTTTATGAAAAATAGAATCACTTCCATGGGTGATGGTTAATGAACCTTTTTCCATCGAAACTAGTGAGTCACCCAGCATGAATGATTTTGACTTTAATGACACCTGATTGCCACGACCGTCGAGTATGGTTAAGGTTCCATTCTTTTTGGAAACTGAGCGGCCAAATAGCTCATTCCCTTGAATTTCAATACCACCTGTATAGGAAAGTTTATCGTCTGCGAATTTGACGTTTACGTCATTTTCATTGGAAGTAAAAATCGGATACTTGCTCGGAGCTCTTTTGGGACGGTTAGGACTTCTAAATGTAAAGACTCCCTCGATTTCTCCATCAAACATCTCATCATATTTGATCTTGGCGTTTGGTGTCCAAAAGTCCGAACGGTCTTCTCGTAAAAAGAAATCTTCAAGTTGAACTTCTGCACCTCTGAATTTTCTGTTTTTACCCGGCCATTTGACCGTACCTGTGGAGCCCACGAAATTTCTGTTTTGCAATAGAAAGGTTCCGGTGACGCTATTGACGATCATTGAATCGCTAGGTGTCACAATGAGCATGTCAGCGTCAGCTATTTTGATAACAGGCCCTTTTATTTCAGGGGGGAGATAAGTGCTTCTTACACTAGCCAGATGATCGATGATCGCAATGGCATAGGTGGGTCTTTCGGGAGGTGGAGGTTCGGAGGTATTTGAGCTTCCCCAATTATCATCACTTCCCCAATCATCATCACTTGAACTTCCCCAAGGATCGCTATTCGAATCTCCCCATGGATCGTCACTTGCGTCTGCCCACGGGTCATTGTTTGCGTCCGCCCATGGATCATTATTTGCGTCTGCCCACGGATCGTTATTTGCGTCTGCCCACGGATCGTTATTCGCATCTGCCCACGGATCATTGTTTGAATCTGCCCAGGGGTCACCGTTTGTGTCTGCCCACGGATCGGCAAGTGAATCGGCAGGCTGCGCATTCAAGGCGGCCAATTCCTCGTCGGTAATAAACTCTGAAGTGTCTTCCTCGACAAATTCCTGATTGGCGTATGGATCGTCTTGAATTTCAACTAATTCATCAAGTAATTCGAAAGAATAAGTACCACCTGGAGCCTGGACAAATAGTGTTTTCTCGAGGCTGAGATATCTTCTTGCAAAATAGATATTTAGACCAAATACAAAATCAGCATACTCTGCTCTGGATAGTGTTTCCAGCACTTGCTCATTGATTGCTAAAAGATTACTAAGTTCATCCCTCTGAAGGTTCTCTTGTGCTACCGAATAAGCTAGATAGCTGAAGTAATGGTAAAAAAAGGGGTAGAATGGGTACCCTTTTCGTTGCATGCGTAATGCTATTGTGTGGATTTTATCTTGCTGGGCAGATGTGAATTTGCCATCCCAGGCATTTTGAAAATCAAAACCGATCTTGTACGCTGCTTCCGTTCCTGCGGACTTCAATCTGGAGATTACCTGCGATCTAAATTCACTCTTGTCTTCGGACAATCGTTGTGCATTGACCTCCAAAAAAGAAGTGAAAACCAACAGTAATATGAGTAAAGACGATCGCATTATAGTGTTAAAGATATTTAATCGTGTGATAGTCTAAGTCAACAGACGATAGTTTTAAGCTTTCGGTTTAACCAGAGCTAACATTGACCACTTCTCTTTTTCGTTCTCATCAAGAGGCACAAGTTGATGTTTTTCGGCCGCTCTTACCAGATCAGGAATATCAGATTGATAAAAACCACTTAGTAGAAGGTGTCCACCTTCCACCATCATGGACGCATACCTTTCGATCTGATCTATCAGTACGTTTTTGTTTATGTTGGCAATGATGATATCAAAATTCTTATCATCCACAACATCAATCTGTCCTTTTACCAGTTGGATGTTGTGTAGTTGATTTAACGAAAAATTCTCCTTACTATTTTCTATGCTCCAATCATCGATGTCTGTGGCAATGACCTTCGAAGCTCCACGCAGTGCGGCCATGATGGATAAAATTCCCGTACCACAGCCTACGTCCAGCACCTTTTTCCCTATATGATCTAGTTTCATTTGGTGTGATAGCATTAGATAGGTGGTAGCATGGTGTCCAGTTCCAAAGGACATTTTGGGATTAACAAGAATGTCATACTCCGCTGATGGATCTGCTTCGTGGAATGTGGCCCTAACCATGCATTTCCCATCAACCAAAATCGGATCATAGTTTTTTTCCCACTCCTCATTCCAGTTCACTTTTTCTACTTCCTTGATAGTAAAGGAGACTCCTTCGTATCTCTGAATCACTTTCTGAACGGAGATTTCTGAGAATGCTTTTGCTTCACTACTTGCTTCAAAACCATCATCAAACTCCTGGAACGAATCGAATCCAATCTCGAAAAACTCAGCAATGAGTGCGTCACTCAGATCAGGTCGGCATTTGACAGAAATAGTGACAAAATCCATAAGAGATTAGTTGAAAGCCTTGACTATATCCATAAAGTCACGTGCTTTTAAGCTAGCCCCCCCGATAAGACCACCATCTACATCGTCCTGCGAAAATATCTCTTTGGCATTGTCAGGTTTAACGCTACCCCCGTACAAAATGGAAATTCCATTTGCAATTTCATTTGTGTATTTCTCTGTGATGCTGCTACGTATAAACGCATGCATTTCCTGCGCTTGTTGCGCTGTAGCTGTTTTACCTGTTCCAATTGCCCAGACAGGTTCATAGGCAATCACGATTTTGGAAATCTGATCAGCAGATAGATGAAATAGTGCGTTTCTTATTTGTTCGCCAACAACTGCTTCCTGTGTGTTGACCTCCCTAGACTCAAGCCGTTCACCACAACAAAAAATTGGAGTCATGTCATTACTTAAAACCGAATTGATCTTTTCGGCAAGGAGTGCGTCAGACTCTTGAAAATATTCACGACGCTCACTGTGACCGATTATAATATGTGTCCCCCCGCAGGATTTGATCATAGAGGCAGACACTTCACCTGTGTAAGCCCCATGCTCATTTTGATGACAGTTTTGGGCTCCAAGGTAGAAGTTACCGTCCGACTGCATCTGCTCACTCAATTTCGAAAGGTGGATGAAAGGAGGGATAAGAATCACTTCCGCGTCTTTTTGCCCTAAGTCAAGCACTAGTTGTGAAACTTCTGTTGCTAGCTTTTGCCCTTCTTCCAGAGAGCAGTTCATTTTCCAGTTTCCAGCGACAATGTTTTTTCTCATTTTCTTTGTAATTAATCGGACCGCAATGATACTAAGGACTTGAAACTCTTCGAAGGTTGCGGATGAAACTGTCTAAAACATTCTATCTGAGACATCATTACTTGTCCATTGCCAGGAGCAAATCGTTGAATGGTCAAGCCATAGCTTTTACCGCGATTTTGTTTGTGGCCCTGAAGGTGGCGCCAACTTTCTACGGCTCAATCGACGGCATAGCCTTTGATCTGGAACAATACTTTTCCCTGATCAATGGCGGATTCGAATTGTTTGTGGTTATTTATTTCTTCTCAGATCTTGTTTTTCACCTAGTCTTCAGGAGGCCCTCTCCTAGAATCAAGTATTACATGACACTTGCGAGTGAAACCAGTAGTATTTCCTGGCAGTACTTGATTACTTCTCTTTTTGGTATTGTTCCATTCCTGCTTTCCATGCCGGTAGTTGTCATTGTCGTGAAAGCATTTCAGCTGGGTGGAATGAAGATGGCGTTAATAACAACTTGCCTCTTTCTATCAAGTCATTACTTAGGTCTCTTTTTTCAGTATTCAAAAAAGGGCTCACGACTTATTTTTTTAATTGTTCTTGCTACCAATGTCGGACTGATTTTACAGGGCTACTTGATAAGCTTTACGCCTACGGTCCTGGTTTCATGGTTTGCTTTTGCTCTATTGGGGCTCTCGCTGTACCTGGCGTACACTCAGATCAATCGGAAGCTAAAAATGCGTTTACTTTATGATCGACCGAGAAGATCATCATGGAGAAGGGGGCTACCTAAAATCCAATTTAAGAACCCCTATTATCAGCTTGAATGGTCACTTGTCGTCCGCAATAAAAGAACAAGAACCAATCTCATCTTTGGACTTGTTTCCATGCTAATTTTTCCACTCTTACTCAGCGATAAATCACCCGAGGCCCTTGTCAACGTCATGTTCTTTCTCGGAACATGCTTCTTTGTATTACAACATGGAATCTACTCACTGGGATGGGAAGGAACTTTTTTTGATTTTCTGGTAACGAATATCTCACCTAAAGTTTTTTTCACTAATAGATATGCCTTTTACTCCTATACCTGTGTGCTTGGGTTTGTTCTGTTCCTGATCCCAGGGATTATTCGGGAAACTAACCTGGTGAATTTGAGCTGTATGTTGATATACAATATTGGGGTAACAATTCCTTTAGTTCTTTATCGGTCCGTCTTCAATTCTACTAAAATTAGGTTGTCAGAAAATTCCATGACCAACTATGAAGGAATGGTAACCAGTCCAATTATTCTAACAAGTATGGTAGTGATGATTGCACCGTTTTTGGTTTATGGTGTCGGACGTGTGCTCTTTGAGCAACAAGCCCTATATATGCTAGGGATAGCAGGTTTGATAGGAATCGTAACACACCGAATCTTGATTAAGACGATTGCCAAACTGTTGGTTAAGAAAAAATATGAATTGTCACAAGGGTTTAAATAATGATAAAAGTAAAAGGACTAAAAAAATCGTTCGAAGGTAAACAGGCACTGGACATTGTTTCGATTGAAATAGGAGCAGGTGAGAGTATAGGCATTGTCGGAAACAATGGTGCCGGTAAGACGACCTTGTTTAAGTCTATTCTTGACCTACTTAAACCCGATGATGGATATGTTGAAGTGGAGGGGAAAAAGATCAGTGAATCACAAGATTGGCAAGGGTGTCTAAATGCTTTTATTGACGAGACATTTCTTATCGAATTCTTGAAGCCCAAGGAATACCTTGAGTTTGTGCTGCAAACCAAGAACTCTGAAGTAGGAGTGGATGAGCTTCTTGAAAGCTATCGCGAATTTTCAAATCAAGATATCGATGATAACGAAAAGTACATTAGAGACTTGTCGACAGGGACCAAAATTCGCGTTGGTATACTGAGTCTGCTAGCAGGAAGTCCAAAATACCTTTTGATGGATGAACCGTTTGCACACCTTGATCCCACATCGCAAGCTAGACTAAGAAAGCTCATCCGGAAGCAAAAGGAGGATGGAAAAACGGTAATTGTCTCAAGTCACAATCTCCAGAATATTGCCGAATCATGTGATCGAGTCATTTTGATTGAAAAAGGAAGAGTTGTTTCCGACATTGAAGTTACGGAATCATCGATGCGGAAGCTTGGGGAGTATTTTGTGGAAGAATAGAAAGCTTGCCACCAGCAGACTAGGTTCCAAAATCATTGTTTGTTGCATTCCTCGTAGTCAGAACGACATTCATTGATTTGGCTTTGAAATATTTCATTGCTTTCCGTGATACACCTATAGTAGTTTGATCCACCAAAACCATAGCGGGTCGAACAATTTTCAGACATCTCATTCAATTTTTCCCTGGCTTCTTTATAACATTCATGATATTCCTTGCCACAAGGAGTTGAGGGATCAGGTGAAAAGGAGCCGACCATTGTCGGCTCTACTAATTCATCGTCTTCCCTGCACTCGATGGATAACAGGAGGAAAATCAGTAAAAAGTTGAAGCTTAGTGAAATCAGCTTGTGATGCCTCATCGTTTTTTTGCTTAAAAATCACTTGACCCACCAGGACCGTCAACTTTTCCAGGTAAGCATTTAGTAAGCCAACAAACAGCTTCCTGAACTTATAGCTTTTCTCTTAAGAATTTTCCTGTGTGATTGTTTGGCTCCTTTGCTAGTTGCTCTGGCAAACCAGCAAAGCAAACGTGTCCTCCTTCATCACCGCCTTCCGGACCAAGGTCGATGATCCAGTCAGCATTTTTTATGATTTCAGTATTGTGCTCAATAATCACTATGGAGTTGCCTCCATCGATGAGCGCATTGAGCGCATCAAGAAGTTTCTTGATGTCATGAAAATGAAGACCTGTTGTAGGTTCATCGAAAATGAAGAGAACGTGGTCAGCAGTGTTTGCTTTGGTGCCTTTTCCAAGAAAGGAGGCAAGCTTCACACGCTGTGCTTCTCCGCCACTTAGGGAGTTAGAGCTTTGTCCCAGTTTTATATAGCCTAGTCCAACGTCAAAGAGCGGCTGTATTTTGTTGGTAATTGCAGATTTACCTTCAAAAAATTCTAATGCTTCTTGTACCGAAAGATCCAGGACTTCTGAGATGTTCTTGTCATTGTAGGTTACCTCGAGAATTTCCTTCTTGAATCGTTGACCGCCGCAGCTCTCGCAGGTCAGGTGAAGGTCCGCCATGAACTGCATTTCTATTTTGACTGTGCCTTCACCCTCGCAAACCTCACAGCGGCCACCGTCCACATTGAAGGAAAAGTGAGCTGGTTTGAAGCCGTTCTTTTTCGAGATGGTTTGCTCAGAGAATAGCTGTCTTATTGCATCGTAAGCTTTGACGTAAGTAACCGGGTTTGATCTCGAGCTTTTTCCAATAGGATTTTGATCAACAAATTCAATTTGAGTCACCTTTTTGTAGTTTCCTGCTAGGTTGTCGAATTTGCCAGTAGCCTCGCCAACAATGCCTAGCAACTTACTCATTGCTGGATTTAAAATCCTTCGAACAAGTGTCGATTTTCCAGAACCGCTTACTCCAGTAACAACAGTCATAACACCTAGTGGAATTTCCACATCGATACTTTTCAGATTGTGTTCTCTTGCTCTTTCAATCACGATCGACTGTCTCCATGGTCTGCGTTTTTCAGGCACAGCAATCGTTTCTTCACCTTTTAAGTATTTAGAGGTGTAAGAGTCGTCCTTACCATTGATTTGATCTACACTCCCCTGAAAGACCAACTCCCCGCCGTAAACGCCAGCTTCAGGACCGATGTCTATGATTTGATCAGCGGCTTCCATTACTTTTTCCTCGTGTTCAACCACAATCACGGAATTTCCTACGTCACGAAGTGATTTCAGGACATCTATTAAACGCTCAGTATCTCTCGGATGGAGTCCAATACTTGGTTCGTCTAAAATGTACATGGAACCAACAAGCGCACTACCAAGAGAAGTTGCCAGTTTGATTCGCTGAAATTCCCCACCGGAGAGTGTATTGGTAAGTCGGTTAAGGGTTAAATAACCAAGGCCAACTTTGTCAAGGTAGGTGAGCCGGTTTCCGATCTCATCTAGAATTCGCTTGCCAATCTGTGTATCATTTTTGGGGATTTTTAGAGATGTAAAGAGCGGAAGCAAACGGTTGACCGGTTGAAGTACCAGGTCTGTGATCGAGTAGCCGGCTATTTTGACATAGGATGCATCCTTCCTCAATTTAGTTCCACGACAGTCAGGACAGGTCGTCTTGCCTCTATACCGGGATAGCATCACTCTGTATTGGATCTTGTGCAATTTGGATTCGAGAAAAGAGAAGAAGGCGTTAATGCCTTCGAAGTACTTGTTACCGGTCCATAGCAATTCATACTCTTCTTTTGAAAGCTCAGCGATCGGGCGATGAATAGGAAAATCAAATTTGATTCCTTCCTGGATTAAAGGCTCGACCCACTTCTTTGTGGTCTCTCCCTTCCATGGTGCTATTGCTCCCTCATACACCGAGAGGTTACGGTCAGGAATCACAAGGTCTGGATCGATTCCTAACACTCGACCGAAACCTTCACACTTTTTACACGCTCCATATGGATTATTGAAGCTAAAGAAGTTGACACTTGGCTCTTCAAATGTCATGTCGTCCAGTTCAAACCGATCAGAGAAGTTCTTTTTCTTTCCTTCAACAAAGGAAACACGGCAATCTCCTTCACCCTCAAAAAAAGCAGTCTGGACAGAATCCGACAGACGAAACTGCGTGGCCTCATCAGATTGCACCGAGGCCCGATCAATTAAGATCTCAATGTTTCCCTTCGGCATTTCATCAGAGTTAAGAACATCTTCGATGAACATGACCTCACCCTTAACGACAATTCTTGTATAGCCTTTGCTTAGCAAGATCTCCAACTCTTTTTGAAGCGTCCTTTTTTCTTTGTGCCTTAAGGGGGTGGTGATCGTCAGTTTTTCTCCATCCTCATGGGAAAGGATATAATCGACCACATCGGTCACAGTATCTTTTTTTACTTCCTTCCCGGAAATTGGGGAGATCGTCCTTCCAATTCGCGCAAATAGCAGTTTTAGGTAATCATAAATTTCTGTGGTAGTTCCTATGGTTGATCGTGGATTTCTTGCACTAACCTTTTGCTCAATTGCTATGGCAGGAGCCACTCCTTTGATGTAATCAACCTCCGGTTTTTCCATCCGTCCCAGAAATTGTCGAGCATATGAGCTAAGACTTTCCACATATTTTCTTTGACCTTCGGCAAATAATGTGTCGAATGCAAGGGATGATTTTCCCGAACCGGACAATCCAGTAATAACGACTAGCTGGTCTCGTGGAATCGCCACATCAAGGTTTTTTAGGTTGTTTACCCTAGCACCTTTTATGATGATGTATTTTTTTGGATCCAGATCGTCGATTTTTGCAGCCATCCTCTTAGGGTTCTACTTCAAATAGTTGGATTGTGTAATCAAGTAGTTCGCTACCACCGGGCTTACCATGACCAGGGACAACAAATTCCACATCGGTGTACCTTGCCTTTACTTTCTGAACCGTCTTTGACCATTCTGTTGTATCCGCGTCTCCAAGATATCCTTTACCGGCTTGAAGTGATTTAATTAGACATCCACCATATAACACCTTCTCATTTGGAAAGTAGCTAACAATATTATCTTTTGTATGCCCCCGACCGAAATATTCATTGGCTACCTGCTGATTTTGAATAGCAATTTCCAGCCTTTCACTAAAACCCGTTGTCGGAAGTACTCGTGACGAATCGCTCTGAGCGAGCTCAATTGTTAGCGTATTTGAATATGATGAAATGCCTCTTTTGTGAAATTCTCCCAGGTCGCCCAACGCATCTTCATGAAAATGGCTGACCACAACGCCTACTATCTCACATTCTATTTCCTTTTCAATCCAATTTATTAATTCAAGCGAAGCAATACTATTGGTCGGTGCATCAATGATCAAGGCTTTTTCTCCTTCCCTAACTACTAGTCCATTGCAGCGGACTTTGCCAAAATCATTCGTATTTAAGTATGAAATGTGGATGAATGTGTGATCAGTTAGTTGTTCAATTACAAGCTCCGCAGATTCATACTCCGGTGCATTTTTTGATGTTTCACATGCTGAAATCGTGATGCACAAAATGAATATTATCTCTAAGATTATTTTTCTTTTTCCAACCATTTTAGGGGTAAGCCTGTCTAATGAAAACTAAACACAAAGATTTTCAGTAAAGGCGGACGCAAAAATAGGTATCCTTCATTTCTGAATTGTTTGAAACTTAAAATATTAAAAACCCAAAACGCTACAATATGATATAGACCTCTACGTTAACAAACAGGTGAATTACATGATTAATACAAGTTTGAATGACAGTGAATTGCTGTCACTCTATATTGGAGGT
>JANQOR010000035.1 GCA_028285685.1 Cyclobacteriaceae bacterium | reverse complement strand
TTCCCAAGACCTACATTATTACCAGGGTGATGCTTTGTTCCTCTTTGTCGAACAATAATATTTCCAGCTACCACTTTCTGACCGCCGTAGATCTTTACGCCAAGTCGTTTACTTTCTGATTCTCTACCGTTATTGGAACTACCGGCTCCTTTCTTGTGTGCCATGAGATCTTATCCTTTTATATCTTCAATCAAAATTTTAGAGAACTGCTGCCTATGACCGTTCTTCACTTTATAGCCCTTTCTTCTCTTCTTTTTGAAGACCACCACCTTATCATCTTTCACATGTTCCAGAATCTTACCAGACACTTTCGCCCCCTTCACAGTGGGTGCTCCAACCTTCACTTTACCCTCGTCATCAACAAGCAATACTTTGTCAAAATTCACTTTTGACCCTTCCTTCGCATCCTGCAATGGTGCGTAAAGAAACTTGTCTTTCTCGGCCTTAAACTGCTTGCCCGCAATGTCTACTATAACGTACATTTTATCTTCTTTTGAAAAAAGGATTGCAAAGATATGCTTTACTAGCTAATATTCAAACACCACTTTAGTGAAATAAGCGATAAAAAAAAATTTACATTTTTTTTATCTTTTTTTTACCCCCAAATCAAGCCAAATTCATACAAGTTTTTATTACAAATAACCTTCCTAAATCATTTAATTCCAACTGTTTATGGATTGAATTTAGCACTTGATAATACAAGCCTCTGACCCGTAATAACCACTTGGAATTCCGGCTCATTTTAAACAGATTTGTAGACAAGCGGCCAGAAAAATTAAACCACTTTTCAAGGGCTGTATCCCTTAACGGTAAAGTTTTAAAAATCGCACGAAAAGTGTGGTGGAGGGGTATTTTTTTGTTTTTAAAAAGAAAAAACTTTAGCTAGATGAGCGAACCACAAGTACAATTAGACGAGCCTATATTAAAAGAAAACAAAGACCGGTTCGTAATATTCCCAATTCAACACGATGACATCTGGCAATTCTACAAAAAAGCAGAAGCAAGTTTTTGGACAGCAGAAGAAATCGATCTTAGCCAAGACCTGAAAGATTGGTCTCAAACTATGAATGATGATGAAAAACATTTCATCAAACATGTACTAGCTTTTTTTGCAGCAAGCGATGGCATTGTAAACGAAAACCTAGCTGAGAACTTTGTCTCAGAAGTCCAATATACCGAAGCTAAATTTTTCTATGGCTTTCAAATTGCCATGGAAAACATCCACTCTGAAACCTATTCTTTGTTGATTGATACCTATGTAAAAGATCCGAAAGAGAAGGATTATCTTTTTCATGCCATTGAAACAATGGATTGTGTGAAGAAAAAAGCGGACTGGGCGCTGAGATGGATAGATGAAGGATCATTTGCAGAAAGGCTTATTGCATTCGCTGCGGTCGAAGGCATTTTCTTCTCCGGTAGTTTCTGTTCCATTTTCTGGTTGAAAAAGAGAGGGCTCATGCCTGGATTGAGCTTTTCAAATGAATTGATTTCAAGGGATGAAGGGCTTCACTGTGATTTCGCATGCCTCCTATATAATAACCACCTGCAAAATAAAATGCCTGTGGAGACCGTTCAGGAAATTATTGCTGACGCAGTTTCGATAGAGAAAGAATTTGTAACAGATGCCTTGCCAGTGAAACTGATAGGCATGAATGCTGACCTAATGTGTCAGTACATTGAATTCGTCGCCGACAGACTTCTAGCTGAGCTTGGCTGTCCTAAAATTTACAATTCCACTAATCCATTTGATTTTATGGAGATGATTTCCCTTCAGGGAAAAACCAATTTCTTTGAAAAGAGAGTTGGCGAATATCAAAAGGCTGGAGTGCTAAAGGAAGGCGAAGGTGAAGCTGCTAAATTTTCACTCGACGAAGATTTTTAAAAATTATTAATACCGACTAATACCTATCACCCAAAAATCATACACAACCTATGTTAGTAGTTAAAAGAGACGGAAGAAGAGAATCAGTAAAGTTTGATAAAATCACCGCTAGAATAGAAAAACTCTGCTATGGACTTAATCCGGATTTTGTGGAGCCCGTGGAGATCGCTAAAAAAGTCATTGATGGATTGTACGATGGTGTTTCAACAATAGAACTTGACAATCTCGCTGCAGAGACTGCTGCAACAATGACCACCAGACATCCGGATTTTGCAAAACTTGCCGCAAGAATTGCAATATCCAATCTTCATAAAGTTACAGAGACCTCGTTCTCTACTACAATGAAGCGGATGTACGAATACATAAACCCAAAAACTGGTGAGAATGCTGCGCTATTGTCTACCGAGACATACGGAATCATCAGAGCCAATGCCAAAAAGCTCGACGATGCAATAAACTACGACAGGGATTACAACTATGATTTTTTTGGATACAAGACTTTAGAGCGTTCGTATCTAATGAAACTGGATGGAAAGATCGTGGAACGCCCTCAACATATGTTGATGCGGGTAGCTGTTGGTATCCATGGAGAAGATATTGACGCTGCAGTTGAGACGTATAATCTAATGTCGGAGAAGTGGTTTACTCATGCAACACCAACTCTATTTAATGCCGGCACTCCAAAGCCACAACTTTCTTCTTGCTTCCTTCTTTCCATGAAGGACGACAGTATAGATGGCATTTACGATACCTTAAAACAATGCGCTAAAATTTCTCAGTCAGCTGGGGGAATTGGTTTAAGCATTCACAATGTAAGAGCAACTGGTTCTTACATCAAGGGTACTAATGGCACTTCCAATGGGATTGTGCCTATGCTGCGGAATTTTGATATGACCGCACGATATGTTGATCAGGGTGGCGGTAAGAGAAAGGGAAGTTTCGCCATCTACCTTGAGCCATGGCATGCCGACATTTTTGAGTTTCTTGACTTGAAAAAGAATCATGGTAAAGAGGAGTTAAGGGCACGTGATCTTTTCTATGCGTTATGGATTCCGGATCTTTTCATGAAAAGAGTGGAAGAAAATGGTGATTGGTCATTGTTTGATCCTAATGTTTGCAAAGACCTCTATGATAAGTATGGAGAAGAGTTCGAAGCACTTTATGAAAAGTATGAGAAGGATGGGAAAGCAAGAAAGACCGTAAAGGCACAAGACCTGTGGTTCGAAATCTTGGAGGCGCAAATAGAAACCGGCACTCCGTACATGCTCTATAAGGATGCCGCCAACAAAAAGTCGAATCAAAAGAACCTTGGTACGATACGGTCAAGCAACCTTTGCACAGAGATCATGGAGTATACCTCGAAAGATGAGGTAGCAGTTTGTAATCTTGCATCAATCGCACTTTCGATGTTTGTTGTTGATGGGAAATTTGATCATCAAAAACTTTACGAGATCACGAAGGTCGTTACCAAAAATTTGAACAAGGTCATTGATATCAACTACTACCCAGTTGAAGAAGCTCGTACCTCCAACTTGAGACATCGACCTATCGGTATTGGTGTTCAAGGTTTAGCTGATACGTTTCTACAACTGAAAATGTCATTTGAATCAGAGGAGGCAAGAAAACTGAATAGAGAAATTTTCGAGACCATCTATTTTGCCGCAATGGAGACTTCAATGGAACTGGCCGAAGAGCAAGGCACCTACGAGACTTACAAGGGATCTCCGGTCTCAAAAGGTATTTTCCAATTTGATATGTGGGGTGTTGAACCCGATTCCGGAAGGTGGAATTGGTATGAATTGAAGCAGAAGGTTAGAAGGCATGGAGTTAGAAATTCTCTCCTGCTTGCCCCAATGCCAACCGCGTCTACTTCTCAGATCCTTGGAAACAACGAATGTTTTGAGCCCTACACTTCTAACCTATATGTGAGAAGAGTTCTTTCAGGAGAATTCATTGTAGCAAACAAACATTTAATGAGCGAACTTATCGCTTTGAATCTTTGGGATGATAAAATGATGAATAAGATCAAAGCAGAAAATGGTTCAATTCAAAACATTCCTGAAATTCCTGAAGACATTAAAGAACGATATAAGACTGTCTGGGAGATATCACAAAAGGCCATCATAGATATGTCAGCTGATCGAGGAGCGTACATTTGTCAGAGTCAAAGCCTAAACATCCATTTGCAAGACGCGAATTTTGGAAAAATGACCTCCATGCATTTTTACGCCTGGAAGAAGGGGCTGAAAACGGGAATGTATTACCTGAGAACGAAGGCGGCTACAGATGCAATCAAATTCACAGTCGAAAAGGAAAAAAAGGAACAGCCAAAGGAAGCGATAGTGGCGACCCAGGAACAGCAAGCCACCATCACCCAAGAACAAGTTGATCAGCAAGCAGCTATGCAGTGTTCGCTAGACGATCCTGAAGGCTGTGAAATGTGTGGATCATAAATATTTCAGCAGAGACAATTTACTGTCAGTCTGACGAACATTCAAAAGAGAATTTGTTAACTAAAACCGAGACCATGTATACTTGATGTATACATGGTTTTCTAGGAACCGGATAGTCGGGCTAATATCTTTATAATTGAATAACTAACGTCAACCTGAAATTAAAATGGATAACGACACACTGTACGACTCAAGATAACCTTCAGAATTGGACGAGTCAATTGATCACGTTTCATTCTTTGTGAATCGAGTGCCGATCAAAATCCCTCCTTCAATATAAGCAGCCACTACTAACCACAAATTCAATCAAGTAATATCATTCCAAATGGTATCACTAATAGATTGAGATTCACTCTTTGGTATTCTCAAAGCGAACAGATATGCCACAATCATGAATAGTAAAGCAGCAAGAGTAATACCCTTTCAAAAAGATGAATCCGTTCATATTTCCATGCGTGACACCAATGAAGTTGCTCATACCAGCAAATCAGAAGACGAACTTCTTCTTCAGAGCATCAATCAAAACATAAACGAAGCAATATACAGAAGCATCAGAGGTAAAGGGCTCGTATACATAAATGATGCTTTTGTTAAGATGTTCGGTTATGAGGATGAATATGAAATTTTAAACGAGAATGCCTTAAATCTTTACAGCAGTTCAGATGAACGAGACAAACTTGCCAAAGAAATTATCAAACATGGCTCAGTAACTAATAAAGAGGTAGAGTTTAAAAGAAAGGATGGCACCATATTTATTGCATCTTTCAGTTCCACCATGGTAATTGGGAGTGATGGAATAACTTACTTCGATGGAGCAATTCGGGACATCTCAGAGTCAAAAAAAGCAGAAGAGCAGTTAAAATATCAATCAGACATGCAAAAGATGCTCATCAGCATCTCATCAAAATACCTCAATCTGCCACTAGATTCCATTGATGAAGGAATCAATATGACACTCGGAGAGCTGGGCAACTTTCTAAAAGTTGACCGCTTACAAATGCACAACTACGACCTTGTCAAAAATGAATGCTCAACGATATACGAATGGTGTGACAAAGGGATTTCGCCTACGAATAAATCCCATAAAACCCCACTTGACGCAATTATGGATATGGTTCGTTGTCATTTCAAAGGAGAAAATTTCTTCATAAAGGACGTTTCACTTCTGGACAAAGGACTAGCCAAGCAAGCGTTAGAAGCTCAAAAAATTAAAAGCGTATTGACAGTTCCCATGCTTCTCGAAAACAACTGCGTAGGTTTTATAAGTCTTGATTCTGTCAAATCCATCAGATCATATACCGATAGCGAGATTACAATGATCCAGCTTTTCGCTAATATGTCCGTAAACATTATGTCCAGATCAAGCGATCAAAAGCAATTGCACAAATTGCTAGAAACAAGCATTATTCAAAAGAAGCGTATCAAAGACTTTTCACAAATAACATCTCACAACATTAGGACCTCAGTCGCCAATTTAGTTGCCATCAACCATCTGCTTCAGGATGACTCGGAAAATAAAGAATACCTCAATTATCTGAATATCACAATTGACAAATTGAACAAGAGCATTTACAATATAAACCACCTGCTCAATCTTGATAACAAGAATGAGTTACTCGAAAAAAAGACGTGTAATATCACATCTTCGATCAATCGAGTATTGAAACAAAACAATCAATCCATCAAAGAGAAAGAAATTGTGGTGATCAATACTCTTCCCAATAAATTGCGAATCAAAGCTTTTCCCACCTATCTGGATGGAATATTTCAGCACCTTATATCTAATGCACTCAAGCATGGAACAGATAAAAAATCAAAAAAGATCAAGATTGACTATTCGGTCAATTCACAAAAGGTCGCTGTGAAGATTACGGATTACGGTAAAGGAATTGATTTAGACAGGCATGGCAAGAAGATTTTCCAGGCTGGTGTTCAGTTTCATAGCGACAACTGTAAAGGACAGGGAATGGGACTTTTCATGTCAAACTACATGATAGAGGTCTTGGGTGGAGAAATCAAAGTAAAAAGCAAAATTGACAAGGGAACCACATTTACGGCGATCTTCAAGAACGTTTAAGGGCGTAATTGAGTCCCTGGGATTTGTCGAGTCGAGAACCTCTATTAAACCTTACCGTTCTTGAGAGCTTTGACAATCTCCGGATTCAGCAAAGTAGAAGTATCTCCCAAATCCGAAACATCACCACTGGCAATTTTCCTTAGGATCCGACGCATAATTTTTCCTGATCTCGTTTTTGGTAGACCTTTCACGATCTGAATTTTATCAGGCTTCGCTATCGGACCGATTAATTCTGTCACGGTCTTTCTGATCTCTTCCTCTATTCCTTCCCTCTCCGCTATGACAAACGCATAAATTCCTTGACCTTTTATGTCGTGCGGATAACCTACAACTGCTGACTCTATGACACTGACGTGCTCATCTATTGCATTTTCAACCTCAGCTGTCCCCATTCGATGGCCAGACACATTAATGACGTCATCAACCCTTCCCAAGATTCTTAAATATCCATCATGATCTCTTTTAGCTCCGTCTCCTGTAAAATAAAGGTTTTCATATGTGCTGAAATACGTTTGTCTGCACCTCTCATGATCACCATAAGTTGTGCGCAATATCGAAGGCCAAGGGAACTTAATGCAAAGATTACCCTGGACGTTCGGACCTTTTAGTTCAACCCCCTCTCCATCGACAATAATCGGCTGTATGCCAGGCAGGGGTAGGGAGGCATGTGCAGGTTTAACTGGCGTAATTCCTCCCAGAGCAGAAATCATCATACCACCTGTTTCGGTCTGCCACCACGTGTCAACAAGTGGACATTTACCCTTTCCGACATTGGAATGATACCAATGCCATGCTTCCTCATTGATTGGTTCTCCAACAGACCCAATTACCTTGAGTGAGTCTAGGCTGTATGGCTCGAGTGGCTCCAATCCATACGCTTCTAACGCCCTAATGGCAGTTGGTGCAGTGTAAAACTGGTTCACCTGATGCTTATCACAGGCATGCCAAAATCTCCCTGCATCTGGATAGGTGGGCACCCCTTCAAACATCATCGTGGTGGCTCCTGCCAATAGAGGACCGTAGACAATGTATGAATGCCCTGTAATCCATCCTACGTCAGCCGTACACCAATAAATATCCCCTTCATCATATTGAAAAACATTGAGGAAAGAATAGTAGGTGTAAGTCATGTATCCACCACAAGTGTGAACTACTCCCTTCGGTTTCCCGGTCGATCCGGAAGTATAAAGTATGAATAGTAGATCTTCAGAATCCATGATTTCAGGTTCATTTTCGTAAGAAACACCTTCAATCGCTTCATGCCACCAAATATCCCTTCCTGCTTGCATTGAAACCTCAGACCCTGTTCGCTGAAACACAATTACCTTTTCAACGCAGCTGCATTTTTCCAGGGCTTCATCTACCACACTTTTGACTTCAATTGTTTTGGGGCCTCTGAAATTTCCATCAGAAGTCAAGACCATTTTGGCCTCACAATCATTAATCCGATCTGCCAACGCATTTGCAGAGAAACCGGCGAAAACAACTGAATGAACCGCTCCGATTCGTGCGCATGCCAGCATGGCAACTGCTGCCTCTGGGACCATTGGCATATAAATAATAACCCGATCACCCTTACCCACACCATTTGCCCTCATTGTATTCGCAAATTGGCAGACCTTCTCATGAAGCTCCTTGTAGGTTATCTCCAGATATTGCTCGTTCGGATCATTAGGTTCCCACAAGATTGCTACTTGGTCTCCACGTATATCCAGATGCCTATCAAGCGCATTTTCGGTAATATTTAGCTTCCCATTCAAAAACCATTTTATATCAGGTCCCTTGAAGTCCCATTTCAGGACATCATCCCATTTTTTATGCCACAGAAAGGACTCAGCGATTTCCGCCCAAAACAATTCGGGGTTCTCTACACTCCTGTCATAGGCACGTGTATACCCAGAAAGAGAATTGATCCTGTGATTCATAGTTTCACAATTTGAAAAACTAATCTACTGAAAAATTGGTTTAGCTTCTCGGATATCGAATGCTCTCAGTTAATTCTTGAACGTCTATTGGTGGTGCTGGAGTTAGCCTGGAAACAACCAGAGCGATTATAAAGTTGATTAGGGCTCCCATAGTTCCGATTCCCTCTGGAGCCACCCCGAACCAGTATCCTTCGGGAGTTCCGGGACCACCCAATTGAGGCTTGAAATAAAATATATAAACAGTAGTAAACAGGATTCCAATCACCATTCCTGTTATGGCTCCCTGTCTGTTCATCCTCTTATCAAAGATCCCCAGAATGATTGCAGGAAAAAATGATGAAGCAGCCAGACCAAAAGCAAGCGCTACAACTTGAGCCACAAATCCAGGCGGATTCAATCCTGCGAGTCCTGCTGCTACCACTGCAATGGCAATTGCTATCCTTGCTGCCCGTAATTCTCCTTTTTCGTTTATGTCGGGTGCTACATATTTTTTTAGAAGGTCATGTGAGATGGATGTTGAGATGACTAGCAATAAGCCTGCAGCCGTGGAAAGTGCCGCTGCTAACCCACCTGCTACCACCAATGCAATAACCCATGCTGGTAAGTTCGCAATTTCCGGGTTTGCAAGCACAATGATATCTCTATCTATTGTAAGCTCGTTTTGTGATTGATCTGCGACATACTTGATCTTCCCATCTCCATTCTTATCTTCAAATGAGATCAGGCCTGTATTTTCCCAGTTTTTAAACCATCCAGGAACCAGGTTGTACTCAGCATCTTTTACGGTAGTAAGCAAGTTTGTCCTTGCAAAAGCAGCTACAGCCGGTGCGGTAGTATACAGAATCGCTATAAATAGAAGAGCATAACCTGCAGAAAGCCGAGCGTCACGAACTCTGGGTACGGTGAAGAATCGAACGATAACATGAGGAAGACCTGCAGTTCCGAGCATGAGGGCGGCAGTTATAAAAAACAGATTGATAGTATTATCAGAATTTGTTGCAGTGTATTCATTAAAGCCCAAATCAACAGACAGTTGATCAAGTTTGTCCAAGAGGTAAGCTCCGCTATCTACTGTCCCACCAAATCCAATTTGCGGTACTGGGTTTCCAGTCATTTGAATAGAAATAAAAATAGCTGGTACAGTAAAAGCAAAAATCAGTACACAGAACTGAGCAACCTGCGTGTAGGTTATTCCCTTCATCCCACCTAAGACTGCATAGAAGAACACAATTCCGATGCCTATCAAAACCCCTGTGTCAAATGGCACATTTAGAAACCTTGCGAATGCCACTCCTACACCCTTCATCTGACCTACGACGTAGGTGAATGAGACGAAGATGGCACATATTAAGGCAATAAGTCTGGCATTTCTTGAGTAGTAGCGTTCACCTATAAAATCGGGAACTGTAAACTTTCCAAATTTTCTAAGGTAGGGAGCAAGCAATAAAGCGAGCAAAACATAGCCCCCAGTCCAGCCCATTAGGTACTGCGCTCCTCCATATCCCATAAAGGAAATCAACCCTGCCATTGAAAGGAAAGAGGCAGCTGACATCCAGTCGGCGGCAGTTGCCATTCCATTGACAATTGGATTTACGCCACCACCAGCCACGTAGAATTCCTTGGTCGTTCCAGCCCGCGACCAGACAGCAATTCCTATGTACAAAAGAAACGAAAGACCAACGATACTATATGTCCAGATCTCTAAACTCATACCTTATTTCTCGTCGACCTCATGTTCTTTATCTAATCGATTCATCAGTTTTACATACACAAAAATCAAAACAATAAAGATGTAAATAGAGCCTTGTTGAGCAAACCAAAATCCCAGTTTAAATCCGCCAAGCCGGATGGTGTTGAGCTCTTCGGCAAAAAGTATGGCAGCACCGAATGAAGATAAAAACCAGATTGACAGCAGGATAAATAATATCCGGACATTCTTTCTCCAATAATCCGACTTTGCTCTTCCCATTTTAAAGGCTTAGATAAGATATTCCACAAGGATTGCCATCGTTGCGCCCAGTAAACTAATAAGGATTTTGTTTAGACCAAAGTGATGCTCAGGACTCGCCTCCACGAAGATGGTGGTTGAAATATGTAGGAAGCTACCACACACAATGGCAAATAGCATCAGCAGGCCGGCTTCCGACAACACGAAAAAGTCTCCTAAGAGCAAACCAAGAGGTGAGGCGAAACTGAAAAGTATAAGCAGATAAATTGCTCGCTTTCCAAGTTGGTGCATCGTTACCATTAGAGCGAATGCTGCAGGCATCTTGTGCAGAATAATTCCAAGGAGTAGTGAATATGATTCATGTTTTTCATGAAAAGGGGAATCGTGTGTCAGTAAGGACCCCTCAAGAACCGAATGGACGACCAATGCTACGATAATCGAGAATCTTCCAGCAACAGAAACAGCTTTGTCTGAATGAAAATGACCATGCTCTACACCAGAAGAGAAGTATTCCAGGAATTGCTGAACAAAGAATCCGATCAGCACAAAGAGCCCGACCCTTGACGGATTGTCGCTGAGTGAAAATAACTCAGGAATTATATGAATGATCGTTATCGCAAAAAGATAAGATCCCGCAAAGATCAGGGGAAGTCTAAGATCCTTTTTTAACGCAGGAAAAAAGCGAAAGCTAAACCCTCCGATTAAGGTACTGACCACAAGTATTACGATTGTTAATATCATATCCTCTTATACAAAAAATCATCTGGCAAAATTCCCTCTGGGAAATATGTTCCATAGTTAACCAAAATGATCATCTTATTTCCACGAATGGTTTAATTCCTTCAGTAGCTACGTGGACGAGTTCTCCATCATCATCCTGATAAATAAAAATGGCATCCAGATCACTTTCACTTTCAACGATTTCATAAGAATCCTCTATTCCAAGTACCATAAAAGCGGTAGCATAGGCGTCAGCCGTGATGCAATCACTGGCAAAAACTGAGACACTTAGCAAAGTGTGTCTCGCATTATAGCCAGTTCTTGGATCTATAATGTGCGCATAGATTCGACCATCTTTTTCATAGTAGTTCCTGTAATTGCCCGAGGTAGCTAACGATCGATCTTTCAGCCGAACAAGTCCATAAACTCTTCTCTCATCCTTCTCTACTGTGGGATCTTCAATTCCAAGCGTCCAGGTCTTCCCATTTGCGTTCACCCCCAGGCATCTCACTTCACCGCCAATTTCAATTATATAATTTTGAATACCCTTTTCTTCGAGCAACCCAGCTACCAAATCAACCGCGTACCCTTTTGCGATAGCTCCAAAATCAAGTTGATAATTTGGAGGCATTGAGACTGAATTTTCATCAAATTCAACCTGTTGAAACCCGATCATCAATTTGAGTGAATCGATTTGCGCCTGTCGCATTTCAGGGATTCTCTTGTCAGGTCCAAAACCCCAAGCCTGAGCCAGCGGACCAATACTTGGATCAAAAGTTCCATTTGTTCTCAAAAAAACCTCTTTACTGACTTCAAGTACTGGCAAAAAATACTTTGATTCAAAGTTTAACTTCCCCCATTCGTTAAGCTGAGAAATCTCCGAATCTGAAATGTAAGTAGAAAGTGACTGATTAAGCTCGATTAATACTTGATCTATGTCATTTTTCAGGTTGACTTCAGCTCCATGGTATTTGACATTGTACTCAATCGTGCCCATCGTCAATCCGCTTAGGTGGAATTGATCCGTCTCCGCTGTCCTTTGGCATCCCTGGAATAGGAGTACAAATGCTAAAATTAAAGGACCGGATTTCTTCACAGATTTATCTTTTTTGCAATGATAAATCAATCAATATCAAATCCTCGTTCCACTATATTTGAAAAATAAAATGCGGGAAGACTACTTACAACAAGATGGAGAAGGGATGAACCCTGAGGAGAAGGAGTTTGAGAAGGCGTTACGTCCACTTTCTTTTGCGGACTTTGCAGGCCAGGACAAAGTAGTTGAGAATCTGAAGATTTTTGTGGAGGCTGCCAAACAGAGAACTGAACCGCTCGATCATGTGCTTCTACATGGCCCTCCAGGGTTAGGAAAAACCACACTTTCTCACATTATCGCAAACGAACTACAAGCAAATATCAAGGTCACCTCCGGTCCTGTTCTTGATAAGGCAGGTGAACTCGCAGGACTGCTGACCAACCTTGAACCACATGATGTTTTGTTCATCGACGAAATTCACCGTCTAAATCCCGTTGTAGAGGAGTATCTATACTCTGCCATGGAGGATTACCGAATCGACATCATGTTGGACTCTGGTCCTAACGCACGTTCTGTTCAAATTGAACTGCATCCATTTACTTTGATTGGGGCAACAACAAGGTCTGGACTCTTGACAGCTCCTCTTCGCGCACGATTCGGAATCAACTCCCGGCTTGAGTATTATGATGCAAAACTTCTAACCCAAATTGTTGGTAGGTCTGCAGACATCCTTAATTCGATCATTGACGAGGAGGCAGCTCATGAGATAGCGAGAAGGAGTCGCGGTACTCCTAGGATAGCCAATAATTTACTTCGTAGAACCAGGGATTTCGCACAAATTAAAGGTGATGGTGCTATCACAATGGAGATTTCGAAAATGGCATTAAAGGCACTGGACGTTGATGACCATGGGCTGGATGAAATGGATAATCGAATTTTATCTACAATCATTAACAAGTTCAAAGGAGGTCCGGTTGGCCTTGGAACCATCGCAACAGCTTGTGGTGAAGAGGCTGAAACCATTGAAGAGGTTTACGAACCTTTCCTCATTCAGGAAGGCTACATAAAACGGACTTCCAGAGGGCGCGAAGCGACGGAACTCGCTTATAAACACATCGGAATTGTCCCACCACAGCAGTCTGGTTCGTTATTCTAGTAAATTGTAAGGTATGGCTTATAATGAAGTACTGGCTGATAAACTACGTCAAGCACTGGATGATCGAAAGGCAAACTATACCGAAAAGCAGATGATGGGTGGTCTAACATTTATGGTAGACGAAAAAATGTGCTTAGGAATTGTCAAGGACGATCTGATGGCGCGAATTGGACCCCATGTTTTTGAAAAATTCCTTAAAAAGTCAGGCGCTCGGGTAATGGATTTCACCAAAAGACCGATGAAAGGTTATGCATTTATTAGTCCTGAGGGTTGGGATGATGATCGTGAATTGGCAGATTGGGTTGATCAGTGTCTCGTTTTCAACAAGGAGGCAAAGTCGTCGAAAAAGAAGAATTAGTTATCTCAACAGTCAACATACAAGGTCCAACCTCGTATCACAATCCCTAAGCAGACCGCGCCTCTCATCCAAAAAATTGGAATGTCTGGCTGGTTTTGTCGGTCTATCTGGTATCTAAATACGTCTTTATGTCATCCTTTAGGATGATTTTTCAGTAATTACTTTTCAGCTATTGAAAATCTGATGACACAGACCTAAAATTGAAATAAAAAGCCATGAAATATACTAACGAGATAGTTATCAATCAGCCTAGAGAAAAGACTCTGGAGTTATTTGATAATCCAGACAACATGAAATACTGGCAAAAAGGATTTGTTAGTTTTTCTCCCTCAGAAGGTCCTCCAGGTGAGGAGGGTTCCAAGGCACAACTGAAATACAAAATGGGAAAGAGGGAAGTGGAAATGATCGAAACCATCACATGCAGGAACTTGCCGGAGGAGTTACATGGCACTTATGAAACCAAGGGCGTTTATAACATTCAAAAAAACTACTTCAAAGAGGAGGGGGACAAAACGAAATGGATCTCTGAGACCGAATTTCAATTTTCGGGTTTCATGAAGCTTATGTCCCTGTTATGGGGTAGGAAGGCCTTTAGCAAACAGAGTTACACCTTTATGGAAGATTTTAAGGCCTTTGCTGAAGGTAATCCTCGCCATGGGAATTGAGGAAATAAGAGATCATTGTCTAACATTACCTGGCACCACCGAAGGAATGAAGTGGGGTGAACATCTAGCGTTCATGGTTGGTAATAAGATGTATGCCATATTTGGATTGGATCAAACACCAATTAACGCTTCCTTTAAGGTGTCAGATGACGATTTCGAAGAAATGAGTGGTCTGCCAGGTATGAAGCCCGCCCCCTACCTGGCCAGGAACAAATGGATTGCGGTCGACGATATTCGTTTTATCAATGATGAGAAGTGGAAGAACATACTGGACAAGTCTTACGGTATCATCCGAGATAAATTACCAAAGAAAATTCGAGAGAATTTAGGCTCATAGTTTATAACGCAAGCTGGCACTTGCTTGGTAATTTGTAGGTAGTCCAGGATAGAAATACCGTGGCTCACTTCCACCAAAAGCCCTGGCATTGATTGCGAGCATCGAAGCATACTTTTCATCAAACACATTGTTCAACCTTAACAGAAACATGGCTTCCCACTTTTTGCTCACTGTGATGTTTGATCCTGCATATAGATTCAAAACCTGATAGCTATCTGAAAATTGATCATTGCCGTCCGTAATTGGCATTTCGCCAACGAACTGATAACCAATTCCTGAAAAAAACCATTTCCTCTCGAAGCTTAAATCGGCATTTAACTGATGCCTTGGCACTCCTGTGAGCTGATTCCCGGAAAAGTCATTTTGATCATCAACAAATTCTTTAAACTCAAAATGTGAGAAGGAATAGCTAACATCTCCCACCACTTGATTATCTCCCCTGTCAACAACCAACGACTCAATATCAAGTTCCAGTCCATTGTGAATTGTTCTGCCAGCATTGACGCCAAAAATTATATCCTCGGCAGTTCTCCTTGTTACTAGTAGGTTTCGGATATCCATAGAATAGATCGAAACTTCCAAGTTTGTACGACCATTAGCGTGCTTGAATCCAATTTCCCTGTTCCAGCCTGTTTCTGGTTTGATATCTGTGTTTAATGAGCCATCAGGATTCGTGGAATCATCCACAGAAAGTGGCGAAAACCCATGGCTGATTGTCGCAAAAACATTCGCAGATTGATTCAGCCGATATATGATTGAGAGTCTTGGTGAAGCGATGGGGTTAAGTGTGTTTTTCGAATCTAAGGAAGATGGAAAGCTATTTTCAATCTCATACGATGTGATATTGAAATTCACCCCCGCACCAACAAGAATATTCTCACCAAGATCCACCCTTGACTCAGTGAACAAGTTTAGATAGCTCCTCGGGTGCTTGACTTCAGTCAAAATTTGTCCTTGCTCACTTCCATTCGTTGGTTGAAGGTTTTCAAATGTCCTTGCCTTGTAGATGTCACCATAACCTTCAAATCCGGCATGAATCAACAAGCCATTAACTATTGTTTCCCATCTGGATCGAATGCCAATTCCATAATTCTTTTCCTCGAGGATGTTAAAAGGCCTTGGTTCAAAGGCGTCACGACCTACCGTGTAAACGCTGGAAACAAGTTTCGATTCTCCGCCAAGATCTTTCGACCAAGAAATCCCAGCTAACCAACGCTCGTAATCCTCGAAACCTCGAGCCGCCCCCCAGGTAAACGCTGCACTCTCTGGGATTTCATTAAAGTCTGTGATCCCCAGGGAACTAGGGATGAAAGCCCTTTGCTCAACAAAAAGTCCAAGAAAGCTAAACTGATTTTTTCCAAAATCAAGATTGGAAGAAATGAAAAGAGTTTGTCTATCAAAAGAGTTGTTGTCCCTATATCCATCACTTTTTTGAGATTGATATCCCATACGAAAAACACCATCTGTCGCGGCAACACTACCCCTGACTCCAGCTCTTGTTAACCCAAAGGAACCGTAGCTAAAATTTGTCTCCATGGCACTGCTGTCGATCGTTGGCTCTTTAAGAAAAATCGTTCCACCTAGACCAGATCCATAAAGACTTGAATTTGCTCCTTTTTGAACTTCCAAGCCACCGACAAAGCCTAAATCGATATCCTCCAACGTCGTTTCACCTCCACCGTCAGTAAGTGGAATATCGCCATAGTAAGCCCGAATCTTATTGGTGGAGAAGGGTGATCGGGAACCAATCCCTCGGATGGTGATACGGTTTGTATTCAATGCACCGGAGTGCCAGTATACACCCGGGACCTTGTTTATTTCGACGGATGCAATCGTGGGGTCAGAAACCGACAGTTTTTTTTCGCTAATGGTGCCAATCATGCCTCCATAGTCGAATTTCGAATTGGAGAGCGCTAAAGCATTTACTTGCACCTCTCGTAGAGTGGTCCATTGTCTAGTTGTATCATCTTCTGCGGGTTGCTGCCGACTAAAGACTATAGTGGGTAATACCAGGAAAGCAATAACCCCCCCGGTAAGAAATCGGGTTACTCTGGAGTTTTTTCTTCCGGCCATTCCTCTTTGAACGTATCCCAATACTCACTAACCGTATCCTTCATGTCTTTTCTGAGCATTATAATACCGAATAAGTTAGGCAATGTCATTACCGCGATAGTAATGCCTGACAACGTCCAAATAATGGTGGTATCAGCAAACGATGCGATGAAAAAGGCAACTACATAAACCAGTCTGTAGTACACTACTGACTTAGAACCAAAAAGGTACGTCATTGCCCTGTCACCATAGTAGGACCAGCTAATCGCAGTACTAAATGCAAAGAGAAGCAGCCCTATAGAAACGATGTACTTCCCTGATTCTCCGAAAAAACTACGTGTAAATGCTTCTGCTGTCAAGGGCGCACTGTGGACAAGAGATGCTCCTTCAAATACCAGATCTAAATCTGCTGGTTTTCCATTCACAACACTCACCACCCCACTGTATGGTTGTCCATTTTTAGAGATTCTGACATTTTCCGCAAGGGATCTTGCATTTACAATTGAAACACCAAATCCTTGAATTTCGCCTTCTTCGACGGTGAGATCTCCGTCAAACAATGCCACAGGGTTCTCGCCACTGATATGGCCATAAAGCTGCTGAACGCCCTCATCGGTTTTGTCCGTAAGAGAGGCTTCAACAATGGACATGTCTGTGTAGTCGAATTGATTGACGTGCTTTTCACTCCAGACCCCGGAAGAAAGCAAGACCAGGCCTGTGATTGTACAAATAACTATGGTATCTATAAATGGCTCTAAAATGGCAACAAGCCCCTCAGAGACGGGTTCGTGTGCTTTGGCTGCCGCGTGGGCAATCGGTGCACTACCCTGGCCCGCTTCGTTTGAGAAAAGGCCTCGACCCACTCCCTTATTAAAGGCAAAGGCGATTGAAGCACCTACGAAACCTCCTGTTGCTGCCGAACCGGTGAAGAGGTCTGCAAAAACGGAAACAAGTGAAGGAACGATGTTTCCAATGTTATAAAAAATCACTGCAAAGGCTCCCACAAAGTAGATCAGCGCCATTGTCGGTACCAATCTGGAGGTCACAGCTGCGATACGCTTGATCCCGCCTATAATTACAAGTCCCAGCAAAACAGCAAGAATTCCCCCCACCATCATTTCATCCAATCCAAACACTGAATTCATTGAATCAGCTATACTGTTTATCTGTGGGAGGGATCCGGTTCCAAATGAAGACAAGACCGTTGCCCCAGCGAAAATTGCAGCAAGCCAGCCCATGTTCAACTTATTTTTCATGTAATACATCGGACCTCCTGCCATCGTACCATCTGCAGTTTTTTCCCTGTATTTGTGAGAAAGCGTTACCTCCACAAATTTTGTGCACATGCCGACAGCGGCAGTCATTAACATCCAAAAGAGAGCCGCAGGTCCTCCAATGTGAACGGCAAGAGCTACGCCAGCAATATTACCGGTCCCAACTGTTCCAGACAGTGCAGTTGTGAGCGCCTGAAAATGTGATGTATCTCCTTCGTCGCTGCTTTTATCATACTTTCCCTTGACCACCCTGAAGGCGAATCGGAAATATCTAATCTGTGGAAATTTTAGGTAAATCGTGAAGAACAACCCCGTTCCTAACAAGGCATAGGGAAACCACCATGAGCTACCGATGTAGCTGTCTATCAAAGCAAGAAAGTTGTTCAGTTCACGCATGTGTCAATCTTTTTTGGTTAGGAGTCGACAAAAATAGGATTTTTGACGAATCTGCCTCACTAAACAACTGAAAGAGCCTTTGTCCTGAAAGCGCATCAGTAAATTTTATATAAGTGGTCACATTTTTGAATTAATTTGACATTCTATGGAAAGACAAATTTTTACTTCAGGGGCACCATGGGAAGACAAGGTTGGATATTCCCGTGCTGTTAGAGTGGGCAACACCATTGAAGTCTCTGGCACCGCACCAATTAGAGACGGGAAGACCGTCGGTGAAACACCATATGAACAAGCAAAGGTCTGTTTAGAAATCATTGAGGAAACACTAGCAAGAGCAGGTGCGAAGCTTGAAGATGTTGTTCGAACCCGAATGTTTGTGACGGATATCTCTCTCTGGAAAGAATTCGGAAAAGCTCATGGTGAGTACTTTGGTGAAATCAAACCCGCCACAGCCATGGTTGAAATATCTGCTCTGATCGATCCGAAAATGCTGATCGAGATAGAAGCAACGGCAGTTGTTGCCTAGTTTTTTTCGTGATTGCAGAAAGAAGGACGACTGAAGTAGTGTCGCGGCTGAATGATTACAATACATCGAATTTGAAAAGATCACTCTTCCTTCAACACATCGGCAGGATTAACATTCCCCAACTTTACCAAATGGAAAAAGGTGAAGCCAAAGGCAAATAGAACACTCATCAAAACCGTCCCAAGTGGGATCATCCATGAAAAACGTACATGAAAGGCAAATTGGTCCAGCCATTGATTAGCCAGTAGCCAAAGGGTTGGAATGGCCAGTATATTGCCGATTAATACCAACTTCGCAAAATCTTTGAATACCAGCTGAACAATGAGTCCGGTAGATGAACCAAGAACCTTCCTGATACCTGCTTCCTTCTTTCTTTTAGAGGTGGTGTAGAAAGCCAGGCCTGACAATCCTAAAAAAGAAAGAAAAATTGCTAGTGCAGAAAAAGCGTTGAACAACCATTGAAATTTCACTTCTTTTTCGTGTCTGATAACTAATAAGTCATCCATGAAAGAATAGGCAAAGGGTAAGCTTGGAAAAGATGCAATAAACTTTGATTCGGCCTCTTTCAAGAAGGACTGTGAGCTTTGGCTTTTTACACGTACAGACATGTAACGCAGCTCGTTATCAATTCTCAAGTAAACGGTTGGTTTAAACGCTTCGCGCAATGACTCTTGATAGAAATTGTCAATCACTCCCACAATTTTCATGGTATCAAGGCCAGCAAAGCGCACCCGTTGATTGATCGCATCCTCGGGATTTTCAATCCCGTACAGGTACATGGTCTCCTCATTGATTATAACAGAAAGGCTGTCTGATTCATCATAAAAATTGCGGCCTGCAAGAAAATCTGCTTTTAAAAAATCCAGGTAATCATCATCCACGGTCATTTTGAATACGATCTTCCTATCATTTGGCTTATTGAGAAGAAAAGAACTACCCCTCCACTCTACTTGTGCCCCTGGAACATCTGAAGAGACTGCAATCTCCGTTACTCCATTTATTCTATTCAACTCATTTTTCAACACATGAATTGATTGCGCATATGATCTTTCATTACCAACAAAGTTTGGAACTTCCATCACCACGGTATCGGTGGTATCAACCCCGGTAGGTTGATTTTTCATGAATTGAAACTGCGTAAACACAACGATAGTACCTCCTATCATTGCACCAGACGCCATAAATTGAAACACTACTAATGCCTTGCGAAAACGTAAGCCCGAAGATCTGCCCGAACTACCCTTCAGAGCCGCAATAGTGCGAAACTTTGAAATAAATAATGCTGGATAAGTTCCTGAGAATAGCACACTAGCAATCAAAATGACCCCTAACACAACAGGTACGGCCAAACCAAATTCACTGATCGATGGCAACTCAACTCCCATGTATTGGTAGGTCAGATATTTGATCAGAAGAAATCCTAAAAACCCAATAACAATCGCAAGGAAATTTGATATGGCCGCCTCAATGAAAAACTGCATGATCAAGCTATTCCGGTTACTTCCCAACGCTTTGCGGATACCAACTTCTTTGCATCGATCACTGGCTCTGGCAGTATATAAGTTAACATAGTTGATCCAGGCAATGACAAGAATAAATCCTCCCACCAACAGCAGGAAGTTTACCATTTGGCCATCTCCGTTCACCGTGATTTCTTGATTGATGTTGGATTTGAGGTGAATATCTAAGACCGGAATAAAATCAAGATCTATTCGCTTGCTGCCCAGCCGTTCACCTCCGTGTTTGTCAATAAATGGCACCACTTGTTTTTCCATAGCCAACATGTCGGTTCCTGGCTTCACTCTCAGATATGTAATAAAATCAAACCATCGCCAGTTTCGATCTGCTCCGGGTCCCCAAGCCTGAAGAATGGAGGGAAATGACAGTAATATTTCCATGTCCATATGGCTCGGGCTTGAATTATCAAAAACCCCGGTCACCAGATAGGTATGCTCTCCCTCCAACGTATGGATGTCGATCTGCTTTCCAAGACAATCAGTTGTTCCAAAGTGCTGCTTCGCTGCATTTTCTGACAGGACAACACTGTAAACATTATTCAGTGCGGTCTTCCTATCACCACGGATAAGCGGGAAGGAGAATATTTCAAAAATGGACGATTCGGCATAAAAAGCTTGTTGATGTTTGATAGGATTATTTTTTACAACGCCGATCGCTCCTTTGAACGCATGTACCAACCTGCACGACGCTTCTACCTGCTCGAACTCCTCGACCATGGCGGGTCCTACTCTTGGAAAGGTGGCTGCTGCGTAATACGATTCTTGCCCCTCTTGTTTTATTACATGATTGACACGGTAGATCCGGTCTACATCTTTATGGAATTGATCAAAGGAGTATTCGTACCACGCCGAAAGTGCGATGAACAGAAAGGCCGCAACCCCAATGGCTAATCCTGAAATGTTGAGTAGATGCACGAATGGTTTTTTCCTGAGCGTTCTCCACCCAGTGATGAGATAGTTCTTAAACATGTTCCTGGTATCTTAAATTGAGTTGATTAGTTCAATCATTTTTTTCCTATGAGACTCGGAAGGCATTCTTCCTAACCCAGCTCCCAAGTTATCTTTCATATGGTGCGGCTTTGAGGTGCCTGGGATGACACAGGTCACGGCTGGATTTGACAGTAAGTATTTTAGGAAAAACTGCCCCCAACTTGAGCAATCAAAGTCGGAGCTCCATTCGGGTAGTTCCTTACCTTTTGTTTTTCTAAATAAAGATCCTCCCGAATAAGGTCGGTTGGTCAATACAGCCACACCGTTGTCGCGGGCCGCAGGCAGTAGTGATCGTTCCGCATTCCTGTTTGCAATCGAAAAATTGACTTGTAAAAAATCAATGTTCTCAGACTTAATAATTCTTTCCAGATCATTATGCGAACTGTCAAGGTAATGGGTAATTCCAATGTATCTGATCAATCCACGCTCCTTCCAATCGTACAGGGTCTTAATATGCGTCTTCCAGTCCTGAAGGTTGTGGATCTGCATCAGGTCCATGGGACTTGCTCCCATCTTTTCCATTGACTGCTGCATTTGAGACTTGCCTCTCGCCTCACCGGTGGTCCAGACCTTGGTAGCGTAAAAAATTGGTTCCTCTAAGTCAAGCTCCCTCGTCAGGTCACCAACCACCTTCTCGGAAGAGCCATACATCGGGGAAGAATCCACCACATTTCCTCCGTTTTCAACCAGGGCTTTCAACACTTCTTTCAGTGGTGCTCTCCCAGATTCCGAACCGCCAACATCAAAGGTCTGCCAGGTGCCTAAACCAACAATTCCTATTTTTTCTCCAGTAGAAGGAATAGCTCTTTTCATGATGTTCGTGGTTGTGTTAGATGCCAGGTTAGGTAGCGCTAGGCCCATAGAACCCATCCCCAGGTACTTAAGTGCCTCTCTTCTTGATAATGATTTCATAGTCATGTTTTTTACTGAACAACTCCAACTCTAAGCAACTTTCACTGCATTCTTGTCTGTTCCAGCCCTATCAACTTCATAGAATTTAATAATTTTCTGACTGAATATTTTACCTATTTTCTTTCCTGAAAGCATCCAGCCCAAGGCGATTGGTACAGTTATTAGGGCCACCATCTGCAAAGAAGATATGACAGAAACCAATCCGGCAAAAAGCCATCCGCTCATCGCATCTCCACCGCGATACCATGCTGTATCCATGAAATTCTTTGATTTGTACCGCTCTCCTACCGACACAGAGGTAAACAAAATCTCGCGTGCTGGTTTTTGAACTGAAAAGCTCAATGAGCGATAAGCTACCTGAAAAACAAGTAGTAAATAGACAGATTGGCTAAATGCCAGCCCGAGGAAACCAACAACCGCTACTAGCGGGACAAGCATCAGGCAAAAGGCCACACCCCACTTTCTAATAATTTTCTCAGTTAGAAAAAATTGAAAAACGAGCGTAAACGAATTCACTAGCAAATCACGTAGTGCAAAGTATGCAGTACGATCACTGGAAGATGAGAACGCCTCCGAAACAATATGTGCTTGTTCGAAATAGAGAAATGTCGAAATAGTCGTGTAAAGAAGTATAAATACTCCCACGTGCCTCAAAAGCGGAGATTGAATCATCATTTTTATACCCGACCAAATGTCTTTGTCCATCTGATAGGTCAAGTTTCTTTCATTGTCGCTTCGGCACTCGCGTATGAGTTTATTTATGAAGATCGTAGCTAAAAGGAGCAGCCCAGAGGAGATCATCAGGAGGTTGTCAATTCCAATTTTTTCAACCAGAACGGAAGTTACCATTGGACCGAGAATGGCACCAGTACTTCCGCCCGCAGCTATAGGTCCATATAGTCGCTTCGCCTGCTCAGTACTAAAGATATCGGAACTAAAACTCCAGAAAATCGAGATGACAAACAGGTTAAATACACTGAGCCAAATGAAGAAAATGCCTGAAATCACCGATAGGTTGAGCCATTGAAACGAAGCATAGAACAGCAGGATGTTTAACGAAAAGAAGATGTAGATGCCAGGAATTAGCACCGTTCTTTTGATCTTTCTCAACAGGTATGCAAAAACCGGAACTACCACGAGCATTGCAACGAACGTGCCGGTAAAGAGCCATTGCATATTTTCAACACCTGCCTGAATTCCCATCTCGTCACGCACCGGTCGGAGGATAAAATATGAACTCATCAAGAAGAAGAAAAAGAGAAAGGAATACAGAACACGTTTCCATTCTCCATCTGAAACATTAAAGACCGACTTCAAAAGATCCATAGTCAAAAACTTCATGGACTTAGTTACGAAACCGTCAAAGGCAGGCCTTCCGTATTAATTAATCTGTTAGGTTTATTAATTAATTAACCTTTTTATCGCAACATGGATGTCACTTCCTTTTGGTTGATCGTATGTGGTGCGGGCGTTATTCAAAGCTTGTTCCTTTCAGTGTATATTTTCTATGCTAAAAACATACGACCAGAAGAGCGATTGCTGCTGGCTGCATTGTTATTGGCCATTACACTGCGGCTAGTCAAATCCATTGGATGGTTTTTTTTCGACATCACCGATCAATCTTTTCTAAACATGGGGTTCGCGGCACATGGGTTCATTGGTCCAATGCTTGTGTTGTATTTTCTAAGAAAAACGGACTCCAAGGCAACGCTAATCGTTAAAGTTGCAATCTTGCTTCCAGCCCTGATTCTTGTCATGGCTAGCCCCTTTATGAGCCTGACCAACTTCTGGTACGTAGGTGGATACAAGGGGCTACTATATCTCACCGCAGCATATCTTATTTGGAGCATGTATCTGCTTTGGGTCATTTTCAAGCAGAAGAAGATCTACTTTCCATGGTACAGAAATCTGTTCATAGGTGTTGCCATATTCTGCCTCTCGTATTTCACTAACTACATTTTCGGGCTCAATCCATACATAACCGGACCAGTGATCTATTCCATGGTCATCTATTTTATCAGTTTTGTCATGTTTTCGAACCAGGAGATATTCACCCCTCTTGGTGATAAGAAAAAATACAAAAACATCAATCTGTCTCCCGATCAAATTGAAAAACATCGTGAAAAAGTGGAAAGCGTAATGGTCAACGAGAAGCCTTATCTCGACAGTGATTTTAGTCTAACCGAACTTTCCCAAATCACCTCTATACCCAAACATCTACTGTCCCGGTTTTTTAGCGAAAACCTAAACCAGAACTTCACTGATTATACAAATGGGTATCGAATTCGAAGAGCTAAGGAACTGCTGGTCGATCCCTCATTTCAAAATCATAAGATCGCCTTTATTGCTTATGACTGTGGATTCAACTCTCTTTCCTCTTTCAATTCGGCATTCAAAAAGCTAACGGGAACTTCTCCGTCAGAATTTAAGAAGACAGCTCCAATGACTGTGGAGGTTGTAGCATCAAATTAATTAAAGCATCAATCGTATTAATTAATCAAGAAGAACCAGCCCGACCATCGGACTTAATTAGCATCAAAAACTAATAATCCGATGACTGCTTATAGACTTACACTTTCAATCCTAGCTATTCTATCTTCAATTCTTTTACATGGACAAGATCAAATTCGTCCGACCGTTCAGGATCTGGACTTCATGATTGGAAAATGGGAAATCAATTTTGAATGGTACGATACGCACGACACAACACGTGGGATGTATTTTACAGAAGAAGGATTTCAAATTTGCGAATATGACCTTGAGTTGAACGGAAAACCAATGTTCATCATTTGCAGAGGAGAGTTGGTAGGTCGTGGAGGAAATTTTGAGGGGCGTAAACGAGAGATCCAGGCAGCGATTCGATACGGAAGATTTGAAAATTCGTTTGAGCGGATCGGGATATACAGCAACTGGCCTGCCACCGGCCTGGAACTGCTGAAATATGATTCCACCAATCGTCAATTCGTCATAAGAGGCCAGCTAAATGTTCAACGGAACATGTTGGAACGGTATGTCGACGTCTATCAATTTAGTGAAGACTACACTTCTTTTGAGCGTACCAACATTGCCAATTTCTCCGATATGCCTCTAACAGAATATAACCTAACCATGAAAGGAACAGGGAGAAAGGTAGAATGACGATATGCACAGAGGAAATTGCAATCAAATAGGGAACGAGCTAGCGATTCCCTATTTCCTTGATCGCCTTGATGAAGTCCTTATGTACCTGCTCCTCCAAGTAGTGTCTTCCCTCATGTGCAACAACTTCACCATAGGAAATGGTTGCTAATACCATCGATGGATCAGCTGAGTAAACCATGGTAGAAGCAAGGTTTTCTAGCCTAGAGGTGGCAACAAGTGGAGCTTTGGCATCGACGACACAGGCACTAAACGGCTCTCCTACCTTAAAAAATTCAGATTCTGAGTTATTCATGGCTTTTCTACCAGTTACTGTAGCCATTTCTAAGGCATACAAACCGCTATTCCCCTGCTCATCAGAATAAAAGGTATTTCGCTTGTGCGACACTAATCGCTGTCCATAGTCCAGGATTCTGAGTTCTTCCAATGGATTAATTCCAACATGACTATCCGTGCCGATACTCCATTTACCTCCTGCTTGTTGATATTTCCGAAGCGGAAAAATTCCATCGCCCAGATTCCCTTCTGTACTGGGGCATAACACAACATTGGCTTTGCTTCTGGCAACACCAGTCGTTTCTCCTTCGGTTAAATGTGTTGCATGAACTAAATGAAATCGTTCATCAAGCTCCACGTTTTCCAGCAACCATTCAACGGGTCTTTTCCCTAGATAGGTGACACAGTCTTCGATTTCTTTTAACTGCTCTGCCACATGGATGTGAAATGGAAGATCTTTTTGAAATGTCTTGGCAACTAGCTCAATATCGGTTGGTTCAACCCCACGCATCGAGTGTATTCCGATACCACCATTGGCGTTGTCATAAAAAGCACACGCAGCAGCGCTGGCATCCAATAACTTCAAGTAATCGTCGACGGTCGACGAGATGAATCTTCGTTGTCTATCATTGGGGTCTTTGCCAAATCCTCCTTTTTGATAAAAAATCGGAACCAGTGTAATTCCGATACCTGCTGTTTGAGCTGCAGCGATCAACCTACTTCCAATCTCCGCCAGGTTATCATATGATTGTCCATCCTTGTTGTGATGAACATAGTGAAACTCTGCCACATTGGTGTAGCCGTGTCGAGCCATCTCAGAGTAAAGCATCGTGGCAATGGCCTCCATTTGTTGCGGGTTAACTCCCAATGCCAACTGATACATGGCTTCTCTCCAGCTCCAAAAATCGTCGGCATTTGCCGAATCACTGTGAGATTCAGCAAGGCCAGCCATGGCATATTGAAAGGCATGCGAATGTGCGTTTTGAAAACCAGGAATACCCCAACCGTCCATCACTTTATCTCCAGATTCAGCCTTTTGTTCTGAAGCGATCTCTGTGATACGCCCCTTGTGATTAATGGTGACCCTTACATTTTGCAACCATCCTGAGTTTTGCAGAAGTCCCTTAAGATGATAGGTGGTGCTTTTCATATCGAATTCATCGTTTTTACAAGCCCAGCCATCGTAGGCTTCAAGGTGTCGATAACCGTATCGGACCGGTTGCTGTTCCATGTGATCTCGTTATCGTCCATGTAAAGGATTTTATTCATTTCCAATTGCAAGGCATGTACCCCATGCTCCGGGTTTCCAAAATAGCGTGTAATGTGTCCTCCTTTAAATGGGGAATTGTGATTCACAGTGAAAGGTCCGGATCTCAGCCCGTCTAAGGCGGCCATTATAATAGCGGGATGAGCTGTCTTTTCACCGTTGTTCCCCAAAATCATATCAGGAAAAGGATCTTTCCTTATTGTACTCACCAGGTGTCGGATGGAGTGAGCGTCCCAAAGCAGGACTTTCCCAAACTGTCTTTTTCGCTCACTCAAAAGCTCCTCAATTGCATGATAGTAGGGCCAGTAGTAGGTTTCCTTCCTTCGCTCGATCTCCTCAGCACTTGGTTCCAGATCCGAAAAGCCGTACAGCTGGTTGCCGAAAAAATCTGTAGTTGGGCAAATGCTGGTAATGAGCCGACCATCGTTGTAGAGCGGAACACTTTCCGGATCACGGTTAAGATCAATCACCCAGCGGCTAAGATTGGCCTTGATGATCGAGATGCCGAGATCAGAGGCAAAAGCATACAATCGATGCACAAACCAATCCGTGTCATCCAGGTGCTTTCTCATCCTCTTTTTGAAACGTGTTTTTAGTTCCTCAGGAAATTGAGTCCCTGAATGCGGAACACTGATGATGATCGGAACAGGGTCTACAACTGGTGCCTTGATCTCGAATAGACTCATGGCGGCAAAGATAGAAGAATCCCTTGTTGAAGGGTGCTTAGGGTCATTATTGCTCTATACCGCGCCTAGAAAAGAGTATGAGAGCTCCTTCGTCATCTCGAACCCTGGGGTGAAAGAATCTCAACCATAAATGAGACCAGGATTGCTTCGACCAGCTAACACTGGTCCGCGGAATGGCAAACCTTCCAAGGCTGACCAGGAAAGTTCAACCTCCCAAACAACCATGTAGATCACATGTATACCGCCCTCCTTGGGACGTATCAAGAAGTTCCAATTACTTTAAACTCCCACATCACAAACTAGCCTTCCCACCCCATCATAATATCACAATCACAATAGATGATCAAGAGTTCTTGTGTTTATAAACAAACCAACTATACCAACTAAATAATGAAATACGATCCACAAACGCCCCCCCATAAGCTTTTTTTCAAAATCATTTACCTCACCTTGATTTTCCTGCTATTAGCACTGTCAGGAGAAGCACAAATGATCGAACGTCAATTGATTGGATCTTTGAGCATAAATAATGCTTCAGCTTGTTTTGGCTCAAGCGTAGGCGAAACAATGATACTGGCCTTCACCACCAATTCCATCACTATGAGTGAAGGGTCTCACCAGGGTGATGAAACAACTGGCGAACCTTCCTTAAGCCTAGAATCCTTTACAGACCTAACCGTCTATCTTAATCAATTTGCTTACAACGGTATAAGAATCCTCGAAGTCAGTAGCCATCATGCTGCCTCTATTGAACTCGACATCCTTACAAATGCTAAGTGGCAAACTCAGGCTGTTGATCTACCGAGATCAACGAAGAAACCGGCGCCTAACGTGGCGCTGGTTTTTGAAAAATTTGCCAGCTATTGAAATAGTACCAACTATGTGGTCGGGCTGAGGCTTCTACGGCTCTGCGGCCAATGCCTGCCACGTTGGTGCTTCTTTCTAGTCAAGAATGCCACTTGGCACGGACCTGACAATCCCACCTCCGCTCTTTCATCACCCACTCACCACCTTCATTCATCGCCCATCCTTGACTCAAACCTGAAGGTGTGAACGTTTCTCCGTTTCCTCCTTTCAAAAAGAAGACAAGCGGTTTCTCAGGAAGTTCAACCACTATTTAACCCTGTAGATCATCTATATACTCACGAAAAGGCTTCTCCTGCCAGGTAGATCGTACTTTCACTTGGATTTCTTGCACATGCATCAACATTGCGAGAATCAAATCCACACTAATTCCCCGATCAACTCTATCACCCTATAACACGAAAAATTGAATGGAGAAACTAAATTTTATTTGTGGATTCCCGAGAAGTGGGTCAACACTACTCTGCAATATCCTGAACATGACCGACGGGTTCCACGCGACACCAACATCACCTACACTGGACATGATTCTGCAGATACGGAAGGTCTTTAGTCACAACCTATCGTACAAAAACATGAACCGCTTGACCGAATCGCAGCGCCTAATGGGTGCAATCCGGGCCTATCTCTACGCCTACTTTGAAGAAGAACGGGTCGTCTTCGACAAGAACCGGGCCTGGGTAAATAAACTTCCAATCATCGACCGAATCATGGGTCACAGCAACAGCAAAATTGTCTTTTGCTACCGCACTCCGGTTGAGGTTTTCCAGTCCATCGAATCGCAATACCAACGAACGATCATGATGGAAAACATTGACGAGACCCACAATGAACTGGGATTTGCGACGCTACTCAACAGGGTAGACACATTTGTCAGCAAAAACTTTACGCTAATGTCAACACCCGTGGCTTTGTTAGAAGACGCGATCAATATGGGTGACGGTGAGCGTATCCTGATCCTTCGTTACAAACAGCTCTGTCAGGATCCCCAATCGGCAATGGATCAGGTGCATGAGTTTATCGGGGAGCCCAAGCGGCAGTATGATTTCAGTCAGCTAAGGCAGACGACCTTTGAAAGTGATTCTGCCTACAACTATAAATTTTCACACAGGATCCGTGAAGGCGAAATCTCCTACAGCCCGATTGAAATCAACCTACCACAAGTTGCCATTGACCTCATCAACAAACGATATGAATGGATCATTAAAAAAGTAGAACAATGGGCTGGGAAACAACAAAGCTAAATTTTCAACGAGTAGTAGCAGTAACCGGACTTCCCGGACTTTATATGCTACGATCGCACAACCAAACCGGGTTTTTGATAGAGCCACTAACAGGCGGTGTCGTGCAATTCATTTCCAATGCAAAAAACAGGATCGCAGCACTAGGGAACATCGATCTGGCATTAGAAGAAGGAAGCATCCCTATTATTGAAGTTTTCAAGCTGCTAAATGAAGTAGATCTTATCCCTTCACACGGGGCATCAAATGTAATTCTTTACGAGTTTTTCAAACAGCTCATCCCAGAACTAAGTGAATCTAAGGTGTATCCAAGCACGATGAAGAAAGTCCTTTATTGGTATTCGTTGCTTGTCAACCACTTCTCAGATGCTTCAATAAAAGATTCTATCGACGAAAAAGAGGAGGGTTTGAGCATAATCTAGCAGAGTCGAGTCTGATAATCTTCTCACAATTCCCGAAACCTAAAGAAGTTCATTTCAACCTTTTCAGGAATCTGTATTTTTGTTTTGGCAAGGATTTTGAACCTACGCTGGCGAAAAGTTGGTTTTCTTGACTCAAACTACTACCTACTATGAAAAAGTTACTTCTCATCACTTCAGCAATTGTGACCGCCTATTCTGGCATAGCACAGATCGGAAGTCTGGGCTTTTCCGTTGGAGTACCTAGAAACGATTTCCGTGAAAACACGGATGCCACGGGCTTTGGCTTTGATCTTTCCGTCGCGTTTCCCTTTCAAAAGGGAGTTCCAATCTATGCTGGTCTTGACTTCAATTACATGGTATATGGCAGAAATGCAGAAAACGAGGACCTGGTTGCAGAAATACGCTCTTCCCAAGGCACCCTGCTTGGATCTCTTGATATACCGCTCAGAATCGTAAATACCAACAGCCTATTTGGGACGCACGCTTTTCTCCGGGCAGTTGCACCCTTCTCTGATATTCAGCCCTATGCCGAAGGCCTAATCGGATTCCGGTATATCTCCACCAACACAAAGATTCTTGATCGCTCAAACGATCGAAGGTTTAGTGAAGAGGATGATGACGTTATTGTCAGAAAAACCATACTGGATGACTTTATTTTTAGTTACGGTTTCGGTGGCGGGTTGATGTTTAAGGTATCCCCAAACCTGTTTGTAGATCTTCGTCTCAACTACTTCCAAGGAGAACGAGCTCAGTATTTTGATGGAACAGATACCGAAGCCTGGTCCGTAGAGTTCACAGGTTCCGAAGCTGCGTATGATCCTTCAAACATCCAGAAAGGTGACCTTGATTTTTCAACGGAAGCAAGAGAATCGACTACAGATTTGCTGGTGATCAAGTTTGGTGTTGCTGCTAAGTTCTAATAGCCGTACTTATCCTTCCAGCGGGCCTTCAAAAACTTCCTAAGTTCCTCTTCCCTGGGGTTTTTACCTGGATCATACAACTTGGAGTTTTTGATCTCCTCCGGTAAAAATTCCATATCTACAAAATTCTGGTCATGATCATGAGCATATTGATAACCCTTTCCATACCCCTGATTCTTCATAAGCTTAGTTGGAGCGTTCCTTATTTGCATGGGAACAGGCAAATCTCCAGTTTCATGAACCAGTGATTGAGCTTCCTTGATAGCTGTGTAGGAAGCATTGCTTTTTGGTGAGGACGCCAGGTAAGTGACACACTGAGATAGAATGATCCTAGCTTCAGGATAACCTATCATATTCACCGCCTGAAAAGCATTGGTAGCTAAAACAAGAGCTGTCGGGTTGGCATTACCAATGTCCTCTGAAGCCAAAATCACTAGTCGCCTGGCAATAAATTTGACATCTTCCCCACCTTCAATCATTCTTGCCAGATAATAGACTGCGGCATTAGGATCGCTGCCTCGAATAGATTTGATGAATGCAGAAATGACGTCATAATGCATCTCACCTTTCTTATCATACAACACAGTCTTCCTTTGTGCAGCAGCAATCACTTTCTCATTCGTAATCACCTTCTCATCTGACTCATCACTTTTTATGACCAGTTCTAGCAAGTTAAGCACCTTCCTCGCATCTCCGGCGGATAGGTTGAAGAGGGCTTCTGTTTCGCTAAGTTCAATTTTTTCCTTTTTAAGATCATGATCTTCCTCGAGCGCCTTTTCTACAATAGATCGCAACTGCTCCTTGGTCAAAGCATTAAGTGTATAAACCTGGGACCTTGAGATCAGCGCAGAATTCACCTCAAAACTTGGATTCTCAGTTGTTGCTCCAATGAGCGTGATGGTTCCCTTTTCAACAGCACCAAGTAATGCATCCTGCTGTGCTTTATTAAATCGATGAATTTCGTCGATAAATAAAATTGACTTTCTGCCGCTGCTCGCTTTCTGTATCACCTCACGAACATCTTTTACACCTGCGCTAACAGCACTCAAAGTGTGAAAGGGCATTTTCACTTCGTTAGCAATGATGTTGGCTATCGTTGTCTTGCCGGTCCCAGGAGGACCCCATAAAATCATCGACGGAACCTGACCAGTACTGATAGCTCTTCTTAACACCCCATTTTCACTGGATAAATGATCTTGTCCAACCAGGTCAGACAACTTCGACGGACGCATTCGTTCTGCAAGTGGAGACACATCTTGAAACATAGAATAAATTTAACTAGTATGATCAGGCAGAATGTCGTTGAAGCAAAATATCTCCTGGGATATCAAATTTTTCCAGGAAGTTTCTTTGCTAGCACAAGTACATTTCCTCCAAGAATTAAGATCATACCCATAAACACTTGCCATCCTAAGTAGTACTCCTCAAAAATTGCGGACAATGCCACCGCAATTACAGGAATAATAATTAAAACATATCCGGCTTTATCTGCGCCGATATTACCAATAAGGGTAAGGTAGGATCCAAAAGCGATAATCGATCCGAAAACAGCTAGATAGATCAACGATGACAGGTATGAAAATCCAGGATCGAAGGAAATGTCAACACCTGTTAGGAGCGCAATCAGTCCAATGACCAAACCTCCATACAACATCCCGAAAGCATTTGTCTGGATTACAGGAAGTTTGGTGGCTTGATTGTGCGCTGACATAATGTTTCCAAGCGAAGCAATAACAACTGAAGAGAAACAGACGGTCAGGTGGAAAACAGGAAGGTCGTTCAGCTCGATTCCAGTAAGTTCTTGATAAAATAAGATGAATGTTCCAGCGGTGCCCATCACAGCACCTATGTACACCTTTTTTTCCGCCACCCTTTTTAGGAAGATCTTGCCAAACAAAATATTGAGGAAAATGATGCTGGAAAAAGTGATGGCAACCAGGGCGCTCACCAGTACCTGCTCGGCCATATATACAAACCAGTAGTTAAACCCAAACAGCAGCATTCCTTGAAGCAGTATTCGAAAGTGTTCAGATCTAGAGAATTGTAGGTTTAACTTCTTGAAACGGGAATAGACCAGTAGTATAATGCCGGCCAAGATAAACCGATAGCTCACTGACCAGGTAGTATCAACAGTACCCAACTGAAACTTGATCACGAAAAATGTAGAACCCCAAATGAGGGCAGGAATCACAAACAAGGTAGCCGTGCTCAATTTCATGAGCCGAAACTAGCCAAATTGATGATCGTACTCTCTACATAATGGATGAAGAATTTTAATCCAAACTCCTCGTGAAGCTAATCCTCATTAGATCAATTACAGTTTTCCAGTTTCTTCTGCAATTCACCAATTTCCCTGGCCCTTATTTCCACCTGTCTTTGGGCTTCCCGTGCATTATCCTCCGCCGCTTCCATGGCTCGCTGTGCTTCTTCCTGCGCCTGTCTGGCGGCCCGCGCAGCGCCTTGAGCTTGCTCCTGGGCTTCTTTCGCAATGGCTTTCTGTTCTTCAAGCAGTTCTGTCAGTTCTTCAGTAAGCCTAAGAAGTTCGGCGTTTTCTTCAACCAACTTCCGATCAGTGGCACAAGAACTCATCAAAATGACAGCCAATATTCCTATGTATCTCTTCATCACTTTTTATTTCTAAAATAGTCAATTCAAATCGTAACCTGCTTCTACATTTGCCGCCATGAACTGGTCCACTTTCAAAACATATGGAGCATTAACCCTTGTTAGTTTGTTGTACGGGATTAACTACAGCGTACTCAAGGTCATCATTCCTGAATATGTCGGGCCCTTTGGGTTCATTGTGTTTAGAGTAACAATAGCCGCAGCAATTTTTTGGATTTTTTACTCTTTAGTCAGAGAAAAAATAGATTGGAAAAATGATGGTCTGCGATTTGTGCTCTGCGCAGCAACCGGGATCGCAATAAATCAACTTCTTTTCTACAAGGGGATCAGCTACACCTCGGCGGTCAACGGGTCTATTATAATGACATTAACTCCAATCCTGGTACTGGTATGGGCAGCACTCCTGATCGGAGAAAAAATTACTCATCAAAAAATTTTAGGAATTATCATTGGTCTGATTGGAGCAGTACTCATAATCTACCAACCTGATTCATTGGTTTCCTCTGGCGATTGGCGAGGGGATCTTTTGATTCTCATCAATAGTGCTAGTTATGCCTGCTACCTAGTGATTGTAAAGCCGCTAATGAAGAAGTACAAACCAATGACTGTTGTGACTTGGATTTTCACAATTGCCATAATTATAGTGTTCCCTATAGGGTTCCATGAAGCGAGTGTTGTGTCTTTTGCAGAGCTGCCGCCAAAGGTTTGGTATGGCACCATCTACGCAATTGTGGGAGTAACGGTGATTGTCTATTTTCTCAATGTCTGGACGCTAGTAAAAGTCGACTCCTCGGTAGTTGGAGCGTTCATCTATCTTCAGCCCGTTTTCGCCACATTGACTGCAATTCTATTCTTTGGTGAAGTTTTCCTTTGGAAACACCTATTAGCTGCTTCGTTTGTGTTTTGCGGAGTATGGTTGGTCACTAAAAAAAATTCAGACTAGGAACCTATTAAAGAGAGGACTTGAGAAAAGTCATCAAGATCATCTTCTGTAAAGTCCAGGTGTGTCACAAAGCGAACCAAATTTTTCCCAAAAGGAACCGCAAGTACGTCCCGTTTCTTTAGTTCATCAAGAAACCAGCTTTCTGAATGAGCTTTATCTAACTTAGCAATCACAATGTTTGTGTCAACAGGCATTACCCCCTGAACAAAGGATAGGTTTTCCAAAGCACTGCCTACAGATTTTGCTAGTTGATGATCCACTTTCAATCGTTCAACTTGATGTTCAAGCGCGTAAATACAAGCAGCAGCCAAATAGCCCGATTGCCTCATGGCTCCCCCAAATGCTTTCCTTACTCTTCTCGCCTCAGTAATAATTTCTTTGCTTCCGATCAAAACCGAACCTACCGGCGCACCCAGACCTTTGGAAAAACACAGAGAAATAGAGTCAAACAATTTTCCATATTGGGTCGGATTTTCGGCCGTCTCGGTTAGCGCATTGAAGAATCTTGCTCCATCCAGATGAAGCTTCAGTTGATTTTTGTCGCAAACCTTACGAATCAACTTGATTTCCTGCAAGTCGTAAATGCTCCCCCCGCCTTTATTCATAGTGTTCTCCAATACTACCAAAGCAGTCCTGGGAAAGTGAAAGTCATCGGGATTTATGCTTTCCTCAATCTGATCTGCGGTAACTCGTCCACGATCGCCATCAAGTAACTTAGGAGAAAGCATAGAATTGGACATCATGCCGCCTCCTTCGTAGAGATACACGTGTGAATGTTTATGACAAACCACTTCGTCCTGAGGTTTAGTCAGAACACGCATAGCTATTTGATTTGTCATGGTTCCGGATGGGCAATAAAGTGCACCATCCATTCCAAAAAGTGCGGAAACCTTAGATTGAAGCTCGTTAACCGTAGGATCGTCTCCAAAGACATCATCACCGACATCTGCTGACATCATGGCTTCTAACATCCCAGGGGTTGGCCTGGTTACTGTGTCACTTCTCAAGTCAATCATAGGAATCGTAAGTTAGTATCCAATCGGAGTGTCCCCATCGGTCCCAGGGAACGCTTGCCAAATCTACCTCCGGGTCGATTAAGGGTTGCATCTCATGACCATTAAGTGAAAGTCTGGAAATCGCAAAAACAGATATGTCTTTGCCTTCTTTTTCATACTCCTTCCTAAGGCGCTGAGCAAATTGCCAAATCATGTCTGGTTCACCCGCCGTACTACCTCTTTGTTTGCGAGAGAGGTACTGGGTCATGTTTATTCTTTTTCTTTCACCAGTTTCCTTGTCTACGACATCAAATCGAACATATCCCGCTTTTGCCCGAAGCATCATTTGCCAAGCCATCCTGTGTCCCTCCTCCGACCAATGCACGTCCCCCTTGTAAAAATGGTGCCGTATCGGAAGGATTAATTGAATAACAAAATACACAGCAAGAACATAAAAGAGAGGTTTTGAAATACTTCCTCTATGACCTTCGATTTTTGCGTTATCCTTGAACAACTTTTTGCGAATCTCTGCGGGAGGATAGAAAAAGACCGTAAATGCAATCATTAGATATGGAAATATTCCAATTTGGAAAACCGCTGAATTAAACAGATTAAAAATGACTGATAAATAAAATCCTAGTTTCCTGGTACGCTGATTTAGTAAGAGAAAAACTATGGAGCCATCATAAATAATGCCGCCCCACGCAATTACAAATTGAAACCATTCCTTTGCCAGGAGAGGGCCTATCAACCAGTAATCGCTCTTATAACCAAACCACACTCCAATAGGTCTGGCCATCATCCAATCAATATGCATCTTATTTAAACTGGCAAAAACGTAAACTATACCAACTTGAATAATGAAAAACCAGATACAGGCATTGAGGCATGTCTTCGACTCTTTTACAAGGCCGAGTCGCACGTCCAAGGACCTACTTCTGTGGGCAGGCATAAAGATCATTACCCCACTTAGCAGGACAAGCAAGTAATAATGATTGTTGTATTCCGCCTTTTGCATCAAATACACCCCCGTCCATAAGAGGAAGAAAATCACGGTGGACACACGATAGAAAAGACCTGCCATGATAAACAATCCGCAAATACCCATCGCGATGAAATAGTAGTACATTCCATCGCCAGGGAGAGGCTGCAACCACTCCAGACCGATAAATGAAAAGGTGAATTTAGGTTGAACAAGTGTTCGATCTACCCATCCCGTAAGGGTAGCACCAAACGTCTCAGCGGCAATTAAAAAACCATAGCAAAACCTGAAGAACACCAGCGAACTATTGTCGACCTGAGCGCCTAGAAATTCTCTGGCATTTCCAATCATATCGTGAAAGCTATTGAAGAGCAACAAAAAAAGGAGCTTTAAAAGCTCCTTTCAAACCTATTTGTAAATATGAAGAGGATTTATTATTTACAAAAGAGTTTACGCACCTAAGGTTTTCGTGTTTAAACGATTAACATTCTTTAACGATTAGACAACGTGACTCGTCGAAAGTTTAATTGTCACTTTCAAAAAGCCTGCCAAAATGAAATTTCTTAGAAGGAAGTGTGAGGTTTTTTAGGGGTTTTCGATCCAAAATGATACATGATTACAATACGGGATTAGGAAATTCCGAATGTCAACCTACTATAGAAAGATAGTATCAGCTAATGAAAGTTTCACATTACCTATTTCTACTCTTCGTTATTGCCATCTCGGCTTGCGAAGATCAGGACGGTCCGCAAATTGAGGGGTCAGAAAATATAATTACCGAGGCTCGAGCGCTAGATGCATTTGAAAGTATCCACATATCAAGCATCATCAACGCGACCATTGTAAAGGGTACTCAGGACGTTTCTATCACGGCTAATGACAATATCATTGACCTGGTAAAGACAGAAGTTAGAAACGGAGTTCTTTTTGTTGACCTGGAGGATGGCAATTATGGTGAAATTACGGTCACCGCTAATATTGCCGCAACAGAAATGGAGGCACTTACCACAGTTGGTGTAAATACAGTGAGCGTAAAGCAGTTTACCAATCTTGAACAGATTGAGTTAAACATTGAAGGGGTTGGAAATGTGCAAATGAGCGGCTCCGCAAATAAAATGATCATAAATAGTAGTGGAGCAAGTAATTTGGAAGCTTTTGATTTTACAACTTCTAACTGCGAAATCAATCTAACAGGTGTCGGCAATGTCCAGGTAACAGTCACAGACGAATTGTCTGGCGCGTTGTCTGGGGTCGGTAACATTCTTTATAAGGGCACTCCGGAAATTGATGTTGATGTCACTGGGGTTGGCAACGTCGTGAACGCCAACTAACTCAAACTTTACTTACTTTTTCAGTTAGAAAGGAATTGCCATTGTTTCTGTGGCGAATTAAATACTTTTGCCAAAAATCTAACGAATGAGTGTTCTTGTAAATAAAGATTCCAAAATAATTGTTCAGGGCTTTACTGGGTCAGAAGGCACGTTCCATGCAGGTCAGATGATCGAATATGGCTCAAACGTAGTTGGTGGTGTTACTCCTGGTAAAGGAGGTCAAACGCATCTTGATAAACCAGTTTTCAATACGGTAAAAGACGCCGTTGATGCGACTGGCGCTGATGTTACCATCATATTTGTCCCTCCGGCATTTGCAGCAGACGCAATAATGGAGGCGGCAGACGCAGGAATAAAGGTGATCGTAACGATTACTGAGGGAATCCCGGTCAAGGACATGATGGAAGCCAAACCTTACGCCCTGTCAAAAGAAGCAAAGCTTGTAGGACCTAATTGTCCTGGTGTAATCACTCCTGAAGAAGCGAAAGTCGGCATTATGCCTGGTTTTGTTTTCAAAAAAGGTCGAGTTGGAATCGTCTCAAAATCAGGAACACTTACATATGAAGCTGCTGATCAGGTAGTGAAAGCAGGTATGGGAATTTCAACTGCAATCGGAATCGGTGGAGATCCTATCATCGGGACTTCAACGAAAGACGCGGTTCAAATGCTGATGGAAGATGCTGAAACAGATGGAATTGTAATGATCGGTGAAATTGGAGGACAGTATGAAGCAGATGCGGCCCGATGGATCCAGGAGGATGGCAACCGAAAGCCTGTAGTTGGATTTATAGCAGGACAAACCGCGCCTCCTGGCAGGAGAATGGGGCATGCAGGGGCCATCATCGGCGGCAAAGACGATACAGCAGAAGCCAAGATGAGAATTATGGGTGAATGTGGTCTCCATGTTGTAGACTCGCCCGCCGATATTGGCGAGGTGATGAAGCAGGCATTAGGTTAGACGTTGCCTGATTAAGGGAGTTCCGAAATCAAGTCTGCTATCTGTCTTCAACGGTGGCCTCCAATTTTCGGCCATTCCCAAGATATTTGTTCAACCAACCAGTCCATCTTTTGTAAACATCCTGATATCTCACAGGATCACTAGGAAAATGACCAGGTCCCGGATATGCGATAAACTCAACAGGAACACCGTTATCCCGTAAAGCGCCGTAGAGCTTATAAGATCCTGTGATCGTCACCCGGTAGTCGCCTGTTTTTGACATGATCAATGTTGGAGTCCTAAGCTTTGAGAAATTAGATATGGGTGAATTAGCGTACGCCCACTCCAGGTTATCTCCGACATATGGTGATTCTACGATAGAATGACGCCTCATTCGATTTAGATCATTTAGACTGTACATATCCGTGAAATCAACAGGAGCTGCACCCGCAACTGCAGCAGCCCATACATCCGGATATCGACCTATTAACCAGGAAGTCATCCAACCACCATACGACCAACCTGACACGGCAACTCTATTAACATCCACGTAAGGTTTTTCCTTCAATACATTCACCCCAGTAATAACATCATGACCTGGACCTTCACTTGGATCCTTTGAAATAGCCGACTGAAATTCATTGCCAAGGTTCGTACTTCCCCGATAATTGGGCTGAAAAATGATCCATCCCTGAGCTGCAAGCGCTTGTGGGATCGGGCTAAATCCCAAAAGTGAAGCTGAACTTGGACCTCCGTGGATTAGCAAGACAAGGGGGTATTTCCTTTTTGGATCAAATTCTGGGGGGTAAGTAACAATTCCATTAGGGGTCAAGTCATCGCTGCTCGACCATTCGAGTCCTTCTTGCTCGCCTAAATCAAAGTCATTTATAAAGGAGTTGAAACTTGTAAGTTGAATAGGATCAGCATCTAGATCCTCTTTATAATACACCTCAGCAGGATAGTCTTTTCCAACAGCAGTGAATACCATTTGCCCATTTTCAGCTAAACTGTAGCTCCCAATCGAAGCGAAATCGCCCATGTTTACTTTCGAGCTCTTTCCGTCAGCCAATTTGAAGAGATTATTGCCCCATTTGTCGATGGCTCGTACAAGCATCGATCCATCCTTCATCCACGTGACCATAGAGGAAGCCTGGTCAAACTCTTTTGTGATGTTTTTTATTTCTCCAGTTTCAAGATTAACCTGGTGTAAATCACTCATATTTGAAGGGAACCCGTCACGCGGAAATCTATAAACAAGTGAATTTCCTTCCGAACTGAAGATTGGTGAAGATTCTCTTTGAGTGTTTTCGGTTGCCTGTCTCAACTCATGGGACGTCAGATCATAAATAAAATTTCTTCCTAAGTCCGAATCACCTGGATTGGGAGAGGGGTATTTTGTGAAAGCAAGAAACCTGCTGTTCTTAGACCAGGTAAGTGCAGAGGTGGATAATCCAGTAGCCACAGTAAAATCATCAGGAGTGATTTTTCTTAGATTTTTTCCATCTCCATTTGCCAACCAAACCGAAACTCCTAAAAGTGGCTCGTCAGTCAAATAATCATTGCTGCCTACCTCGAATGAGTCATTATACTCATTCTCATCATTGTCTTGGGGCTTTTCACCAGCCAAATAAGCAATTTGCTTTCCGTCAGGACTCCAGGTATATCGTCTAATATCAGTGTCAGCAGATACGACGACTTTTGATTCTCCGGTTTTTAGATCCAACAGGTAAATCTGCCTGCCATTGTCGCCTCGAGACAAAAACGTGATTCCTTGACCATCCACACTCCAAGCAGGTGAGCTTAATCCCTTAAATTGTTCAGCTATCCTCGTTTGATCTTTCGTTTGGATATCGAGTAGAATCAAAGCGCGATCAAAGCGATTGCTTTCCATATTGCGGTTGGATGTCATAAAAATTGCCGACTGTCCATCGGGGGATATTTGAAGTGCAGAAATACTGGTCAGTCGATTAATATCCTCAAGTTCGAACCGATTTACTTGTGCTGTGACAGATGAACATAGCGTGATAATTAAAAGAAAATGTAGTGTGTGGTAATTAAACTTCATGACTGTGGTAGTATGGTTTCACAATGTACAAATGAAAACTTCTTAATCCTCTAATAAATTGATGAGTGGGCCATTTCTAGCAAAAAAAGGAACTTTAACTAAAGTTTTAGTTGAAATTATTTGTTTTTATAAACTAAGGATTTAGTTTTGAAACTAAATATTTAGTTAATGAAGCAATTGACACAAGCAGAGGAAGAAATTATGCAAATACTTTGGCAACTGGAAAAAGCCTTTGTCAAGGAAATTGTTGAAAAATTCGATGATCCAAAGCCCGCATATAATACAGTTTCCACGCTCATCAGAATCTTGGAAAAAAAAGGATTTGTTGGGTACGAAGCTTTTGGAAAATCACACCAATACTTCCCAACCGTTAGAAAAGAGGAGTATACTAAAAAATATCTCAATCGATTTGTGGAAAATTACTTTAGCGGCTCGTATGAGCAATTGGTTTCATTTTTTACTAAGCAAGAAAAAATGAACATAGGGGATTTGGAAAAGCTTCTTGAGGAATTGAAAAACAAAGCATCATGATCCAATATCTTATCGAGTTTGCCCTTTTACATACAATCTTCTTACTGGTATTCAGGATCCTCTTAGCACACGAGACTCAATTGCGATTTCTCCGATCATTTCTTATTGGAACAACCCTTCTGGGTCTAAGTATTCCACTGGTTGAAATTCCATCTGCAGCAGCAATTCCAACGATTAATTTAGAGCCGGTAGTTCTCTCAACAATTGAAGTTACTGCTGCACCCGCCAGCGGATCAAACGAGCTTACGTTTTACCAATGGGTTTTTATAGCCATATGTGGGTTTTTCCTTGTAAGATTTATCTACGGATTCATAAGAATTGCAAAATGGTATCACCAAAGTGAACTTGATACCTCATTTGAGGTTCCGATTAGAAAGGTAGATGGGATAAGAAACAGTTTTACATTCTTCAAATGGATCTTTATCGATCCTTCCTACTTCGAAAATCCAAGCGAGATCATCAATCACGAGAGCGGACATTCACGTCAGCTACATACCCTGGATGTCCTACTGTTTAATCTGTTGATCATTCCTTTCTGGTGCGTTCCGTCACTATGGATTGCAATCCGGGAAATCAAAAAGATACATGAGTACGAAGCAGATCAATTTGCTCTAAGGTCGACCGATCAAAGCAACTATATAAAGACACTGGTGCATAGCACCTTAAAGGCGCATGGATTGAACCTGGCCAGTTCTTTCGATGACGCCCCCACTGTTAAACGATTAAATTTTATGAAAAAGATGAAAAAAAGAATTAGCCCATGGAAAGTGGGTAGTGTAATGGCCATTGTGTTGATCTCTGGAGCCATGTTCGCGTGCGAGGAAGAGTTCAATACGGAGCTTCAGCGAATTGTTGAGGAAAGTAACCAGCAATTCGTTTATACCCCGGAAGTTGAACAGGCACTTTACGAAGCACAACAAAAACACCCAGGGGTCAAGTTCGCAGTGATTGAAACGTTGATCGAAAACGAGGAAAGTATAAAACGATTAACAAATTACGATCCGGATCAGATTGAAGCGATGTTTGTTTACAAAGACGGTAGCGGAGTTCACGAAGAGAAAAAAGGTGCGCATGGAATAAAGCAGGAGCATGAAAAAGGCCTTGAACATAAGATCAGTGAAGATCACGATAGAGTTGTACTGATCATTCGGGAAAATTCGGAGCTCTTTGAAAAAACAATGGCACTGCATAAATCACAAGACAGTGATAAGGTGTTCACCATTGTAGAAGAGACTGCTTCTTATCCAGGCGGAATCAACGCATGGCACGAATACCTCCTCGATGAAATGGAGTATCCAAAGGATGCTCAGATGAACAAGATTGAGGGGAATGTCTTTGTTCAATTCATCGTAGAAAAAGATGGTTCCTTATCCAGTTTTGAGGTCCTAAAGGGAATAAGTCCCGATTGTGATAAGGAAGCGGTGCGTATGCTAAAGAACTCAATAAGATGGACGCCTGCTAAGGTGGATGGAAAAGCAGTGAGAATGAAAATGGTATCTCCGTTTAAATTCCAGCTCTAAACAGCAGGATTCTCAGAAAACAAAAAGCCTCGCATGTGCGGGGCTTTTTTATTCAAAGTGATACAAGAAAATGATAATAGCCGTAAAGGCCGGCTTCTTTTGACCTTCAATTTCCAAAACGGCCTCAAGTTCAGCCTTGGATATCCCACGAAGGTTCACAAGCGTACTTAACTTGGCCTTTAGTCTCACCCTATCATTAACACGCACAGCCTCTCCAAACTTAAGCTTGTCGACACCATAGTTAACCTGCATTTTGATATTGTTGAATTGCGCTATTTGACCCCAGAAGTGAGGCAATAAAGACAGAGTCAGGTAACCATGTGCAATTGTACTTCCAAATGGCCCGTCGGCCGCACGCTCAGGGTCTGTATGGATCCATTGATGGTCCAAAGTGGCCTCTGCAAAAGCATTGATCTGCTCTTGTGTAACCTGTATGTAATCTGATATACCTACTTCCTTGCCAATGAATGCTTCGAACTCTTCATGACTGTTGATAACAAGTTTGCTCATGATAAATTTTTAGGTTAGGGGGTACGAATTTAAACCAGTATAGTAATACTTGATTACAGATGGCAGTAATAAGCATGCTCTCACACTTTAGCTACAGATGAATCACCTCATCATATGCCGCTGCTGCTGCCTCCATTACAGCTTCGCTCATAGTCGGGTGCGGATGTACAGACTTTATTATTTCGTGACCTGTGGTTTCAAGTTTTCTGGCAGCAACAGCCTCAGCAATCATCTCAGTCACATTATAACCAATCATATGTGCTCCCAGCCACTCTCCATATTTTGCATCGAAGATCACTTTAACAAATCCATCCGATGCTCCAGCAGCTTTTGCCTTACCCGAAGCTGAGAATGGAAATTTTCCCACCTTTACTTCATAACCAGCTTCCTTGGCTGCCTTCTCGGTATAACCAACAGAGGCTACCTCTGGAGAACAATAGGTACAACCAGGTATGTTATTGTAATCAAGCGGTTCAACATTCATTCCTTTCATCTTCTCAACACAGATAATTCCTTCTGCGGAGGCCACATGAGCAAGCGCCTGCCCTTTCACAATATCTCCAATAGCGTAGACACCATCAACATTGGTTTTGTAAAAATCATCTACTAGAACTTTTCCTTTCTCAGTCTTCACCCCAGTCTCCTCAAGTCCCATGTTTTCAATGTTTGTTGCTACACCAACTGCCGAGAGTACAATATCACAGTCAATGACTTCTTCTCCCTTCTTGGTTTTCACAGTTACTTTACATCCAGCTCCCTTTGTATCTACCTTAGTCACTTCCGCACTAGTCATAACCTTCATACCTGACTTTTTGAAAGTTCTCTCTAACTGCTTGCTAACCTCCTCATCTTCCACCGGCACAATTCGATCCATGAATTCCACAATTGTTACGTCAGTTCCTATGGACTTGTAGAAGTAGGCGAATTCTACACCAATGGCACCAGAGCCAACAACCACCATCTTTTTTGGTTGCTTTGGTAATACCATAGCCTCTCGGTACCCGATGATCTTTTTCCCGTCAATTGGCAGGTTGGGAAGTTCCCTCGATCGGCCCCCAGTTGCAAGAATAATATGATTGGCATCATACGTTGTGATTTTTCCACTTTCATCCTTAACATCTACCTTTTTCCCCTTCTTTAAGGTTCCAAATCCGGCGATATGATCGATCTTATTCTTCTTAAATAAAAACTGAATTCCTTTACTCATCCCATCGGCTACATCCCTACTTCGCTTGACCATTCCCTTAAAGTCAGCCTTAGCACTCTTGACCTCCACACCGTAGTCAGCGGCATGATTTATATAATCAAAAACTTGGGCGCTCTTCAACAGTGCTTTCGTGGGAATACATCCCCAGTTGAGACAAATGCCACCGAGCTCCGAACGCTCAACCACTCCCACTTTCATTCCAAGCTGTGATGCTCGGATAGCTGCTACGTATCCTCCCGGGCCACTTCCGATTACAATAAGATCATATTTTGATGCCATCTTCTTTGTTTTAAAATTGAGGCGCAAAGATAGCATTTGAACAGATTTTACAGCACCAATCACAAGTACAAAATAGATTTTAAAACCGGTAGGTTCTCAAAACTATTATTCAGCGTGTCAGAGCTAATTCTTAAAGAATCGTTGAACAGTAGGTGGGCCGGCTCGATTTAGATCCGGATTATAGGGAGCATCTTGTACCGATGGAAAATGACTACTTGTGGATCTTTTAGGCACCACGAATCTGAATTTAACGGGTAAGTGTTTTCCTTTATAATATCTCTTAACAAATTTGGCCTGATTGAGAACGTCTCCAGAGTAATAGTAAGATTCGTATATCGAGGCTTCCTTAGTGAAAAGAAACTGATATTTCCGAGTAAACCAGAAGTAGTAATCAGCAAGATTGTTTATCAAATAGTATTTACCTTGATACTCAAAAATTGTCTTGTTGCTGTACTGTCTAGAGAGATCCAGACTTCGATCTCCAAAACCTTTGATCAATGGTTCCGGTCCATTAAAAAAAGCTGCGGAATCGTACCACTGTTTCCATGAAGCGCGTTTGCCTTTAGGCAACCATTGACCTTGGACTAAATTCAATGTTGAGCTAACAAATATCAAGATGAAGATCAGGTTTCTCATACAGCGCAATCGTCAGAAATAGCCCAATTATCATGCCAGTGCTTGTACCCGGACCTGAAAAATGGCAACAAAGCATTAGGATCTTTTAATAGTCGTAAATGTAGCGTGGATGAGGAATGGTTACCGGTCGTTCCGGATCTTGTGCGGGTGGCGGATCGATGGGTATGGTTGGATCATACGGATACCTGAACCTGGCCGGAAGCTTTCTCCCCTTGTAATTCTCTTTAATGAATCTCGCTAAACCAAAGCTATCTCCCGTAAAATAGATCTGCTCATAAATAGCAACATCCTTTCTAAAAAGATACCTGTACTTCTTTGTAAACCAGAAATAATAGTCAGCCAGGCAATTGATTCTAAAGTATCGACGGTCATGCTCAAAGACCACAACACCGCCGTACACTTGCGAGATCGAGTCACTCAAGGGACCAAAGCCCTCAATTATGGGTTTGGGGCCTTGAAAAAAAGAAGTAGAATCATACCAACTATGCCATGGTACCTTCCGTGGGCGACGTTTCTTCTGTCCGGAAGAAGGGTAAAGTAGAATGAATGCCAACAACAAGATTAGAATTGACCTGATCATCTCTAACAACGACTCGTGCAATACATAAGATAATCAATTGATGTCCAATCTTATTGAAAAACAATATAGAATGTCGTCAAGGCTTGATAAAACAGGAGCTAAAATGAAATTGAAGGATCAATTTTCATCAACTTTCGCCGTCGATCCTTCATTCCCAGTTTGCACCCGCCGGCCACTGGTGATTGAAAAGTGTCCTTCTTTAGAAGCACTCCAACTTTCTATTCTCCGCTCTACCAAATCCGGTCGGTACATCCCGAGTTGATCAAAATATGGTATTCCACGATAGGCCATCACACGATTGTAGCTCTGAACCCGTCTGAATTGCTTATCATTTTCAAATTGGATGCGTATCGCAGATGGAAAGTAATCCCCTTTGTAATTCTGGTCAAAAAAAACATAACGAATCATTCCCTTTATGTCATTCAGGAAGTAGTAGGTGGAGTATAAGGCAGACGACTGCCTGAAAAGTACCTCATATCGTTGTGTGAACCAATAGTAATAATCAGCCCAGGTTTCGATGGCCATATATTCACCATTAAGTTCGTAAAAAACGGACCCGTGGACTTCCTTAAGCGAATCACTGAGTATCCCATAGCCAGTTACCAGGGGCTGAGGAGAATATTTGAAAATCAAAGCGTTAGACCAATCTCTGTGTGAAATGGAGTAGAATTCTGCCTCTGCATCAGATTGGCCATTAATAATGGAGGAGCACAAAACAATGAGAAGAAATGAGGAGATGTGGCGCATTGTTTTCGGGTTGGTTTACTTCAAAAAATAACCAATAATAGTGCCAGAGACTGATTATTTTAGAAATTGTATGTTTGCACTATGAAACTACTTGAAGGAAAAACTGCCCTGATCACTGGTGCATCAAAAGGAATTGGACGTGCCATTGCAAATGAATATGCCAAGCAAGGTGCCAATGTTGCATTTACCTACTTGTCCAGTGTGGAAAAGGGCCAGGCACTCGAAGAAGAATTGAAAAGTCAAGGTATTAATGCGAAGGGTTATCGATCTGATGCATCCGATTTCTCTGCTGCACAGGAGCTTATCGATGGTGTTTTTGAGGATTTCGGATCTCTAGATATTCTAGTCAACAATGCGGGGATAACCAGAGATAATTTGCTAATGAGAATGAGCGAGGATCAATGGGACGAGATAATGACCGTAAATCTGAAATCCTGTTTTAATACGGTGAAAGCTGCAGCTAAGCCCTTGATGAAACAAAGAAGTGGTTCTATCATAAATATGTCATCTGTTGTGGGGGTGAAAGGGAATCCGGGTCAAGCCAACTATGCTGCTTCCAAATCAGGGATTATCGGATTCAGTAAATCCGTAGCTCTCGAATTGGGATCTCGCGGAATTCGTTGCAACGTTATTGCTCCCGGGTTTATTGAAACGGAAATGACCGAGGCTTTGGATGAAAAAACCGTTCAAAGCTGGAGAGATGCAATTCCTCTTAAGCGAGGTGGAGCTCCCGAAGATGTTGCCAATGCTTGCATATTTCTTGGATCTGACATGTCTTCTTACGTAACAGGCCAGGTAATCCAGGTTGATGGAGGGATGTTAACATAAAATTTCAAACACTATATTTAAAGAGCCGTTGAAGAAGACGGCTTTTTTAGTATATGGAGAAAAACTTTTTGCAACTTGATCAGTCCAGCTGGTGGATACTCCTTATAATTCTAATCTCCGTTGGTCTTACCTGGTTTTTATATAGTATTAGAAATCCAGCATGGAATACACAGCAAAATTGGATTCTGGCCATCATTCGCTGTATTTCCATATTCCTTGCCCTATCACTCTTGCTGGAACCGTTTATCAACCAGACGATCATTCGGACCGAAAAACCGATAGTGTCGATTGCTGTGGACAATTCTCAGTCAGTTGTCGCTCGATCCACTGATTCAACAGCATTTAAGGATAGACTGAGGAAACTGAAGGAAGACCTGGAAACGAATGACTTTGAAGTTAAGACTTTTTATCTGAGCAATGACGACTCCCTGAGATTTGATAATCCAACAACTGACATATCCTATCTGCAGCAGAGAATTGATGATGCGATGGAAGGGAGAAATTGGGTAGCAACAATCTTATTTTCTGATGGGATCTTCAATAGCGGGAGTTCTCCTGTTTATAGAAACTATCCTGTTCCACAGTTCACTGTCGGGCTTGGTGACACGATTCCGCCGAAAGACATCAATATTTCCCGTGTTTTATACAATAGAGTGAGTTTCAAGGGTAACGAAACCCCGATCAGGATCGAAGTAACTCAAAATGGTTTTTATGGCAAGGAGATCACTATTAGTCTTCGAGAACAAGGGAAAATACTGAGTCAACAAAAGCTTAAGCTTGACAAGGCGATTCAGGAGTTAGAGTTTGTGATCAAATCGGAGGAAGAGGGGCTGAGAAGGATTGAGGTCAGTACGGCAATTCAGCAGGATGAGTTTGTACCTGAGAATAATCGATCTTCCATTTTTATGGAAGTCATTGACGGTCGACAAAAGGTTTTGATTGTGGGCAATGCACCGCATCCCGATATCAAAGCCATTCGATCAGTCTTGTCCAGTACCGACAATTACCAGGTTGATATGTATGTTCCAAGCCTGGACAACGAACAACCTACGGATATCTATGACGTGGTTATTTATCATGGGGCATTTACTGGGCGAGTGAGATTCCAGCCTAAGGAGTCGCCTGGTCTATGGTATATCCTAGGAGATCGAAGTTCCCTGAATCAGTTGAATGATGCAGTCCCTTTCATCAACATTAGAAGAAGAGGTTCTCAGTCAGATAAAGTCACAGCGAGCTTCAACCAGACCTTTAGTAAATTCAGCCTACCAGATAATCGTGGAATTTTTGAGGACTATCCCCCCATCTCCATTCCATTTGGGGAATACAACTTGAGCGGCCCGACCGAGGTACTACTGTATCAGCGAGTCGGAAGTATTGCAACACGCAAGCCGCTATTCGCTTTCTACGACGATGGCTCTCAAAAAGGAGCATTATTGGCAGGTCAAAACATCTGGAAATGGAAGCTGCAGGAAGCTGCCGTTAACGGGAATTCAGACCTCTTTCATGAAATTGTAACGAAAACTGTTCAATTCTTGAGCGTTAAAAACGATAAACAACAATTTCGCTTTAGAACCAGGGGCAACAACTTCTCCAACCTCCAATCAATCTTTTTTGATTCCGAAGTTTACAATGATATCTATGAGCGTATCTATGGCAACCGGATATCGCTTACTATTACTCCATCAGAAGGAGAATCTCAAGATTTCGAGTTCATTGACTCAGAATACAATTCTTCATTTGCTGTCCCTTCTCTCGAAAGTGGAATTTACAGGTACAGTGCTTCCGTAAAGGTTGGTGACAAAGTATTTCGAGACAGAGGTCAATTCCTGGTTGAAGAGATTAACAAGGAATATCTCAATCTTACCGCTGACCATAACTTACTAAAGAACTTGTCAGCTAGAACCGCAGGAGCCTACACTCACTATTCCCATTCAGATCAAATCATTGAAAAAATAGAAGCCAGGGAATTCAAAAGCATTATTAAAAGTTCCGAGAGCTACTTCCCACTCATTCAAAGCAGATGGATGCTGTTCATCGTCCTTTTACTTTTCTCCAGTGAGTGGCTTTTACGAAAATATTGGGGTGGCTATTAAAAGCTGATCACCGCACCAAAGTAGGATGTTCTTTGTGAATATAGAGATTCGGACTGCATTGAATAGTCAAAATTGTAGTTGTATTCTCTCAAATTCTTGGTGTCGAAGATATTGTTCACACTGGCGAAGAAGATAACGTTTACCTTTTCAGACAATGGCATCATTTTACTGATCGCAACTCCTATACTGGAGTAGTTTGGAAGTCTGAGTTCTTTTTCAGAATAAATCGGTTCAAATGCATCTATTCCCATATGGTAAGTTGCGCCTTCTACTGGCGAGAAGGGAAGACCTTCCCTTGCAACCAATATGCCTTCAATTGTCCAAAGTCCGCCTGGCGAATAGGTCAGATTTCCCCTGACAAAATAGCTTAAATCGTATTGGTAACTGGAATTGTCGTTGGCACTGGCATCCAACCACGTGAAGGAAGAAGCGATCCTCAACTTAGGAGAAAATCGGTAATCCACGAACAGTTCAGCTCCGTTGGCACTATAACCGCTGCTATCCACCTCACTATCTTTTCTAAAGAGCGAAAATGTAGCTTGTACTGCTTCTTTTTCATACTTTACGTCTAAGGAATACTGGTCACTTTTGGAGGTCACCACTTCACCTGAGTTCTCTCTCAATCCATTTTTAAAATACTTCCCGGCTCCTGCAGTGATCAACCAGGATTTGCTGGTAAAAGCAAAGTTGAGCTGCCTACTTAAATAATTCCTTTGATCACCAATGGGAACATTTTTTCTCAGACCGGATCCAATGGTTAATTTATCGGATGCCGCGTATTTTAGATAAGCAAAACTCTCTAGTGTTCTCGACTTTGCAGATTCATTTAAGGCTGTAGTCGGGTGAGTGGGGCCCAGCGCATACGGAAACTCATGAAAATTCCCTTCAACTTCCGATTTCCTCAAGTCGTAGCTTAACCCTGTTTTAAAACTGACCTTTGGCGTAGCTTTTAGATAGTTCAGCCCTCCAAAAAAATCGCGCTGTACTACATTGAACTTGGCATTCGAATATTTGTAGTCTCCATCGCTCGTGCTAAGACCATTGTTAAGGCTCAATGTGCCACCCGCAACCTGACGTTCGAGTGAAGAGACCAGGAAGCTTCTTTTTTTCTTCTGGTCGAAAACTCCATTGAAACTGGCATGCTCGAAGTTAAACTCGTAACCTTCTAAGACAGAATAATTCAAAACTTTCCAGTTCATATTCGCGGTTGATCCATACCAATAAAGACCTAGATCGCCCGACTCAAATGACTTTATTGATTCAAGAGAAGTCTCATTTACCGCCTTAATTGCTGCACTAGGTTGCCAGTTAGAAAACAACTTAAGACTTTGATTTTCGGAGATCTTCTGATCTCTTGTGATTCCTATGCTTGCCAGGGACACTACGACGGAATTGGCATTGCCATCCAAAATTCCGTCATCAGTAGTCAATGATATTATCCCCGACGTGGTATTACCAAACTCCAAAGGCGGATTACCTGGAAACACAACCACATCTTTGATAATTGCGGTATTGAAAATACTAAAAGTACCAATACCATTAAGCTGTGAATACCTTACTGCATCATGAATAGGAACATTATTGAGGAAAATGCCGGTCTCAATCGGACTGCTACCTCTAAGACTAATATTCGCGGATTCGTCCGTGGTTGTGGCCGCAGGCAACGAGTTGACCGCCAAAATAGGATCCGCTTTAGCCGCAGGATTCGTGTAAATATCGATTTTGTTGATTTTCATATACTTGAATTCCTCAGCTATCGGTCTTTGTGTCGTTATAACTACAATGTCGCCACTGATTTCCTGGGGTTCCATTTCAATGATCATTGATTCAGAGAGGCCAACAACAACCTCCCTGAACCCAACAAATGATACAATTACTGAATCTGGTGTTGTCGGATCAACTTCAAGTGAAAAGGATCCGTCAACTCCCGCTATTGTTCCATTTCTCCAATCCTTTAACAGGTAGACATGGGCACCAATCAACCCCTCACCTGTTTCTTTATCGACCACCTGACCAGTTACCCTCTGTTGGCAAAGGGACAAGAACGGGATCACGCAAAAGAGAATCAATAAGACTCGCATTCCTATTCATTCAAGGATGAAAGAATGGACATCGCCCATCCATACTCTGGCTCCAGTTCAAGGGACTTCTTCAAGGTGTCTTTGGCTTTGTCAATTTTATCTACCTTTTGGTAGGCCATTGACAGGTTCACCAAAGATTCCATGTACAGCCAGTTTCCTTGCGTGTCCTGATTTTGTTCATAAATAGCCACTGCTTTTTCCAGGGCACTCACTGCCTCATCCGCATCTCCTCCGAACATGGCAGGTGTATAGAGCTTAGAACCACCAAAAACTTTATGCACAAAAGGAGACTCCGATTGCTCATTCAGCGCCTGGTCAGCAAGCGAAGAACTTTTTGAGCCATAAAGCATTCCTTTCATGGGACTGTACGCTATTACAAGTCCGTAGATTGCAGAAAGCGCCGCCTTGGGTTCGCCCCAAGATGGCTTCTCCTCGATAATCGTTTTAAACAAGTCGATCGTCTGATCAACGTTATCATTGAACGTCTCCTTATCACGAGACGCCATTGTTGTGTTCAGTAAGCCATACATTGCCATTGCCTTCTCAAAACTTTGAGATCCATACTGCTTATCTGCCTGGGAAACACAGCGCTTCCAAAGCACAACGCTTGACTTCATATAGGCTGCATACTCAGCCTCTCTTTGATCTTGAGCCATCGATACGATCGATGTAGTTAGTACTAAAATTGAAACTATCTTTTTCATAATTAACTTTTTTGGTTATACATTTTGAATTGAGATTGCCACTTTTTTGAGTTGACCCGGAAAGCGATCCCCCCGGCAAGCATGATTAGGGCCGTGCCCAAACCAACTCCGGTGAAGAATGGAGTTGGTAATATCCTTGTAAAAACTTCTGAGAGGAATGCTGCATACAGGCCGATGATTGACCAATACATCCAGGAAAAATGATGAACAACCCAGTTCTCAACTTTTTTTATCACAGGAAACATTCCCATAATCAGGGTTATTGAACTTAGTATCGAGGCATAGTGGAAAACTCCAAATCGACCAAATAGATTGTAAAGCATAAAGGAGGATACCAACAGGACAATCATGGAAATCACGTATAGATACCCTGCCTTCATATGCCACCTGGTCCCTTTCCTTTTAGCCAGTACCAGCGTTCCAAATAGGAGTGCCAATAGGGATGCTAATAAATGAATCAAGCCAACATTACCACTCACATAAGAATTCATATAAACTACTTTATTTTATAAACTAAATGTTGAAAAAAAATTACTCGATGTACTGCTTCAAATTATTCACGTAATCTTCAAAAGCCTTTATTCCAACTTTGGTTATGCTACATGAGGTAACCGGCTTTTTCCCTTTGAAGGACTTCACCACGCTGATGTAGCCTGCTGTGGAGAGTTTATCCAGTTGGACGCTTAGGTTACCCGCTGTAGCTCCGGTTTTTTCTTTGATAAACACAAACTCAGCAGAATCAACTCCGATCAGCAGCGACATTACTGCTAACCTGAGCTGGGAATGAAGTAGCGGATCGAGCTCTCTAAACTTGCTCACCTTCTACCTTTTTAAGTAAGTATCCTGGTATAAGATAACCTGCCAAAATACCAACTGCCCCCACGAGATACTGATCCATTGGCGGCAAATTGAAGGCCACTACACTTGCTACCCATAAAGCAACGCCGCCCATGATAAGTGGATTAAATCTCAACATACAGCCAGATATAAAGGTCCCTAAACCAGCGAAAGTCAAAATAATGGCATTCGTATTATAGCTCACCTTGCCTAAAAAGAAGAGAATTATTAGCACACTTATCATCACTCCTAGCCAAACCAGTCCGTATACACTATCTAAGTGGCTCTTCACTTGAGCATATTTACTCTTTCGAGCTCCATACCACATTGAAGCAATCGCTGCTGGAATTGTCAAGGCCCATACAACATATGGGTATGGATATAGAGCGTATTTGCTGATTATATAGTGTCCAAGGTTGGCAAACAAGACAACCCAACCCCACAATAAAAAATAAAAACTTCCCCCTCGAGCAAGGTTTCGCTTGGCCTGAGTGATCATATCCGAGATTAGCATCAGGCTTTCATCTTTCGATAACTCTTTTTCGCTCATACTTAAGACTTTTTATCGTATTAACGATACAATTATAAATTAGTTTATATTATAAACCAAATATTCAATTTAAAAGGTACCTTCGGGTACCTCTTAAATTTTAGTCTTCTTTTTTATCAGGGGTTTTGCTGGCTTTTTTCTTTTTAAGCTTAATCGTGATTTCTTCACCTTTTCCGTCCCACTCAGCAACTAACGTGTCTCCCTCCGAAATCTCTCCCTTCAATATTTCTTCAGCAACTGGGTCCTCCAAATGTTTCTGGATGGCTCTCGCTAATGGACGAGCACCATATTGAGGATCATACCCTTTGTCAGCTAAGAACTCTTTTGCCTTCTTCGACAACTCTATTTTATAGCCCAAGTCGGTAATTCGTACAAAGAGCTTTTGTAAAGTGATGTCGATAATCTCAAAAATATGCTCTTTTTCAAGTGAGTTGAAAATAACAACGTCATCCAACCTATTTAAGAATTCTGGGCTAAAGGTCTTCTTGAGTGCATTTTGGATGGTAGACTTCATGATCTCGTCCATGCTATCCTTCTTGCTTTGAGTCGCAAATCCAATCCCTGCACCAAAATCCTTCAAATCTCGAACACCAATATTGGATGTCATGATAATGATGGTATTCCTGAAATCCACTTTCCTTCCCAGGCCATCTGTCAATACCCCATCATCAAGTACTTGAAGCAGTATATTGAAAACATCAGGGTGTGCTTTTTCTATTTCATCAAGCAGAACGACACTGTAGGGCTTCCTTCGCACCTTCTCTGTTAGCTGTCCACCTTCCTCATAACCCACATAGCCAGGAGGCGCTCCAACCAGTCTGGAAACAGAGAACTTTTCCATGTACTCACTCATGTCTATTCGAACAAGTGAATCATCCTTATCAAATAAGAAAGATGCAAGCACCTTAGCCATCTCCGTCTTTCCGACACCAGTAGGACCAAGGAATACGAATGATCCAATTGGTTTTCTGGGATCTTTCAGCCCAACTCTAGTTCGCTGAATCGCTTTAGATAGTTTCTTGATCGCTTCTTCTTGGCCAATTACACTACCACTAAGCTCCTCGTTCATCTTTAGAAGCTTTGACCCTTCGTTTTGAGCGATACGCTTCGTTGGAATGCCGGTCATCATCGCAATCACATCTGCAACATTGTCCTCCCCAACCTCATAGCGTTTTGTCTTAGTTTCTTCTTCCCATCTTGCCTTTTCCTCATCAAGTTGAGCAATCAGCTTTTTCTCTTTGTCTCTAAGCTGAGCGGCTTCTTCGTATTTCTGACTTTTTACAACCCTATTCTTTTCTTTCTTCACATCCTCAATTTGCTCTTCCAGGTCTGTTATAATTGAAGGAACATTTATGTTATTGATATGAACTCGTGCCCCTGCTTCATCCAAAACATCGATTGCTTTATCCGGTAGAAAGCGGTCACTTATGTACCTATCTGACAAGGTCACGCAGGCATTAACAGCATCCTCAGTATAGTTTACATGATGGTGATTCTCGTATTTTTCCTTGATATTCTGCAAGATTTGCAATGTTTCTTCAGGAGAAGTAGCATCCACCATGACCATTTGGAATCGTCTTGCTAGTGCACCATCCTTTTCAATATACTGTCTATACTCATCTAGAGTTGTTGCTCCGATACATTGAATTTCGCCTCTTGCCAGTGCTGGCTTAAACATATTAGAGGCATCCAAAGATCCGGATGCGCCTCCAGCTCCAACAATGGTATGAAGTTCGTCTATGAACAAGATCACCTCAGGAGACTTCTCGATTTCATTCATCACCGCCTTCATTCTCTCTTCGAATTGTCCTCTATACTTTGTGCCGGCAACCAATGATGCCAAATCGAGTGTTACAACACGTTTGCCAAACAGTATTCTGGAGACTTTTTTCTGAACAATTCGTAATGCTAGTCCTTCTGCAATAGCAGTCTTGCCAACTCCTGGCTCACCGATTAAAATAGGATTGTTTTTTTTCCTTCTACTTAAAACTTGAGCAACTCTCTCGATCTCTTTTTCTCGTCCTATGATCGGATCCAGTTTATCTTCTTCAGCAAGCTTAGTTAAATCCCTGCCGAAATTATCCAAGACTGGAGTCCTCGATTTTTCACTGCCCTTCGATTCCTTGCCAGACCCCATCGATTTTCCAGACCCTCTTGAACCACTGGAATACAGCTGATCTCCTTCGTCATCCGGGTCATCGGTATCAGCTGAAGCCGTTGGATTCTCGGTTTGATACTCAAGCATCTCCTTCACTAGATCATAGTTGATCTCAAATTTTTCGAGTATTTGAGTTGCAAGATTGTCTTCATCTCTTAAGATAGAAAGCAGCAAATGTTCCGTACCTATAAGTGCACTCTTAAAGATCTTTGCTTCTAAATAAGTGATCTTCAAGACTTTTTCGGATTGCCGTGTCAGCGGAATGTTTGCCAGATTTTTTACGTTGCTCGTAGACGTCCCCTTCGTAGCCTGTTCGATGGCGGATCTCAACTCCTTCATAGTAAGGCCTAATTTCTTCATGACACTTACCGCTACACCTTCGCCCTCGCGGATCATTCCTAACAACAGATGTTCTGTTCCGATGTAATCATGACCTAAACGCAGCGCCTCTTCCCTGCTCAACGAGATGACTTCTTTTACTCTGTTTGAAAATTTTGCCTCTTTTGACATGTATGTCCGACTTTCGCTTTAAAAATAAACGTATTACCTAAAAATATTTAGCGTATAGGGTGAAAAAACAAGTGCTCTTCCAGATTTGTTCATTTAGGGTTCCTTTTATTTTTCAAGTAACCCTACTCTCTTGTTCTCTTAAACGAGGCTGACAAAATTTCATCAGCATGAGGACCTTCGCACATGATCAAATCTATGATACTTAGGTTAGCAACAAAACTATTGCCAAAAAGTTGAGAATAGGTAATTGGGTGGTAGATATTTCGATCAGGAAACTCAATTTTGGGGTGAATGTAGTTTCTGAAATCCCTATAGTCCCTGTCTGCCTGCTTCTCATATGAATTTGTGAAGTCAATATTGATGTTCAAATTGAGCAATTTGAAACAAAGCATAAGAAACTTCATGTTCATATCAAGCAGAAATTCATGTTTCTGCTCCCAGATTTTTTTGAAATCTTGTGCAAAAAACTCGAAGTAGGGAGCTTTCCCATATGAAGAATAAACAGCACCCCAATGATCTTTGATCCAGCGTTGCGAGTAGTCAATCCGGACGTCTTTGAAGATAGTTCTGTTTGAGTAGCTCAGTGGCACGTTGAGGGAAACAACTTTGTTAGAGCCCAGGATATATGTGCGATTCTTGTACGTCTGCTTTTGAAAATTTTGGTTTACCTCGAAAACTACCTGATCACTGTTTTGAAGCAAACAGAAGTACTCAATGCATCCTAGGTAATGTGGTTCTACTAGCAGCCTGCTCATCCGATTAAAACTTCATCATCCTACGATGTTCACATCACCGAGACCTTCTCTTACTATTTGTGGTGATTGGCCAGTACAGTCGATAATCGTACTCGGTTCTACGTTCCCAGGGCCACCATCTATAATCAGATCAACCTGATTTTTGAACTCATCGAAGATTACCTCAGGGTCTGTGGCATGGTCGTGAATTTCATCATCATGAATCGACGTTGTGATAATAGGATTTCCCAACTCTCTCACTATATCCCGGGGAATGTTGTTGTCAGGTATCCTTATTCCAACGGTCTTCTTTTTTGCACTTAGTATCTTAGGAACTTTCGATGAAGCCTCAAGGATGAAAGTATATGGGCCGGGTAGTGCTTTTTTCATTAGCTTAAATATTGGTGTATCTAAGTGTCGAGTATACTCCGAAATGTGGCTCAGGTCATAGCAGATAAAGGACAAATTCAATCCCTTTGACTTTACACCTTTGATCTGCCTGAGTCTCTCAAGAGCTCTTTGATTAAATATGTCACAACCCAACCCGTAAACGGTATCTGTTGGATAGATTATTACTCCCCCATTTCTCAGAACTGTTGCTGATTTTTCGATCTTCTTTCTTTCCGGATTTTCCGGGAACATTCGGAGAAATTCTACAGACATATATGATCAAGATATTAGGTGTAGGTTTTTGGGTGTATCATCCTTTTAAAAAGACCTTATTTAAGAATAATTCATTCTTTCTATCAAATTACTTAAATCTTTGGCTGCAAGCTAGGTTGACTTTACTTTATTTTGCGGCTACTTTAAAAAATTACCAACTTCAAATGTCTGAAAAAACCACGATTCAGGAGCCTAAAGGAAAATTAGGAATATTGACACCGGGTATGGGAGCTGTCTCAACCACGTTTATGGCGGGTGTACTTAGCATTCGAAAGGGACTCTCTGAGCCAATAGGGTCCCTGACCCAAATGGGAACGATTCGATTAGGGAAAAGAACTGAAAATAGAAATCCATTAATAAAAGACTTTATTCCGCTAGCGGCCCTGGAAGATGTTGTTTTAGGCGGATGGGACATTTTCGAAGACAACGCCTATGAGGCAGCACTTCACGCTGAAGTTTTGGACAAGCGACTACTTGATGAGTTAAAAGATGAGCTGGAACAGATCAAGCCTATGAAAGCCGTCTTTGACAAGAACTATGTGAAACGTTTGGAAGGAAGTCATGTAAAGCAGGGTTCCAATAAAATGGAACTGGCAGAAGCCTTGATGGAAGATATCCGAAATTTCAAGGAGGAACACGGCTGTGAACGAGTAGTAATGGTTTGGTGCGGTTCAACGGAGATTTACATTGAGGAAGGAGACGTGCACTCCAGCGTTGAGAAGCTTGAAGAAGGACTTCGAAATAATCACCCGGATATTGCACCTAGTATGATCTACGCCTATGCCGCTGCGAAAATGGGCATACCTTATGCCAACGGAGCTCCGAACCTATCCTGTGATGTTGATGCAATGGTAGAATTAGCCAAACAAACGGGCGCACCCATTGCTGGTAAAGATTTCAAGACCGGGCAAACATTGATGAAGACCATTCTTGCTCCCGGACTTAAGGCCAGATCATTGGGTATCGATGGCTGGTTCTCGACGAATATCCTAGGAAATAGAGATGGAGAAGTATTGGATGATCCCGATAACTTTAAAACGAAGGAAGTTTCGAAACTTGGGGTTTTGGAGCAGGTACTTGAACCTGAATTGCATCCGAAACTGTACGGTGATCTATACCACAAGGTAAGGATTAACTACTATCCACCAAGAGGTGACGACAAAGAAGGCTGGGACAACATAGACATCAAAGGATGGTTGGGATACAAAATGCAGATCAAAGTTGATTTCTTGTGTAAGGATTCCATTCTCGCAGCACCCCTTGTGCTTGACTTAGCGTTATTTCTGGATTTAGCAAAAAGGGCAAACATGAAAGGTGGCATCCAGGAATGGCTGTCCTTCTACCTGAAATCTCCTCAGGCGGCAAAAGGTCTGAAGCCACAGCATGACATTTTTGTCCAACTCATGAAGTTGAAAAATACGCTACGATATCTTGCAGGTGAAGATCTAATCACGAATCTAGGTCTTGACTATTACGACTGATAGCCAAACATAAAAGACATGGAAATCCTTGCTGAGCAATTGGCAGGGATTTTTTATAGCCTACCTCCGGAAATTAGTTTTAACGTACCTTCAAGATCGTCGTGATTATCCACATCATTCCAGGTAAATCCGGTAACGGGTGTAGCCAGGGCCTGGCCCGATTGAATCAAATCGGTGACCATATCTGAGATGGTAAATCTATTTTGAGAAAAGCAGTTGTTCAATACATCGAACACAGAAGCTTTTAGCCTGAAAAGACCAGTATCATAGTAGTTGTAGTTTTCGATGCCTTTCCCTATTGATCGTATATTCCATTGCTCGCCAACATCCACCTTGGTCACATCGTCAATATCAATGTGGTCGTTGGCTTTGCCTGGAACATCAACCGCCAATTGAAGATCAGAATTTATCTCAGAGCTCTTAGTGATGAACTCTTTCACAAAATCCTCCTCGAAGATGTGATCCCCCATGGTCATGAAAAAGTCATCAATCCCTTCTTCATCCATCCAGGCGCTTGCCTTTGAAACTGAGAAACCATTTTCCAAATCATATCGATCGTTGTGTTTAGTCACAATATTTACCTGATGCTGCTCTCGAAGCTCAGCTAATTTCTCTTCAATCGAAGAGGCCTGGTAACCGGTTACGATACAAAAATTTCGTACCCCACATGACTTGAAAATCCTGAGGTGTCGAGAGAGAAGGAACTCATCCCCGACCATGACCAGGCTTTTTGGTTTTCCCGTATCAAGACGTGTATTTCTTCCCGCAGCTAGTATTAGGCAATTCAAAGCAATTTTTTAATACGAAAGTAACATTAAGCCATGAAACAGGAATCAAATTTTTTCACTTGATCCTTTCTTTTTGAATTCTTTTAAAAGGCATTCATCTAAATTTGCATTATGGGAGATATTTTGAAAAATCGGTTTTCTTCATTCACTGAGGCGGAAGAAACAAAGAAGCGCGGACTTTATTCGTTTTTTCGAACGTTTGAATCCAAGCAGGAAACCAACGTGAGGGTTAATGGTAAAGACCTTCTAATGTTTGGCTCAAATAGTTACTTGGGATTGACCACGCACCCAAAAGTAATAGAAGCTTCCATGGAGGCCATTCGAAAATATGGTTCTAGCTGCTCGGGTTCGAGGTTTTTGAATGGGACGACTGATCTACACGTTGAACTAGAAGAGCGTCTTGCAAAATTTATAGGCAAGGAAGAGGTCCTGGTGTTCAGCACAGGGTTCCAGGTCAATCTGGGAACTATTCCTACGGTAGCTACTCAAGGTGATACGATTCTTATCGATCGCTTGAGTCATGCATCGATTTATGAAGGCTCAAGGCTTTCAGACGCCTCTACTACCGTTTTTCGACATAACGATATGAATTCCTTGGAGCGAAAGCTTCAAAAACTAGGAGATCAGAATCTACGATTAATAATCATTGATGGCGTCTTCAGTATGGAAGGAAATATCGCCAAACTCCCTGAGATCGTGGATTTAGCTAAAAAGTATGATGCGGTCGTTCTCTGTGATGACGCTCACGCGGTCGGTGTTATGGGAGAGAATGGAAGGGGTACTCCTAACCATTTTGGGCTTACCGACGAGGTGGATTTAATCGGTGGAACCTTCAGCAAATCCTTTGCTTCGCTTGGAGGATACATGGCTGGAAACAGGGAAACAATGCAATACATAAAGCATCATTCCCGATCGCTCATTTTTAGTGCGAGTATGACCCCAGCATCCACCGCGGCGACATTAGCTGCCCTAGATATCATGGAATCGGACGATTCTCTCCGGTTAAAACTGTGGGAAAATACAAATCATGCATTAGCAAGATTCAGAGACGAAGGCTTTGATATAGGTGATACGGAAACACCAATTATCCCAGTCTATATCAGGGACAATGAAAAAACGTACAAAATCACAGCCCGACTATTTGAAGAAGGTGTTTTCGTCAATCCTGTGGTCGCACCTGCCGTAGCTCCGGCTGATTCTCTTTTCCGATTTTCACTGATGGCCTCCCATTCGATCGAGCAAGTTGATAGAGCGATAGACCTGATTGTAAAAGTTGCGAATGAACTTGATATCAAGCTTCAGGATAAAGTTGCGAAAGTGTGAAAGTAGCAATTACTGGATCCAACGGTTTTCTGGGAAAATATTTAGTTAAAGCTTGCCTCGATTCAGGATTTGAGGTTACAGCTCTGGTCAGAAAAACGGCTGACGTATCACAAATTTCGAGCAATGATCTTCTGACAATAGCACCCATCGATTATGATGAGATATCGAGTGAATTGAAAGCCATAAAAAATGATGTTGGTGCCTTCGATTTTTTCATCCACAATGCAGGCAAAACAACCAGTATCAATCGTGAAGATTATACCAATATAAACACCAAGCTTACAGGTCGAATTGTAGATGCAATTTCAGAGACTGGGTTCCTGGGACCTGAAGGAAAATTGGTATACATTTCATCCTATACCGCCCAAGGTCCTGTCGGAGTAGACCATCCGGTTTCCTGCTATGGTGCCAGCAAAAAAGAAGCTGAGGAATTTTTTCAAAAATGCGAATTTCCATCCATCATTTTCAGGCCGACAGCAATCTATGGTGCTGGTGATAAAGCATTTTTACCGTTGTTCCAGGCCGCAAACAAAGGCATCTATCCGCTTACCCGTCCAGATCAAAAAATGAGTATGATTCATGCCGCTGACTTAGCTTCAATTGTTGTCCAGGACATGCCAACCACAGAGGGAATAATACACGTAAGCGACGGACATACGTACTCTCATACTGAATTCAGAGATACACTTAGCCAGGTTATGAACAGAAAAATTCGAAACATTAGAATTCCAAGTGTAATTTCCAAAATCTCATTGTGGTTCTCCGATATCTGGCACAAAGTCTCTGGAGGTACTCCTAATCTTACGCTCGAAAAATTTGAGGAAATATCGCAGGATTGGGACTTGCATGATGACAATAGTCTGGAACATGCTAATTTCAATATAGCGTTCGATTTAAAGAAGGGTTTTGAAGACGCATATGATTACTACACCAAAAACAAACTACTATAATGTCCCTCGAAATTCATGAAATACAAACCAAAAAAGAGCTAACTGCTTTCATTAAGTTTCCCTTCTCACTGTACAAGGAAAACAAATACTATGTGCCCCCTCTGATTGATTTCGAGTTAAGTACACTTAGGAAAGACAAGAACCCCGCCTTCGATGCGGCGGACGCAGCTTATTGGGTTGTTAAAAAAGAGGGCAAGATAGTAGGAAGAATCGCAGGGATTAAGATAAACCAGGAGCTCGATGAAGAATCATTAATACGTTTTGGATGGGTGGACTTCATCGACGATATTGAGGTGACCAAGATGCTCTTTGATAAATTAGCTTCTTGGGGTAAAGAGCTTGGTGCAACTGCCTTTCACGGACCACTTGGATTCACAGATCTGGATTTTGAGGGTGCGCTTGAGAGTGGTTATGATCAGCAGCCAACTCAGGCAACAATCTACAATTATCCGTACTACATCGATCACTTCAAACAACTTGGATTCGAGACATCAGCAACCTGGAAGGAATTTCGAGCCTTTGTTCCAGATGAAGTCCCAAGAAGGATCCGACGGTCGGCCCAACTTGTGAGCAAACGATTCAACTTTGAATTGAAAAAGTTCAAGAAAGTTAACGACATACTAAAGTATGCGCCCGGAGTTTTCGAAATACTCAATGAGAGTTATTCTCATCTGTACGGTTATCATCCATTGTCGGAAAAGCAAATTCAGTATTACATTGATCAGTACTTCGGATTTATTAGGAAAGAGTACGTAGGAATTGTTGTTAATGAGAAGGATGAGGTCATCGCCATGGCACTGTGTATGCCTTCGCTCTCGACAGCGTTCCAAAAGGCAAAAGGTCGATTATTCCCATTTGGGTTTATTCACGTACTGAAAGCTTTTTATTCCAATAAATACATCGACCTATTTCTTATTGGAGCAAGACAGGATTACCAGAAGTTAGGAGCAAACGCTTTGATTTTTAATGAGCTCACTCAAATGCTTATTGATAAAAAAGCGCAGTATGTAAGTACCGGACCCATGTTGTTGGAAAATCGTGCAGCCATCAATAATTGGGAATCCAATAGGGAAATCCTGGATGACGTAGATATTCGAAGAAGTTGTTTTAAGGGAACTATTGGATAACTTCTACTTAAGTTCACGATCTTATGTAACTTTTCGTTCTACCTTAATCCTCGGATCGTATTATGAAAGTTATCGGGTTGAATTAGAATAGAAAGAATGAAATCAATACCTGAAATTATTTCGTCACTTCCTTATGAAAAGCCATTCTTATTTGTGGATGAATTGCTTGAGTTGAACGAGAACAGTTGTACAGGTACTTATACAATTCGTGAGGATGAATATTTTTTTCAGGGCCATTTTCCAGGGCAACCGATTGTGCCCGGTGTAATTATCACAGAGATCATGGCTCAAATTGGTCTCGTTTGTTTTGGAATTTACCTGGAAGATTCGGATGTTCCCATACTTCCTGCGTTTACCAATGCCAACATTGATTTTATCACCAAAGTCAAGCCAGGGGATAGATTAATAATTGTCTCAAAAAAAATATACTTTCGCTTTAGAAAATTAAAATGCCAGATAACATGCCGCCTGGAAGACGACACCCTTGTCGCAAAAGGCGAGTGTTCGGGGATGCTAATTAATCGGGAGAATATTGGAAAAGAATAGAGTTGTCATCACAGGAATGGGCGTTGTTGCATCGAACGCCATCGGGGTACCCGACTATCTTGCAGCGATCAAACAGGGGAAATCTGGAATCAAGCATTGGGATGAGCTTGAAAAACTGAATTTGAGGAGCCAAATTGGAGGCCAGCCTGATTTGAGCAGCGTAGATCTCTCCGAACATTTACCAAGGCTCCTAGCAGCTAAGTTGACAAATAAAGGAATTATTTATGCATGTCTGGCAGGAGTAGAAGCCTGGAACGATGCGGGACTCTCAGCTTCCGAAGAACAAACAGATTTCGACTCAGGCCTCATCTTTGGCGCTGGAGATCTTAGTTTCGACAGCTGGATCAACCGTGAGATGCCTTCATATCCTATTGATCGGGGCGAAAGTAAAAAATTGGGATCACGAACAATATCCGAAGGCATGAATAGCGGAGCGGCGGCCTACCTAAATTCAATATTGGGTGTGGGCAGTCGCGTTCAATCAAACTCCTCGGCTTGCATTACAGGATCAGAAGCGGTGCTGATGGGCTATGAATATTTGGCCGCTGGTAGGGCGGATCGAATGTTATGCGGTAGCACCGAAGGAGATGGGCGCTACATATGGGCGGGCTTCGATGCGATGCGAGTTTTGTGTAGCGATTCCAATGATCGACCGACTTTCGGATCACGTCCTATGAGCTCGACCTCCTCTGGATTTGTTCCTTCCGGAGGGTCGGGAGCACTTGTACTAGAGACTCTTGAAAGTGCCAAAAAAAGAAATGCGAAAATTTATGCAGAAATTCTTGGGGGTCAAGTGAATTCCGGTGGACAAAGGGGTGGAGGAACTATGACTGCTCCTAATTCAGAAGCTGTCGTGGCGTGTATAAAGTCTGCTGTTAACAATGCAAAAATCAGTCCAGAAGAGGTGGATTTGATCAGCGGACACCTTACATCCACAAAGGGAGATCCGATTGAAATTCGGAATTGGTCCAATGCTTTGGGATTAGATGGTGGAAATTTTCCTCTGGTTAACACACCCAAATCGATGATTGGTCATGCGATTGCAGGTGCAGGGTCTGTTGAATTGGTTGCATGTGTATTACAGATTTATAATAATTTTGTACACACAAACATCAATTTAGATCAGATCCATCCGGAAATACTGGATATAATTGATGAGGATCGAATCCCCAAAAATTCAGTAAATAAGGAGGTAAACACTGTAATGAAGGCTAATTTTGGGTTTGGTGATTTAAATTGCGCACTGGTACTAAGGAAATTCAAAGAATAATGGAACGTGATAATGTAAAAGAAGAGCTGATGACTATAATCAAACCATTCGTACCGGATGGTGAGTCCATTAGCCTTTCTGACAATCAAGATCTAATAAACGATCTAAAAATCAACTCTGCACACATTGTTGATATCGTCCTGGATATAGAAGATAAATTTGACATCAACATTGAGGACGACGTGATCGGAGAAATGAATACGGTGGCTGATGCTGTTGATGTTGTAATGAGAAAAACAGCCTAACCCTTTTCCAGAGTTTCCAATAATTTCCTATCTCTTATCTTTTGACTTATTGAAAGTGGAATAAGTGCCACTGTCCAGATTGCGCTTATCCATAGAAAAAGATCAAATCGTGACATCATTGCGAGGATGATAGCTGCTGTTCTATGTGTATTGGTTCCACAGAAAAGCGCCCACCAGGTTAGTAGCGGCTTGTTGAACTTCCGATAGTTGTCGTCAAATTTTTCACATAAAAGATCGTCTTGAGAAACCTCTTGAGCTTTCTTCCTCCAATCAGCGGTTCGTGTCGTGTAGGCCAGCTGCTTTTTCGTATAGTCCTTGTAGACAACAAAAAGGAACTTGTGGTACAAGTTATCTCCGGCCGGCTTCACCTCATCTGCTGACAATGGAATATTGCCAGTAGTAGTTTTACCCACCAGCTGCAAATATTCGGATTTATAAAATTCGTAGATCGTTGATTTGAAGCTCTGAGCGTATCCGGCAACAGCTGCCAATAAAAAAATCCACCATCCGTACGTCTCGAGAAAAAACAGGCTTCCACCAATATATGCTGCGGCAAACACAAAGTTGTCGATTACACCATCTATGACTCGTCCCAGATCAGAAGATTGCCCCGTCATTCTGGCTAGTTGACCGTCTGAACTATCTAGAACCCCTGCTAGTACGATCAGAAAACAACCAATGCCCACGATTAGCGGGTCATCTTGATAGTAGAGCATAGCACCCCCAATCACCCCAACAAACAAACTTGCCAGTGAAATCTGGGTCGGTGTGAGATTATAGTACCGTCCGATCTTAGCAAAGTAGAGGCCGAAAAATCGACTAAAATAGATATCAAACCACTCTTCTATATCAAGCAATTTGATAGAGCCATACACTTCGTCGAGATGCTTTTTAAACATGTAGTATACTAATCTTTTCGCAGCGCGAAATTACTTAATGTGGCCTTAACACTGTCTTTGAAGTCGCTCTGCAAAAAATTTCCAATGCTCTTAAGATTCCTGCCGACATATTCCAAGATGTTTTCCCTGAGTGGATTTCGACTGCCTCATTCTTTGCAGGCATAAGAATTTTTTCTTTGAACATAGAAACCAGGGCCCGATCTCTCGACACAAGCACGATTTCCTGTTCCCAGTAGTAGCTCACAATATCATAGTTGCTGCTACCAAAGAGAAACGTGCTGTCATCAACGAGTATCGCTTTCAAGTGAGACATTCCTGGATATTCAAACATTTTGAAGTATCCTTTGTGCAGTTCGGAGAGAAGGATGTCCTTGAAAATTCCTTTGTTGTTTTTTTCAGGAGAAATGATTGACACCTTGACACCATTATTGGCAGCTCCTTTCAACACATTCAATAATGGATTTGAAACATAGGGGGAGATCACCTCAACAGTCTTTTTAGCTGACTTAATAACTCTGAAAAGTTTGTCGTATAAATCTGCGCTTTTTACTCCATTAAAGAAGTAGATGTCAGAATCAGCAACTTGTGAGCAAGCAGATTGATTTTCTCCCTTCCAGGTCTTTTCGAAATCACTGGAAATCGTCCTACCAATAGCTACATCTTCAAGTGCAATCATCATGTCGTGCCATTCGAAATTGTGATCACTGAAATTGATACCTCCCAAGTAGCTTGTCTCGCTATCTACCACCACCATTTTTTTGTGATTGCGAAGCGGGTACCGATGCATGAGAAATCCAAGCGGATTCGTAAACTTTACTTCAATTCCTGATTTTTGAGCTTCTTTAATTATTTGCTTAGTGTTTGCCACTTCAGCTCTGAACGCGCCATCTCTCAAATACTTTGGACTAACAATAAATGAATCATTGATAACTGCGTTGGAGTAATGATCCACCAATAACTTCTTCTCTCTGGCAGGAGACCTTTGCATGATATCAATCAATTGCTCGCCCGCTGCATCGCCTTCGAAGGTCATTGCTTGCACATATACACTCTTCTTCGCTTGCTGCGCTCTTCGATCAAAATCCTCCATAAAGGACTGTGCACCTATCAATACCCGACTGCTCATCTCCAAACACCTTTTAGTTTAAAAATCGAGATCTTCCCGCGCCAAGTTTCTGCGAGACTATGAAACCAATCAAAGTAAATCGCTCTTTGTTTGAATGGATATGACTTATTTTGAGTTCCAAAATCAAAACCCAAATTCAGACAGCAAATCTGAAAGATGACCAACATCTCCTGACGAACATTATTATATGAAAATTGCTCAAGTCTGTCCATATGATTTTTCCAGGCCCGGAGGTGTTAAATCTCACATTCTAAGCTTGTCCAAATACCTCGCAAAAGTAGGTCATGAAGTCAAGATCATAGCTCCAAATATTAATTCAGAGCTGGTTGAAGAATCTAATGTCCATTTTTTCGGTAAGAACCGTTCACTTAACATTGGTGGCACCAAAATCGATCTAAACATTGCCCTAGGTGAGGAGAAAAAAGCGCTAAAAGAATTCTTGAGATCTGAACAATTTGATATCATCCATTATCATACTATTTGGAATCCACTCTTACCCTTTCAAGTACGGAGATATGCTAAAACTAAACATGTTGCCACCTTCCATGATACTCCAAAAAATCAGTTTGTAGGACGATGGATCATGCCACTGGTTGCTAGATGGGTCTTTGCTTTTTTGGATGAAATAATTTCCGTTTCAAATACCCAATCAGGATTTATCAGACGATTCTCAAAGAGAAAAATTCAAATCATCCCAAATGGAATCGATCTTGAAGAGATCCAGAACCAACCAAAGGCAAGAAAAGATCCATCCACATTTCAGTTGCTCTTCTTAGGTCGACTGGAGCCCAGAAAAGGAGTAATGCACGCACTACAGGCATTCCGTCGCCTAAAAATGACATACCAAAACATGAAGCTTATCATTGCTGGCGATGGTGATGATCGTGAATTAGTCGAGGATTACATTTCGGAATATGATCTCAGGGATGTGGAATTAAAGGGATTTGTAGATGAAGCTACAAAGTATTCGCTTTTACAGGAATCTGACATATACCTGGCTCCTGCTTTGTACGGAGAGAGCTTCGGAATCGTCCTGCTTGAAGCCATGTCCATTGGAACGCCAATGGCCGGGTATGCCAATGAGGGCTACAAAAATGTACTGACCAGGGACATGCTTGAGCATTTTTCTCAGCCGGAAGACCTTGAAGGGTTGGTTAAAAACATTGAAGGATTGTTGCTTTCCGAAAAAAGGCAAAAGCTATCAGTCAAGGGTTTAGAGGAGGCAAAAAAATATGATTGGAAAACCCTGGCTACCGAGATCGAAAAATTGTATTTAAGCGCTACTTGAAATATTCTGTCGCTTTTTCGATCACATAGTGCATGTCCTCAGGGTAAAGATCTCCAATGACTGCAACTCTAAACGTATTGATTTCAGGGATGACACCCGGGTAGATTGTAATTCCATTTTCAAACAGAAAATCATGGAATTTGTTGAAATCGAAGGATTCGTCTATGTCAAGCGCCAGCAATATTTTTGATTGATACCCGTCTTCCAAAAATGGTTTAAATCCTAGGTTCTTAAATCCATCAAAAAGGATTTGCCAGTTTCCAGTATAGCGTTTCCATCTGTTTTCTACTCCTTCCTCTAAAGTTTCCGCAATAGCTTCTTTAAAAGCATAACAGGTCTGCACCGGAGGGGTGAATCGAAGTTGATTCTTCTTTTGAAGGTTTTCCCATTGGCTATAGACATCAAAGTAGAAGGCTCTTTTATTTTCCTTCAATTCTGCAGCCCTGTCTTTGTGAAAAATAACATAAGAAAGCCCTGCGAGTCCGTGAATGCATTTGTTAGAACTCGAAAAGAGATAATCAATTTCTAGTTCGGAAAGATCCATAGGATAAGCTCCAAATGAACTCATTGCATCCACGACGATTTTTACGCCTCGTTCCTTGCAAATCCGAGCGATCTCCTCGAGAGGATTCATCATCCCCGTTGAAGTTTCATGGTGGACGACAACCAGATGCGTGTGCTTTCCTTCATCGAGTGTGGAAGAAATAAGGTCTACATCCAACACATCTCCGTACTTGAAGAGTGTTGAGCAATTGATGTTATAGCTATCACAAATGGACTTCATCCTGATTCCATAAGCTCCGTTGGTAAGAATGAGCACATTGTCACCCTTTCCAAATGCAGAAACCATTGTCGCTTCCATTGCCCCGGTCCCACTGGCACCAAACAAAGCAACGTTATGTGTACCTTCTCCTTTTCCTATTTCCAGCAATCCGTCACAAATGTCAAGCATCACTTGCCCGAACTCATTTTCCCGAGGGCAAATGTCTTCCACAATTTGAGCTTCTTTAACCCGTTTCGAAATCGTCCCGGGACCAGGGTTTAGAAGAATAGTTCGGGAAATTGATTTTTGATGTTGTATAGATTCTTTGTTCATCCTTTCTTGGTATCAAAGATCCTTCACTTCGCCAAGATGACAGTAATGACATGTTGACTCAATGACTGATCAGGTAGCAAAAACAGCTACTGCTGTAAGTTTCTCATATAATCCTCCTTGTTCATTCGAGGAGTTGTTGTCGGTCTGCCAAGGTCAGTTCTTGAATCCTTTGTTGTTCTAACCTCTAGCATTGTCGGGCCACTTTCAGCTGCAAAGGTCTCCCAAATTTGGTTGAGTTGCTCCTCGTTGGTTGCAAGGTGTGTCTTTTTATATCCACAGGCTTCCGTAATCTTTTGAAAGTTGATTTCAAATCCTACACTTGGTTGGCCTCCGACTGACTCGTGACACCCATTGTTGACAATAATGTGACGGTAATTTGGTACCTGCTGAGTGCCTATAATGGCAGCAGAGCCCATGTGCATGATCATAGCGCCATCTCCATCCAGGCAATAGACTTTGCGATCTGGTCTTGAAACGGCAATGCCTAATGCAATTTGAGAGGCGTGACCCATACCGCCGACAGTCAGAAAATCACGTGCATGTCCACTACCATGTTTGACTCGAATTTCAAAAACCTCGCGTGAGGACTTGCCTGTGGTGGATACCACAATATCTGATTCATCCATTTTGCTGAGCATCAACTCAATAGCTGCCTCACGGTTCATATAATTTGCAACCGGTTCTTCCTCGCCTTGTGACTTGTATTTGTCAAAGGTTCCTTTCCTCACTAGTAGAGCATATGGAGTTGATTCGCCTTTCATCACCCTAAATGCCTCCTGCACCTGTTTCTCTGCTTGATGTTGATCATCCGACAAGATTACGTAAGGGATTTCCATCGATTCCAACAAAGCTTCAGACACTCTTCCCTGCTTAACATGTTGCGGCTCATCTTTCACTTCAGGTTCACCCCTCCAGCCAATCATCATCAACATAGGAATTGCATAGACCTCTTTGTCCGCTAGCGATAACAACGGATTCATTGTATTTCCAAAACCCGAATTCTGCAGGTAAATTAGGGGAACCCCTCCTGTCGCCAAATGGTGTCCAATTCCGAGTGCGACGCATGAGCCTTCATTGGCACCGATAATATCTTCGCCATCATCTGCTATGCAAGCACAAAAATTCTTCAGCAAGGAGTCGGGAACTCCACAGGTAAAACTGATACCATTTGATTTTAGGGTATCAAGAAATGTTTTTGGATCCAGCATTTAATTGGGGAGAATAGTCAAAATCTCTTTTATAGGCATACAGAATTCCTTAGCAGCCTCCATTGATCTTTTGTTTTTAAGGATGGTCTCTGCTGTCTTTTTCATGGCAGGAAATGCTGCTCGTAATAAGTGATTAGCATAAATGACAATGCTGAATCCAGCTTCAACAAGTTCTTCCTCAGTAAAGTGGTTATACGAGGATGGAACAGAAACCACAGGAACTTTAAAGTCAAACTCATTATATCTACGCATGAATTCCATGATCTCCTCACCGTCCTTATGTCTGCTATGGATCATGATAGCATCAGCTCCTGCTTCGATGTATGCCTTAGCCCGTGTGAGAGCATCCTCCATACCCTGATCTGCGATGAGGCTTTCCAGTCTGGCAATGATCATAAAATCATCCGTCATCTGGGCTTTTTTGCCAGCATTGATCTTCTCACAAAACCCCTCGATCGTATCCAACTCCTGTTTTACCTCCGTTCCAAATAGTGAATTCCTTTTGAGTCCGACCTTGTCTTCAATGATCACAGCGGAAATTCCAAGACGGTCCAGGTTTTTTACAAGCATGGCAAAGTGCTCAGTCACACCACCTGTATCTCCATCCAAAATAATAGGTTTGGTAGTCACATCCAGAATATCATTGATTGTCTGGAATCTTGATGTGCGATCTACGTACTCCGTGTCAGGTTTGCCTTTTGCTGTTGAATCCGTAAGACTGCTCACCCAGAGCGCATCAAATTCACGAATTTCTCCCTCCGCTTCATAAGTGGTTTCTTCTACAATCAATCCGGAAATACCATTGTGGGCCTCCAGAACACGTACGATATCTTTGGACTCGATCAGTCTTCTTAGCAGTCTTCTCCGGATATCCGGGGTGGTTCCGACCTCCTTCAAGGCATTTCTTAGTCCTGTTGACGAAATGCCAGACGTGTATTCAGGTTCAACCAGCTCTCCACCCCACTCTTTTAACAATTCAATCACACGTTCACGGATGTGTTTCTGAGGGCCCGTTTTCCAATCGTCTCCGTGGACCACATAGTCTGGCTTGATGCTTCTCAGGTTTTCTTCGTAATCAAGTGTATTCTGAGGAATGACGTCCTTCACACCTTTAAGGTTTTCGAGGATTTTCTTTCTCTCGTCATAGGAGAGAAACGGCATTCTGCTGAATTTGCTTACAGCCTTATCAGATAAAAGCCCAACGGTGACATCACCTAGATCTCTTGCAACTTCGATAATATTAATATGTCCGTGATGGACCAGGTCCGTGCCCATTCCCACGTATACTTTCTTCATTAGATGTTATTCTTTTGAATTCTTATAACTTCGCGAAGTTACGATGAAAGGGAGTAAATAAATCCCTTTCTACAAAGGATATGACGCAAACGATTGAGACCGCAGTAATCTTAGCTGCAGGAAAAGGGACCAGACTCAGGCCCTACACGCACGACATCCCAAAGGGCTTTATGAAGTTGGGGGAGGAATCCTTGATCGAAAGATCTGTCAGGATTTTGAAAGAAAACGGAATCACCAATGTTATCATTGGCACCGGCTATCTTAGCGAGCACTATGAAAACCTGGCTAGGCAGAATGGTTTAAAGACTTTCAAAAATCCGAAGTTTGACAGCACCGGTAGTTTTCATACACTCGCTTGTGGAAGGGACTTAATTGCCAGTGACTTTCTACTTCTTGAATCAGATCTTCTATATCATTCTGAAGCAATAAAAAAACTGATAGAATCAGAAGAAAGGGATCAGATCCTATGTAGCGGATTCACTCAGTCCAACGATGAGGTTTTTGTGGAAGTTGGTGAAGGTCTTCTTAAAAATCTTTCAAAAGATCGACACAGTTTAGGCTCCGTGGACGCGGAGCTCGTGGGCATATGGAAAATATCCCTCGATTTGTACCATGCATTGTTGCAGCATCATGAAGATGCTTCTGACGCAACAAGCAAGGATTACGAAATAGCGATCACAAATTCAAATTATCCAGTCAACGTTCTGAAACTTGAGAATCTTATCTGGTGCGAGATTGATAATGAAGAGCATCTCAAAAGGGCAAAAACAGAAATTCTACCAAAACTCAGCTAGGCACTCACACCTTTTCTTTCCAAAAACCGGTTTTAGCATCCCTGGTACCATTTCTCCCAATATAACCGTAGATAAACTCCAGATACTCCTTCGTCTTAGCAGGCACATATCCGGTTTCATCAAATAGCTCAATTCTTTCCAGAGGATAAACCAGATCCTTAGGAACTTCCTGTCTCTCATTTGGAAAATGGGATTTTTCATAAGATTTCAGTCGATCGCCTAGATCTTGATAGAAGTAGATATCTACGTCAAATCCTTTATAGTTGAAGTACATTTTTGGGCCGTTGTGTCTGTGTGTTGTGTCGTACAACTTAAGACCTGCAGGTAATCTCGAAAGGTCTGAAATCACCTTGTACGCATCTTCATGCATCGCAAAATCCACGTCAATGTCGTGAGGTATAATTCCGCCATCTCTGTGATAGCCTAGAAGCGTTCCAAAATCCAGCCAAAATTCCTCTCCAGACTCAATTAACGTTCGAACCGAAATTCTATACAGCTCTTCTAAAATCTTGATTTTCCTTTTCTGGTACTGACCAGGCCAGGTAGTCAAGTATATATTTGCTACTCGTTTGAGATATTGAATTGTTCTCAACATTTCTGCAAAAGAATCAAAATTGAACTAATATCCTTTCATTGTCATCAGTTAAAGATATCGGACCAATTGACATTGTATATACCTGGGTGAATGGAGACGACCCTGATTACCTGAAGATTTACAATAAATATGCTGAGACGCCAAAGGATACCAATCCCGAGCGAGTCAGAGATGTATACCAGACCTTGAAATACAGTATTCGATCTGTTGAAAAATTTGCACCCTGGATTCGAACTATCTACCTAATTACTGCAAGACCACAAATACCTGAATGGCTTAAAGAGGCAACACCTAATTTGAAAGTTATCCATCATGATGAAATAATAAATGAAGAGTACTTACCGACCTTCAACTACAATACCATTGAAAGTTACATGCATAAGATTCCTGGGTTGTCTGAGTACTATATCTCGATGAATGATGATTTTCTTTTTGGCAATCATGTACATATCTCTGATTTTGTTGATGACCAGGGGCGCATCACCATTTTCGGTACCCTTTTCGGAGAGAATCTAAAGTTCAGGATCTACGAAAGAAAAAATGACATAATTAGTCTTGGGATTGTCGAACACAATCCGATCTTTTACAAGAAATCTTTTGTTGAAGACTTTCAGAAAATTCATGCTGAAGCATTTCACAATACAAGGAATTCTAAGTTTCGTAGGAACGAAAATATTACGATGCAAAAAGTCTACAAACAGTACATGCTTTCACACCAGCGTCATCTGAGCCAGCCAATTAGCGTGCTAAATCTGAAAAAAATCCACACGTTTCACAAGATCAAAAACAATCTCAGTGTTCAGAAAAAAGCGATTGCGAAACTCAAAATGAAACAACCAAAGTTCTACTGCCTTAACGATGATCAACGCGACAATCCAAATTCAGAGGTGGTGGTCTTTATTAAAAATTTCCTGGAGGAAACGTATCCTGAGAAGTCGTCTTTTGAAAAATAATCCACTTGTCTCATCAAACTTTTGAGGGTTCAAGCTTTTCAATTTTACTTATTCAAAACCTGAACCTAGTACGATCACGATTCAATTATTGGATGCAAAATTTATTGTAGACCAAACCTCAAATTGAATGTTTCTTATCAAAGTACTACGCATAATTCTCAATAAGCTGAGAAAACAAAAAATCGATTTTTTCCTTCCTTACAAGTACTCCAAAATCAAGGAATACTATGGGAAATATTGCCTGGACATCGGATCCGGGACTGGTAGGTTTTCAAAATATCTAAAAAAAATGGGTCATAGGGTTCGATCCATTGACGTTGTAGACAAATCAGAGGTAGATTTAAAAACTACTGTCTTTGATGGTAAATTCATTCCATTTGGGAACAAGATGTTTGATACATCTATACTAATGTTTGTACTGCATCACACTGATAATGTCAAAGAGCTGCTAAAGGAGTGCGTGAGAGTAACTAAGAAGAGAATAATCATTGGTGAGGATGTCATGGAATGTTTCGTTGACCGAATTTTAGGAAACATTCACCTTGGTACTTCTCCCTGGTCAAGAAGTAAAAATGGCTTCAATACGGATGAAGGGTGGCAACTTTTGTTTTGTCAAAACAACCTAAAACTGCTTGAGACAATCACCATTTCAAGGTGTGAATATCCGGTTTATCCTGTCCAGCGCAAAATCTACGTTCTGGAAATACAGTAACTCATTCGAGGAACTTAAGCATGCCTTCATCAAGTATCTCGTTGCAGCCTTCGTTCTTTTGCTTGAATCCATCCAGACCCCCTGGTCTGCCTCCAGATACATTTTGCCTGCTTAGGTATTCCTCCTCTGATTTTGTATAGTAGTGATTGATTCGCCAGCCAATTTCTGAGTGCTCCTTCAGCATTGCACCAAACTTGTACCACTTGTAGTGCCACCAATGAGCACTGTAGGCGAATCGATTATTAGAAAGAAAATCTCCATTGCCTAGATCCTTGTGATCAGAATAGTTTTCCTCTCTCCGAGTATATGCCTTCAGCAATGGTTCTGTTGGCTTGGTTACATGATTATTATTTCCAAAATTGATTCTTGGAACCTTTACTCCTTTGACCTTTTTGGCATCTACGCTCCTTAGCCATGTAGTTAGATTAGTTTCATCATCTAAGGGGTAAAGGAATTCGTCGACATCTATTTTCATTAACCACTGAAACTCTTTCCGATAGGTCTTTGCCGCATGAGCGAATCCCATATGATTCTTGTTTCGCTGGTACCATTTTGTCGCTCCGTCATATTTAGTGCCATCCCATCGAGTCCACAAGTGCCGTGTCACCTGCCCTTTTTCTTCGTAGGGTTTCAACAGCTCTCTTGCCTCATCCCCACCATCTTGATCATAGAGGTAGAAATGATCCACTCCGACCTTTAGGTGGTAGTCAAGCCATTCTTTTAGGTAGGGATTTTCATTTTTGAAATTTGTAGCAAACGTCAGGAAATGTTTTTTCACAATATTCTGTTGTACTCGGTACCGTTGCAAAAATGCAACCGCAAAGTAACCGGATAAAATACAATGATGGTTGAATTTCTCACCAAATTATGCTTCCATATCATTGGATGATTAGCTTTGCGTCCCGAAATAGAAAAAGGAGAAGTCACTCATAATGAGAGTCGTTACAATAGCTACGCATAGCAACCATCACCTGGAGCGTTTACTGTCCTCGGCCAGGAACTTCAATATAGAAGTGGAACAGCTGGGTCGCGGGACAACTTACAAGACTCATAATGACAAGACAAGAATTTTACTGGAGTTCCTAGCGGATCTTGACGAGGATGAAATCATTCTCTACACGGACGGTTATGATAGCGTCTTCTTATCGGATTTGGATCACATCGAAAAGGAATATCTGAAAATGGGTCACCCACTTGTGATGGGGACAGAGCAAAATTTCAATTGTGACGCTCCATTCTTCGATAAGTTGTCCTATTACCTAAAGTATCCAAGAGGCCTGAAGCCCTATCGTTTTCTGAATGCTGGTGGATGGATTGGGCGAGCAGGCCACATGAAGAGAATTTTGAAACTGGTGGAAAAGGATGGAGAGTGCGACCAGGATATGTTGAACCGATATTTGACAACAAACGCACAAGATATCAAACTGGATTATCATCAAAAGATTTTCAGCTGTATCGCGGGAAGAAGTGGAATGGAAGATGAAGACTATCTTGTCGAAGATGGTAAAGTACTCAACACGAATACAAAAAATCATCCTGCCATACTACACGCTGCTGGGAAGAACTTTTATGGTATGTATAAGGTAACAAGCCAACTTCCGTACATTCCTAAAGAGATCTTTTCTGACGAGGAGATTAAACAATACAAAAAATCCAGGTTCTGGAACAGGCTCACTGCAAAGACGCTCCGAGACAACTACCTATTCCATCTCTTGTTACAATCCTTCGGAGTCCTTTTGGGAATAGGTGCACTTGTAACAATTATAAGCCTACTTTGAATTTACCTAGCGTGATAAACTACGATGAGGTTGTTGTCTGCAATATTCCTTAGAGGCCTGTTGGGTACTTTTACTATGACAAAGATCAGATCAGGGAACTCGCTCAGATATTTATCTTTGATTCTCTCGTCCCACATCGGAATGTCATCCAGTTTAACATCCTCTACCACGAAATATCCCGTTTTTGACAATTTATGAATGGAGGACTCGAAAAAAGAGACGTTCGAATCGAAAGTATGTAGTCCATCATCGATAATGACCTCAAACTCCTTAGAATCTCCAATTTCACTCCACATATTTTTGATAACTGCTCCATCGAGTTGATCACAATAATAGGTTCTAATTCTGCCTTCCTCAAACAAGGCCCCCTTATCGATATCCGCACCGTAGATATTGGACCTTAAGAAATAGTTACTCCAGCCACGAAGAGACGCACCAGGGGTTCCTTTTTTCCCCATATTATGAGTGAAAGAAGTATTGTTTGTTCCAATCCCCATCTCAAACATTTCGAACTCTCCATCCTTTAGGTCGAAGAAAAGCGCATCATAGACTGTTGTATAGTTATGCCTCGCAATTCCCTTGTCACTGTTCTCCCACTTCATAATCTTGCAAAGATTTGTAGGCTTATGAACGTTTACACTTTTTAATTTCCTGTCGAGATCTGCATCAATCGAAGCAGTGGCATGAGTGGAAACTTCAGGCCTTGCGCTTATGATATTTCCAAGAATCCTTTCGAAAAAATGCTTCAAGGATACGTTCATGGCTTAAGGGGATTTCAGGTTCAATTTTGAGAAATGGCTACTGGCGCGCAAAGCTATCAAGATTTCAAAACTTACAACGTATTCCAATGGGCATCTGGCTTCCATAATTTGAGCAAGAAGTTATATTATCCCATCTTTGCGTCTTGAAAAATCAGGGAAACAAGATATTATGATTCGATTTATGCAATTGTTGACTGTTTCAGTGTTGCTGCTCTCATGCGGTGGATCAACAAAAGAGGAGGGTAAGAGTCAGCCACAACAGTCACAGGAGTCTGAAGCAGACCAATCACAAGAGTCAGTTAGCAGTGGTGAGGAAGGGGATGTGTATAGAATTATCTTCCGAAAGATCGACAACAAGGTGTTGCTTCATGTAGAAGATTCTTTGATCTACGATAGTGGAACAATTGCCGGCAATCCCGACCTTGAAGTAGAAATTTTCCTTACCGAATATGTCGAAGCGGGCAAAATAGAAATCAGAGTTGATGGTTACAATGGAGTCGAGCCATATAATCAAGCTGATTCGCATTGGGAAATCGTTTACGATATATTTAAGAATGATGAAATCATTGAATTCGTAAGAGAAGCCAGCGACAGGGGAGAAGTTGGAAAGGTATTCGAAGAATTTCATTACCTGGACGAACTGGATTAATCGTCCATCAGCCTTCAATTTGTGAAGCTTTAGGGGAAAGTTTTGTTTTGAGGTGTAGCCCCAATTAACTAATCAATCCTGGGGAATTTGCGTAGCTTCGCGGTTGAAAAATTTCGCAATGGTCGTCATACGAGTATTAATAAAATCTTCTTTGCCTTTATTCATCACAGTGGTTATTTCCAGTGTCTTAACTGGACTAACGTCTACGATGGTGATAAGGAGTATTCATCAGGCTGTACAGGGCGACGATTTTCAGTTGAGATCCTTCGTCGTAGAGTTTGGTTCATTCTGGGTGGCCTATGGTGTTCTTTCGATTGTTGCTTCCTATTCTGTTTCGAGATTGATGCAAAAAATCATACATCAACTAAGGATCAACATGTCAAGGAAAATAATTCAAGCTCCTTTTGAGGAAATTGAGAACAACCAGGCGAAACTATTGCCGATCCTAACAAATGATATCGACATGATTGCTCGATACATTTCGACACTTCCCGCTGTGACAACCGGCCTAGCCACAGTACTTGGTATCCTGGCCTATATGGTTTGGTTTTCTCCCTTGCTGACTCTGGCCACGATTTTCTTGTTTATACTGATTTTCTTTATCACGAAAGTGGCTTTACCCCTGGTTAGGAAGTATTCGCATGGAGCAAGAAGTCACCTTAACAATTTGTTTGGTCACTTCGAAGGACTTGTACTGGGAATCAAAGAGCTCACCCTTAATCGCAAATTCTCAAAATCGTTTGTAGACGATCACATTATTCCAACAAGCAGCACTCAGATGCGCTACTACTTGAAGGAATCGGTAGTTGGTTCCATTTTCAACAAATCAACGGACCTGGTTTTACTCCTTGGAATGGGGGGCCTCGTAGTACTTATTTTCCAAACACAATTTGTGACACTTGAGTTTTTTGGCCAGTATCTGATGATCGTGCTTTTTACACTTGCCCCACTCTCCACTGCAACTGGATTTCTAAGAAGTTTGAAAAATGCGGAAGTAATTTTTGATCACATCGAAAAAGTGGGCATTACCCTGGAGCCTTCTTATGAGCATACCTCCGAGATTCAGAATGAGGCCTGGAAGAAATCTGAGCCGCTTATTCACATTAGTGGTCTTGAACACACCTACTATCACGCGGATGAAGATGAGCATTTCAAACTAGGCCCTTTGGATTTGAAGGTGATGAGTGGCGAGACTTTATTTCTCGTCGGAGGGAATGGGAGTGGAAAGACGACTTTTGCAAAACTCATTCTTGGGCTTTATAAGCCAAAAGGTGGGGAGGTCAGATACAAAGGAACTGAGATTACTCACGAAACCCTCTCATTCTATCGTTCACGGTTCTCAGCAGTTTTCACGGACTCATACGTTTTTCAAGAACTTGATCATGTCGACCCTTCGTTTCTGAAGGAAAAAGGTGACGAACTCATTGAGCTACTTGAACTCTCCAAAAAAGTGAAAATTGAAGATAGCAGCTTCAGCACGAAGAGATTGTCAGATGGACAGAAAAAAAGGCTCTCTTTGATTAGCTCAATTCTTGAGGACAAGGAAATATATCTGTTTGACGAATGGGCCGCCAACCAAGATCCCTATTTTAAGGAGATTTTCTACAATAAAATCTTAACGTATCTCCAGGAAAAGGGAAAAACGTTAATCGTTATCACCCACGATGACAGATACTTCGATCTTGCAGATCGAGTTGTAAAGCTGCAGGATGGTAAGCTTGTCTGAGACTTGAGATTTGTGATGGAGTATCTTTACTTCACAAAAAATGAGGCTTCTGCACGCAACAAACCCAACTTGAGAATGAGCAAATTCAAGATGTTATTCCCTTTTCTGGGCATTTTGCTTGGTTCAGAATTAAAGAGTCAGGTTAATATTCCAGATGGTCTTCAAAGAATTGATAAAAGTTCTGACACAACGACACTAACATTCTATAAGTCCATCAAGCACCTGGAAAATGAGGGGGTTCAACTACTCACTCCGCTAATCAAACTTTCCTATAACAGCGCGTATCCAAGAAGCTATAATGATGGTCCTGTCTGGAAAGGTAAAGGTTTTACATTTGAAGCCCATGGTGGGATATCCGGAAGAAAGGGAAAATTCTCTTATACCCTACATCCAACGTTATACTTTTCACAAAATGCGGATTTTAATGGTCAACCATCACTTAGACCAGACATATCATCACATGGCTACCAGTTTATACTGGAAAGCAGAAGTATAGATTGGGCTCAACGATACGGGAGTTCATCATTTGTTTCGTTGCATCCTGGACAAAGTGAATTGCAATTCCAAACTGGTAAATTTTATACGGCTCTCTCGACTCAAAACTATTCGGTTGGTCCGGCAATACTTAACCCAATAATCCTCGGCAGACAGGCTGGCGGTTTCCCGCACCTTAGGATTGGTGCTGAACCATTTGACATAAATATCAAAGGAATTGAAACAGGTAAATGGGAACTCAACTTTCTCATTGGCTTTCTTTCAGAATCCGACTACTTCGATGAGGTATCGAATAATAATACCCGCTACTTAAATGGACTATTCCTTGCATATCAGCCGAAATTCCTACCCGAATTGACAGTAGGCTTTAACCGAACCCTCTACAAAGACACTAGATATTTTGAAGGCAAAGATTTATTCTCTACCGTCGTCAAAAGAGATGATGGGATTATCGGAGATGATACACTTAGCATAAATGACACTTTCGATCAAGTGGCAGCAGCTTTCATTGATTGGAATTTCCAAGAAGCCGGTTTCAGGGCCTATCTTGAATTTGCAAGAAATGATTTTTCAGGAAAATTCATCAGGTTTTTGAGAGAGCCTGAACATAGTAGGGGTTATACTATTGGTTTTGAGAAAACACTGGTCACCGCCAAGGACAAAACCGTGTCTATCAACTACGAACATTCTAATCTCTCTCGAAATCAATCCTTCCTGTATCAGCCAGGCCCCATATTTTATGCCCATGAGATTAACAGGCAAGGCTACACGCATGATGGTCAAATCCTAGGTGCCGGAATTGGTCCCGGCGGTAACAGTGATTATCTGGAGGTTCAAATCAAAAATGCTGAAAAAATTATGGGGATATTTCTTCAAAGAATAGAATCAAACAGAGACTACTTTGTTGTCAATATCCAAGATCGTCTTAGGCACGATCAGGAGTACTCGGTGGGTTTCAATCTTCAAAAAGAACTGCCATCTATGTTTATTGGATTTGAGAGCATTATCAGCTACAATCTAGGTCGATACTACGAAGATGATATAGTCAACCTCTATCTTGCCTTTGGTACCAAAATTAGAGTGGGTGAATAGGCTGATTCTGGCATCATCATGAACATCACTACAGTGTGAATTTTTTCAAGTTTTTTTGGGGGTCTAGCCAACTGATATTTCCATACATCAGAATTTCAGAATAACACCTGAAAACCTGCCTGAATCTGATGATTGGAATTGACATAGTTGATTTAAACGATCCCTTGTTTCGAAAGAGAACAAAACGCTCTCTTGATTTAATATCTAATCCGAAGGATCAAACAATTGATCATCCTCAACTTTTTTGGCTGTTTTGGTCTGCGAAAGAAGCTGTTTTCAAAACAAAGCGAGAGATCAGATCTTTTGCTCCCAAAGACATTCCTATCTCTTTAATCATCGAGGACTCAAAGATTAAATTTGACTCGGAAGGCATAAAGGGCGTGATCCAGGTGGATGAAAATTATATTCTCTCAGTAGCAGGAAATGAGAATGGAGACCTGGAACATTTGGTTGTAAATGAAAATTGCGATGACTGGAGCGATACCGTTCGAAAAAAAATCAAATCCCATTTCTTCAAAAAAGGAATATCAGCAGATGTCAGCAGATGTGAAAAAGGACTTCCAATTTTGAATGACAGACTTCCTATCTCAATCACACATCATGGGAAATATGCAGCTTTTGCTTACCCAAAAACTGTCCTAATGAGTAATTCCTAGCCAATCAGTAATTAAATTATTTTTGCGCCATGCGCAGGAAAAACCTCATCGCCATCTTCTTGGTAATTTTTACCATGATGCTTTCATCTTTTGCCTTTTATGCCTATCAGATTATATATACACCAAATATCCTGATAGAAAAAGAAGATCGATTGTTTGCAATTCCCAAGGGCAGCACATTCAAGCAGGTGAGAGATCGTCTTTTTGATGAAGGGTTTCTTAACGACGTTGTTTCTTTTAGCTTTCTATCCAGGCTGAAAAGCTATGATGAAGAGGTGAAGGCTGGGATGTACCTTTTGAAAGGCAATATGACAAACATCCAGGCTATTAACTTACTCAGGTCAGGTGCTGAGACACCAGTGAAATTGACATTTTCAAATGCACGGCTGCTGTCACAACTTCCAGAACGACTAACCAGGAATCTGGAAATCGATTCAGCTGATATGGCTAAGGTGCTTCTTCAGGATACCACAGCAATGTATTATGGTTTCTCCAAAGAGACTTTCATCAGCATGTTTATCCCAAACACCTATGAGGTGTATTGGACCTCTTCGGCAAAAACGATTCTGGATCGAATGAAAAAAGAATACGATCGCTTTTGGAATGAGGACCGTATGAGCAAAGCAGATGAATTGGGGATGACGAAAGAAGAGGTAGCGACTCTCGCTTCAATTGTCCAGGGGGAAACGAATAAAATGGACGAGGCACCCACCATCGCAGGAGTTTATATCAATCGATTGAAGCGCCAGATTCCTCTGCAGGCTGACCCTACATTGGTGTTTGCTATTGGAGATTTTTCTATTCGACGGATACTGAACAAGGACAAGGAACTAGATTCACCTTACAACACCTATAAATACTACGGGCTTCCGCCTGGACCTATCAACATGCCGACCATTCCAGCGCTGGATGCTGTTCTTAATTATGAAAGTCATAGGTTTTTGTATTTCTGCGCTAAGGAAGATTTCTCAGGATATCATGTTTTTGCAAGGACTCTTCGGGAACACAATGTCAATGCGCGTAAGTTTCAGCGAGCGCTCAATCGAGAAAGGATCTATAGGTAATGTATAGTCACGAGGTTCAGATTCGTGTACGGTACGCTGACACAGATCAGATGGGTTACGTCTACTATGGAAACTACGCCGCTTACTACGAAGTGGCCAGAGTGGAATCCTTTCGACATCTGGGCTACGCTTATCGGCAGTTGGAGGAGGCTGGCATCATGATGCCAGTGTTGGAACTTAAAAGCAAATACATCTTACCAGCAAAATATGACGATTTACTAACCATCAAAGTTTCAATTCCGGAATTCCCCAAAGTAAAGATCAAGTATCTGTATCAGGTCTTAAATGAGGAGGGAAAACTGCTTAATGAAGGTGAAACAACCCTGGTGTTTATTAACATGAAATCAGGGAAGCCTGTGCGGATGCCAGAGGTGATGGGTCATCTTCTTCTACCCTTTTTCAAGGAGTAGCACTCCTAGCCTGCAACATAAAATTCATATTCATACTCAATGGTGTACTCAGCTTCACCGTCCACATTGAATATCTCCGTTTTAGTCTTCAGTCCATTCTCGTTGTAGGAATAGTGACGAGAGTTATACATTTCATCTTTGATGTAGAATTCCGAACGAATGAGTTGATCTGCTTCATCATAGTAGAAACGATACTTTTTGTTTAAGAACTCAGTTCGTTCAAGAAGGTCATTCTCATAGAAGAAACGAATTTTGGGTTCTTTGGAATATCCATATGTCTCTTTCCTTAGCTTGGCAAGTTTTTCCTCTTGACTGCCTTTCTTCATTTCTCTTTTTATCGATTCTTCGAGGGCTTTTCTCATCGCCGGAGGTGGAATCACACCATCCCTGTAGCCTGTAACAAATTTTCCATTGTTTGTAAACGTTTCATAAAACGTCATTCCACCCATTTCTCTCTCATCTACAAATGATTTGAACCGTTCCTTTAGTCGGATCTCTTCCGGCCATTCGCCTGATGCATAACTAACCTGAGTCTCTATACCCCCTTCAATACCTTTACCTTGAAACTTAGGATGACTAGACGCATCAATCTTTGCGTACTTTATGGGCCAATCATTGCCGTATAGAAAGTTGTTATCGGCAATGCCAAAGTCCAAGCCGTCCATGATATGAGTAAGGTTTCGCACATCTGGCTGCATCCAAAGATGTCGTTCTTGAGGTTCTTTGTAATTATAGGGATAGGTCATGTGTTGGGTAACATTCTCAACTGTGCCATCAACATTAAATTGAGCGATAGCAATCACTCTTGCATCTTTGTTCTTGGTATCTCCCTGACGACTGATAAACCTGGTCGTAATAGATTTGATGTTTTCTAGCCGCTTGAAGTCCGAGGTGAGGTTGTCTTTAGATATTTCACAGGCATTAAACAAAGGACCAACAATTGCCAAACATTTGATAGCTGAAATGCGATTCGGGAATACTTGCATTAGGCCCATGCTTTTAAACTTGATCCGATTGAGTAATAAGCAAGACTCGAATAATTAAAGAGCCACGCCTCATTAAGTCTACGAAAGATCTACTTAAACTCCAAGGGCTGCTTGATTATTCCAATTAATGCTGATACTTTTGCGCTCCGCCTGGGCCAAGGCTTTGGGCTGAATGTTCTCAAAAGGGAAATGCAAAGATCACAGAGGCGTGGCAGAGTGGTCGAATGCGGCGGTCTTGAAAACCGTTGTACCGCGAGGTACCGGGGGTTCGAATCCCTCCGCCTCTGCATAAAAGGCTAATTATGTAACATAATTAGCCTTTTTTCGTTGTTAGTACCAACCGAGGTACAAACACACCACCCTAAATTTGATTTAATACCCGTTTTGTGGTATATTGAAGAGCCTAACAGCCCCGAACGATATAACTCCACCCTAATGTACATCGTTTGAGTCACTAACCACTAATGTTGTCATAAAATGAGCAATGGAATTACATCTGAAATAGACCTCTTCAGTCAGGGTCTTAGTGAAATGACATTTCGGTCAGATATTTTGAAGGCCCAAACCGATCTGGACGAAAGCTACAAAAGACGAATTAATTTATTAGCCCAGTCAGCTGATGATTCTATTTTTGATCATTCTGGAGTGATTTATAGTTCTATTATTTTAACGACTTTAGTTAACTACACAAAAAGTCATCTTAGAATAGTTTGTGAAAATTTTGGGGGACATATTAAGAATGATCACAACTATCTTAAAGCCATTGAAAGATTCATAAAGAGGGGAGGTCAATTGCAAATAATTTTAACCAACCTGAGAAAAGAACCACCACACTTTTTTAGATTAATTGATTCATACAACACTCAAGATAACGTAGACGTCAAAGTTTTTAAAAATAACCATCGAATCGTTGAAGCACCGGGAAAGGATATAATTCATTTTACTGTCGGCGATTCCTCTAAGTATAGAATTGAGAAAGATATTTACAACTACAAAGGAACAGCTTCTTTTAATGATCCCGAATCCGCAAAATTGTTAATTGATGTTTTTAAAATCGCTTTTGACGATTCGAACATCACTGAAGATTTTACCATAGATATGGCTCACGGAATTGAGAATTAAAATTTCATTCAAGTTTCCGAATTTCACCCCTAACCTTCCGTTCACTTATGCCTATATCAATCTCAGAATTAATCCAAAATACAACTCCGTTATTAGAAATATTGTGTGCGTTTTTTTTCGTTATATCATTTTCTAGCTTCAAAAGTAGAATACTGGACTTGCTGGATTACCATAATTGGAAAAAGGCACTTATCCTCTCCAAGATAGATGAATATAACTTCTTGTATGAATCAATGAGTGAGTTTGATGGAAGCTTTGTGCCTAAATCAGTTATTGATGATGTTGATACCGAAAAAGATTCCTTAAAGCAGAGCTATCAAACGTACTTAGATGGAATCTCTAAACTAGATATTAGATCAACAATATGTTTTAGTCGGCTTGCGGTTACCTCTGGATTTTATTGCATTTTCATTTTGATTTTCGCAGCACTTCCCGGAAATGGCTCAGATATTGACTTGTATAATTCATTGTTGTTTTTTTCTATTTTCTATGGAGTCTGTATTAACGCAATTGCATTTATGGATTTATTCAATCGGTGGGTTAACATCAAATTAGTTAGAAATTTTCTTCATGAATTGAGTTATTCGAAAGTCTTGTTCACACTAATTATCCTATACATTATATCAATCATTAATTACTTCATTGGACTTATGTATATCCCGGCATCTATATCAAATCAACTTTTAATAATGATTGTATGCTTTGCACCAACTACACTGATATTACAGTATTATGTAAACTATTTATTACAGTATAGATACTTCAGAAGAAAGATCAGACCATTAAATGTTGATATGTCAGAGGCATTATCTAAGAGTGATGACGTTTATAAGAAAGCTAAGTACACCCAAAATGCTAATAGAGGTGGCTTTAAGACAAGTTGATTTTGTGAAAATTAGATTTCTGGTTATTGCACTATTTGGTGATTTTCACATTAGGCGAATAGATTGAATTGTACTTTATCACAAAGCCCCCTAATAAAAAATCTACAGCGAGAAAAAGTTGATGGTGAAGGGGTTGCTGTGTTTGTTCTTACAAAGTTTCAAGATACCCCCCTTTGATCACTCAAATCACTGCTAAGTTTTAAATCTGAAAGAAAGGGAATCATGAAATTTTTCGCTTTTTTGGTGTTGATGAACAAACCAGATGTCCCTTGTAATTCTTCTCATTTATCTGTTCTAGCTCAGGCTTGTGGACACCAATCCAACTGATTACGAGTTATAATTTTCTGTCTAAGTATCAGTTTTATTATCAAAGTGCCTGGACAAAGACCTGAACACTCTTAGAAAGTTCTTTTCAGCTTTTCCCCAATCATCACCGAACGGAAACAACCTGATCTTTTTAAACCTAGGCCTTGAGAAAATGTCTCTTAAAGTACGATCAGACAGCCCGCACGAGTGACCGATTATATTCACCTCGTAATCGGATTTTCTCAAAAATTCATCCAATAATCCTTATCTAGGATCTATACTGTAGAAAGGCGATTTCGTATACTCTAAATACTCATCAACGAATAAGTTTTCAATATCCTTATATATCTGATCATGCTCATCTCCATAACCAATAACAATTTCATTATCAATTGTTCCATCGATGAATATTACTTCATTAGACTCCCCAAAACCATACATTTGATTGTGTCTGTATGGTTGAAGTTAGGATTAGATTTTCTTTATACCCAGATCTATCAAGACGTACTTCTGTAATTCATGAAATACTTGTGTTTTGTCAAATAGTCATGCACAATTAGGCAATCTTAAGTGTAGAAGAAAGTAGCGCGTTCCTAACGATTTCCATTTCAGTCCTGTTGGGAATGTCCACGTACTTCGCAAAACTCTTGTAGTCACGATGACCTGTGAACTTCATAACAATTTCGGCTGGCACACCCTTGTTGAGGAGGTTGGTTGCAAAAGTTCTTCGCCCGGTATGAGTAGAAATAAGTTCAAACTTTCGCACTTCCTTAACGGATTTATCTCTGCCTTTGTAGGTTGCTTTTTCAAAAGGTTCATTGATATTGGCTAACTCACATAACTCCTTAACATAGCTATTCATCTTCTGATTGGATATGCTGTGAACTTTACCGTCCAAAAGTTTCACAACTATAGAATGAGCTTCCGGCGTCAGTGGTATTTCTATTATATCTTCTGTTTTTTGTTGCCGTTTCTGGAGTATTGGATTTCCTCCTGGATCTGTTTTCAAATGGCCTTTGTTAATACAACTATAATCACTATATCTGAGGCCAATTAAGCATGATAAAATGAATAATTCTCGGACATTGGCCAGATAGTCCTTTCCAGGTAAATCAAGCTTTCTGATAGCCTCTAATTCTTCTTCAGTGATAATCACCTTAAGGGTGTCAGGTTGCCTAATTGGGGTGAAGTACCTCCAATCCACATTTTCCGTGTATCTCCTCTTGACACACCAGTTAATAAAGATTTTGAAAACACCAATGTACTTACTTGAACTTTGAGTATTCAGGTTTCTTTCGTTGTACAAAAAGGTTTGAAAATCCTCTAGAAGCTCTTGTGTGATTTTGTTGATATCAAGCTTAATCCTTTGGACTGACTCAAATTTCTCGAGATGACCCTTCAGCGATCCGAACTTCGTAAAACTATGCGATTTGAATTGACCTTTTTTAGAGTCAAGAAACACTTTCCATAATTCCCAAAAACTCAGAGACTTCCGAGGAACTTCTGGTTTCATTTTGTCACGGATATATTTCGCATCTGGCTGAACTCCCTCTTTTACCGCTTCATTGTAAACACTGAGAGCCGCATTAGTAAAATCCTCCAGTCTTTGATTATGCACGACTGCTTGCGGATTGGCAGATAGGACTTTCTTGTAGGTCTTACTCCAGTGTTTCGGGTTGATAGTAATTCCAGGAAACAACTTGAAATTAACACTCCGTCCATCCGAAAGAGTCGCCCAAACCTGTGAGGTCTTTGCATTTGGAGTTTTAAGAGATAATGATATTTTGGCCATAATGCTATTTCCAAATTTGAATTAGTGCAGAAGCAATTAGTATGATGCCAACAATTACAAGTACATAAGAGATCGTCATAGTCGCTTTGACAATCTCCGCTTTTCCACCGATTGATTTTTGTCGATTGCTAAACCCCTTTAAGAGCACTCCAGCAACCAAACTACCAGTTCCAAAAAAAGTATAAATCAGAAACAAATGCTGAACTTACATTCCATAGTAAAGGTACCAACCCAGGTACAAACATTTAAGCATTTTGGCATATTTCCACAAACTTCAGGAAATCAAAAACATTAACGTAGGTTCAAAATAAGGTATGTTGAGATATCTGCGGAGTACTAGGTTCGAATCCCTCCGCCTCTGCATAAAACCCCAATTACATTAAGTATTTGGGGTTTTTTCATTTAAGAGATGGCCAACACCTTCATTCAAACCTAGTTTAACAAGCATCACTATCGCACAATAACAAGTCTTTTAGTCAACCGAGTTTCTGTCTTTATGGCCTTCAACTTGAATGACTAATTCTTACTAAAAGACCCCTAGAATTGTGGATCATCTCTTTCGGCCTGGTTATTGCTACCAAATCACCTAAAACATCAACCATATTGCTTAAGTCACTTCTTTCCAAACTAGCGCAAGGGATTCTACTCATGGCATTTATATATGCCGGCAGCTTCGTTTGTGTTGAAGAAAGTGCAGAAAAAACTGAGAAAACGGAAAACTCCGAGGAAGCACTTCATCGAAGTTACCAATCAAATACAACCAAGCAGTCGCCGGTCAAGCAGCCAAAAAAAACATCTCAGATTGGTCCTAGCGTCCCCAAAAAGTTCAAAATCTTTTTTTTTGAAACGAAGGTTCTTGGGGACTTCAACGTAAACTACATCTATACCACTTCCTACCTCGATCAACTATTTAGCATCAGACCTAGTCGTCAAACAACCTGATATACTTTTTTCTAATCTAAATATTGAGTAAAAATGAAAAACTTAAGATACAGCCTAATGGCTTTAACAATAACTTTACTGATTTCTTCATGCGCCGTTGTGCGTCAAGGAGAAGTAGGTGTGAAACGCAAGATGGGCAAATTAGACCCGAACACAATTGGACCAGGAGCGAGTATGTTCAATCCAATTACAACGACCATTATCAAGCTACCCATACGAACGCTCAATGTGGAAATCCAAAGTAAACTACCATCAAAGGAAGGGTTAAATGTGCAGTCAGTCATTTCGATTCTTTATCACATAAAACCTGAAAACGCAGCTGACATCGTCGAGAACATCGGTACGAACTATGAACAGGTCGTAATCAGAAGTGTTTTCCGATCAGCTTCGGCAGATGTTTGTTCGAGGTTCTTCGCTAAGGACATGCATACTTCAAAACGAGCTGAAATAGAGGAAGAAATAAGAGGTCGAATGCAAAGCTTGCTTTCATCAAGGGGATTTGAGATAGAAGCTGTGCTTCTGAAGACCATTCAGCTCCCTTCTGGATTGGCGTTAGCTGTAGAAGACAAGCTGGAAGCTGAGCAGGAGGCTCAACGTATGGAGTTTGTATTGCAACGTGAACGAATGGAAGCACAACGGCGAAAAGTCGAAGCAGAAGGTATACGAGATGCTCAGAAAATTCTGCAGGAAGGAATCAATCCTCAGATCATCCAGTGGCAAAGTATTGAGGCCTTTAAGGAACTGGCAAAATCTCCCGGCTCCAGAGTTATCATTACAGATGGTGAGGCTCCTTTTTTGATTGACCCAGATGGAAATTGATGACCAACCTGCATAAGTAGACTATAGGTGCAGCGGTCTGTAGGACAGGTTCGCTGTGCCTTTTACCTGTGTTCGTATTTAGCTAAAATCTGGCGGTTGAGTCTTGAACCAGTATTTCGGGAAGTCACTCCTCCTCTACCTCTCGTAGTGCCGACTCCATCCTGACAATCTCCTCCTCGCTACAAAGCATAGTATCGCGTAAAAAATAAATAATGTAATGGCAGAAGTTCGGATCAACATGCATCGTTTCAACTGAACTTAAGTTTTCCACAATCATATCATGATCCTCATCCAGATGTTTACTCATCCCCAAAAATCGCGGAAGATTATACTCTATTGCCAATCTCAGGAATCGAACCTCAATATTCTCCGAATCTTCTTCCACCGCTACTTCCATAAGGTCCGCGTACTTCATAACCTGGGCTAGTTTGGTGAATGGGTTCCACACAGCGCGTGCGAGCATCGCTTCTGATGTCGCTTTGTAAGCTTTCAGCGTGGGTGTGTTAAGGCTAGCACCTTCTAAAAAATCATGGAAAGCTTGGGATTGCTCGGGATCCAAAACCGCTTGATGAAAATTCTCCCTCACCTCCGCTAAAGATTGGGAATTTGCTCCAATGCAAAACAGGCAAGAAAGGAAAAAAATCAACAATTTCATCTCCGCAAATAAAGACCTCCTTTGCAAGATTATGCTTGCAAATAGTCTAAATCCACAGTTTGCGTCCTGTGCAAGACGTCAGTCAGGCTAACGAATAGACATCTGAATCTTCCTGAAATGGGAATTTCGCTCGGAAATTCTGTAGATCAGAACCTGAAAGTCTAACAGTTAAAATCTCTTCACTGGTTGAAAAGGTCAGCTTCTCGCCGCTGTAAGCGTAGATCCCAGAATGACCAGTATAATCCTTAGAGGCTCCGTCTTCACCGACTCGATTCACGCCGGCACAATAACTAATGTTCTCAATAGCTCGCGCTTTCAGAAGGGAATCCCAAGCCTCAACCCTGGGAGATGGCCAGTTTGCCACGAACAGAAGAAGATCGTACTGATAGAGATTCGTTTGTGATCGTTGAGACCTCGCCCAGGCAGGAAATCTAAGGTCATAACAAATAAGAGGGCAAATTTTCCAACCTCCGTATTCAACAATCAGTTTTTCCTGTCCAGCTGTGTAACTCTTGTCTTCTCCGGCTAGAGCAAACAGATGTTTCTTGTCATAGTAAGCAGAAGTCCCATCCGGATAAACAAAATAGAGCCGGTTGAAATAATCAGAGTTCTCTTTCACGATATAACTTCCGGTAATAGAGCATCTTTTTTGTTTTGCCATTTGACGCATCCATTTGAATGTCTTGCCACCCGCAGGTTCTGCAAGCTTCTCGGAATTCATGGAAAAACCGGTCGTAAACATTTCAGGAAGTACTATTAGATCCGTCTCCTCCAGATTCCAGATCTTTTCTTCGAACATTGCCAGATTTGCGTCCCTTTCTTCCCAGTGAAGGTCTGTCTGGATTAATGAAACAGTTAAATCTTCCACTACTTTGGGATTTTTACTCGGTATTCTGCGTCCGTTTCTCCCTTACTAATTTTGGCCAATTTCCCTTTCAGCAGTCTTTTCTTAAAGGAAGAAACATAGTCGGTAAATAGGACTCCTTCTATGTGATCATATTCGTGTTGGATGATACGTGCCTGCAACCCATCAAATTCTTTTTCGTACTCGACCCACTGTTCATCAAAATACTTGATGCGGATTCTTGGTTTTCTTTCTACATCCTCGCGAATACCAGGTATGCTCAGGCAACCCTCTTCAAATGACCATGGGTCTCCGTCCTCATCCAACATGACCGGATTGATGAATGCTTGCCTCAAACCTTCTTCTCCTTCCTCCTCCATCGGAGTACTATCGACAATGAAAATTCGTAGAGATTGTCCAACCTGTGGAGATGCCAGCCCTACTCCCTGAGCAGCTTCCATGGTTTCAAACAGATTTTCTACAAACTCCACAACAGATTCGTCACCATGCGCAACCTCGGCGGCCTTCTTTTTGAGGATCGGATCTCCGTACAAAACAATTGGGAAAATCATAAATTACTTTCTAAGTATGATTGCAGTATAATAGTAGCGCTTATCTTGTCAATATTACCTTTCTTACGCCTGTCGCTTCTTTTTGTACCTCCTTCAATCATCGCATCCAGAGCCATCTTGGAAGTGAAGCGTTCATCATGTAAAATTAGTTCCTTGGCAGGAAACACTTTTTTGAAACGATTTACAAATTCTTGAACTAAGGTCGTCGCATTTGTATCCGTACCGTCAAGTTTTTTCGGCATGCCTACAACAACCTTTTCAACATCTTCCTTACTGAAATAGTCTTTCAAAAAACCTTCCAAGTCATGAGTAGAAAGATAGTCTAGTGGCGTGGCTATAATCCCGAGTGGATCTGTAACGGCAAGACCTGTCCGCTTTGCGCCATAGTCAATAGCAAGAACTCGACTCATTAATTGAGCGCGCTCGTTTTGTGAAGTGTAGAACGAACTTCCTCCTCCAGACTGAGAGCTTTCGGGAAAAATATCTTGTTTTCGATCTCTGCGTGGTAAAGCATTTCACGGTCAAAGGCTTTCACCTCCTGTACTAATACCTTCTCCTTCAAGGATCTAGGCTCAATGGATTCCACGAGAGATCTAATGGCGCTCATTTCGTCATCTTCCCGGTGATGTTCGAATTCATGAGAAAGTGAGAAATCTTCGAAAAGTATGAGGTGAGAAATAGGATTTGCTAAGGAACCCTTCGCTGATTTATCCAGAACACTGACATATCCAAATACTGAGTCTTCCTCCTCGAAGATATGCCGTATAAAGTCTTCCACAAATTCCGGCAACAGTTTTTGAAGCCCTTGCTGACCTTCGCAGTTTTTCGCCAAATGAATAATGAACGGCAATTTATCTTTAATAAACAAGTGGTGCGAATGCTTGAGGTATTCGATCAATAAATCGATAGGAAAGGATCTTAACTCATCGAAGGAAGGTCGTGTACAGCTATCAAACAAATAAAAGCTCTTAATCACCTTTTCGCGATCAAGATTTCTCTCGAGGCATATCTGACTCAGAGCAACATTTGGGTTTTCAAAAAAAGAGATACCCAAATAATGCAGAGCCCTTGCGTAGACATAATTCTCATCAACTATTTCTGCGATTGTCTTCTCGAAAACCATCGACCAAAAATAGCAGCAAACGAGCTAGGCTCCAACTGTTTTCTCGTTGAAGCGTTCTAAAGCAATACACTATTTTTGATAAAATTTTTTAGACAGTGAGTACACATAAGAATTCGAAGCAAGCCATCCGACTCCCCATATACATTGCGATCGCTATCAGCGTCGGTATACTGCTGGGAGCCAATATGGCAGACTCAACATCTTCCACAGCTCAGGGGTTGGTGAAAAATCTTCAGAAATTTCGACAGATTCTTGCATACATTGAAAACGACTATGTTGATCCAGTTGATACGGATGAGCTGGTTGAAGGTGCTATTTCTAATGTGCTCAAAGATCTGGACCCGCACTCAGTTTACATTCCCCCAAGAGAGCTTGATCTGGTTCAGTCGCAACTTGAAGGAAATTACGAAGGAATCGGAATTGAATTCAATATTTTCAAGGATACCATTTTCGTCGTTACTCCGCTGAGCGGCGGACCATCTGAAAAACTTGGAATAAGAACCGGTGATAAGATTGTAAAAGTCGATGGAGAAAACGTTGCTGGAGTCGATATGACAAATCGCAAAGTAATTGACCTGCTACGGGGTGAGAAGGGATCGAAGGTGATAGTTTCCATTCTAAGAAAGGGCGAACGAGATCTCATAGATTTCAACATAGAGAGAGATGTGATTCCTCAGTTTTCAGTCGATGTTTCCTACATGGTGGATGACGAAATTGGTTATATCAAAGTAAGTCGATTCGCAAATTCTACTTTTCTCGAGTTCAAAGAGGCACTGCTAAAACTCAAGGATCAAGGAATGACCAAGATGGTTCTGGATCTAACCGGTAATCCTGGCGGATATCTGCAAAGAGCGGTTCAAATGGTAGATGAGGTGTTAGCTGGAGAAAAAATGATTGTCTACACAGATGGGAAGGAAAAACGATACACCGAACAGCACTATTCGGGAGAAGATGGAGATTTTGAGGAAGGAACCATCGTAGTAATGATGGACGAGGGGTCTGCCTCTGCATCCGAAATCGTTGCTGGTGCGATTCAGGATCATGATAGAGGGCTTATTGTTGGAAGACGATCTTTTGGAAAAGGCTTGGTACAGCTACCGATAAATCTGAATGACGGATCTCAACTCCGACTAACTATTTCCAGGTACTATACACCAAGTGGCAGAAGCATTCAGAAATCATATGAAGGCAAGCTAGAAGATTACTATTTGGAAGCTTACAACCGCTTTACGAATGGTGAGCTTTACACGTCAGATAGCATCAAAGTGAGTGATAGTTTGATTTTCAAAACGTCAAAGGGCAGAACTGTCTACGGCGGGGGAGGTATAACGCCGGACTTTTTCGTTCCACTTGACACCTCAGAAAACAGTGCCTACCTAAATCGTCTCTTTAGCACAAACTCTATGCAAGAGTTTACGATCAAATACGCTGAGGAAAATCAAGAGAATCTTGAAAAAATGGGACTGAAAGAGTTTAGAAAGTCCTTTGTCGTCACCGATGACATTATCCAAAGCCTGATATCAAGTGCAGAAAGCAATGATCTTCCCTTCGATGAAGGTGATTTTAACAAATCCAAAGGGCTCATCAGACTGCTTACAAAAGCCTATATAGCCCGAGGCATCTGGGACAATGACGGCTTTTATCCAATTTTCAATGAGCAAGACGAAGTATTTCTTAAAGCCATCAGTCTTATGAATGAGGCGAATCAGTTAGCGAATAACTAGCTCTTGAAACAATTTTTTTTTAGATCACGGAAGATTCTGAAACAAGTTCATAGTGCCTCCAGGAATCGAAACTACACCAGAGGTGCTAAAAACTGGGCAAAAGATCAATTTCTTCTGTAACCATCCTAACAGTCCGGAGTATTCCCTTTACAGTTCGGCTGATAATTGCGCCTTTTAGCATTATTTAACGGCAATTAACATTCGTTCTCGTAAATTTTGTAAGGATGATGCAACTTTTTAAATAGGTCAATCATCTTATTGTTAGTTAAAGGTTAGGTTTTCGAATGTCGATGTATCGACAAGAAGTAAAGATGACGCTTAGTTTAGATAAATAAGAAATTCCGATGCAACCCAAGTTCAATAAACTCATAACTCTGCTCCTGCTCCTTGGCACGTTTGCTTTCTTAATGGAAGCCGAGCAAAGGATCAAGAGCTTTGCAAGGACTAATTTATCTGACTGGGCGTCTCTACTTCCTCAGGAAAACGATCCCACTCCGACCAAGTCTATCAATCCATACGCACAAAAAACGTCACTTACAGATATCTCTCTACTGGACCAGTTGAGAAGCCCCGAAACCAAGAACAATTAGGGTTATACTACACTTCTCTGTTTTGAGTTAAATAATTGAAGTTGATTTTCGATTATTTTTGCTTGAAACCTTGATTACACCCGTATGAATAAAGAACAATACCTCGATTTTCTTGCGAGCTGGCAGGAGATCGTCTTCATCTTAGTATTTGTGGCCCTGGGACTTGCTGTTCTTAACTACTTATTTTTCCAGGTTAGATATCAAAGTCTTAAGGATTTTAAGGAAAAGTTTGATTTGGCGAATGAGAAGCAGACAAAAATGCTTTTCCGTACGCACATTTTCGTCGCTATTGCCATTTTCCTTTTTGCAAACACAATGAGCTATGAAACCATGCAGATCAAGGCCACTTGGTTCTTCATTAGGCTTTTCGTAGCCTTCTGTGTGGGCTTTTTATGGGGTTATGTGGCCCAACTTATTTTGAAGTTTTACTATCCAGGAAAACTGGAAAAAAGACTCAAAAAACTCCGATATACGCCTCGGATCAATCCCGAGACTGGAAACAAAATGAAATTGTTGAGTGAAGAAGAGGAGGATGCCTACCTTGATGAGGGAATGCAGGCTGAAGAAAACGTCTTCTCAGTTGACTATGATGTTTGGATCGATCCGGCGACAGGTTTTACGAAAATTGAAAAGTATAAAGGACATCTGAGTGCTCTGGAATGCGATCGTTGCGGATTCCAAACGTTGAGGCTAACCAAGGAGGAAATTGTAAAAGAAGCAACTGATACTGAAGATGGAGAGCTGTTTAAAGAATACAAATGCTCCTATTGCAGCAGGATAAAGAGAAAAACAGTTGTTCTTTCCCATAAGATCAAAGATCAATCAGACACCGCCCGCCTAATCGACGATCCGTTAGCACACGACAACCGAATTGCTGTGATCAAAGTAGAGATTCACGCAACCAATGGCGAGGTGAAAGAATTTGATTTTCAAAACCTTGATCAGGCTCGACATTTCTTGGAGGAATTTGACTTGGAGAAATTGCATGAAGATACGTATTAAATTCGCTTCATGACTCGAAAAAGACTTGGGCTCCTTCTTGGGCCCATTTTATTTTGTATAGTTTTTCTTTTTGAGCCTTTTTCAGACCTGAATCAGGAAGCAAATGCGGTCCTAGCATCCACACTGTGGATTGCAACCTGGTGGCTTTCTGAAGCCCTTCCCATCTCAGCCACAGCGCTACTACCGATAGCCATCCTTCCTTTAGCAGGGGGTGCTCCAATCGCTCAAACCACCGCCGCCTATGGTGATAAGATGCTATTTCTATTTGTCGGGGGGTTCATTATTGCCATCGCCATGCAAAAATGGAATCTCCATAAAAGAATAGCCCTAACCATCATCTATACTGTTGGATCCAACTCCGTTTATATCGTACTAGGTTTCATGCTAGCAACAGGACTCTTGTCGATGTGGATATCTAACACGGCTACCACTTTGATGATGGTGACGATCGCCACAGCTCTCATCGCCGAAATTCGCTCACTCTCAGGTGAGAGTGGGAAAGTGTTTTTTAAGTCTTTACTACTTGGAATTGCTTATTCGGCATCTATTGGTGGAGTTGCTACCCTTGTTGGAACACCTACTAACCCAATCTTTGTATCGGTGGCAAAGCAGCTGTATGGAAGTGAATTTTCTTTTGCGACCTGGATGGCATTTGCTATGCCGTTCGCTCTGATCACCTTGTTTCTCTGCTGGTTGTTGCTAACAAAAGTTGTTTTCCCAGTCAACAAGGTCGAAATGCCGCTTGGAAGAGATAGTATCAAAAGGGAGCTCGAAAATCTTGGTGATATGAGCCAGGAAGAAAAGGCCGTGGCAGTTGTTTTCCTGGCGATGGCATTTGCCTGGATTACACGATCTTTTTTGCTAAGTGAATTTATTCCGGGGATCAACGATACGGTGATTGCTATCGCAGCTTCTTCTCTTATGTTTATAATTCCAGCTAAGAGCACAAAAAAACCTCTCCTTACCTGGGAAGAAGCAGAGAAGTTACCATGGGGCGTTATTATTCTATTTGGTGGCGGGTTGTCCATCGCGGCGGCTTTTCAGAGTTCTGAACTAGCTAAGTGGATTGGCGCGCAACTCACCGCTGTTGAAGCGTTGCCTCTATTTGTAATTATTCTCATCATTTCCCTTTCTGTCAATTTCCTAACAGAGATCACATCAAATGTGGCAACCGCGTCCATTATGCTTCCGGTGCTGGCTGCACTTGCGGACGCTATTGGTGTTCATCCATTTCTACTGATGATTCCTGCTACTATGGCCGCATCATGTGCCTTTATGCTTCCGATTGCTACCGGTCCTAATGCAATCGTTTTTGGATCTGGAGAATTGGAAATGAGAGACATGGTGCGCTCTGGTGTCTGGCTGAATGTCCTCTCTAGTATTTTTATCAGTCTGCTTGTTTACTCCGTGCTCCCACTTTTCTTGTAAGCAGCTCTATTTGAATTGGCAATGTAAACTCCAACACCCACGGCGATCATTCCGAGATAGTGCATCGGATACAGACTCTCTCCGTCTAAAACTCCCCAGATCACTGCGATGATTGGAATAAGATAAGTGACCGAGGACGCAAAAAGCGCATCCGTCATTTGCAGCACTTTGTTGAAAATGATCAATGCGATCGCTGTTCCAAAAATTCCCAAAATCACCACATAGAAGGTCGATATTGGTGTTTCTGCCACCGAAGTCAGTTTAGACAGAAAATCTGTAAATCCAAATAGATGCGTAGCGGCCAAAGGGCCAACAAAAATCAAAGAAGCACTAGTAACAGTAATCGCTTTCAGATGGCCCAGGTGAAATTTTATGAAGTTTAGGTTCGTGCCGTAGCAAATGGTAGCAAGAACCACCAGGAGAGCATAGACATTGAACCCAGCCAATTCCATCCCTTTTCCAGCAGAGATTAGCACTGCTGTCCCAACAAACCCAACCAGAATACCAAGGAATACCTTCGGCTCTTGCTTGACTTTGTAGATAAGTAATCCCACCAGAATGGTGAAAATAGGTGTCAACCCATTAATTACCCCGGTAATCGAGCTTTCAATTCTAGTCTGAGCTACGGCAAACAAGAAGGATGGGACCAAACTTCCCAACAGTCCAACCGAAATCAAAAAGGGATATGACTTTTTATCAACAGTGCTAAATCTTTTTAAGGCCGAAGGCAGCAAAAAAAGGGTAGCCGCCACGATTCGTAACGATCCTAACTCATAAGGAGTGAGACCTACCAAACCCTTCTTTATCAAAATAAAAGAACTCCCCCAAATGAGAGCCAAAACGAACAACAAGATCCAGGCAAGCGGTCTGTTTTTATTCATGGCGCATAATCGGATTTTTGGATTACGAATATTCAGTAATGATCTTAAAAGCCAATATTAGCATATAATAGCATACAACTGATCTACTTGGCATAATTCTGGACTTAAAGCCTAGATGATTGAGATAACAATTGTTGATACTTGGATTCTGTTTATCCCTCAAACTTAATTAATATGAAAACCAAACTTATCTCAATCACAATTCTTCTCTTAATTGCTTGTAATGAAAGTGATCTTGGGCCCAATTTATCTCCGCCCGAGGTGTTAAGCCTCCCTGAGGTCTATTTCAACCCTGGATTATATCTCTGATGAATCCACCATTGTGACTCTCCAAGAAAGTGATGATCATGTGAACTTCAAAATAGCAGACGATATGGTCCTAAGTAACACGTTGACACATTTTCAGTCTATAAACTTTGGGAACTTTGACCAGGAATTTGCTAGAAAAATGCAAAGTGAGGAGCTTTTAGCAAATTCTTTGGATCAAATTTTATTTAATTTTTCAAAAATTGCTAGATGCCGACAAGGTGAAGTTCTCAACACATTTATTGAATCTTCTGGCTTGTATTCTTTGGAGCAGTTACAGTTTTTAAATCCTTTTATATTAGAATTTAGCCAAAAAGAAGATTATGAATCTGCAATCAAATTGTGCGAAGACTTTGAATCAGAAATCATTGCCTCTAGCATGGCAGAGGAAGAAAAGGTTATGCTTGTGCAATTCAGCGCTTCGAGCTTAACAATAGCCAAGTTTGCTAAAGAAGGAGGAATAAAAAAAATAAGTAACAAAATGATCGAAGATTTAGGAATTACCTCACTAGGCGGAAGAATAAATGGAGATTGTAAGGTTGATATGCGAGATGTATGGCTGGGCGCAGTTTTGGGTGGGACAGTGAGAGGAATAACTGGTGCCGGAGGTGGAACAATTGTAATACCGGGAATTGGTACTGCAACTGGGGCTATTGCTGGTGGTGTAGTAGGTTTTGCATCTGGTTTTCTAGAGGGAGCATTGTTAACAACTGCAGGTAGCCTTTTAGCCACCTGTTTTAGGCCTGATCCAAATAAATGCGGAACACCTGGCAATCCAGAGTGCCTTCCTGATAGTAAAAATCAAGAATTGATCGGAAAAACGAAGGCATCCTGTGATCAAATGAGAGGTATGGGATTCGCAGAATTTCAGTTACCTTCAATATGTAGAAAGAATATTTATTACAGCCTCCCTCGTTAGCAATGTACTTGAATAAAAAAAGCAAGTTTATCTCAATTATAAGCACAGTACTCTTAGCATTAACTTGGATGTGGTTGATGCCAGAGCCACTTGGGAGTTTTGATCCAAAGACTTTTGGGTTTTGGAATAGCATTTTCTGTGCTGCAATTATTGGGTTCTCTGGTGATTACATTCACTTTAGGTTCTTTAAAAAATATGGAACCAAGCACAAACACCTTAGACACAAAAAGGGTGAGGATTGATCTGATATGGGATTTGAGTAAAATTAACAATTCTCAAATCTGACATCCTTTGTCGGAGAAATCTATCATAATTAAATGCTTGCGAATTAGTGGCTGAAAAATTTTTAGGAAAACCTTACAAAAAGACAAATAGAAGTTTAATTCAAATGGTGTTAGGTTTTTGAATCTTTGATTCTATCTCAAGCGGTACAAAGTGCTACTTTGTTCTAAAAAACGACGTTATCAATTAACTAAAAAACCCTCTTGAACTGGCTTAACACCAAGAGACAAGTTGTCATATGGCTTGATGAAAAAACCTGAAATTGGAGATTTGAATGGATCTTAATCAGCCATGACTTCCTCAAACATCTCCGGGATGCGAATCAGTGTCTCTTTCACCTCTGAGTAGAATTCAGATTCAACCAACGTTGTTCTAACCGGCTTGAAATTAGGAATGCCCCTAAAATAATTGGTGTAGTGCCGTCGCATTTCCAGAAGACCTAGGCGCTCACCTTTCCACTCGACAGAGAAATCTACGTGCTGGATCGCCACTTGTACTCTTTCATCTAGAGTGGGTGGTTCGAGTTTCTGACCTGTTTGTAAGAAGTGCTTGATTTCGTTGAAGATCCATGGATAGCCAATCGAAGCTCTTCCAATCATAATTCCATCCACACCAAATCTATTTTTGTATTCCAACGCCTTTTCAGGACTGTCTATATCACCATTTCCAAAAATGGGGATGTGGATCTCTGGATCATTTTTTACTTCGGCAATGTAAGACCAATCAGCTTCGCCTTTATACATCTGCTTTCTTGTTCTTCCATGAATGGTCAACGCCTGGATCCCAACATCTTGCAATCGTTTAGCAACTTCTTTGATTTTGATGGTAGAGTGATCCCAACCCAAACGCGTTTTAACTGTCACCGGCTTGTCCACTCGCTTCACAATTTCAGAGGTCATTTCCTGCATCTTAGGTAGATCCAACAAAATGCCTGCTCCAGCTCCTTTACATGCCACTTTCTTAACGGGACAACCATAGTTGATATCGACAATTTCTGGATTTGCGGCTTCTGCAATGGCGGCAGCCTCACGCATAGATTCAATCTTATCACCGAAAATCTGAATACCAATAGGACGCTCATAATCGTAGATGTCCAACTTCTGAACGCTCTTCTCCGCATGGCGAATTAAGCCCTCTGACGAAATGAACTCTGTATACATCAGGTCTGCCCCATTTTCCTTGCACACAGCTCTAAATGGCGGATCACTTACATCCTCCATCGGAGCCAACAACAAAGGGAACTCTCCTAACTCTATGTTACTGATTTTAACCACTTTGAACGGTTATATTTGCCCGCAAAGTTAGGCAGATGCAGGATATATTGAGAAATCATTCTTCAAAAGGACAAGTCACGAAAGCCTTGCTTTTTGCGCTCCTGCTTCTCTTGCTTGTTTCTTCCACGATGTTCCTCGGAAATCAGGGCGAAGTTGACGAGGACCTGATTCGACAAATTGATCCAATAGTCTTGCTGGTTGGGCAAGGAATTTTTTCCGTCTTCATGTTTATCGGGGTTTCCTTCCTATTCATAAGGGTAGTCCTACGACTCCCTATTAGAGAATTTTTCACAAAGGCTCCATGGACAATGATTGGACTGGCCGCATTGATCGCTTTTAGCTTCATGGTTGTGAACAGTGCCGTTGCTGAATGGAATTTGAACCTCGATTTCCCTGATTCCAAATTTGAAGATTGGGCACAAAACATGGAGGAGAAACTAAAGATTGGAGTCGATTACCTTATAAATTTCACCTCCCTCACACATTTTATTGTCGCATTCCTTGTGATCGGAATTATTCCAGCCGTCGGTGAAGAGTTACTATTTCGAGGATTGATCCAGAATCTTTTTGTTCGAGTTTTCAAAAACCACCACATCGCAATTTGGGTTACTGGGCTCTCTTTTGCAGCAATACATCTTCAGTTCTACGGAGTGGCACCTCGAATGCTGTTAGGAGTGGTCTTTGGTTATCTGTACCATTGGTCGGGAAATCTAACAGTTGCCATGGTTGCACATTTCATCAATAACGGATTGGCCCTGGTAATACTTTATCTGGGCACACTTGGAACTATTGAAGTGACTCCTGAACAAATGGAATCAGCAGCTCCGTGGCCTATGATCTTGGTGTTTGGTGTGGTTTGTGTAATATCGCTTAGAATTTTTTATCAGAGATTCTCAAACATTGATGGATAACTGGCAATCTGTTTTCATTGACGCGCGAGAGCACAGGATAGAAATAGTTAAAGCTGTACTAGAAGATCATCATATGAATCCTGTAGTGGTCAACAAAACAATTTCAGGTCACGGTCTTGGGAATTTTGAGGTCATGGTTGCCCCTGATTTTGTTCTACGGGCTATCAGGATAATTAAAGAGGATATAAAATTTGAATAAGTTCACCGATCTTGCACCACGCCTGGCATCCGCAATTGTGGGTGGAGCATTGGTCATTTCCGCTCTGCTTTGGAATGAGTGGTCTTTCTTTTTGATGTTCCTTGGAATAGCTTGCCTGACGATGTGGGAGTTCTACCGATTGGTTAGGTTACAGAGTTACGTTCCAATTAGAATGCTTGGAGTCGCAATTGGAGCTCTGTTATTCGTCTTTTCATTTCTGATTGAGTATGGCGTCTTGGAATCAAATTACTATATGGCGCTATTTCCACTTGCTTCGTTTGTTTTCCTGATCAAGCTTTACAAGAAGAATGACGTGCATCCATTTATAAACATTGCACTGTTTTACTTAGGAATTCTCTATGTAGCTGTTCCTTTCGCCCTGATAAACATCCTGGTTTTTTACAATGGAATGTACTCATATGAAATTCTTCTAGGCCTACTACTACTTGTCTGGGCAAATGATATTGGCGCTTATTTTACAGGTATCCTGTTTGGAAAAACAAAACTCTTCGAACGGATTTCTCCAAAAAAGTCCTGGGAAGGTAGTATTGGTGGCGGAGTTGTTGCGCTGGTTACCTCTTTGATCATAAGCAAGTACTTCGTAGGATTAAATCAACTGGAATGGGTCATCGTATCTGTCATTGTCGTAATTGCCGGCACCTATGGAGACCTGGTTGAATCACATTTCAAACGAACAATGCAGATCAAGGACTCAGGATCAGCCATCCCCGGGCATGGTGGTTTTCTGGACCGATTCGACAGCCTCCTTTTAGCTGTACCTTTCGTTGTAGTTTTCTTGAAATTATTCTAGCAAGAAATAGATTTCGTCTTAGCTTTGCGAAAATTTTTACAAGACACCCCAGTTCTCTCATTTTAACCCCATGGCCTACATAGAACCTGCTCCTATCAAGGACAGAGATAACCCCTTCGAATCAATGATGTCAAGGTTCCAGATTGCCGCTGAGCACCTTGGATTGGATCAGGAAGTGTACGATGTTCTGAAAACCCCTGCCAAGCAGGTCATTGTATCGCTTCCAGTCTCAATGGACGATGGCTCTATTAAGGTATTTGAAGGATATCGAGTTATTCATTCCAACATTCTGGGCCCGTCAAAAGGTGGAATCAGATATGATATGGACGTCAATCTTGATGAAGTGAAGGCGCTCGCAGCGTGGATGACGTGGAAGTGTGCTGTTGTTGATATTCCTTACGGTGGCGCCAAAGGAGGCATCAAATGCAATCCCAGAGACATGTCGGAAGGCGAGGTAGAGCGATTGACGAGAGCTTTCACCCAGGCGATGATTGATGTGTTCGGAAAGGATAGAGACATACCTGCACCCGATATGGGAACAGGTCCAAGAGAAATGGCCTGGATGATGGACCAGTACTCGCGTAACCAGGGGATGACAATCAATTCCGTGGTAACGGGCAAGCCCATTGTATTGGGTGGTTCTTTAGGTCGGGAAGAAGCTACAGGCCGTGGTGTAATGATATCTGCCCTAGCGGCTATGGAAAAGCTTAAAATCAATCCATTTAAATCCACTTGCGCCATCCAGGGCTTTGGAAATGTCGGGTCCTGGGCTGCGACACTCTTAGAAGAACGAGGAGTTAGCGTTGTAGCAATCAGTGATTTAACGGGAGGTTACTATAACAAAGAAGGTATCAACATCCATAAAGCATATCAATATCGTGTTGCTAACAATGGCAGCCTTGAAGGATTCGAAGGAGCTGAGAAAATGGATGCCGATGATCTATTACTCTTAGATGTAGATGTTCTTGTACCGGCTGCCATCGAAGATGTAATTACCAAACACAATGCGGATAAAATAAAAGCCAAGTTGATTGTTGAGGGGGCAAACGGACCAACTTCAGCGAAGGCTGATGCCATTCTCAATGAGAAAGGAATCCTGGCTGTTCCGGACATTCTAGCGAACGCCGGTGGTGTTACTGTTTCCTACTTTGAGTGGGTCCAAAACAGATTGGGCTATGGCTGGACACGAGAGCGAGTAAGCCGCAGATCGGATAGAATCATGAAGACCGCATTTGATCGAGTATACAAGGTTGCTGAAGATTTTAAAGTAAGTATGAGAATTGCAGCCTATATTGTAGCCATTGATAAGGTGGCCAAGACCTACAAATATCGCGGAGGCTTCTAGGCCGAGATGAAATCAAAAGGGTGCTGAATTTAGTTCAGCATGACATGTCAAAATGAGAATTCACAAAGAAGGTTTCAAAATCATTCCAGTAGCTGCTGTCCTAATTGGACTGCTCTATTGGGGACTCTATTCGCTAATTCCAATTGTTATCGTGCAGTACATTCTTGGATTAGCAGCTATCATCTTCTTTGTTCTCATCGTGCGGTTCTTTCGAAACCCAAAGGTGGAAACTCCTGAAGAGGAAGGTGTTGTATATGCTCCTGCAGAAGGAAGAGTAGTTGTGATAGAAAGGACCTACGAGGGCGAGTACCACAAGGATGATCGTATTCAAGTATCTATTTTCATGTCTCCGCTAAATGTTCACGTCAATCGATCACCGGTTAAAGGAAAGATCGACTTTTTCCAGTATCACCCGGGCAAGTTTCTTGTCGCTTGGCATCCCAAATCAAGCACTGATAACGAAAGAACATCTATCGGGTACAAAATGGAAAGCGGTATTCAGATATTGATGCGTCAGATTGCCGGAGCAGTGGCTCGAAGAATTGCCTTCTACCCCGTAATTGGAGACTACGTCAATCAAGGTACCTCGGTAGGATTTATACGGTTTGGCAGTCGTGTGGATCTTTTCCTTCCGCTAGATGCTGATATCAAAGTGAAGATCGGTGACTTGACAAAAGGTGGAGAGACGGTTGTTGCCAAACTAGTTACAGGCCAATAGTCTAGGCTCCACGAAGTACTGTCTTTGAAATCTGAGGCCTGTTACTTTCTGCTATAATTCGGTGCTTCTCTTGTGATATGAATATCATGAGGATGGCTTTCCGCAACTCCAGCACCCGATATTTTTACAAATTTTGCTCCATGCAGATCTTCGATGGTTCCTGCTCCACAATATCCCATTCCAGCCTTCAATCCTCCTGTCATCTGATACAAGACCTCAGATACAGAACCTTTAAATGGAACACGTCCTACGATTCCTTCGGGAACTAGTTTTTTTATATCGTCCTCAGCGTCTTGAAAGTAACGGTCTTTAGAACCGTCTTCCATCGCTTCCACTGAACCCATGCCCCGGTAGGACTTAAACTTCCGACCTTCATACAAAATAACCTCTCCGGGAGCTTCTTCCGTGCCTGCCAGCAAGGACCCAATCATCACCGTGCTAGCACCTCCCGCGATTGCCTTGACAATATCACCTGAAAATCGAATCCCGCCGTCAGCCACAATCGGTACATTTTTCCCCTTGACGGCAACAGCGGATTCATATACTGCAGATAGCTGCGGCACCCCAACACCCGCAATCACTCGCGTCGTGCAAATACTCCCAGGCCCAACACCTACTTTAATAGCGTCTGCGCCAGCTTCAACCAAGGCTTTCGCTGCCTCAGGTGTCGCAATGTTTCCTACAATCATTTCAATATCCGGAAAATCCTTTTTTACCTGCTTCGCTGCATCTATCACTCCCTTAGAATGTCCGTGTGCTGTATCAATACTTACTAAATCAACTCCGGCATTTTGAAGCGCCTTAATCCGATCACTAATGTCCGGTGTTACGCCCACAGCTGCTCCAACTCTCAAACGACCGTACTCATCTTTACATGCATTTGGACGATCTCGATTTTTCAAAATATCCTTGTAGGTGATTAGCCCTGTCAATCTGCCGTCCTTATCCACAATGGGTAACTTTTCGATCTTGTGTTTTTGAAGAATCTCCTCGGCCTCTCCCAGTCCAACTTCGGCTGTTGCAGTGATCAGGTTGTCCTTGGTCATGATGTCTTTCACTGGCCTTTTCAATGCTTTTTCGAAGCGGAGATCACGATTGGTCACGATACCAATTAACCTTTTGTCTTTATCCACAACAGGAATCCCGCCGATCTTATTTTCTCGCATGATCGTTTCGGCATCACCAATCTTACTATTAATGTCCAGGGTGATCGGGTCAAGAATCATCCCACTCTGTGAGCGCTTAACTTTACGAACCTGTGCCGCCTGCTGTTCGACCGACATATTTTTGTGAATGATTCCAATTCCACCCTCAAGGGCCATAGCAATGGCAAGTTTTGCCTCTGTCACCGTATCCATAGCAGCCGAAACTAAGGGAATATTGAGGCGAATGTTTCTTGTAATCTGGGACGAGGTATCAGTGTCTCGTGGAAGTACTTCGGAATAACCCGGGAGAAGAAGCACATCGTCGTATGTGAGTGCTTCAAAAAGGAATTTATCGTTTGTTGCCATGGCAAATAATGAGGGATAATAACTATTATTTGCCGCGCAAAATTATGCTGCTTACATAGATAAAGTACTATTGAAAAGAATATTTTTACAGGTATGGAAATGTGGAATGCGTTTTTGGATCAGCTCCTTAACACTTCGGCTAGCGAGTTTATTGCCGTTATCGCTGGGATTGCCAGTGTATGGTTTAGCAAGCAGGAAAAAATTCTGGTCTATCCTTTCGGGATTATTAATGTGACCTTGTTCATATTCATCACCTATCAAAATCGACTCTATGCCGAGACAGGAGTGAATGCCTACTACTTAATCATGAGCATCTACGGTTGGTACAATTGGAAGCATACAAAAATTGGTGCCAACCAGATTCCGATCACATCAAGCACGAGAAACGGTAACATTTTCAATGTATCGGTTATGCTTGCTGCTTTCTTTTTGCTTTGGATATTACTATCTCAAAACACAGATAGTGATGTTCCAATGTGGGATGCACTAACTACTTCCTTTGCAATAACAGCGATGTACCTAATGGCGCAGAAAAAAATTGAGCACTGGTATTTCTGGATTGGGACCAATATTTCGTCTATTCCGTTGTATATCTATAAAGGCCTGCCTTTTACCAGTTTCCAGTTTATCGTTTTCGGATATATCGCTGTTCTAGGTTTGTTGTCATGGCGGAGGAAACTTCTTATGGGAGAGAACGATGTTGACATTGACGTGCGACCTACCTAATATTTCCCAAAGCGCTTTCAAATTTTTGACACAATAAATTGTTGCATACGTTTGTGATTTCTAAGTCGGAAAACTCCGCTTTCAAATCAAAATAGTTCACCTTCCAATGAAACGAATCGCAATTATTGGTCCTGAGTCCACCGGGAAGAGCGAAACTGCTCAGCAACTTGCCCAACACTATCAAACAGAATGGGTACCTGAGTACGCCAGATTTTACCTGGATCGCTTGGATCGGGAATACGAGCAAGATGACTTGCTGGAGATTGCCAAAGGTCAAATTGCTTGGGAAGATGAAAGGGTTCACTATGCGAAAGATTTTCTGTTCTGCGATACAAACTTGATTGTCATCAAAATCTGGAGTGATCACAAGTACGGAGAAACCAATTCATGGATTGAAGATCAACTAAAATCAAGGGAGTATGACTACTACCTACTGAATGATATTGATTTGATCTGGAAACCAGATCCGCAAAGAGAACATCCTCACTTGCGGGAACATTTCTTTGACATTTACAACAAATACCTTCAGGACAACAACCTTCCATATGCCATTGTCTCCGGGTATGAAAGCGAAAGAAGAAAGTGTGCTGTTGAAGTGATCGAAAGATATTTCAGTTAATCATTTGGAAAGGAAGATACCGTATCAAGCACTATATGACATAGAAAACAATGATTGGTTTCATTCTGACCAACTATCACACTAAAACAATACAGGACGACTAACACCATCTTACTCACTTGGTCCAGCATCAGCCAAACTTGTTTCGTAAAAACATCAAGTTAAAAGGGTAATTGCTGAATTTCACCTCATAAAATCAAGTGTGATTATTTTTGCATCAATCAGAAAGGGGTGCCGATAAGCGGCTGAGATCATACCCAGGAACCTGATCCGGATAATGCCGGCGTAGGGAGCGGTCCAGAGACCAATGTATGATAACAATTGTGGGAAGTCCCCGCTTCTCATGGTTTAATTTTTTAAATATCATTAAATGAAATTTTTACTGTTTACATGCGCATTCGCAGCGTCATTGTGCACATTTCCCCAGGACAGCCTCAAAGTGAGGAAGTTAGATGACGTTATTGTGTACGCGACCAGAGCGAATGAAAAAACACCGACCACTTACTCGGAAATTACTTCGACAGACCTGAAGCCCAGAAATCTCGGACAGGATCTACCCATTCTGCTAAACTTTTCTCCTTCACTTGTGACCACTTCGGATGCAGGGGCTGGGATAGGCTACACAGGGATGCGAATTCGTGGTAGTGATGCGACCCGTATCAACGTAACTGTCAACGGGATTCCGTTGAATGACTCTGAGTCGCACGGCGTATTTTGGGTAAATATGCCCGACTTTGCTTCGTCAGTGAGCAATATTCAGATCCAACGAGGAGTTGGGACGTCATCCAATGGCGCTGCAGCTTTTGGAGCCACGGTAAACCTTCAATCATCTAACGTTTCAGTAGATCCTTCTTTTGAAACTTCAAATTCCGTAGGAAGCTTCAATACCTGGAAAACCAACGTTGTCTACAATACAGGCCTGCTCAATGAAGTATTCAATTTTGAAGCCCGACTATCCAAACTAGCATCGGATGGATACATTGATCGGTCAGCAGCGGACCTCAAATCCTATTACCTGTCTGGTGGAAGATATGGGGAAAAGACCATGATCAAGGCTGTCCTGTTTGGTGGTCAGGAAATTACCCAACAAGCATGGTATGGGACACCTGAAGCACGTTTAACTGGTGGTGAAACTGAACTCCAGGAACTAATCGACTTTGGAGGTGAGTACGGAACTCCGGAACTTGAAGCGAATCTCAGAAATTCGGGAAGGACTTTTAACTACTACACATACGATAATGAAGTCGACAACTATCGTCAAGACCATTACCAACTTCATTTAGCTCACACGCTAGCCGAAAATTGGGATTTATCAGGAGCATTCCACTATACCCGTGGCAGAGGCTTTTTTGAACAATTCCGGGAAGATGACGCCCTAGAAGACTACGGACTGACCAACGTTGTTGTTGGAGCTGAGACGATTACAACCTCTGATATCATTAGGAGAAGGTGGTTGGACAATCATTTTTATGGATTGACCTACGGGCTGAATCATGCTTCAGGTGCCCTTGATCTGACAATCGGTGGAGCATGGAACAAGTATGATGGAGATCACTTCGGAGAGATCATCTGGGCTCAGTTTGCCGGCAATGTTGACATTCGTGATCAGTATTACGATGGAAATGGCGTTAAAAAAGATTTCAATAGTTTTTTGAAGGTAAACTACCAAGTAAGTGATCAGCTGAACCTGTTCGGAGATGCACAGGTGCGAACTATCAAATATGAAACTGCCGGGTTAGACAGTGATCGCTCACCGTATGACATTGAGACGGACTTTACGTTCCTTAACCCTAAGCTTGGTCTGACTTACACATTGAACGGCTCAACCAATTTGTATGCCTCCTACGCAATTGGAAATCGAGAACCTGTTCGATCGGATTTCATTGATGCTAATCCTGGAACAGAGCCAGAGCACGAGACTTTGCGAAATTTTGAGGCCGGCATTCGTTCCAGAGGCTCAAAGCTCAGTTACGAGGCAAACTACTATTATATGGATTACAAAAACCAGCTGGTAGTGACAGGTGCTGTGAACGACGTGGGCGCACCCATTCGAATCAATGTTCCTAAGAGCTTTCGGATGGGAATCGAGCTCTCAGGGATCTACCAGCTAACCGAAAACCTGGTGTGGTCAGCGAACCTCACACTTAGCGAAAACAAAATCGACCAATTTTCGGAGATTGTGTCGGCTAGCTTTGGAGAAATCCAGCATTCCAATTCAGACATTTCTTTTTCACCCAACATTATTAGTGGAAGCGATTTAAGCTATTCCCCTTCAGAGGGGTTGACATTTCAATTTTTGAGTAAATATGTTGGCAAACAATTCCTGGACAATACCTCCAATGATGATCGAGCAATCGATGCATATTTTACTAATGATGTTAGAATGTCGTATGATTTCGAAACCAAAGGAATTCGAAATATTGGCTTATCACTTTTGATCAATAATATTCTCAACGAAGAATACTCGTCTAATGGTTATACCTGGGGCTACTACTATGGAGCGGACATTCTCTACCAGCAAAACAACTACTATCCGCAGGCAGGACGTAATTTTTTACTGGGATTGAATTTGAAATTTTAAGGAGTCAGTTGACCCCTTCTTTTATTTCTATTACTTAGATTGTAGCAAATGAGCACCATTACTCTGCAAGGCATTCTCTACGACCAAAAATCTTCTTTTCAGCAAGGTCCCGCTAAGGCACCTCCACTGATACGCGAAGCGTTGTACAGCGATTCTGCAAATATGTTTACGGAAGACCTCAAAGACGTTTCAAACATGCACATTGATGATAGAGGAGATTTTGTGGTAGGTGATTACTTTGAAATCGAATCTATCACAACAGCAAATCTGAAAGATGAGGGCAAGTTGTTGACGCTGGGCGGTGATCATTCGATCACTTTTCCCATTATCAAGGCGCACCATGAGAAATATCCCATTTTAGATATTCTGCACATTGATGCTCATGGTGATCTGTATGATGAATTTGAAGGTGACAAGTATTCACATGCCTGCCCTTTTGCCAGAATAATGGAAAATGGATTTGCAAAAAACCTCATCCAGGTTGGAATCAGAACCCTTACCACTCATCAAAGAGAACAGGCAGAGAAATTCAATGTGGAAGTGCATCAGATGAAACAATTAGATCTGTCAAAAATCCGCGCCTTCGAAAATCCCTTGTATATCTCGCTGGATATGGATGCCTTTGATCCAGCGTTTGCACCAGGTGTCTCACACTATGAACCAGGTGGATTATCTTCTCGTCAGGTGATAGATCTGATTCAAAATTTAGACGCCAACATTGTCGGTGCCGACATTGTCGAATACAATCCTGACAAGGACGTTCACAACATGACAGCCTATCTTGCAGCCAAGATGATGAAAGAGATTTTAGCTAAAATGGTAAATTGATGGAGCTAGTCACCGATCCGGAGGTAGAGAAAGTTTTTAAAAAATATCCGAAGGATATTCAACCAAAGATGCGCTATCTGCGAAAGCTTGTACTTGAGACTGCAGCTGAAACAGAAGGATTGGACAAGCTTGAGGAGACTTTAAAATGGGGCGAACCTAGCTATCTCACAAAGCATGGCAGCACGGTGAGGATGGACTGGAAAGAGAAAAAACCAGATCAGTATGCCGTGTATTTTAAGTGCACGAGTAAGTTGGTCAGCACATTTAAGATGGTCCATGGTGACCTGTTCAGCTATGAGAATACCCGCGCAATCGTTTTTAAACTTGATGATAAAATTCCAGCAGCCGAACTTAAACACTGCATATCACTTGGCTTGACCTATCACAAAGTCAAGCATCTCCCAATGCTAGGGGTATGATTACCCAATAGTGACCACACTGCAGCATTTGCACAAAGACCAAAACTGTTTTCAATCTTTTTTGATGATTGGCCGTAAAACCTGATGTGTAGTTAATGGTTAGTACCTAACTCATTGGTTACATCTATAAATTCAATAATCTAAATGCGCTACCTCTTCTCATTGCTACCCTACATTCTATTCTCACCACTTTTTTCACAGATTTCAGGGACTACTTTCGCAGAAGCTTCTGCCACCAAGACCGGAAAAATAGTCTTTGTCTACAACGAAGTTTCAGGGTTTACGGAAAAGAAGTCGGACGGAGCTGAAGGTTTTTTAGTCGACTTGATGATTGAATTCGAACGATATGTTCTGAAGGAGAAGGGCATCAATCTTACGCATGAATTTCACTATACAGGAAATGATTTCCCACAGTTTATGAATCAGGTTAGAATAAGCTCCGGTGGAGTCTTCGGTCTGGGAAACGTAAGTATCAAAGAAGAAAGGAAAAAAGACTTTTCATTTAGCCCTCCGTTTCTTGGCAACATATCTCTCTTGGTCACCAACGGCAATGTCCCACTTCTGGAAAGTGTGCAGGAAATTCCCACTAAGCTCGCAGGCATGAAGGCATATTCCATTAGAGCCACAACAAATGAGGAGCGCGTGAAACGAATCAAAGAGCAATATTTACCAAGTTTAGAAATTGAGTACTTCAGCTCCACTAACATTATAATCGACCAGCTTCTAAAAGATGATAGTGCTTTCGCAATCATTGATCTTAATTTTTACCTGGAGGCATTGAAGAAAAGACTGGCTATAAAACGTCATCCAGTTGCAGACGAGCAGGACGTGCCCTTTGGAATAATTATGCCAAAAAACAGTGATTGGACACCCATACTTGAATCTTTTTTCAGCTCTGGTTTCATCGAGAGCCCAAGATATGGCGAAATCGTCTCAAAGAATCTTGGAAGCGGTGCACTCAGGTTACTGGACCGTATGAAGAGGGGTTGATTTGTACTCGCTTCTGATCTGATCTGGGATTACGTCCCGGCGCAACCCATTTTTTACCCTTCGATGCATCGGTTGTCAACATTCAACCTTTCACACTTTTGTTCGTATTATTAGTTACACAAAACAGTAACTAATGAAAAAAATTCTGGGTGAATTTGAGGAATTGATCCTTCTATTAGTCGCATCTCAACACGACCAAGCCTATGGGCTATCCATTAAAACCGCTATTGAAGAAATGGGACGTTCTGTCAATTTGAGCAATGTGCATACAACCTTGTATAGGTTGGAAGAAAAAGGGCTCGTCGTATCTGCTATGGGTGATTCCAGTTCGACAAGGGGCGGCAGACGAAAGCGTCATTTCGTGATCACCCAAAGTGGCAAGGTGGCAATAAAAGAGTCAAAAGAGTCGAGATTGAGACTTTGGGACTCAATTCCAAGCTTAGTAATGGAAGGCATATGAAAAAGGCGAGTCCACCCAAGTTAGCTGATCGATTTTTCAAATGGTACTGCAGAAATGATCTGCAGGAATCAATACTCGGTGACCTTCATGAACAGTTTTACATGGATCTAAAGCAGAAAGGGAATCAGCGGTCCAGACTGATTTATTGGGTCACCGTACTGAAATTCTTTAACCGGTTTACAAGACAGAATAGTATGCAAAAACCTGCCTTATTCATGATAAGCAATAACTTCCGATCGTCCCTCCGCTTTCTTTTGAAACACGGAAACTACACCATCTTAAATATGGTTGGTCTCAGCATAGCACTATTTAGCTGCCTTCTAATTGCTTCTTTTCTGCAGCATGAACTTACGTTTGACCAGCTTCACAAGAACAGCAATCAGATCTTCCGGGTAAATGTCATTTATTCAGATAATTCAGGAAGCCAAACGACTTTCGTTAATTCACCGCCAGCGTTAGCGCCACAACTTCCTGAACTATTTCCGGAGGTCAAAAAATCAACTCAGCTGCGCTATGCGCTTAGAGCATCGCTCAGAAACCAAGAGCTGGTATTCTACGAAGATCACGGGTTTTATGCGGACTCGTCTTTTCTGGAAATATTCACCGTCCCATTGATAGCCGGTGACAAAAAAAATGCCCTTGACGAACCGAATTCCATTGTTATTACTTCCGACTTAGCTAAGAAGTATTTTGGAGACGAGGATCCGATGGGAAGGTTCATCACAATGAACAATGACGTGCTTCTTAGGGTCACTGGCATTTCACAGCCCATTCCAACAAACTCGCATCTGAAATTTGATTTTCTAATTTCATTTTCGACTTATTCTATTCCCGCCGGCTATCTATCTGATTTAAGCAGTTGGAGTTGGTTAGGTTTTTTGACCTATGTGCAGTTAGAAGACCATACAAGCAGGCATGAATTTCAGGCGAAGCTAGATGACCTGTTTCAAGCGCTTGATCCGGAGAGCGAATCTCCATTTACAACCATAGTGCAGCCTCTGGAGGACATCTATCTGGGGTCCAACGGAATGACTGATGATCTGGCGAGTCATATGCGAAGTGGGAGTGAATATACCGTTTACGCGCTGACGATCGTTGCAATTCTAATCTTATTTGTAGCCTCTTTCAATCTGATGAACTTGACTGCTGCGACTAATCTAACAAGGGGGAAGGAAGTGGGGATAAAGAAGGTATTGGGTGCAGACAAAAAGAAGTTAGCAGTCCAGCTTCTCTTAGAATCCACTTTGATCACTTTTTCTAGCACCATACTTGCATACGGTTTGTTACTGTTGCTTTTTCCTCAGATCAAAAGCATAGTCAGCTGGGATTTCGAAATCAACCCTGACCTGCTACTAACCTCCCTTCCTTTTGCATTCCTGTCAGCGTTGATCTTAGGGATTCTAGCCGGAATACATCCTTCCGCTTTGCTAGCTAATTTAAAAGCCTCAACGGCGCTCAAACAGGGACTATCGACCAGGAAAGGTTCCAATTGGTTTAGTAGTGGGCTCATAAGCCTTCAATTTATCATCTCTGTTTCTCTGATTTCCACGACCATAGTTATCTACAAACAAATCGACTATATGCGAAACCAATCGCTGGGATTCGAAACTTCACAAGTTGTTTCTATGCAACTCCTACGCCGGGATATGGGCACATTTTATCAAAGACTTAAAGAAGACTTGCTTCAGCATTCTCAAATTCAAAGTGTGAGTCGTAGCCAGCGAATTGTCGGAGATCCCTGGCCGGCGAATGGGGTTCTGGTTGGTGGAGAGTCGGAATACAAACAAGTGCTCAGCAATCAAGTTGGTTATGATTTTCTTGAAACGATGGGTATTAAGTTGAAAATGGGCCGCACTTTTTCCAAAGAGATCAGTTCCGATTCCGTCGGAAGTATCCTGATAAACGAATCTTGTGTAAAGCATTTGGGGCTGGAAAATCCAATTGGGGAGCAGGTTCATTTTTTCGGTCAATCCAGAACCATTATTGGTGTAATGGAAGATTTCAATTTCTCATCGCTACACAGCGAGATTGCTCCGGCAGTGGCTATTATGCCTTTTGTTAACGTTGAAAACTTGTATGTGAAAGTGGCACCTGGTAACCTTCGTCAAAGCCTGGAACTCATCGAAGCACGGTGGAGCTCCATTACCGGTGGAGCTCCAATTGAAATGCAGTTAATGGACGATCACATGAATCGACTATATCAAAGCGAGGAAAAGCTATCGCTACTCATAACCGGGTTTTCAGTATTAGCGGTGTTCCTGGCTTGCCTCGGACTCTATGGTCTGATTGCTTTTACTGTAAACAAAAAAATCAAGGAGGTTGGGATCAGAAAAGTACTTGGAGCGTCAATAAGCTCACTTCTGATACTATTTTCCAAACGTTACATAAGCTTAATAGCTGTTGCAGCTATCATCGCTTCTCCGGCCCTCTACTTTGTTCTAAATCTTTGGTTAAACGAATTTGCCTACCGAATCGTGCTCGATCTGTCAGTGCTTCTCTGGGCTGTGATCTTTTTAGCTGTCATTTCTCTTGCTACTATAGGTGCGCGGACATTGCGTACCGCGCTTGCTAATCCGGTTAACGCCCTGAGAAATGAATGAACCTTTAACCTTCGATAATTACTTTGTCCAATTCGGCATTGATCTTTTGAATTTCACCGCCGGAAAGGGAGAAGTCCAGCGATTTGGCATTTTCAGTTGCTTGTTCCCGGTTTCTTGCTCCAACTAGCGCTGCAGTAATCCCTGATCTTTGAATGGTCCAATTTATCACCAATTGGCCCAGGGTGGCTCCATGATCATCAGCAATAGGCTTGATCCTTTGGAGAAAGGTATTGGTTCGGCTTAAGTTAGGTTCCTTGAACCATTTCGTCGTAGGACGATGATCATCCTCTTTAAACTTGTAATCAGCTGTGATTTTTCCTGTCAAAAGGCCCCGTTGCAGTGGACTGTAAGCCAAAATTCCGATGTTATTATCGATGCAATGCGGAAGAATGTTCTTTTCAATTTTGCGATAAATCATACTGTATGGCGACTGGCTTGAAGCGATTGAAAGTACCGCTTCTGCACGTTTCATCAAATCCACAGAGTGATTAGATACTCCGAAAGCCTTAATTTTCCCTTGTTGAACTAATTCCTCCACGGTTTCCATCGTTTCTTCAATCGGAATGTTAGCATCAGGCCGGTGAATCTGATAAAGATCTATATAATCGGTATTTAGGAGTCTCAAACTGTTTTCAACTTCCTGAATGATGCCGTCCTTCCCCGTATAGAAATGTACTTTTTCGGTTGGTCCGCCGGGTGCTGCGCCATCGAACATGTACTCTCCTTTTGTCGTTCGCCAATTGAATCCAAATTTGGTAAGGATTTCGACTTTATCTCTTCCCACTTCTCTTACAAAGTCGCCAACGACCTTCTCACTGTGACCAAGACCGTATACGGGTGCCGTGTCAATGGTTGTTATGCCCAACTCAAAGCTGGCACGCATAGCATCCAACGAATCTTCATCGTCAGTTCCACCCCACGCCATTCCTCCAATAGCCCAAGCTCCAAACACAATGGGTGAGATGTGCAAATCTGCTTTTCCTAGTTGTACTTTATCCATAGCTCAATGATATAAATTCCCACGAGAACTAAAGAATCAAAGTACTTTTAATAGAAGCCACATTTTCCTTATTACAGTAAAATTCCGCTTCGGCCTTTCAAAAAGATCCTTTACTAGTCCTTCTTACCAAAATAGTATTGAACAGTCAAGTTAAAATTGTTTGCTAGCATCGAAACATTAAAACTAGATTCTGTTACTTTATTGTCGGAATTTTCTGAATCTTTTTCTGTCAAGTTGGAATAGGAAATGGCACCTATGGTTGCCCCAAGTACCCATTTCTCATCAAAAGCATATTGAAACCCGGGTATCCAACTTAGCTCAATGCCGGAAATCTTCGTTTCCGGATTGCTTCCAAATCCACTATCAAACTCACTCTTTCCAAATACATAAGAGGCATTTATTCTGGGGGTGAAGTAGAACCTTTCTCTTATTGATTTGAATCTTTGAAAGAATACATTAAGACCTAACTGGTTGCTGTTGAAGTCATCAAACTCCAATCTGCTATAACTAACCCCACCACCAATGGCAGAATTGTCTGAGATGAAAGAGCCGACTCCGAAAATCGCTCCAAACCCGTTGGTTTTGATTTCCGTGTCACTTGGGGATGTAGTGGTTTTTTGATTGAGAAAATCAAATCTCCCTTCAATGAAGGAACTTCCCTCTGCGATCTGGCCGTAGGAAGAAAAACTAAATGTAATCAGGATAAGTAGGTAAATTTTTTTCATAGCTATTTCATTGTGTTTTAACATAAAATAGGGCAGCTCAGTTATGAGCCACCCCTAAGTCAAAACTCAAATAAAACAAACTACTGTCTTGGGCTCATGCTTTTGGCAAGATCTACCAACTCGATAAATTCTCGTCGGTATCCAAAGGCATCTTTTCCTTGGGTAGATCTTGCCAGTTCAAGTACGGATGTATAGGTCATACTTCCCTTGAACTCAGAGTCTCTTAGTAACATACCGAATCCTGCCACAGCCATTGACCAGTTTAGGTTATTGTTTGCCTCGGATACTTTGTTTTGGACCACTTCAGTGATAAGCTTGCTCTTTTCCCCATCAGGCTCCTTGTATCGGAATTTGACTGTCAATAGCTCATCGGAATTTGACACTATCTCACCTTTCTGTTCCTGGTATTTTAGTGGGTCAATATTCTTAACAAAAGAACTTTCTACCCCTACAGGTATTACTTCATAGAGCGCTGTTACCGTATGTCCACTTCCAAGCTCTCCTGCATCTTTTTTGTCATCGTTAAAATCCTCATCGTTCAATTTTCTGTTTTCGTATCCGATCAACCTGTATGCCTGAACAACTGCAGGATTAAACTCAACCTGAATCTTAACGTCTTTGGCTATCGTAAAAAGCGTTCCACCAAACTCATTCACCAACACCTTTTTGGCTTCACGCATGTTGTCGATATAGGCGTAATTTCCATTCCCTTTGTCAGCCAAAATCTCCATTTTAGAATCTTTGTAATTACCCATACCAAAACCCAAGACTGTTAAGAAAACGCCATCCTTTCTTTTCTCCTCAACCAGTCGTTCCATATCTGCATTGCTGGAGGCTCCCACATTGAAATCACCATCCGTAGCAAGTACAATCCTGTTGTTGCCGCCTTCAACAAAGTTTTCCAGAGCAGTTTTGTATGCCAACTTGATTCCAGCTCCACCCGCAGTTGAACCGCCAGCTGATAATTTGTCCAGGGCCTCCATCATTGTTTTTTTATCGTTTCCACTGGTAGGAGGTAAGACGAGTCCTGCTGCTCCGGCGTACACCACTATTGACACTTTGTCCTGAGGTCTCAACTCATTAGCCAGTAGCTTAAATGCAGACTTTAGCAGTGGCAACTTATTTGGAGCGTTCATAGAACCCGATACATCAATTAGAAACACAATGTTTGAGGCTGGTAAATTGTCCATCTCGATCTTCTTCCCCTGAAGCCCCACTTGGACGATAAGATGGTCCTCATTCCACGGAGCTTTGCTCAGTTCCGTGTTGATTGAAAAAGGGTCCTTGCCTGTGGGATTCTTGTATTCGTATCCAAAGTAGTTGATCATTTCCTCTACACGCACAGCATCCTTCGGAGGCAGCTGGCCATTGTTTATAAATCTTCGCATGTTGCTGTACGAGGCAGCATCCACATCAATGGAGAATGTAGAGAGTGGTTTATCCAAAACTTTTCGGAAGCCGTTTTCATGGATCGTAGCGTATTCTTCGGTGTTGTGATTTAAGGTCTGATCGTACATCATACCTCCCGAGCCAAGCATGCTTCTACTTACAGCTCCACGTGAATGTTTGTAGTAAGATTTATTTTTTTCCATTTTGGCCGGCGCAGAAAACAAAACTTCCACCTCGCCAGAACCATCTTCTTCATCTGCAAGCTCGATTGTCCGGTACTTTAGCGTAACGTCAATCACTTTTTGCTTGCCAACCTTTATTTTCTTAGTAACAAAGCCAGTCAGCGAAAAAACGAGCCTTGATCTCTCATTGGGTACTTCAATGGAATAGAATCCGTTGATATCTGTTACAACAGCATTAGATGTTCCCTCGATGGTGACATTGACAAGAGCAATCCCATTCCCATTTTCATCATACACGGTTCCATTAACGAATTTGGCGTCAACCTTGCTAACCAGAATGATTGATAGAATTATTAACAACTTTTTCATACCTTCAATTTTTATGTTTGCTATTGAGATGCAGCGTCATTCTTTATTCCATAAAATTTTTTAAACTTTTTTTGGCAGGGGGAAAATCGATATCGAAAACGGATGAAGAAATCTTGCTTGAATACCGCAAGACAGGTGATTCAAAGTTGATTGGGGATTTGTACAATAGTTATCTTCATCTCGTCTACGGCTTATGTTTGAAGTATTTAAAATCGCGGGAGGAAAGCCAGGACGCGACCATGAACATCTACGAAAAGATTAGTGAGAAATTGCTAAGCGCGGAAGTGCAACATTTTAAGAGCTGGTTATACAAGGTGAGTAAAAATCACTGTCTTATGGAACTTAGAAAAGCTAACCCAGAAAAAAATGCACACGTAGTTATGGAAAATGATGCCGTATTGCATCTCAATGATGAGGAAGATATTATGGAATCCAGGCTGAGCGCCCTGGACGAATGCATGGATGAACTAAAAGATGAGCAAAAGGAGTGTGTCAAACTGTTTTTCCTGGAAAAGAAAAGCTATAACGAGGTGAACAACTTGACTGGGATCGAATTAAAGAAAGTGAAGAGCCATATTCAAAATGGTAAGCGAAATTTAAAGATCTGTTTGGAGAGTAAGAATGTCGACAAGCAAGTACAATAAGGAACAATTTGAAAGATATCTCAAAGGGGAAATGAGCAGTAAGGAAGCTCATGCGTTTGAGCGTGAAGTATTGAAAGATCCTTTTGCCCAGGAAGCGCTTGAGGGTCTCGAGAGTCACGATTCTAAAACTGTACTTGATGATATTAAAAAACTAGAGGTTGGTGTGGAATCTAATGAGAGACCCAGATTCTCGCCGATGCAAATTGCTGCCGTGGTGTCTTTGCTTCTGGTTAGTTCTCTCGCTGTCTGGCTCTTTATTGACCCCCTGGCAAAGGACGAGTCCTTGGCCATGGACTCGGAAGTGACTGAGGAATCAGTCCCTGAATCAAAAACACTTCCCGAGATGGAAAAAGTTGTTGAAGAGGATAGTCTAGTAGAGGAAAGCTTGGAGGAAGAGACAACCACCAGGTTTATGGCAGGTGAGGAGAAAGAAGTACCAGAGAAAGCCGATCAAGTGATTCTGGCAGGTGAAGTTTCAGGACCTGATACGATCAAATCTATTCAAGAAACGGAGCTGCTTGCCGATGCAGTAGCTCTGGACATAGACCTTGGGGACGAGGAGAGCAATACTCAAGGAGCTGCCAACTTCGCGGGTGATGAAATGACATTAGCCTTTCAGGCCGGGGACGAGGATGAAGATGAAGAAGGCGATGAAGTTAAGTCTGACTTAGCCCTTGAGGAGATCGCATCTCAACCCGTTCGGTCAGAAACGTTCTTTGCGCCCGAGAAAACCGAATCTTCAACCCAGAGAAAACAAGCAGAGGAAACAGTTTCAGCTCCAAGGATGGCACGAGCTCGATCTATGTCCGGCGTTGAAGTCGAGAAACCAACTGAGGCACGAACAGAAGCAGAACCGGTAATAGGAGAAGTGGAATTCAGAAAATACTTGCGCGAGAGTCTTGTATATCCACAGTCAGCGGAAGAAAATAACATTAAAGGAAATGTGATACTTGAGCTGACTATATCGAGAACCGGCGATGTTACAAACATTGACGTTAAGAAGAGCCTGGGCTACGGGTGTGACACGGAGGCCATTAGATTGGTTCGTGAAGGCCCAAAATGGACACCTGCAACAATAAACGGTGAGAATGAGGAAGGCAAGATTCGAGTACGTATAAGGTTTAGAAAATAGAATCCTCGCCATAGACGAGGATTCAAATCACAGTTTACCACCTAAGTAGTAGTTCTCACATTTTTGTTACTTACTGTAGGGAAACAATCTTGCACTCCCCAATATCGTTTCTAGCCGAGCTGGGAATAATTCCAATGGCCCCATCGGTTCTTGAGACAAAATCAATCACCCCTTGCCCGTCGCTAAATTCATCTGGGGCAACACCATTACCCGAAAAGACTTTTTTTGTCCAGAAGCTTTTGAATTTTCCCTTTTCAGTAGAGATGTAATTCCAGAAGGCAGCATTGGAGATCTCAGTGTATGACGGCTTCACACGATCAAAATTTTTCCACTGTGTTGTGAACCCAAAGTAGATTCGTCTGATGCTACTTTGATTGAGAGTTGTTTCCTGCACGTTCTTATTTACTATAACCACAAATTCATCCTGAGCCTGGACCGTGGATGGCAAGCATGCGAGACCTACTAATAGTAGAATTGATATATAAAGTTTGATATTTTTCATTTCCTTATTTATTAAGTTTTCAACATGCTTAAAACCCAAGAACGACAGCAGCCTGGAACTCTGAAAAGTTCACACCACTAAACCGGCTGTTGTTGTCACCTGACGAGATTCGATTAAACTGAAGTTTTAGAAAGTAGTTATCGTCAATCTCCGTGTTCAACCCAAAACTTATCATATTGGCTGTGTCATCATCTACGTCGGTATCAGGCTCAAGATATTCATAGCGGACGTATGGAGTGAATCGATCTCCGACACTGTAATATATCATCGCCTCAAGCGCATTTTTCTTCAGATCTCCTGCGCCGGAAGGATCTGTCTTGCCAGTTATATACTCAAATTCCAGACCGAGGTCTTTGACTTGATATTCGGCATGGGTACTCCAACTGGAAAGTTTGGTTCTCTCGCCAGTATCATCGCCTAACCCATCCAGTTCTGTTATTCGATCACTGTAAGTGGAGATTCCAATCTTAAGCCCAATTGTGGGTTGAATGAGCAACCGGGTGGCTATTGCCTTTTCTTCGTTATCATCTTCTTCAAACGGATTGGTGTTCTCCTGCTCTCCATTGCTCACTTGAACGATGTACTCAAATTGAATTTCATTCAATGTAAAGTTTCCAAGGAACGAAACCCCTGTTGCCCATCGGGGATAAAAACGCTCATCTGCCCCAAACTTGTCAGGCTTGTTCGTACTTAGAGGTTCCTTTACAGCTAAAAAAGCAGGTTTTGCTGTGTGTATTTCATTGTAGATTCCAAAAGGAACGAACATCTTTCCAACCCTGAATTTCAGCCAGTTTCTAATTGTATATTCTGGAAATGCATATTCCACGGCCGCATTACCTCTTCCATCCTCGGAAGCTGTTCCGTGTTCCCATGTTATATCTGTAGCAAATCTCAACCTTGAAGTGACATCTACATTCACAACAAGGTCAATCAGGTCAGCATCGAATGAACCGTTCGGGTCACTTTTTCCCTCATCTGAAATAAGATGTTCATATTCAAAGCTTGAATACCCATTCAATCTGAATTTATTTGACAGTTGAGCATTAGCTGAGCTTGTCAAAAAAATAGCGATACACCATAGCATGTAGCACCATTTTTTGGAACGGCTAAATCGTTGTTTAGTCAGGTTTACTTCCATAGTTTCTTCATTTGATAGTGATAAAAATTGTATTTGTAACTGGTTCATTTCGTGCTAGCTAAACTTCTCAAATTCGTCATCGCTGGGATCTCCACCTAGATCGACTATAATTCCCGAACTGTGAATGGCTGTCCTTCTTTCTAGTCTCCCCGCCCTGGTTGACGGAGCGTTTTCCCTCACAGCGTCTTGAGTCGGACTCACTGCCAAATGACCTATATCAAAGAAGTCGACTGTGGCTCTAAGTAGATCTGCCTGGCCGGAAAGCTCTTCAGAACTTGATGACATCTCCTCAGAGCTCGCTGCATTTTGTTGGGTGATGCTATTTAGTTGTTGAATGGCGTTATTGATTTGCTCCGCGCCTGAATTTTGCTCCTCGCTTGCAAGGCTAATTTCCTGTACAAGTTCTGCTGTGCGTTGAATGCTGGGAACCAGATTCTCGAACAATTTACCCGCATCGTCTGCAATAACTACACTCTTCTGACATAGTTCATCGATCTCTATGGCGGAAGTCTGACTATTTTCTGCTAGCCGTCTCACTTCAGCTGCAACCACTGCAAAGCCCTTTCCTGCCTCACCAGCTCTTGCTGCTTCCACCGCTGCATTTAGTGCAAGAATGTTTGTTTTCCTGGCAATCTCGGAAATGACCGAAACCTTATCAGCAATCTGCTTCATTGAGCCTACTGTATTCTCAATGGCTGTTTTCCCTTCCTCCACTTCGGCAACAGCTGTCGATGCAATCTTTTCAGCCTCGTTCGAATTGTCAGAATTTTGCTTGATGTTTGCAGCCATCTCCTCCATGGAGGCAGAGACCTCTTCAGATGAGGCCGCCTGATCACTAGCTCCCGAAGAAACCAACTGTGAAGAAGACGAAAGTTGTGAACTCGCCCTTGTTATTGCATCGGCACCATTGTAAACTTTGGTAACTATGCCTTTCAATTTATCAACCATGGTTTTCATATTGGCATATAAGCCTATGTATTGACGATTGGAGAAATTTATATTTAGCTTACCTGTTGCAATCTGATCCGCAATTCGTGCAACCTCTGCTGGATCCCCTCCAAGCGTCTTCATCACATTTTTAGTTATTAAAAATCCCATGCCCACCCCTATGAGGCTAGCTAAAACCATCAAGACAATCATCATCGTTTTGATGGATTCGAAGTAAGTGTTCTTCCCTTGAATCATTGCCTCGGAGTAGCGTTTCAAGCTTCTGTTGACTTCTTCCAATAGTGTCAAGGCATTTCCGATCCTCGCGAAAACATTCTCATCATAGATAGTGATCGATGCAAAAAGAATCGAATCATCGTCATAGCTTGAAAGGCTCCTCAGCCCACTCATTATTTCCTTCTCAGCAGCAAGGATTTCCTCGAATTGTTGAATAACGAGCTCCAGGCTGTCATGACTTTCGAGTGTCGTCCAATCGGCGTAAAGGCTTCTTAGATCGTCTCGAAGAATTGGAAAATCTACTTCATGGATCATTCGAAGCTTGGCTTTGTCTGCATCACTAGGGAGATATATCCAGTTATTAGTCAAGCTTGCGGAATTGTCCATCGTATTGCTCAACTGTTCAAGTTTATTAAGAAAGGGCAGGTAGCTGTTCGTAATTTTTCCACTGAACTCCAGACTTTCCCTCAAAACCGAAACTCCGTAGAAACTACTTAGCGCCGCAATTAGAATCACAATGGCATAGCCAAAGCCAATTCTTTTTCCAATACCAATTTTTTTAAAATAGAAGGACATATGGTGGTTTCTTTAAATGGTGACTTGCTTACTCAACTTCCATTCAGGAAGCTCTTTGATCAGTTTTTCTTGAATAAGCCGATCAAAATTTTATAAAACCATTGTTTGGCAAATAAATATTTTGATTCAGCCTGTAAAAATGAGTTACTGATCCATGTTAGTGGCTTAGTCTGATTTCATTAGCTTTTGATAATTTTTTACATAAAACGGTACTTATCCAAGTTTACAATTAAAAAATATTATTTGCAATAAACTGTTTCCTTTATTTGGAGTTTTAATCAAAAGAGCTAAATTTATTTTATTGCACTTACTCATTTTGCGTAAGTGTGAAAATAATTATCAAGTGATAATTTTATTGTCCACCATTAAACAAACATCATTTATGGAAACATCTCGACTCACAAAAATCAAACTATTTTCTTCCTTCTTTTTCACTACCCTATTGTTCCTTAGCTCATTTGGGCAACGGATTTCATTAGAGAAAATATCAACATATAACACAGGATTCTTTGATGAAAGTGGGGCAGAAATTGTTGCTCACGATCCGTCCACTCAGAGGCTTTTTGTCACGAACGGAGGAACCGATCAAATTGACATATTGGACATATCTGATCCCAACACAATCACTCTAATTTCTTCTATTGATCTTACTCCATATGGAAACGGAGCTAACAGTCTGGCGGTGAAAGATGGCCTTGTTGCTGCAGCGGTTGAAAATGTAGATAAGCAGTCTCCAGGAAAAGCGGTATTCTTCGACACAAATGGAAACTTTATTAATCAGGTGACTGCAGGAGCACTGCCCGACAACATAGTATTTACCCCAAATGGAAAGTACGCCCTTGTGGCCAACGAGGGTGAGCCTAATGATGACTACACTATAGACCCCGAGGGAAGCGTTACGATAATTGACCTTCGCAATGGAGCTCAAAATCTTACTCAAAGCGATGCAAGTCAGGTCTCCTTCACGGCTTTCAACAATGTGCCACTTGATCCAAGTATCCGTGTGAATGCAAATCCAGGGAACTCGACAGTTGCGCAGGATCTTGAGCCGGAATACATATCAGTGTCAAAGAACTCAAGAATTGCTTGGGTCGCGCTGCAGGAAAATAATGCCCTGGCCAAGATCAACATTCGGAATGCACAGGTCATCGACCTAATAGGGCTTGGCTTTAAAGATCATTCGCTACCAGGAAACGGACTTGACGCCAGCAACGAAACGCCAACAATCGATATCGCTAACTGGCCAATCAGGGGAATGTATATGCCGGATGCAATGGCAAATTACAGACGATGGGGAAGAGAGTTTATTATCCTGGCTAATGAAGGAGATAGTCGGGATTACCCGGGATATAGTGAGGAAGTACGTGTTAAAGACTTGACTCTTGATCCTGTGGCTTTTCCTAATGCTGCAACTCTACAGGATGACATGGCAATTGGCAGAATGAAAACCACTATTGCAACAGGCGACGCAAACAACGATGGCCTTTTCGAAGAGATCTATACCTATGGAGCAAGATCATTCTCCATTCGCAAAGGAAACGGTCGTCTTGTATTTGATAGCGGAGACCAATTCGAGCAAATAACCGCACAGGAACTTCCCAATGATTTTAACTCCACCAATGACGAAAATGGTTCATTTAAAGACCGAAGTGATGACAAAGGGCCAGAACCGGAAGCCATTGAAGTGGCACGTCTGAGAGGTAGGTTCTACGCATTTATTGGTCTGGAGAGAATAGGAGGTGTAATGATATACGATGTTACCAATCCATATTACCCGCATTTTGTTCAGTATATAAACAACCGTGATTTTTCGGTACCAGCTGACACGGAAGAGGCTGGAGACCTTGGGCCTGAAGATGTTGTTTTCATCAAGAAAAGGAATAGTCCAATCAACTCCCCATTGGTCGTAGTTGCAAATGAGGTGAGTGGAACGGTGACGATATTTGAGGTTGAATTTAATCACCACCACTACTATGAAGTGAATGATCAAGAGGAACCTGATGCTCAGGAAGAAAATGTCGTGGCAGAAGAAAAAGAAGAAGAAGTACCTTTCGATGAAGCATTGAATCCTCCAATACTGTATCCTAACCCAGTAAAGTCGGGATTCCTTCATTTGACAGAAAGGATGAATATTACAATCCTTGATCTAAACGGAAGAGCACTTATCACTGCTCAATCCGTAAATCGAGTTGATGTTTCTTCACTCAAAGCGGGAACTTATATTTTGAAGAATGCAAAGTCTCAGACGAGCAGATTCGTGATACACTAAACTTGTTTTATTTGGTAAATTAAAGGGCCGCTTTGAATTAAGCGGCTCTTTTTTATTTGAAAAACTGTAAATAGTTTTTTTCCGTGTCCTCTATTATGAAATTCAGATCTTCACCTTCCATTTCTTCGTAAAAGAAGGAGTAACGATCCACTTTAAGCTTTTCATACATTTCGTCAATGTTATCAATTCTGAATCCTAACTTGGACATCCGAACTACTTTAGCAGCTGTTTCTGCAGGAAAATTTAGTTCGCTAATGTTTGCATCTCCCTCAAAGGATCCAATCTCAATAATAAATTTTCCGGAGGACAAAAGTCCGCGTTGATTCCCAGGTTCCTCTATACCTTCCAAGTATTCAAATCCTAATTTTTTATACCAGTTGATCGTTTCGGAAAAATTTCCAACACTGATCATGGCCAGAAAAGGTGCAACGGATCGATCGCCCTGTACTTCAACTCCACTCAACATTGATTCACCCTCAAAAAATTGAACATAGTTGCCGTCTGGGTCCTTGACCAGGTAAAAACGATCCGGCCAAGGTTCACCCGATTTCAATGGAGGTAAATCCGCGGGTCCTGCAATCGTCTCAACATTGGCACGATTCATCTGAGAAACGATTCCTGCTAGATCATTTGTAACAAAACCAAGCTTTATAAATCCGTGAACGTTCGAATAGTCATTTGGTAAAAGGTTCCGATCAATTTCCACAGCGTCATCAAAACAGGTTAGCTCAAGTTTGAACGAGCCAAGGACCAACATATTGATCTTCAATCCATATGATGGGAATATCATAGTCGTATCAATGGTAAACCCAAGATTCCTGACATACCAATCGGTGGTTTCATCCAGATCCTTCACATTCAAGCCTACCAACGCCGGTTCATATTCAACACTGTCATTGTTCTTCGCAGAAGTACAACTTGCAGCAACACATAGGAAGACTAGTAGCTTCCAATAATTGCTCAACATGGATTTCAAAGAATCGATTTATCTCCGTTCAAGACTTTCATCACATCAGGCTTGTAATTTCTTCCGATTGGAATTTCTTTTTCTCCAATTTCAACACCCGTGCTTGAAAACGCATCGATCCTGCGAAGGGGAACAATGAATGATCGATGAATTCTGATGAAACAATCTTCGGGAAGCTTCTGCTCTAAGTAACTGATCTTTTGCAGCGATACAATTTCGCTTCCATCAATCGTCCTAACTCGTACATAGTCTTTCAAGCTTTCGATATAGCTTATCTCGTCAAGGTAAACTTTCATCATCTTTCTGTCCGCCTTCAAAAAAAGATAAGGTCTGTCCTCCGGAATTACATCGTTAGAATCATCGACCGGTATTGAGTGCTCTTTGTCTACTACCTTATTGATTGCCATTAGGAAACGATCAAAAGCAATTGGTTTAAGTAAATAGTCAACGACGTTTAATTCATAGCTTTCCACTGCATATTCTCGATAAGCGGTGGTAAAAATCACCTTTGGGGCAGGGTTAATGACTTTCAAAAACTCGATTCCAGTAAGTTTAGGCATCTGGATATCCAAAAACAGAAGATCAACTTGCTGTTTCTTTAGAACGTCAAAAGCACTAACAGCATTGGTACACATTGCCACCAATTCGAGTGACTCGACCCGGTCTACATAAGATTCGAGAACCTCCCCTGCTAGTGGTTCGTCGTCAACGATCATGCACTTAATTGACATTTAGATTTTAATTTTTAAAACAACCAGGAATGAATCTGATTCGTCGTGAAGGTCAAGCTCATGGGTTTCACCGTAGAGTAACTCCAGCCTTCGCTTTACATTATTCAACCCGATTCCCTCTTTATATTCAAAGTGATCTTCGCCTGTACCATTCTTACTTTTACTATTTTCCACCTTCAGGGTTAAGATTCCTTGCTTCAACTCCAGGTCAATATTTACCCATGACTCGTGTAATTCCTCACTCACGCCATGTTTGAAGCAATTTTCCACAAAAGGAAGAATCAGCATTGGAGCAAGCATTTTTGAGTCTAACTCGCCACGAACGCTGAAAGAAATATTTAATCGCTGCCCATACCTGATCTTTTCTAGTGAAATGTAATCCTTTACAAGTTTGATCTCCTTGCTTAATGGAACCGTATCTGCATTGCACTCATACAACATATAGTTGAGCAGGTCAGATAGCTTCAGCACAACCTCAGGTGCATCTTTTGATTGCTTCAAAGTCAGTGCATATAAATTATTCAGCGTATTGAATAGAAAATGCGGATGTACCTGAGCCTTCAAAAAACGTAGCTCCGCCTGCAATTTTTCACTCGCTAGCTGTTGATTTGCTCTTTGCTCCTTGTACCAATACTTAAACCATTTGATCACAATTGCTAAGACAAGAACCGGATAGATCTTGGTAGTATTTTTCAAGATTTTCCCAATATTTATCAGCGAGGGTTGGTAATCCGATTCAGGCCAAAAAAGTGGCTGCTGGATGAAAATATAGTCGATCCAGATCAGTGTACTAAAGCCAAAAATGACCACGACGATAGCAACAAAGAACGCTGCGTATCTTTCCTTGAAAAGAAATTTTGGCATCAAGAAATAGATAGTGAAGTAGACAGCTGGAGCCTGTACAACCGCATCCGTCAGCTGGATCATAAATTGCCTTCCATAGTCATCTTCAAAAAATCCATAGACGAGGGAAAAAAAGGTGATAAAGACGACCCAAAAAATGAAATGCCACAGGAGACGTGGTGTTTTAAATAAGAGTTGTTCCAATTCTAATTTGGGCATTGCATGAACTAGTATACTACTCAAACTTATTTATTATGTTTCAAATATTCTGAGGCTTAGACGAACAGCTAATTGTTCCTCCTGAATGACCATTCTAACCTGTCAAAATGCACTATTTCCATCAAAATGCAGTCTATCGGAAAAATTTTACACACTGTCTAAAAAGCCAGAAACAGGGAAACTAAAGCAAATTCATCGAGGTATAACAGGCGAAAACTTACCTCTTTACGATGAATACCTTAACCTCTTTGTTAGTCCTTCTCACCAGTGCTATCAGTTCGCCGGACAATGAAACGAGGGATAGATTCCGGTATAACATTTCAAGAGCCACTTCAGCCATTTCTGTAGATGGAGATAACTCCGAAGAAGGGTGGCTAGGAGTGCAGGAGATTCCAAACTTCATTAACCATTGGCCCTCAGACACCGGTAGCGCTGCAGCTATTACCCAAGTCAAAGCAACTTACGATGAAGAGTTCTTATATGTAGTCGCCGTTTGCTACGACAATGGCACACGAGTTATTCAATCGCTGAGAAGAGATGATGACAATGCCCATTGGGGGAGTGACAATTTCACATTGGTACTTGATCCAATGAACAACAAGCAAAATGGATTCATGTTTGGTGTTAATGCAGGAGGGTCGCAAATCGAGGCGCAGCTTAACGTCACAGGACCAAGAACACAGTACGATCAAAACTGGGATAACAAGTGGTACTCGGAAGTAAAAAGGTATGATAATTATTGGGTTGCTGAATTCGCTATTCCATTCAAAACACTACGATACTCAAGTAATATTTCGGAATGGGGGATCAACTTCATTCGTGGTGATATGCAGCGAAATGTATACTCTACCTGGACGCAGTTCTCCTTGAACTATCCAGGAATCGATCTGAATTTTATGGGAACGCTTGCGTGGGATGAAAAGCCCAAACAGGCTTCTGGAAAAGTAGTATTGATCCCTTACATATCCGGCGGCACGCAACGAGACTTTGAAGAAGAAGAACAAAACAGTTTCGAAGAGGATGGAGACACCGGATTGGACGCTAAAATCGCCCTGACTGGTTCGTTAAACTTAGACTTGACGGTCAATCCGGATTTCTCCAATGTTGATGTGGATCAACAAGTCACCAACCTTTCCCGCTTTAGCATTTTCTTCCCTGAAAGACGTAACTTCTTTCTCGAAAACGGAGACATATTTGCCAACTTCGGAAGTTGGCAGATTTCTCCGTTTTTTTCCAGAAGAATTGGACTAATGGACGGAGAGCAGGTACCAATTACATACGGAGCACGACTTACCGGCAATGTCACCAACAGAACAAGAATTGGGCTTATGAATGCTCAAACAAGAGCAATTTCTGACCTCCAAGCACAAAACTATTCAGTAGCTGCTGTCCATCAACAAGTGTTTAATCGTTCAGTCATAAAAGGAATATTTATAAACCGGCAAACAGGAGCTGAGGTAAGGGAAGGTAAGTTTGCCAGGAATGGCGGGCTGGAGTTCGCCTACATTTCAAGCAATGGGAAGTTCAACAATACCGTCCGATTCCATACCTCAGAGACGCCGGAGAATTTTTCTGACAATCATTTTTACGGACTGAGCGGAAACTACAATGGGCGCAGCTTAAGATCTGGCTGGACACTGGATTTCGTGGGTGAAAATTATATTACTGAATTAGGCTTCAATCCTCGCCTGGAGAACTACAATGCTGAAACCGAAGAAACCATCCGAAAAGCATACACTAGGATCAATCCCTGGTCTGTGTATCGCTTTTTCCCATCAAAAGGAAAACTTAATTCCCATGGCCCTAGAACATGGCACATGATCTGGCTTAACCGTGATGGGTCTGGCTTGAATGAGCGAGGGCATGGTTTTGCTTACGACTTTACGTTCGAAAACACTACCGAGTTAAGGTTCCAGGCGCAAGCACGGGAAGTGAACCTCCCTGTTCCTACGTCGCTGATCGGGGACGATTACGCCCCGTTACCCGTTGGAAATTATCAATTCACACAGTACTGGGTGACCTACAACACTGACCGTAGAAAAGTTGTCAACGCGGATCTTAGAGTACAGCTCGGGAACTTTTTCAATGGAACGAGGTTCAACACCTCTACAAGCGTCAATTTTCGGGTACAACCTTGGGGAAGTTTTGGAGTCACACATGATTTCAACCGAGTCGAACTTCCGGGAGAGTTTGGTCAGACCAACCTGAACCTTTTAAGAGCTAATTCCCAAATCAGTTTTTCTAACAAAATGTTCCTGACAACCGCCCTTCAGTTTAACTCCCAAAGCGAGAACTACAACTTCTTCACACGGTTTCAGTGGCGTTACCGTCCGATGTCTGATTTTTTCCTGGTTTATACAGACAACTACACAACGAACGGACTAGAGTTGAAAAATCGGCAGATCGTTTTCAAGGCTACCTACTGGTTGAATTTGTAGCACTTAGCATCCGATCCTTCCCTTGCATATCCTGATAGATACGTACATTGGAATACCCCATCTCCTCGACAAGGGCGGCCAGCTCTTGAGCAAACCTTTCATGAATTTCAAAATAAAGTCTACCATCATTTTTCAAGACTCTTCTTCCCACTTCTGAGATCCTCATGTAGAACTTCAAGGGATCCTCGTTCGGGACAAAGAGCGCCTTTGCTGGCTCAAAGCCAAGTACATTTTGATGCATAGTGCTTTGATCCTCCTCGGGGATGTATGGTGGATTGCTTACGAGAATGTCAAGATCAGTCTGAAGCGGATCCTCCATCAAAATGTCGGACATGAAAAAATCGCACTTCCCTCCTAAGTCTCTCGAATTAGAACGGGCAATCTGTAGTGCTTTCTCTGAGATATCTGTGCCAAATACCTGCGTTTTCAATTCCAGTGATAGCGAGATTGAAATACACCCACTACCCGTTCCGATATCCAATACCGTTGGTTGATCTAACTCATTTTGTGCTACGATCAAGCTCACCAACTCTTCGGTCTCGGGTCTGGGAATTAGAATCCCATTCTCAATCTTAAACTTCCTGCCATAAAAGTGAGCAGCCCCGACTACATATTGAATGGGTTCATGGTTGAGTAGGCGTTCCAAAAGCTGAGTCAGCTTCTGATCATCAATTTCAAATCCTTCCCCAATGAGGAGATCTTCACTTTTTATCCCAAAAGAATCCTCCAAAAGGACTCTTGAAATTGCCTTCGCCTCACGTATATCATATATACTCGTAAGCTTGTCTGCTATTTCTTCCCAGATCTTCGTGACCGATTTCATTATACCACGAATTTAGGCCTTACGATCATTTACATGTATACCTTAGCAAGCCGATGGATGACCGAAACATCATATTCATGAAACGAGCTCTGGAACTCGCTGCGCTGGGAAAAGGATCTGTCAGTCCAAATCCCATGGTTGGATGTGTGATCGTCCATAAGGACAAGATCATTGGGGAGGGATATCATCAGAATTATGGTGAAGCTCACGCGGAGGTAAAAGCGATCAAGTCAGTGGCTGATCAAAGGCTGTTGTCTGAAAGTACGGTCTACGTAACACTCGAGCCATGTTCTCATTATGGAAAAACACCACCCTGCGCCGACCTTTTGATAGAAAAAGAAATCGAAAAGATCGTGATCGCCAGCAAAGACCCGTTCGAGAGTGTAAATGGACAGGGGATACAACGACTAATGGATGCCGGAATAGAAACGGTAGTTGGGGTTTTGGAAAAGGAGGCAGATGAACAAAACAGAAGGTTCATGACATCCCACCAAAAAAACCGACCATATATTGTTCTTAAATGGGCTCAAACATCCGATGGATTTATTGCCAAAGACAACTACGACTCTAAATGGATCAGCAATGATAAATCCAGGCAATTGGTGCATAAATGGAGAGCAGAGGAGGACGCAATCCTGGTAGGAAAAAATACTGCCTTACATGATAACCCCTCCCTTACGGTTCGACACTGGTCAGGTAGGAATCCACTGCGGATCTTATTAGACAAGGATCTGGAAATCAATGAGGATTCTAATCTATATGATAGTGACGCTGACACCATCATTTTCAATTCCAAGCTGGAAAAAGAAATTGAATCAAATCGTTGGATCAAATTGCAGGATTTTTCAATTGAAGCAATCCTTGGTCAACTTCAACAGCTGAGTGTTCAATCTGTTATTGTAGAAGGAGGCGCTCAAATTTTGAACTCTTTCATTAAAAACAATTGTTGGGATGAGGCGAGGGTCTTTACCGCTAACCAAAAATTTGGTGCCGGCATCGAATCTCCATCGATGGAGTGGGAACCGACCAACGAAAGTACAGTCTTGGACGACAATTTGAAATTATACAGAAATAATAATGGCTGATGATTTAATATTTCCAGTTGCAGCTTCTAAAGCTGAAAAATATGAAGCACTGATCCCGCAGATTAAGGGTTTGCTAACAGGTGAAAAGAATCTGATCGCAAACATGGCCAACATCTGTGCGGCTCTTAAAGAAGGTCTGGGCTTTTTTTGGGTAGGATTCTATTTGGTAGATTCCCCCGAAGAATTGGTCTTGGGACCATTTCAGGGACCTGTAGCCTGTACCAGGATAAAAAAGGGAAATGGAGTATGTGGGTCAAGTTGGGAAAAAGCAGAAGCTATAATTGTTCCGGACGTTGACAAATTTCCAGGTCATATTGCATGCAGTTCGGCTTCCAAATCAGAAATAGTCATTCCGGTTTTTAATGATGCTCAAATAAGTGGGATTCTAGATGTTGATAGTGATGAGTTGAATGCTTTTGATGAAATCGACAAAGAGTACTTGGAGAGAATTGTACGACTTATTTCGGTTGGGTAATTTCGATTTCGTCTAGCGTACTTAAAAATTCGCCTTTGTCAGTTAACCCAAGTACCCTGATCGAATAGGTTCCAGATTCATAAGAAGTTTTAAAGTTCAAACTCATTGACTGATCTTTCTTCAATAATATTAGTGGCATCCAATGAAGTGACGCTTCAAAAGCGACCGCCCCTGAATCAGAATCATCATTTAATCCAGTTGACTCAGTTCCACCCTTTACAAAACAAATGTTTGGAGAGAATGGGACTTCCGAAAAGTCATACCCGTCTTTCATTGTTATTTCAATGATTCCACCTGATCCAGCATGGAAAAAAGATTTCAACTTCAGCTTGGATGCAATTACACCAATCGACTCAACATCATTGCGATCTAATCCAAGGATATAATCATAATCGTAGGTTGGGATTCCATTAACGAAGAAGAGCGGTGGTTTCGGAAACTTAATTGTGCCTTCCATGGGAATTACCCTGAACTTGCCATTTGCAACGTGTACCTTCGGTGTTACCTCATGAAGAATTTCCGTCATATTTCTCAACTGCACAAATTCAGTGGGTACAATGTGAAAATCGTATAAGGGTTTGAATAGTGAGGAAGGGCTTGTCTCACTAGCAAAGTTTTCGTCATCAAACGGATTAAAAGCCTCATTGATGATAAGGTTCTCCTGTTCCCGGCTAATATTTACATCCAAACGCTCCACTGACGAGTTGAGGCTACCATAATCAGGTTCATCAAGCTCAACAATCACTTGATTGAATATGTCAAAAATTGATAGAAAAACACAATGGAAGCCATTGACACTATTGTCAATTTCGATTTCAAATCGCCCACTCTCATTTGTTCTGCCACTGAAATACGCCCTTGATGAAGGTACTATCATTACAAAAGAATGGTTTGTCAGAAGTTGCCCTTCTAAGTCTTTCATCACACCGCTCAAAACGGGGCCAGTTCTGGATTTGTTCTGAGTCCACTCGGTTGACAATCTCTTTAAAGACGACTTGTCCAACCTTTTTGAAATGGAGACTTCCAATTTCGCCCATTCTATTTCCGGGTCAACCAATTTCAAGCTAAGCCGCGAATTCTGATTCGTAGTAATTGAATTTTCTGTCCCTTCGAGATATAAAATAGACTGATCGTTGAAAAAGGATGCTACTTCCACTACCGTTTCCTCCCTTTCTTTCACTTCAACTTTCAAATCGTAGATTCCTGAATCAATTGGGGTCCCCAGCCTGAATGAGGAAAAACCAGTTCCCCCTTTATAATCAATTTGCGTCGTTTGAATGATCAAACTGTCTTTAATGATGCTCAATTCAAACACCGAATCACTTAAGTTTGCTGGGGTACTTATGATTCTTTTTTCTACTCCTAGCTCTGGATATGTTTCCGAAAAGTAGATAGGTGAGATTTCTTTTCTATCGATAACCTGAATTGATGAAGTGCCTACCAGCTCAGACCCATCTCGTAGATACAAGTCATAATAATCAGAACTTAATTGATCGCCCAGGCGAAAAGATGTTGACCCGATCCCATCTATCAATTTGATTGGCCTGCTATCAAGCTGAGTTACTCCATTCACAAGATCAAGCTCCAAGACTGTACTGTCCCCAACCAAATTTTCTATGAAAACGGAAACTCTCATTTGCTCTCCAACAAAATAGAATGACTGATCCGTTGACAGAAAAACGGTCGTCTGACACCAGGAAAAGTGTGCACATACTAAAAGGAAATATGTCATCACTCTTTTCATATCAATTTATCCAAAAAGTAGGCCTGTTAGTAAATGCGCCAGGAAATGCTGTGCAGTCCAAGCAGGCTGGTGGCGGTGCCCCAAGACCCGTACCTCCTGTACAGGAGATAATTGGAAATTGTAAGTCCCCATTAGAAAAGAAAACACGTCTTGAGTCCACAGAATATGCTCCGAAAAAACCAAGTACTGTTTCGTCACTGCTCACATTGCTAATATTCCCATTAATTTGAAAAGGAAGAGGATCGAATACCGACCCCGTTGAATTAGATTGATCGTTTACTTTATTGAGGTAGTCATAAGCATCTTTACCAAAAGTATATATTAGCGCATTAAACGAATATCTTTCGACAAAACGATCACCATTGACAAGAAAATCAACCAGCACCTCCTTTTGAGAAATACCAAAATCTGCTGGATCAATTATTGTTGAAAACCCGTTATCAAATTCGTTGACATAACACTGAACACCTTGTGCGGCATTTAATTGTGCTACCCATTGAAACGTACCATTCCAGGAAAGGGCTGAAAAAACATCTGATGATGAAAATGAAAGGTCAACATATAAATTAACGATGTCCTGGATGAACTCATTTCCTAGATCAGTAAATGTTGTTCTTGTGGATGTTTCGTAGTAAAGTGAATCTAGTGTTGATGGTTCAAGTATTGTTTGAGGCGTGGATCTGTATGTATTCCCGCCTAGCTCCACCTGAAGTGTATAGCTCTCCCCTACAGCACCTCGAAAGGCAGTAGAGGTTCGGTAGAAGCCATCATTCCCTTCTGTTAATAGTTCTTCATTCCCAAATTCATCTAAAACCTTAACTACGGCGTTCCTAATTGGTTTTGGCACATTGAGGTCATCATTGATAAATGGTTCTGTTCGCGTAATTGCGATCAGGTGTGGGCCGAACTGATCCGTTATAAATCCATCAATTACTACAAAAGAATTATCCGTATTAAAATCTAAATCAACAGGATCAATACAACCCAAGACAAGCAGAAACGGAACAAATTTCAATTTTCTCATACTATTCGATTCGAAGGTTGTAGGCAATAGATGGAAAAATCCTCCCCAAAACAGATAATTGAAACGCCGTTGGCGAGCTTGAATTTCTTTCACCTATGAAGATGGAATATGCATTTCTTCTGGCGTAGATATTATAGATAGAGAAAACCCAGCTACCTCGTAGTTTCTTCTCTTTTCGTAAGGACTCATCAATTCGCATTGAAAGATCCAAACGATGATAGGTCGGAATTCTGTATTGGTTTCTCTCTGTGAAGTAGGTAAGAAAGGTATTGTTGGATACAAACCTAACCTCTGGTCCTGTGAATGGTGTTCCAGTGCTGTAAAGAAAATTGGCTCCAAAGTATAGCCTCCGATTAACTTGGTAAGACCCTACAATGGAGAGATTGTGCGGGCGATCAAATTCCGCCGGGTAAAAGTTACCATTGTTGACTGTTTCTTCAGGGAAATTACCCTTGATCTGTTTTTCTGTTCTGGAAAACGAATAACTCAACCATCCCGTCAACCTTCCAGTGTTCTTTTTAATGTACAACTCCATCCCATAACCTCTCCCATTACCAGCAATGATTGCCTGTTCCATACTAGGATTCAATAAAATCCTTGCTGCATTTCTGTAGTCAATAATATTATCAAGTTGACGATAGTAGAATTCCAGGGAAGTCTCGAATTGATTCTCCTTGAAGTTCCTAAAATACCCAAGCGAGACCTGATCATTTCTAAGTGGCTCCAAAAATTGATCACTTGCTTTCCAAATCTCAATTGGGGTAATACTACTTGTATTTGATAGTGAGTGAAGATATTGATGGTGTCGGTTATAACTGGCCTTAAGGCTACTTACTTGATTCAAAGTAAAGCCTATGGACAATCTCGGTTCTATATTCATATAACCAACAATTTTTTGATTGTCTACATAAGTTTCCTGACCAATTATTGAAGCATCTGTCCTCAAGGTTCCAGGCACATAGCTATCGACAATTCTCGGTCCAAGATACCGGTATGAATTTGCTCTCAACCCATATTCAGCACTCAGTCTTGAAGTGATTTTTTGTTCAGCCTGAGCAAAAACTGACATTACATCAGCATGCTCATTCTGCAAATCGGCTGGAATTACTTGAGAACCTTCTGGCAAGGAGTATTCACCTGGATTCAATTCCAGGTCCTTGTATTCAAGTCCACCTTCAATTTTCATTGAAGCATTCGGTTCGTAATAGAATTGCGTCGTCAAATGCTTGTTAGAAACCCCATTTGTCAAAGTGAAACTAAAGGGTTCTTCCAAGCCGTTAATGTCGAATGCGTAATCCGAGATTCCACCACTAACTCGTAAAGAAAGTAGTTTTGAAAAAATATGATCCCAGGTTGCCGCAACAGTTTGAGTGGTCCATCCGTACGTGGTGTCACCGGAAAATTTGAATTCATCAAAACTGCGATAGCCAGAAATTGAAATTCTATCTTGGTCTCCTATCTTATGAACCAATTTTGCATTTACATCATTGAACTTACCACTACTTCGCGAAATGCGCACATTTTTTTGCCTTCCTAGGATCCAATTAATATAGGATGTTCTTCCAGCTACAAGCAAACTTGTTTTGTTCTTTACTATAGGTATCTCAGCGAATGCTTTGCTGGACACCATGCCCACTCCAAGGTCCATATTAAAGTGATCAAACCCTGGCTCTTCAGATTCAATTGACAATACAGATGACGAGCGACCTCCATATCTAGCGGGGATACTACTTTTATAAAGAACGGCTGACCCTACAAAATCAGAATTTATATTGGAAAAAAAACCGAATAGGTGTGAAGCGTTGTAGATCGTGCTACCATCATATAGTAGTAGATTTTGATCGGTGTTACCTCCTCTCACAGAAAAGCCTTGTGTTCCTTCGCCTGCGGTAGTGATTCCTGGTAGGAAGGTAATAGTCTTGACTACATCGGCCTCACCATATAGTGCAGGTAGTTTCTTAACCAAATCAGGAGAAAGTGAAGTCACCCCCATCCGTGCACTTTGCACATTATCAATAGCATTTTGTGCGCTAATAGTCACTTCATCAAGAACAACAGAAGTTTCAAATAAATCTATAGTTATGCTGCCGGATCCCTTAGTAAGGACATTTATTGTATTTTCTTCAAAACCTAGATGTGAAAGATGAAAAGAGTAAAGACCAGGTTCTATTTCGAAGGTTATTTCACCATTCAAGTCGGTAACACCCCCGCTTTTTAATTCCTCGGAAAAGATTCGAACTCCAACAAGGTCACTTTTGTCCGTGCCATTTACAGCTTTGATGGTCAGTTGGACGGACGACTCATTACCTGTTTTTTCGCCAACAATTTTCACATCTCTGCCATAATTTTCAGCTAACTGATCAGCTTCGACAAAAAGGATAGGATTGGCAGGGATAACAACGATAAAATAATCCCTATAGACGACCGAAAGTCCATTTTTGTCTGCTGCCGCATTCAAGGTATTATTGAGATTGTCTCCTCGCGAGAACTGCACTTCTACTCCATCAATCCACTCTTTCTTATATAAAAATTGAACTGAATTTTCAGATTCTACCTGCTGAATGAATTGTTCAAGGGTTCCGTTAAAGTCATCAGACAAGCCAATGTCCTGAGCTGTTAGCTTTATCGCTAGTAAAACGAAACACACGAAAAGTATGGAAATCCTCAAAATACTTTTGACACTCGGTTAGGTTCAAACTATAAGTGAAACATCTTCATGAACATCTTCAATGGGAGTCTCCCTAATTTGTGAACGAAATTAATCTCTCTCACCGAAGATGGTCCCGCAAGAATATAATAGTTGAACTAGAAATGAAATTACAATAGGCCGATTGACAGCTTAACATTCTTTAACCACAACGAGTCCGTCTCACCTGCTTATGTAGCCTAAGCACTATATTTTTGCACCCGATGACAGATAAGCTAAAAATACGGCTTACGTTCCTTGGGGCGCTTATTTGCTGGTTACTCTTTTCAGCATCTAATATCTATTTACTGTTCATCGAGAGCTACGAGATGAAAGTCCAATTATCGGACTTTATACCACAACTTTTCTTTACAGGATTTGTTGTTTCAACATTTGGGTATTACCGGTATGTCATTTCGAAAGCGGACACACTGAATTTCACAGATCTGCTATGGAAAGTATTTATTACCGGTTTGATCACAACGCTAATCTCACTTGGGATCAGGTTTTTCTTCACTGTTTTTGCCAACAGCAGCATAGTTGAAAATCCACTTACCGTTAACTTCTTCTACAACATTCTTCTTGGACTGGTGATCATTTATATGGTGTCCACACTGGTAGTTTGGAAGCGTCTCATCCTTTATCAAAAATCGAAGAACTTACTCCAGTTTTGGAGCTTCTTTGAAATCGCCCTCCTTCTTAGTCTTGGGTACGATTTCTTTGAACTAGAACTTTTTGGGACCAATTTCAATGTGGGACTTATTGTCCTGTCCTGCTTCTCGTTGATCTTGACCTTTAACCTGAAATGGATTGCCTACCTGAATTTCCGACAAAAGTGGAAGGGAATACTTTTCATTCTTCTCTCAGGGATCTACCTGTACCACTTTTTCCTGAACCTCGATGATTTTAGGGCTACTGGGGTACTGGTGATGGACCTGATGAACAGTGTGTTCTTCCTGGGTCTACTTGGTTTTTTGTTTTTGTACGCGGGCATCTCGATTTTGGTGACTCTTTTTAATCTCCCTACATCTTCGGTCTTTGAAAGGAAATTGAAGGAAGCCATTGATTATCAAAAACTGAGTCAGTCGATCCCAAGAGGCGAGACTATAGATCAGACATACGAAATACTTCTTGAGAGTTCCATGAGTGCCGTTTTTGCAGACGCTGCATGGCTGGAAGTGAAAGAAGAAGAAGGTATCTTTCAATCAATAAGAAATCTGAAAGAGACCGAAATCAATGAGATCAAGTCAAAAATCAAATCGGGTACAATAAAAGACATCCTGTCCTTAAATTTTGACAGGGATCATAATCCCTCGAAACTCACCGATTCACTAAAAGACAACAAGTACAAATCCATTATTGCCCTTCCTATATATGTGCAGTCGAAACAAGTGGGATTCATTGTAATGCTAAATGAGGTTTCCGAGGCCTTCAATAGAGAGATGGTGAATATCATTACCACCTTCGTAAATCAAACAAGTATCTCGCTGGAAAACCTTGCCCTCATTAAAGAATCTCTGGAAAATGAACGATACAAGGAGCAACTAAAAATCGCCAAAAATGTGCAGAAGAGTCTGTTACCCACCAACCTGGAGATTAACGGCGGTATTGAAATAGACGCTTTTGCTATGGCTGCAGATGAGGTAGGAGGAGATTACTATGATTTTATAGAAATTGAGAAAGATAAATATGGTCTAATCATTGCCGATGTATCAGGAAAAGGCACCAGCGCAGCGTTCCAAATGGCCCAAATGAAAGGCATCTTTCATAGCCTGGCTTCTCAAAAAGTATCACCATCGCAGTTCACCATTCAGGCAAATATTGCTCTAAGTAACTGTCTTGAAAGAAGCTCATTTATAACTGCAACATACTTCTACTTAGATGCCAAGAAAAAGACCATCGAATTTTCTCGGGCCGGACATTGTCCCACCCTCATGTTTTGCTCTGAAACGAACGAAACATCATATCTCGAGAGCGAAGGAATGGGGCTAGGTATTGTAAGAAACTCAAAGTACGAGAAATACGTTCATAGCACAACACTTAGCTATAACGAAGGCGATACCATGCTTTTATATACTGACGGTATAACAGAAGCAAAAAATGAGACAGGAGAGCAGTTTGGAGATGATAGACTAAGAAACTCATTTAATAGTCACGCCAAAAAAGCACCAGCCCAAATAAAGGAAGCGATTAAAAGAGATCTTGCCGATTTTACCGGTGAGGTCGCAATTGATGACGACTATACGATGGTCGTCGTAAAGTTTAATACCGATAGTAATGGTTAACATAGAAAAAGAGAAAAACGAAGATGTTCATTTCATACGCGTTGAAGGCGACGTTGACGCAGGTTCATCCATTCATTTAGACAATGCGTTCAAGGAAGTATTGGAAGTTGGCGAGTCGAGGATTGCGGTGGATCTGACCAGACTTGTCTACATATCCTCAGCGGGATTAGGCGTTTTTGTGTCTTACTTGGATGAGTTTGAACTAAAAAAAATCAAACTAGTGTTGTTTGGCATTCAGGAAACAGTACGACAGGTTTTTGATATTCTGGGCTTGGAAAAACTTATTGCTATTGCAGAAAATGAAGAGGAAGCAATAAAGAAATTGAATGAGTAAGAGCATTGTCATAGTATGTTCGAAAGATGAACTGACCAAAATCCGTCAGTTTGTTGCTGACGAACTGGATAGGAACAAGATTCCTGATCTTGAGGCTCACAAATTAGTGCTGGCCGTAGACGAAGTCTGTGCAAATCTCATCATTCATGCTAATAACTGTGATCCGGTAAACAAAATCGAACTAGACCTTGATTTCAAGCCAAAGCAGATCGTGTTCACTTTCAGGGACAAAGGAGTGGGCTTTGACATTAACAAATACGACTCCCCAAGCATGGATGAGCTTGTTTCCTCCAGAAGGCAGGGCGGCCTGGGCTTACTGCTCGTGAAGAGAATTATGGATAAAATTGAGTTCTCTACAGAAAAGAATTACAATATTTGCAGGCTTGTAAAAACCATCGCTTAATGTGGCGTATTCTTCCGTTGTTTATTATTGTCGTTTTAGTAGGCGGATGTGAGCTCCTACAGCCAAGAGAACAGTCAGCAACCAAGATAATTGCAAAAGCTGGCGACCAGGAACTATTCGAAGAAAACATCGTCGGTCTTATTCCGCAGAATAGCTCAGCAACAGACAGTGCCGTTTTCGTTGAGAAGTTTGTGGATGATTGGATCAAAAAGCAGCTATTGATCAGTAGAGCACAGGAAGTAATCGATTTTAATGAGGCAGAAATAAAGCAAAAAGTGCTTGAATATCAGTACGCGTTGATGATCCACGATTTTGAAAAAAGATACATAGATCAAAATATTGATACGGAAGTAAGAGACACAGAAATATTGGCATACTACAATGAGAAGTCTGAGAATTTCATTTTAAGAGAGAACCTTACTAAGTGCTTGTACTTTAAAATACCTTCGTCAGCGCCAAACCTGCAACGGTTCAGAAGAAGTCTGCGAAATTACCCCACAGATTCTGCGGAGGTTTGGGACTATTCTAATCAATTTTCCGTAAGAGCATTTCTCGACAACAGCATCTGGGTACGATTCAATGAAGTAATCCAGGAGACTCCACTAAAAGAAATCAATGACAAAGCCCGGTTCTTGCAAACAACCAGCTCCATTGAAAACTCAGATGAAGACTATACTTACTTTTTAAAGATATTCGAATACAAGCTTGTTGGTGAAATTGCACCCATAGAATTTGTACGGGAGAGCATTTCTGATATAATTATTAACAAGAGGAAGATAGAATTAAAGAAAGAATTGGAGAAGAACATTTATGAAGAAGCAAAAGCAACAAATGCATTCGAAATTTATAATAATTAGTTTACTTCTATGCGGTAGCTTGCATTCCTTTGGTCAGAGTTCAGAGGACGGAATCATAATTGACAGAATTGCTGCAAAAGTTGATAACTATATTATCCTAAAATCTGAGGTTGAAAAAGCTTACCTTGATTTCTTGTCTCGAGGAGAGTATCGCAGCAGCAATGCCAAGTGTGAGATTTTACAACAGCTTGTGGTAAACAAAATGATGGTTGCGCAAGCAGAGATCGACTCGGTAATAATCGACGATACGGAAGTGAGCAGCAATCTGGACAGGCGTATGTCTCTCATGTTGCAGCAATTTGGTGGCGAGGAGGAGGTACAGAAGGCCTATGGAAAATCTATAGGTCAGATCCGCGCTGAAGTTTTTGACAACATCAAAGAACAGATGGTCATTCAGCGCATGCAGTCCGAGCTTACCTCAGAGGTAAAAGTAACGCCAGCAGAAGTGCGAAAATTTTTTAGAGAAATCCCGCGCGACTCACTCCCTTACTTTTCCACTGAAGTCTCCGTAGCTCAAATTGTCTCCATCCCTGAACCTGGTGTGGCACAAAAAAGCAAGGTCAGGAATCAAATGCTCGATATTCGAGATCGGATCGTCGCAGGAGAATCTTTTGCGGATTTAGCCAAGAAATTTTCCCAAGATCCTGGATCCGCCGCGAGAGGCGGTGAGCTTCCCTTTTACAGCAGAGGGCAGCTAGCACCGGAGTTTGAAGCTACAGCCCTTTCCTTGCAACCCGGGGAGCTTTCCATGCCTGTGGAAACTCAATTTGGCTTCCATTTGATAGAGCTACAAGAGAAACGAGGCAATACTTTTAAGTCCCGTCATATCTTGATTAGCCCGACTCCTGACGCCACCGATTTTCAGAGGTCAACAGATCTCCTTGACAGCTTGCGCGTCCTTGTTCAGGCTGATAGTTTGACTTTCCAAGAAGCTGCCAAAGAAAATTCAGACGATCAGCTAACTTCATCGGCCGGTGGATTTTTTCTAGATGAGTCAGGGGCTGGGAGAGTGCCTGTTGATCAATTGGACCCTAACATTTTCTTTACCCTGGATACGATGAAGATCGGCACTATAACAGAACCAATTCGTTTTCAACAACAAGATGGAACGTATGCATATAGAATACTCTACTACAAAGAAAGAGTAGCCCCCCATCAAGCCAATCTGGATGAGGACTACCAGAAAATTGCAGCAGCAACGCTAAATAAGAAAAAGAATGAAATAATTGCCGAGTGGTTTGAGACTGCTCGAAACAACGTGTATATTGAAATAGACGCCGAGTTCGATTATTGCAACCTCTCGGAGTAAAATACGATAAAGGATAGAATGGCAAAAAAAAATGACGATGTTGCCTTGGCTGATGAACTAGCTGAGAACTTCAAAAAACTAGAATCAGAAATTTCCAAACAAATCATCGGTCAATCGGAAGTTGTCCGTCTTTTGATCACCTCGCTCTTTTGTAATGGTCACTCGCTCCTCGTTGGTGTGCCCGGATTGGCAAAAACGCTTTTGGTTCAAACCGTTTCGAAATGTCTTTCGCTGGACTTCAATCGAATCCAATTCACACCTGACCTTATGCCATCTGACATCCTTGGTGCCGAAACACTCGATAAGGAAAGAAATCTCAGGTTTATTCAAGGGCCAATTTTTTCAAATGTGATTCTTGCTGATGAAATAAACAGAACTCCTCCAAAAACCCAGTCGGCGTTGTTAGAAGCCATGCAAGAAGGAGCAGTAACAATTGCAGGTAAGAACTATGAGCTGGATAAACCATTTTTTGTCTTGGCTACTCAAAATCCGATTGAGCAAGAAGGTACTTACCCTTTACCTGAAGCGCAACTTGACAGGTTCATGTTTATGATCAAGTTGGACTATCCAAAATTTGAAGACGAAATCGAGGTTATAAAGCAGACAACCTCCGATGCTACAGGAGAGGTTAGTGAAGTCCTGCATAAGGAAGATATACTTGGGTATCAATCCTTGATACGAAAAGTTCCGGTCCCGGACAACGTGTTTGACTATGCGGTACGACTAGTCACAAAATCGCGACCAAATGAGTCTCACTCTTCTGATATTGCAAATGACTACCTGGAATGGGGTGCTGGTCCAAGAGCTGGTCAATTTCTAATTCTAGCGGCCAAATGCAACGCCCTAATAACGGGTAAATATTCACCAGATATTGAGGATATAAAATCGGTAGCCATACCTGTAATGAGACATAGGATAGTCAGAAACTTCAAAGCGGAAGCGGAAGGGATCTCAGAGGAAAAGATTGTTGAAGGCTTGTTATAGGTCCTCTGAATTAGAATTCTTTACAAGATCTTCTAAAACTGTTTTAAGAACCTCAAGTCATTCTCTGAGAAAAGCCTGAGATCATCCAACTGATACTTGAGCATGGTGATTCGCTCTATTCCCATACCAAAGGCAAATCCACTGTATTTCCCAGAATCAATACCACAATTTTCAAGAACATTAGGATCCACCATTCCGGAGCCCGCTATCTCAACCCATCCGGTCTTCTTGCAGATTTTACATCCGCTACCACCACAAATAAAACAGCTTATGTCTATCTCAGCACTGGGTTCTGTGAACGGAAAATAGGAAGGCCGCAACCTAATCTTGGTATCCTTGCCAAACATCTCTCGCGAGAAGTAGTAAAGTGTATTCTTTAAATCTTTGAAGCTTATACGCTCACCTATACACAGTCCTTCGACCTGATGAAAAAAACAATGGGCTCTTGCAGAGATGGCCTCATTCCTAAAAACACGCCCAGGCATGATCGATCGGATAGGAGGTTTCTTTTTGTTCATCAACCTGATCTGAACATTGGAGGTATGAGTTCGCAGCAAAACATCAGGATCTCTCTCGATAAAATACGTGTCCTGCATTTCTCTCGCAGGATGATTTTCAGGAAAATTTAATGCAGTAAAATTGTTCCAATCGTTGTCAATTTCAGGCCCATCCTCCACATTGAATCCTTGTCGTTCGAAGATTTCGATAATACGACTCTTTGTTTGGGAGATCGGATGGATTGAGCCTTCGGAATTGTGAATTGGTGGAAGTGTAACGTCGATCTCAGAAGCAACTTGATCTCTATTGGAGGTTAAGCCCTCTGCCAATTCCCGTAGCCTTTCTTGTGCTAGATTTTTAAGCTTGTTGAGGGCCGGACCCAATTCCTTTTTCTGCTCCCCCGGAACATTCCTAAAATCCTCGAACAATTCGTTTATTATGCTCTTTTTTCCAACATACTTAATCCTAAAACTTTCAATTTCAGAACTGTTGCTAGCTGTAAATGAATTGATTTCCTCCAGAACCTTGTCGATACGATCAAGCATAAACTTGTAATTAAGGAGGCAAAAATAGTAAGAACTGGTGAGGGCGAATTAAGCTGATTTACTCAACTTAATATCAGTAGAAACTAGCTTGGCCGTACGTGCTGCCTCCTTCCTCATCACCTTGTAGTCGAGAATAATTCCAATTGAAACCGTGGTAGAAAAGATGGATAAAATTAAAACTGTATCTCCAAGATGCTGAAATACAACTGACACAACTATGGCAATAGCATTATACAACACGAGTAAAATGGTGCTTTGGCCGTGGTTCATCCCCAGTTTTAATAGCGTATGATGAATGTGATTCCTATCTGGTGATAAAGGAGATTTCCCCTGATAGAATCGAATACAGAAAACTCTAAGAGTATCATAAACCGGAAGAATCAGCAGTGCGATGCAGATGGAGACCGGGGAAGAGACCCCCAACCCAAGTGCGACACCATTTGGCACAGAAAGAAACTGTACTAATAGAGTAGAAATCATGAAACCCAAGGTCATAGATCCGGTATCTCCCATAAAAACTTTCGAAGGAAACCAGTTGAAGAGCAGAAATCCTAAGACAGCACCTGCAATTGATAGGGAGATCATGGCACTAAGCATAAAATCCACCGTGTAGAAGTACCAGCCAAAAAACAATGCCACAAGGAGTGCAATACTTCCTGCCAAACCATCAATTCCGTCGATTAGATTGAAAGCATTTGTCATGACCACAATGACGAAAATGGTAAAGATCTCATTAAGCCCATAGGGAAAGCTCTCTATGCCAAAAAGACCATTTAATCCGCTGATCTTCCAACCTCCAAAATACACAACTAACACAGAAGCAAAAATTTGTATAACCAATTTGTGCTTTGCGAGCAGGCTAGACAGATCATCTCGAACACCAAGCAAGAATATTAGCAAGGTTGCCCCAAGAAAATACTTTTGAGTGGCCAAACCGGTGAATGAGGCTGAGAGGATCAAAGAGAAAATGACTCCACAAAAAATGGCGATACCACCAAGTGAAGGAGTGCTAACGCTATGAATTTTTCTCTTGTCGGGTATATCTAAGAGATCAATTGACCTAAACACCTTTATAACGATCGGCATTAGTATCATAGTGGTAAGAAAGGCGGCAGTTATCGACAAGAGTATTCCCATGCAATTTGAGTGATTACAAACTCAAAGTAGAATCTTAAATATTAAAAATCAAAGAATTATTAGTACAATTTCGGTAAACATCCAGATTAATCAGTTAAACTCAGCTAATTCGCTAATAAGCATTCTCATTCCCTCTCAAAATAGAGAGAATGGTGAGGATGATAATCTTGAAGTCTAGAATGAGTGACCAGTTCTTCACGTAGAAACGGTCAAGTTTCACACGACCGCTCATATCACTTAGCTCAACCGTTTCCCCTCGGAAACCTTTTGCTTGTGCTAGTCCAGTGATACCAGGTTTTACGGCGTGCCTTTGCCAAAAACGATCAATTCTCGGTTGAAACTCTTCGTTCAATTCAATGGGATGTGGGCGAGGACCAACTACGGACATATCTCCCAAGAAAACATTTATAAATTGAGGTAGTTCGTCGATTGACGTCTTTCGCAAGATGTTTCCAATCTTGGTGATTCTGGAATCATTTTTCCTGGCTTGCTTGAATTCAGCCTCTCGTTCAAAGGTCATCGTCCGAAATTTCCAACACAAAAAATTCTTATTGTCCTTTCCGTGCCTTTTTTGCTTGAAGAAGATAGGGCCTTTAGATTCTAGCTTCACAAAGAATCCGATAATAGGGACCAACCATGAAAGGATCACCGCAATCACCAAAGATGAAAACAGGATGTCAAATAGTCGTTTGACAAATCTATTCAATGAATTATCGAGTGGAATTGAATTAACATTGATAATGGGGATATTACCAAACTGCTCAATTGAAAGACTATAGCTTACCAGCTTGCTAAATTGAGAAATCAGGTGGATCTTAATCAGGTTGTTTTCAGCAAAATCAATGATTTCCTTGATTTTAGATTCCGTAAGGTTTGGAACACAACAAAAAATGGCATCTGTTCTTTTTTCTGTAGTGAACGATTCAAGATCATCGATTTTATCCCTGTCTTGAACCTCATCAAGAATGCCTTCTACTTTGTATCCAAGCTCAGGGTTCTCACTAAAATATTCCACTAGGCTGTGGGCCAGATCCCCTTTACCGATTATTAACACGTTCCGTATGTTAAAACCCTTGATCCTGTAGTAGCGGATGGTGTAGTGCCAAATGCTTCTCCAGGTAAGAATCGAGATTGTAAAGCCCAAATAGGCCACAAACAAAAACTTCCTAGAATAGTCAACAGGCTGTAACGCAAACCATAGGGCGAACACAATGGAAAGATTGATCACAAGCCCAGTTAAGACTTTGTTTAGGTGATCGAGAAGTCTCGAGTTTCGATCTATCTCCTGGAGCCGAGATCCAAAGAAAACCAGCAACCAGATGACATTAAGAAATAGATGAAGGGTTTGATAGGGCTGTGTGAGTGTAGTCGAATTAAATAGATAGTAGTTTGAAAACAGAATACTTGAATTCAAGCACAAAAGGTCTGCAAACAGAAAGAAATAAGGAAAAAATCTTGAGTACCTGTGTTGAGCCATAATCTAACGTAGCGTTAAAACTACTTAATTCTTGTCTACCATTTAGATTTATCAACCGAACTGTAGACACTGCTTATGCCATCTTCGAGAGAAATTTTGGGACTCCACCCAAGTTCATTTATCCTCGAACTGTCCATTAATTTTCGAGGTGTACCATCTGGTTTATCTAGATTGAAATAAATTTCACCTTCAAATCCAACAATCTTTTTAACCAAGTATGCTAAATCCTTGATGCTTATATCCTTGCCACAACCGACGTTAACTATTTCCTTACCGGAGTAACTATTCATTAAAAAAATGCATGCCTGGGCTAAGTCATCTACGTGCAAAAATTCTCTCATCGGTGTCCCTGAACCCCAAATTTCAACCCCTTTCTTCCCTTCGCTTGACGCCGTGTGGAACTTTCTGATTAGAGCTGGCAAGACATGTGAATTGTCGAGATCGTAGTTGTCGTTTGGCCCATACAAATTAGTGGGCATAGCGCTTATAAAGTCAGCTGCATACTGCTCTCTATAGGTTTCACATAGCTTGATTCCTGCAATTTTCGCTATCGCGTAAGGCTCATTCGTTGGTTCCAATGGACCGGTCAGTAAGCTGTCTTCGCGAATAGGTTGTTCTGCGTGCTTCGGATATATGCAGGAGCTACCGAGAAACAATAATTTCTTCACTCCGCTGACGTAAGCCTCATGAATCACATTTGCTTCAATAAGTAGGTTTTGATAGAGGAATTCAGCCCGCATGGTGTTGTTAGCATGAATGCCTCCAACCTTAGCAGCTGCTAGGAATACATATTTTGGCTTCTCTTGCTTAAAGAATTCAACTACTTCCGCTTGATTTGTCAAGTCCAATTCATTGGAGCTTCTGACTATTATATTGTTGAAGCCGTCATGTTTCAACTTTCTGACAATGGCAGACCCAACCATTCCACTATGGCCTGCGACGTAAATTCTTGCTGATTTATCCATTATTCAGCTTGTCTTAAAATTTTATGACCACCATCTAACAAATACTTATCCTTCTTGAACAATTCCAAATCAGAATTAACCATTTCAGTCACTAAGGCCTGCAGATCATACTCAGTTTCCCATCCTAGTTTTTCCTTTGCCTTAGAAGGGTCACCGATCAATAGATCAACCTCCGTTGGTCTGAAATATTTCGGGTCAATTTGCACCACCACCTGATCAATTTTGAAAGCATAATTATTGTCCGAAACCGACTTTACATAGCCTACTTCATCGATACCATCACCTCTAAATTCCACGTCCACACCGACTTCTCTGAATGCCAAGAGTAAAAAATCCCGAATTGTTGTAGTAACTCCGGTTGCTAAGACAAAGTCATCGGGTTCACTCTGTTGCAACATTAGCCACATACCCCTCACATAATCTTTTGCATGTCCCCAGTCGCGCTTTGAATCCAGATTCCCCAGATACATGGTGTCTTGTAATCCTAAGGCCAGTTTAGCAACAGCCCTCGTTATCTTTCTCGTCACGAATGTCTCACCCCTTCGTGGGGATTCGTGATTAAACAGAATACCGTTACAAGCATACATGTTATATGCTTCTCTGTAGTTCACGGTAATCCAATAGCTATATAATTTAGCCGCAGCATACGGTGATCGTGGATAAAATGGAGTAGTCTCTTTTTGTGGAACTTCCTGCACCAATCCGTATAGTTCTGAAGTGGAAGCTTGGTAGATCCGTGTCTGCTCCACCCGTCCTAGCAGTCTTATAGCTTCCAATAGCCGAAGGGTACCGATACCATCTACGTTGGCAACATACTCAGGTGTATCGAAACTGACTCTCACATGAGACATAGCTCCTAAATTATAAATCTCATCAGGCTGAATTTCTTGAATTAGCCTTGTCAGATTTAGTGAATCGGTTAAATCACCATAATGTAAAAAAAGACGAGTGTCCTGTTTGTGAGGATCTTGATACAAGTGATCAATCCTATCTGTGTTGAAGAGTGAAGATCGACGCTTGATACCATGTACCTCATAGCCTTTTGAAAGTAGTAATTCGCTCAGGTAGGCACCATCCTGACCTGTAATTCCTGTTATTAATGCCTTTTTCATTTAACCATCATTTTATTAAACAAAGCAATGTACTCTTCCGTAATTTTCTCCCAAGTGTAGTTCTGAACAATCCTCTCTCTAGATTTTGTTCTATAGTCCTCAAGCATTTCCTCGGAAACATCGTATTCCTCAATTTTTTTTTGTAAGTCACCTGCATTCTTTGTGAAAAATGCCCCGTACTCACCCTGTTTAAGCATTTCTTGGGTAAATACTGTGTCTAGTGCCAATACGGCACTACCGTATGCCAATGCTTTCAACAACGTAGGATTGGTCCCTCCATATTGGTGTCCGTGAAAATAAGCAAAGCAATTGTGATACAATTCTGCGAGCAGCTCCTGGTCCCTAACGTATCCGGTGAAAATCACCCTTTCATCATTTGTACTCTTAATTTTATTAGCATATTCATCTTCATACGGAACATCACCAACAATCACTAGTTTTTTTTGTGTTGTTGATTTGACAAATTCTGCAACAATAACATCGGCATTGTTGTCCGGGATTAATCTCCCAACTATTAGGTAATATTCCCTGGAGGCCAGTCCCCACTTTTGGATCAGTTCCGGCCTCTTGGAGTGTCTGATGTTTGCTCCATACGCAATTACTGTAGAATCTACCTGAAACTCCCTCAGGTAAAACTCTCTCATTGCTTCCGAATCATTTATTATGAAGTCATATAGTTTTGTCGCGACTTTGGATGCCAAATAAAAGTATTTCGCTCCTAGTCCCTTCCACTTGGGCCTGAGCCATTCCAATCCATCGACATTAATTGCTGTCCTTTTTCCAAAAATTCTAGAAATTAAACCAAATGGTCCATTGGCTGAATTCACTACTAATATGATATCAAAACTTGAGAGACATGCGTGTATCATACATTGAAAAGAATGAATCAACTGGCTAAGGGATTTTGTCTCAACTGTGGGAAAATATTTAAGCCTTATGCCGTTCACCTCCTTCGGACGATCTGAGAACAAATTCTTATGGCAGTAAACGGTTACCTTTATATTATCTGCTACTAATCGAACTGCCAATTCGCTTACAAAAGTTTCATAGCCGCTATATACATATGGATACCCTCTTGTCCCTATTATGGCTAATTTCATTAATTTTCTCTGATAAAAGCCTGCAAAGGTATGAGATTTTTTAGTACAATCTGCTTTATTGTTCTAAGTGTTGAATTGTTCTGTCAGACCTTAGTCGCTCACCGAGGATATTCGGCCTTGTACCCGGAAAATACGCTGGTTTCAATTGAGCAGGCGGTAAACTTTGGCTTTGATTTCATTGAAATGGACCTTCGCACAACCAAGGATGCGCAGGTCGTCTTGTTACATGATGATTCTGTCGATAGAACAAGTAATGGGACTGGAAACATAAATCGGCTAACCTATGAAGAGGTAGCTAATCTGAATTTTGGCTATCCTGACAAATTTGGAGATGAGTATGAAGGCACAAAGATTCCAACACTATCAGAAGCTATAGTGAAAATCGATAAGCGAGCACAGATAGTCTTGGATTTAAAGGAGAGCAACTATATAAGTAGCATACACCAAATTCTACAAGAGCACTCTTTTGATGAAAGTAGAACCTCATTTATAGTCTATACATTGGATCAAAGCCTTGAGGTCAAAAGGTATTTCAAAAACTCACGTGTTTACCTTACGGTTTTTAGTTCCACGGAATTAAACGGCACCTACCTTTCAATGCTAGCTGCGATAGGTATTGATGGCTTGGCTCTAAATAATAAAAGACAAGTAACTAGGGAGGAATATCATTTGTTTAAAAAGAACCATTTTGATTTTATCATCTGGAATATAGGCTCAATCAATGAGTTGAATCCAAGATTTCAGCATACTCAAAAAATTAAACTAATTGTTGATAACCCAAACCTGTTTCCCTTAAGTAGGAGAAACGAACTTGGGCAAGTAGCTCAAGAGCTTGAAGGCGATGATAGTGGTTCTCAGGGAAGTTTGGTCCATGCCGGTAACTACATTTTCTTTTACAACCCGCGTTCAGAAGTTATACTCGAAGCAAGTCTTGTTTCGATTAGTGGTAGAAAGGTTGTAGATGACTTTGAAATAAAGGAAACAGGCTTTTTCTCAACCAACCAACTTAAAAAAGATCTATACATCTTATTGGTTGCTACGGATCATCAGATTTATACGCTCAAATTTTATCCATCTCGCTGAATCGGAAGTCAAAATTCGATTCGCTCAATAGCAAAAGAAATTAACAAAATCCACTTAAAATTGCTTATATCCTATCTCAGGCATGAGACTTTTTGTTGCAAATTGCTTAATTCTACTGTATGTCGACTTGGCCAGTCAAACGTTGATTGCTCATAGAGGATATTCATCTGAATTCCCCGAAAATACTTTGATATCGATAGAGCAGGCAATAAATCATGGCTTTGATTTTATAGAAATTGATCTCAGAACCACAAAAGATGGAAAAATTGTCTTGCTTCATGATGAAACTGTCGACAGAACAAGTAATGGCACCGGCCACATAAATCATCTGATGTACGAGCAGGTAAGTAAATTAGATTTTGGCTATAGTGATAAGTTCGGGAGCAGATATAGCAGAGCAAAGATTCCTACATTTTCGGATGCTCTTGAGAAAATTGAACGCAATGTTCACCTTGTTCTGGATCTAAAGGAAGTTCAATATATAAGTGACATTGACAACATTTTAGATGAGTTTTTATTCGAGGAAAATCATGTTTCATTTATCGTTTATTCCATAGGTCACGGCCTAGAGGTCAAAAAATATTTCGAAGACGCACGGATTTTCCTGGCTCTTTTTACAACTACCAAACTGAATGAAGAACATCTTTCCGATGTCACAGCTGCTGGTTTTGATGGTTTGGCAATAAACAATCGTCTGGAGATCTCTAGTGCGGACTTTGAATTAATTCAATCGAAACATTTCGAACTTATCTTTTCGAACATAGGATCAATTAAGGAAGTAGACCCTAGATTTCTGGTGAATGGTGAAACCAAATTTATCGTCGATGATCCCAGGAGATTTCCATCCGATTACTCCAATTCCATACTGGTTCATACAAAAAACTACATTCTCTTCCACAACCCCCAGCATGAAATAATTCATGAAACAAGTCTTGTTTCATTTGATGGGAAATTTTCTGCAAAAAATCTTGAAATAGATGAAAATGGTTTAATACCGACTGGTCACCTTAGCCCCGGTGTATATATAGCTCGAATCTTTACGAATATGAACTCATACGTTCTTAAATTCTACCAATCAAATTGAGGTTCAGAATGAGTAAATCTATTCCTGGGGTTTGAGCCGTGTCTTAATTTGTTTCGCTGGTATTCCGCCGATTATCATATTCTCCACCAAGACACTCTTCGTGACTACAGAGCCAGCAGCAACAACAGTACCCGAGGGGATCGTTACACCAGCCAGAATTGTGACATTAGCACCTATCCAGCAATTATCTTTTATCACAACTGCTGATCTTGTCTCTCCTTGATCTTTTATTAGAATACTACCCACATCATAGTTGTGATTCTCGGAAAAGATCTTTACTTGAGGCCCCATTATAACATTGTTTCCAATAGTAATCCCTCCTTGACCTGCGATAAAGCTATAAGCTCCAACCGAGCAATTGTCACCTATAGCAATTCCCTCCCCCATACGTGCTATGACGCCTAGGGCAGTGAGGACCGAGCCCTGAGCAATGGTCACTCCATTTCCGATTGCTATTCCTTTCTTACAGATGCAATTGATGCTCACACGATCCTCCAGGATCACGCTTTTTCCAAGTTGGAGGTTTCTAAAACCTACAATCTTAGTTCCAGACCCTCGGAACAGGAGTTTCCTTTTGCGTATACCAGCAAAGAACAGTCCCCTTAAAACCTGAAGTAGGCGAAGTTTCACATAGATCCACAGGTGATAGTCAGAAATGCTCTCTTCAAGACTGTAGTCACCCTTGCCTCTAATCTTGGAAATGAGAAATGCTGTTATTTTTCGTAACACTATTTATTAAGTCCAGTAATTTTCCTTGCTGAAGTAACCCAAATATATATTTCAGAACTTGGAAACCCCTTCTTCAATCATGTGTTGGCATAAATCTGATCTTTCACACTCTCGTGTAAGCTTGTAAGCGGCCTCCACATGTATTCAGGTAAGCATTTCCGTCTGGACAGCAACAGACACGTTCACTTTCATCTTTACTATCGGGTATAAACCTAGAGCCACGAACATAAGTCCAACTAATGCTGAACGTTCACTATTGGTCCTTCACAGCCCCGAATTCTAAAAATGACTCCATTCTCATTGACAGAATTTTACACTACTTCCTATTGACAATGTTACTAATAATTCATTTATAATAAGCTTGGATTCAATTTCATTAAATTCATCTTCTCTTACCTTTCCAGGTACATCTAAAGGGGTTTAACAAAACTTAGGAGGTAGGTCAACAACTCCTCCGAAGAATTTTTCCAAAGGAATCTTCGAGCATTTTTGACACCATGTGTTGAGGAAGTTTGCCAAAGGTCATGATTTGAGGACAGCTCAACTATTCTCTCTTTGAACTTTTCTTTGTTTAGGTTGGGAACAAGTTGATAACCTTCACCTGCAATTTCAGGAATGCAGGTGTTGTCAAAACATATGACAGGTATTCCACATTTCATTGCCTCTACGATAGGTAGTCCAAAGCTCTCAGCCAATGAAGGAAAGAGGAAGAGCTTGCTCTTCTGAAGAATTTCCACGATCTCAGTGTGATCTTTGTGTCCCAGGTAGTAAATATCGTGTTTCTCGAGTTCCTCGAAATCATACTTATTAGTCTTCCAATCGTAACTACCAACTATTTTGAGTGGTAAGTCAAATTCGTTTTCTTTCCACAGGGAGACCAGTAAATCTATATTCTTGCGAATGTTAAGTCGCCCTACGAATAGGGCAAATTTTTCATTTAACTCAGTTTCTTCCTTTGGCTTAAATGTCTCATCAACTCCATGATATATTACATGGATTTTTTTCCTGTCGATTCTGTAAAATTTAGAAATTCTTTCCTTTTCCGTCTGACTGACAGTTAAAATTCCGCTTGCCAACCACCGCGTAAGCCTCAATGGAATGAAATAAAGTCTTTCTGTCATTGAATAGAATTGAGGAAATTCAAGAAACAACAGGTCGTGTATGTGAGCCACCTTCTTAAAAGATCCAAATAGAGGAACGAAGTTTTGGCAAAAGACAACCGAAATATTTTTCCCCAATAAATAAATTGGCATTATTAGCGTGTTGTCAACTAGTGAAAATATGCTAGGGATAAATATTTTTTTAAAATCATCTAGTTGCTCAGACGCACTTACATTTTCCCTGTCTCTCTTTCTAAATATAAGCAGGACGTTATCCCGTTCAGATTTTGGAAGATTGTTAATAAGATTTCTGACGACAACCTTGCCACTTGGTGGACCTTTAAAGTACCATTTCGCATCAAATGCTATTCGCATCATTAATTCTTGATTATGCTCCTCAGCTTGTGGACTCTGGTAACTGCATAGATAAATAGGAAATCCATTAAACAGAGAAATGCGTTCCTCTTGCCGGTTACTCTCTTTGCTCTAAATGCTTCCTTAAAAGCCCTCATACTCGAATTGCTTACACCAGACATTCTCATATTTGCAGTGATCTCGTCGAGGAACAAATACTTAAGGTTTTTCCCAGCTCTCAAAAGTAGTTCATAATCACCTGTCACCCTGTAACCGATGTCGTACAGACCATATTTCTGAAAAAATAGCTTATTATGTAACGATCCTACGTGAGCGGTCTTCATATTCCATTTGAAAGTATTCCAAATCCAAGGAGAGCCCCACACTCTAATCAGTTCTCCTGAGGCATTGATTAGTTTCACTTTGGAACTCAGGTAATCCACCTCTTCATTTGCTTGATTTATCCTACCCACATATTTTTCAATGGCATCTGTCTCAAGAAAATCGTCACAGCCGACAAAAGATATCCATTCACCCGAGGAAACTTTCAATCCCTTGTTCCAGGCATCATAAATGCCTCGATCAGGCTCACTAATAATAACATCAATTTCATGCTCGTATTTTTCCAGGATTTCGACAGATCCATCAGTAGAACCTCCATCTACAATTATGTACTCGATATTCTCGTAGGACTGATTAAGAATACTTTGAATGGACTGTTCCAAGTACTCGACACCATTGAAGACAGATGTAATGACCGTGATTTTAGGCGACTTCATCATTTTAAAGCGAAGTAAGTTTCTTAGAAAATGAAACCATGGACGTTATTAGACTATCCCTTGACAACCTCTTCTATCTTTTAAACTTAAATTTTCCCTCAATCACGGAAAGGACAACATTTATGTCTTTTTTGGCTGAGGTAATCGTAAAGATTATTAATAGAAAGAATACAATACTTCCAACTTTTACAAAAAATGTGAACCCGCTTATATCAAAATACGAAAGAGTCAAAATTGAACAGATCAGGCCTATAACAATGACTAAATCCTTATTCAAAAGGTTAAATAATATTGTTTTTCTTGCAAAGAAAGCGGTTACGTAAAACTGGAACAAGAAACTCAATACTGTAATAATCGATGCTTTCAAAACATCGAGATCACTCAATACTGGAATGAAGAGTAAGATGTTTACAATTGCTGTGCTAAGTGCAATAGCAAGATACTTTTTTGATGCTTTTTCAATGTAAAGACCAGATGAATGTATTAGATACATTCCTTGTAGCAAATAGGTGAATGCATAAAAAGGTACGTATTTGCTAGCTAGCAAGTATTCCTCGTCGTTCGCCAGTAGGAGTATTTCCTTAGAAAACAGAGAAATTAGAATGATAAGAAAACCTGCAACGATTGTATACAATAATTTCACTTTGCTTACAATTTGTTTAAAGTTGTCCTGTTTATGCACGTCATTAACAAAAGGGAGCCAAGCAAGGTTGAATGGTGCTACCAGGATAGCTCCCACTACCAAAGAGAGCTTCATCGCCATTCCTACTGTAGCCACATCAAGAAAGGAGCCGTAATGAGATAAAAACAACCTGCTTGTGCTTGACAATAGCATAAAACACAATGCTGTGGTCAGAACTGATGCACTGAATGAGTAGATTTTCTTCACCAGCTTAATGTCCAGGCTCAACTGCAATTCTTCTCTGATAAACCAAAGCCCTAAGGCAGTTGAAATGACAATACCAAAAAATCCGGCGACTAGAAAAGCCATAAAAGTCGAATCTAAAAAGACCACCAGGATAAAAGTTCCGAAGAGATAAACAAAGACGTTTACCAAGGTGATAAGCATATAGATTTGAGGGCGCCTCTTTAATCTAAGGACACCGAGTGATACAGATCTGATTCCAAAAAAGAATGATGTAAGAATAGTTAGTATCGCAGCTAACTGACCATTTTCGATGGTTAAGTTTCCCGATAAGGAATAATACGAACCGACCAACAAGATCAGGCAAACAACTAAATCAAGGACAATTAAGACTATTAAAGAGGATGAAACAACAGATTTCAAGTTGCTCCCATTATTCTCAGAACCAAATCGTTGTATAGCAGTAATTATCCCCCAGCCCAACACCACGGCAATCAAATTCTTAAATGTCAGGAAATATTCAAGGATCCCAAAGTCTTTTGCTGGTATGTAGGCAAATATCAATGGTAAGAACAAGACCTGAACGCCTTTATTAAGGAATTCTCCAAGACCATAAACAGAAGCATCTTTTAACAGACCTTTTAGTTGATTAATCATGTCAAGTGTTAAACAATTCAACAACTCTGCTACAACTCAATCCATCTGTATAGCTATGATAGAGTTCTTTATAGGATTGCCTACGGTGAACAAATGAATCTTTCCCATTTAAAATCTCCCTAATTTCATCTAGAAGATCCTTTTCGGTTCTCGCAATTCTTCCAGGATTATTCTTGGCGATCGAAAAATAAAGTTCATTATCATCTTCCTCATAATTGTCATAGTGATAAAAAATGATTGGTCTGTCCAGAAACAGAAAATCTATATAACAACTAGAATAGTCCGTAATGAGTATATCCGTTATAAACAATAATTCTTGAGGGTCCACACCCCTTGCTGATAGATCAACTATAGAAGCATTCAAAGTATCATCCTTGCGGACTGAACTAACCATATTCTTATGAAATTTCCAAGCGAGATTTATATTGTGCTTCTCAAAAAGTATATGTGCGTCTTTGTTTTTACCAAAAATGGAGGGATTAAATTTTCCTTTTCCATATGCCCTATGCGTAGGCATATACGTAATAATCTTTTTATCTGAACCAAAGCCAAATTTCTCTTTCATCGTTTTTCGATCCCATTGAAAGAACGCATCTGTTCTCGGCTGACCAGTTACATAAATATTTGGGTTTCTAAATGACGATTCTAGAATTTTCCTATAAAAGGATGATGTGGCAAGAACTACATCAACCTCTTTATGTTGAAATCCAGCAACAAACGTATCCCACAATAGTGCGTTCCTGTTCCTATTTTCGGGTCTATGTGGAAGATAGTCATAAGCTATTTTTTTAATAGGCATGCCATGCCAAAGATTCACAATCTTCCTTGATTTCTTCTTGAAAACGTAATGAATGTCATTTCGGGAAGTGCAAAAGAAAACGACTTCTGCAACCATAACATACCAAAGACCTCTTAGAGATAAGTTGCCATAAACAGAAATACCTTGCTTATCCAGCTGCTGAATGACATTCTTGGAGCTAGTGATCCATACTGCCTTAACTCCCGGTTTATGTTGTACAACATGTTGAAATAGGTATTTGGAGTTATCTGAATAGGAATTGCCTTCTCCCGATCCAAAAATCCAAACGTCTTTTTTGATCTTAAGTCCTTTAAAAAAGGGCCACAATACAACTCCCAGAAAGAAAATTACAGCTCTTCTCATGTGCTTATCTTGTCTGAAATAAGCTTAAATAATCTCTCTGAATTTTTACCATCTTTGTATGAATGGTATTTCGCAGACAGCTCTTCCAAAGAGCTATTTCGATATTCATCCTTAGCTATTTTTTCTAGAACCGACTTCCAATCCTTTGAAATTGGTAGGTTCATCTCCTGGTAATCGTAGACAAATTCACCGTTCGACTCGATATATTCCTCCCTATCCGGCGCTAAAAAGAAAATTGGTTTTTCGATCATCAAAAAATCAAATGCAAGACTGGAGTAATCTGTTATCAGCAAATCAAATAGACCTAAAATGTTGGTAACATCATTGTTAATATCTTCATCTCTGACAAGGAACACGTGTGAACTCTTTAGAGAGTCTGAAAGCCTCCTTTGATCAAAAGGGTGAAACCGCAGATATAGATACATCCTTTCTTCTACAAGCCACTTCTCAATAAGTTCGAGATTGGCTTGCAAATAAGCCACGATATCAAATTCATGTTCTAGCCTGTATGTGGGAATATAGAGTCCTACCTTGTATCCTTGCTCAATCTGACTTTCTATCTTCCTCCCAAGCTCGGATTCATAGGAGTTCTTGACTAGAGCATCGTTTTTAGGAAAACCCGTTTCAACCAATGGGGCACTGGCTCCAAACACTTTTCTAAACAGATCAGTAATATGAGGTGAAGTACTACATATTGCCAGGTAATTGTTGAACTCTATATCTTTTTTTATAAATGGGAAAAAAAATGATAGCAGCGCTTTCCTTTTCCTTTTCCTTATAGCTTTAATCTTCGGATCAGACAATAGAACCGGCTTCATTGGGATGCCATGCCATGTTTGAACAATCTCTTGACGAGCGCATGCATGTCTATGCACATCAATCATACCATGGGAGATTACTGCAACTTTTGCCCTCAATGAATACCAAAGACCTAAAAGGCTATTTATCCGATAACAATTAAGCCCCTGTCGCCTTAAATCATTAGCAAGTTTTTTGTTTCTTGTCAGCCAGACAGGGAAAAACTCAAACTCACTATTTGAAACATACTGGAAAAGATATTTTGGACTATCGGCAAACAACTCTCCTGCCCATGACCCAAACACCCAAATTCGATTTGATTTCGGCACCAGATAACTCAGCAAGTAAAGAATATTCCCAAATAAATACCTAGGAAGAAGATACAGAAGCTTCATTAAATAGAACTCTATTATTTAGACCTCAAATTGTTTAAGGTTTCATTGATCAGTGTACTTGATGTCCCTTTTGTGTAGGGGAAATAGATAATCTTTACCCCAACCTCCATGAATTGCTCATCCAGACTTTTCCATTTATCGGTATTGTGCCAGTCATCTCCAACAAACATTACGTCAAATTTCAATTTTTCCCACGCTTCAAACTTATTCATATCATATTGTGGAATTGCAGCATCTACATACCTAATAGACCTTACGATTTCCAAACGTTCCTCAAAAGGAATCACTGACTTCTTGCCTTTATAAGAAACTAGGTCATCCGTAGTTACACCAACTATCAGTTTATCACATAGTGACCTGGCATTTTTAAGCATAATTAAATGACCAATATGAAACAAATCGAATACACCTGTTGTGTATCCGACTGTGATCTTCCTTTCTACCATTTCCATGATTTCCTAAAGTATTCTTTTCTGAAAATTTCAACATTTATAAACATCCACAAATACTGCCCAGCCCTAATATCATTAGAGTTCCTTAGATCATTTATAAGGTTCTCGAGTTCACTTTTATTTAACCAATCGGCCTCCGATAAAGCCTCATCGGCAATTTCAGCCAATTTTGGAAACCACTTGGTCAACGGTACCGGGAATCCAACTTTTTTTCTATAGATGATATCATCGGATAACCAATCTTCAGATATTTTCTTCAAAATGTATTTTGGTGTATCCAATTCTTCACTGTATTGTTTAGCCACCTGTGATTTGGCCTTGTCCTGAGCGTTGCAATCATTCCACTTTAACTTCAAGCTGTAAGGAACATTTTCGTAGACGTACTCAATAAGTTTGTGGTCTAGAAATGGGGGCCGGGCCTCAACACTTGTTTGCATTGTAGTTAAGTCCACTCTATTCAGAAGTCCCTTTATATGAAATGCGTGAAAGAATCTGAAAATGTTCTCTTCATTTCGGTGTTGAGAGAAATCCATTTGAACCTTCTCATCAAATTCTTGGCGGTAGTCCCCATCAACCAACAAATATCTATCTCTGAGATCTCTGGAAACATATTCATACTGTCCAACAAAATAGTCGTAAAATGAGTTATCGTCTGGTTTTCGATTCTCATAGTCAAATGCAGATCTGAAAATTTTTCCATACCCCCCAAACAATTCATCTGCTCCCTCGCCTGAGATTACCACTGTAATGTCTTTGCTTAATTCGGAAGACATAATGGCAAGCGGTATTTCATTTGGGACTGCTAAAGGTGCATCCTTGTATTTGATTAAGTCTTCCCAATTGCCTATGTAGTCTTCCTGGCTCATCAGTATTTCATGATGATTGGTGTCGTACTTCTCGGCAACAATTCTCGCAAATGGAAACTCATTGTAACCTTCCTCGTCAAAGCCGATAGTGTAAGTATCCACTTGTGAATTTGAATGCTCCGTTAGTATAGCAGTGGTCAAACTACTATCAACTCCGCCACTCAGATAAGCCCCAACTTTCACATCGGAAATAAGCCATCTTTTTATAGCCTCTTCCACCTCTATCTTAGTTTTCGATTTGATCTCTTTCTCGTCGAAATCTTCGTCAAAGTTCAATCTTGGCAACTTCCAGTAGATTTGTTCGTCCACAACTTTTCCATCTACGGATTTAAGATAGGAGGCTGATGGAACCTGATAAATATTCTTGAAAAAAGTATTTGGCTCTCTAACGTACCTGTAGCCAAGGTAGTCGTCAATTGCTCTCGAATTGAAGGAGGGTTCCACTAAACCTGAGTTTAGAATCCCTTTTATTTCCGAAGAAAAAATCAGGACTCCTTCATCGATGGTGTAATAAAGGGGCTTGATTCCAAAACGATCCCTTACAAGGTAAAGCGAGTTGTTTCTCCTGTCGTAAATGGCCATTGCATACATTCCATTTATTGATTCGACAAGCCATTTTATACCCTTGACCTCATAAGCGGCTAAAATAACCTCACTGTCTGAGGTAGTGATGAAATTATAGTCGGCTTCCAACTCCTTTTTAAGTTCTTGGAAATTGAATATCTCCCCGTTGTAGACTAAGTCAATATCTCCCGAATTATTCGACATTGGCTGATTGGATCTTTCGTCCAAATCAATAATTGATAGCCTTCTATGACCTAAGACTAATTTATTATTACAAACAACATGACCGACAGCATCCGGACCTCTGTGTTTGATGGACTGATTCATTGCTTCAATCCGTTTCTCGTATTGGTCAATTAATCTATCTGCATAGATCCCGTTAATTCCGCACATATTTTGTGATATACAATTGAATAATTTCTTTTATTATGTGATGTAAAATCCTAAGTGATTCGACATTTTCATTGATTTGATTCATACCCCGATATCCTTATCGTCAAAGCATTTGTCAAAGACATGTAATTACCTATCAAAAACCACCCTATTGAATAGTTTGTAAAGTCACGTGGAAGAATTAATTCCCGAAGAAATAATGCCGCAATAACTAGTATCATCACCATCGAAATTCGTTGTACCTTCTCACTGACATTCTTGATGCTCAAGCTAAAAGCTTTCTGAAAAATTGTCCAGTAAATTAATAGGTGCAAAAAAATTCCAGCCGGCCCCAACATAACCAGTATATTGAAAATTTCACCCTCAAACTGTGGTGCCTCCGGGTTAAACCTTCTCACAACCACTCCAACACTCCCCAATCCGGAACCTAACGGATGTTTCATGTACTCATCAATCGCCCTTGCCAATACATCTAGCCTGCCCGAAGAAGATGTGTCTTCACCAGAAAATATCGACTGTATGTTAGCCAGAATACCTAGTGCATCCAATGCAAAATAACTTACCAATAAAAAAGCCAGGCCATAAAAAACAAATGCTCGATTTTTAATAGAAACAATCACTATAAAAACAAATAGGATAACATAGGAGCTCCTCGAGAGGGAGTAGATAAGGCCAACAATGATGATAAGAAACGCAGTAAAATAGATTTTTCTTTTCTCGTTATCGGTTTTGATTAGATAATAAAAACTGATGATGCTGATTACTAAAAACAAACCGAATTCATGTGGGCTTATGAACGATGAGCTGGCTCTTAATTTTTCATAATCCCAAGATGTTAGTGCAATCGCAATGTCATCAACTCCATATATATCATAGAAAAAATCAACACCAAGATATTCGACCTGAATGACCCCAAAAATAGACGTCAAAACACCGGCAAGGAGGAGCATTCTAAAAAACATCCTGTAGTCTTGAAATGAGTAGGAACAAACTCTACCAAGTACATAAAATCCATAAATTTCAAAAAGACTCCTGAAGCTCCAAAGCCCAACAAGCAAGTTTTCAGCTATTAATAAGAAAAGTACACCTAATAAAATATTGATTGTGACCAGGTAGTCTAAAAAAATCAGCTTAGTGGTCGACTGATTTACACTAACCACCCGGCTTAAAACGAATCCAACAATCATTGCAACAAGAAGCAGCTCCTTCCACATCTTTACCATGATGTATTCGAGTGAATTGATATCATAGCCAAAAATGTTCTTCAGGTAGTATACAACTAGCACGTGAAAAGAGAATAAAAAGAACATGACAAGTGTGATGTTCACAAAGTTTTTGAGCCTCCCTAACGGCTGATAATATGCAATTACTTTTCCCATTTATCCGAAAAAAAATGAGCTCTTACTGGAGAGGCATATTGTGCTAAAACCAAATTGAGATAGACTAATCAATAGCTTAATTGATGAACATTAAATGACTGTAGTCGCCATTTATTAAAAAAATGCAAATTTAGACAAACAAAGGATCAATTGCCTTTGCCATCCTCTTTTAATTTAGCGCTAGATAATTTACAACCACCTTAACCAGAAAGAACCAGTTAGGCCTAACTTTGTCACATATCAATACCACAATGACACGGGAACTCCCTCAGATACTTAAGAGAATAGTTCTAGCCTGTTTTCTGATGTTGGGCTACATAGACGGCCTAACTCAACCGAGTATCACTGCATTCAGTCCAGAAAGTGGTCCTATAGGCACAACTGTGATAATATCTGGTGCAGGCTTTGACAATGATCCAGCTAATAATGTTGTTTTTTTTGGTGCCACAAGAGCAACAGTAACCGCAGCAACAGCTTCTGAACTGACTGTTTCTGTTCCTTCTGGCGCTTCCTATGAACCTATTACCGTTCTTGTTGATAACTTAATTGCGCACTCGGATTCGCCGTTTGCCGTCACTTTCGAAGGGGGAGTACCCATCAGCGCTGACTCATTCATGCCAGGCGATGCTCGTTTTATTGGACTTGGAGCTAGCAAAGTCGTGGTTGGTGATTTGGATGGAGATGGAAAACCTGATATAGCTGTTCTAGATCAATTTAAGCACAAAGTATCAGTACTACGAAACATGTGTGTAGGAGCAAAAAGCTTTTATGCTCAAAAGAAAGACTTTTCGACAGGAACGTCTCCAATGTCTGCTGCATTGGGCGATTTGGATGGTGATGGGAAAAAGGATATCGCAGTTGCAAATCACTTTGGTCATAGTGTATCAATTCTCAGAAATACAACCAGCGAAATAGGAGCAATTAGCTTTGCAGAAGAAGCAAACTTAACCTTTGGTCAGGGAATAATTCATCCAACATCGGTTGCAATCCATGACCTTGATGGAGATGGGAAAGACGATATTGCAGTCACTCGGGGTAGTAATGCCACAGTCACAGTTTTTAGAAATATCAGCTCAGAGGATGGTACGATTAGTTTCGCCGCACAGAAAAACTTTGTTACAGACTCGTGGCCCAACTCCGTGGCGATAAGTGATTTGGATGGTGATAGAAAGCCAGAGCTAGTTGTTGCCAATAGGGGCAGCAACACCTTGTCAGTTTTCAGGAATACAAGTACAAACGGACAGGTCACCTTTCAAGAAAAACAGTCTCTGCTAGCAGGCACATCGCCCCTTTTTGTCTCAATTGGTGATATTGACCGAGATGAAAAGTTGGACCTTGTTGTTTCCAACGGAGGGGAAACCGCTTTTACAGTATTTAAAAACACAAGCGCTGAAGCAGGATCGATAAGTTTTAATAGCGGAGTGAGCTACCAAGGAGGGTCATCGAGACCGGTATTAGTGGGCGATTTAGACGGAGACGCAAAAGTTGATTTAGCTGTTGGTTCATCTGTTTTTAAAAATACAAGTAATGAAGAAACTGTAAGTTTCTCAAACGAGATAAACCTAGGAACAGGGCCACTCCTGTCCATATCTGATATGGATGGTGATGGAAAAAACGACCTACTTACAGCGGGTGTTGGCAATGTGCTAGTAGTTTATAGAAATGCCTTGGCTTCTGATATCATTTCCTTTTCTGTGCCAAGCCAGAACGAATTGTACTTCATTGGAAATGGACAGGTAACTATTGAGGTTGAAAATGGAACCGATTTAACTTCACTGATCTCAACATTCACATTATCCCCTGGAGCGACAGCCTCTGTGAATGGTATTCAACAGACTAGTGGCAGTACCCCAAACGATTTTACAGAACCTACTACCTATACCGTAACTGCAAACGATGGAGTCACTAAACAGGATTGGACTGTAACGATTGTGCCTGCCCCTGCTATTCCTAGCATTACGTCTTTAGAACCTACACGCGGACCAATCGGAGAGTTGGTTACTATATCTGGTTCAAATTTCGGAATTAATCCATCGGACAACATTGTCTTTTTTGGTGGTGTTAAGGCTGAAGTACTAGAAGCTACGCCAACCAGTCTTGAAATTGTGGTGCCTCAGGGGGCTTCGTACCAGCCCATAACTGTAACTGTAAATGGTGTGACAGCATACTCATCAGTTCCATTTGAGGTGACTTTTGAAAGCGGGGGTGTGATTGATCAAAGTTCTTTTTCCAATCAAACAATTTTTGGGACAGGGAATCATCCTACTCATACTGCAATTGGTGATTTTGATGGGGATGGAAAAAATGACATAGTGGCGGTAAACTATAGTAGTCATTCAGTATCTGTTCTCAGAAATACTAGTGAAACGTCAGGGATGATCAGATTAGCAGACAAGCTTGACTTTGCAACAGGTCGAAATCCTGGATCCATTTCATTAGGAGACTTGGACGGCGATGGAAAGCTTGACATGGCCATAATTAATCTTAATAGTAATGAAATTAACTCATCGGTGTCGATCTTAAGAAACGTTAGTTCAGATGAAGGAGCAATTGGCCTAAAATATGAAAGAGATTACCTAACCGGCGCATTTCCACTTTCCGTATCTATGGGCGATTTAGATGGAGATGGAAGGTCGGACCTAGCTTGGGTCAACACATTTGGCAGTAAGGTCTCAACCCTAAGAAATACAAGAAATTCCACTGAAGGCAACGGAGCAACGAGTTTTATTGGGAATTCCGAGTATACGGTAGGGGGATATACACAATCCGTAACGATTGGAGATCTGAATGGCGATGGCAAAGCCGATCTTGCAGTGACAGATAGGAGGAACAATACAGTTTCTATTCTGACAAACGTAAGCTCTGGGGCCGGAGCAACAGACTATTCAGAAAGCACGAGCTACCCAACAGGATTAGAACCTTCTTATGTAGCTATTGGAGACTTAGATGGAGACGAGAATCCTGATTTGGCTGTTTCTAACCGAAAGAGCAACACAGTGTCCATTTTCAGAAATACTGGTGATCCAGATGTCATCAGCTTTGAGACAAGATTAGACTTTCCAACAGGCAACTATCCAACACATGTATCGATGAGCGATCTGGATGGAGACGGAAAAACTGACTTAGCGATTGCAAATTATAGTAGCAACACGATTTCCTTACTGAAAAACACAAGTTCTCAAGTTGGCGCAATTGGATTTGCACCAAAGGTGGATTATGAGACAGGAACAAGACCTTCCTCAATTTCAATTGGTGATCTAGATGGAAATGGAAAAGTCGATCTTGTTGTGGACAATTCGGGTTCCTCTAACATTTCGGTATTCAGAAATTTGATTGGAGCAAGCTCAGCAACGGACATTCTCACCTTCAACTTTCCAGAACAAACTATTTCATCATTAGACAATGAAAACCATAGAGTGTCTATTGAAGTTACGTCAGATGCAGATGTGACAAGTCTAACACCTATAATTACAGTCGATGAGGGAGCAATAGTTTCTCCCTCAAGCGGCGTTGCACAGGACTTTTCAAGTCCGGTTGTTTATACTGTGACTGCAGAAGACGCTTCTACCAAACAGAATTGGGCTGTAACCGTTAATCAAATCCCTCTTAGCTTAGGAGACATAGAAGACATTGATGTTTTTCCGAATCCGGCCACAAATCATATCAATATTAAAAAGGTTCGAGGTAACTATACAGTCCAAATATTGACTCTTTCTGGAAAAACTGTTTACAATGAGCCAAACAAACGTACCATCAAAGTCTCTGAATTCCCGAAGGGGATTTACCTGCTGAAAATACTAACTGGTCACGGTGAACCTAAGGCCGTAAAAGTCATTAAAAAATAGCTTAGATATTGCAGTACATAACTATGTGCCTTCCGAGCTCATTGCTGTTTGTAGTCGTAATCTGCCAAAATTTCCCTTGATCTAAAAACTTCAGAGACATTCCGTCATTGCTTATAAGCTAATCTCTAAGCCGTCAAATTCTCTTCTGACTATTCTGGAACAAACTGCAGGCCTTTTGCAAGCGTCATGTTGTATGCTTTAGTCTCTCCTGATGGAATTTGCAAAACGATCTGTTTCTCAGGCTTCCCAAAATAGTTAATAACTATTTGATCTGAAGCTGATTTGTTTACGATACTAAGACCATGTTCTTCTGATTTTGTAGGTAAAGTCTCCACCTTGCTCAAATTAATCGTATCACTACTCGTTTCAAGCCTTATGTATTGAAAACTTATAAAGTCTAGTTTAACTTCCTCATCATCTGTATAAGAAATGATCGTCTCAAGTGGATAATTATTATATACTTCCACTGCCTGGTGCCTTTCAAAGGCCAGTGGGACAAAAATGGAGCTAGAGCTAGAGTTTGACGTAAAGTAATTGTCTGAAACCTCTATTGAATCAGAGTAAGCTGTTATTGCCAGTTGATGGCCTTTATTTGAATCGAAATGGTTTCCAGATACGATCAATTTGCTTGAACCTTTTGAAACTAAGCTTGACAACAAAAGGCCTTCAGTATATCGATCTACATTACGTTGACCATTCTTTTCAATTTTATTCCCGGTGATTATTCCACCAGTAACATCGAAAAGTGTAATCCCAGAGAAACCGCAATCGTAGACGTAATTTGATATCAACTCAACCTCGATAGCATGCTCTATGTGAATTCCCTTGTCAATCTCGCTCGTGATGATATTGTTCTTAATGGACACATCTCGAGCAGGTGTTGTAGCATTTGCATCAAGCCAAATGCCAACTTGATAGGTTTCCATCCAATTGCCGATAATCGAGATGTTCTCATAATTTATGGACCTGCCAACAAGCATTATCGCGGTATCGTCCAGATCGAAAAAACGGTTATTGACTATGGTCACATTCTTGATTTCGCCTTGCCCATGAGCTCCAAGTAGAATGGCAGAGGAAGCGTGACCAACATCAGAATCACGGAATACACAACTTTCGATTAGTATGTTTCCACCTGCCGATTCAGCATATGGTCTGTAGTGAATCCCATAGAAGAAGGCCTCAAAGTCACAATCTATCACTTTCGTTACTCCATTGCGGACGTCAGGTGTGGTCCAGTCAATTCTGAGAAGTGTTGATCTACCATTTTCTTCTTCTGTACTACCTGCATATTTGAAGGATACATTTATGATATTCAAATTTTTAGAATCCTTGAATTGAACAAGTGAATGACGATAATTTGGTAATCCCTCGATAGAAAGGTTTTTCAAGGTGAAGTTGTTAATTGGTGCCTTTCCTGTTTGTTGTATCAAATAGGTGCCTTTTCTATCACTTCGTCTTAAAATAGTACGTCCTTTACCGGCGCCTTCAATAAGCTGGTTGCTCCTGAATTTATTAATGATCGGGTCAATAAGAAAGACTCCCTCCGGAATAAATATAGAATCCGCATTTTTTAGCGCCTGTAAAAATGCCTGCGTATCGTTGATCGTATCATTAGGAGTTGCTCCGTAGGAAATTAGATTACTTCCAAAGCCTTGAGATTTCGAAACATGATAGCAGAGAAAAAACCCAGCAATAAGACAAACCTTCTTAAACTCCTCAAATTTAATTGTTGAACTAATATCAATCATGAACAAACAGCCACGCATGGATTCCCACCATTTAATTGATTGGCCTCTGAAGACCACCCTTAAGCACCTCTACAACGAACTGATCTTACTATCTATTGACTAAAACCCTAATCTTCAGAAGTGGTCAAACTATGTCCAAAAAACACGTAGGCAAGGCCCCCAAAAACTCCCACCACTGAAAAAATGAGCACAGTCAACATCCGCTTTGGCTTTGATTTCTCGTTTGGGATCAATGGAGGTTGTAGCTCTTTAAATACCGGGGTCTGTTCCTTAACTTTAATCCTGGCTTGTTCTACCTGTTTGTTCAATTCTTCCAGCACACTCAATGCCAAAGTATACTCGGCTTCAAGATGTTCTTCTCTTGATCTGGCTAAGGAGGTTGTTATATTGAAATTATTGTCGCGAAATTTATAAAGCGCATTCTGGGCGTCAGAGTACTCCATCCAGGCTTCTTCTCGCCTATCTATTAGAAAGGATAGATTATCGTTTAGTTTTCCTATTTTATAATCAGTCAAATATTCTTCCATGTATGCCCGCGTAAATTTGTTCACTCCAGCAGCAATCAGTGGATCTGGCATTTCGACATAGATTGTAATCAAACCGGACTTTTTACTTATTTCGCACGCTATTCTATCCCTTAAAGACTTGATTATATCAGTTGTCTCTTTATCCAAATACAACAGATCTTCATTCGAAATATTGGTACTTTCAACTTTGTCCTTCGATGCTAAATATCTGGGAAGCCCGATGGTGTACTTGAGAAGTAAACCTCCAAAAGATTTGGGGGCATGGTCTTTCATGTAAGTTTCGAGCGGAATGGAATCATTTAATTTTTTGTAATAAACCTTACTTTTAAGCAGTTCCATATAGAAAGGTGTACTCCTAACAATAGTGGGATACAACTCAGGGTTTAAGCCTCCTTCTGATCCAATATCAATTCCAGCAAAACTTGCCAATCCACCAAATTGTCCAAGTAAATTAGAGCCACCCGAACTTTCGCTGTATTCAGGAAAAAGTATCGAAGTGGAGCTATACTCCGTGATACTAACAAGAGCCACCACGACACCAATCAAAGCCGAAATAAACCCGCATTTCAACAAGAAAAACTTTCCGTCCCAAACCTTAGATAGAATCAATTTGAGATTTAAGTTCTCATCTTTATCAATCTTCAGGACAAGATCGTTGACATCAATTCTATCTTCATCACTCATCAGTAGAATATTTTAGTTGGACAATCGGTCAATAACTAATCCCATAGTCGCGAGAGAGGACGCAATACCAACAACTTCGGCAACACTAAGTTTTCTCCGTACTTTTCTTTTTGGCACAATTATATCTGCACCTGGTTGGACTTGTGGAAAATTCTTGAACCACAAGAAATTCTTCGTTCTTTGCGCATTGCCATTTGCATAGACGATATATGACTTCCCAGGTTTTGCTTCGTCGGAGAAGCCACCGGACAAGGATATATATCTCTTGAAACTTAAATTATCCTGATAGCCCAATGTGTTGGGATATAGAACCTCCCCTTGAGTTTTAACTGTCTGAAGTACTCGAGGAACACTAATTAAATCGCCATCCCGAAGTATTAAATCTTTTGCGGAATTGGGACTGGTCAGCACTTTGTCTAATTCAATACCAATTCCCTGCTGCTCAATGAGCTCTCCAGAACCACTGATTGAATCCCTTTGTAGTAATTTCCTTAATTGTTGCCCTCTGAAGATTCGGGACTCCAAAACATCAGAGTCATCAGCTTTCTTGATGTTTTCAGTAAGTTCCTTTTCATAGTCAGTCAATTCTTGCCTAATTAGATCGACCTTCGAGACCCCTGCATCCAGATTCTCATCCTTATATTGTTCCTGTAGCTCTTTCCTTCTCTTTTCCACAAGGGCAGAAAGTTCTTCTTTTTCATATTCCGTTCTGAAATACTCAGTCCTTCTTATCAGGGTGGCACCCTTTGCATATCCATACTGAGTAAGTCCTCCGGCTCTACTGATCACATCTGATATTCTGTCATCAATAGTTTCTAGTGCGTAGTAACCTGGAAACATTACTTCACCTTCCACCTTAACAACCTTTTGGATCTGGTTAAAAGATGTTGACTTAATCAAGACAAGGTCAAATGGCTCAAGTCGAAATTCTGAGGCTTCTTCACTAATTCCCAAATCTGGCGAAATTGAGAAAGTAATTATTTCGGCAGTCTTTGTCAGATCAGTATTGTCGACGATTCTCCTTGCAATCTCCACAGAAGCCGTATGAGCATTCGTATTCAATCCACCTGCTAAATTCAACAGGTCTTCTACAGTCATATTCTGAATGTAGGGAAATGATCCTGACTGCCTAACCTCACCTTGGAGACTTACTGTTTTATTCTCGTTCAACTCGAAAATTGAAGAAATGCGAACGATATCATCTCTACTTAGAAGGACATCTTGTGACCCTACGAGAACTGCATTCAAATCAAATGCCAGATTGCTGAGTGTGAAATCATCATTGAGTCGAATAATATTGCCTCTTTTCTTATAAGCATCCTGTCGCAATCCACCGGCCATTTCAATTAGATCTGATAATTTCAACCCCTCCGTTAGCTCATAATAACCAGCTCTTCTAATGGCTCCTTCAATACTAATCCGATTTTTGTACTCATTCATGATTTCCCCTACAAAGACAGAGTCACCGTCGAACATCATTTCACTACTGAAGTCCACGGAAGGAATCGTTTTTACAACTCTCTGAGAACCATTTACTCTGTCAATGGTGATGCTTTCGCTGAATGCACGGTCATTGAATCCTCCGGCAATATCAAGTAAATCCTGGAACGATTCATTTTGGTTTAGTTCATATATCGCCGATTGTTTGACATTTCCAGCCAACTTAACTCGATTGGAGTAAGGTCTTACTACGATAACGTCCTGATCTCTGAGGGTTGGATTTTGGGATTCATCACCGTCAAATAGATATTTATAACTGTCAAAAACAGCAATTTTTTCTCCATTACGAATTACGTTGATCTCCCTAAGTGATCCGGACTCAGTTGGGCCACCGGCAAAGTAAAGCGCGTTGAAAACAGTTGCAAAGGAGGAAAGTGTATATGTGCCTGGCTGAACTACATTTCCGACAACATTAACTTTGATAGTTCTTACGTTGCCAACAGAGACCTGTATAAAAGTGTTTGGTTTTCTACCTTTCAGCCCAGCATAAACATTTGATAGCTTGTTGAAAAGTCTAGTCCGGGCTTGCTCGATTGAAATCCCAGCCAAATCAATTGGGCCGACCCCTTGTATTAGAATTTTCCCGTCAGGTGATACCATTTGTTGATAAGTTGCTTCGGAAGCGCCATAGATGTCGATGATTATCTCATCACCTGGACCCAGGATATAATTCTCTGGGGTAGCGACATTTAGTGAAGGTTCAAAGGTAAGATCCGATGAGCTAAAGATATCGAGACCAAAAATTTGCAACTCGTCAGTCTCCTCTTCTTCTTTGGTATCTAAGACATTAAAAAAGTCGTATTGGTCTTTTTCCTCATCATAGCTCTCTCTCAAACGATTTGCAGGAGAAGCAATTAACTCTCCTTTCTCATTAGTTGATCCTGATTCCAACTGCCTGATTCGCGCCCGTAATTTAGAAATTTGGGAGCTTGACATTCCCTTCTGTTGTGCAGCCAGAACCAATTGATCCATTGTCAGTCCGGATTCTTTGGCTCTATCAAGAAAAATTTGAATCTGATCATCAGATAGTTCATCAACCCTAATATTTCTCAGGTCAGATTCGGATAAACTATTAGTATCCTGTCCGCTAAGAGGTAACATGGAACAGATCAAAATAATTGGAAGAAGTCTTATAAACATCCCTATTTACAATTAAGAGCGCAAAAGTAGATTATTCTATCCTATTCAACTGTCCTTTTAAGAAATATGTGTCCATGGTGGATGCCAATTCCTCATATCTTGAAAAGACAAGGCTCAATGTCCACGAGGGTCACTACGTGTTGCCAACTCGGCAATTACCAACAAGCTAACGCTTACGCTTTCCGGTAATGCTATATGGGCCTCTCCTTGAGTAACTGAGTAAATAAAAGAGTGGATTGCTTTTGCCCTAACAATTGCAAAGAAGCTAGAAAATGGTAGAAATGAATCTTGAGCGACCTACTTTGTCGATAGAACTTTAGCCAATTACAATTAAGTTTGAATGATGAAATTAAGCTTGTTAAGACAGTTGTCCAGTAATCTAAAAAAAGTTACTTGTTTGACTTTGCTTATTTCTACTACCCTAGGTTTCTCGCAAAGTATTCCTCTTGGATATCCCGGTTTGGATGATTATTTGCGCAGATCTCAACTGCTGGGAAAAGTGGATTCCTCGCTTTCTTTCATGGTTAGGCCCCTTCAATCGAATCTCCTTCGTAGTACTTTGAAAGATTCGCTAGAGAATTACTTGTATAAACAGATTGGAACGGGATCTAAGGTCAGGAAGCTTAGCCTGCTGCCTCTTCAGGTTCGCACCGAGTTTAATAGTCATTACCCATACGGATGGAACAATGGTTCAATGTTGAGGTCCAGGGGCGTCCAAACCTTACTTAGTGGAGGCCTTCACTACAAGATTGGCCTATTATCAGTGCAACTAAAGCCCGAATTCGTTTTTGTTCAAAATCAAGATTTTGATGGGTTTCCGGATTCACACAGCAACTTTGTTTGGCGAACAAGATACAATAGAACTTGGAATAGAATTGATCTGCCTGAAAAATTCGGTCAAAGCCCGCTCTGGAGAGTATTACCCGGCCAATCCTCTATTCGTGTTAATCACGGCGCATTCTCATTGGGAATTTCCACCGAGAACATATGGTGGGGACCTGGCCGAAATCACAGCCTAATAATGACTAACAACGCAGCAGGATTTACACATCTGACTTTGAACACCAAGAAACCAGCTCGAACTTCAATTGGTAGTTTTGAAGGCCAATTTATAGTTGCAAGATTAGAAAATTCAGGAATTGATCCACCAATCCCACAACGTGAAATCACCAACAGCTGGCTTATACCTAAACATGATGAGTGGAGATATCTAAATGGTATTACGATTACTTATCAACCCAGGTGGGTTCCAGGTTTGTTCTTGGGCACTTCCAGGGTGTTTCAAGACTATAATGATAGTACTAGGATCAAAAAAAACTACCTCCCGGTTTTCAGTAACCTCTGGAGAGTGAATGATCCGAATACAAGCACCGATGGAAGCTTAGATCAATTGTGGTCGGTCTTTGCAAGATGGGTTCTTGTGGAAGCTCAAGCTGAATTTTATTTTGAAGTTGGGAGAGCAGACGCAACATGGAATTTTAGAGACTTGTTGCTGTCACCTGATCATTCCGCTGGATACATCTTCGGTTTTAGTAAATTGATAAATTTATCTAACCAGAATCAGCATTTGGAAATATCTATGGAAACTATTCATCTTGAACTGGCAAAAACCGGGACGCTTAGGCTGGAGCCGACGTGGTATCAAAATGGGCGAAACAGGCATGGATACACACATAGGGGTGAAGTACTTGGCTCGGGGATTGGTCCAGGGAGCAACTCACAATTCCTGTCAGTTTCATGGATCAAAGATTTTAGAAAAGTTGGTTTTTTAGCTGAGAGACTGATCAATGACAATGATTTTTATTATCACACTTTTGGACTAGAGGAGCCAATGAGAAATTGGGTTAATCTGAGTTTGGGAGTTTTTGGTTCTTGGAATACCAGGCGTCTCCTGATTGAGGGAAAGCTCCAGTTGGTTACATCGAGAAATTACCAATGGGAATTGACAGAGAACAGAACCAACTTCTATTCCCAAATCAATGTGCTGTATCATTTCAAGTAGGGAATCATGTGCACAATAGCTCAAGCTCCCCATATTAACTTCCTCACAATGGGTGGTATCAAAGCAGACACCACTTCCCTACATCGCTACTTGAGTAATCACCCTACCAGCTCCATGTCCGTGATAGAGTGGTCTAAGAACTCCACCCGAGGGATTCTCAGAAGCAACTGTGATTTACCTTCAATTGAAGTAATCCAATATTTGGTATATCCATTCAGAAAAGATCCACCATTCTTAAGAGAAATCTTGGACTGGATTCCAATGCTAAATATCAATCACAGTAATATTTAGTGTCTTGAGTCAAACGAATAAAGTTGCTACTAATATTTTCCATATGGGACTCCTTCAGGTCACCAACTACCTGGTACCCATCCTTATTGTCCCAATTCTCCTGCACAGAATAGGTCTTGAGAATTTTAGCATTATCGCTCTTTCACAGGCCATCATGAACATTTTGGTAACGTTCACAGATTTTGGAATGACCTTAATAGGAACTCGGCTTGTTAGTATTAATGCTTCAAATAGGAGTTTTATAAGCAGTTTCGCACAAAATATTCTTGTTGCAAAAGCACTCCTCATTACTGTAGGATTCTTAGTCTTGTATGTTCTCACTTCAATAATCCCACTTTGGAATCAGAATTCATTAGTGTTGCTTTCCAGCTATCTAATCGTCGTAGGTCAGTCCTTCTTTCCAAATTGGTATTTCCAAGGGATTCAGAAAATGGGAGCATTGACAGTCCTTAATTTTTTCTCGAGAGCCTTATACATTGTTTTAATCCTTATTCTTGTTGATAGCCACAATTACTTTTTAGTAAATGTTTTTAATGGAATAACCTGGATTTGTGTCAGCTCCATAGCGTGGTTTCTGATACTCAGAAAGATTCCACTTAATTATAGAAAATTCAAATTGAGGGGAGTTTTAGATCTTCTTAAAGAGTCACGTTTCCTTTCCCTGACCACTTTGACGCAAAGCACATACAGAAGCAGTGCCATGGTGATTGCAGGGTTTTTACTCAACAAAACTGACCTTGGAATCTACAGTATCATTGATAAAATACTAATGTTAGCTGTGAATGCTTTTATAGTCATCTTTAGAGGTCTGTTCCCTAAAATTTGCGCTTTGGTGCAAGAAAACTCAAATGAGTTAAAGACGTTCTACCTAAATTTTTTTACCAGACTTGGTGCTATAGTCCTATTTGGATCTCTATGCATCATTTTTTTTGGTGCCGAGGTCCTTTCTATGTTTCCACTGGATATAGATGTTGATCAATTTTCAACTTACTTCCTATTGATCGGATTATTTCCCATTTTGCTACTTTGTAATTTATCCATAGGCTTATCGCTACTATCGCACAACTTACATAAAGCACATCTGTCGAGCAGCCTTGTGGGTCTTCTTACTATGATTTTATTCGGCTTAACCTTGGGTGATCTTTATAAGGTGAGTGGATTATTTGTTGGTTATTTAATTGCTGAATTCTCAATATTGATCGCTGGCCTTCAGTCATTGAGAAGACGTAATATTGGAATATTCTATAGATAATGAACAGAATACTTATTTTTCTATTTGTTGCGAGCCTGTCTAACATTGCAGCTAGCCAGTCACTCCCTGTGGGATTTCCCTCACTCGAAGAGCGTTTAAGAAGAAATCAGCTGATAAATGGGGCCAACTCAGATATTTCCTTTGCAGTAAAACCAATTTCGTATCAGAAGGCAGCCGGGTCCTCGGTTGACTCCCTGGGGTTTTCCAAGCCAATTATCAATTCTAAAGATGGGGAATTACTCCTTCTCCCCTTTCAAATAATACAGGAATATATCAGCCACCACCCATACCCAATCAACAATGGCTCAATGATCCCCACAAAGGGAGTGCAATCACTTTTTAGCCCGGGCATTGCTGGTCAGTTTAATTTCATCTCCTTTCAGGTCAAACCTGAACTGATTTATGCACATAATCCATCCTACCCCGGCTTCCCAGAAGTAGATGAATCTCTTTGGCCAAATCATCGAAGATGGCCAAATATGTATCAATGGTGGAATCAAGCAGACCTGCCTGAACAATTCGGAGATGAACCCTATAAAAAAGTGCTTCCAGGTCAATCTTATGTCTATCTAAATTTCAAGAAAATTTCCCTGGGTTTTTCAACTCAGAACTTATGGTGGGGGCCTGGAAAATACAGTAGTCTTTTACTTACAAACAATAGTCAGGGTTTTAGTCACTTGAGTTTTCATTCTAACACCCCAATCATGACGAAGGCCGGGTCGCTTGAATTTCAAATGATTGCAGGGAAACTCGTAGGTTCTGGGTTCGTTCCCCCTGATACTTCAAGAATATCTGGCAATCTTCAATTGTATCAGCCAAAAATTGATGATTGGAGATACCTGAATGGTATTTCAATGTCTTTTCAACCCAAATGGTTTGAAGGACTGCATGTCGGGTTGAGTTCTGTTGTGATGCAGTATTCAACCACGGCCAAGGAAAACAACGACTATTTACCAATCGTCACCAATATTTTCAGATCCAGAAATCACTTCAGTGATTCGATTGTCGATAGGCGTATGTCCTCTATTTTCTTAAGATGGGCCCTAAGAAATGCTGAGATCTATTTTGAATACGGCAGGAATACGGGAAGTTGGAATTGGAAAGACCTAACATCTAGCCCTCAGTTAAAATCAGGATACGTTATCGGTTTTTCAAAACTGACACCCTTGGAAAAAAAGGGGCATTATCTCGAAGTAAATATTGAACTGACAAAACTTCAGCAACCACCAGACTTTGTAATTGCATCAAGCCAGCTTGTGAGCTGGTATATTGATGAATCTGTCAGACACGGCTACACAAATAATGGACAAGTATTGGGTAGTAGGGTTGGTCCTGGAGGAAATTCTCAGACTCTCGAGTTAAATTGGATAAAGGATCAAAGCAAGGTTGGTCTTTCCTTGGAGAGGCTCGTTCATAACAATGACTTTGCCTACTTTACATTTCACGGGTCAAGAGGAGGTGAGTTTGGAAGTTTTTGGGTCGATTACAAGATTGGTCTGATATCATCCATAACGATTCCTAAACTTCTTCTTACAGGTCAGTTGAATTATATAAGAACACTCAATTACCAGTGGGAAAAAACTCCAGGTTCACCTTTTTTTGAAAAAGGGGTCGGTAATGATATTAATAGGTTCAACCTGGTTTTGAATGCCGCCTACCTATTTTGATCTAGCTAGTTGAGAAAACAGTTCGATGTACTGGTCACATACATGATCCCATTTGTATTTTTCTGTCACTCCTAGCGCAGCGTTTTTCCTCATCCGGTCAACGGTACTATCCTCGGTATCCCAATGATCAAATTGGGATCTGATGTTGTCAATGTCCTTCTCAAAATACGCCCCATACTTTCTATCTTGTAACATCTCTTTGTTGAACCTGGTATCTAAGGCTAAGATGGCACATCCATAGCCGAGGGCTTCAATCATTGTAGGATTGGTCCCGCCAAATTCATGGCCATGCACGTACATGTAGGCATTCTGAAATAACTGAGCTATTTCTCCCCTGTCGTCAATATGTCCCGTTATGATGAGACGCTCATCAGAATTAGAAAGTAGTTTTAGGCTGTCAACGTATTCATCCTTATATGGAACGCCTCCTACAATCACCAATTTTCTCCTGCTTCTTGATTTCATAAAGCCTTCAGCAATCAGTTTTGCATTGTTATCAGGAATAAGTCTACCGACAATCAGATAGTACTCCCCTTTTTGAAGTTTTCTTTCCTTTATCTGATTGGAGGGGTTTGATAGATCAATATTGGGTGCTCCGTAAGCGATTACTGTAGAATCCTTTCCAAAGTGATCTAAATATACTTTTCTCATTTCTTCTGCATCCGATACGACTTCATCATAAAATCTCGTAGCGAGCCTGGCGGCAAAGTAAAAGTATCGGGCACCTATTCCCTTCCATTTGGGTCTGAGCCATTCCATTCCATCTACGTTGATCACAGTGCGTTTCCCAAACAATTTAGGTATCCAGCCGAATGGTCCATTGGCTGAATTCAAGACAAGGATTATTTCAGCCTTGCTAAAACTGGCATGCACGATTGATAAAAATGAATGCGTCAGCTGACTTAAGATTTTAGTTTCAATAGCAGGTAGATAAACAAGGTCTACACCTTGACGTTTCCTAGGCCGATCTTCGAACAGAGCGCGGTGACAATATACGGTAACCTGAATATTCTTGGATACCAACCTTTCGGACAATTGTTTCACGAACGACTCGAATCCACCATAATTACTGGGGTATCCTCTGCTTCCTACTATGGCAACTTTCACAGCAATTTTTTTGTGTTTAGTGGCTGAGAAACTGATCTTAAAACTTTGAGGCGTGAAGGTAAGAAGAAAATAGAAATCTCACCGTTTTTCGGAATTGCATATCGCAAATCTCCAATTTAAACCTCATAGAAAGTGTAACTAGCCTAAATATTTTGGTTCCTTGACAGCTGGATTGATTCCGATACTAATCGATAATTTTGGACCATTAATTTTGCACGCTACAACATCCACGTTGGCATTGAAAGTATTATCGATCAACAAGTATCACTATTTAAAAGGTGGAGCAGACAATATCTATCTGCAGGGTTCCAAATTGCTCGAAAAAAAGGGACATGAGGTGATCCACTTCAGCACAGTTGATAAACGAAACGAAAGCTCTTCCACCAGCGAATACTTCGTGACCAATCCAGATTTTCTTAACAAGTCTCGAATAAAACAGCTACTGCTCTCAGTAAGATACCTTTATTCATATGAAGCCAAAAGAAAACTCAAGAGACTGATAAAGGATCATAAGCCCGATGTGGCCCACTTGCATATCTTCTTTGGAGAAATCTCTCTATCCATATTGCCAGTATTGAAGAAAGCGGGTATTCCTGTTGTCATGACATTACATGAATATAAAATGCTTTGTCCAGCATATACACTTTTTGATCAAAACATGAAGATTTGTGAAAAATGTGCAACTGGAAATTATATTCCCTCCGTTATAAAGAGGTGTGTTGGAAACAACTTTCTTTATAGTATGTTATCTGCAACAGAAGGTTATTTCAGGGACTGGATTATTCCCTACGAAAAATACATCGACCATTTCTTTACATATTCAGACTTTTCGAGTACAAAACACCTGGAATACAAAACGGGTCTATCGAAAAAGATGAGTTACCTCAACAATTTCATTCAAGTGCCCGAGCAGGTGGATCACAGTCATCATGAGAATTATTACCTGTATTTCGGACGTTTGTCTAGAGAAAAGGGCCTACTAACCCTTTTGAAAGCGATTAAGCAAGAACCGGAAGTTGTATTAAAAATAGCGGGTGAAGGTCCTCTCCGATCTGTCATGGAAGAGTACTGTAAAGCTAATGATCTGAAGAATGTCAAGTTTCTCGGCTATTTGGAAAAAGAACAACTTAATGCCGTTATTAGAAATGCTACTTTTACTATCGCCCCATCAGAGTGGTATGAGACATTTGGTATGAACATATTGGAAAGCATGAGCTTGGGAACTCCAGTTATCGTTTCTAAAATAGGTGGAATGAAGGAACTTGTGAAAGAAGGAAAGACAGGCTTTTTAATAAAGCCCGGCGAAGAAGATTCAATTCTCGATTGTATTCGTAGTTTGAAGAATATTGGGAAAAATGAATACATTAAATTGAGCACTCAATGTTATGAGTTCTCCAAGAACTTCTCAGAGGAGAGCCATTATAGAACTTTGATCAAAGTCTACGAATCACAAATTGCAATGAAGAAGATAAATATCCAGAGTCACACCAAGAACACCAATATGCAACGATGAACAGAGTTTTGATTACCGGTGGAGCGGGTTTTATCGGATCTCATCTTGCTAACCGTCTTATCAAGAGTGGATATCAGGTGAGCTTCCTAGATTGTCTCCTACCCAAAGTGCATGGTAAAAGTCCCAGGAAAAACTCAGCAACACTATTAAGCTTAGACATTGGTATTCGCGAAATTATTGGATCTGTCACTTCACAGAATGATCTTGAGGAATCAATCAAAAATCAGGACATTATAATTCACCTTGCCTCTGAGACGGGAACCGGCGAGTCGATGTACGAGACCTCGACATATGCTAATGTCAATGTGGGCGGAACTGCACTCCTATTGGATATTCTGATTAATACGAAACATTCAGTGAAAAAAGTAATACTTGCTTCTTCAAGAGCCGTGTACGGGGAAGGGAAGTACTTGTGTGAAAATTTAGGGGAAGTTTATCCAACGAGCAGGTGTTCTGAGACTCTAAGTAGAGGTGAGTTTGAGGTATCATATCCAGGATGCGCTGACTTAGAGTTTCTACCAAGCGATGAAAATTCCAGACTAAACCCTATATCGGTTTATGGAATTACTAAGCAAAACCAGGAGCAATTAGTTTCCACGGTTTGCAAATCCATCGGGATTGACTGGGTCATTTTCAGATATCAAAATGTATACGGTCCTGGCCAATCATTATCCAATCCTTACACTGGTATTGTTTCTGTTTTCACTTCCTTAATAAGAAATAATCAAGATCTCACCGTTTTCGAAGATGGTCGAGGAACCCGTGATTTCGTCTACATTGATGACGTAGTAAATGGAACAATTCTCGGTCTTGAAAACAGTGAAGCAGCAGGCCAAATTTTCAACATTGGAAGTGGTGAGTCAACACGTATAATAGACATTGCCAAATTGCTTAAAGAATACTTTGCTTCGGATATCTCAATTAATGTGAACGGAAAATATCGAATGGGTGATATTAGACATAGCCTGGCAGATCTTTCACTCGCAAAGAAAGTACTGGGCTTCAAGCCTGAGAAGTCATTCAAAGACGGATTGCGAGATTTTGTGGATTGGGCCTCAAAAATTGAAAAGACGGAATCAGCCTTCGAAAGTTCGCTCTCAATTCTTGAATCAAAAGGCCTCTTCAGCTAGTGCTATGAAGAAAATTGCTCTTGTAACGGTGTTATATGAAAGTGATCATGTACTATCAGACTTTCTTAAAAGCTTAGCGGCGCAAACTTTTACCAACTACCATCTTTATATCATTGACAACTCTCCAAACACAACCACAGAGAGGGTAATCAAAGAACAGCTTACAGACATCAGCTACACACATATCAAGAATGGCAAAAATGTTGGCGTAGCCAGAGGTAACAATCAAGGGATCATTGAGTCCACCAAGTCAAAATGTAAGTACACATTGCTCCTAAACAATGATATCACCTTTGAAAATCCTGAATTACTATCTTCTATCGTCGATTATGCTGACAAGCATGAAGAGAACTTGATCGTTCCTAAAATCAAGCATTCGCAATCAAAAAAGATTTGGATGGCTGGTGGTAGGATCGTTGAGTGGAAAGGAATTGTTGTGCACGAGGGTCAAGGCAAACCAGACCTATCACGTTACAATATTCCTGGGTATGTTAATTACGCACCCACATGCTTTATCCTTATCAACAACATTGTTTTCAAACATGTTGGCTTAATGGATGAGGGGTATTTTGTCTACTACGATGATGTGGACTTCGTTTACCGTTGCAATAAGCAAGGCTACAGAATTTTCTACAAGCCGGACCTTACCATCTTTCATAATGTAGGAAATAGCTCAGGAGGGTCTGAATCCCTCTTCACCATCTATTACAACAATAGAAATAGAATCTACTTCATTCGCAAAAACCTCTCTGGACTAATAGGAGGCATAGCTTTATTATATAGCTATAGCAGGTTTGTTAAGTTCCTCTTCAAAGGAAAGAAAAAATTTTTACAGCTCAGAAGAGCTGTAAAGGATGGAATGAGCCTTCCTATTAATCGGGATTCAGACGATCTTCTACTAGTAAGTTAATTTTCTCATAGAATCTTTCCTTCGCAAATTGATTCAGTCTTCTTCGCCCCTTTTCAATCATTTGTTCACGTAATACTTGGTCTGCCACCAGATCATACATCTTATTAGAAAGGTCAGGAGCATCAAAAGGTTCGAAGACAAGTACTGCATCACCACCGACCTCTGGCAATGCTCCGCTATTGGATACAATTACTGGTAACTCAAATTGCCATGCTTCAAGAATAGGGATACCGAAGCCTTCTTCGTACGAGGGGAACACGTACATTGCTGCGTTTTTGTATAGGCCCGCTAAAACTTCATCTTCAACGTATCCTGGAATTATAACCTTCTCATTGAGCGAAAGTGACAATACCAGCTTCTCAATGTTGGAATGTTCGTCCATGTAACCGTCAATCGCTTTGCCCCCCACTAAAACCAATTTATAATCACCGTTCTGCTTCTGGAACATGTCAAAGGCGTTCACCAATGTTTTAATGTTTTTTCTCTTTCCAAAAAAACCAACATGTAAAAAATATTTTCCTGATTCCAGGCCTAATTCATTCGTCCAACTGTTTGACTCCACAAACTTGTGTCTCGACAGGCGGGAAGAGCTTTGATATACAACTTCTGCTGGCACCTTGCTAAGGGAACTTGGCAATGATTTCCTTGTATAGTCAGAAGTTGCGATGATTTGGGATTTGCCTCTGCATCCCAGGTGAATCATTGTCGTGATATACTTTCTCCACAGGCCTCCAAATTCCTTTGGGAATTTCCAGAATGTTGCGTCATGCATAGTAATAATCTTGATGGCCTCCATTTTCCACATAGGACCTACAAAATCCGGGCATATCACCGCATCTGCTTTGTACCACTTAACAACCACTGGGAGCCATACAGTTTTCCATAGGAAATAGCAGCAATGAAAGATGAGTCGACCGGTGCGATTATTATTTTTAAAGACAGTTATTTTGTTTATCGTAGAAATTTTTGGAAAAGGTATATAGTGGTAGGAACCTCCGGAGTCAATTTCACAAAGTTCAGAAATGTATGTCTTAATGCCAGTAGATGCTTGAAGCGAATAAAATGTATCAATTAAAACGGTGAAGATCCTCATGTTTCTGGGGAAACACTAATTTTTCCAGTAATCATACAATCCCGTTTCTATCTCATACTTCTTCCATTTGGACCGCTCCCGCTTAGGTAAAGTTTGCGCCCAATCCCACATAGTCCTAAGTCCCTCACGTAGCGAAGTTTGGTCTTTGTAATCTAGAAGATCAATTGATTTCTGAAAGGTAGAGTAAGCATTCAAAACTTCATGTCGTGGTTCTAAATGATCTACCGTGATTCCACCCACAATCTCAGAAAAGATACTTGCCGCATCAGCAATTGAGATTTCACTCATTCCACCAAGGTTAATTATCTCATTTCTACCAAGTTCGGACTCAGCGGCATTCCAAAGTGGTGAAAGGCAATCGTCGACATAACTAAATGCCCTTTTTTGAAAGCCCTCTCCGAAAATTGTAAGTTTCTCACCGTTCAATTTTTGAAGCATCCAAATACCCAAAACATTTCGATATCTATCCCAAATATTCTGATTAATACCGTAGACATTGTGAGGTCGGATAATGCAATATTCAAGACCGTGTTGTTGGTTAGCAACTTGAATGTCCATCTCGCAACAGTACTTTGCAATACCATAAGGATCAACCGGTCTTGGTGGATCTGATTCATCAAATGGAGGATTTCCAACCCCGTAAACTGCCATAGATGAGGTAAACACCAGTCTCTTTATGTCATTGTTGATACAATAGTTTACAATGTTAGCGGTGGCGATAAGATTGCATTCATAGTTGTACCTTCTAATAAAAGGGCTAAGTCCCTCCGCAGCATATGCAGCGAAATGAAAAACATAATCAATGTCGTACGTTGCAAGAATAACATCTAACTCAGCTGAAATCAGATCGGCTTGAATGAATTTCACTTCCCCTGGAACAAATTCGAGATAGCCACCGCTCAAATTGTCAATACCGACAATCTTATAGTCAGGTTTGTTATCAATAATCCAACCTGCCAGCCGACTACCCAGTAGCCCTGCAACACCAGTGATCAAAACAGTTTTCATTTGAATGGTACCTTTTGATGTTGCAATAATATCAGTTATTGTGCTTTTAGAGCCGTCTGTTGCGAAAACTTATTTATTGTAGATTAATACGCTCTCTCACTCCCTCTTATCAAACTTAAAATAGTAAGTAAGATGATCTTTAGATCGAGAAGAATAGACCAATTCTTTACATAAAATCTGTCGAGCCTAACACGACCATTTATATCATCAAAAGTTGAAGTTTCTCCTCTAAAACCCTTGGCTTGCGCAAGCCCTGTAATACCGGGTTTCACCGCGTGTCTCTGGACAAACCGATCTATTTTCTTTTTGAATTCCTCATTGTGCTTTATTGCATGTGGCCTTGGACCTACCACAGACATGTTTCCAACAAAGACATTTATGAACTGAGGGAACTCATCTATACTTGTCTTTCTCAAAATAGCCCCAATTTTGGTAATTCTAGCATCATTTTTTGTGGCTTGTTTCACTGCCTTATCGTCGTGCAAAAACATCGTTCTGAATTTCAGGATACGAAATTTCCTATTGTTCAACCCTGTCCGATCTTGTTTGAAAAAGATGGATCCTTTGGATTCAAGTCTAATCAAAAGGCCGACCAAGGGTATCATCCAAGAGAGAATTGCAACTATGACAATCGATGAAAAGATGATATCAAACGCTCTCTTCAAAATCAAATTGACACGATCATCAAGTGGAATTGCAGATATGTTAACAACCGGAATATTTCCATGATTTTGAATGGACAAGTTGCGGTAACTCAGGCTACTAAACTGACTGATGATTTTTACCTTGATCAGGTTGTTCTCAGCAAAATCAATCAACCTCTTCAGTCGATTGTTTCCAAGCGCAGGAAGGTAAGCATAAATTATATCAACATTATTTTCCAACGCATACTCTTCTAATTTTGTAATCCTACCAATTACATCAGCACCTCCTTGACTATCGTCGAAGTATCCTAAAAGTCTATATCCAAACCCTGGATTCAATTTGAAATAGTCCACAAGTTTCTTCGATGTTTCGCTCATACCAACCACTACAATATTTCTGAGATTGTATCCTCTGGATCTGTATTGGTGGATAGCAATATGCCAAACCAGCCTCCATCCAACGCTAAAAACAAGGAAAACAACATAAGTATAAAACAGGTGTTGTCTTGAGTAATGAAAGGGTTTGAACGCAAACCACAATGCAAACACTACCGCTAGATTGATCACCAGTGCAGTAGTCAGTCGATTTAAATGGTCCACCACACCACTCTCGCGATTTGCTTGCTGAAGTCTTCCACTAAAGAAAATAAGTATCCAGAGTAGATTCAAGACCCCTTGCAACAACTGGTATTGGTCACCTTTTACCAGCTCGTCAAACTTTATTGAATTTGCTACTATAAATCCAAGATTTAGGCTGACCAAATCAAGGAAAAGAAATATAACGGGTATGTATTTTGAATATCGGTGACTTGACATACATCCAGGCTTGATCCAAATGTAACTAAAAATTATTCAATTCAATAAATTATAGGAAATCTCAATACTTAGCCACCTCTCCTAGTCTGCGCTACGAATCGTGGCCTACTACCACAACAAGATGTGAACACAAAATTGCAACATTAAAAAAAGAAAGAAACTCCTCGAATAATACAATCAAAATGAATAATGGCGGAAAGAAAGCGAAGTAATCTGACCCTCTGTATCTAAAATAGGCACTTTTAACAGACATATTTTTGGATTTGAACAAACTTCTTATGCTCATAATATTACACTTATGATAGTAGCTTCTCCATCCCGAAATGACTCCCACACCAGCCCAGGGTCGTAAGGTTCTTAAAACCTTGAGTTTTAAGTTATGTGGTAGAATCTGATTTATGATCGTGAACGGATGCAAGTTTGAGGGAATGTGGATCATCACTTTTCCATTTTTACTCAACAGCGATTTAAGCTTATCGGCCGTTAAATTATTGTCTTCGATATGCTCAAAGACCATGTTCATTACTACTAAATCATATTGCTTATCACTTTTTAAATCTTCGATCGTGCTATTATAAAAATTGTCAAAGATACTATTCGTGTCACTTGCCTGAATACTGGAATCCGGATCCAAACCGTCAAGAACATATTTATCTGATTTTGAGTTTATTGGGCGAACATTGCATCCTACTTCCAAAATTCTTTTACTTGTGGTTGCTTGTTGTACTACCATCTCACGAAAATCATATCCTTTTGCTCTTTTCGAGTCAATCCAATTAGCAAACTTCTTAAAGTGTTTGAGCATCCTTTTATCAAATTGAATAACGTATTAAAAAAATAGGCAGAAAGCCCTCTTTATCTCAATCAAGCCAATCTATCAGACCTTTCCTGAATCCATAAGTGGAAATTTTCCAACACTCTCTCTCAATGTTTCATCCTCAGATAATTGTCAGTTTTTTCCCTTTCAGGATGTATCCCAAATATCAATCCAAAAATCTTAAGTCCAAAAGCGAGAAGTTCAAACTGCCGGAAAAAGCTAAATCTTAGTTTCATTACCGTGATTTCACATATTGCCAACCATGTCCCCAAGTTGCATAGATGGAGCAAATTGCATTTTGTATCACATCCTCTTTATTCTCCCATAATACCATATACCTCGTACTCTTTCTTAAGTAGAAACTCACTCAGGTACGCTCCGTCTTGACCTGTAATCCCCACTATCAGTTCTTTCTTTCCCCATTGAGTGCAATCAGTTTATTCAAAAAAGACTGCAAAATTACATCTTTATTTAAATGCATTTCAGCGTACTTTCTAGCGTTGGAACGATACAAAGACAAATCCATGGAGAGCGACTCTCTAATTGCCAAAGCTAGCAGATGTGGATCTCCAGGGGCAATGACTGTTCCTATTCCATTCTCAATTACTTCATCATATAATGAAGTGTTTGGATCCGCTGTAACTATAGAATAACCACCAACCGCCGCAATACTTGTAAGTTTTGAGGGCAGTACAAGATCTGCAGTCTCACGTTTCTGAAGCACTAAATGAATATCAGCTGTATTGAGTAGTTGTGGTAATTTTTCATAGGGAAACAAATCAGTGAAACGTATACTATCAAGGCCATTGGATTCTGCCAATTCAATCATCCTTTCTTTGTAAACACCATTTCCACATATTAGAAACTTAACCCTTGAAATGTTTTTCAACTCGTTAGCAGCTTCTATGATGATTTCCAAACCTTGCTTCTCCCCTAAATTGCCAGAGTAGAGAACTAACATATCATCGCTAGTGTAGCCAAAATTCGCTCGCAATGTTGAATCAGTAATTGGCTTGACGAAATCGATATCAACCCAATTTGGAGTCAGATTAACCTTGTCTGATCCTGTCTTCAACATTACTCGATGTGCCATCCCTCTTGATATAGTTGACAACAAATCAGACTTCAGCATTATTGATTTTTCAGTTCGGCGGAGAAAATTTAGGATAGGCTTGCTTCTAAGCAATTCCAGTTCTTCAGCGGCGTCCACTTGGAGGTCTTGAATATGGTATACAAATTTCGCTCCTTTCATCAATCTATATAGTCTACCAAAAATTCCCGTATGAAAGGGTGGAGCAACACATATTATAACATCAAATCCTGGCTTGAAGAGCAATAAGAAAAAGCGAAATGAGGAACTTAGCACGAAACTCAATTCATGAAGTATCCTGGTTACACCACTAACTTTCTTCGGCACGTATAAAGGACATCGCAAGACCCTGACCCCATTTACAGTTTCACTAGAATACCAATTTCTAGAACCTGGTTGAATTGTCCACTCCGGATAGTATGGGTTAGAAGTAACCGTTGTGACATGATGTCCTTTCTGCACAAACCAGTCACACATTTCGGAAGTATATTTTCCAATTCCCGTGAGTTCCGGGTAGTAATTGATTCCGTAAACTAAAAATTTCAATGGAAACTGGTGAATAGGGTACAATTTGAAGTCGGCGCAAATTTATGAAACCACCAGATAAGTTAAGTAAGATTGAGTACAATTGAGAAAGAATATTGACATTCTGACTCGTTGATATGAGATAAAGTCACAAAATCAATCTAACTCGAGTGAGCTGATTCTGTTACGTAAATTGGTTTCTCGCTTTGCAGTTTGACAAATCGAAGAGTAGCTCCTTCAAAAGGAGGTGAGGAGGGTTTGGAGAGTCCAGGAGATTTCTCCTATTTCCATCCAATACAAAAATTAGGAACGTAGTATATTTTGATATTAGCCCAAATTATATCTCGCTTTGACGTATTCTCGATTTAATACCGCTTTTTTCGTTTTGGAATTGACGTCTATCCAAGGCATCGCAGTGCTACTGTAGTATATATATCCAAATGTTTGCTTGCAATTGTAGAAATGTCAAACTCATTAATGGCGTTAAGGGAATTTTTCTTGTAGTTCATGGTTAACCCAGGATCCCTGATCAATCCTATCAAAATCGCCGCAAGTCCATTATGATCCTTAATATTGGCAATACTTCCAGTCTTATATTTTTCAAATACTAGTTTTACATCGCCAACATCAGTTGAAACAATGGGCATCCCCATCGCCAAGGCTTCCCATACTGCCATAGGTGATGCCTCACGTTGTGAAGTACAAAGGTAAAAATGACATTCCTTCAATATTTGAGCCACATCGGATTGATGCCCTAAAAAATGTATGTTTTTACTTAGGTTTAACTCATCCACCCTTTTCTTAACCGAGCGAAAATATGCTTCTTGATTATGGTAAACCTTGCCAACAATCAAAAAATCACCATTTGGATACTCTTGAACAACTTTGCTCGCAACATTCACCAACGTTTCAAAATCCTTATCTGGGTTGAAGTATCCAACAGATGCTATTTTTATTCGATCATCCCTTCCCAAATTAACTCTTTGAACCTTTTGAAGGTCCCCCTTAAATTTTTTTAAATCCACTGGTGCCGGGATATCAATTGTGGCCCGCTTACTCATAAAATTCTCCCAATAGTATTCCCTTGTTTTTTTTGAAGCAAAAATGAACCCATGCGCAACTTTTTGACTTAATATGCGAAATACAAACCTTATCAGCCTAGGTTGATACATATCATTCAGGTGCCATATGACCCTTGTCTTACAGATAAAGCCTGCTATAGCAGCCTTATATTGATAGGCTCCATTTACGTGGATAACATCAATATTTTCTTTCCTGATAACCCGGGTAAGGTTCCATATATCACTGAAGAAAAACAGAAAATAGTAGAGTAATTCTATTTTATTGCGTGTTATTCTATGCAATGAAATTGGATAATATTTCAATCCCAGTTGATTAAGCTCTTTTTGAAAATGTTCGGATCCATTTTTTGGAAAAGAAATAATTGTTTCAACACCCTTACCACGTAAGAAGTGTGCTACCTGGGCGATCCTTCCATGGGGACCCCCACCTCGACCTTCCTCTGTGACATTGAGCACCTTTATCATCATATTACTAGTTATGATTTTAAGCTCTCGGAAAAGTAAATTAAAAACACACTGATTTATTTAATCCTCTGAGTGGGATTTGATACATACTGTAAAATGGTTTCCGCACAATTTATCCTGCCATTCAAATTCCAATGATGGTCAAACCCAAAATCCTTTGGCAAGTGATCATGATTTATCCTTATTGTTTCCCTACCTAACTGATTGACAATTTCATGGGATAATCTATCTTCTTCATAAAGAAAAACGACTGATGAATCGAACATTGAAATAGCATCAGTATTAATTTGGTCAACATCATTGCTATCCGAATCCAACTTATCAGTTTGACCAAAGGACAGTTTCTCATTAAAGACTTGCTCAATCTTTAATCTAAGTTTATGATTTATGTTTAAATATCTTACAGAACTAAGTTGGTTATAAATTCTACGTTGTAGATTCAATGGTTTTATAAGGTCCCCCCTTGTCATAAACCCAGGCTTAGTTTGCTTTAAATCTTGTTGACTTATTAAGACAAAACAATAGTCATAATTGCCCTTAATATGTTTTTGGTATATAAGGCCAAAGTCCACAATATTGCCTGAGCTTTTGCCATATTCATGAACAATTGCTTCATCTTTCAGACGGGATTCCAACAATCGACCAATTGAGTTCTCAACAGATATATGAAACCCTTCAATATAAGAATCCCCAATTATCGCGATACTTAGTTTTTCCATGCCGGGCACATGATATTCTATCAAGCTATTGAATCCTTGTTGGTTTATAGAATAGTGACTTTGAATTTCACCAAGTCCGCCTTTGATCCAAACACTATCAGTACCAGGTACGTAGAGATTATCTTCTGTGATTAATTTGGCTGGAACTGCATGCCCGCTCAAATTCAATAGCCTTGTCGCTATTTCTAAAAACAAAAAACTTGTGGCTGCTAGCAAGGTGAGATATTTGATTAGAGCTCTCATTAAAACTGAAAATAAATAAAGGAAAAATCATTATTAATAGGGGAATTAATAATAATCAGTAAAATAAAGGTAGCATCCACGATTAAAGAAGGAACCAGCTTTTTGCTAAATAAGCTTATTGTGTTGGTAACAAGAAGGTATTCGATAGCAATAAATGCTATCAAATAGAAATATTCCTTAAAGAGAGGCTGATTGTCATATGGGTTTAAAAATGTTCCCTTTTGTGAAGACCAATCAATAATGCAATTCAAAAAATCCATTGCTTCGTATACAGTTGGGGCCCTAAAGAAAACCCATGCAATTGTAACCAATAGGTAGGTCTTGATTATTAGGACAATTTCCTTAAGGGCCGGAAGAAAATAATTTGCAACCCTTAGATCATCAAGATAAACCCGGTTGGTATTGCTTATGAATGAGGGGACAAATAGGAATGCATGGATTGTGCCCCAAATCAAAAATGTCCAATTCGCCCCGTGCCAAAACCCTGAGACAACAAATATTACAAATACATTCCTTATTGATTGGAATGTTGTACCACGGGACCCTCCCAATGGGATATATAAGTAATCCCTAAACCAAGTTGATAGTGAAATATGCCATTTCCTCCAAAATTCTGCTATTCCTCTTGAAAAATATGGAAAGTTGAAGTTCACCATGAGATCAATCCCTAATAACTTGGCGATACCACGTGCTATATCTGAGTAGCCACTAAAGTCACAATAAATTTGAAATGAAAAAAAGACCGCTCCTAAAATCAGTATCCCAGAACCTAGTTCTTGATAGTTAGCAAAGATGTGATTAACACTGGGCGCCAAGGAATCAGCGATAACAATTTTTTTAAAGAACCCCCACAGTCCAAGCCTTATACCATCCATGCCCTCTTTTATAACAAAATATCTTTTTGTTGTTATTTGGGGCAAAAGGTTCTTAGCACGTTCAATAGGGCCAGCCACCAACTGAGGGAAAAAAGATACAAAGGCCGCAAAAGCAATTATATCATTGGTGGGTTCAAGTTTTCCGCGATAAATATCAATCGAATAACTAAGTGTTTGAAATGTATAAAAGCTGATTCCAACGGGAAGAATAATTTCCAGTGTACTCCCACCTAAGCCATATCCAAGAAAGCTAAATGCATCAATAAAATTTTCCAGGAAGAAGTTGTAGTACTTGAAGAACCCCAAGAGACTTAGATTGACAACTATACTGATGGCAAGTAAAAACTTCTTTTTCCTTCGGTCTGAGTTATTACGCATTCCAATGCCCACTGAATAGTCGACAATGGTGCTTAAAAAAATTAATGAGAGAAATCGCCAATCCCACCATCCGTAGAAAATGTAACTTGAAAGTATAATGAAGACATTCTGAAGCCTTAGATTGTAAGACCCAACAACCCAGTATATAATAAAAACAAGGGGTAGGAAGATTACAAAATCGATTGAATTAAAAAGCATTGGATAGAGGCTTTATATCACTCAAATCCAAGGGTCACCAAAGTGCTTTTTAGTTCCCTGTTGAGGTGATCAATTGTTTCTTTCTTCAATTTCCTTTTATGATCACCAGCCTTGATGTTTCTTTTAAAACTGCGAGGGTCTTCATTCACCTCAAAATTTGAATCATTGATGATTTTTTCGACTACTTGGTTATTGTTATTCATATCAAGAAAGTCAACAATTCTTTTGATCCAAGCTGGAAAATCATCAATCATATCTTCATACTTCATAAACAACACGTTTTCTTTGCCAATCAACTTATCAATATACATTTGATATCTCGCTTTATAAATTGACAATTTCCCGATAACATATTCGTCAATGTCCATTTTTGAAGCGGCCTCCCGTTCCAATCGATTTCTTTCACTTACAATTGGATGACTGTAAGAAGTAGAGAAATAATCAGATGTCAATACATCGCGGGGATCCCTTAATATCAGCAGGACTTTGTACTGATCTAAGTTCGGAATATCCAAATAGAACCTAAATGGCCCAAGAAAATATCCCTCCGTTTGAAAAGTCCTTTCAAGGAATGAGGGATCTGTCAACTCATTGGATTGTTCTGTCAAATACCTTAATAAATTAAGCGGGATATAGTCGTTTTTAGCTGAGATTTCATAAAATACTTCCTTTAAATAGGTCGATGCACATTTATGTATGGTGAAGAAAATGATACTGTTCTTCGTACTTCTTGGAGCTAATCTACCTTTTAAAAAAAGTCTCTCATTCCTGAAATAGATTTCCTTAATAACATTATTAAGAAAAAAATAAGTTTTGTATACAAACGGAGGATACCGGTTAATATTCTTGCTCAGTTTTTTATTGAAATTGATTAAGCTACTTTTCATATTCAAAACTCATCTCTTGATTCACTTACTAATTCAGCTTCTTTGAAACTCGAAAGTCGTCTATCATTAAATCCAACTTCCTTCCAATGGCCGTAATTGAGTAGTTATTTGTATGCTCAATTTGTGCCTCATTGCCAAGTTTCATCCTTAGTTCTTCGTTGTGGATTAAAACATGCAATTTAGGTTGAAATTCATCCGGGTTATGAAATAGAAAACCTGATTTGCCATCAAAAATAATGCTTTCAAATTCAGGACAGTGATTTGCTAAAACCGGCAAGCCAAATCGCTTTGATTCAAGAATTACATTTGGTGTTGCATCATGCTTCGAATCATACACAAAAATATCTGCATTACCGTAACATTCATCAATTTGAGATGTAAATCCTAGCAGTTCGATTGATAGATTGCCAGGGACCCCGGTTTTGGTGATAAAATCTTCTACTTCATCGAAATGCAACCCAGAACCAGCAACTTGGAAGTGTACGCATATATTAGGAGTAGCGTTTGAATAAGAGATAAGTTCTTTAATTAGGCGGATGACACCTTTCGCTTTCTCTGAATAGTTAAGGTTAGATACCGTGAGGATTTTAATTGGTTCGGTTACATTGTAATCCCTTGGAACAATATCCCCATCAATATACTGCGGAATCACATAAATGGAGGATTCAATAGTATTGGGCAACATTGGCCTCAAACTGTCATTTACAACAATTGCTGATTTGCTGCTTTTTATTACTCTTTTGGCAACAAAAAAATTAAACATCGTCTTGATTACCATGCCGTATCTACGGTTTACTTTATAGGAATCCACTAATGATTTTAAATCTTTCATCCTGTTGCCACCAAATCGGAAGACTACTGGGACATTCATTGCTTTAAAGATCACGGCACTCAAGAAAGAAATGAAAGCAAAACCTACAACTATGACGATTTCTGGTCTGCGACGAATTGTATTCGATAAGAAGTCAACAAGAAACTTGCCTACCGGTGCAATTTTTAAAACTGTAACTTGATGCCCCGAACTTAATAGGGGGTTCGACAAAAATTTTTGCCTGTTTCTGGGTTCGTTGGGTGAAATGATAACTATCCTCACTAAACTTCAATGGGATCTCCGATGAACAAAAATGATATAAATGTGTGACTTAAAATATCAATTCCCTATGGGATTCAAGTCCGATGAAATGAAAACCTTGTCTTTCATAATTTCAATCATTCTTTCTGTTCTCAATTTTCTTCCATAAGCGTTTAGATGATATGGGGAATCAAAAAAAAGTGAGTCTGCAAAAACCATTTGATATGGGCTACAAATAACCCTATTGCCAAATGCTATTTTAAAATCCCGGTAGTACTTTTCGTAAACATCCTTATTCAAATTGGAGGCATACTCAGAAATTGGAGGAAACATAATAAAACCATCTCCTCCATTGTTTTCGATATCCTTCAAATAATTTTTGATTAGTTGAATTCCTTCATAGTATCTGTAATCTGTCTTCTTCATTTTTGACCTATTTGCTTCATTTTCATATGGCAAATAACCGATGTTGTCCCCATACTCGTTAGCAGTTCTGCTGAACTTATAAGTATCACTCTCTTTTATCATCGAGCGAATCAAAATAGTAGCAATAGATTCTATGTTATTTTGAAAATTATATATCAAATTTTCAGTGAAGGTGGTGGATTCTCCATTTATGAGTGTTGCAGATTCAGGGTGAAATCTTTTTATTTTCTCTTCAACCTCACTTCTCATATTCAATTTTAGGAAGTATTCAAAGTTCAATAAAACAATATCACCTTCTTTTGTATTTCCTTTAGTCTGCTGTAGCATGAATTTTAAGCCGAAACCAGCAAATTGAGCCATATTTACCACATTCATTTCAAGGTCATCTTGTAACTTATTCGAATCAATTCCAAAAAATGAACTTGATCCTCCTAACAAAATAAGTTTTGGAGATTTCAAATGCTTAAGCCTGGTGGTTTTTTCAATTATTAATGCGGTAGGATCATCAATGTATTTTTTATCATCACCCCCAATCTTTAATGAAAATAACGGAATCATAAAGGAAGCTGCACCTAAAGAAAAGATTATACTACGAACCAAAAATTTCTTCAAAATCCTAAAATTGAAAATAAATAAAACTTTCTCCCTTACCCATTGAGAACATTATTAAGATTATCAACATGTAATACAAAGACCACCTCTTGAAAAGGTTTTGCTCAAAAATCCTTGCAATCGCAAACTCATTTTCTCTTCCAAACCACTCAATTATAAAAAATATCAAAGCACAAATGAGAACTAAAATCGACTTAAACCTGTCATGATATAGAGGAGTACTTATCAATGAATCCGAAAAAATTATTGACAAATAATTAAAGGCCATACCCAGATTTTCTGCTCTAAAAAAAATCCATGCTATCACGGTAAGGCAAAACGTGAATAGTATTTTTGTTAAATCTTTAAAAGATGGGACTAGTCTTCCAGAAGCTACTGTATCCAGACTGATCCTATTACGTTTTGTCAGAAGTAATGGTAAGAAATAAATTGCATTTAAGGCCCCCCAAAAAACAAAAGTCCAATTGGCACCATGCCAAAATCCACTAACAATGAAAATCAAAAAGGTGTTTCGAATCTTGGCCATGGTACCTCTTCTACTTCCACCTAATGGAATATATAGATAATCCCTAAACCATGTAGACAATGATATATGCCACCTCCTCCAGAATTCAGCAATATCCCTTGAAAAATATGGGAAAGAGAAATTTTGCATGAGTTGAAAACCGAACAACTTTGCAGTTCCTATTGCTATATCCGAATATCCTGAGAAATCACAATAAATCTGAATCGTAAAGAACAAAGCTCCCAATACAAGGGAACTGCCTTGTAAGAAATCATAATTTGCGAAAATTTGATCTGCAAAAATGGCGCAATTATCTGCTATTACAACTTTCTTGAATAAGCCCCACAGAATTTGACGCATCCCTTCAACTGCGCTGGAATAATCAAATGACCTTTTCTTGTAAAATTGCGGTAATAGATTCTTAGCGCGTTCAATTGGTCCAGCAACCAATTGCGGGAAAAAGCTTACAAATGCAGAAAAGGCGATAAAGTTTGAAGTTGGATCAATTTTTTTTCTATAAACATCAATAGTATAACTTAATGTTTGAAAGGTGTAAAAACTTATCCCAACAGGTAGAATTATGTTTAAAGAATTGGCCTGGATCTCTGTTCCAAAAAGTCGGAATGCAGATATAAAGTTATCAAGGAAAAAATTGTAGTATTTAAAAACCCCTAATAGTCCAAGGTTACTGACTAAACTTAAAACTAACAGCAATTTCCTCTTGGTATGATTACCTTCCTTTGCAAGACCAAGTCCAACAACATAATCCACAATTGTACTAAAAAGGATCAAAGATAAAAATCTCCAATCCCACCAACCATAAAAGATATAACTAGCGATTACTATCAAGCCGTTTTGATAAACTAGTTTGCTATTATTTATGCTCCAATAGATTGTGAATACTATTGGAAGAAAAATTGCAAAATCTAATGAATTGAAAAGCATATAGATTTCTTTGTCATTGACACCTAAACCTGGATGTTATTGTTTCTATCTTTAATTTGAATTAGTGTTCATTTTGAAACTTCTTATTTGAACAAAAGCGATCCCCAATATTATTATTGCTAATGGATTAATGAAAAATGGTCGAAACTGAACCTGAATGATCATTAATATGATTGATATCATTGTCGCTTTAGCAAGTGTTTTTGCTTCTTCATCAAAATAATTTTTTATGATTTTCCGCAAGGATGCTATGGAGTACCAAAAAATCCAAACTGCTAGCAGAAAACTTATTAAACCCATCTCACCTAATGTAGTTATAATAATATTGTGCGAGATAACACCCAAACGCTCATTGTGTAGCCTTTCAATCATATAAGGTTTTAAGCCTCTAAATCCAATCCCTAATATTGGATTCTCCTTTATAGCCTCAATCCCATAGTAATATTGAAGCGCCCGCCTATAATCATCTGCTGATTGGTCTGGTCCTTTCAAAACATTATCAACTAGATTGGTGCTATTTATAAGTCTCGTGGCAGTAGAATTAATCAAGCCCTTTTTAAGCGTTGTATCTAAGATAAGCCCTGAAAATAAAATTAAACCTGCTACTGAAAGCGCCTTAAACAAGATTCTCAAATTGAATCCCTTAAGTATAAAATAAGTCAGGAAGATACCCATTATAGAAAGTCCAATTGCACTTCTTCCTTCAGACATGAATATAATAAAAAGAGAGGCGACCCAAAGAAAATTTCTCCAATTTCTACTCAAGCCCAATTGTTTGGAAATAATAAGATATGGAATTAACAATACCACAAATGCAGCACCAATGTTAGGGAATGATAACACGACTTCTTTCATTTCTGAAGAGGCCGCTCTAACCGAACCAAAAATCATTAGAAATGCGAAAAAAATCAATGCAGTTATTATTGGTATAACTATTACTAGTTTTCTAACTAGGCCAATTATAGACTTTTTCCCAACCTGCAAGGTCATGTAGAAAATGAAAATATTGATCAAATGTATTGCACCAAGAAACAATGTTTCACTTGGGTAGTGAGCCCAAATCACAGAAAAGAAAGGCAGGCTGAAAAACAAATAGTAATTAATTGCTTTATTATTATGAACCAACCTGCTTTTCCCTCGCAAACAATCTTGAAATATAATTAGTAAAAACCCGAATGTTATAAACAAAAAGTGTCCCTTAGTCCAATAAAGAAAAACAGGTTGAAGAACAAAAATCCCAATTAACGTGATTTCGCTTATTCTGGCCCTTAAATCACTTTCTAAAATTACACCAGTCATTTTTCCTGGGCTTCTTATTCTTTTTAACTGATTCTCAAAATAGAATATACCTCGGACAATAATAATTTATACTCCAAGCTTTCGATTGAAAAACAATTTGAAACAGCTATAGATTTCAAGCTGAAAAAATTGTCATTTAGTGAGTTCAACGCAGGTTTATTAGCGATTCTTCCAAATGTATATCCAGCATTTTTTGCTTCTTCAATTACCGATTCGTTGAAGCGTCCATATGGATATGCAATTGCATAACATTCTTTACCCACTAGGTTATTAACGAATTCTTTTGACTTCCTCATTTCAAAATTCAATTCTTCGGTAGAACACATTGGAAAAACTGGATGAAAAACTCCATGCGATTGAAAATCCACGTATCGCGACATTTCCTTTATTTCTTGCTCATTTAAAAAGCTCCTCTCTGAGTACTCTTTCTCATCATAATGACCAGTTTCTTCGAAAAGCTTTTTTTTCCTAAAATAGTTGGGAAGATTTTTTAGCATTGTATTAAAGCTTTCATTTTTACCCAGCCTTTCTTGAATCGAAAAATTCCAAATTTTTCTATTTGTCCCTATCAATCCTGTTGTTAAGAAGATTGTCACTGGTATTGATTCTTTCTTAATGGTTGGCAACAGTGTATAGTTTGACTGCCAACCATCATCAAAAGTTATTATCATCGAATTCTCTGGGAGTTCGAACCCACTATTCTTGTAATACAACAATTGCTCCATTGAAATCAATGAGTATTTGGTTTTCAGGTACCTAAGGTGAGTTTCAAAAAGCTCTTCCGAAATCTCATGATACATTAGGATGGGAAATTTCTTGCCTACCCAACGTTGCCTGATTTTATTGGGGATATTGGAATATATGGATACTAGAAATCCTTTTACCAGCCGCTTAAGATTATGCTTGGCGAATTTGATCATTTCATCATCTTGCTTAGGCCTTAGAAACTTTCCATCTTTTTAGATCAACATTTAATAATAACTCCAACTCCTCAATTTCCTGAGCATATATTTCATTAAGATATTCCAAGTCATTTGAACTTAAAATCCATTTGCTCCCTGAGTTTCTCATACGAGTGTAAAACTTCTTAAATGGTGATTTCCGATGAAGCAAAACCCTGGTAAGGTTCGCTAACAAATAATTGCTATTCTCTCGCGCTCCGCCTTTCGTTTGAATTGCTACACTTGGAGGAACAAATTGATCATCTATTTGTAGATATGAATAGATTGTTCCCATAAATTTTTTAGGATTAGACACCTTGTCATCATAATAAAGGACTAAGACATTATTCCTGTCAAACACTTCAAAATATGTTCGTAAATACTTAGCATATTTTCCCCTTTCCAAAAGGTCCGGCCTGGTATCTATCATTTGTTGAACCGAAAGTTTTTCCAGGGAGCTATCAAATCTTCTATTCATCAAAATGGCTGAATTCAACCTATCAATTGGATTCCTTACACAGCAGACAATTTTAATATTGCCCAATGTTTTTTTTATTCTGTCCGCAACCTCAACCTCAGTTAAATAATTAGCTGTTTTTTCACCGACCATCTTTGCCCTTCCAACATTGTGAAAATATTCCGACCTGTACCAGTTATAACCTAAGTCAAACTTTCTGTCAAAATAACGTGTCTCATCCTTTGCCATAAAAACTTCAGGGTGCTCCCTTAAGCATTGAGCTATCCAGCCAGTGGCACAACGTTGGCCTCCAATAAGAATGAAGTTTGGAACCATCATACAATGTTACCCTTTAGGGAATTTGATGTTATAATCGAATTACATTTCATAGCCCAATCTCTGATTCAATCCCCTGGAATATTTATCGAATATCTTAAGGTCTGGTTTGCTCAACACATCTTTCCAACTCTCATCTAAACGAATATCAAACCTTGCATTTGACTTTACTGTTGGGCTACCCCCAATAAAATGAAATTCGGTCAAAGTAAAATTTTGCTCTAGATTGTATTCTTCCAAACCCAAGAAATTACAAATCTTATTCACCTCCAATTGAGGGTCTTTACATAAATCTTCGTATTTGATTTTATGTAAATGGTTTGGGGACAACTTGCTGTGAAAGCTCATGGCCCGTTCATTAAACCGGGCCCATTTTTTTGTAGCCTGTTTTATTGACAGGTTTGATTTTTTAAGCATAGAATTTACCACTCCTCTACCATCCCGCGCCAAAAAGATCACCCTAAGCTCCTGATCGCCTAAGTGAAAATGGTCGTTTACTTCAACGGTATGGTGTGATGAATCCAAAATCCAGTTGGAGCCAATTACTTTAGAGGTTGCCCTGTAATATTTTCGAATGTTTTCTCTGGCAAATTTTTCTTCTTTAAACTTTTTGCTCAACGAACCAATAAAGGCATCAATTGATGGTGACATTATTTGATTTGCTATTCCATTCAAACTGAAAAGCCGTAGATCATCATAAGAAATCTTAGTGGGTAGATCAATGGGATTGTCGCCTAAGTTTTCAAAAACAGATTTCCAAAAAGGGCAATTCGATAAAAAATCACCATTATAATCTGGCTTGTTTTTAACAAGGTGTTCATGAATGTTTCTAACTTCCCCCAAATAAGTAATTGAGGAATGTGAACCAAGTAATTTTCCAAGGATTGTTGAACCCGACCTTGGATAGCAATTAATGAACAACAATTTATACTCCATTATTCACTCAAAAATGTAAAGCACTTGAATTTATCCCCAACCTACTTCTTACTTCATTCCACAAAAGTAAATTCCGTAATACAATTGAGATAAGGGTTGCGCCAGCGGCACCATAGATTCCGTAAAATGGAATAAAAGAAAAGTTTAGGATCACGTTTATTATTAAAGTAATCACAAATACCCGCAGAACACTTCTCTCATGTCCAGTCATATTAAGTAATACCCCAACTGACCCAAATTGTGCATTGATAACTTGACCCAATCCCAAAATTACTAAAGGTAAATAGGCCTCCGAATAGCTTTGGCCAAAGGCAAAATCGATTATCATTTCACCTGCAAATACATAAACCAAATAAATCACTAAAGAGCCCGCAAATGAAATTCGTGCATTCATTGTCACGATTGCCTGAAGTTTAGAAAAGTCGTCCAATTCATAGAACTTAGTGAAATAAGGTGAGGCATAAACATTCATAGACTGTTGGATAAATACAACTAAGAGAGCCCCCTGAATTGCAACACGATAAATTCCAACATCCGAAGCAAGGACCCAAATGCCCAAAATCAAAATATCAACATACTTATTGATCTCCTGAACACCACTTGAAATCGAGAATGGTACTACAGACCTCATCCATGATTTGCTATCATAATTTGCATTCAAAGCACCTTGCTTCATCTGTACCGGCCGGTTCCTAATTAGAAGTATTGCACCAATAATAAAAGCAACCGCCATTGATGCACTATGTAACATCATTGAATAGGATGATGAGAGTTCTTTATTACTAAGACTTATGAAGAGGATAATAAATATTAGAAAAGAGACAGGGCGAACAACTCCTTCTGGTAGGAGTCCGAAAATTACTTTTTTCAATCCCCTTAGTGCAGCAGCACGAATTTCCGCCAATGCTAGAAGGGGAATTAAAACTAACCCGGAAATAAAGGTCAAAACCTGGTTCTTGCTGTAAAAATCGTCTAACAGAAGTATTATAACGATACCCAACAATCCCATTATTAAGGAAGATCCAACCGTTAATTTGCTAGACCATTTCCAAACGCCTAACATGAGGTTCCATTGCGCCTTTGCATCAGCTTTGGCAGTTTCCCTTACCACTAACTTAGGAAACCCGAACTTAGCAGGTAAAGCCATTAACATAATAATAGACAGCACGTATGAATAGGTACCATATTCAGTAGTACCAAGACTTCTTGCTAAAACGATAGCAATAATAAATCCCAGAATATGGCTTAGTGCCCTAATTGCAATGCTTCCTCCACCTCCCCTTAAGATTTCACTTCCTTGTTTACCTATTCCTAGCTTTGCAATAAAACGACTAAACATCATATAAAGAACTTACCTGAAAAGCATTAGATCATTTTATTTTACCATTAGCCAAGTATTTCTTAACATATTGACTGTAGTTTAACTTGTTTGACAAATAAATCATTTACTTATCAGGATTATCTCTAAAACCCCTTGCTTTTGCATCCGAAAATGATTCTGTTGTCCCGCTACTCATCAGATCCACTTAATCACTCAATTGCCTTAATTGGTTAAAAACCAATCAACCGTTATTCCTATTCCATCTTTCAACCCAAACTTGGATTCCCAACCAAGCTGATTCTTTGCTTTAGTGGTATCTGAAAAGTTACGTAATACATCGCCCAATCTTTTTTCACCGTGTATTACGTTGACAGGACCTATCCCTTTTTCCTCTAAGGTGCTAAGCATCTGTTCAGTCACTTCTAGTACGGTAGTTTCTTTATTAGTAGCAATTTGAAAAATTTCACCACCTACATCCTCTTTGGTGGCGGACAGCCAAATTGCGTTCACCAAATCTTCGGTGAAAATAAAATCCCTTGTTTGTTTCCCGTCCCCGTATATTTCAAGTGTTTCATTGTTAAGTGCCTGCCTAATAAACTTAGCTACCACACTACTTTTATGACTTGACCCTGGCCCATATACGTTGCCAAAACGTAGGGCAACTGTTCCGACCCCAAAAGTTCTAAAGTATGAGGAGCAATAACCCTCACCTGCCAATTTGCTCGAACCATATGGGGATACTGGATGGCAAGCAAGTTCCTCATGAATAGGGGGGTTACATTCACCAATTGGTGCGCCGCTAGACGCAAAAACAAATTTTCTAATCCCATTAATCCTACAAGCTTCCAGGTAATTCAACGTACCAATAACATTCGTTTCACAATCACTTCGAGGATCTTCAACAGATGGGCCCACCCCAGTGTTTGCCGCTAAATGAACAATCACATCTGCACCCTCCGATACTTTTAAAGCAAGGCCTTCATCCAAAATATCCCCTTTGACAATGTCAATTTGATTTGAGTTCCATTCAGCCTCACTTAACTCGGCTATGTGAAAGTCATTGCTGGCATATTTTAGGTCTTCAGGTTGACCGACAGAAAAATTATCAACTATCCTGATTGACGTGCCTTCTTCCTTTCCAGTTACATACTTGATAAGGTTGCGCCCGATGAACCCACACCCACCTGTTATTAAAATGTTCATCAATTATTCCACTTTACCCTTGGCATTATTTTACTTGCATCAATGGCCTCTTTGTAGTTCAAGACCTGCTCAAGCATAGAGGCCAGCACATCATCAGTCAAATAATGAGGTTCTAAGCCAAGATCTAGCAATCCCGTATGTGCCGGGTTATAGTAGTGATCCTCGGCCTCCTTTCTCGGATTCTCAATAGGTTTGATGTCCACTCCAAGTCCCATCTGATCTCCAACCTTCTTCACCTTCTCAGCAAGCTCGTTAACAGAGAAAGTTTCTGTTAATTGGTTGAAAATTCGAAGTTCACCTTCTTCTGCTGGGTTACTAGCAGCCAAATCAACACATTGAAGAGTGTCATTTAAGTTTAGGTAACCACGAATCTGTCCCCCTTTTCCATATACGGTCAATGGAACCTTAGCTACTGCTTGAACTAGGAAGCGGTTAACCAATGTTCCAAAAATATCGTCATAATGAAAATTAGGAAGAAGTCTCTGATCCAAATCCGTTTCCGGAGTGGACAAACCGTAGACAGGACCCTGCATGAGATCTGTGACCCGTAAGTTAAAAGTTCTGACATAAAACCATATTAGATCTGTGTCTAACACCTTGGTCGTGTGGTACAAACTCCCAGCCTGTCTGGGGTACAAGAACTTATGTTTTCGACCCTTATGTTCAATATCAAGCCAGCCCTCTTCTATGTCAATGTTAGGTGTTCCATACTCTCCCATTGTTCCAAGTTTCACAATGTGGCATTTCGGAGCAAATTTCATCACCGCCCAAATGAGATTATGCGTAACCTCCAAATTGTTCTTTAGGGTGTAATGTGCTTCCTCATATCCCTTAAGGGAATAAGGTGCAGATGGCTGCTCTGCGTAGTGTATAACGGCGTCCGGACTGAAAGTCGAAAAAACTGACTCGAAAAGCCTGAAGTCCTTAAGGTCTCCAACTCTGCAAGCTATGTTATGTCCTGAAATTTCATTGAAAATCTTAACCCGCTCTTCGAGGTTGGGATTTGGCATCAATGCCTCAGAACTTGTTTGCATTGCTATCTGTCTTCGGCTGTAGTCATCCACGCCCAAAACCTGGTGGCCCTTTTTTGCAAAATGCATCATAGTTGGCCAACCCAAATAGCCGTCAGCACCAAGAACAAGTATTTTCATAGTAGTTTATTGATAGTTAAAAAATTCGATAATTCTGTGTGGTTCATTAAGGTCTCTTGATCGGATCGATAAACTTTGTCGATTTTCCTTGCCTTCTGATTTGAATAGTCAAAAATAGCACTATCTACTTTGAACGCCGGTTTAACAACAAAATACTTGTCAAGTTCGATGGTCCTTCTCACCTCCTCTTCGTTCATTAACTCCTCATACAATTTTTCACCAGGCTTAGCTCCAATTATCTTCTTTTCCACAGATTCTCTATTGGCAAGCTCGCCAATCATAACTTCAGCAAGGTCCGAAATTCGAATGGTTGGCATTTTTGTCACAAAAACTTCTCCCCCATTCGCTAAAAAAACACTTTCCATAACAAGACTAGCCGCCTCACTTAATGACATAATGAATCGTGTCATACTCTCATCCGTAACCGTTACCGGCCCGCCATTCATAATTTGCTTTTTAAATATCGGAATGACACTTCCATTTGATCCCATTACATTACCAAATCGTGTTGACGAGAAAATTGGACCTTTCTCACCAGTCCCATTTGCAGCAGTAATGAGTCGTTCTCCCATAAGCTTAGAAGTTCCCATCACATTGGTTGGATTCACCGCCTTATCACTGGAGGTGTAAATGACTCTCTCCACACCGCTAATTCTCGAGGCTTCGATGACATTTTGAGTTCCAACAATATTCGTCAGGATCGCCTCGGCTGGATTTTTTTCATTGATAATAACATGTTTAAGCGCTGCGGTATGCAGTACTATGTCAATACCTTCAAACAGTTGAACAAGTTGACTTTTTTCGCGAATATCACAGATCGTTAAATCAACATCATCTCTGTCTTTATATTCTTCGTGCAAAAAGAAAAGTTCACTTTCGTTGTTATCAATTCCCCGAACCCATTTAGGTTCCAGCGCAGATACTTGTCTCAATAGTTCCTTCCCTACTGTTCCGCAAGTTCCTGTTATCAACACCTTTTTACCCTTCCAAGGATTGAGGTCGTTTTGTGTTTTATCTGTCATATTCCTGAAGCGAGGTCGCTAAATTAAGTCATTTAAATCGCTGTGAAGTCTTCACCACATACCATATGTCCTCAAAATAGAAGACAATTCCGATTCAATTTTTGATTCATGTTTGATCTGATTTTCGTCCATAGGTAAAATATCGTATCTGGTTCGTACATCTTGGTCAGTGAAGTTGATCTGAATTTCAGAGTCCACCGCGTGTAACATTTTCGTTATCTCTAAAGGCGTGACCACTTCATTGAAAACATCAAGACTATCCATTCCCTCTTCCAGCTTTAGTTGATTGATCAACTCTTGAGCTGCATCACCAACAAATGAGGTAGCTCTTCGCTGAGTCCCTTCTCCAAAAATCAGAATCTGTCTTTTCAGGCCCGCAAAGAGGGCCATTCTATTTGCGAACGAGTCAAAGTGGGTAATTGCCGATTCTCCGTAAAGTGTCCCAAACCTTACCACTTGAACTTTAAATTCATCATTAGAAAAAGAAAGTACATCTTGCTCTAGTTTTTGACTTAGCAGAGGATACTCAGATATTGAAAAGTCAACATTTCCCCTCTCATCTCTCGGGCCGTGAGACGAAATAGTACCAACTAGTGTGAAGCTGGATACATTTTCCTTAGCCGACTCCCTAACCAACTGCATCGTGCTGCTGGTACTCTCGACTTGAGAAATGCTCAATGGTGTATCGCTAAAAAATGACAGATGAACAACATGCTCTATGCCATCGAGCGCATAGGCTAAATCGTAAGGGTTGTTCACATTACCCTCGACGAATCTGAATCTGGAATCATTTAGGTTCCTCAGCGCCCTGAAATCACCTTTCCCCGGCGAGTCTAAGACTTTAATCAATTCAAATTCTGGGCAGTTCTTTAACTTCGATAGCAAAGCGGATCCTAGATACCCCAAACCTCCTGTGACTAACAATCTCATAAGTCTCTATGAATTCCGCACTCTGTTTTAGAGATCCCCTGCCATCGACCATTTCTCTCTTCTCCCTCCTTGGCATCAAAAATTGTCGTTGTGCATGGCTGGCATCCTATGCTCAAATAGCCTTCCTTAAGCAACGGGTGATCTGGAAGATCATGCTGCCCGATATACTTAAATATATCTTTCTGTGTCCAGTTTATCATTGGACAAATTTTTACCTTTCCATCCTTTTGCAGATTGAAGATGTTTAATTCACTTCTAAGAAGCGTTTGGTCGGAGCGTACTCCTGTGATCCAAGCACCATAGTGTTGAAGAACATCTTTAAGTGGCATTGTTTTGTTAATGAAGCAGCATTTATCTGGATCGGATTTGTAGAGTTTCCCATAAAGTTTCAGAAATTCGGAATGATTAAGTGTTTTACTTACCGAGTGTACCTTGAGATTCATTTCCTTCATCAGATGATCGCGATAAGCCAGAGTCTCCTTAAAATGAAACCCGGTATCCAGAAATACAATTGGAAAGTCCCAACCTCCGACTGACAACTGATGTAGTAGTGGTAAGCTCTGAGTTTGAAAAGAAGAAGTAACTGCTATTCTTTCTGAAAATTTCTGACTTGAAAAGGTTACAATCTCGTCAAAACTTCTATTTGCAAATTCAGCGTTCCATTTCGCTATTTCCGATTCACTTATTTCCATTCGAGTTACTCGATTTCCAAATTGGAATAAAAAGCGCATAGCCAATTGATACGGCTAAACCTGCGAAAGTGAAAACAAAAACTATAACCCTTCTATTGGGTTTTGATTTAGTTTCAGGAATTCTAACCTCCTCTATAACGGTGAAAATCGGAGTGTCCTCCTTCACCTTTATCCTAGCCTGTTCCCTCTGAGTCGCCAGGCTCTTGTATACCTCAAAAGCTATGTTCATCTCATTTTGAAGCCTGTCATATTCAGTCCTGATCATAGCCGTGGTAAGGTCTCTATTGCGATCCGCGAAGGTAGCAAGCTGGTTTTGCCTGATCTCATACTCATTCCTTGATTCTTCAAATCTCTCTTCAATAAAAGAGAGACTTACTTGCGCTTTTTCAGTCTTATACTGGGAAATTTTCTGGGTCAACTGTGCTACTAAAAGTGTTGTTACATTGGCGGCCGCAATTGCATCCGGCATTTCAGCCTTGATCCTTATAGTCCCTGTTTCTGAGTCTACAGCAACTGACAATCTCTCGGAGTAGCTCTCAATAATTGACCAATCTTCCTCCGTAAAACGCATAATTTCAGAAGGACTTTGCTTACTCTTTTCACCTGATACAAAGAGCTTCTTGATCTTGCCAGGAAGTCCAATTGTATTTTGAACTAGAATACCCAATAATGATGGTTTATCAAGATTTTTAAAATAATCAAAGCTCGATATCGTCGTATCCTTTGCTTCAAAATAAACGGGCGTATTTATCAACTTATTCAAGAAGGTGGCACTCTTAACAACCTCGGGGTAAAGTTCCGGATTCAGCCCACTACCTCCAAGGTCAAGACTAATCCCTGCTAAACCTGCTAAGCCTCCCAATCCTCCAAAGTCCTTGGATGTTCCTTCCTTGTCCTCAGGCAACAGCTTACAAGTAGCAGTGTATTCCACTTTTGAGGTTAGCGCAACAATGATTCCCAGAATAACAAAAACTGAGGTCACCTTAACAATGAATTTACGTCTAGACCAGATCTCTCTGACCATTTCTGCGACATCCACCTCTTGTTCTTTCATTTCTAATCTAAGTTCAATTCGAAATTCGATCTACTACCAGAACCATTGAAAGGATGGCTGAAGATATACCCAGAAATTCTTGTGTACTGAGTTTGCTTCTTTGGGGTTTCTTGGGAACAATAATCTCAGCACCTGGTTCAATCTTTGGGAATCCCCTAAACCAAAGAAATCTCTTGGTCTTTGCTGCAGATCCATTGGCATAGACCACGTAGGATTTTCCCAATTTAGCATTATCACTGGTCCCCCCTGACTGGGCCAAATAATTCCGTAACTTACTGGATCCATCAAATCTAACGGTGCTAGGATACAAAACCTCACCTCTGATACGAACGGTTTGTAACTCTCGAGGTACACTCAAAACATCTCCCTCTTTTAGTATGAGATCGTGCTTAGTTCCTGGATTTGAGATTATTTTTACCAAATCAATTCCAATTGATTCTTGAGCTCTAAAGGTTCTTTGACCTTCCACTGCCAACGTATCTCTCCTGAAAATTGAACTTAAATCTTCCCTTCTTATTCTCGTAGCTACATCGGTATCATCTTTTTCTTTGGTAAAGTACTCCGTCCTTCTAATCAGCGTTCCCCCCCTGGGATAAGCATTGAGAGTCAGTCCTCCTGATCGCTTAAGCAAATCGGATATCCGTTCATCAGTTGTTTTTAGAGCGTATTTACCTGGAAACCTCACTTCTCCCTCGACTTCCACAATTTCTTGTTTCTTAAAAAAAGGCGACTTTCTCACCACCACAAGATCAAATGGCTTTAGCAAGAATGTCGAAGCTTCTGCAGATAGCTTTAAATCTCCGTCTATAGCAAAGTTGTAAACTTCGGATGATTGAACACTTCCCTCTGTCTCCTCGGTTAATCTTCTGGAAACCTCCACAAACAGATTGGCGGCAGATTCCTTAAATCCTCCGGAAAGAAATATTGCATCTTCGACAGTTAAACTATCAGCATATTGCAAAGACCCTGGTCTCCTAACTTCTCCTGCAACAGAAACAATCATTTGATTTTGCAGATCAAAAATTGACTGAACTATAATAGAATCGTTAGGGTTCAGAGGCAAGTCAGCAGAGCCATCTACTACCTCAGAAACCAAAAAAGGAATATTACGAAAGGTCCTATCTTCATTTTTCCTCCAAATCAAACCGCGGCCTTGAAAAACATCAGGCTTGACGCCCTCGGCCTTATTCAGTAGCCCCGCAAGAGTCAAATTGTCAGTCAGTTCATAAGCTCCTGGCCGATATACAGCACCACTAACTACAACACGGTTTTCAAATTCATTAATTATACCACCGACCAAGATCTCATCGCCATTTATCAGTGTTACGGTTTCATAGGATGAATCGGATATCGTCATGATCTTCCGTCTTATCCCATTAATTCGATTAATCCTTAATTCCTCGACGAATGCTCCTTTAGAAAATCCTCCAGCATACTCAAGAAGATCTGAAACCGTCTCACTTGATTTAAGCTCGTAGATACCGGGACGTTTCACCCGTCCCTGGATTCCTACCCTCGTTTCATAAGCGGGTACCAGAATTACATCCTGATCTCTCAAAATTTGCCCACTAAGCTGGCCTTTAAACAAGTACTTGAACAAATCAATCTCCTCAATTTTATCCCCCTGACGGTAGACCTCTATTGATCTTAAGGTCCCATCCTCTGACGGTCCACCAGCCATGTAAAGGGCGGTGAAAACGCTACTGAATGAGCTCATGGTGTATGTACCAGGAACAGCCACTTCGCCAACGATGTTGACTTTGATCGTTTTAAGCTGACCCAAGCTTATGTCAGCAAAAGTATTTTGCCCCAGAGAGCTATAGATCTGCTTCAGTCTGGCAAGTACCTTCCTCTCAGCAGATTTTATTGATAAACCGTTCAAGTATATTGGACCTAAATTTGGTATCCTTATAGACCCTTCCGGCGAAACAGTAAGTTGATAATTCTGCTCAGAGGCTCCCCAAACGTCAATAATGATCTCATCTCCCGGTCCAAGCAGATAATTCTCAGGCGTTGGAATATTGTAGCTTGGTTCAAAGCTAATTTGAGGGTTATTGAAAATACTTCTTCCAAAAATTTCGGGGCCGCCACTCTCTGAGGACGCGACAATCGACTCAAAGGGATCGATTGAGAGGGAAACTGGTTCTTCCCTTAGTCGTTGTAATTCTTGAACTCCCTCTTGTACACCATCACCAAGTAATGAGAGACGTGATCTTAGCTTATTAATCTGTAACTCACTCATACCTCGAGCTCTGGCGAGCACTTCAAGTTGCGACTGTGAATATCCACTTGACTGAGCTCTTTCCATTAGAATTCGGATTTGTCCATCAGAAAGATCATCAACATTAAGTGAGCTTAGATTATCTAGTCCCTGTCCTGCTGCTAGTTGCATTAGACACAGGAAAACGATCGAAATAAGACTAAATGATTTTAACGTCTTTTTCATTGCGATGGCAAAACTATAAAGTATGGGTTTAATAAATCTTTTTTGTTATAGGAGAGTGGAGTTAGGTGATCCTTCAAAGTGACCGATCCACCTGCTTCCTCCACTATGACATGTGCTGCTGCAGTATCCCACTCCATGGTGGGTCCAAAGCGAGGGTAGAGGTCGGCTTCTCCAGAAGCCACTAGTAGAAATTTTAAAGAACTTCCTCTAGAGACGATTTCCGGATTCTCAAACCGCTCCAGATACTCCTTTGTTTCTGGACTCATATGAGATCTGGAGGCTACAATCTTGAGCCCCTGTTGCTCAAGACCTACTTTGGTTGTCTTAAGTTCAAGAACATTTTCTGCTTTTTGCACAAATGCTCCACTCCCACCAATTGCCCAATACAATTCCTTAAGTATTGGGGGATATACCACCCCAAGCACTGGCGAGTTCCAATGAATCAGAGCGATGTTGACGGTGAATTCACCATTTTTCTTGATGAATTCCTTGGTTCCATCCAGCGGGTCTACCATCCAAAAATATTCCCACTTGGAACGTTCCTCATAAGAAACGTCTCTTCCTTCTTCACTTAATATCGGTATGCCTGAAGATTTGAGTACTGAAACTATTGTCGAATGAGCGGCCTTATCAGCCAACGTCAACGGTGAGTTGTCAGCTTTAGCTTCAATAGAGAAGTCACCGGATTCATAGATTTTGATGATCTCGTCACCTGCTGCGAGACAGGCATTCTTAGCAATTTCTAAAAGAGGATCCAGATCCATACTCATATGATCATTCCTGCAGCCACCGTTTCGTTTGTCCCTTCATCAACTAAAATGAGGCTTCCTGTTATCCTATTTTTCCTGTACGAATCTATGAGTAACGGTTTTGTCGTTCTAAGTACAGCTCGACAAATATCATTAGCTGTAATACTCTTATCATCTTCATTTCGGTGTAGTGTGTTGACATCTAACTTGTATCTGATTTCCTTGATCATTGCTTTAGCCTCACTTGTCGTGTGCCGAATTGCGTACTTTGCTCTAGGTGCTGGACCTCGGTTGTTTAACCAACACAGCATTACCTCATGATCTTGTTGAGCAGCGGGTTGATTGTGACTCCTGACAATCATATCACCTCTACTTATGTCAATATCATCTTCCAGGGTAATAGTCACCGACATAGGAGCAAATGCTTCTTCCACTGATCCATCAAACGTGTCTATGCTTTTTATCTTGGAGGTAAATCCAGATGGCATTATTGTGACTTCATCTCCTGGTTTGAAAACACCGCCAGCAATCCTTCCCGCGTATCCTCTATAGTCGTGATACTTGTCGGTCTGCGGTCTTATAACTGTCTGAACCGGAAATCGACAATCAATATGATTTTGATCGCTTCCTATGTGAATGTTTTCAAGTGTGTAAAGCAAGGTAGCTCCCTCAAACCAGGACATATTCTCACTCCGATTAACCACATTGTCACCCTTCAAGGCGCTGATGGGTATGAACCTAACGTCTTTCACATCGAGTTTTGACGAAAAATTTTCAAAGTCTTCTTTAATCTTAGAAAATACGTTTTCATCGTACTCAACAAGGTCCATCTTGTTTATGCACACAATAAGATGTGGTATTTGTAGCAATGAAGCAATGATTGAATGACGGCATGTCTGTTCAATTACTCCATTTCTTGCGTCAATCAAGATCAGAGCTACATTCGCAGTGGAGGCACCAGTGACCATATTCCTAGTATATTGTATATGTCCCGGTGTATCCGCTATGATAAACTTTCTCTTAGGGGTGGCGAAATATCTATAAGCCACATCTATGGTAATACCTTGTTCTCGTTCGTCCTTTAGACCATCAGTTAAAAGTGCAAGATCTACTTCCGATTTGCCCTTTCGCTCACTTGTCTTCTTCACTTGATCCAACTGATCTTCAAAAATTGACTTTGAATCATATAGAAGCCTACCAATCAAGGTACTTTTTCCGTCATCCACGCTTCCAGCAGTGGTGAAGCGTAAGAGTTCCATGTCTAAGTATCCGTCCTTATTCTTTTCCATTTTAAAAATATCCTTCTTTTTTCCGGTCTTCCATTGAGGTTTCGGATCGCTTATCGTCGGCTCGATTTCCTCTTTCTGTATTTCTAGCCGCGGCTACTTCCTCAACAATTTTTTCCAAAGTGTCTGCTTGAGATTCGATGCCCCCAGTAATTGTTATGTCTCCCAACGTCCTGAATCGCAATCTTTTATTCTCAACCTTCTCGTTAGCATCGATTTGCAAAAATTCAGACACTGGCAGCCACGTGTTGTTTCTCCAGATAACATCTCGGTCGTGAGCGAAATACAATTTTGGCAGGTCAATGTTTTCAAAAAGTATGTACTGCCAAACGTCCATTTCCGTCCAGTTGCTAAGTGGGAAGACACGAAAATGCTCACCCATTTGGTGCTTCCCATTGAAAACATTCCAGAGCTCGGGTCGTTGATTTTTTGGATCCCACTGGCCAAATTCATCACGATGAGAAAAGAATCTTTCCTTGGCTCTAGCCTTTTCTTCGTCGCGTCTTGCCCCGCCAATGCAGGCATCGAACTGTTGTTCCTCTATCGTATCAAGCAGGGTGATCGTCTGAATTGCATTTCTACTCGCATTCTTTCCTTTCTCTTCGACAGCTTTACCCTCATCAATTGACTTCTGGACTGACCCAACGATCAATCTAGCATCTAGCTCTTTAACAAGGTTATCCCTGAATTCTATTGCTTCCGGGAAATTATGCCCCGTGTCAATGTGAACCAATGGAAATGGAATCTTAGCTGGGTGAAATGCCTTCCTCGCAAGATGCGTAACAACAATTGAGTCCTTGCCACCTGAAAAAAGAATTGAGGGGTTTTGAAACTGTGCGAATACTTCTCTCAAAACGTAAATTGACTCAGCTTCGAGCTCTTTGAGGTGTGTGAGATTATAATTTTTCATAACCTGATTTTAGGTTCTACCTTTTGAACCAACTGTGTGAGGCATTCATCCAACTCCAAGTTTGCAGTATCAACATTGATATCTGCGTCGGTTGGTACCTCAAACGGTGAATTTATTCCTGTAAAGTTCTTAATCTGTCCACTTCGAGCCTTTTTGTATAAACCCTTTACGTCTCGTCGCTCACAGACCTCCAAGGGGCAGTCTACATAAATCTCAAAGAAGTTCTTTTCTCCTACCAAATCTTTAGCCCACTGTCTATCCTCGCGAAAAGGTGAAATGAATGCCGTGAGCACGATAATACCAGCATCGATGAAAAGTTTAGATACTTCAGCTATTCTTCTGATGTTCTCTTTTCGATCATCTTCTGAAAAATCTAAATCCTTATTTAAGCCAGACCGTACGTTATCACCATCCAAAATGTAGGTATTGTAACCTTTCTTGTGAAAATACACTTCCAAATTGCTAGCCAAGGTTGACTTCCCCGAACCCGAAAGACCAGTAAACCAAAGCAACATTGGATTGTATCCATTTTTCCTGGAGCGATCTTCAAGTGTTATGGTATGGGAATGTGGTATGATGTTATCGCGGCTACTCACTTTTTATAGTGCATTAAGAAGTGTGTTGGAGGTCATTATTTCTCGCTATTCGATCCTAGTGATATAAAAAAAACTAACTTGCGTTCATCCTTTTCACCTATTAAAGACGCGAATCTACAAAAGCATTATCTAATGTGCTTTTAACATCAAAAATCACTGACGTATTTTTACGCAAACCGCTCCAGTCTAGCTGTTGAAACTCGCTATGTGCCACAGCATGAATGATGCCATCATAGTTCATTCCAAATTCACTAATAAGCTTAATTCCATATTCCGCTTCCACCTCATCTTTATCTGCATTAGGGTCATATACGTCAACCTTTAGGTTGTAAGACAATAGCTCCAAGTAGATATCGACTACTCTTGTATTTCTTGTATCAGGGCAATTTTCTTTGAACGTAAACCCAAGGATGAGAACTCTGGCAGTATTGTTGAATTTCCCCTTTTGGGAGAGTAATTTGACAACTTTTTGAGCTACATATTGACCCATAGAGTCATTAATTTTTCGACCTGAAAGAATGACTTGCGGATGATATCCAACAGACTCAGCTTTTTGTGTCAAATAGTAGGGATCTACGCCAATGCAGTGACCACCTACAAGTCCAGGCTTAAAATTTAGGAAATTCCATTTTGTAGCTGCTGCTGCTAAAACCTCTGATGTGTCAATACCTAAATGATCAAATATTAGTGCTAGTTCATTTACAAATGCGATGTTTATATCTCGCTGTGAATTTTCTATCACTTTGGCTGCCTCAGCTACCTTTATCGAAGATACTAGGTGAGTTCCAGCAGAAATAAATGATTTGTAGTACTGGTCAACCAATGCCGCTACTTCAGCAGTACTTCCACTTGTGACCTTCAGGATGGTATCAATTCTATGCTCCTTGTCTCCTGGGTTTATTCGTTCGGGAGAGTATCCACAAAAGAAATCTTCATTGAATTTCAACTTGCTCGACTTCTCCAAAATTGGAACACAAACCTCTTCAGTGCAACCTGGAAACACCGTCGATTCGAAAACTACGATATCCCCCTCCTCAAGAAGGTAACCAACACCCTCTGTGGCTTTTTTTAAAGGCTCCAGATTAGGATTCTTATCACTATCCACGGGAGTCGGAACAGTAACAATGTAAAAATTGCAAGTAGTAAGATCCTGAGACTCTGTAGTGAATGTAAGTTGAGTAGATGAATTGAGCTCTTCTCCGCTTACCTCAAGGGTCCGATCAACTCCATCTTTTAATTCAGAGATTCTCTCCGGATCAATGTCCAATCCTATAGTTTCATGAATTTTACCACTAGCAACAGCTAGTGGCAGACCTACATAACCTAGACCAATTATCCCTACTTTATACTTCATTTAAAAAATCCTAAAAAGTGGGCGCAAAAGTAAGAGAAAAAGACCTATCCTCAACGCACCAATGTGGATAAGTCATTAACTGGAAATCTTCTCTTGAAAGTATGCAAGAGTGGGTTTTAGTCCCTCGGATCGAGAATACCGAGGCTCCCAATTCAAGATCTCTTTTGCCAATGAGATATCCGGTTTACGTTGTTTTGGATCATCCTTCGGCAGGTCTTTGTAGATAAGTTTTGACTGACTGGAAGTAATTCGAATAATCTCCTCCCCGAATTCCCTTACGGTGATTTCTTCGGTGTTTCCAATATTGACTGGTAATACGTAATCACTGAGCAGCAGCCTATAGATTCCCTCTACCAGATCATCCACATATGTAAAGGACCTGGTCTGTGAGCCATCCCCAAATGCCGTCAAATCTTCTCCCTTAAGGGCTTGTGAGATAAATGTTGGTAAGACTCGGCCGTCGTCAAGCCTCATTCTGGGGCCGAAGGTGTTGAATATCCGGACTATTCTAGTTTCCAGTCCATGGTAAGTATGATAAGCCATTGTGATCGCCTCCTGAAACCTTTTGGCTTCATCATAGACACCTCTGGGTCCAACAGGGTTGACATTTCCCCAATAGTCCTCCGGTTGCGGATGGATTTGAGGATCACCATAAACTTCGGAAGTGGATGCAATCAACATTCTGGCTCCCTTATCTTTTGCCAGGCCTAAGCAATTGAGGGTGCCTAAGGAGCCAACCTTCATTGTTTGAATGGGCATCTTCAAGTAGTCAATTGGGCTTGCTGGAGATGCAAAATGCAGAATATAATCAAGATTACCCGACACATGAACATATTTGGAAACATCGTGATGCGCAAACTCAAAATCAGGATGACTCATCAAATGCTCAATGTTGGTAATATCTCCTGTGAGCAGATTGTCCATGGCCACCACTTTGCAACCTTCATCAATGAAGCGGTCGCAAAGGTGGGAGCCCAGGAATCCTGCGCCACCCGTGATAAGTACTTTCCTTTTTTTGCTTTGCATTGGTCTTGTCAGTAGTTGAAAATCGGATTAGATTCCTTCAATGTAGGCAGCAGAGTATCTTTTTCAGATAAAATGATTTCTTCATCTGATAAGCCCCAACTAATGTTGATATCAGGATCATTATAAGCAATCCCACCATCATGCTCCTGTGAGTATAGTTCGTCAACCTGATACATCAATTTTGCATGCTCTGACAAAACGAGGAATCCGTGCGCCATTCCTTTGGGGATAAAAAGATGTTTTTTATTATCGGCAGACAGTCTAACTGCGAAATGTTCAAGGTAGGTAGACGAGTCCTTCCTAAGATCTACCGCAACATCTAAAACCTCGCCCTCGATAACAGAAACATATTTGGCTTGAGCTTTAGGAGAGACCTGAAAATGCAATCCTCTAAGAACTCCAAACGACGATCTCGATTGGTTGATTTGCCTAACATAAAACTGAATACCCGTTGCATCTCTGAATTTTTTTTCGTTGTATCCTTCGTAGAAGAAGCCTCTTTGATCCTCATAAACATCCGGCTCAATTAACCAACAGTCGCGGAGATTTGTCTGCTCAACCTTCATTTAGCACACTTTTTAAGTAAATACCATATCCACTCTTTTCAAGTGGTTCAGCTAATCGTGCCAACTGCTGGGAATCTATGAATTTCATTTTGTAAGCGACTTCTTCGATGCATCCCACTTTCAATCCCTGTCGCTCTTCAATAAGTTGAACAAAATTTCCAGCTTGCATCAAAGATGAAAAGGTACCTGTGTCTAACCAAGCTGTACCTCGGTCAAAAATCTGAACAGTAAGCCTACCTTGCTTTAGGTACTGATTATTTACCTCGGTAATTTCTAATTCTCCTCGGGCACTAGGCTGAACATTTCTAGCAATGTCAACCACACCGTTGTCATAAAAATAAAGGCCAGGAACTGCATAACTTGATTTTGGATTTGTAGGTTTCTCCTCTATTGAGATGGCTCTGTAATCACCATCAAATTCAACGACACCGTATCTTTCGGGGTCATTCACATGATAGGCAAAAACGATTCCTCCATCCGGATCTGTGCAGGTTTGGACTTTTCTCGAAAATCCTGAGGCATAAAAAATATTATCCCCTAGAATCAACGAAACGCTATCACTTCCAATAAAGTCAGCACCAATAATGAAAGCCTCTGCCAATCCCTTTGGTTCTTCCTGAATAGCATATTGAAAGCTGCAACCATATTTTGATCCATCCCCGAGTAAATTTTTAAATAAAGCAAGATCACGTGGTGTACTAATGATTAAGATCTCCTTAATCCCCGCCAGCATTAAGGTTGACAGTGGATAGTAAATCATTGGTTTGTCATAAACAGGTAGTATTTGTTTGCTAACTGTATATGTCAAGGGATGTAAACGGGTACCTGATCCCCCTGCTAAAATGATCCCCTTCATCTAAGTACTTTTTGTTTTAAATTCACTTGTCACTATGTGAGTAATGCTTCTCATAATAGTTCATATATTCCCCAGAAGTAACGTCTTTTAGCCATTCCTCATTTTCCAAATACCAATCCACTGTCTTTTCAAGACCCTCTTCAAATTTCAAAGATGGAGACCATCCCAATTCCTTATTGAGTTTCGTTGCATCAATTGCATACCTCATATCGTGTCCAGCCCTATCCTTAACGAACGTTATCAGTGTTCTTGAGGCACCCTTTTCTCGACCTAACTTTATGTCCATAAGATCACAAAGAAATTCCACCAAATCAATATTTCTCCATTCGTTCAACCCACCAATGTTGTAAGTTCCCCCAATTCTTCCTTTTTCATAAATCAGCTTTATTGCTGTAGCATGATCTTCCACGAACAACCAGTCACGAACATTTTCTCCCTTACCGTAAATGGGCAACGGCCTTTCGTTTTTGATGTTATTAATCAAAAGCGGAATTAGTTTTTCAGGGAAGTGGTTTGGACCATAGTTGTTTGAACAATTCGAAATTATAAATGGGAGGCCATAGGTATTCCCATATGCTCTGACAAAATGATCGGAAGAAGCCTTTGAAGCGGAGTATGGTGATTTAGGATCGTAGGAGGTTTTCTCCGTAAAAAGGCCATCTTCGCCAAGGGATCCATATACTTCATCAGTCGAAACATGATAAAATCTTCTCCCCTCTTGAGACCAGAGATTCTTTGCAGCCTCCAACAAAGTCATAGTTCCTAACACGTTGGTCTTCACAAATTCTAATGGTTCTGAAATGGAACGATCAACGTGAGATTCTGCTGCCAGGTGAATGACGCCATCAAAATCATGGTCAGCAAATATTTTTTGGACCAGATCCGGATCGCAGATATCCCCTTTGACAAATTTATAATTGGCTTTCCCCTCAACATCTTTTAGGTTTTCAAGGTTGCCTGCATATGTGAGTTTATCAAGATTTACAACATAGTACTTTTCATCCCTAACAAACTGTCGAACAACGTGAGAGCCAATGAACCCAGCACCTCCTGTAACTAGTACTTTTCTTCTTTCCTTCATTTAGTCAATTTGATAGTACTCCCTATACCAGTCAATAAATTTGTCAACACCTTCCTTTAACTTCGTTTTTGGCTGATAGCCAACTGCATTTTGTAGCGCGCTGATATCCGCATAGTTGGTCGGAACATCAGCAATTTGCATCCCCAGGCTATTTTTTATTGCCTTTGATTCGAGTTTTTCCTCAATCGTCTCTATGAAGTCAGTCAATCTTATAGGATTATTATTGCCAATATTAAACAGATTATATGGTGCAAAACTAACAGCGGGATCAGGGTTATTAGAGTTCCATTCCTTCTTCGCAGTAGGGATATAATCCAAAAGTCGATAGATTCCATCAACTATGTCATCAATGTAAGTAAAATCACGCTTCATTTTACCATGATTATACACATCGATTGGCTTGCCCTCAATAATATTTTTTGTGAAAATAAAAAGTGCCATATCAGGCCTCCCCCAGGGTCCATAGGCCGAAAAAAAACGCAAACCCGTTACTGGAAGGTTATACATAGAAGCATATGCATGTGCCATCAACTCGTTAGACTTTTTCGTGGCTGCATAGAGCGAGAGCGGGTGATCGACATTTTGACTTACTTTGAAAGGCATTGAAGTGTTGGCTCCGTAAACGGAGCTTGAAGATGCATACAACAAATGACTCACCTTAAAATGTCGACACGCCTCCAGCACGTTTAGAAATCCGAAAACATTGGAATCAATATACTCTTCAGGGTGGTCAATTGAATGCCTAACGCCGGCCTGGGCGGCTAAATTTACTACTCTACTAAACTGATGCTTTTCAAAAACTTCAACAAGGGCCTGTCTATCTACCAGATCTTGTTTGTAAAAAGTAAATGACGTGTAATCTTTTAAAACAGCAACTCTATCCTTCTTGAGTTGGACATCATAGTAATCATTAACGGAATCCACCCCAACCACTTTATAACCTTCGTCCAGGAGCCTTTTTGCAGTATGAAAACCAATAAATCCAGCTGCTCCAGTTACCAAAACTGATGTCGACTTTGCCAAAATTCGAAATTTTACGCAATGCTAAAGTTTTTGTCACTGTCAAACAAAAACAAAGCCATCATTCCAATTCGGTAGAAGTTCAAACCTACCTTTGCGGTTGTGCTAAAACTGATCGAGTTAATTAAGAAAGATCTCACTGTTGACTGGCGTCAGCAAAATCCGGTTTCGGGTATTCTGCTTTATTTGGCATCCACCATTTTCACATCTTACATGGCATTTAAAGGCTTGATCACCATCGAAGTTTGGAATGCCCTATTCTGGATTATCATTCTTTTTACGGCAATAACTGCCATCTCCAGGAGCTTTGTTCAAGAGGAGAGGAGATCCATCTACTATTTTTTCCTCGCAAAACCACACATATTAATAATAGCTAAGTTGATCTATTCGCTTGCCTATCTTTTAGTCCTTGCCATTCTCGCTCTTTTCCTTTTTGCGATTTTTTTCGGGAATCCGGTAAATGACTATCCTTTGTTCTCTCTCAATCTAATTCTTGGTTGCATTGGTCTTTCTTCTGCGTTCACAATGATTTCGGCTATTTCTTTCAAGAGCAATAACCGATCGATCATGATGGCAATATTGGGCTTCCCTGTGATCATTCCCGTATTAATTTTAGCTATTAGCAATTCGGCAAAGATTTTGAATCAGACTATTTGGTCACAGATTCAAGGAAATATGCTCACAATGATCTCAGTTGATGTGATTATCATTGCACTCACGTTTATCTTGTTTCCTTTTACCTGGCGATCTTGATGGCATATTTATTGAAAAAGAATTGGTGGAAATGGCTATGCATAGCACTCCTGGTTTACACTATTATTGGGGGATTACTTTTTCCGGTTCCCAGACTTCCCATCCTGAATGAAACAATTCGCGTTCTTCATTTTCATGTCCCAATGTGGTTTGGAATGATCTTAGTTTTTACTGGTTCTGTGATCTATGGAATCAAATATCTAAGATCAGACAACGCACTTTTTGACGTTTACAGTTCACAGCTAGCTAACATAGGAATTGCTTTTGGAGTCCTTGGAATTCTGACTGGTATGGTTTGGGCTAACTACACTTGGGGCGAGCCCTGGAGCAACGACCCCAAGCAAAATGCCTCCGCTGTCTCACTTCTGATCTATCTTGCATATTTCGTCTTGCGAAACTCCATTAAGGACGAGCAACAGCGAAATAGGGTCTCCGCCGTTTACAACATTTTCGCATACTCACTAATGATCCCCTTACTTTTCATTTTACCGAGAATGTCCGATAGCTTGCACCCTGGAAATGGTGGGAATCCAGCGTTCAATGTGTATGACTTAGATAGTAATCTTAGAATGGTGTTTTATCCGGCTGTCATTGGCTGGACCCTTTTGGGATATTGGATTGCATCTATAAATATCAGGCTGTCCTTGACGCAAGAAAACCTTGAAAATGCCAGCTAAGCTGGATCCGACTATGAACCAATTAACATCTTTGCAATTTCGCTTGTCCCTTTTGATCACAATTCTGCTCTCACCAGTCCTTTCGGGCGCACAGGTGGAAATGGCAGATGATTTTCGAGGTGAGGGAAAAATATATGTGGTGATTGCCATTATCTTGATAATTCTAGTTGGTATTTTCTATCTGCTTTTCAGGCTTGATAAAAGATCGAGACGTTTGGAAGAAGAAGTCATGGAAAACCGAGAAGAAGGGTGAAATTTTATTCATGATTGTATCTGTAATTGAGGAAATTTCTCAGATTTATTTGCCTCTCCGAGTGAATATTAACCGATCTTTGCATTTTACCCAGAAAGATGAAGACTAGATACATTGTACCAATTGTAGTCATTGCAATAGCAGTGGTGATTATCATGATGATGGCCGGAGACGCGAGTTCCTATGTTACTTTCAAGGAAGCGAAAGCACTTTCTATCAAGGGGTCTGACAAGAGCATACATGTGGTCGGCGAGCTGACCCGGGACACTGATGGTGAGATCGTTGGTATAGTGGAAAGCCCAGACAAACTTTCGTTTAAGTTTCAAATGATTGATGAAAATGGATTTGTACAGCAAGTTCTTCACTCCAATCCAATACCAACTGACTTTGCAAAATCTGAACAAGTGGTTATTATCGGTGCCTATAACAAAGAGAACTTCATTGCAGAAAAAATTCTCCTGAAATGTCCATCTAAGTATCAGGAAGAGCAGGAGTTAAGTGCTGGACTGTAATTTTCTACCATTGTGATACATTACTTTGAAGGTCAACTTGGACATGTCTTCATCATTCTCGCATTCGTAAGTAGTCTTCTATCTTCTCATGCCTTTTTTAGAGGACGAAATAAAGATGAGGGGTGGTCTTCGTTTGGTAGTAGGGTTTTCTATATTCATGCAGTTAGCGTCTTGGGTATTGTTGGAACGCTGTTCTATCTAATCAACAACCATTATTTTGAATATCATTACGTATATAGTCATACATCAACACTACTACCGGTCCACTATCAAATATCCAGTTTTTGGGAGGGCCAGGAAGGTTCGTTTTTGCTTTGGATGTTTTGGAATGCAGTTCTAGGCATTATTTTGATTAACACAAATAAATTCTGGAAGGCTCCTGTAATGCTGATCATGAGTTTGACGCAGGTGTTTCTTACTTCTATGATCCTCGGAGTGGTGATCTTTAACGTTAAGATCGGCAGTTCACCCTTTATGCTGCTTCGTGATGTACTTGATGCACCGATCTTTAAAACGGACCCTAACTTCATCCCAGAGGATGGAAATGGCCTGAACCCACTCCTTCAGAATTACTGGATGGTTATCCATCCTCCTACTTTGTTTCTCGGGTTTGCCACCACAGTCATTCCATTTGCATATTGTTTGGGTGGTCTTCTGATAGGAAAAAATAAAGAATGGATTAGGCCTGCATTGCCTTGGGCACAGTTTTCAGCACTAGTACTGGGCATTGGAATCCTTATGGGCGCCTATTGGGCGTATGAGACGCTTAACTTTGGCGGATATTGGAATTGGGACCCAGTTGAAAACGCGATTTATGTCCCATGGCTTATTCTGATCGCAGCGATCCATGTGATGATTGCTTACAAAAAAAGCGGGTCTGCTCTAAAGCTCTCAATGATTCTATCTGTTGCGACCTTTATCCTAGTACTCTATGCTACCTTCCTCACAAGAAGTGGCATTTTAGGGAATTCGTCAGTACACTCATTTACCGATCTTGGTCTTTCCGGCCAGTTGCTGATTTATCTAGTGGCCTTTTTGTTACTCTCAGTCTTTCTCATTGCCAAAAGGTGGAAGGACATTCCGGTAGCTAAGCAGGAGGTGTCCGCCTATTCACGTGAATTCTGGATCTTCATGGGAGCAGCAGTTCTGTGTTTCATGGGATTTCAAGTCCTGGTTTACACATCTATGCCGGTATACAATCAAGTAGGAGACTTCTTTGGGTTCAGTCTAAACATGGCACCTCCTACAGATATATATGAGGCCTATTCCCTACCTCAGTTGGTGTTTTCCATATTCCTTGCCATTTTTTCAGGGACCGGTCAGTTTTTCTGGTGGAAAAAAATGGACAAGAAAAAATTAAAGGAAGAGCTGACCTTTCCCTTCCTCATTTCTCTTGGTATTTCTGCCCTGGTGATCGTGTTAGGAAAAATTACAGATCCAGCATATCTGGTTCTCTTGATTGCGTCCGTCTATTCCATCGTCGCCAACGCTAAAATTCTTATCTCCATTGCTAAATCAAATTTTAAGCTGGCTGGCGGATCGATTGCTCATATTGGGATTGCTCTGATGCTTGTGGGCATTTTATTCTCATCCGGCTATTCAAAAATCCTATCTACCAACTATACCTCGATGGTTTGGAGTAGTGACTTTCCGGATGAGGTCAATCAAAACAATTTGCTTCTTTTCATCAATGAACCAAGGCAAATGAGCGAATATTCAATGATCTACAAAGGCATTAGGAAGTTGACTAAGGAAGCTGGTATGGTTGATGAGAATCTTCTCTCCACGACATTTAATCCGTTAAAGGTTGTCAGGGAGTTAAACGAGCAACTAGATACATTGACGCTCTTCAGTGCTGAAAACAGCTACTTCGAAGTGGAGTACCATACTGACAAAGGAAAGCAATTCACACTTTACCCAAGAGTACAAATTAACGAAACGATGAATATGATGGTCCAATCACCAGATATTCATAGGACTATCGGTGCCGACATGTACACCCATGTCCGGACTTTTCCAAAACCGTCCTCAGAGGCAGTATGGAGTGAACCTGAGGAGATCAAGGTAACGATTGGTACCAACTTTTTCGTCAATGATTATGTAGCCACCTTGGAACGACTGGAGCCAATCAACGAAGTGAACCGAACACCTCTTGGTGAAAATGATGTAGCTGTAAAAGCCGTGATTAGAGTACAGGGTGAGTATGAGGATTACTGGGCAGAGCCTATCTTTATTATCAAAGACAGGGAGTTTGTAGGAAGAGTTGATGAACATGTAAACGATCTGGCTTTTATGATTTCGATCGAGAACATTCTGCCCCAGGAAAATGCAGTTATTTTTTCCACGCGAGCAACTCAGAAGGATTGGATCATATTGGAGGCCGTAAAGAAGCCTTGGATCAACCTTTTATGGATTGGCACATTTCTTCTAGTTCTTGGATTTTCTGTAGCAATTAGTCGCCGATATTCCGAGTTTATAAAAATGAGAGACAAAGGCGTGGAAGCCTGATATTCAAGCTACTTTTACGAAATGAGTAACGTCGCAATCATTGGCAACGGGAATGTTGGTCATCATTTCTTCACTCGACTTACCAAAAAACATCAAGCTACACTTTTTTCCAGAAGGGTTGAGTCTGAAGAAATACGTTCGCTGAATGAATTCGATCCAGATGATTTCGAATTTGCACTTCTCTGCCTCCCTGATGATGTGATAAAAGATTTTTCCGACAGCATCAAAAAATCTGATTGCACCATTGTTCATATGTCCGGCTCCAGGTCAATTGCCGATTTGAACAAGCACGAAAATCGAGGTGTCGTGTACCCCCTGCAAACGTTTACCAGGGAAAAAACCATGGACTTTTCCTCATTCCCAATATTTATTGAGGGAACAGACAAAACAGAAAAGTCAATTTTTTCATTCACAAGAAGTTTCAGCACGGATGTACGATTGATGAGTTCCGAAAACAGAGCTAAACTTCATCTTGCAGCTGTGTTTGCCTGTAATTTCACAAACCATATGTACAACATTTCGGATATTATTCTGTCCGAGATAGGAATCTCACTAAGAGATGTTAAACATCTAGCCATCGAGACATTGGAAAAGGCGGTGGATTTGACTCCCAAAAAGTCACAAACAGGGCCTGCGGCCAGGGATGATTTTGAAACCATGTCTAATCACGTACGAATGATCCAAAACAAGAATTGGCAGGAGATTTATGAACTCATCTCACAAGACATCCGTAAATCTCAGGGATGACCCTTCGCCTTAGTGATGTTACCGGATTCCTAATTGCCAGTCGAATACCAAACCTTTTGATAATAGCGTATACCCAGTTCGCGACGGCAAAATTTCTCACAGGAGTAGATATATCGAGAATATTGCAGCTTGATTTTCTTCTACTAATGATAAGTACAGCGATGATCGGAGCTGGAGGATATATCATCAACGACTATTTCGACCAAAAGATCGATATGATCAATAGACCTGGAAAGGTTGTGGTGGGTCCAGACCTCAGAAGAAGATTGGCCCTTTTATCGCATATCGCTCTATCAATTACAGGTATTGCTACTGGATTTTACATAGATCCGATGATAGGAGTAGTTCATGTATTTTCAACAGGAGCGCTGTTTACGTATAGCTTTGCAATAAAAAGAGTATTGTTGCTTGGAACTCTGACGGTCTCTTTTCTTACCATTCTTACCATTCTCCTGGTCATGGTTTTTTTCCATGACATCAGCATTCTCGCAATTGTATATGCTCTGTTCGGATGCGCCTCAGTGTTCACTCGGGAAACCCTCAAGGACATCATAAGTTCCAAGGGAGAGCAAGCTTTCGGAGTACAGTCCGTACCCATAGTCTGGGGACTCAAGGGGGCAAAGTTGGTTATTTATCTCGTGTGCCTGGCTGGCATCTCCCTACTTACTGTCTACCTGTTAGCTATTCCCAATTGGTCAGTTCGCTTATTTTTTGGAGGGTTGCTCCCGTTCATTCTATGGTTTATCTACAAGCTCATAAAGGCAGACAAAATCCAGGACTTCAAGAATCTAAAAACATTTATCGATTTCATTATTGTTGCTGGATTGGTGAGTATGAGTCTCGTCTAGAACATTTCCATGATGCTAGTAAAAGTAAAAGCACCAACCTTGTAGACCACAATACCACCAAGAACAAGGCTGAAAAGAACCTTTATAGATGTGGCAACCAGAAATCCCAGGAATGAGCCAAATCCAGATTTGAAGGCAGATCGTAAATGATTGCCGCCATATAGATCACCAATAATCGCACCTAGCAATGGGCCTATGACGATTCCAAGAGGTATAGGCAGAATGATCCCAGCAACCACTCCAATCATTCCTCCGATAACTCCAGCCTTTGTCCCTCCAAATTTTTTAGTGGCAGCCACAGGAAGCGCGTAGTCAGCGACAGTCACAATAAGCACCAATACTCCCCAAAGTATGAAAGAGGTAGTGCTAAAAGTCGTTTCCTCTGAGATGTAGTGTGTGCTGATCAGTGCCGAGTAGGAGAGTAACGGACCAGGAAGAGGGGGGAGAACAGAAAAAATAACTCCTCCAGCCAGCAATACAATGGATAGGATAATTAGAATCGCCTCCATCTAATGGTCTTTGAATATTGAGTTCCTAATATTCTCCCATTCACTTCGGACAATTCCATAAACAACGGTGTTTCGGCGTCTTCCCCCTTTAGTGTACCTATGACTTCTGAGAGTTCCATCATGCTTCGCACCGATTTTTTCCATAGCCTTCCTTGATCTTACATTGAGTTCGTCTGTGCGAAGTTCCAAGCGTTCGATTTCCATTGTATCAAAGGCATGTTGCAGCATGAGAAACTTCATGTGCTTATTCACCCCAGCGCCAATAAAATCACCTCCTAGCCATGTCCAGCCAATCTCTATGTTTTTTTCATTCCACTCAATATTGCCGTAGCTCGTGGACCCAATAACCTGTCCGGTTGCAACCAGTCTCACAGCAAAAGTCATCTTTTTGCCATCCTTCGACTCCTCAAGCAACTGAGACATCCACTTGGCCATATCACCTGGCTGAGATAACTCAACAGTATACCACCGCCAAATGTCTTGATCTTCACAAACGTCTTTTAGTGATTCGATATGCGCTATTGTTAGGGGCTCAAGTGAGACTTTGTCGTCTGAGAGCCTACAGTAAAATTCCTCCATATCAGATCAAATTACGGCTGCAATTTAAAGGAGAATGGTCGCAAATGGGCCCTCTTTCTTATTGGGAGAATTTCTCCTTTGGATGAAAATTACTAATCAACTAGAGGTGTTTTAAACGCATCAATGATTTCCCAACTTCTTTCATTTTGAGCATATACAACAAGGCTTGCGTTGGAAATTTTCACGTCATCGGGGATCTGAAGTCGTAGTTCGTTTAACTGGCCGTCAAACTGCCTGGTTTTAAAAGAGCGCACGACATTATCGTGTGATAGTAGGCGTCCTCTGTTTTCACCTCTTGTCACGTTTTGGGAAAGTCCTCTTTCGACAAGAGCCACATTAAGAATGACGCTGTTGTCGTTCTTTGAGCTCACTCTGATTAGTAGTTCATCGTTTACGATCTCCCATTCCTGAATATCAATTGAATATTTTGGTTCCTTGGCACTAAGTTTTCCTAAAATGTTTTCCCATTTGGACCTACTCGATCCGACGAATTCAAATTTCCCATTTACTACCATTTGAGGCGTGTACACTTGATTGGAGTAAAATTTCCTGGCATAGGTCCTTTGGCGTTTCGTGAAAATTTGATCGGCATAGGGATCTTTCCAGCCGATATAATCCCAATAGTCTACATGAAAGGAAAGTCCAATTACATCAACGTCATTATACTCTTTATCTACGATTTCGGATAGTAACCGATCTGCTGGAGGACAACTTGAGCAACCTTCAGATGTGAATAGTTCGACCAGGACAAAAGGTTTTTCCGTGGAGCCATTCAAGAATGTACTATTTAATAGCAGGAATGAAAGAATAAAATGCATACCGCAATTTCTTCTCCTTCGTTGAGAAAACAGGCAATTCCTCCAGCAATGAAAGGACTAAAGTTGGTTGGAAGACAATTTTAATATTGGAAAAGTCCGTGTTCGGATTGAATAATAAGCTCTTTTTGATCTGAAGCCTCGACTCTTCCCACTACTTGGGCATCAACGCTAAAAGACTTGGATATCTCAATAATCTCATCAGCCGACTCCTCATCGACGTAAAACTCAAGCCGGTGACCCATATTGAATACCTTGTACATCTCCCTCCATTCGGTGTCGCTTTCTTTCTGGATCATTTGAAACAGTGGGGGTATAGGAAGGAAGTTGTCCTTGACGATCCTCAGTCCTTCAACAAAATGCAAAATCTTGGTCTGCGCTCCTCCGCTACAATGGATCATTCCGTGTATTTCGCCATGCATCTCTCCTAACACTTCTCTCACAATTGGGGCATAGGTCCGCGTGGGCGAGAGAACAAGTTTGCCGGCATCAAGTGGAGATCCTTCAATTTCGTCAGTTAATTTCTTAGATCCCGAGTAAACAAGATCATCATCCACTCGCTTATCATAGGTTTCGGGATACGTTTCGGCATATTCCTTCGAGAAGACGTCATGTCTAGCAGAGGTAAGCCCATTGCTTCCCATTCCTCCATTGTATTCTTGTTCGTAAGTTGCTTGCCCATAAGATGCTAATCCAACAATCAGATCGCCTGAACGAATGTTACTGTTATCAACTACTTTCTGTCTTCTCATCCTGGCTGTGACTGTGCTATCAACAATCACCGTTTGCACCAAGTCTCCTACATCGGCCGTTTCACCACCTGTTGAGTGAATACCAACACCATTTTCTCGCAGCATCTGAAGTACTTCCTCCGTTCCATTGATTATCTCGGAGACAACAACACCGGGAATCAGATTCTTGTTACGTCCGATTGTGGATGATAACAGGATATTGTCGGTACATCCAACGCATAGCAAATCATCCACATTCATCACAATGGCATCTTGGGCAATACCTTTCCAGACACTTATGTCGCCAGTTTCCTTCCAATATAAATATGCAAGTGAAGATTTTGTTCCAGCTCCATCTGCGTGCATAATGGTGCAATAGTCCATGTCTCCAGCTATATCCTCAACGATTTTGCAGAAGGCGTTCGGAAATAAGCCTTTGTCGATATTCTTTATGGCTGTGTGAACGTCTTCCTTATCAGCGGAGACACCTCTCAGAGCATAGCGATCGGTCATGCTTTTTTCTTTGCAAAGAAAAGCTATTCTTCGTTGCCTTTTTCGCTTTCTATGAAGAAACGATCATATTCATCAGCTTCCTCTCCTGGGGCTAGGTTGTCATTGCGATCTCTTGGATTGTACTTAAGCACTTTGAATTCTGTTCTACGGTTTCTCTGGTGCTCTTCCTCGTTTTGAGCATTCTTGATTAAAAGAGCGGATTCTCCGTATCCCTTAGCAACAATTCGTGCTGGTTCAATTCCTTTTGTGATTATGTATCGGACAGCGGATTGTGCCCTTCTTCTGGAAAGATCCAGGTTATAGTTATCGTCTGACCTACTATCAGTATGAGATCCCAATTCTATAAAGATGTCAGGATTATCATTCATGATCAAAACCAGACTATCCAAAACCAAAGCGGCATCAGGCCTAATCTCAGCCTTGTTCAAATCATAGTAAATGTTGTTGAGTACGATAGCTTTTTCAAGCACGATTCGATCCATCATTATCTTGGTCTCGAAGTTTACATTCGTCACTGTTTCGGTCAAAGTCGATTTATCAACCGTCTTGCCAATGGTGCTGAAGTCCTTTCTAGTTGTGAAGTAGTCCGTTTTTTCCCCGATCAAATCATAGTTTTCCTCTGTGTAAACACGGAAATTGAATTCACCATCATTTCCGGTAAATGTCTCGTCGATAATATCTCCATTATCAGCAGTAAGCGTCACCTTGGTATTAGGAAGGATTATTTCCTCCCCTGCATCATCTGTAGTTACCGTAGTTCCAGTCAGGAAGTAGTTAACCACCCGAAGATTGGGATCATCATTCACAAAGGTGTAGATATCATCATCTCCGGCACCTCCTTTTCTGTTCGATGTAAAAAACCCCCTGGTAAGGTTGAATTCGTAGTACCCAAAATCATCCTGATGTGAATTCATGGGTTTCCCCAGATTCTCAACTGAAATATGACCTCCCTGTCTTATCGCTCTGAAAATATCTAGGTGTCCAAGACCATGGTGTCCATTGGAGGAAAAGTAGAGGCTACCATCTGAGCTCACGAATGGAAACATCTCATCCTTGGGACTGTTGATTTCCGGTCCCAAATTTCTCACATCAACCCATCTTCCTCTTCTGTTTATTGTTGCTGAATACAGATCATTTCCACCATATCCACCTGGTCGGTCAGAGGAGAAGTAAAGTGTCTTTCCATCTGGGCTAAGTGCTGGCGTGGAATCCCAGGAGTCTACATCATTAATGGACAGTGGAACTGGATCGGACCATTTTCCATTTCTGTATCTTGAAAAAAACAGGTGCACATTTGAATAACCAGTAGCTTTCCCGTTATTGCCCTTCGCAAAGATGATAGAGTTACCGCCAGGCATTACCGCAATAGAGCCTTCATTTGTATCGAAATGATTTATGACGGGATCAAGCGGTCCTAGCGTAGCAAGGTTCACGTTTGCCCCTCTGGTAGCAACTTTGTAAATATCCGTGAAATGTGTTCCAGTGGTTTTGTAGACTTTTCCTCCGTCCCTATTGGAAGTAAAATACAAAAAGTTGTTGCTATAAACGGGAGAATATTCAGCACTCGCTGTATTAATGTCCCTAAGGTTCTTTATGCGATAGTAACTATTTTGACCATGTAAATCACTGATATTATCAATGCTATGAAGTTCCTTTTCAGCTAACTTCTTCATGTGATTGTCCTTTGCTCTAGGGATGTATTTTTCAAGGATCGCTCGTGCCTCATCGTATTTCTGTTCAACTTTAAGCCCGTGAGCTAGGTGGACATGAACTGACTCATTTGGAGTTCCCTGCTTGAGTGCCTCTTTGTAGAATGGAATTGATTCTGTAAGTCGATTTGACTTTTGGAAAGCGTCACCAACCATCACGTTTTCTTCAGCAGTGTTTTTCGTTGGATCATCACCGTGCTTAGCGATCACAGCATCAAATTCCTCTTTGTCAATGCTATTTTGTATGGAGCACCCTACGGCCAAGATGCTAAGGAATACCATTAATAAGTTTCGCATAGTAGTTATATAACGAATTTCCCTCGAATGTGATTATCGAATTTACTCATTTAGAATAACAAGAAGGGGTAAAAAGGCCCTAATTAAAAAAGCGATTAACCCAGGTCTTTCCGCTCTCAATCAGCCATTTTGACCTGAAATCTCCTAAATTTTGAACGGTGTTATTAAACATTTTAGTACTGGGAACCAGTGCTTTTTCAGCCACTTTTTGCTTCAGTCCAAATGCTGGAAAAAGTTGAACACGATCTTCGATCAAAAACGCAACCTTATCATTGTTCAATAGAGTATTACCAATTTCCTTCTCCAAACCCTTGATGAAATTTACTGAAGCATCAATGCTACACCCGCTTGCTTGCCCTACATTCTCATCAAGTGTAAAAACCAAAAATTGTCTGTGGAGAATTTCAAAGGATGCCTTGAGATCATTTCCGTGGGCCGTCCAATCAGTCAAAAAAGCAGCCGAAGCTTTTTTCATAAATTCAATTTCCGGATCGGTAAAAGGTCTTTCCGCCTGGTATATCCAAAGGCGTGAGGTGTCTGGCATTCGATCAAAAGTCACTAACATATCAAATCTATAAACCTTCGTGCTCAGCAATGAGTTCCGCTAAGTCCTTCACTTTGACAGATTCTTCTTTATCTTGGTTTTTCACGCCATCTGACATCATTGTCATACAAAAAGGACATGCTACTGCAATGGTGTCGGCATTGGTGGCGAGTGCCTCTTCTGTTCGGTCAATATTAATTTCCTTGTTTCCTGCCTCGGCATCTTTAAACATTTGGGCTCCCCCAGCCCCACAGCATAGTCCTTTGGTTCGACACCTCTTCATTTCTACCAGTTCAGCGTCAAGCGCCTCAAGTACTTCCCGCGGTGCAGAATAAACGTTATTCGCTCTACCTAGAAAGCACGAGTCATGATAAGTGATTCTTTTCCCTTTAAACTCACCACCACCGTGTAGTTCTACCTTTCCTTCATTGATCAATTGTTGGAGGAATTGGGAATGGTGAATTACCTCATAGTTTCCACCTAGTTCGGGATATTCGTTTTTCAAGGTATTAAAACAATGAGGACAAGCAGTAACTATCTTCTTAATCTCATATCCATCTAACACCTGAATATTTGCCATCGCTTGCATCTGAAAAAGAAATTCATTGCCCGCTCGCCGAGCTGGATCACCGGTACAGGTCTCTTCAGGTCCCAAAACAGCGAAATTGATCCCAACCTTATTTAGTATTTTGACAAAAGCTTTCGTGACATTCTTATATCGATCATCATAAGATCCCGCACAGCCGACCCAAAAAAGAACATCGGGTTTTTCCCCTTTTGCAGTTAAATCTGCTACAGTTGGTATTCGTATATCACTCATTGCTCTGCTTTTAGTTCGTCTGCCCAATTAAATCGATCCTGTGCTCCAAACTTCCACGGTGCAAAGTTGGTTTCAATATTTTGAAACATAGCATTCCACGAGGCTGGAGATCCGGATTCCTCCATTGCCACATATCTCCTTGTCTGAAGGATAATATCCAGTGGGTTAATATTTATCGGACAAGCTTCTGCGCAGGCGTTACAGTTGGTACAAGCGTTTATTTCCTCTTTTGTGATGTAGTCTCCAAGCAGAGATTTTCCGTCATCCAATCCATTCTTACCTACTTCCTCAACCCTGTCTCTCGTATCCATCATGATTTTTCGAGGCGAAAGCTTTTTACCTGTAAGATTTGCTGGACACTCCGATGTACATCTGCCACATTCCGTGCACGCGTAAGCATCCATCAGATTTTTCCAACTTAGATCGTTGACATCCTTAGCACCGAAGCGCATTCCTTCAGGCGGTGGAGAAGCTTCGCCATCCACAGGCATACCAAGCATTATCTTCACTTCGTTGGTAATCTCTTCCATATTTATCATCTGTCCTTTTGGAGTTAGACGGCCATAATATGTGTTTGGAAAAGCCATGAAAATGTGCAAATGCTTAGAGTGAGTTACATAAAGAGCGAAAGCGAAAATTCCAATAATATGAAACCACCAAGCAACTCTTTCGATCAGCACCAAAGTACCAGTATCTACGTTGTTGAAGAACGGAAACATAGCGGCGCTTATAGAGAAAGGTCCTGTTGACGTGTAGTTTGAGGCACCTCGACCTTGAAGAATCTGATCCGCTCCATTCATTCCAAGAATGGCAACCATTAGTAAGATCTCTATGATAAGTATGAGGTTAGCATCTAGAGTAGGCCATCCCTTCATTTCAATTTTGTGAAAGCGGCCCAACTTGAGGAGGTTTCTCCGTGCAAGAAAGAAAATACAGGAAACAAGTACCCCAAGAGCTAAGAACTCAAAAAAGTTGATAAGAAATGTGTAAAACCCACCTAAAAAAGGAGCAAAGACCCGATGCGTCCCCAAAAATCCATCAATAACGATTTCAAGAACTTCGATATTTATAAGGATAAATCCCAGATAAATAAGTAAGTGAAGTATCGCTGGAACAGGTCTTTTAAACATCTTGTTCTGACCAAATGCTACCAATAACATGTTTCTTAGCCGCTCACTTTTATTGTCAGATAGTTCCGCAGCCTTGCCTAGCTTGATGTTTTCGGATATTTGCTTAATCCTCTTAAAAGTCAGGTAGCCGAAGAGGCCCGCAATCACTAGAAAAATAACCTGGGGGAGATACTGCATGAATTCGAATTCCTATTTAACTATTGTTTCAAATGTTTTGCCTTTTCATAGAATTCTCTACTTTTGCCAACTCATTTTTTGGTGCTGTAGCTCAGTTGGTAGAGCATCGGACTGAAAATCCGTGAGTCGGTGGT
>JANQOR010000036.1 GCA_028285685.1 Cyclobacteriaceae bacterium | reverse complement strand
TGGTGTCGTGAAATTTCAAAAAGGTTATAAGAACAGATCATTTGTTCATGTAGAGCCATCAGCTGAATAAGTAATAAGTTATTGATAAAAAAGGGGTTGAAAAACCCCTTTTTTGTCTTTTGATCTCACTCAATTTTTTTCTCAAGCTTTTGCAGCTTTCTTTCTAGGTCTTCCAGGTAAAACTGTCCCCGGTTTAAACCCGTTGGAGTACCTTTTCTTACGAGTTTTCCAAACCTTGAAGTTGTTTTTGTTGCCAACTTCAAATTGCCATTTCATGTGTTCGGACTTAGTCATCCACTGAAGGTTTTCAAAATAATTGTTTCTAGGATTGTTATCCTTGTGAACAATCATAGACTTTTCCTTATCCTTCGTTGGAACAAAGCACTTTGCTGTTTCCTTATGTGGATAAACCGTTCTTCTTTTCTTCTTATCGTCAATTAAATCAAGGAAATAGCACTTACAGATTTTGTTCCATCTCTGGCGCATTACTTTCCCACGAAGTTTCATATGGGTTTTACTCCCTTTGTGCCAAACTTTCCTTGTTTTACTTCTGATTTTACCTCGGTTGGATATCTCGTAGTTGGAAAATCCTTCAATTGAGCCCCACTCTTCATCTTTTTTCTGGTCTGCCATACGTTTGCTTGTTTTTGTCGGTTAATCTTAACAAGCCAGCTCTTAATGAATTCCGAAATTACCAATTTTTGATTTTAATTCTTACAATTAGCTTCAAAAATTAATGAGAAACGGTTTACTACTTAGCGTATTTTTTGGAAGCGTAGAGGAATCCGAACGACTCACCGTTTTCCTTCGAATGCTTCTCATGATGAACGTAGTGCGCGTTCATAATTCGTTTCATGTATTTGCTTTTTGCCTTGAAGGGGATCTTTATCCTGCGGTGGACAATTATATCATGGAAAATGAAATAGAACACACCGTAGCAAAAAATACCAATTCCAACATACATGAGCCATCTCAATTCCGCATCACCGTAACCTAGGTAAATGCAAACTATTGAGGGAATGCTAAAGACAACGGCGAACAGGTCATTCATCTCCAATGCATGGTGGTGAATCTTGTGATGTGACTTGTGCCAACTCCACAGGAATCCATGCATAACATACTTGTGAGTAAACCAAGCAACACCTTCCATAAAGAAAAAGGTGCCAACAACCAACACTATATTAAGAGCAATAGTCATTTTGCAAATTTCGCCTTAAAAAATTCATAATAGCCGACATTCATCAGTAATAGCAACAAGGAATACATTGTATCTTCAATTGGTATCGTTACCAACCTAACTCCAAAGTTCTCCTCATTGTTGTACCAAACCACCTGATCCTCAATGAAGGAACCTGTTAAAACCCCATTAACTACAAAGAAGGGGATGAGATGGTATAGGTAGGCTACCCAAAACCTTGAGAGCCAAACTGGATTTTTAAAAGCAATAAAAACAAGTAGAAGACCAGTGAAAGTGAAATTCCAAAAGGTATAACTACGCGAGCTATTGAATATTGCCAGGCATAAAAGTGTGGCCCCAAGAACATAGGTAATTACTCTAATGTTTTTGTAAGACTTATTTCCTGGTAGGAAATACCCCACACATTCATATATAAACACACAGCTAAACGGGATTACAATGAAGAAGAGAATTTCCTCAAGTGGTAGACTTCCTATTTTCAATCCAGTTATGTACGCATCATTAAACCCCCAGACCTTCCGCTGCGTGAAGAGCTCATCCCAAACGAGGAAGAACAGAGCAGTGAGAAGAATTGATGGAAACAGGTGCCTCCACTTTTTATAGTAGGAAACCCTTTTTTCAAAAGACCATGCCAAGGGAAAGAGAAGAGAGCCTCCGAGCAGTATGAAGTAAAGCCACTGCATTTACAAGATCAGGTTGAGCTTATGCAGAAAGTAGCAACGAATCAGCAGCAAGAGTTTGTTAAAATCAGGTACTCTAATTCGCTCGGTTTTTATCCTCGTATGGGATAAACCTATGATTTTTTTGTAAAGCGCCATGTAGTAGATATAAGCAAGGTATACCCCCGCACGTGCATCTTTAGGTAATGATTTGATTCCCGTCAATGAGGCTTTGAAATCATTTTTAATGTCTTCCTCTATCGCTCTTTTATCCTCACTGGTGAAGTTATCGAAGTCGACATCGGGAAAGTAGACCCTTCCCCTCTCGTCAAAATCGCTTTTGATATCCCGTAGAAAGTTTACTTTTTGAAATGCAGATCCAAGATGTTTGGCAGGTGTGACCAGTTTTTGGTATTTAGATTCATCGTTGTCGCAAAATACTCTGAGACACATCAGCCCTACCACCTCGGCACTGCCATATATATAGGTCTTGTAATCTTCATCCCTGTATGTTTTTTTGTCAAGGTCCATTTCCATACTATGCAGGAAGGCATTGATGAGTTCCATATCAATGTTATACTTATTGACAACCAACTGGAACGAATGAAGAACAGGATTTAGGCTGATTTTTTCATCTATTGCCTTGTAAGTATCGGCCTTGAATCTTTCAAGTAGATTCTGCTTGTCGTGATCATGAAAGGTGTCCACGATTTCGTCAGCATATCTAACAAAACCATAAATGGCATAGATGGAATCATGGTATCTTTTATTTAGTGTCTTTATACCAAGTGAAAAGGATGTGCTGTAAGCTTTAGTGATTAGTTTACTGCATTCGAAAGCTGTTTTCGAAAATAGATCCATCATTGTGATTTAAAATTAGGGAAATCCTTTGCCACTTCATTGGCCACTACCTCTCCTGAGATAAGGGAGGGTGGAACTCCAGGTCCCGGGACTGTTAGCTGACCTGTGTAATACAGGTTCTTTAGTTTTTTGTTTTTCAGAGAAGGTTTGAGAATCGCTGTCTGCTTAAGAGTGTTTGCCAATCCGTAGGCATTTCCTTTAAAGGAATTGTAGTCTGAGATAAAATCTCTATGCGCATAGCTCCGTTTAACTGTTACATAGTCACCGATGGACTCTCCCGTGAACTTCTCCAGCTTCTCGATGACAAGATGGAAATATTTCTCACGAATCTCCGTCGTATCTGCAATATCCGGTGCAACTGGAATTAAAACGACCAAATTTTCCTTCCCTTTTGGTGCAACTGTGGGGTCAGTCTTAGAGGTAGCCGATACATACAACAATGGTCTGGTTGGCCACTGTGGGTTTTCATAAATTTCAGATGAGTGTACAGAAAAATCCTCGTCAAAAAAAAGTGTGTGATGTTGAAGGTTTGGTAATTCCTTATCGATACCCAGATAAAAGAGAAGAGAAGATGGAGCCAGTGTTCTGGATTCCCAGTATTCCTTTGAATAGTTCTGAAATTCTTCTGGCAAGATTTTCTGATCGACATGGTGATAATCGGCACTGGCTACGATGATGTCTGAACTGAATTCATCATCCTTGGCATTCACTGCTGTGATTTTTCCGTTTGCGTAGGAAAAGGAACTCACATCCTGATTGTAATTAATCTCGACGCCAAGCTCAATAGCTAATTCTACCATTCCTTTTACAACTGAATTCATTCCCCCTTTTGGATACCAAGTACCCAGAACTACATCTGCGTAGTTCATAAGTGTATAAAGAGCAGGAGTATTCTGAGCGGTTGCACCTAGGAATAGAATTGGAAACTCCATTAGCTGAATGAGCCGTTCATCCTCAAAATGTTTGCGTACATGTTTAGCAATGGAAGTGAAAACGTCCATCCTGAGAAGTCCGGTCAACAGCTTGAGGTCGATGAATTCTGCTAACGATCGGCTCGGTTTGTACACTAAGTTCTTGACTCCGACCTCATATTTAAATTTTGCCTGAGCCAGAAATTTTCTTAGACTTTCACTGCTACCTGGTTCGATGCGATCGAATAATTTTTCGATTTCATCTATGGTAGCAGGAACATCCCAGACCTCATCTTTGAACTTTACACGGTAGGATGGATCTAACCTTTCTAGTTGGTAATAGTCGGAAACTTCCTTATCAAAAGAATTGAAAAACCGTTCGAATACGTCAGGCATCCAATACCAGGATGGCCCCATGTCCCAGGTGAATCCTTTTTCTGAATAAGCCCTTGCTCTTCCACCCGGCTGATCATTTTTTTCTAGGATAGTTACTTTATAGCCCCTTTTTGCCAGGTGACAAGCACAAGAAAGGCCGGAAAATCCGGCCCCTATTACAACAACTCTACAATAGGAATCTTCAATTGGCATAAACGTTCAAAGCATCTTTTAGCTCTTTTCTCGCAATGTGGATTCTGTTTTTTACAGTTCCGATTGGAATGTGCAAGCGCTTTGCAATTTCGTGATATTTAAATCCTTCAAAGTATAATTCAAAAGGAATCTTGTAAATATCTTTTAGCTCATTTAGCGCTTTTCTTATATCTCGATGTATGAAATCACCAAAGGCCTTATTCTCGGTAACTGCACTGCAATTGATAAAATGACTGTTTTCTGTGGTATCGATGAATGTATTTCTTCTCACCATTCGCTGATAATTGGTGATGAATGTATTACGCATAATCGTATACATCCATGCTTTCAGGTTTGTGCCTTCCTCAAATTTTGTCCTATTTGTATAGGCTTTATAAACCGTCTCTTGAAGGAGATCGTTGGCATCTTCTGAGTCCTTTGTAAGCTTGAGAGCATAGGGTTTCAATGAACCTGTCAATGACTCAATTCGGTATCCAAATTCTAAAGCAGTCATATCATTTTTGTTTAATGATTTTAACAAAATATTAAACGAATATAGAGATAATTTTGTTTAATAAAAAAATAAAAAGATTAAACAAAAATTAGTTTATGATTGAGAATTTGAAAAGAGTACTCGTCTTTTAGGACAAATGTGCCGGACTCAAAATCGAATCCAACTCGTCAAAATGGGTGATTAATTGCAGATTTTTAGGGAGCTTCAATTTCCAGGCTAGGACCTGCTTTCCAGTGATAAATATCTTAGATTTTTTGAATTTCTTTTCAAGGTCTAGCAGAAAATCTGCCAAGTCACCTTGAGTTGGTTTGGAGGTGGTAACTGTAAAAAGATAATCGGGATCCACAGTATGGAATACTTCCTCCACATCTTTGAGCGGAACGGATTGACCTAAATAGATGGTGTTATATCCACGGGCTCTCAACATGTAGTTTGCAAATAGTAGCCCGATTTCATGGAGCTCGTTTTCTGGCAGAAAAAGGAGAAATGTTTCTGCGGTCTTTGACACTTGTAATTTTCCCGTTTCTACCATTAACTTTTGTCTCACCAGGTGGGAAATGAAATGTTCCTGAGCAGGATTGATCGAGCTTGAAACCCAAAGGATACCAATCTTTTTGAGAAAAGGATACACAACATCTGTCATCGTCTTTTCAAATCCAATTTTGCTATGGTTGAATGACATTACAGAATTGAACAACTCCTCATTCAAATCAAGCATTGCTACGGTTAGTGCATTTACCTGATCTTCATTTAATCTTTGACTATCGCTGAGACCTGTGACGGCATCATGCAATTGTTCTGCATTCATTCCGACGATCTTACTGATCTTAATGCCATGATTTTTTAAAAGTGAAATGTTAAGAATGAGCTTTAGATCCTCGTCGTTGTAAAAGCGTATGTTGGTATCGGTTCTTTGAGGAGTAAATAAATTGTGTCGTTGTTCCCAGATCCGGATCGTATGCGCTTTGATACCAGATAAATGTTCCAGATCTTTGATTGAATAAACTCCCATTTCTGGGAAAGTAAACTTTTTTTATTTGATTTTGTTCGACATAAACCCAAGTTTTTTTCGTTAATCGACTTCAAACCAATCTCTAACCTATGGTCTTATATAATGTAACTGTAAATATTGATACAGATGTGGAACAGGATTGGATCGAATGGATGAAGGAGACGCACATTCCAGAAGTGATGAAGACCGGCTTTTTCAAAGAACACCGGATGATGAAGATGCTTTCCGAAGCGCCGGATGAGACTGGCAGTACTTATGCCATTCAATACATGGCTGAGAGCTTGGATCAATTAGAAACGTATTTGAGTAAAGCAGCACCTAAACTTCAAAAAGCTTCAATCATCAGATATGGGACCAAAATGGCCGCCTTTCGAACGGTCTTAGAGGAAGTTTAAAAGTGAAGGTTACAGTTGATCCATTCTTCATCTAGGTGGGCGTCATACTTTTTGTAAAAATTGATTGCTGGTTCGTTCCAATCAAGTACTTGCCACATCATGCCGGTGCAGTTGGTTTCTTTCCCGATTTTAATGGTCTCTTCGAATAGCAATTTGCCAGCACCAACTCCTCGTTTACTTTCTGTTACTATCAAATCTTCCAGGTACATCCTTTTCCCCTTCCAGGTAGAGTATCTGTAGTAGTAGATCGAAGCTCCTATAATGGAAGATTCTTCCTCCGCAACGATAAATTCAAAGATTGGATCTTCTCCAAAGCCATCCTGTTCCATCCTTTGGGCCGTATTAGTCACTTCCTTTTCTCCATTTTCGTAAACCGCAAGCTCGACGATAAGTTCGAACAGCCTTGGAAGGTCGTCCTTGGTTCCTTTTCTGATTTTAATCATGCTTAAAAATAAGAAACCCTACTGTCCCGGAGGATTGAGCAGGGTCTTTTGGTTGGTTGGAGAAAATTGTTTTACATATCGTCCTTGGCAAAATCCGGTATCACTCCCATGTTGTACCATGCAAAGGAATATCGATCTGCCAATTGCTCTATCTGCTTCGAGATGGGTGTACCTGCCCCATGACCGGCATCTGTCTCAATCCTGATTAACACTGGATTTGCTCCGGCATGATGCTCCTGTAGGGTTGCGGCGAACTTGAACGAGTGGGCTGGAACCACACGGTCGTCATGATCAGCCGTGGTGACCAAGGTTGCAGGGTAGGCGGTTCCGGGCTTCAGGGCGTGTACTGGAGAATAATTCTTCAGGTATTGGAACATTTCCTCTGAGTCTTCCGAGGTTCCGTAATCTGAGGCCCAACCTGCTCCTGCGGTGAACTTATGATAACGTAGCATGTCCATCACACCTACTGCCGGAAATGCAACCTTCGCAAGGTCTGGTCGCTGCGTCATAGTGGCACCCACCAACAATCCCCCATTTGAACCTCCGGCAATTGCCAAGTACTCGCTGGAGGTATAGTTGTTTTCAATAAGCCATTCACCGGCTGAAATGAAATCGTCGAACACATTTTGCTTTTGCATCTTGGTTCCGGCCTTGTGCCATTTCTCTCCGTACTCTCCGCCACCTCTGAGGTTGGGTTGAGCATAGATCCCCCCATTTTCTAACCAGACAATCCTTTGCGTGCTAAAAGAAGGTCGTAGGCTGATATTGAATCCACCGTACGCATACAGGTAGGTAGGGTTTTTCCCGTTAAGTTCAACTCCTTTCTTGTGCACGATGAACATTGGCACCTTCGTGCCATCCTTGCTCTCGTAGAAAACCTGTTTGGTTTCGTATTCATCCGGGTTGAAATCAATTTCTGGTTGTCGATACAATTCAGAATTACCTGAGGGTATATCGTATTTGTAAATGGAAGAAGGGTAGGTGAATGAGGTAAAGGTGTAGTAGATAAAATCTTCACTCATCCTGCCACCAAATCCAAAAGCTGTCCCTATGGAAGGAAGTTCAATGTCTCGTACAAGCTTGCCTTTCAGATCGAACTGTTTGATTTGGGTTTTAGCGTCAATCAAATAGTTCGCAAATATGTATCCTCCGCCTGTGCTTGCGTTCAATACATTTTCAGTTTCCGGAATTACATCCTTCCACGTGCTTGTAACCGGATTAGAGATACTGGTTTCTACTATTCTTTGATTTGGAGCATCCGCATTAGTCTGGATCAATAATCGATTTCCTTCGCTGTGGAGAACAAATTCGTCGGTCTCCATATCTTCATCCACTGGAATAATTTTTCCATTGTTCTTCAGATCTTGAATGAACATGACATTACCACTGGTACTTGTAGCCGCCGTGATCACAAGGTACCGATCGTCCTCGGTCACATATCCGAAAATGTACCTGTAGGGTTGCTTTTCTCCTCCGAAGATCAGCTTATCCTGACTTTGGGGAGTTCCAAGTTTGTGATAATACAACTTGTGATATTGTGTCTTGGCGGAAAGGGCGCTTCCATCTTTAGGTTTATCGTAACTGCTATAGTAAAACCCGTCATTACCTTTCCAGTTAAGCCCACTGAATTTGATATTTTCAAGCGTATCCTCTACAATTTCCATGGTCGCCGTGTTCATAACCATTGCCTTTCTCCAATCAGAACCCCCGATTGATATCATGAATCCACAAAGTGAGCCATCGTCTGTGAAGCTGGTTGTTGTAAGTGAAATCGTACCTTCTTCCGAGAATTCGTTGGGGTTTAGAAAAACCTCCTCCTCACCATCCTTTGATCTGTACAATACATTTTGATTTTGAAGACCGTCGTTTTTATAATAGTAGTCATAATCACCATGTTGGGTAGGAGCAAAAACGCGCTCGTAGTCGAGGAGTGTCCTGAGTCGGTCTTTTAGCTTGTCCCGATAAGAAATATTGTTAAGGTATGCGAAGGTGACCTTGTTCTGGGCAGAAACCCAATTCGCAGTTTCCTCTGATCGATCATCTTCTAGCCATCTATAAGGGTCGGGAACTTCATTGTCAAAGTAAACATCGACAGTGTCCACCTTCTTGGTCTGTGGGTAAGATAGGTTTTTTGCCGTCTCGTTCGATCTTGTTTGGCATGCTACCAAAAACAATGAGACAAGAGCATAAGTTATATTTTTCATAGCCTGAAGTGTATTATAGCCTTGAAAATTAAATAACCCCTATCAAACCAATGTGAGGTTAACCAACATTTACATGAGAGGTACTTACTTTTTGATTGAATCGAATCCCAAGTAGGGCTTTAGCACTTCGGGCATTCTAATCTGATCAGCTTCCTGATTGTTTTCAAGAATTGCTGCCAATATACGAGGAAGGGCAAGCGCACTGCCATTCAGCGTATGAGCAAGCTCTTTTTTTCCATCATCTTTTTTAATTCGCAATTTCAACCGATTTGCCTGATAGGTTTCGAAGTTTGAAACGGAACTCACTTCCAACCACTTTTCCTGAGCCGCAGAGAATACTTCAAAGTCATAAGTCAAAGCGGAAGTGAATCCCAAATCACCAGCGCACAGCCTTAGGATTCTATACGGTAGCTCAAGTGACATGATCAATTTTTCAACATGTTCCACCATATTGTCAAGAACCTTATATGAAGACTCCGGTTTGACCACCTGGACGATTTCCACTTTGTCAAATTGATGCAATCTATTGAGTCCCCTGACATGGGAGCCCCATGAGCCCGCTTCCCTTCGAAAACAGGGCGTATAGCCTGAATGTTTAATTGGCAGGGAGCCTCCATCAAGAATAACTCCTCGATACATATTAGTGATTGGAACCTCTGCTGTAGGTATCAGGTACAAGTTGTGGTCCTTCACATGATACATTTGACCCTCTTTATCGGGCAACTGTCCTGTTCCAATGCCCGATGCTTCATTAATGGCAATTGGTGGTTGTACCTCAAAGTATCCTGCATTGTTGGCCTCATCTAAAAAGTAATTTATGAGGCCTCGCACCAAACGAGCACCCTGGCCTTTGTAAAATGGAAACCCAGCCCCCGCTACTTTGCTCCCTAGTTCAAAATCTATTATGTCATAATCCTCGATTAGCTCCCAGTGGGGCTTCTTGTTACCCTCCAAATTTGGAATGTCCTTGTCCTCCGTCTTTATTACTTCATTATCATCGTCCGATTGGCCTGCCGGAACGCTTTCGTGGGGTACATTGGGTATATTATAGAGCAGGTCCTGCAGTTCACTTTCCACTGTTTGAAGTGACTCGTTGAGTTTTTTGCTTTCCTCTTTCAATTTCAGAGATTCCGTTTTTAGCGTTTTAGCCTCTTCTCCCTTCCCGCCCTTGAACAGTATTCCGATTTCCTTGGCGATTGCATTTGACCTACTAAGGACTTGATCCAGGTTTTGCTGGACAGATTTCCGTTTTTGATCTTTGCCTAGAATTTCTTGCAGCAGATTCTTCGCATCAGTCATTCCTCTTTTCTCCAACCCAATTTGGCATCTTTCAAAATCTTTTTCTATCGTTGAAACCTGTAACATTCTTTTTGTTTTAAAAGGAGTGCAAAGAAAAATGATTTTCTCTTGATTAGGGAGACAATTATGCCGTCTGTTAAAAATTAAGATGGTGCTTGCTTAATTCTGGGTGATGGCCTATACTTGCGATACAGTCCTAGGAAGACCCAGCCGGGGATTCCAGCTTATTAAAGCTTAGTACTAATCTAATTATTACTTCAAACAAGAATTTTTTAAACACACTTTTATTCACTTATGTACACCTTGGATGATCTGAGTGTAATGCTTTTGTCGGAACTACGAGACATTGCAGAGCAGTTAGGAATTAAGAATGCGAAGAAGACAGCAAAGCAGGATTTAATCTATAAGATCCTGGATCAGCAGGCGACGATGCCTGAGAGCGAAATCAAAAAAATTAAAGAGGGGAATGTGACAGCGGCGCCAGAATCAGTAGAAGCTCCAAAGAAGGAAAGGTCTGAAGAAAAGAAACCTAAAGAGAGAGAGGAGAAAAAATCACGAAAAGAGGATAAGAAAGACAAACCGGAGGATAAGCGAGAAGATAAAAAAGAGGGAGAGGGCGAGAAGAAAGAAGATTCGGATCGAGCGGAGCGTGATGCTGCCAGGCAGGAACGAGAAGCTGAGCGTCAGGAAAAAAGGCGCAAGAAAGAGCAGTACAATGAAGAGATCAAGGAGTTTGATGGAATAATTGCAAATGAAGGTGTTCTTGAAATCATGCAAGATGGTTACGGGTTCCTTCGATCTAGTGACTATCACTATTTGGCAAGTCCAGATGACATTTATGTTTCGCCGTCTCAGATCAAATTGTTCGGACTGCGAACGGGAGACACTGTCAATGGACAAATTAGACCTCCGAAAGACGGCGAGAAGTACTTCGCACTTCTAAAAGTTGAGTCCGTAAACGGCAAGACTACTGAGGAAATCCGTGATCGGGTTGCTTTCGAATATTTGACTCCCCTGTTTCCGGAGGAGAAACTTAAATTGAGTACCAAGCCTGACAACTATTCGACAAGGATTTTGGACATGTTTGCCCCTATTGGCAAAGGTCAAAGAGGAATGATCGTTGCCCAGCCAAAAACGGGTAAGACTGTCCTTCTAAAAAATGTAGCTAATGCCATAGCGGAAAATCACCCTGAGTGTTATCTGATGATCCTTCTAATCGACGAGCGACCAGAGGAGGTGACAGACATGGCAAGGTCAGTGAAAGCAGAAGTTGTAGCCTCCACATTTGATGAGCAGGCTGAGAAGCATGTCAAGGTTGCGAACATTGTTTTGGAGAAAGCGAAAAGGATGGTTGAGTGTGGTCATGATGTTGTCATACTTCTCGATTCCATCACACGGCTAGCACGAGCACATAATACAGTGGTGCCGTCTTCGGGAAAGATCTTATCAGGAGGTGTAGATGCAAATGCCTTACACAAGCCGAAAAGATTTTTTGGTGCTGCCAGGAACGTTGAAAACGGGGGTTCATTAACAATAATCGCTACCGCATTGATTGAGACTGGTTCGAAGATGGACGAAGTGATTTTTGAAGAATTTAAGGGTACTGGTAACATGGAACTTCAACTGGATCGAAAACTCTCTAATAAGCGAGTGTACCCTGCTATTGATGTGCCAGCCTCAGGAACAAGAAGAGAAGATCTTCTTATGGACAAGGAAGAATTAAGTAGAGTTTGGATCTTGCGTAAGTTCATGTCAGATATGAATAGCAACGAGGCGATGGAATTTCTTTTGAGTAAGATGAAGGGAACAACAAATAATGACGAATTCCTGGTTAGCATGAACGGATAACGCTCAAGCAACCATCTTGAAAAATGCTGCATCTCTTTTAGGGGTGCAGCATTTTTTTTGGTACTATTTAAATACCAAATTGAATTATATTCAACCACAAGATGAAAATGAAAATTACATATTACCTACCACTCTTGGCATTCGTTTTTCTTTCTTCCTGCTCAAACGAAGATGCCGGATTAGGTCCTGACAGTGCCTCTGATCAAATCAATGAGATTGCAGGCGAAATGAACACAGACGTTGTGACATTAGTCCAGTCTGATGGTGTAGACGGTGCTCGCACCTTATTTGACCTGATTGAAAACTCAAGTCATTTCGGAAGAATTGCTCCATATCAAATGGACGAGAATAGAGCCTTTGTTACAAATCAAATCGGCCAGATATCCTATTCCTTCACGACAGGAATTGCTCGTTTGCTAAATCAGGAGCCGTCGGATTTCACTGATAATAAAGGAGTGTACGTCTGGAATTTTGATTTAGAGGATTTTGAAAGAGTCGGAGATTCCGAATTTATCGTAATTGTATTTCCGACCGAGGGTTCTACCACCAACAACGCGGAATTCAGGCTCACGGAGTTTACCATAGTTGAGATAGACGGTGATGAACTACCAACAAGCATTAAGGCTGATCTCACCATTGATGAGGATCCGCTGATCGAGGAGGATCCAATTATAGACCTTGACTTTGCCGTAAATTATGATGCAAATGGGAATCCTGAATCAGCAGACATTTCGCTAGATGTAATTCCGTTTGCACTTCAAATACAATTTGATGACACCCAAGCATCGACCACGTCACTGGCAGTTACGTTACTTCTCGAAGGGGAGAATCTAGTGGGAGTTGATGTGGATGTTGAGTTTGACTCAGAAGATAAATTAGAGCCCAAATCCGTTTCCGGTGAAGTATCCTACAGAACGTTGAGAATTGTTGGGAGTGTAAGTGATGAGGAAATGGACAATTCTATCGATAGCAATCCCAACGACTACATAGATTTGGAGTTGTTCATCGGCGATGATAAAGCTGGTGATATTGTGTTTGTTCTTGAAGAGATAGAGGAAGATGGTCATGTTTATGAGGATTATGTGCCATACGTACAATACTCAGATGGTTCACAAGAAAAGTTGGAAGACATTCTTCAACCTGTGATTGACGAAATTGAAGCGGCTCTGGAAGATTTTGAATAGCACATGATCACCTAATGAATGGCCTCATTTCGACCATGATTCGATGTGAGGCTTTTTTTATTTGCCGTCGACGTAATCCTGTAGGTATTGAAATTTTTCGGTCAGTGCACCGTTTTCCGTAATGGTGGCATTCCTGATGATATTCTTTTCATCTCCATTCAGCAAATGAGGAAGAACATTTTCAATCAATTGATCGCCAAAACTTTCAGAAGCATCTCGAGGTAATTCGCAAGGTAAGTTGTCAATCGCCATCACCGTAATGTTTGCTTCGTCAGTAAGCGCTTCTTCCACAATATTATCGCTGGGATTGTAATCATAAATAGGATCATCAATCGTGCTCGGCTTTTTTGTAGAAGGTATAGATCCCTCAATGTCACAGGTTATATCGGCAATTACTCGAATGTCAAAATCATCTCTAATGATATCTTCTCTATGAAATAGAACCGGTGCTGATGGATGCCAGAAGGCGGACGCGATTAGTAAATCTGTGACCCTGGCGAACTTAAGGAAATCGCCTTCGAAGTTTTCAGGGTGTTCGTAAAATTCGTTTCGATGAAATTCTGATCCTTCAATGTGTTTATTGTAGTCTCTTGAGTTTAGTAGTGTAAAGACCGGCTCATTAAATCGTTCCATGATTAGGTCACGAGGTGTAACTCTCCTGATTCCAATGCCATCTAGTACCTCTATAGCTCCTTTGGCTACCCGCCCTCCACCAGTAATAGCAATTTTTATTGATGGCAGCTTGATTTTAGGAAATTCAGTCTTTAGATCTTCTAAATCAAAGCACTCGTGTGCGCGGCGGATATCAAAAAGGTTATAACGTTGTCCATAGGTCCATATTCCATTGTATGCACCAACAATACCTGCCCAGCGTCCAAAAGCGATAATGCGATTCCCATTTTCATTCGTCAGGGTCTCCCAATCGATCAGACGAATTTTTTTGTCAATTATCGCACGAATAAGGTTTTGATTATAATCCTGTTTTTTTATTGTATGTGAGAAGAAAAAATGTGTCTTTTCGGGTATAAGCTGACCTATCGGTACTTCTTTTACTCCAAGAATGATTTCACAGTCATCAATTGAATCGACAACCTCGACACCGGCTTTCCTATAATCCTCATCGTGAAAGCAACGAATGTCGCTCGATTGAATCTTGATATCTACACCTAGATTATCTACAATGAACTTAGCTTGATCGGGTGTGACAGGAACTCTCTTGTCAGTGGGGACTTTGCCCTCCTTTATAATACCTATTTTGGTCATTCTCGGGTTTTAGGCGAAAATAACCAAAACCGGGAAAGTGGTCCAGGGACGGGTTATTGCAGTGTAAACTCAGTCTTTTTTTAGATCAAGATCGTCGCGATCTTTTAGTTTCTTGTCTTCAACGTTCTTGTTGAGAAACTTATTCAGCTCGTCTATTGGCAAGTTTGACTTGATTTCCCCGAAGGAATTAACTTTTAATTCAAAACCATCCAAATCCTCATGCACTTTGGCCTTTTCTTTTTTCTTGCTCATGAGTTCTTCATTTACTACTATCTAACAAGTTAATTGAATAATTAATTCGTTCGGCAGATTTTTTTGGCCCCATTATTTCAATCATCGACATTAGGTCGGGACCTGAACCTTGTCCTGTCAAGGTAAGACGTAGTGTTTGCATGAATTGGCCAGGCTTAAATCCATTGGATTCCAATGTTGTCCAAAAAAGATCTTTAGCATTGGCAGCAGAAATTGTCTCCTGTTTTTCCAGTTGATCGGTGAAAAGCCTTAGTGCTGTTGGAGTGTCTGAATTCCACTTTTTTCTTTGGACAGCCTCATCATAGTTAACCGGGTCTTTAAAGAGTACAAGACTTGAATTCAGAAACTCTCCTGGATAGGTGACACGCTCCTTTAGCAAATGAATGATTTTCTCAGTCGTCTCTAAATCACATTCTACTCCATATTGGGTCACCAAACTAGACTTAAGATCTTCAGAGAAGGTTGAACTCGGCAAGGACTTTATGTATTGCTGGTTAAACCATTTGGCTTTGTCAAAATCAAACTTTGTGCCTGCCTTGTTTACCCTGTCAATGGAGAATGACTCTGCCAGGTCTTCCAAAGAAAAAATCTCTTGCTCTGTACCTGGATTCCACCCCAGAAATGCGAGAAAGTTGATCAGGGCCTCTGGTAAGAAGCCCGTTTCTCTAAACCCTTTGGCAAGTTCACTTGTCTCGGGGTCCGTCCAATTAAGTGGGAAGATAGGGAAGCCAGCCTTATCCGCTGCTCTCTTGCTTAATTTACCATTGCCATCTGGTTTAAGGATCAACGGCAAGTGTGCAAATGAAGGCATCGATTCTTCCCAGCCCAGAAATTGATAGAGCAGAACATGAAGTGGCGCTGAAGGCAACCATTCTTCTCCTCTTATGACATGGGTAATTTTCATTAGGTGATCGTCAACCACATTAGCCAAATGGTATGTTGGCATTCCATCCGATTTCATGAGGACTTTATCGTCGATATCTTCAGTGTTGACTTTCACCCATCCACGCACTTGGTCTTGAAGCCTCACTTCCTCGTCCTTTGGAACCTTGAGCCTTATAACATAGGGTTCACCCCCGGCCAACTTTTTTTCAACTTCCTCCGGGGAGAGAGTGAGTGAATTTTTCATACTGGATCTAGTGGCAGTATTGTATTGGGGTTTGATAACCTTAGCAGCAGTCAGTCTATTCCGCATCTCCTCCAATTCCTCTGGAGTGTCAAATGCATAGTATGCATTTCCGTTTTGAACAAGCTGTTCTGCATATCTTTTATAAAGGTCATTTCGCTCCGATTGTCTGTAAGGCATAAAATCCCCACCATGGATAGGACTCTCGTCGGGTTCAATCCCACACCATTTTAGTGTTTCGAGAATGTACTTTTCCGCACCTTCAACAAACCTGCCCTGGTCCGTATCTTCTATTCTTAAGATGAACTTTCCATTGTGCTTTTTGGCAAAAAGGTAATTGAACAAGGCAGTTCTAACACCGCCAATATGAAGGGCACCTGTTGGGCTAGGAGCAAAACGAACGCGCACATTTTCCATTTTGGAGAATCAGGATAAAATTAAAATGAAGGCAGATTTACTTGCTAAATCCTGCAATGCAGGAAATTTCGACATTTACACCTTTTGGTAACCCGCTAACCTCAACCGTTTCTCTTGCGGGGGCATTTTCTGAAAAAAACTTCCCATAGATCTCGTTAATTCTTGCGAAATTCCCCATGTCACTAACGAAAATAGAGCATTTCAAAATGTCGGCGAACGTCAATCCAGCTTCGTTCAAAATAAACTCAAGGTTCTTCATGACCTGTTCGGTTTCGGCTTCAATCGAATCATCGACCATTGTTCCGGAAGACTGATCAATAGGTATTTGCCCTGAAATGTATAATGTGTCTCCGAATTTAACTGCCTGCGAGTAGGGTCCGATTGGTGCCGGAGCCAGCTCAGAATTGATTATTTCTTTCATATTCGAATTATTCAACGGTGACTGATTTTGCTAAATTCCGTGGCTGGTCAACATTGGCACCTCTCATCACTGCTATGTGGTAGCTTAGTAGTTGTAAAGGAATAACTGAGATTAGTGGCATCAAGGCCTCATGTGTGGATGGCACTTCGATTGTAAAATCGGCCATTTTTGGAATTAATACGTCTCCCTCGGTGACAATAGCTATCACTACACCCTTTCTGGCCTTCACCTCCTGAATGTTAGATACTACCTTGTCATAGGAACTGTCTCTGGTCGCAATAACAACAACAGGCATATTCTCATCGATCAGGGCGATAGGTCCATGTTTCATTTCAGCCGCAGGGTAACCTTCGGCATGAATGTAGGAGATTTCTTTTAGTTTAAGTGCCCCTTCAAGAGCTACTGGAAAATTGTAACCTCGTCCTAAGTATAGGAAGTTCTTTGCATCCTGGAATAGGTCGGCTATGGTCTCCACTTTATCATTAAAGTCCAGTGCTTGTTGAACCTTGTCAGGAACACCTTCAAGTTCCACTAACAATTCGTTGTACCTTCTCTCGGTTATTGTTCCCTTAAGATGAGCAATTCTCAAGGCAATCATTGTCAACACCGTAATCTGTGCCGTAAAAGCTTTGGTTGAAGCAACCCCAATTTCCGGTCCAGCGTGCAAATAAGCACCTTCATGAGTTACTCTGGAGATCGATGAACCAACAGTATTAACAATACCAAAAACAATAGCTCCTCTATCTTTTGCCAGTTCTATTGCGGCTAGGGTATCAGCAGTTTCACCAGATTGCGATATTGCAACGATGATGTCTCCTTCCTTTATTATGGGATTACGGTATCTGAATTCAGAGGCGTACTCCACTTCTACTGGAATTCGACAGAGGTCTTCAAAAATGTATTCTGCAACTAGACCAGCATGCCAAGATGTACCACATGCTACGAACGTTATTTTCTCTGCATTAATCAGTGCTTGCTTGTATTCCCTGATTCCACCGAGTACCAGTTGTCCCGTACTGGCCTTTAATCGTCCTCGCATGCAATCCGCAATGGATTTAGGCTGTTCGAAGATCTCCTTCAACATGAAATGCTCATACCCACCTTTCTCTATGGCTTCAAGCTCTATGTCAATAGTTTGAATTTGAGGATTTTGAGAGTCATCACTTGTATTGATTACTCGATATTCTCCATTTTGCATGATGGCGATCTCTTCATCTTCCAGATAGATAACCTCATTAGTATACTCGATGATTGGTGAAGCATCAGATGCGACAAAGAACTCGTCTTTGCCTAAGCCGATGACTAGTGGACTACCTTTTCGAGCGACTATTAGTTTATCAGGTTCATCAGATGAAAGTATGGCTATTGCATAAGCTCCGACTACTTTGGTCAGGGCAATTCGTACAGCGTCCTCTAAAGATAGGCCTTCGCTCTCTTTGATATACTCTATAAATGAGATAAACACTTCGGTATCCGTGTCACTTTTAAAGGCGTATCCCTTTTGGTTAAGATCTTCTTTAAGTGCACCATAGTTTTCAATGATACCATTATGGATGATTGCAAGTGATCCATTGTTCGAAAGATGCGGGTGAGCATTTAAGTCATTTGGTTCACCATGTGTGGCCCACCGAGTATGTCCAATACCAATTGTGCTTGAATACTGATTGTCACCAATAAGTGCTTCGAGGTCAGCGACTTTCCCTTTTTTCTTCTCAATACACAATTGACCATCTTCAAGTACGGCAATCCCTGCACTATCATATCCTCTATATTCCAGCCTTTTGAGACCACCGATCAGGATTGGGTGTGCGGGCTGGGAACCCAAATAACCAACAATTCCACACATTTCTTTATTTCTTTTTAGTTAACGTCCGTAAAGAATAGCCTTAATTTAATTCCAGAATCTTGAAAAATGGCTTGTCGAAGGGTCATTTGCATCGGATTTATTAGGATCAAATCCGAAATTTTGATTGTGTCGCCTGCTAGTGGCTCAACGTAGAATAACTCCTCCGGCGGTAGTCCCTCATTTTCATTTTTCCAACTTTGGAAGTTGTTGTATAGAGATTGGAAAAATAAGGTTGGACTTACAATAAACTTATCAGCATCAGGATTGTACAAAACTGGTGCGGGAGAGCTAGTGCCACCGAGATACCCATTATCAGTCATGACAATGTTGGAAAAAGGGTCTTGTAAAATTGCAGGCCCAAAGATTCCTCCATCTGGCCTACGAAAATAAAGGAAGAAACCCTGGAGGGTATCCTTGGTTAAAAATCCTTCGTTTTCCAAATCAATAATTGTGGTATTGATTAGGATGTTGGGATTATCGTCGTAGAAGGTTTTTAAAGCTTCAATATTGAAAGATGTAGTTATTCCTGCAAGGGGATCTATTACAGTTCTACCGTCACCAGGTAAATCGAAATCTACTTTTTCTACCATTCCATTGAATGGAGATGTGCTGCGATCTCTTACAATGTGTGTATGCAGGGATGTCTGAATACTGAATTCAGCAAATTGAGTTGTGTCCTCTCCTGTCATATAAATCCTTAACCTGGATGTATCAGCTCTTGCGTCAAAAGAAACCAAACTTTCATTGGTCACTCCACTCGATAGAGCAAGACCTTTAAAAAACAAAGAGCTGGCACCTACAGAATCTGGCTTTTCATTAAGAATATCAAACAATTCCCGACCGTAGAAGTCATCCAGCTTTATTGCAATTTCTTCGTCGGTGGATCTTACTGTAGTTGTCAAATTCCCAACCTTTCTGGATTTGGTTTCCTGCCTAGTTGCTAGGTAGATAATGCTATTGATAAGTGTATCCTCGATCTCATATACATCAATATCAAGGGTGGATGTACCTAGCAGCGGGAGTATGCCGCTTGTAGCTAGTGTGATTTGTGCTGAATCAAAATCGAGGGAATCTCCTGGCAGAAAACCACGCTGGAATGAAAATTGAAAGTATGTTTCGGCCGTCACACGACCCGTTAGCGGATCATCGTAGGATCCCACCACAAGTCGATCCTCACCGTCTGTTCGTAAACTGTCAATGTAAACATTCGTTGCCGGGAAATCTAATTCCATCAGTTTGACGTCAACATTTGTATCTAGATCGAACTCAGTTCCAAGATCCTCTGCTGCATCACAGCCTAAAAAAACCGGGATCAATACAATCAATCCCGGCTTAAAAAAGCGTTTGAATTTTTTAAAACTATCCAACAAGTTCATTGTATAGATTATAGTAGGACTCTTCGAAGTTCTCGTCTTTCTCAATTGTTTCTGTCACTTTTTCATTTGAAAGATCAGCGATCAACTTTTTGAAACTGTCTGTAGACTCCTCATGACCATTGATGACTGCATCTGCATATTCAACACCCATCTTGACGAATCCTTCATAGTCAGCAGTTTTCAAAGGTGTTAGCATCTCATCATCAATGTCAAGCATTTTAACTTTTTCTAACAAATCTGCTCCGAATTTGTGGGAGAATTTGTTGTTATACATCGTAAAGACGGTCTTCGCATTTTTATAGATCGGATCATTCTTGTACGTTGTTTTTGTATAAAGCGGGATGAGGCTTGTCATCCAATCGTTGCAATGGATGATATCTGGTGACCATCCCAACTTTTTCACTGTCTCAAGAACGCCTTTGCAGAAAAATATTGCCCTTTCATCGTTGTCTTCAAAAAAGTTGTCTTCTTTGTCAAAAAACACAGACTTTCTGTAGAAGTAGTCTTCGTTATCAATAAAGTAGACTTGGAGTTTTGCATTAGGGATGGAAGCGACTTTTATAACAAGTGGCTTTTCTTCATCACCTACAGCAATGTTGATTCCAGACAATCTAACTACCTCATGAAGCCTGTTCTTACGCTCGTTAATGAGGCCGAAGCGCGGAACTAAAATCCTGATCTCCATACCTCTTTCTTGCATCGCTTGTGGTAGTCTCCTCACAAATTCAGCCACTTCTGTAGTTCTAAGAAATGGATTGATTTCGCTTGCCACGTAAAGGATTCTAATATTTGCCATAAAAATTCTAAGAGTTAAAAAATTATTCCTCCGGGGATTTGAAAAATGAGGACAAAAGTACGATAATTTTGGTTCAATATCAACGTATTCAATAAGTTAAGAATTATAACTGACGCTTTTTATGAGGGCGATAAGTGCTCCCGACGAAATTTTTATCACAGCCAGAAACTTCAGAATGGACGGCCAAAGCATCGGTCTTGTCCCAACTATGGGTGCACTTCATGAAGGTCATCTAGCGCTAATCAAGAAGAGTCTAGAAGACAACGACATAACTGTTGTCAGCATTTTTGTAAACCCTCTTCAGTTCAACAGTCATGAGGACTTGATTAACTACCCCAGTAGCATTGAGGAAGACAAGGCGATGCTCCAGTCACTTGAAGTTGATATTCTTTTCGAACCCACAAAGGAGAAATTTTATACACTGAAACCTGTCGTGGGAATTTCCTTTGGTGAACTAGAGACGACATTGGAGGGGAAACATAGACCAGGACATTTTGCTGGTGTAGGCATTGTTGTAAACAAGCTTTTGAACCTTGTGCAACCGGATAGAGCCTACTTTGGACTAAAAGATCTTCAACAATATGCAATCATACGGAGAATGGTGGAAGACTTGAGCATGCCTGTTGAGATTGTTGGGGTTGAGACGATCAGGGAGCGCTCAGGTCTGGCGATGTCTTCAAGAAACAGGAGACTTAGTAATGAGGGTTTAGATATTGGATCGGAGATATATAAGGGCCTTCTTTTCGCGGAGGGTGAATTGAAAAAGAAGAGAAATCCTAAGGACGTAAAAGCCGACCTGGTTTCATTCTACTCCGATATTCATGGGCTGGAGGTAGAATACGTTGAAATCCTTGATCCTGTTACTTTTACCTCCGCTCAGACGGTTCACCACGATGAGGTTGCAGTTTGTTTTGCAGGCTACGTGGAAGGCGTAAGACTTATTGATAATCTTATATTTGCGCCCGATCGATCCTAGCTTGATTTGGCATCAATCCTTTCATGAAGAAAAACATCTCGACTTCCTTAAAAGTACTTGTTAGCATTGGTGTTGCTACCCTTCTACTGGTTCTCGTTTTTAGAAATATTGAATGGAGAGATTTCTGGCAGAAGGCACAGGAAGTCGACTACTCGTGGGTGGTAGCTTCAATAGTACTTTCAATCGTGGCTTATGTAGCACGAGCTTACCGGTGGAACATTTTACTGAAACCTTTAGGTCATGATCTCAAAACTTCCAGAACAACACTAGCTATTCTGATTGGATATCTAGCTAATTTGGCACTTCCCAGACTAGGTGAAATCACTCGTTGTGGTGTATTAAACCGGAATGACAATGTCCCTATTCCATCTGCCCTCGGAACAGTTGTTGTTGAAAGACTGATTGATGTTCTTTCACTTTTCATTCTAGTGGGACTGAGTTTGTTTATCGAGTACGAACGGCTTGTCCGATTTCTAACAGCCGCCTATGCATACCTCGAGTTGCCGATGTGGGTTTTATATCTGGTTTTGACTATCGGGATTTTAGGTTTGGTGGGAATCTTTTTTTTGATCAAGAATCAAAGCAAACTCCAGGGTAAGATGTCGAAGGTTATACAGGGTTTTGTAAATGGATTCCTCTCATTGAAGGACATTAAGAACCCACTTGCCTTTTTGGTTTCCACTGCTATTATCTGGGTGATTTACTACTTGATGTCGTACATCATTATATTCTCATTGCCGGAGACTGCACATCTAGGATTCGGTGCTGGGCTAATGCTACTGATTACAGGGGGAATAGCACTTTCGCTACCCGTTCAAAGTGGATTTGGCACCTATCACGGAATGATTGCTGGAATGCTGCTATTATACTCCATAGATCAAAATACGGGAGTATTTTTAGCCACTCTATTGCATTCTTCTCAACTTGTCGCTATCGCTTTTTTTGGGACTATTGCAGTTATAATTTCATTCTTGGTTCGAAGAAAGAGCAGCAGACAAAATGGCAGAAAATGAACTTATAATGTAGATTGGTAGGAATTTTGATCCTGATGGTCAAAACCGAAATGTTTTTGGTAGGAGTAACATCAAGACGTTTCGCATCGTAATCGGAAATAGTACAAAGACGAAATATTAGAGACTTAAAAAATAAAGACAATGCTTTTTGTAATAATTATCACATTCATGATTTTGAGCTGGGCTGTTAGTTCCAGACTAAAAGGTAAGTTTAGGAAGTACTCGCAAGTACAGTTGGGTTCAGGGCTTTCGGGCAGAGAAATTGCAGAACTCATGCTTAGAGACAATGGAATTTACGATGTGAGCGTAACTTCGGTGGGTGGACAACTCACGGATCATTACAATCCGGCAAATAAGACAGTGAATCTAAGTCAAGAGGTATATAACGGACGATCAGCTGCTGCCGCTGCGGTGGCTGCCCACGAATGTGGTCATGCTGTTCAGCATGCTACAGCGTATAGCATGTTGGAGTTCAGAACGGCAATGGTTCCTATTCAGAATGTTAGCGCAAGAATTATGAATATCATTTTCATGGCTATGATTTTTGGAGCATTCTTTTTACAGGGAATGCTACCGATGAGCACAGCCTTGCTGATCATCATTGCCTGTTATACGGTATTTACACTCTTTGCTTTTGTAACGCTACCGGTTGAGTATGATGCGAGTAAGCGAGCATTAGCATGGATTTCAGATCGTAATGTTGTAAACCCTGAAGAACATGCTATGGCTAAAGATGCACTGAATGCTGCTGCGTCAACTTACCTAATAGCTGCTTTGGGTGCTTTGGCAACTTTGCTCTATTACGTAATGTTGTTCTTAGGTAGTAGAGACTGATTTTAAAAGTAGAAAGTAGAAAATAGAAAAGGCCGGAAGATTTAATCTTCCGGCCTTTTTAGTTTGAGTTACTTTCAATTATTCACCCGCAACTTTGACTTCAATGGTAATGGTTCCATTTCCATTGGTGTCATCCACACTCACAATTTTGATTAAACCAAATCCTCCACCACGAGCCTCGGCAAATTCGAAGGCTAAAACATCATCGGCACTTAGTCCAGTTGCACTTGATTCACCACCTAGCTCAAAGACAGCTGCAGACTCTAATTGAGCATTGTTCGCAACACCATCAAACTCAGTGGCTGTAAGATTTGAACTTACAAATCTTGTCGCATTTCTGGTTCCAAAAATGTTGCTGATTGGAAGATTGACTGCTGTGTAAACATTGTCCAATCCAGTATCATCTAAAGCTGCAATTGTACTGTTGTTTGTTGCTCCCCAATAGTATGCAAGATCAACGGGTGAACTTGTGACTGTTGAAGCATCTCGTGCATCCGCATACGTGTACCTGATATTTTCCTTTGCATTGTAGAAGCCCTCATTCGTGTTGCCCTGAGCACCTAAAAGAACCATCTCGTAGGTTTCAACGTCTGGCGAAACGATACTGAATGAAAACTTCAGTGTGTCACTTTGCTGATCCAGTTCATCAACAACCACAAAATTGTACAATGCTGAAGAGCCTGCATTCGCGGCAGTTGTAGGAATTGGGTCTAACACGATCGGACCTGTTTCAGTAGCACCGGCCTCGAGATTTAAGTCGTTCCGGTTTATAGTAATACTTCCGGAACCTGATACAAATAGTGTATTGAATCCACCAGGAGCTGTGCCATTTACTGTAAAGATGACGGATTCTCCTGCAGTTATCTCACCTCCACTTGACAATGAAGTGGTTTCATCACCCAGAGTCGCAGTAACAGTAACACTTGGTATCTCCGCAGTAACAGAGTCATCCTCGCCACAACTGGTCACGAAGACCACAGTGGCGATAGCCAAAATTGAAAATAATTTTTGTCGAACGTTTTTCATAAAAAGTGTAAAAATTTATTGTGTTAATAGTGAACGATTTAATCGTCATTATGATTGTACGATTCCAATCAAATATTGTACATATTTTATCAGACCGCAATATTAAGGAGTTGTGGGCAACTGGTGTGCCAATAGCAGAATAAATGCATCTGTTATTTTCAAAACAATTAGGGAACTTTCTTTTTAAAGTATTAAGCATGCATAACAAATAATCTATTTTTGCAGCCCATTTATACACGTATACTGAAAACCTGAATCATGAATTTCAATTTTACTGAAGAGCAATTAGCCGTGAGAGATGCTGCAAGAGATTTTGCTCAAAAAGAACTTTTGCCCGGAGTTATTGAAAGAGATGACAAGCAACAATTTCCTGCTGAGCAAATCAAAATGCTTGGCGAACTCGGGTTCATGGGAATGATGGTTGATCCAAAGTATGGTGGAAGTGGAATGGATACGGTTTCTTATGTTTTGGCAATGGAAGAAATCTCCAAAGTTGACGCCTCAACGTCTGTTTGCATGTCGGTAAACAATTCCTTGGTTTGTTGGGGGCTTGAGAAATATTGTAATGAAGAGCAAAAGGAGGAATTTCTTACTCCGTTGGCATCAGGTGAGAAGATTGGTGCATTCTGCTTATCGGAGCCAGAGGCCGGATCTGATGCCACCTCACAGCGCACTATAGCCGAGGACAAGGGTGATCATTATTTGCTCAACGGCACCAAAAATTGGATCACCAACGGTAATTCTGCAAGCACCTATATAGTGATGGCTCAGACAAATCCCGAGAAGAAGCACAAGGGTATTAATGCTTTGATTGTGGAGAAGGGGATGGATGGATTCACAATTGGGAAAAAGGAAGACAAATTGGGAATTCGTGGCAGTGATACACATTCACTAATGTTTCAAGATGTCAAAGTACCAAAGGAAAACCGAATAGGAGAAGATGGTTTTGGCTTTACGTTTGCCATGAGCACGCTCAATGGCGGTCGGATTGGGATCGCATCACAAGCACTTGGCATTGCCTCTGGATCCTTGGAACTATCAATTAAATATGCGCAAGAGAGAAAAGCGTTCGGTGTTGAAATCGCCAAGCATCAAGCTATACAATTCAAACTTGCGGATATGGCCACCCAAGTTGAGGCGGCAAGATTACTCTGCATCAAAGCAGCACAAAAAAAGGACGCAGGAGAAGATTTCTCGCAGGAGGGAGCGATGGCAAAATTATTTGCTTCTGAAGTTGCGATGAGGTATTCCGTCGAGGCGGTTCAGATTCACGGAGGATACGGATATGTAAAGGAATTTCATGTGGAACGTCTCATGAGAGATGCTAAGATCACCCAGATATATGAAGGCACCTCTGAGATTCAACGTATAGTAATTTCAAGAGGATTATTGAAATAATCCCATAAGTAGGCAACGCTCTACAACGTTTTCCATTAGGATTTTTTCAGGAATAGTATTAGATTCGTCCAACTAATTGGCTATTTATTGATGGAATTACCAGCTTTTATCATATATGGAAGACTATAACAAAATCATCGAGTCACTGGAGATTCGTTTTATCAAGGCTAAGAATATTAATATTTTAAAGCCGATCACAATCGAGAACAATTATGAGGTTGAGAACTTTTTAGTTCTTGTGACAGCTGGTGAAATCAGGTTTGGTAAGGAAAAGGAAGTTGCAAAGGAAGGAGATGTGATCTTCGTCCCTGGTGGTAGACCGGTTTCCATGACGTATGGTTCCGGGAAAGCTGTAAGCCTCTCTAAGGATGATTTTTTGACAAACAAAGATCAATATCTGAAGTCGTTTGAGGATACCGCTTCGACAGATGAGCATTATAGCTATGTTGCCTTTGACGCAAAGGCTTTTGATTCAGTCAATTTCTTCGCTTCGCTAGACATTCCTCCTTTTAAGATCGAGGAAGGCTACAAACTAGCTGGATTGATAAGACAGATAAACGACGAGTACATTGGTAATATGCCTGGCAAAGATCGCATCGTGAAGGTTTTAACTGAGAGCATGACCATAGAGTTGATCCGGTTTATTTTGAATAATGGACTTTTTGTGGAAAAGCTTGCAACGAACAGTACCTACTTCCGTGATCCAAGGCTGATCGACATATTTACTTTTATAAAAGAGCATCTTGCGGATGATCTTTCCAATAAGATTTTAGCAAACGTTGCCAATGTTTCAGAGGATTATGTTGGACAATATTTTAAAATGCTCACGGGTATAAACCCACAAGACTACATTGAATATCAGCGGATGGAGGCAGCAGTTAATTTGCTGAGAACTTCTAAGAAAAGCATTCGTGATATTGGAAAGGATGTGGGCTACAAAGACACCGCATATTTCTGCCGTAGATTTAAAATGATGTTTGGAATTCCTGCGGGAAAGATGCGGCGCAGAGAATCCTTAATGAACGTCTAAGCCTCGTCTTCCTGATCCCCCTCCGCTTCTTTAGCTTTTGACCTGCGATCAAAAAAGTTATCCAATACTTTTCCCAAGTAGGGTAGGAGAAATGTGGTCACTTTTTCAGCAACAATCCCGGATGGAGAAGTTCCGTAAGTTTTAGTTTTTTTGGACTTGGTTTCACCCTGGAAAAAAGCTTTGTAAAGCGCGTAGATCACAAGGGTAACAAGTCCGCCAATGAGTGCCGTCTTACCTATTTTACTTGCTTTGGACTGAAGAACCCCAGTTTTGCCAAGCAGCTTTTTTTTGATTGTTGCTTCCTTATCGGCAAGTTCCTTCGTTCTTTCTTTAATCTTCTTGCTCATCTTCTTGCTCAGCAATTTTTAAAATTAAGTTTTCCAGCCAACTTTTGACTTTTCCGGTTTTCACCAATAAAAATATGATAATGATCAGCAAAAGGTAGAATCCTGCTACAATAAGATGTCCAAGAAACTCACTTTCTAGCAGACTATTCATGTAAGATCCAAGACCGAGGCTCAAAAAGAAAACAAAGAGAAATGCAATGACACTGATAAAAGCCAGGCCAAGTACGGTGGCAACTATTTTAGAAACATAGCCAATGACTTTGAGCTTAATCAGCTCCGTCTTTATCTGGATATATTCCGTGATTTTTTCAACAATATCGCCTACCGATGATGCCACAAATGCACTTTTAACTGTAGGCAAATCTAACTTGCCGATCTCACTTTAGCAGAAATTGCACGTTTTGTAAACGTAGGACAGTTCTATTGCCATGAAAGAGGATTTATGCCTCTTCTAGCTCCTCCTTCAGCTCTCTTTCTTTCTCTCCTGTGATTGCTTCTGATACGTTTATAATATGATCTCCAAGTTTTTCACAGAGGTGGAAAATATCTTTGTACAAACTATCCCTTTTAGGATCATATTTGTCTTTTTCTATGTCCTTTGATTGTCCTTTTCGTAATTGATTCCTGAATTCATTAATTTCAGATTCCACTCTCATGGCAGGCTCTAAACTGATATCAGAATTGGTAGATTCCAGATTGGCTGTCATTATTGCCATTGCCTCATCAACTAAATCCATCATTTGAAGGATGTTGTCAATTTGCTTATCCTTGAAGGTCTTTTCGTTTTCGTAGTTTCGTTCTACATCTTTTGACATTTGAAAAAAGATATCACCAACCCTCTCCAAATCGTTGACCACACTTAGAAGACTTGTGACCTTCACCGCACTGGAACCACTCAAGGTGCCGCTAGCCGATACACTCATGAGATATTCAGAAATTTCAACCTCCATTCTATCTGTTATTTCTTCGTACGCGCGAATTTTTTTCAGTAATTTTTTCTGCTTCTTAGGTTTTTCTGAAGTGAGAAGTTCTCTAAACTGCTTCGACATTTTTGCTGTCATTTGAGCAAATCTGGCTGTTTCCTTTTGAGCTTGCTCAATCGACAGCTCGGCAGTATTCATGAGGCCTGTACTAATGTATTCTAAGCGATATTCCTCGTCCACTTCGCCTTTTGAGGTTACAGATTTTGTTGCAAGCTTTACAAGTAGCGGAACAAATCCTATCATAATCGCTACGTTCAAGAAATTGAATGAGGTATGAAAGATGGCTAGACCCATTGGAGCACCATCCGCAGTGTAAGGATCCGCACTACCTAACCATTCCATGGCTATGAATCTAACACCTTCTAAGATTGGTGTGAATGAAATTAGAAGGACCGCCCAACTTACCCCAACGATATTGAACATTGAGTGAATTCTCGCCGAACGTTTTGCATGCACATTGGCAGGTAGTGATGCAAGCTCCGCCGTAATGGTAGTTCCAATATTCTCGCCAAGTATCATTGCCGCTGCAACTTCGAAAGGGATTATTCCGCTGAAGCATAAAGTCTGGGTAAGTGCCATGGAAGCACTTGATGATTGTACAAGTATTGTCAGGATTGTTCCGGCCAGTATAAAAAAAAGATTGCTTAAAAAACCACTCTCTGCATAAGCGCCCAGAAAGTTTAGGATTTCGGGGTTGCTTTTTATGTCGGGAACGGCATTTTTTAACTCTGACAATCCCCAGAACAAAATCGCAAAACCAATGATGAACTCTCCAATATATTGTAGTTTATTTCTCTTATTAAATAGCATTGGAACCCCAAAGGCCAACAAGGGAAGGGCCAGGGCTGCAATCTTTACTTTGAATCCAAGGACAGCCACTAACCAGCCAGTTATTGTAGTTCCAATATTAGCGCCAAGCATGATACCTGCAGACTCTACAAGAGAGAGCAAGCCGGCATTCACAAAGCTTACCGCCATTACCGTACTTGCAGAGGAAGATTGAACAAGGCATGTAACGATGAAACCGGTAGCAACCCCCAAGTAGCGATTTTTGGTCATCGTACTTAGTATTTTTCTCAAGCTATTTCCTGCTGCCTTTTGAATCCCCTCACTCATTATTTTCATTCCGTAAATGAAAAAGCCGAGTGCTCCAAGTAGGCGAAGAATGTCAAAGAATCCGTATTCCATTGGGTTTATATTTTGTGCTCGCAAATTTATTTTTCTAATAAGTCCTGTGTGTTAAGTGATTGTTATTCTAGGGGCTTAGCTGAATATCGTATTCAGTCTACTTTTTAACCAAACACTGTCAATGGAAGCTGGCAGAAGGGTTTGCGATCATAACTTTCAGATAAACTTCAGTTAACATTAGAATTCTAACATTGCGCCAAATTCAAATTATCGTTAAGAAACCATGAAAAACACCCCTTTTCGCCTCCTAGTGATTATTGCTTTGTTTTTGAGTTCCACTGCCATTCATAGTCAAGATTTAACATCAAGTAGTTGGGGAAAAGGATTAAAAGTGACAGCCAGTGATTCATCCTTTCATTTGAAATTTGGATTTCGCTTCCAAACACTCTATTCCGGTAGTATGAATAGGGAGACAAATGATTATTCAGATCAGCTACTCATACGACGGTCACGTTTAAAGTTTGACGGATGGGCATACGATCCATCTGTGGTATATAAAGTAGAGCTAGCAATCTCTAATCGCGATCATCGAAGTGGCCAGATTTCTGAGTCCGGAAATACTGCCAATATCGTTTTGGATGCGGTCATGAAGTGGTCTTTTGCCCCGGATTGGCAGTTATGGTTCGGACAGACGAAGCTTCCTGGAAATCGGGAGCGAGTAATTTCTTCTCAAAAGCTACAGTTTGTGGATCGCAGTCTCGTCAATGCTAGATTTACACTAGATAGGGACAAAGGTGTACAACTAAAGCATAAAAGCAAGGTAGGAAAAATGATTCTCAACCAAGCTTTTGCGTTGTCACTTGGAGAAGGAAGAAACATCATCGTTAACAACCCTAAACAAGGCTACCAAGTGACTGGAAGACTTGAGTTTTTACCTTTTGGCAGTTTTACAGGTAAAGGCGATTATTTTGGTTCCGATCTAATGAGGGAGGAGACCCCCAAATTGTCGATAGGAATTACAGCTGATGCAAATTTCAGTTCAGTGAGATCTCGTGGTAACCTGGGAGGCTTCAACACTGACATGGAAGGAAACTATGTATCCAACGATCTCAATACTTTCATGGCTGATATGATGTTTAAGTATAATGGAATCTCAGCAGCCTCCGAGTTTGCCTCAAGGTCAACCAGCAATACAAATAATGGCTTTGGAACAGGTTCGGGAATTGTTTTTCAGGCGGGTTACCTGCTTCCCTCCAATTGGGAATTTGCAGGAAGGTTTACTTCCATTGATGGAGATCAGAATTCAACAATCAACGACATGACTGAATTCACCTTTGGGATTTCCAGATACATTGTGGGACACGGGTTAAAAGTGCAGAGCGATATCAGCTACCAGGATATTCCTTCAGGCGATAATATGCTGATTTTCAGAATTCAGACAGAGGTAGCGCTCTAGCTTTCTAGCTCATTTATGGCAAGAAATGCCATCAGACCCATGCCTATTTTTAGTGAGTTTTCGTCAATATCGAAGATAGGTGTGTGAACTCCAGCCGTGATGCCCTTTGTTTCATTTCTTGTGCCGAGACGGTAGAAGCAAGCATCAACATGATGACTGTAGGAGGCAAAATCTTCAGCAGCCATCCACAGATCCAAATCCTCGACATTCTCTGGTCCTAGATAGTCCCTGGCCGCTTTTATGTTTCGCTCAGTATATTCTTCATCATTTATTAAGTAAGGGTACCCCTGCGCATAGTTCACTTCACACGTTGCCCCCATAGACTCTGCTATGTTGGTGGCGATTGATCGAATCTTTGCTAGTGCTTCCTTCCGCCATCCCTCATCAAACGTCCTAAATGTTCCTTCTACTTTTACTTCATCTGGAATGATGTTAGTGACAGTCCCACCTGAAATTTTTCCAAAGGAAAGAACGGTTGGCATTTTTGGATTGGCAAAACGACTCACCACTTGCTGAAGTGAAACGATGATTTGACTGGTAATTGCAATTGGATCGACGAAATTCTCAGGCATGGCAGCATGACCACCCTTTCCTTTTACCGTTAAATATATCTCGTCGGCGCTGGCCATGTAACGTCCCTTTTTAAATCCCACTTTCCCGGTATCGATTAGTGGCATTACATGTTGTCCAAGGATTTTCTCTGGCTTAGGGTTTTCCAGAATTCCTTCCTTGATTAAAATAGATGCTCCACCAGGAGATTTCTCTTCTGCAGGTTGAAAAATGATCTTGATGGTTCCCTTCCATTCTTCTCTAAGGTCATGCAGGATTTTAGCGGCACCTAGCATACTTGCTGTGTGGGCATCATGACCGCACGCATGCATAACTCCCTCATTTTTAGATCTGTAGGAGACATCATTTTCCTCAATGATGGGGAGTGCATCAATATCCGCTCTCAAAGCAATGGTTTTACCTTGACCATTGCCATTTAGACAGAAAGTGACACCTGTATTAGCTGCTCTTTGTACGTCCCGGATGTCAAATTCCGAGAGGATTTTTTCTATATATGCAGCGGTGTCGTGTTCCTCGAAAGACAGTTCTGGATTTGAGTGAAGATGTCTTCGAACATCTTTGATCTTTTCAAAATATTCCTCCGAAAGAGATTTAATTCTTTGAATAAGGTCAGTCATATGTCATCGATAGTCTTTCAGGCACTAGTAGGGCCTTAGGAAATTCTTCTTTGACTTGTCTGAACACTCGGTGAGCTTTTAGGCGATCTGTGAATCTTCCGGCTTTAACTCTGAAATTAGGTTGATGATAGGATATTTCTGGTGCTAGATCGGGAAAGTTGGTGTCCATTAGGCCCCATACTTCATTGGCTCTGTCTCGACTGTTTCCATTGTAAACTTGGATGACGAAACCATCGACAAGTTTTTCTACTTTGTTTTGTGCGACACTTATTCTGACGATGCTATCGAGTTCCGCCTTAATGTGACCTGTGAGTGGGACGAATTCTTCACTCTGAACTGCATCAGATTTAGCAGCTAAGCTGTCCATGGGAGGTCGGTGAACACTCAAGTCTTCCTCATACGTGGGAAGGGTAGTTGCTGGCGGAGCGGCCTTACAGGCCGCAAATAGTAAGAGTATGATTATTCTACTATTACGCATCTGTTGTTCTTAATGTCGTCTTCGACCGTCTTGAATTTAACATCCTTTTTCACTGAACCATCAGCATATTGAACGTTGACTCGTTGATTTCTACTTGCAATTTTCTGAGTTTGGACTGGTTGAGCTTTTTGTGCTGGTGGACGGTTACCCTGAGGGTTACCCGCGAGCGCTGATCTACTTTCCTCCTTTTGCTCATTATAATTTCGCGCTGTTCTTTGCCTCTGTGCTGCTTGAACATCGTCAGCTTCATTAACAGGAATTTCTGCCTTCATGAGAAAGGAAATCGTTTCCTCATTGACCTTGCCGATAAATCCCTTGAACATTTCAAAACCTTCGAATTTATAGATGAGCAGCGGATCTTTTTGTTCATAAGCAGCATTTCTCACAGACTGCCTGAGGTCATCCATATCCCTAAGATGCTCTTTCCACAACTGATCTATCGTGGCTAGTGCAATCATTTTTTCCATCTCAAGGATTACCTCATCACCATCCGTTTCTACTGCTTTTTCCAAATTCACCGCTGTTCCGATTTGTTTCTTCCCATCAGTGAATGGTACAAGTATGTTTTCGAGCGTTGCACCTCTAGTTAAATGAAGCTGCTTAAGGATCGGGAGTGCTTTTTCCTTGATTATGTTGTTTTTATTCTTGTAGTTATCAAGAGCCGCATCATACAGCTGTTGGGAAAGCACATTTTCATCTGTTTTTTCCAGCTCCTCTTGCGTTAATTGAAAATCAAGACCAAGGATAGAAATCGCATTTAGTTTCAGACTGTCCAGATCATTCATTCCTTTGGCATTGAGTATCAAATCCTCACATGTTTCAAAAAGCATGGTCAGAATGTCTAGCTCAAGCCTGTCACCATAAAGTGCATTTCTTCGACGCTTATAAATAACCTCTCGTTGGCTATTCATTACATCGTCGTACTCGAGGAGATTTTTACGAACTGCGAAGTTGTTTTCCTCTACTTTTCTCTGCGCTCGTTCAATCGATTTGGTGATCATCGAATGCTGAATCACCTCACCCTCTTGTAGCCCAAGCCTATCCATGATTTTGGCGACACGATCGGACATAAACAACCTCATGAGGTTATCCTCCAGGGAAACATAGAATTGAGATGATCCCGGATCTCCTTGCCGACCGGAACGACCTCTCAATTGTCTGTCTACCCGTCGTGATTCGTGTCTTTCAGTGCCAACAATGGCCAAACCTCCAGCGTTGATGACGTCATCTGTAAGCTTGATATCCGTCCCTCGACCTGCCATATTTGTTGCAATCGTCACCGTTCCCGGCTTACCGGCCTCTGCCACTACGTCTGCTTCCTTGGCATGCTGTTTTGCATTCAACACCTGGTGGTTGATGTTTTTGATTTTCAACATCCGACTGAGTAGCTCCGATATTTCCACCGACGTAGTACCCACAAGAACTGGTCTTCCTTGTTTAGTCAATTCAACTACCTCATCTGCTACCGCGTTGAATTTTTCACGCATGGTTTTGTAAACCTTATCGTGCTGATCTTTTCGCTGGATTGGCTTGTTGGTGGGTATAACAACCACGTCAAGTTTGTAAATGTCCCAAAACTCACCTGCTTCTGTTTCGGCAGTTCCAGTCATTCCGGCCAGCTTATGATACATACGGAAGTAGTTCTGCAGTGTGATCGTCGCGTACGTTTGAGTAGCATCTTCCACCTTTACATTTTCCTTAGCTTCAATTGCCTGGTGAAGTCCATCCGAATAACGTCTGCCTTCCATGATACGACCGGTCTGCTCATCGACGATTTTTACCTTGTCATCAATTAGGACATACTCAGTGTCCTTCTCGTACATACAGTAGGCTTTTAGCAACTGATTGACGGAATGTATTCGCTGACCTTTCAAGTTGTAGTCCCGAATGATCTCTTCCTTTCGTTGAAGCCTGTCACTTTCAGACAGTTCTTCATCCTTCTCCAACTTGGCAATTTCTTCTCCGATGTCCGGCAGAATGAAGAAACTTGGATCTTCGCCTTCTCCTGTAATGAGATCAATACCTTTTTCCGTTAGGTCAATGCTATTGATTTTTTCGTCTATGGTAAAGTAGAGAGGCTCATCGGCCTCAGGCATCCTTTTTTGATTGTCAGCCAGGTAGATGTTTTCTGTTTTCTGTAGTGCCTGCTTGATCCCCGTCTCACTCATGTATTTAATGAGTGGCTTGTATTTCGGTAAGCCTCTAAATGCTCTGAACAGCGAAAGTCCTGCGTCCGCTTCCTCTCCTTCCTTTGCCAGTTTCTTTGCGTCGTTTAGATATTCTCCAATCAGTTTCCTTTGCGCATCAACCAATCGTTGGATTCTTGGTTTAAGATCGTAGAACTCGTGCTCATCACCTTTTGGTATTGGCCCAGAGATGATCAATGGAGTTCTTGCATCATCTATCAACACTGAATCCACTTCATCTACCATTGCATAGTGATGTTTTTTCTGGACTAACTCCTCCGGGCTCCTCGACATATTGTCACGCAGATAGTCAAAGCCAAATTCGTTATTGGTGCCATAGGTAATATCTGCCATGTAGGCATTTCTTCTTTCGACAGAATTAGGTTGATGATTGTCAATGCAATCAATTCGTAATCCGTGGAATTCGAAAATAGGAGCATTCCATTCCGCATCTCGTCTGGCCAGATAGTCGTTTACGGTTACAATGTGTACGCCTCGCTCAGCTAAGGCATTCAAGTAAGCGGGAAGTGTTGCCACAAGGGTCTTCCCTTCTCCAGTGGCCATCTCTGAAATTTTACCCTGATGCAGAACAACTCCACCGATGAGCTGCACGTCATAATGGACCATGTTCCACACCAGCTCATTACCCGCTGAGGTCCATTTATTCTTCCAGGTTGCAGTTTCGCCACTAATCTCAACATTGGTTTTTTTAGCCGCAAGTTCTTTGTCGTACAGCGTCGCCTGCACTACGAGTTTTTCGTTTTCGGCGAATCTTCGAGCCGTTTCCTTTACTACAGCAAAACCCTGTGGCAGGATGTCGATAAGGACCTTTTCCAGTTCTTCGTCTCGTTGCTCTTCCAGTTTATCAATTTCTGAGAAAATGGACTCTTTTTCATTAACGTCAAGGTCCTTTTCTTCTTCTACACGCTTGTTGAGAGCCGAGATCTGATCATCGATCGACTTAAGCTGATCTTTGATTATGTTTTTGAGCTCCGTCGTTTTACCTCTCAGGTCGTCGTCGGAGATATGTGCAAGCTTTTCAAACTCTGCATTTATGAGGGATACGTAAGGGGTTAGTTCTTTTAGGTCCTTTTCTGTTTTTGTGCCAAAAATTTTGGCTACACCCTTGGATATCGAGTTTAGCATAGAAGAGATTTAAGCTTTTAAAGTTATAACGTATTCATATAAAGAGAGACTAGATATTGACAGTTCCATCGAATACTTTTTCAGCTGGTCCTGCTAACCAAATATTCTCGAAAAATCCATCATTGTGTTCGAATGAGACGGTAAGTGTACCACCCTCAGTTTCAAGTTTGACAGGGCTTTTTAATCCCTGCTGACTTGCTATAAGCGCCACCGCAGTAGCACCGGTTCCACAACTTAATGTTTCGTCTTCGACACCTCTTTCGTAAGTTCTCATTTTGATACCGTCAGGCAAAAGTTGTGCGAAGTTGACATTTGTGCCATTTTGACCGGAATACACTGACAAATTTCTTATTCGTCTTCCTTCGGTAAGGACATCAATACCATCAACGTTATTGACAAAGCGAACATGATGAGGAGAACCTGTGTCGAGGTATTTATCATTTCCTTCATCTCTTACTTTGTCCGCAATAGGAGAGAATCCAAATAGAATAGTTCCATTTTCTTCTTTTATGTCGTGAATGCCGTCCGTTGTTTCAAAACGGGCAATGTCTTTCACCAACCCAAGACTTTTGGCAAAGGCAAAGCCACATCTAGATCCATTCCCACACAGGCTTTGCGTCCCATCAGCATTGAAGTAGATCATCTGGTAGTCGAGATCCGAATGGTTTTCAATTAGGATTAGTCCATCTGCCCCGATTCCAAACTTCCGGTCGCAGAGTTTTGCGATTACATCCGGTTTTTTGAGAAACGTTTCTGCCCTGTTGTCAATCAGGATAAAATCATTGCCTGTACCTTGATATTTTGAGAAGCTAATTTCCACGCTCCAAAGATAGTTTAGAGGAAGGGTCCTAAAATAAAAATCCCGACACTTGGTCGGGATTGAGTTTACTTTTGAATTTTTTCTTTGATCCTGGCCGACTTGCCTTTTCTACCCCTTAAGTAGAATAGCTTGGCTCTTCGAACCTTGCCTTTCCTTAACACTTCAATTTTATCGATGTTAGGAGTAAGAATGGGGAAAATTCTCTCTACAGCTATGTCGCCAGAAACTTTTCGAACAGTGAAGGTCTCGCCGTTCGTGTTTTTATTTCTTATTTGCATGACAGTTCCTTGAAACTGCTGAATACGTTCCTTGTTACCTTCTTTAATCTTGTAGTGAACATTAATTGTGTCACCGGGACCAAAAGAAGGATGTTTTGCCCTTACTTCTTTGTATTCTTCTTTGACGATATCAAATAATTCTGCGCTCATTTTCTTCCTCTAACTGAGTGTTTTTCAAAAAAATACCTTCGCCCATTGGGGCTGGATTTCAAAAGGAGTGCAAATATAGAGAAATGGTGCGCAAAAAGAGAACATATGCTTTAAAGATTCTAATGGGTTTTGTTGCCTCCGCACTTAGATAATTCCGTTGTTAAGGGCGTATTGAATTAACTCTGAGCTGTTATGCAGGTCTAATTTTCTAAGGATGTTTTTCCTATGTGTCTTTACCGTATGCAGAGAGATAAAAAGTTTGTCCGCTATTTGACTGCTGGTAAGTCCTTCAGCTTGGCATTTTATAATATCTAACTCTCGCTCACTGAGTTTGTGTTTCTTGATTTCCTCATTATTGGAACTAAAAGATTGTATCTGATCGTAGTAGGAGCGTCCGGAATGGACCCGTTCAATGGCATCAGCGAGTTCTTTACCAGTATTGTTTTTAAGGAGGCAGCCATCAATTCCAATCTGAACGATTTCTTCAATGAATGACTTTTGTGCATACATGGTAAGGATGATGACCTTCACATGTTTGTATTGAGATTTGATTTTTCGTGCGCAGGTGATACCATCCATAACTGGCATATTAATATCGAGAACAACAATATGAACCCTTTGCTTTTCTAAAAACTCTAGTACTTCCTCACCATTTTCGACTTCTCCTACAACTTCAAAATCAGTGTTTGCACTCAATATGAGTCTTAAACCATCAATAACAATCTTATGATCATCGGCTAGCAGGATTTTTACGGTACTCATTAGTGGGTAGGTAATTCGATAATAAATGTAGTTCCATTTTTTGGAGTAGAATCAATTTTCAGGACGCCGCACAATTTTTTGACTCTTTTCTGAATGCGATCAAATTTTGTATCACTTTCTTTCTGTAAATGGCTGAGACCAATACCGTTGTCTTCGTAGATGATACTAACATCACCATTTGTTTGAATATCCAGGTTTATTTGTGAACATCGGGAATGTTTCATAGAGCAATGAATCATCTCCTGAATTATCCGGTAGATTTCCAATCCAAGTTCATTGGACAATGCGCAGGCAAATTGGATAACGAGATTTGTCTCTATTCTCCCAGAAGACTGGATGGCATCCATTAATTGTGTTATAGCTGTCTTTAAACCAAATTGTTTTAGCAAGCCTGAATCAAGCCTATTGGAGATTTCCCTAGCCTTTTGACTTGCCTTTTCAGAAGTGTTACTGATTCTGGAGGTGATATCTGAAATCTGCTCAAGATCTCGCTTGTCCGTCAGAGAATCAGCATACATAGTAAGAGTCACCAAGATACTTCCAAGAGTATCCTGTAATTCCGTGGATATTCGTTTTCTTTCACTATCCTGACTCTCTAAAAGGGCATACATGGTTCTCATTTCCTGTCGCTGAAGAAGATCAAGAATTTTTTGATTCTCCAGCCTTCGCTTAGTGAGTTTTCGCTGATTGAGGTAAACCAACAGGATTGCAATGAAAGACAAAAGGAGTATTGCAGCGCCTACTGTTATAAGTAACTCGGTACTAAGCGTTTCATTTTCAACCATGTATTATTTCTTTTTTGCCTATTCATATAAAAAAAGCGAGCTCCTGGAGCTCGCCTTATGCCTTCGCCCCTATTCCCGCAACTAACGAGAGCTGGGTGAGAAGAGCTGCCTTAGTTTTTAATTCTTCTGATTCAAAAGTTGGCATTAGAAAGGAGATTTGAAATACCGCCCAGGGGGTATTCTAACAATTCTGCAGCTACGTAGGCAAGAGAATCAAGAAATTAAGCTACCTAATAGGCAAGACTTAGTCGGGCTTTAATACCTGAATGAGTTTCAGAGTTTTTTGATTGATGATTTCTGAGTTTGAAAAGATTGCCAAAAGGAACCTATCCTAGCAAGTCCGGTCTTCTTTTCTTTGTCCTCTCCAACGCCTGTTCGTTTCGCCATTGTTCCACTTTAGCCTCATGGCCAGAGATAAGGATGTCAGGCACAGTCCAATCTTTATAGTTCGCTGGTCGGGTGTAAACAGGAGGAGCGAGTAGATTGTCCTGGAACGAATCCGAAAGTGCTGAAGATTCGTCATTTAGGACACCCGGGATCAACCTGATTAGGGAATCAGCTAAAACCATCGCTGCAAGCTCACCTCCGGAGAGCACGTAATCGCCAATGCTGATTTCCTTTGTTATCAAATGATCTCGGACTCGCTGGTCCACTCCTTTGTAATGACCACAAAGAAGAATCAGGTTTTTACTAAGCGACAGGCTGTTAGCCATCGATTGGTTTAGTCCTTCGCCATCAGGAGTGAGGTAAACAACTTCGTCGTATTTGACCTCATTTTTTAATTTGGAAATGCAGGCGTCGATTGGCTCAATGGAAAGTACCATTCCTGCCCCTCCACCAAACGCATAGTCATCAACCCTCCTGTGTTTATCTGTTGAGTAATCCCTAAGATTGTGAATGTGGATCTCGACAAGCCCTTTCTCTTTGGATCTCTTTACGATACTTTGATTCATTGGACCCTCGAAAAGCTCCGGGAGGCACGTGATGATGTCAATTCTCATTTTCACAAAGTTAATTCACGAAAACTCGGATTTGGATTAAAAAGTGTCGCCAGGTTGGTCTACAAATCCAATAGTCCGTCTGGTAATGCGACATTGATTTTCTTAGCTTCCGTGTCAACCTCAACCAAAATCTCGTCAATAATGGGGATTAGTACCTCTTTTTCGCCAGAAGAAACGACCATCAGCTCGTTAGCACCTTCATAAACGTCTTTAACGATTCCGATCAATTGATCATTTTCAAACACCTCACATCCGATCAGGTCATGAAAATAGAAACCACCTTCTGTGAGTTCCGGGAGAAGGTCCAGTGGTAGAAATAGTTCGGATTTGACCAGTTCTTTTGCGGCATCTATGGAATCAACATCTTCAAACTTAACAATCGCTTTCTCACCACTAAGTTGAAGATCGGTAATAAAAAAAGGAACCAGTTTTCCTTCCTTTTTCAGAAAGACTGATTCCAATTTTTTATAGTCCTCGGGAAAATCAACATCAAGACTGATGTTGACTGCTCCGTTTAAGCCATGCGTTTTGATTACTTCACCTAGTTGGTAGCAATCATCCTGCAACATTTCAGACTACTCTTCTTTTTTTGGATCCTCTTCAGATGTTTCCTCCTCAGAAGCTTCCGCTTTAGGCTCCTCTTCTTTAGGCTCCTCCTCTGTCTTTGTTTCTTCAGCAGGAGTTTCCTCAGCTCTTATTTCCTCCACTTCAGGAGCAGTTTCCTCTGCTTTTACCTCTTCTGCAGCTGTTTCTTGAGCCTTGGCCCCTTCAACAGGAGCCTCTTCCGTTTTAGCTTCTTCTACAGGTGCTTCAGTTGCTTCTTCAGATGGTGCAGCGTCTGCGGCTGCAGCTTCTACTTGTTCCTGCTCTACCTCAGCGGCATCTTCTGCGAGACTTTCATCTCCCTCCATACCACCTTCCTTGATTTCTTCAACCAATGCTGCTTCTGCTTCCTCAGCTTTTTTCTTCAAGGCTTCAGCTCTCGCTTCCTTCACCTTAGATTCAGCTTCAAGCTTAGCCTTCGCTTTGGAAGCTTTTTCCTTGGCAAGTTTGTCAACCTTTCCCTGAATCTTAGATTCTTTGTCAGCAATCCATGCTTCCAACTTTTTGTCAGCGTCTTCCTGCGAAATCGCTCCTTTCTCAACTCCTACCTGAAGGTGCTTCCGGTACATTACTCCTTTGTAGGATAGCATTGCCCGAACCGTGTCGGTAGGCTGAGCCCCTTTCATCACCCATTCAAATGCTTTGTCCGTATTTAGATTGATTGTTGCAGGGTCGGAATTTGGATTATATGTTCCGATTTTCTCAATAAAGCGACCATCTCGTGGTGCTCTTCCATCAGCCACAACAACATCGTACATGGCTAATTTTTTGCGTCCTCGACGCGCTAGTCTAATTTTTACTGGCATACGTTTTTCTTAATTGCGGATCACGTCCGCGTTAAAGTTTTAAAATGGAGCGCAAATGTAGGTGATTTTTCTCGTTTTAAGCAGCATTCATCTGTTCTTTAAATCAGGTGCTCTGGATTCCCGTTTAATTTTAAGAGTTTGATCTTTCAAGAACTTCACTCTTCGAGAATCTCAACCCTTCGAGAACCTCCGGGTGATTGCCTTAAAATGTGGGGTGAAAAAAGGGTACTGCTTCTGACGGAACTATTTGCTGCAATTCTCTTCTTCAATTTCACCGAGGAGTCCTTCTAACTTAATTTTTCAATAATGATATGTATTTGCCTAAACGATTTTACAATTTTTAAAGAAACTTAAAGTAGCATACATTTGTTTGAGAACCATACCTAAGATGGACAAATATTCTTACATCGCCAATGCGCATGGCAACTACCTAGATGAACTTTTCCAATCCTACAAGGAGGATCCAGATAGTGTAGATGAGTCGTGGAAAAAATTTTTCGAAGGATTCGAGTTTGCGCAAGAAAACTATGGAGAAACTGGGGCACAAATGGCAACCCCAAAGGAGACGGCGGTTAGAAATTTAATTTATAGCTACCGTTCTTTTGGTCATCTCATAGCTGACACAAATCCGGTTAGGGAAAGACGAAAGCACGTCCACAAGTTGGCACTGGAAGATTTCGGTCTGTCAGATGCCGATTTGAATACGGAATTCGAGGTTGGCAGTGAAATAGGGCTAGGAAAAGCAACATTAAAATCAATTCTCAGTAAGCTTAAAAAAGTCTACTGTGGTCATATAGGATTCGAATACACACATATTCGAGATTCCGATATTCAGGAATGGCTGAGATCAAAATGTGAAAATGGGGGTGCAGATATTAGTTCGCCAAGTGAAAGCAGACAACGGATATTATCTAAGCTAAATGAGGCAGTCGTTTTCGAAAACTTTCTGCATACAAAATTTCTTGGGCAGAAAAGATTTTCTCTTGAAGGAGGAGAGAATACAATTCCCGCACTTGACAAGATAATAAATCGAGCTGCTGAGTTGGAGGCAGAAGAGGTTGTTATAGGAATGGCTCATCGTGGTCGGCTGAATGTACTTGCTAATATCATGGGCAAGACATTTGAAGAGATTTTCAGCGAGTTTGAAGGAAATATGGAAGTTGACCTTACAATGGGAGATGGTGACGTAAAATACCACTTGGGATACTCCTCTCACATAGAAACCACAGCGGGAAAGAAGATATATGTGAAGCTCTCTCCAAATCCTTCTCATTTGGAAGCGGTTGATCCTGTTGTGCTTGGATATACCAGAGCGCAAATAGATGACGAGTATCGAGGCGACATGTTGAAGGCTGTCCCTATTTTGATCCATGGAGATGCAGCAGCTTCTGGTCAAGGCATTGTTTATGAGTGCATCCAAATGTCAATGCTGGACGGATATATGACTGGAGGAACCATTCACTTTGTGATTAACAACCAGGTAGGGTTTACAACCGACTTTGGAGATGGTCGATCAAGTATCTATTGCACCGATCTGGCAAAAATTGTTGATGCCCCAATCTTGCATGTGAACGGTGATGACGCCGAAGCTGTGGATTTCTGTGCGAACCTTGCGATTGAATACCGCCAAAAATTCAAGAAAGACATATTCATCGACATGCTTTGCTATCGAAGGCATGGACATAATGAGAGCGACGAGCCAAAATTCACTCAACCGAAGCTTTACAATGCAATAGCAAAACATCCTAATCCGCGTGAGATCTATGTAAAACAATTGATCGAACGAAAGGTGTTGGATGATGCCGCCGTTCAGAAGTTGGACAAAGATTTCAAGGCACAACTACAGGATCGATTAAATGAGATTAAACAGCACCCACTTCCTTACAAGCCTCAGAAAATAGAAGAAGAATGGCATCATCTGCGAAGGGCCACTGCTAAGGATTTTGATAAATCTCCGGATACCAGCATTTCGGAGGTTGCCGTGCAAAAAATTGGCAAGGCAATTACTGAAGTTCCAAAGGGATTCAAGCCTCTTCGACAGATTGAGAAACTGATAAAAGATCGAACTGCTAACTTTTTTGAAAAGAAGGAATTAGGCTGGGCAGATGCAGAACTCCTAGCCTACGGGTCTATTCTGGCAGATGGCAAGATTGTAAGAATGTCAGGACAAGATGTGAAGCGTGGAACATTCTCACATCGTCATGCCTATTTTTTCGATTCAACGACCAACGAGCCGTACACTGGACTAAATGAAGTGGCAAAGAACCAGGAGCCATTCCGCATTTATAATTCACTGTTGTCTGAATACGGGGTGCTTGGCTTCGAGTATGGCTATGCCATGGCAACTCCGAATGCATTGGTGATCTGGGAAGCTCAGTTTGGGGATTTTGCCAACGGTGCTCAAATTATGATAGATCAATTCATTATGAGCGCCGAAAGCAAGTGGCAACGAATGAACGGACTTGTTATGTTGCTACCGCATGGATATGAAGGACAAGGACCTGAACATTCAAGTGCAAGGATGGAACGATTTCTTCAGATGGTCGCAAATGAAAATGTGATCATAGCAAACCTGACCACCTCAGCAAATATTTTCCACTTAATGCGGAGACAGGTGACCTGGGAGTTTAGGAAGCCCGCCATTGTCTTCTCACCTAAATCTTTGCTCAGACATCCAGGAGTGGTTTCTCCTCTAAAAGAATTTACTGCAGGTAAGTTCAAAGAGATCATTCCCGACAGCTACGTCACTGCTAAGAGTGTGAAGAAAGTACTTTTTTGTTCAGGTAAGGTCTACTTTGATTTGTATGAGGAGCAGCAAAAAAGAAAAGCTAAGGACATTGCCGTCGTTCGAGTCGAGCAGATACATCCATTTCCTCAAAAACAAGTAGATGCATTGATCAAGAAGTTTCCAAAAGCGCAACTGGTGTGGGTGCAGGAGGAACCTGAAAATATGGGCGCTTGGAGCTACCTTCTGAGTTGTGTGGATTTAAAGATGGATGTTGTAGCAAGAAAGATGAGTTCTTCTCCTGCCACAGGCTTTTCGAAAGTGCATAAGCAGGAGCAAGCGGAATTGGTCAAAAAAGCATTCGATTTGAAACCAGCTTGAAGCTGGACATATAAAAAACTGTAAAACGAATTAAGAGATGAGTTTAGAAATGAAAGTGCCAGCCGTTGGTGAATCCATTACAGAAGTGACGGTATCATCGTGGTCAAAAAATGATGGAGATTTCGTGGAGATGGATGAGGTGATTTGTGAGCTGGAATCCGACAAGGCAACTTTTGAGGTAACTGCGGAGGCAGCTGGAAAACTAACAATAAAGGCACAGGAAGGTGATACTCTTGAGATCGGTGCAGTTCTCTGTGAAATAGAGGAAGGTGCTGGTGGTGGAGAATCGAAAGCTGCCGATGCGCCATCAGAGGGAGCAGAAGAACCTGTTGCAGTCGAATCCAAAGCGACCGGTGAAGTTCTGGAGATGAAGGTGCCGACTGTTGGAGAATCCATTACAGAAGTGACACTTTCCACATGGCAAAAAAGCGATGGTGATTTCGTGGAACTGGATGAGAATATTGCAGAAATCGAGTCCGATAAGGCAACTTTTGACCTCACCGCTGAGGCACAGGGGATATTAAAGATTGTAGCACAAGAGGGTGACACCCTGGAGATTGGAGCTTTGATTTGCAAAATAGAAGTCATGGAGGGTGCGCCTGCACCTAAGGCTTCGGCACCAAGTGATTCGGCCTCTCAGCCGTCGGACCAGGTGGCAGCTTCAGCATCTGCCAGTTCTGAAACTTATGCTACAGGACATGCTTCCCCGGCAGCTGCTAAGATTCTTGATGAGAAAGGGATTTCCTCATCTGAGGTCAAAGGTACCGGGAGAGATGGACGAATCACCAAGGAAGATGCAGCAGGTGCGCAAAAATCTGCTGCGAAAACCGAAGAAAAACCGGCCGCACCACAGTTTGAAGCTCCGCAGTTAGGAGGGGGGACATCCCGTGAGCAACGAAGGGAAAAGATGTCTTCATTGAGAAAGACCGTTTCTCGTAGACTTGTTTCTGTCAAAAATGAGACAGCAATGCTCACCACATTCAATGAGGTGAACATGAAACCCATCATGGATATTCGTAAGAAATACAAGGAAGAGTTCAAGGAGAAGAACGAGGTTGGACTGGGATTTATGTCGTTTTTCACAAAGGCATGCTGCGTCGCCCTACAGGAATGGCCGGCGGTCAATGCAATGATTGACGGAAATGAAATCGTCTACAACGATTACTGCGACATCTCAATTGCGGTATCGGCGCCAAAAGGATTGGTTGTGCCAGTAATCAGAAATGCCGAGTCACTGAATTTTGTTCAAATCGAGAGAGAAGTTATAAGACTTGCTACCAAGGCCAGGGAGAATAAACTTAGTATTGAGGAGATGCAAGGTGGAACTTTCACAATTACGAATGGTGGAGTCTTCGGTTCGATGATGTCCACACCAATCATCAATGCACCGCAATCAGCAATTTTGGGAATGCACAACATTGTGCAGCGTGCAGTTGTTGAAGGGGGAGAGGTGGTCGTAAGACCAATGATGTATGTTGCGCTGTCATATGATCATCGAATAATTGATGGACGTGAATCAGTAAGCTTCCTGGTGAGAGTGAAGCAGTTGCTGGAAGATCCTACAAGACTTTTGCTTGGAGTGTGAGAGGGAAGTATCAAGTACTAGGTATTAGGTACTTCTAGAGGACGTTTATGCACAGATATAAGGATTTGAAAGTTTGGAAAAAGGCCGTGGATCTATCATATAAGGTATATGAGGTAACAAAAGAGTTTCCATCTGAAGAAAGGTTTGGGTTAACTTCTCAGATGCGGAGATCAGCTGTTTCGATTGCATCAAATATAGCAGAAGGGGCCGGTAGGAATACGGACGGAGAATTCATACAATTTCTAGGAATTTCTCAAGGATCTGCATTTGAGTTGGAAACTCAAACCTTGATTGCTAGTGAAATGAATTTTATCGAGAAGGCACAATCAACATTCATTATAGATGAGATAAATTCAATTTCAAATATGATCTTTAAATTAAAGCAGAATTTAAAATCGTAATACTTGGTACATAGGTACTTGGTACAAAAAATATAAAATATGGATTATCAGGTTGTAGTAATTGGTTCGGGACCCGGCGGGTATGTGGCAGCCATTCGATGTGCTCAATTAGGGTTGAAGACAGCTATTATCGAAAAGTACGACACGCTAGGTGGTACATGCTTGAATGTAGGGTGTATTCCTTCAAAGGCACTATTGGATTCGTCAGAACATTTTCACAATGCCGAACATACCTTCAAAACTCACGGTATTGATATTCCCAAGCCCAAGGTCAATTTGAAACAAATGATAGATCGTAAGGCAGATGTGGTAAAGCAAAATGTGGAAGGCATCGACTACTTAATGAACAAAAACAAAATTGATGTCTTTCATGGGATGGGAAGTTTTGTGGACAAAAACACCATTCAAATTGACGGAAAGAAGAAGCAGAAGATCACTTCTGAAAAAGTCATAATTGCAACGGGGTCCAAACCGGCGAGTCTCCCGTTTATCAAGCTTGACAAAGATCGTTTAATCACGAGCACGGAGGCACTTGAACTAAAGGAGATTCCTAAGCACATGATCATTATTGGTGGTGGAGTGATCGGAGTGGAGCTTGGTTCAGTCTACGCCAGGCTGGGATCGAAGGTATCTGTTGTGGAATTTCTTGACAGTATCATCCCCACGATGGATGGAACTATGGGCAAGGAACTTCAAAAGTCCTTAAAGGGCATCGGCTTTGAATTTTATCTGGGGCATAAGGTGACAGCTGTTGATAAGAAAGCTAAAAATGTAACGGTGAAGGCAGAGAACAAGAAGGGAGAATTAGTAGAGTTGAAAGGCGACTATTGTCTAGTGTCCATTGGTCGAAGACCTTACACAGATGGGCTTGGACTAGAAAATGCCGGTGTCAAGATGGATGATCGGGGCAGGGTGGAAGTGGATGATCATCTGCGAACGAATGTCGACAACATTTATGCAATAGGGGACGTGGTGAAAGGAGCAATGCTTGCGCACAAAGCGGAAGAGGAGGGAGTCTTTGTGGCAGAATCAATCATGGGTCAAAAGCCACATATCAATTACAACCTCATTCCTGGTGTAGTGTATACCTGGCCTGAGGTAGCGTCTGTTGGTTACACAGAAGAGCAACTTAAAGAACAAGGACGAGCCTATAAGGCTGGCAAGTTTCCTTACAAAGCATTGGGCCGTGCCCGAGCTAGTATGGATACGGAGGGGCTCGTTAAGATACTTGCAGATAAACACACGGATGAGGTTTTGGGCGTTCATATTATTGGAGCGCGAGCAGCTGATATGATTGCCGCTGGCGTAACTGCAATGGAATATCGAGCCTCAGCTGAGGACATTGCCAGAATGTCTCACGCTCATCCTACCTACATGGAAGCATTCAAGGAGGCAGCGCTTGCTGCCACAGAGAATCGCCCTATCCACATGTAGAAAGTCAGCTACCTGATACTTAGTCTCGATCCTGACTTGTTCAGGAACTTTGACGGTGGCTTTTATGTCTGGTCCGTATGGAAATATTGCAATTGGACGAGATCATCGAAGAGTCGCTTCAAAACTCAATTTCATATGTCGATTATTACGATTTAATGCAGACCTATGCAAAAGACGGTAAGACCACCGGCCAGCAAAAGGAGGACTGGATCTATTTTACAAAACTGAATGCCCAGCGCAGTAGAAGAATTACCAAAACGAGTCAGTTGAATCGAAATCTGGTCACTGCAATCGAAAGAATTGGAGAAAAACAGACCTGGTTGCTCATTACGGAAAGTTGGTGCGGCGATGCTGCTAATAGCGTTCCCATCATAGCGAAAGTGGCAGAATTGAATTCAAACATTGAGCTTCGTTTGGTGCTCAGAGACGAAAGCCCCGAACTCATGGATCAATTCTTAACAAATGGCGGAAGGTCAATTCCCAAATTGGTCGTGCTTAATGAAGAAAGTGATGTCCTTTTTACATGGGGTCCTAGACCTAAAGTCGGTCAGGAACTATATGATGGTTGGAGGAATTCTAAAAATAAGATCCCATACATGGAATTCCAGGTGGAGTTACAAAAATGGTACAATCAAGATGCCGGTAGTTCGATACAAGAAGAGCTTTTGGATCTAGTTCTTAGGGAGAAAAACATGGAAGGTCGAACCAGCGCCTAGTTGACTTTCAAGCTCAACTCTACCACTTAATTTTTCGATGGCTCGATTAACAATGTGCAGACCAAGACCTGTTCCTTCTATTTTTCGGTTGGCCCGATAAAACATCTTAAATATTTTGGACTGAGCATCTTCAGACATCCCAATTCCGTTATCAGAAACACTGATCTTTATTTCTCTATTGATGTCTTCAATTGAGATGTCAATTTTAGGTTTGTTTTTCTCAAGTCGGGCGTATTTTATGCCATTCTCAATCAAATTCTGAATAATGGTATTTACCAGTGCCCACTCGGCCTCAAAAAGAATGTTTTCCTGAATAGCCACTTTGAACTCTACCTTTTCGAAGTTTGGTAGATGCTTGTAAGAGGCTATACAATCATAGGTAAGCTGCTCAAAATCAATTTCACTTTTCGAATCAGAACCATAAACCATCTTGGTTAGATTCATCAGCTCGTCCAGAATATTGTTAATCCTTTTTGCCTGATTGGTGTATTCAGCAAAGTATTTTTGAGCCGTCTCATCTTTAACATCTTCAGTCGCCAGGTAATTCAAGCTCATCATCGCTGTAATTGGTCCTTTTAGATCATGCGAGATACGATAGAAGAATGAGTCTAGCTCCAAGTTCTTTTTCTCCACTAGATCGGCCTTTTCTTTTTGTGAGATTGCTTCTCTCTCCAGTTCCTGTACTCGTTTTAACACCTCATAGCTTTCGATCACTTTGGCCGTCTTGTCATTGATTACACTCTCCTTTTCTTCAATGTACTGGGTTAGGTACTTGAGAGCCAATTCGTAGTCCTTTTCTTGCTTTGCGATTTCGTGCAACAGCAAGTTGGCCTTGAACTTGATAAGTATGATTTTGTGCTTGTTGCTGTATCTAAGGGCTTTTATCAGTATATCCCGAGCGTCATTCAATCTGCCCATTTCTATGTAAAGCGCACCCAATTTGTGGTAGCACATGGCGTGACCTAGCTTTTCACCCATTTCTTCATGGATCCTGATGGATTCAAGAAAGTCCTTTTCTGCCAGGTCAAATTCACCGGTTCTCGTAAAGACTTTTCCCCTTCCGTAGAGAGCAAAAGCCAAACCCCTTATGTCCTTGGTTTCATTTTTGAGCTCTATTGATCTTTCAATCAACTGCTGCGCTTCATCAATTTTCCCCTTATTTAAGTAAATCCCCGACAGCGGATTAAAAGCATTGGACTGTAGATTGAGATCATTGATTTCTTCTCCAGCCTTGATTGCCTCTTCGTAGGACTGAATCGCACTTTTCTCATCGCCAAAATATTCGTAAATCGTGCCCATCGACTTATGAACCCTGGCAAGGTTGTGATGATCGTTGAATTTTCGGTAGGTTGTTAAACAGTCAATAAGGTAAGTCAAGCCAAGGTTGAAGTTGTCGGTCTTATAGAGCGCTCCTGCGATGTTGTACTTCGCGTCAGCAATTCCCCTTTCATCACCAACCTCAGTAAAATAGGTGATCGCCTCTTCCGCAATATTTATTGCCAGGTCAAAATCACCGATAATCATGTGATATAGTGATAACTGACTAAGACTTTTACCGGTGTAATGGTTATTGCCAGCCTCTTTACTTATTGCAAGCGCTTTGTTAGCCAGATTCAAACTCGCACGCAAATCATTGATGCGCAGCTTGTACGCTTCATCCAAAAGAGATTGAATTTTGGAGTTAACTGATGATAAGGTATTTTCCAACTATGCTGCGAGTGTAGATTTTCTAGCCTAGAAAGATAATTCTTATCATTAGATTATCACAATGACTTTGATTATCAATTGACAATTAACATTTTAAGCGGGAAGAATTTTGTGAGACTTTGAAAAAGTCAGTCTCGTTTTTCTTCGATTTTTTTTGTTATGTCTAAGGTCCCTTCTATATATTTTGAGCCCCATTTTCCAACTTCAATCATGGCTGGTATCAAATCCCTTCCTTTCTGTGTAATCAAGTACTGATACTTCAATCCATTATCAGGATCCTTGATTTTTTCGAAAATCCCAAACTCAGTCATTTTCTTCAAACGCTCAGCAAGAATGTTTGTGGAGATTTTTTCCGGGGAACTCAGGAACTCATTATAACCTCTATAGCCCTTGTACACGGCATCCCGGATGATTACAAATGACCAGCGGTCACCAATAATGTCGAGGGCACTTCCTATGGGACAATCGGATCTTTGCATTTCTTAAGAAATAACTTGCAAAACAAAAGTTATTTGCTCATCTTACTTGCAAATTGCAAGTTAATAGTTCAAGTCATGAATTTAACAGATAAAACAATATTAATTACTGGTGGCTCTTCAGGAATTGGATTAGCGTTTGCCAAAGCCTTGTCTAAAGAGGCACGAAAGGTGATTATTTGTGGAAGGAACAATCAAAAACTGGAAAAGGTCAAAGAAGAATTTCCCGAGCTGGAAATCGTTCAATGTGATGTCTCCAGCAAATCTGATGTCAAGTCGATGTATGAGAAGCTAAGGAATGAGCATCCGGATTTAAATATGCTGATCAATAATGCTGGAGTTTTCAAGTTTTATAGTTTTTTAAAGAGAAATCACTCATTTGAAAACCTTGAAGACGAGATTTCCATCGATTTCACCTCGCCTATGCGTTTGATTGATCATTTTTTGCCTGATTTTCTTGATAAATCAGAGGCTGCAATTGTGAACGTTACTTCCGGATTGGCATTTGTTCCCTTCAGTATGGCTCCCGTCTACTGTGCGACGAAAGCCGGACTACATTCTTACACTGAATCTCTGCGCTACCAACTGAAAGATACATCCGTGAAAATATTTGAGATGTGTCCTCCGTTGGTTGATACGCCCATGACCGAAAAAATGCCGGATGCCCCCGGATTTAAGAAGGAAAATGCGGATGAATTGGCAGCGACCTTGATCAAAGGGTTGAAGAAGGACAGATATGAGATGCGGCCTAAAGCTTCCTCCCAACTTTTTACTCTGAGAAGATTAATGCCGTCAAGAGCTGTAGGAATGATCAATAAAAACAACAACAAGATGGAAGAAGTCTTCGAATAAAGAAGTCATCTTCATTTCTTATAGAGATCATCCAGAATAATTGCTTCCTGGATGATCTCATCAATTTCTCTCTCTTCTATTTCAGAAACGTCGAAGAGGTCTATCCCTGCTACGAGCTTCCTGTTCTTCATAGAAAGTAGCCCTTGCTCATTGGATAGTCGGTGCCCTTTAATAAATGCTAACTCTATCCCATTCTTCTTAATTGGGTTTAGATAACAGACCCAAGATTTACGATAATACATGGGAATCTCGTAGTTCATTTTTATTTCAAGACCATGACGCTCAATGATCCTATGATGAAGATAGGTTACGATTGCTTTTTGCTGACCCTGCAGTGCTAGTTTGAAGTGCTCGATTCCACTCAAGGCAACTTAAAGTAGGGATTGTAAATAAGTCCGATCACGTTCCCCCAAGGATCCAACAGTGTGGAAACGAGAAGTTCACCACCCACATTCTGAATGGCCGTGTGTTCTTTTGCGCCTAACTTCTGAAATCGTTCATGCTCAGATTTTATGTCCGTCACTCCCCAGTAGGTCTCTATATTATCTGTTTTCTCTTCATTTGATGTTTCATCTGGAATGAGCCCTAACTCGTATCCGGCTATTTCAAAACCTACATAGAAAGGTTCATCGAAGTAAGGTCCTTTGCCAAAGGCTTCTGTGTACCACTTCTTCGCTTCTTGAAGATTCGAAACACGATAAATGACTGTTCTCAGTCCTAATATGTTCTTGTTCATGATTTTAAGTTAAATGATAAATGAGTTCTATGACGCCAGTGGAAAATTGCTGACTGGATTTAAGCCTCAAGTTTTTCATCGTAGCTGAGTCAGAAAAGAGAGGAATACCTGAACCAAGAATGATAGGTATAACATATACCCGAAGCTCATCAAGTAGTCCGGCATTAAGGAAGAGGCTGTTCACTTCCGCCCCTCCCATGAGCCAAATGTCCTTGCCTGGCTGTTTCTTAAGTGATTCCACAACTGACTCGATATCCTGGGAAACGAAGGTCACGTTTTCATCCTTCGTTAAATCCTCATTTCTAGTAACCACATAATTCTCCTTATCTGAAGTTGGAAAGACGTCTGAGAGTTCCCGGCTAACCTTGTAAGTAGCGTTTCCCATAATCACGGTGTCAATTGATTCATAGAATTCTTTGTATCCATAGTCAAGTTTGTCGGGATTAGGTAACTCGTTCAGCCAACTCACATCTCCATTCTTTTTTGCGATTTTTCCATCAAGACTCATGGCAATATAGGAGATGAGCTTTCTCATTTCACTGCGTATCGAAGAATCGTTTTTAGCTTCGCTTCGGGAGTTTTTCTCGGGTCACTTAAATAAATTTCGTGATGATAGTTAGCCACCGTCAACCCTTCTTTTTGAATGAAAGTCATCATTTTCATGATAGTTGGTTCTTCCTCATTGTAGCTTCCGTGATGAAGTACCTGAACGCATTTTCCCTCATTGATCAGCTCGAATTTCACCTCGTCTTCTTTAATTAGATTGGGTTTTTTGGCTTTTACTTTTTGTATAGCTCTATAGAAATGATCGCCTTCCACAAAATCGGGCATTCTGATTATAATTTTCCAATTCCATTCATTTTCCGGAGTTTGAGTGAATTTGTGTTGCGCCTCTATTCCGCCATCTATCCACCAAAAGCCCTCCATTTTGGGGACTACAAAATCCATGTCTTCAGATTTACAGAGAAATTTGACATTGTAAGCGACGGCATATAGTTGCTCGATTGCTCTGAAGAATTGCGGAGAGGATGGACTGGACTTGCCACTGACTGTCAGGTAATAGTATGGGTCTAGGTCCCGAATTTGCGGTGTCGTGCCTACTTTGTAGTAGTTAGGGTCTGCTTTTTCGATGTTGAGTTTTTCAATTACTGCTTCCATTTTTAATTAATGTTTAAGGTGTATAGAAGCAAAGAAATTGGAGCGAGTGACAGCCCTATGTCACTGGTTTTTGGGAAAATAAAAATTGCTATTTCACAAAGAAAACAGCACTGTGGTGCTCAGCTAGTTCAGCAGCTAATTTTGCAGCTATTCCTTGCAGTTCAGATGGTCCAAGAATCTCAACCTCTTTGCCGTACATTAGCAACCAGCTAGCGAAATAGTCATAGTGAGGAGTAACAAATTTTAGCTCGTAGTTCTTATCCTCCAGCCTCTTTTCTTCAACGAAGCCTTGTGCATATTTTGATTCACCCATGAAGCGGTAAACAAGCGATGATACTTTGATGATTGCTTCTTTCGCATCTGTGCCAATCAGTGTGTCGTTTAGGAATTCAAGGTAATTGGGATGTTTGGAAGAATCTATTTCTTCAGTGAGGACTTTCACCTTTTGAATACGGTCTGCCCTGAAGTCGCGCAGGTCTTGTCTAAGTCTGCAAAAACCAATGAGATGCCATCTTGAAGAATAGAAGACCATTCCTAAAGGCTCTACCTCTCGCTGCGTGGTGGCGTCATTGTACTGAGAGTAATAGGTGATATGTACGAGTCTATTCGTCGCGATTGCTAGCTGAATTTCAGCGATATGCGAATCGGGAAACTGTTGCTGTTCGCCATATCTGGGCCGAATTGAAATTTTCTCCTCAAGATTGTCGAGAAATTCCTTATCTGAGTATTTCAATACAGCCTTGATCTTGTACATGGCTTTTTGAAACGCCTCGATCGTGTAGCTATCCGCTGCCTGCTCGATGAACTTTGCTCCAAGTAGAATTGCGCTTGCTTCCTCCTTGTTGAAAACGACAGGTGGAAGATGATATCCCTCAACGACAAAATAGCCTTCACCGGCATCCCCGCCAATGGGGACACCCGCTTCCATCAATGATTTGATGTCTCTGAAAATGGTTCTTCTGCTAACCTCAAAGCGGTCTTCCAGCTCATCTATTGGAACTCGTGGTTTACCCTGAAGGTGGATGAGCAATGCATTTAACCGGTCAATGCGATTCATAAAAGAAAGGTAATAAACAAAGTCAGATATGCTCTTGGTTATAACTGGAATCTTCTGTGAGCGGAATAAAAGTGACTACGAATGAGACGGTGCTGGACAAGCTTAGTCGGTGTTCATTCCGTAGCTCTTCAAAAAATTGGTAGATTCAATGTCGAGTTTGATGAAGTTGTAACCATCCCAGAAGGAATCTGAGAAATCTTCCTGAGCCTCGTGAAAGAATGAATGGTACTCGTTAAGCAGAAATGTGTCTTCAGGCAGGTCATTAGTAACCCGGGATTCATTAACAACCAATAGAGCGTTATAGGTATAGTCTTTTTCAAAATCCTCCCATGAACCGGTGTAGGACACTCTGAAGAGCTCATAGATTCCATTCTTCTCGTAATATTCCTCGACCCAGGATACCGATTTCCAAAAGTTGCTATCTTTTAGTTTTGGGTGATACTCCAACTTGATCACTGCCAACGATTCCTCATCAATGTAAATCTTTCCTTCGGTGTCTCCTTTGGAATTCTTGGGTTCGAACTCAACGATGAACACATCACGATCGCCAATATTGCTTGAGCCGGCATAGATGTACTCGTAATTTTTCCTGTTTTTAGGATTTAGGAAAGATCCTGGTCTCCATATTGAAGACCTTGCCATGTCGCTGGCATTTCCAGTCAAAAAAACATGATCATCGTCCAGGACTTTGAAAACTTTTTTTCGAGTTCGAATCGGATTTACAAGTGCATGGTCAAAATCGACGTTTGAAGGAACATAGATATCTACGATACCTTCTGCCAGGTAATACATAGAATCGACATCAAGCAAATTTTCTTTGTAGTATCCCAGCATGTGTTTTCTGGAGACTTCATAATTCAGATGAAAACGGTTAAAAACATTATTCATGAGCACATTTCCGGAAACGATCGTCACCTCATCGAGGTGCATAGTGCTTGATTTGAGGTAAATCACCTGGAATTTCTCTGGATCCTCTACTTCTGTTGTAGAAAGTTCATATCCCATTACTGAGACCTGCAGCAATATTTGTTCTGTCGTAGCATGAGGATCAATAACAAACTCTCCATCAAGGTTGGTCAGGCTTATGACCGGACCAATTACGACATGGGCGAAAGGAATAGGCTCGTCGGTTTCGGCGTCTTTTACAATTCCCGTGATGGAGCGCGGAGCTGACCAGGCGAAAAGGGCCGGTGCGATTAGATACAGTACTACTATAAGACGCATTTTAACTAGGGTGATTTGCGTAAAATTCTTACAAGTAGCTTGGCTGAAAACAGGTGATGGCGGTAAACCAGCTTTCCTTACTCAAGTTTAGCAAAAACGATTGTCAATTGATAATCAATAGCCAAAAAATGTGTTAAGTCATTGTTATCATTATTATCAAAACTCCATTATTCATTCATACTTAAGTGAATTTACTGGATTAGAGTTGGCAGCCTTGATCACATGGAAACTGATTGTGACTAGAGCGATCACAAGTGCTATAAATCCTCCTGCAAAGAACATGATTGGATCTACCTGCACTCTAAAGGCAAAATTTTCTAACCACCTGGATATAAATAAATACGTAACGGGTGTAGCTAGGACAAATGATACCAAGATCATTAATGTAAAATTCTTAGATAGCAAGGTTACCAGGTTGTTGACGCTTGCGCCCATCACCTTGCGAATTCCAACTTCTTTGATCCTCCTCTGAATAGAGATAGAAGCTAAGCCGAACAGCCCCATGCAGCCAATGAAGATAGAGAGAGCAGCAATGATTGTGATGACAGCTCCCATTTGTTCATCCGACTTATACAATTCCTGGAAGTGTTTGTCCAGGAATTCATAGTCTATTGGATAATCAGTCACAAATTGATCATAGATACGTTCAACATCCTTTACTGCTTGTGCAATATTTTCCCCATTCAGTTTGATCGACATTTCACTAAAGCCCCAATCTGTGTGTACAACAATAGACAGCTTGTTGACTTTGTAGTGAAGTGAATTGAAGTTAAAGTCTTCCGTTACACCGATTACGGTTCCCAATGAGTCATTTGGATACCAACTGTGCCCAACCTTTTGCCCAATAGGGTCATCGAATCCAAGATCTTTCGCAAATGATTCATTTATGATAAATGCAAGTCCGTCATCAGTTGCAAACTCCTTTGAAAAGGAGCGCCCCTGAAGTAATTTGATGCCATACACATCCAAGTAGTCGTGATCAACGAAAACATTAGATGGAGCTAACTGAGCAACTCCAGTGTCATGCATTACTTTGAATCCCCACTGATGAAAATTGTTTCCCAATCGCTGCCCTGAGCCGGTTACACCTAAGATGTTAGATTCGCTTAGAAGTGCCTGCTTTAATTCATCGTACTTTTCACGTGTCTGTTCATTCATGTCGAGCAGCAAAATGTGATCCGTTGTGAACCCAATGTCCTTGTTTTTCATGTAAGTCAGCTGTTGGATGACGACAAGCGTGGCTATGATCATTCCCAGGGCGAGACTGAACTGAATGATGATCAGTGAGCTTCGAAACATCGACTTTTTTTCATACGATTTGAAGCCTTTCAGTACGATGACGGGCTTAAAAGATGAAAGGTAGATGGAAGGATAGATGCCTGCCAAAAGACCCAATGTGATAGTAATGGCAAGAATAATGACAATCAAGGTGGGCTCTGAAAAGATAGCCAATAAACTCAATTGCCGCTCTATTAAGATATTCAAGAAGGGTAGTGCGATAAAGGTCAACACAATCGCAAAAATCAATGCCATACAAGAGAGCATGATCGATTCGAAGATAAACTGATTGAACAATTGACCCTTCAGCGCACCGATCGTTTTTCTTACTCCGACTTCTTTTGCTCGATTGCTCGCCCGGGCCGTCGTAAGGTTCATGAAATTGAGTGAGGCAATAATGAGAATGAAGATACCAACCAAAATGAAAACGTCGATGTAGGTGCCGTTAAACTTCCTGTAGTTGTTGTAATCGTGTTCAACATCTGTTGAGGCTAAATGCACATCAACCAGCGGTTGAAGATATAGTTTGTACATTTCATTGATATTGTCTCTCCCTGTGTTCCGGGATAGATAGTCAGGATACCGTTCGGCCATTTTTTCCAGATCAGCACCTTCATTTAGTGTGAAGTAAGTATTGAGGAAATTACCACCAAACTGGGAATCAAAGTCCGGATTGTCCAATGTCGCAGATTTGATGTTCAGCAGAATGTTGAATTGAAGGTGTGAGTTTTCAGGAACATTTTCCATCACACCCCTGATTATGCATTGATCGCCATCGATAACGAACGTTTCGCCAATCACATCCTTTTTGTTGAAGAGCTTGATGGCCACCTCCTCAGAGACGACTGCATCAAGTGGCTCATCAATTACCTCAGCAGGATCACCAATGACCAAAGGATAATCGAACATTTCAAAGAATGTACTATCTGCACCTGCAACATTTTCAATGGTAATCTTCTTGTCTCCAAGCTCCAGCAATTGATCTCCCCAATTCCAGAATCGCACAAATGACTCTATTTCAGGAAACTCGTTTGTCATTGTGGGACCCATTCCTGGCATTGAAAGAGCCACATTTTGTGTGTTGGTCCCTGGAAAACTTTGAACTTCGCATAGCCGGTAGATCTTGTCTCTTTTTTTGTGAAAAGCATCAAATGAACGCTCATCCTTAACAAAAAGGAAGATCACCATGCAGGCCGCCATGCCAATGGTGAGGCTAAAGATGTTGATAGCGGAGAAGGTTTTGTATTTCATTAAACTTCTCCAGGCAGACTTGAAGTAATTCTTGATCATTCCGTAATTATTTAAGTTTTTATTTCCTTCAAAATTTCTTATGATGCCTGGGCGAAAAAGCATCAGTATTTCCCATACCAAGAGCGTTTTGGCTCGAGCCACATTAGCTCTTGATCTTTCCTCAAAAAGTTCTGTCATATCCCCTTCCAGATCTTCCACTAACTCGGGATCGCAGAACCACCTGAAAAAGCGAATCAAACTATGAGGAGGAGCTATGTGCTTTTGTTGTCCCATTTACATGTCAAAAGCCAACTCAGGAATGGCATCCCAAAGCCTTTTTCTAGTTTCCATTACTTGTTCCAGGACTTTTTTTCCATATGGAGTGACTTTGAAGTAACGCTTTCGTTTGCCACCCCGCACCGCGGTGACTTCTCCAAATTCTGATACCAACAGACCTTTTTTCTCTAGACGTTTCAACGCCGTACGCATAGCTCCAAGGCTGACTTTTCGTTTCGAGCGTTTTTCAAGGTCCTTTTTTATGGCGACCCCATAAGCATCTTTATAAAGTACTGCTACGGTCAGCATGACGATCTCCTCGAATTCACCAATTGAAACTTTACTCATGGTCAAACTATTTAAATCTATAATGTGACTTAAATATATAGGTCTAAAATGTGATCTTTATAAAAAGAGATACTCCATTTTTCGAAAAAGTTTCAGAAAGGTTGCAAAATAATTTATTGCTTGCGGTAGCGAGCTTTTAATTCTGTGGCCAATTTTTGATTTCCATGGTGAGAAAAGCTACCAGCGAACCGTCCTCAGTTCTTTTTAGATCTGCTAGAAAATGCTGATCACTGTCATCGATGAAATTCTTTGACATGAAACTTGAATATTGCTTAAAATGGATATCATATGCCTCTGGACGAGCCCCAGTCACTGTCGTGTGAATATGTCGATTATCAGTTGAGCTTCCATAGTCGCCTGGTAGGATTGTCTCAACGAAAATTCTTCCTGTTGAACTGGAAACGGCATCACCATTTAGTCTAGCAGTGGATTCATCTCCGGGGCTTGACGGCTCATAATTGCCTTGGTTGGAGGTGTGGTAAAAATGGACTTTCTGTCCAAAGACTGAGGTTCCATCCTCCTTTTTTCTAAAGGTGATACAAAGAAGTAGATGTTCTCCTGGTTCATCGTCACTGGCAATTTTAAGCATACTTTCTTCAGGCAGGGATTGGAATGCTCTGAGGACAGCTATCTCTTCATTGTTTGAGAATTCAATCGTTCGATCGATGGTACAGGAAGAGAGGAGAGTGATTACAATAAGTAGTCTTGGCATACCTATCCATACGGGAGGAGAGCTGTTTTGATTTTTGCTAAGCCAAACTTTTCGCTAGTGATTCAATCACTTTTTTGCTATTTCCGACAAAAATCTGATCATCAACAACAAAAACAGGTCGCTTTAAAAATGTATACTCTTGGTGAATAAGTTCTCTATAATCGTTTTCCGAAAGGTTCTTTTCACCAAGTCCCATGGATCTGAATTTCATGGCTTTTCTGGAAAAAAGGGATTCATAGGTTCCGCTTAAGTTCTTCATCTGATCAATTTGATCCAGTGTCATGGACTCAGTTTTGATGTCTTGCTTTTTGAAATCGGAGATCAATGGCCCCAGTTCATCCATGATTCTTTTGCAGGTGGTACAGGTAGATAGATAGTATACTTTTTTCATCGTGGGTTCTAATATGCTGCTAAAATAGAGGTCAATCGATTAAATTGAACCTACCAATTCACAAAAAAAGCGCTATCATGGCAATCAATCGAAGAGAATGGATACAACAGAGTTTACTAGCATCTGCAGCTATGTTGGTGGCTGGGAGTACGGGAGCATATGGATGTGCGTCGGGTTTTCGCGAGAGAAGAATCGAGGGCGAGCCTCTTCAGCTAAATTGGAATGAGAATCCCTATGGGCCTTCGGAATCTGCCATCAAAGCGGTGAACGAAGCGATGAAGAATGCCAACCGCTATCCTGACGACTACATTGTAGAAGTGAAGGAGAAATTGTCAAAACTCTATTCAATAAAGCCGGAGAACTTGTTAATCACCGCTGGGTCAACGGAAATTCTAAGTTTACTTGGCCAGCACGTTGGATTGCAAAAAGGAGAGATACTTACAGCCTATCCGACCTTTCCCACGATGATCCAATTCGGTGAGAGAGCCGGGGCCACGATTCGAAAAGTGGATCTGGATAAGAACAATCGGTTCGAACTTGATCGACTGAGAAATGCTGTTTCAAACCAGACTTCATTGATTTTTGTCTGCAATCCTAATAATCCCACAGGCACCGAGCTGCCAACTGAGGATTTGAAATCCTTTTGTAGATCGGTGCCGGAAAACGTTCTGATCTGTGTGGACGAAGCTTACATTGAATATTCCAATGCCGGACTGGATGGGAGCATGGTTTCACTTGTGGGCGAAATGCCAAACCTGATCATTTGTCGAACATTCTCTAAAACTTACGGGTTGGCAGGATTGCGAATCGGCTATGCCATCTCAAATGCTATTAACATAAATGCACTCAGAAACCGCCATTTGGGATTTGAGCTCTCAGCTGGCTGGGCACCGTTGGTCGCTGCTGCTGCCACGCTAGACGATCAGGAGTTCATTCAAATGTGTGTGAGCAGGAACAACGAAGGCAAGCAAATCGTCTATAATGCCTACGAACAGTGGGACGTGAAATACGATCGTTCATCCACAAATTTCATCTACACTCGCCATGATCGATTTGATAAAAATGTGATCGCTAAAATGCGGGAGCGTGGTATCCTCATCACCAAATGGCCGGATATGCACAATCATATTCGGATCAGTATAGGCAAACCTGAGGAGATGCAGACGTTTGTAGAGGTGGTAGAGGATTTTTTGGTGTGAGACTCCCTACAGCACAGCGATGAAAAGGATTGCAAGGAGTAGTACACAAAAGGTTGCGAGAGCTATGCTTTTAATCTTAAAAACCTTGTTTTCGATGATTCTCCTTTTTCTGATCGACTCAAGAAGTTCAGGAGTTGCCTTTTTGAATTTGAAAATCCTTTTGTGGTGACTGGTCCTGTATTTCCTTAATTTGGCAAACATTCCCCTTCTTGAGAGCTTTGAGATATTCTCTTCATTTAGTTTGGCCATATCTAAAGCAATTCCCCAAGTTCCCATACTCTATTCACGTAGGAAGTGCCATAAAGGGTGTGAATTTTCGACTAACATGCTCCTAGGTGGATTGACTTCTGGTCCCTAGTAATAAGTTCTCCCGTGTGAAGAACTAAAATTTTGGACCGGGGGGTGAGGTTTTTTCTGAGTGGCTCGTCTATGAAGAAAAACCAGAAAATCATGAAGAAAAACATTATTACCCTGTTCCTACTGTTGAGCATTGGCTTCATTGTTTCGTGCGGCAGTGATGATGATACCGCCGAACCCACCGATAGTGATGGAGTAAGTACACCAACCGCTGCATTTGATGATTTCAATCAAAGCGCGGTAACCATTTCTTTTAGCGGTGACGAAATAACTATTAGCTCAAACGCACTACCCAACCATACTTCTCCCTACTGGACACAAAACGATGATCTGTACATAAATCCAATAGTAGCCTCTGCGGGCGGAATTTCGCCTGGAAATATCACGGAGAGCAGCTACACGCTGGTTGTACCTACAGCTCCATCGTTAGCTTCCTCCAGTTCGGAGACCGGACTTGGAGCCATAGGACTTTCCGTCACGGGCGTTCCGATCTACAACCAATCTGAAGGTCCGACTGACGTGACAGAAGGTACAGCTTCCGGCTTTGATTGGGCAGGTGGACACTCCGGCCCCACTGGTTATCATTATCACATTGAGGCTCGAGATGTAGGAGAAACTTCGCCACTTACCATTGACGATGATCGGCTGCTTGGGATTATGTCAGACGGATTCCTGATCTATGGAAGAAAATGTAACTCCACTGGTACGTACCCGTCGGATGGTGACGCTTCCAATGGACATACATCGACCACACAACACAGTGATGAGGCGTTTTACCACTATCACATCGTGAATGAAATCTACTTGAATCAGTATTATCTACTATTTGGTGTGGATCTTCAAGGAACGCCAAACATGATCATGTGATCGGCATTAAGAAACTAAAATGAGGTTAATAATTGCTCTTGTTTTTTTATTGATTCTAGGTGACTATCACCAATCTAAAAGCACTTCATCGAAGGTCGATGTGGTTTCTGGGAGTGCAGAAATACCTGATATAGAGTTCGGCATGGATGAAGTGCTTTTCAATAAGAGTAACAGCCTTTGGATACTCAAATCGGATTCGAGTGAGGTCTCGGGGTATATTTCAAAGCATTACGCTGATGGATTATTGGCTGTCAAATTCGGTGTTGCTGCAGGAAAGAGGGAAGGGAGTTTGATGGCCTATTTTCCGGATGGAAAGCTGAAGTTTCAGGAAACTTACAGGAATAACAGGCTTCACGGCCGAGTGAAAAGATGGACACTGCAAAACGGACATCAACTCATTGTGCAACTGAACTATTTGGACGGAAGGCTGAATGGTGAGCAAAGGAAATGGTATTCCACTGGAGAACTGCACAAGTTGATGAACATGCGGAAGGGAAAAGAAGATGGCATGCAGCAAGCTTTCAGGAAAAATGGAGCCTTGTATGCCAACTATGAGGCTAAAAATGGCCGAACCTTTGGCATGAAAAGATCAAACCTATGCTATGAATTGGATAATGAGAAAATCGTATATAAACAGTAGTTTTTTACTAGTCATTCTGGCCTTGACTGCAGCCTGCAACAAGAGTAGTGAAAAAACCAGTCGGGTTGACGAGTTGCCTTTTTACAATGATGCAACTTTTACACCACGCTGGTTAATTAAAGGAGAAGTAACCGATGATTTTCATCAGATTCCATCTTTTAATTTGTTCAACCAATATGGCGCGCAGATTACAGAAGAAAACCTCAATGACAAAGTCACGGTGGTTGACTTCTTTTTTACCGTTTGCCCAGGCATTTGTCCTAAGATGACAGATAATATGTTGTTGGTGCAAGACGCATTTCTAAAGGAAAGCGATGTTCAAATGCTATCCTATTCGGTAACGCCGGATTACGATAGCGTTGCCGTTTTAAAGGAATACGCAGACCTGAAAGGAATAGAAAAGGAAAAATGGCATTTGCTAACTGGTGATCGATCTGTCATCTACGATCTGGGAAGGAATCATTACTTCATTGAGGAGGATTTAGGATTGGAAAAAGATCCTGAGGATTTCATTCATACGGAGAATTTCGTGTTAATTGACCAAAACCGAAGGATCAGAGGGATCTATAATGGTCTGAACAAATCATCGGTGCAGCAGTTGATAGCCGATGTGAAGACTTTGATGAGGTCCTGAGACTTGTTCTCAGAATCTTCTCACCTTAAAACCCTACAATCTCCTGCATCTTCCCTGCGATCTTCTCCGCACTTGGGACTACAGATTCCATCAATCCAACATTGTGAGGAAGTGGGATGTCTGGCATGGCCAGTCGCTCTACAGGAGCATCCAGGTAGCTGAACGCTTCTGAAGCCAGCACAGCAGCTATTTCAGCACCAAACCCAGCCGTCAAAGCATCTTCATGAACGATTATACATCGGTTCGTTTTTTTGATAGAGGTTAGTATTGCCTCTTTGTCCCAGGGCATGATTGTTCGAAGATCAAGGATATCTGCCGAAATACCTGTTTCATCAGCTGCGGCTTCACAGCGCTCACACATAGCGCCCCATGTCACGATTGTAATGTCAGTTCCTTCTCGCAAAAGATTTGCTTTTCCAAAAGGCACGATGAATTCATCTCCGGGATAAGGCCTTCTCGCATAGCGATTATCATTGAGGTTCCGATGTTCAAAGAACATGGTTGGGTTGTCGCTACGCATGGCAGAACGGATAAGTCCGACAGCATCTTGGGCGTTTGACGGGAATGCGACCTGCCAACCGATTGCATGTGCAAACATGACCTCATTGGTAACAGAATGCCATGGATCGCCAACTTTGGCAAAACCGCCCGGCATACGAACTAAAATTGGAGCAGCAAAACGGTTTGCCGTCCGCCAGCGTGTAGTACCACAGTTGTTCAATTGCTCCATTGCCGGGTCCGCATATTTCCTGAACTGGATCTCGGCAACAGGCATCAGGCCAGCATAGGCCATACCAACCGCTCGTCCAATGATTCCTTCTTCAGATAAACTGGTGTCAAATACCCTTGCTTCGCCATGTTTGCTTTGTAAGCCCATGGTCACTGCATGCACACCACCTTTCATCCCCACATCTTCGCCAAAGACGACTAGTTTTTTGTTCGTGGCTAACTCGTAATCAAGTGTAAGATTGATCGCCTCACCGATGTTGATTCGTTTTTTGTCAGGAGTTGGTTCCTCACTGCTTTTAGGGAACTTATGTCCCGAATTTCTAAGGCCACCAAGTCCCTGTACCTCATCTTCAGAGTAAACGAATCTGTGCGTTTTGTTAGTGTCCGGTACTGGTCTGTCAAGAGCTGCTTTCGCCGCTTTGTCCACTTCCGCTTTTGCCTCCTTTTCCATGAGGTCCCAATATTTCTGTGACACACCATTTTCCAGCAGATATTTTTTAAGAGCCGTCAACGGATCATTCTTGATCTCTTTTTTTACTAGCTTTTCTGGCTTATAGGCTTGATTATCCTGGTAAGAGTGTCCATTCAACCGTGGCACGGTCAATCGAACCATCGCAGGTCCCTTTCTGGCCCTAACATGATCTGCTCCAGCCTTTAGTAAAGCATGAGCTTCTTCAGGGTCGGTTCCACTTCCTTGCCAAATCTCCAGGTTTTTGAAGGAGGACAGGTTTTCGGCAATGTTGGCACCAGGCGTCTGGTATTCGCTGGTTACGGAAATCCCATAGCCATTGTCTTCGATGTAGAAAAGGACGGGTAGATTTTGGGTGGTGGCGATGGTCAAAGCTGACCAGAATCCATTGGTAGCGACCGAGCCATCACCACCTAAAATGGCAGCTATTGAGTCCTTGTACTTTTTGTCTTTTAGGGTGTTGGAGTAGTATTCAATGGCTTGGGCCCATCCAATTGCAGGGGTGTACTGGGAACCCACATCTCCGGCCATCGGTAAAACCACGCACCCTTTTTTGGATGAAGGCATGTTGCAGACTACGCCGATATCTCGTCCGTCGCTATATCCTCCGGACCGGGTCAACGGACCTGAGAGTGCATCTTCTACTGATAACCCTAAGCCAATCATTAAAGGTCGTGATCGGTAGTAGGCGCTGGCGGAATCTTTGGGCTTATCTAATAATTCGGCTAAGATCAACTGACCTAATTCGTGTCCTCTTGCGGAAAACTGATAGAGTACTTTTTTTTCAGGTACTAACACGTTTTCTTCCAGATCATCCATTGCTCTTGAAATGAGCATCTTGCGCGCAATCTCTTTCCAGTTAATGGCAGGTTTTGTTTTCTTTTTCGGTGCAGTTGCTGTTTTTGGCATGCTTGAAATTTGGGATCGCTAAGATACAAAAGCATCAAAAAAGTCAATTGGGATTTGGTTGGGAAATCTTTCGATTGGTTGGGGAAAAGATCATTCGATGACATTTAATTGTATATGTCAGTCTGAGGTTCTCGAAGACTGAAGTAATTGAGAGATCGTGACCACCTTTCGAGAACCTCAGGGTGACTACCCTACAAGGCCTCAGGGTAACTATGTCAGAATCTCAAAGGTGATGTGATTTTGGAGCCATTTTCCTTATAAACACTAAAAAATAGATATTTTAATGTCTACTAGTTTGTAAACATCAAAATAAAGGTCTACTTTCGAGTAAACATCAATTATTTGTTTTTTTGATGTTTACTTGTAAGTAAACACTAAAAACCATGGAAGAGCCTCTTTTCAGAATCAATCCGGATCGAAATGCACCGTGGAACGATCTTCCGGATCTTCCTATACATGAAGATTTGTACCGGACCGTGGCTATAATGGAGCAACTGGGAAATGCCAAATCTGCTCTAGGAAGACTCCATGGTCGATCTGTTGCTATTCCAAATCAAGGAATTCTGATCAATTCCATCAGTTTGCAAGAGGCAAAGGCATCAAGTGAGATTGAAAACATTTTCACTACAGATGATGAACTATACCAAGCGTACAGTGAAAAAGAGGAGGATGAGCTGGTAAAAGGAGCTCCAAAGGAAGTATTGCGATATAGAGAAGCTCTGTGGCAAGGGCATCAACACCTTAAAAGTCAAGGCCTTTTTAACGAAGACTACTTCATTAAACTCTACCAGACGATCAAACAAACCAATGATGGCATACGTCCACCGACGGCACTTATATACATCAAACAGGGAGGAACGGGTCCCAATGCCGGGACCGCGATTTACACGCCACCACGGGGAAAGGAAATATTAGAAGAGAAATTGAAGAACCTGGCGGACTTTGTCAATGACGATAGCGCATACCCAATAGATCCCTTAATCAAAATGGCGATTTCTCATTACCAATTTGAGGTAATCCACCCTTTTCGGGATGGCAATGGCAGAGCTGGCAGAATTTTTAATATCAATATCCTGACACAGAAAGGACTGCTGGATCTTCCGATTCTCTTTATGAGCAGGTACATCATCGATCACAAAAGTGACTACTACTCATTGCTGGCAGGTGTTACTCAACGAGGAAGATGGGAACCCTGGATATTGTTTATGTTGAAAGCAATTGAAGTAACAGCGAATCTCACGTTCAATAAAATCAACGATATACTGGCTACCAAAGATGCGATTCTTCAAACCATTGAATCGGAAACTAAGATCCGCAAACCGGAGCAGCTTATTCAAATGATCTTTACACAGCCACTCACGAAGGTCAATCACCTCACGGATGCTAAGATCTATGCAGAAGCTACCGCGAGAAATTATTTGAATGAGTTATGTGACCTAGGGATCTTGGAGAAAAAAACCATTTCAGGCCATCACTACTATTTGAACCTGGAACTGTATCGAATTCTCTCAGAATAATTACTCGTTAGCCTGATCATACATTTGCTCTAGTTCTTCTTTCGAAAAATCCGGGAAATATTGTAGCACAGCCTGAATGGCTTGTTCCTTTGGCCCCAGGGATTCGATCTGGGATCTGATCAAATTCTTTTCAAGTTCTTTTCTCTTCTCAGGCTTGATCCGATCGTTGATGATTACCAACACTTCCTTAGACCAATTAGCCACTTGCATGAGCGTCGAAGCACGGCTCTCTGAAAACCGGATGAACATTTTAAAATTGTCCATATTATCTCGTTTTCGTAGCTCCGAATGAACCCCTCCCATTTTATCATTGATGGACTTATATTTTAATGACCTCTCCATTATCAGGCGTTCCGCATGTTCGAGTTTTTTAATTTCTACATACAACTTTTGTAATGTGTTATATAATTGAAAATCGATGATTTCGTTTTGCTCAATACTCATCGCATATTCAATAATCTGATAGGTGTACTGCGGCTCAATAAAGATCCAATTAGAGAAATCAATATAACTACCGTTTTTGTAGGTCTCAGTCCATTGGTCAACCCGACTTGCCGTGTACCCGGATCTTCCCGGAAGGAAGATCCGAAAGTTCTCTAACTCGTATTTCAAAGCGGAATAGATCTTTTCCTTTTCCTTTTCCACCCTTTGCTCCTCTGCATAGCTTTGAATTAGAAAAGCTGTGTAGACACCAATAATGACTACCAAAAGATCGACTAAGACCCAGGCGAGTTTATTTGTACTGGAAAGGAGTTTTCGAAGAAACATGGCTATGCAGGTTAGATCGGCCGTAAAAATATAAATTTATCACATGGAGAACCTGATCATAATTCATGGGGCGATTGGAGCATCTAAGCAAATGATTCCTTTGGGCGATTTGTTAAATGATCATTTTAACATTCATTACCTGGACTTGAGTGGTCATGGTGGAAAATCGGATCAGGTGATAGATTTCACTATGGATCTATTTGTGAACGATCTGAAAAAATTGCTTGATGATGCAAGGGATGCCCATGTGTTTGGATACAGTATGGGAGGATTTGTTGCACTACTAACCGCCGCAGGTGGGGATACAAGAATTAACTCAATTACAACTCTTGGCACCAAGTTGAAGTGGAACGAAGAAATTGCCATGAGAGAAGCTGCTATGCTGGATCCGGACAAGATTGAGGAAAAGATTCCCAAATTCGCTGAGATGCTTGCCATAAGACATGGGAAGAACCATTGGAAAAGCGTTCTCAGCAAAACATGTAGCCTTTTGAAGACTCTTGGCGAAAATCAGCCGATAAAGGAGAATTCTATGAAAAATGCAGAATGTTCGGTGCTGCTTTTATTGGCTGATCAAGATGAAATGGTTAGTCAGGAAGAAACGGAGGAGGTGAAAGGCTGGCTACCTCAGGCAGAGTTTTCCATTTTGACCAACTCAAAACATCCGATTGAAAAAGTTGACTTGAACCAATTAGCTGTAAAAATCAAAACCTTTGTTAAATCCCAGCGATAACTACTTAGTCTTGAATTTCTGAATGAAAGCCTTGGTGAAATCTGAGGTCACAAGATTGCCGCTTATTTGAGCTCGTTGCGAGAGCAGACTATCCCAGTCTTCCGTTCCTTTCCAAAAGGTTTGCTTTAGGTTGGACATCGCCTCTGGATTGGAAGAAGCTAATTTATTTGCAAGTTCCTCAATTCCTTGGTCCATTTCTTCCACAGTCTCATGTACGTGAGCATAAAGCCCTTTTTGACGCGCCCATTCAGCATCGTAGAATTCTGTTGCATTGATCGCCATTTGAGACATGGCTGAAACGCCAACTTTTCTCTGAACAGCGGGACCTACCACAAAAGGACCAATGCCCACTGCAAGTTCGCTCAACTTCACAGCAGCATACTTAGTAGCAAAACAATAATCGGTTGCGGATGCTAATCCGACACCACCTCCAACCGCTTTTCCTTGAACCCGACCAATGACCAATTGTGGTATTTTCCGCATCGCATTGATGACATTGGCAAATCCCATGAAAAACTTCTTGCCATTCTCTACATCCTGAATTGCGATAAGTTCATCAAAACTTGCGCCGGCACAAAAAGTACGATCACCTCCACTCTTAAGAATGATGACTTTTATTTCTGAATTTTCACCAGCTTCTTCCACCGTTTTTGCCAACTTGGACAGAATCTCACCCGGGAGCGAATTACTTTGTTCGGTAAAAAACTCAATAGTCCCAATACCGTCTTTAATACTTAGGTTTACGTAGTTCATCAGCCCAAAAATAGCTTGTGGCATGAACTTCGCAATGAATTATAAAATGAGAAATACCCATTTTCTACTGAGCCTTTTATTAATTGCCATTTCACTTAAATCCACAGCTCAATTTGTCCGGATTGATCCTGTAAAATATTTCACGTCCGAAGAAATTAAATCCGCGAATACCGCGATCAACGAGGGCTATCTGACCGCAGAAGAGAAAAATATATACCTCTTCACCAACCTTGTTCGGCTGTATCCGAAAAAATTCTACGAGTTCTATAGAGCTTATGTGATTGCAGATGGAGAGGAGAAGAAACTAAGATCCAATAGGTACTACACCTCACTTACGAAGGAGTTAAAAACAAGGAAGGCGGTAGGTGCCTTGTTGCCAGAGAAGAAAATGTTTGACTTGGCTGAATGTTGGGCCGTAGAATCGGGTGAAAAAGGGCTTCTTGGTCATGACCGGATTAAGTGTCCACGTGGATACTCCGGTGAAAACTGCGGGTACGGCTATGATCCCACCGGCCTCTATTTTGTGATGCTTTTGCTTATTGATGAGGGTGTGGAAGGTGTTGGCCACCGAAAAAATATTTTGTACGAGGAGTTTAAGGGGTTGGGTGCTGCTATCCGAGATCATAAAACCTATAAGTACGATGCGGTCCAAAATTTCTCGTATACCAATGATTATTTAAAAGAACAAGATCGCATCAGGATGGAAGAGGAGCAGAAGAAACGACAAGAGCGATTACAAAGGCTTGATGCTCGTAGGATGGAATTTCAAGAGGCCATGAGCAAATGGGATGAAAAAGAGCTAAGAGCCGCAGATATTACACGGTCTCTCAGCTACCTGAATGATTTGGAAAAAGACTTATACCTGTACACCAACCTGATCAAACTATATCCGAAAAAGTTCAAGGAGCTTATTTGGGACAAGGGACCATTTTTTGATCAGCTGCTACCTGAGCTGGAGGCAAGCCTGCATAATGATTCCAACTACAAGCGCGTGTCAAATTGGTTGGCGACCGCCAGGACAAGTTCTGTGCTTGTTCCGGACCAACGGTCCATTTCAGTTCTAAGGTGTGTGATCAACAAATACCTCTCGGGAAGGGAGAACTACAAATCCTGTTTTCAGTTTGCCGGCGCCTGGCGATTCCAAACCTTTTATTCAGAGTCGAACTTCAATGATGTGATGAATATCCTCTTGAACCCTGATGACTTTAATGACTTGTTTTCCAAGGGAGCTACCATTGCAATGCATAAAGGAGATCCAAGTATCAAATTGTTTTTGACAACTAATTAGTTAATTATAACTAACTCTGATCCTTCTTCTTGATCATCGTTAAAATCGTGGCAATTGCCACGGTCTCATCTGTTTCGTCATAAACATCGACCAGGAACTTTACTATGCCTTTTGCAATATCTTCTTTCTTCTCCTGATCTACCTTTTCCTTGGCTGTGAGTCTAACGCCAATTGTCATTCCAGGGTATACCGGTTTAGTAAATCTGCATTCCTCAAGACCGTAGTTCAACAGTACTGGTCCCTTTTTAGCCTGTACGAACAAACCAGCTGCGGCTGACAGGATGAAATATCCGTGCGCTACTCTTTTCTCAAAAGTGGTTCCTTCAAGCGAGGTTTCGTCCGTATGCGCGTAAAAGTGATCCCAACTAACGTTTGAGAAGTTTACGATATCAGATTCAGTCACCGTGCGTTTAGCTGTGATAATTGTTTCACCAATTTCAATTTCCTCGAAATACTTGGCAAATAAATGCTGCCCCGGATCTTTATATTCACCACCATATTGGTATTGTTGGGTGACTTCCGTTAGTGTCGTTGGCGATCCTTGAATGGCCGTGCGCTGCATGTAGTGCGTCACTCCCCGTTTTCCACCCATCTCTTCGCCACCGCCCGCTCTTCCGGGACCACCATGAGTAAGCATCGGCATTGGCGATCCGTGTCCTGTACTTTCCTTAGCACATTTTTCGTTCAAGACCAATATTCTTCCATGATGCGAGGCTGCGCCTACAACGTACTCTGTAGCCAATTTGTCGTCTGCTGTGGTGATTGAAGAGCAAAGGGATCCTTTTCCCTTTTTTGATATCTCGATCGCTTCGTCCCTTGTTTTGTAGGGGAGGATCGTGCTTATCGGTCCGAATGCCTCGATTTCATGAACCTCGTCCGTTTTCAATGGATTTTGATTCAGGAACAGAATAGGAGAAATAAATGCTCCTTTGTCCCAGTCTGCACCAGTGATGTCCACCTTATCAAGGGTACCGTAAACCATTTCTGAGGTTTTTGCTAATTCAGCTACTCTTTTTGTGACCTCTTCTAACTGCTCTTTTCCTGCCAGCGCACCCATCCTAACCCCTTCCACCTGCGGATCGCCAATCGTAGTTTGGCCTAGAGCTTTTCCTAGCGCAATTTGTACTTCTTCAGCCAGTTTTTCTGGTACGATGATCCGACGAACGGCTGTACATTTTTGCCCGCATTTCACGGTGATTTCTTTTCTAACCTCCTTGATAAAAAGATCAAATTCTGGTGTTCCAGGTGTCGCATCTTCACCCAGAACCGCACAGTTTAAGGAATCAGCTTCGAGATTGAAGGGAACAGAATTCTCTACGATCTGAGGAAGGGTTTTTAGTTTTTTTCCTGTCTCAAACGATCCGGTAAAAGTCACCACGTCTTGTGAGTCGACATGATCCAGGATCCCGTTTCCATATCCTGCTACGAGTTGTAGAGCACCTTCAGGCAGTATGCCTGAATCAATGATTTCTTTGACCATCACCTCGGTTAGGTAACAGGTTTGCTCGGCGGGCTTAATGATGCATGGCACACCGGCAAGCCAATTAACAGCTGCTTTTTCGAGCATTCCCCAAATCGGGAAATTAAAGGCATTAATATGAACTGCAACTCCTTCTTTTGGGACCATGATGTGATGACCAACAAAGGTCCCGCCTTTGCTCAAAGCTACTGTCTCGCCGTCAACATGATAAGGTAGATCTGGAAACTGTCTTCTCAGACTTGCATTTGAAAAGACATTTCCAATCCCGCCTTCAATGTCGATCCAACTGTCAATACGGGTTGCCCCTGTGGCTTTAGAGGAATCGTAGAAGATTTCCTTTTTCTCCAGCAAATGGAAAGCAAGGGCCTTCAACATAAGACCTCTTTCTTGAAATGTCATTTTTCGAAGTGCCGGGTTCCCCACTGATCGGGCATGGTCATAGGCTTTGCTGAAATCAATTCCATCAATTGTATGGGCGGCTACAGGTGCACCGGTAATCGCGTTATGAAGAATTTCACCGTCTCCGCCTCCTTCGATCCATTCCCCGCCGATGTAGTGCTTTATTTTGGGTATTGCCATTTTTTTCTAGTTAGCTCGGAGGACAAATCTACAAAACCAGAGAACGCTTTTAGCTAAAGAGGCCGTGTAGTTCAGTATCTATCTTGAAGACGATATTTGAGAAATCTTCGGGACTGTGCAGGAAGTCCATTTCGGTGACCTCAATGATCAACAATTTTCCTGCATCATAGCTAGAGATCCAGTCTTCATAGTGTTGATTGAGTCCTTTGAGATAGTCGATCCTAATCAGGTTTTCATAATCTCGACCCCTTGTTTCAATGTTATGAACCAACTTGCTAATGTCCGATTTCAGATAAATAAGTAGATCTGGTGGTTGAACAAATTTGATCATCGAGTCAAAAATTGCTAGATAGCTATCATAGTCGCGCTCCTTAAAGAAACCCTGCTTATAAAGGCTTTTGGCAAAAATGTAAGCATCTTCATAAATGGTTCGATCCTGGATCACCGTTCGATCCCCCGATCTTACTTTATGAATTTGTTCGAATCGACTATTCAGAAAATAGATCTGGAGGTGAAAAGACCATTTGGACATATCTCCATAAAAGTCAGCCAGGTAGGGGTTATTCTCTACTGATTCATATTCTGGATGCCAATTGTAGTGCTTGGCAAGCATCTCCGTTAGCGTCGTTTTGCCGGCCCCGATATTACCGGAGACAGCAATGTGCATATTTTTATTTTCAGGCATCTTTAAGAACTACTTTGGCTTACTCTCATTCCATGTTTTATAATTCGCTGAGGCAATTGCTCTGTCTGCTTCCATTTCCCTGAGCGGCTCACACTCTTTCAACGATTTGAAACAGTCTCCTGGCAGTTGCTGGTAGAGTTTCGTGCCTTCCGTCTTCCAGGAAATCATCTCGTCACTAACTTCCTTAATTCGTTTGGCTGGATTTCCTACTATCAAACTACGTGGTTTAAACTTTTCATCTGCTTTAACAAAACTAAGTGCGCCAACAATACTTTCATCCCCTATGACTGCGTTATCCATGATAACAGCGTTCATTCCAACTAGTGCATTTCTTCCTATTTGAGCTCCATGAATAATGGCTCCATGTCCGATATGTGCACTTTCCTTCAGTGTTATTGTAATTCCAGGAAACATGTGAACCGTGCAATTCTCCTGGACGTTACAGCCATCTTCGATAATGATCCTACCCCAGTCACCCCGAATGGCTGCCCCAGGACCGACATAAACATCTTTACCAATGATGACGTCTCCAGTTACGGCAGCAAGCGGATGAACGAATGAAGATTCATGAATTACGGGGCGATGATTATTGAATTGGTAGATCACTGAAATGGTTTTACCTACAATAATAGTAGGACCTTCTTGGAAGATCTTACTCTCAGCTTAAAAAACCAGCGATGTTGATTTATACGCGTTCAAGAACGATCGCATACCCTTGCCCTACACCAATGCACATGGTGGCAAGAGCGTATCTTTTTCCTGTTTTCTGAAGTTCCAATGCAGCTGAATAACTGATTCTTGCTCCAGTCATCCCTAACGGGTGGCCAATGGCTATGGCTCCTCCATTCGGATTGATCCGATCATCATCATCGGCAAGGCCGAGAGCTCGCGTACAGGAAAGTGATTGAGCGGCAAACGCCTCATTGATTTCAATGATGTCTATGTCGTCAAGACTTAGGTCTGCTTTTTTCAACGCTTTTTGTGTGGCTTCAACCGGACCGATTCCCATGATTCGAGGCTCGACCCCAACGACTGCTGAGGACACAATTCTTGCCATAGGAGACAGGCTGTGACCTTTAACTGCCTCCTCCGAGGCTACAAGCACCGCTGCTGCCCCGTCGTTCAGTCCAGAAGCATTTCCGGCAGTTACAGAGCCATCGTTTCTAAAGGCAGGTCTCAAGCCAGCAAGGATTTCGGGTGTAGTTGTCGCCTTGATGAATTCATCCTGATCGAAAACGATAGGATCTTTTTTTCTCTGTGGTATCTCAACTGCAACAATCTCCTCGGCCAACCTTCCATTTTCCTGTGCTTTCGCTGCCTTCATCTGAGACGTGTAGGCAAAAACATCCTGATCTTCACGACTGATTTTATGGATATCCACCAAGTTTTCGGCAGTCATGCCCATGGAGTCAGTGCCGTAGATTTTTTCCATTTTAGGATTGATAAACCGCCATCCAAAGCTGGAGTCATACATTTTTGAATCTGTTCCAAAAGGCTTTGCAGATTTGGAGATCACCCATGGTCCTCGTGTCATATTCTCCACACCTCCTGAAATGAAGATATCTCCATCCCCGGTTTTGATTGCGCGATTGGCGTGCACGATCGCTGACATACCTGAAGCGCATAACCGATTAACTGTTTCACCTGGTATTGAATAGGGAAGGTCAGCTAGAAGCAGTGCCATCCTGGCAACGTTTCGATTGTCTTCGCCAGCTTGGTTAGCGCAACCCATGATTACTTCGTCCACCAGAGCTGGATCAAGACCTGAATTTCGGGACATCAATTCTTTGATAACCAATGCCGCCAGATCGTCGGCTCTAACAGCTGCCAATGTGCCACCAAATTTTCCGATTGGAGTTCGGATGCCATCTATTATATATGCTTCTTTCATTTTGCTTGTAATTGGTCGATTGGTTAATTAGTTAGTAGGACAGGTGAGGGGCAAGATTTTAATTGTAACAGCCATTTACTATCAACTATCAATTTAATCCACATCCCACTCTTCTTGTTTCCTGAATGCTACTCCTTTGAACAATCCAACTAATTCATCTTTTCTCATGACTCGCGTCAGATAATATCCAACGCTTCTCGACATGCTTTCTTTTTCACAAGTAGCAATCAACTCATCGCCAATAAAAATGGGTTTAACATGATTAATGGACGTCTCTATGGAGACTGCTTTTTGCCCATGTGAATTGCATGCGAAGGCAAACGCACTATCTGCCAAAGAAAAAGAGATTCCGCCATGCATGACTCCATGACCGTTCACCATTTCTTCCCTAACTGTCATCTTTATAATTGCCATTCCTTCTTCTACTTCAAGCACCTCAATACCCAACCACTGGCTGAATGCGTCAGCAGCCATCATTTTCTCAACGATTCTTCTTGCCTTAGACATTAGTTATAAAATTGCTCATTTGATTTGTGCATTCTCCTAAGTAGCGGACTACATCTATATCGGTCTTCGTGATACTCATTGTACAAGATATCTAACTGTTCAACACACCAATTAATTCCCAGTTCATCTGCCCACTTCAGTAGACCCTTCGGATAATTTACCCCTTTAGTCATCGCAAGGTCAATATCTTCTCTTGATGCTATATTTAGAAATAATGCGTCAGCTGCCTCGTTGACAAGCATGACCAATATCCTGTTCAAGACCTCTCTTCCAACTTGTTCGTCTTTGTTAGGCTCTGGTTTTGTAGAGTCTTCACCATAGTTGTAGTAGCCTTTTCCTGATTTTCTCCCTAGGAAACCAGCCTCTGACATTCTCTTCTGGGTAAAAGAAGGCTTGTACCGTGGGTCATAAAAAAATGATTGAAAGACCGTTTCAGTAACCGTGTAGTTCACATCGTTCCCGATAAAATCCATCAACTCAAAAGGCCCCATTCGAAAACCTCCTAGCTCTTTCAAGGACCAGTCAATCGTTACAAAATCAGCGATTCCTTCTTCGTAGATTCGAAGTGCTTCGCCATAAAAGGGTCGAGCCACTCTGTTCACGATGAATCCTGGTGTGTCCTTCGCCAATACAGTTAATTTTTTCCAGCCATCCACCCAGTCCTTTGCCTGATTTACGGTCTTTGTATCTGTCTGAACAGCCGGAATGATCTCCACCAAAGGCATAAGTGGAGCCGGATTAAAAAAGTGGATACCAACGAAGCGTGTTGGATCTTTTAGCGAAGCTCCGATTGAGGCTAGTGAGAGCGACGAGGTGTTTGAGGCTATGATCGTATCAGGACGAACAATTTCTTCTACCTGCGAAAATACTTTTTGCTTGATTTCAAGATTTTCTATGATGGCTTCTATAACCAAGTCGCTATTTTCAAAATAGCTCGGATCTTCAGTAAAATCAATTCTTCCAAGGATCGTATCTGCTGTTTTTTGATCGATTTTTTCTTTCTCCACCAATCGGTTCATCACCTTGACCAGGCTTTCTGAGGATTTGTCCAATGTGTTTGTGTTGGTGTCATTCACGATAACATCCCAACCTGCAGTAGCTGCGACCTGGGCAATACCAGTACCCATGGTACCGGCACCTATAACACTTAATTTCGGCATTTACTCTCCTTTAAATTCTGGCGTTCTTTTTTCCAAAAAAGCCTGAACCCCCTCTTTGTAATCGTTGGTCTCGGTTGCTTGAAACTGATACTCTTTCTCCATTTCCAGTTGTTGGTCCAGGTTGTTTGTCATGGACTGATCGAGCATCTCCTTGATGAATCCCAGCGCCTTCGTTGGCATATTAGCAAGTTTAGCGGCCAGTTTTTCAGATTCTGAAGCAAAGTCTTGATCGACAAATACTTTGTAGATCATACCCATTTTCTCGGCCTCATCAGCTGGCACCTTGTCACCGAGCATCATCAGTGCAGAGGCTTTTTGAAAACCAATAATTCGCGGTAGCGTGTATGTTCCTCCAGTATCAGGTACAAGGCCTATTTTGCTGAATGCTTGTAAAAAAGAGGACGATTGTGCAGCAACAACAACATCGCAGGCTAACGCTAAGTTTGCTCCTGCCCCAGCTGCGACACCATTGACAGCTGCTAGAATGGGTTTTTTAATCGATCGTATTCTCCTAACAATCGGGTTGTAGTGCTCATCTACAATTTGCTTGATCTCCAATCCATTATTGTCAATTGCTTCCTGAAGATCCTGACCCGCACAGAAGGCTTTCCCGTTTCCCGTTATCATGATAGCCCTCACAGAGGCATCTCCAGCATAATCATCCAGAGCTTTCTGGACGGCCAGTGCCATTTCTTGATTGAAACTATTGAAAACTTCCGGACGATTGAGTGTTAAGATTCCAAGGGATTGTTTTTGTTGCAGTTGTATTGTCATGGATTAGTTGAATAGTTAATTGGTTGATTGGTTAAATAGTCTCGACTAGCTCTCTATTTTTCTCTTCTTCAAATATGAAATGTATCCATTTAACATCCTTATCAATTCTCATACATCATTAGGAGCTTTTTGTAATTTGATTGATCAATGTACTGTTCATCAAGTGCCACGGTAAGATGGTCATAACATTCAATAAGACTTCCTCTTGCCATTCTGCAGAACTGAATGTTTTCCTGAAAATGATATCTTCCATGTCCTTCGGCGATGTTAGCAGTTACTGACCGAGAGGCTCTTGTCAGTTGGTCCTTCAACTTGTACTTTTCCTCTGCGGGCAATTGAGAAACTAATTTTGATATTTCATTTCTGAAAATTCGACCTTTTTTCCAAACTTCTAAATCAATAATATTTTGGGCCACTTTGAACTAACTGCCAATTAACTATTTACAAATTAACTAGTGACGCATCTCCAAAATTAATGACACTTGAAATAATCAAACGGTTCAAGGCAATCGTTGCACTTGAAAAGTGACTTACAGGCAGTTGATCCAAATTGACTCACGAGGCTTGTATTGCGAGAATTACAGTTTGGACATTGGATATCGTCTTCGTTTGTGGGGCTTGGTGGTGCAATTCCGTACTCCTTCAACTTTTGCTTGCCTTCTTCTGTCATCCAGTCAGTAGTCCAAGCCGGTGAGAGGATTGTTGTGATCCTGAAATTTTCGATGTTGTTTTTCTTGAGTGTATTGTTGATGCTCCTTTCGATCTCAAGCATGGCGGGACATCCGGAATAGGTGGGAGTAATAACCACCTCAACATGATTATGATCTATTCTGATATCTCTGAGAATGCCAAGATCTCTTATAGAAATCACAGGGATTTCGGGATCCGTAACATCCTCTAAGAGTTGACAGATTTGGTTTTTGTTAAGTACCATTTCATGCATACTCAAAGTAAGTTGTCAATTCTTTAAAGCCAAATTTTCTGTAAATACCGATTCCATCGTCTGAAGCTTGTAATATTGCTCGTTTATAGCCAATCTCTTTTGATTTATTCAATGCAAATGTCATTAGAGAAGTTCCGATACCTAATCCACGATGCGAGGATAAGGTAGCAAATCCATAAAGACCAATTGTCTCGACATCTGACGGAAACATTTCTACAGTAGAGACTGGATCACCCTCATGGTAGTAGACAAGTAACATAATTCCATTCTTAGAATTCAAATACTTGTCTCTTGTTCTCTCGAAATAGGTAAGAACATTCTGATCTGCGGGATTCCAGTTTCTGGCGATTACCTGAGCATAGTCATTTAATTCATCATTACTGCCGACAATCCGAATGTTGGAATGTAATTCATCTTTTTTTGGGTCGTAACTATCCAACTGCAAAACCATTCCAGCCTCTTCGTTTTGCTTTTTGACAGCTTCAATATCAAAGATTTTTTTTACTCCATCTGACAGGTTCTGGGAATTGAGCCAAATGCAATATTCGAGATTTCTTGATCTAAAATGTTCGATTGCCCTATCAATCTCGGATTCCTGCAGTGCTGCTCCATCACGTACATGAATGATATTGAAAGTATCACATGATAAGCCACTGTCAACATAGGTTAGGTGATCTAGATGAACTACTTTCATCCCGGAAGTTTGAGCAGGAATTTTCCACGAATGCAGGTAGAAATTATCATCTATATCCTTGATCATCCCAACAGTCTATTTGAGGAGTGTTGAATAACTACTTAATAGCTAACTAGTAAGCTACCACTCATTACCCGGATATGCTCGCTGCAGGAATTGAAGATCTGCAAGAATGTAACCAAGATGCTCTGTATGAGTTCCACTTTTTCCACCTGAATGACTAAAGGTATCTTCAGGGGCCGTGAGTGTTGCCTCTTCGAGAACTTCTTCAATTTTGCTGTCGCGTCTTGACTGAATTTCTTCAAGGTTAACTCCGTACCCGTTTGTCTTGGCATCATGGTCAGCATCTGAAGCGATAATGATTTCTGCTGAATAGGGCCATAGCTCATTGAGAGCACTTTGAATGCGCTCATGACTTTCTTCCGTCCCATCACCTAGTCGAAGTACCCAATCGGCACTCCATTTCAAGTGATACAAAGTTTCCTTGTGAGATTTGGCTGCAATTGCTGCTAGTTTTTCATCGTTGCTGTCCTTTAAGGCCTCATAGAAATAGCAATTGAAGCTGTCGAACAGAAATTGCCTCAAAATTGTTTTTGCAAAATCTCCATTTGGCTGTTCAACTAGCAACACATTCTTGAAATCCCACGCATCTCGTAAATAGGCCAGATCATCCTCCGTTTTTCCGTCACCTTGAACTTCTGCTGCGTACTGATACAACATTCTAGATTGGCCGATCAGGTCCAAGGCAATGTTGGTCATGGCGATATCTTGTTCTAAGATCGGTCCATGACCGCACCATTCGCCAAGTCGCTGGCCCAAGATAAGACAGTTGTCGGCTTGCTGAAGCGTATAGTTGAATAAATGGTTGTTCATTTTACTCTTGGATCGCTCTTGGATCAGAATTACATGTGTTTTACTTCGTCGGGAAGATTGTAGAACGTCGGATGTCTATATACTTTATCCTTTGCCGGCTCATACAGGGGATCAGCGTCATCCGGATCAGAAGCAGTGATGTATTTTGACTCTACAACCCAGATACTTACACCTTCATTTCTACGGGTATAGACATCTCGAGCATTTTGGACAGCCATTTCAGCATCCGCTGCATGTAGACTTCCAACATGCTTGTGGTTTAGACCTGCTTTACTCCTGATGAATATTTCCCAAAGTGGCCAATTATTCATATTTCCTCTAACTATTTAACCCAATTAACTATTTAAGCAGCTTGCTGCTTAGACTTTCTCTTTTCTGCATAGGCACTCGCTGCAGCTCTAACCCAGGCACCGTCTTCCCATGCTTTCGTTCTTGCATCAATTCGTTGCTTATTACAAGGACCGTTCCCTTTGATGACATTGTAGAACTCTTCCCAATTGATCTTTCCAAAATCGTGACGACCTCTTTCTTCGTTCCACTTAAGATCAGGATCAGGTATCGTAATGCCAAGTAAATCCGCCTGAGGCTTTGAAACATCAACAAATTTTTGCCTTAGCTCATCGTTAGTAAATCGCTTGATTCCCCAGCGCATGGACTGCTCTGTATGTGGTGAATCGGCGTCTGTTGGCCCAAACATCATCAGTGCAGGCCACCACCAGCGGTTTAAGGCATCTTGTGCCATCTTTTTTTGCTCTTTCGAGCCTCGACAAAGCGTTAGCATTATCTCAAATCCTTGCCTTTGATGAAAGGATTCCTCTTTACATACTCGAATCATTGCTCGAGCGTAGGGGCCATAGGATGCACGACAGAGAGGTACCTGATTCATGATGGCCGCACCATCTACCAACCAACCGATCGCTCCCATATCCGCCCAGGTCAATGTTGGATAATTAAAAATACTTGAATACTTGGCCTTCCCCGTATGCAGCTGATCAAGCAACGTGTCTCGATCAATGCCTAAGGTTTCGCAAGCGCTATAGAGATATAGTCCATGCCCAGCTTCATCTTGAACTTTAGCAAGCGCTGCTGCTTTCCTTCGCAATGTGGGAGCCCTTGAAATCCAATTCGCCTCTGGCAGCATACCCACTATTTCAGAATGGGCGTGTTGAGAAATCTGACGAATTAATGTCTTGCGATAGTTTTCAGGCATCCAATCCTTTGGCTCAATTCGGATATCCTTATCTATTTTCTCATTGAAATGATCCTCAAGCTGCTTTTCGTTCATCGTAAATACTTTTTTCAAAGGTAGTTAACTGTTAAAACAATTGACTTGTTTGCAAAGGTTCAAACATCGAATGACAATGTTACTTTGTCTGTTTTAGGTCTTGACTGACATGTCAGTACAAGACCACGCTCCAGTTCATCAGGTTCGAGTGCATAGTTAATCTCCATGTCTACTTCACCGTCTTCGATTCTTGCTACACAAGTGCTACAAACACCACCCTTACAAGCAAATGGAAGATCAGCTCCATTTTGAGAAGCCACATCCAAAATGGACTCCTTGGAATCATATGGAAAGGTGAAGCTGTTGCCATCTATAACTATTGTTATTTCACTTTGCGCTTTTTGATGCTCAACCTCTCTTTGCGTAGTGCCCAGTTTACCAACCGGTGAAGTAAAAAGTTCCAAATGTATTTTCTCATTTGGGACACCCAGGTTCTGTAGCGTTTCTCTCACAGCCAGCATCATCGGCTCGGGCCCGCAAGTGAAAAACTCATCTGTGTTTTTCGGATCAAAAAATATCTTCGCAAAAACGCCGATTTTTTCGTCGTTGATCATTCCGTTGAACAAATCTGACTCTTGATTTTCCTCATCCAAAATGTGGTAAATACTTAGTCTGCCCATGAACTTGTTCTTTAGGGCCTCCAGGCGTTCTTGAAAAATTATCGTGCTGGTTTTTCTGTTTCCATAGAACAGAATGAATTCACTTTCTGGCTCTGTCCGAAGTGTTGTTTCGAGTATGGAAATGACAGGAGTAATGCCACTCCCGGCCACAAAAGCAACATACGTTTTCCTGTTTTCAGGATTCAACTCAGTATAGAAACTTCCATGGGGCGGCATAACCTCCAAGGTGTCCCCTGCTTTCAGTTCCTCGTTTGCGTAGGTAGAAAACTTGCCACCTTTCAGCTTTTTTACTACAACGGAGAGATCGCTGTCAAGTGGACATGTGCAAAGGGAATAGGTCCTTCTCGTGTCCTCACCATCAATGTCTTTTTTCAGGGTCAAGTGTTGACCCTGTATAAAACGAAAGTCATCCATTAGATCATCTGGTATCTCGAAGGAGATTTGCGCAGACTCATTTGTCGGCTTTGATATTGACTTGATTTTTAGAGGATGAAATTTTGACATTTTTTATCGTGAGTTCGGCAAAACTAATCAGATGCAGATAGACATGAGTTCAACTCAGTGCGAGTTTTTCCTTGATTTTTGTCATCCTTTCGACCAATCTGCCCTCGTCCTTATCGCTTAGGAGAAATACCTTTTCATCCTCATTGAATTTTAGATATGCGTGAAACTCAATTCCTCTCACCGTATGGCTGGTGTTTGAGCGAGAATGCATAGTTTGACTGGTCCGCACTTTATTGATAAAAATCTCGTCTAACGATTGATACTTTCTAGCTCGGCCTGTTTTATAACCCATCAGCCAGGTCCCATAGTGGATTTCTTTTAAGTCCGGATCGATAGATATTATTTGAAAAGAGAACCATAGCATTGGAATAAAAAGGGACAGAGCTATTGCTGCCATGATGGCGAAAACCTCCGGAAGGTTTTGCATTGCTAGTACGATAACAGCGATTACAATTCCCATCCCAACGAATCTGAAAGATAGCGGGACAGTTCTTCCCTGATTGATCATAACTTTGCTCATTGGTCTAAACTACCAAACTATTTCTTAACAAAAGAGTTAGAATCTGAATGTCGGTTGAATTGCCTCTTTTTCCCTTGAACATCGTCGCCTTTCCTGGAGAAGGAGTCAACTTACACATATTCGAACCACGCTATAAGCAGCTAGTCAATGACTGTCTGGATGAAGGTCTAACATTTGGCATTGCCTCTTACGTTCTCAATAAGGTGGAACTGGGTACCGAAGTGAAAATAGTAGAAGTGACGAAGAAATATCCTGACGGCAGGATGGACATTAAAACGCTTGGATTAAGAGTATTTGAAGTCGTTGATTTTCAAAATCCCTGGAGAGAAAAGCTCTACGCAGGAGGCTCCGTTAAGATTGTCGAGGATGAAAATGACAAAGATTTGAGTGAGCTTGTTCGATTTAAGGAGTTGGTACTTGAGCTTTTTAGCTGGCTCGGAGAAGTGCAGCCACCGGATATTTCAGGAATAAATTCGGTGTTTGAAATTGGCCATAAAATCGGCCTCAAACCGGAGGAGGAATATTTGCTACTTCAAATGAGAAAGGAGAGTGAAAGATTACGTTTTGCAATTGACCACTTGACAAAACTTATTCCTGCACTAGAACGTGCCCAAAGCGCTCAAGACAAAATCAAACAAAATGGGCATTTCAAACACCTGGACCCTTTAAAATTCTAATACATACCAATAATTCTGTAATTTCCCCTCATGACTGAAATTGGTGGATTTGGGATCGTTTTGCTTTTCATCGTAGGTGGGCTTGGTTTTGTGATTTTAATGCTGTTGGTCGGGAAAATCCTGCGACCGAAAAACCCGACCTCCGAGAAGCAAACTACTTACGAATCCGGCGAAGAACCACTTGGATCGGCATGGGGTAAGTTCAATGTTAGGTTTTACGTTATCGCCTTGATTTTTCTTCTTTTTGAAGCTGAGCTCGTGTTTCTTTTCCCATGGGCAACAGTGTTTGGAGATGAGCAGATGATCCATGACACTGACGGGCTTTGGGCAAGGTTTTCACTAGTTGAGACTTTCATTTTTATAGGAATATTAGCAGTTGGACTCGCATACGTATGGGCACGGGGAATGCTTGGATGGGTGCGGCCAAAGCCTGAGCGGCCTAATTTCAAGTCAAAGATTCCAAAGGAAGTATATAGAGAATTTAATGAACGAAACTGAAGCATCAGAAATTGGAGGACTAAAGACCGGAGAGGGTGGCATCATCGTCTCCAAACTCGATGATCTTTTAAATTGGGCACGGCTAAGTAGCATGTGGCCATTAGGCTTTGGCTTGGCATGTTGCGCGATAGAATTTTTCTCGACTGCTTCGTCGGCCTATGATCTTGATCGGTTCGGGATCATACCTCGAAATTCTCCACGTCAAGCAGATGTTTTGCTTGTTTCGGGGACGGTCACTTTCAAGATGGCAGATAGAGTAAAGAGGTTGTATGAGCAAATGGCTGAACCTAAGTATGTGATTTCAATGGGATCCTGCGCCAATTGTGGCGGTCCATACTGGGAACATGGCTATCACGTTCTAAAAGGAGTAGATCGAGTGATCCCGGTTGATGTGTACGTTCCAGGTTGTCCACCAAGACCTGAAGCATTGATCGGCGGTTTTTTAAAACTTCACGAGAAGATAAAGTCAGAGTCCGTTTTGCGTCCTGTGGCCCTGGAGAAATTGATGGAGAAAGAAAATGAAGCTTAGTCAAATCAAGGAACTGGTTCTTTCAGAATATCCCAATTCCATTGTGGGGGAGGATGAAAACGCTTCACCTGCCGCATTGCTAGTGAAGCCCCAGTTCATTTTTCAAATCTGCGAGCTTCTGCAATCAAATGAGAAGACCTATTTCGATCAGCTTTCATGCCTATCGGGATTGGACAATGGAGAGGAAGCAGGAACTATGGAGGTGATTTACAACCTTTATTGCATTCCCTATGACTTGCACCTTATGCTTAAGGTTGAGTTGGATCGGAAACATCCATCTATCGATTCGGTTATGGACATTTGGAAAACTGCTGACTGGCATGAACGAGAAGCATATGACCTTTTCGGAATCCATTTCAACAAACACAAAGACCTAAGAAGAATTCTGTTACCCAATGACTGGGAAGGATTTCCGCTAAGGAAAGATTACGTGGAACAGGAGAGATATCATGATGTGAAAGTGAAGTATTAGGAATTGTTTTGTCACAATTGTCAACATATCTGCAAGAATCTGAGCCTCTGAAGTATCGCGAGTCAGATCTGAAGAGCGAGGAAATGATCATTAATGTGGGACCGCAGCATCCGGCCACCCACGGAGTTCTTCGATTGGAGGTTGTTTCGGATGGAGAGATTGTGAAAGATGTGGTTCCGCATGTAGGCTACTTGCATCGCTGCTTTGAGAAACATGCCGAATCACTGGCGTACAATCAGGTCATTCCATATACGGACCGAATGGACTATGTTGCTGCGATGAACAATGAATGGGCGTTTGTGATGGGTGTGGAGCGGATGCTTGAGATTCACCAGGAACTGCCAAAGCGAGTGGAATACATTCGAGTTCTAGTAGCAGAATTGAATCGCTTAGCTTCTCATTTTGTGGCCATTGGCACGTATGGGCTGGACATTGGTGCGATCACACCCTTTCTATGGATGATGAGGGATCGAGAGCACATCCTCAGAATGTTGGAATGGGCGAGTGGTGCACGGATGCTTTATAACTACATATGGGTTGGAGGATTGTTTTATGATTTACCTGTCGGCTTTGAGGAGCAATCCAGGGAATTTGTGGAGTATCTGAAGCCAAAATTAAAGGAGGTAGAAACACTCCTCATATCAAATAAAGTTTTCATCGAACGAACGGCAAATGTTGGAATATTACCACTCGATCTAGCGATCAATTATGGTATCACTGGCCCGATGCTAAGAGCCTCAGGACTAAAATTTGATCTGAGAAAGATTGACAAGTACAGCGTTTATCCTGAGCTGGACTTTGATGTCCCGATCGGCAAGGGAGAGATGGGTGCAATTGGTGATTGCTGGGATCGCAATTGGGTCAGATACCAGGAATGTCTTCAGTCAGTGAAGATTATTGAACAATGTGTAGAGAGACTGCTGGGAGAGTACAAACGCACAAAAGAATTTGATCCTAGAGTGATGGTTCCTAAGAAAATAAGACCTAAGGCGCAAGATCTCTACGTGAGAGCGGAAAACCCAAAGGGAGAACTGGGGTTTTTCTTCCGTGCTGATGGAAGGTCAGATCAGCCATTCAGGTGTAAAGCTCGAGGCCCAAGTTTTTCAAACCTTTCAGTGTTGGCCGAGATCAGTAAGGGGTGTATGCTGTCGGATCTTTTTGCAATAGTTGGTTCGTTAGATTTGTTGATGGGAGAAGTAGATCGATGAAAAATGAAAATTCTAAGTGCATCCCAAGTTCGTGCAGCAGATCAATTCACTATTGAAAATGAGCCGATAGCGTCTATCGATCTGATGGAACGAGCATCGAAGGCTTTTGTCGAAAAATTCTTGGAGCTTTTCGTTGATAAAAGGCCGGTTGCAATATTCTGCGGCACAGGCAACAACGGCGGAGATGGACTAGCTATCGGACGGATACTGGTTGAAACAGGATGGGAAGTTTCAATTTATGTTTTGGGAAAGACAGGGTCAGAAGATTTTGAAAAAAACCTAAGCAAGGCTGGAGATTGCAAGATATTGACCGAACCTTCCGATTTTCCATCGCTTCAGGCAAATCAACTAGTGATTGACGGGCTCTTTGGATCTGGCCTTTCGAGACCTATTGAAGGAATTGCATCCCAATTAATCCAGTATCTCAACAGTCAAAGCGTAGTTAGAATTTCGATCGACATAGCATCGGGAGTATATGCTGATCAAGCAATGGAAAAAAATGCAATTGCCCTTAAGCCAGCCTATACCATTTCCTTTCAAATACCTAAACTGACTTTTTTCCACCCTTACAGTGAAGAGTACACGGGCAAATGGTATGTTGTTGATATTGGACTTGATCAGAAATTTATTGACAATCAAAAATCAGTCTTCGCATTTTCCGAAGAAAAGGAGCTCAGAGGTCTGCTACCGCAACGTCCAAGATTTGCGCACAAATCACAAGTAGGAAAATTACTAATTGTGGCCGGCAGTCATGGGAAAATGGGAGCAGCGGCTCTTTGCGCCAAAGCAGCCCTGAGGGCAGGTATTGGATTGACCAGTGTCCAGGTACCAAAATGTGGCATTGATATTATGCAAACGTTAGTTCCTGAGGCGATGGTAATTTCGGATGAGGATAAACACCACATTTCTGTAATTGAAGGGTCAGGTACGACAGTGGCTGTTGGACCGGGCATCGAAACCAAGCAGATTACAAAAACAGCGTTGGCAGATTTTTTGGATCTAGCCTCTCAACCACTGGTTCTGGATGCAGATGCTCTGAACATTTTGTCGGAAGATAAGGACTTGTTGAGTAGAATTCCTCCGGAGTCAATCCTCACTCCTCATCCTGGGGAGTTTAGGCGTCTGGTCGGAGAATGGAAAGACGATTTCGAAAAATTGGAAGTACTTAGATCCTTCTGTATGAAGTACAGTGTAAACGTCGTCTTAAAAGGTGCCTATTCTGCAGTATGTTGCTCTGGTGGAGATGTATTTTTCAATCCAACAGGAAACCCTGGAATGGCCACCGCAGGCAGTGGTGATGTTTTGACCGGCATTGTTGCTTCGTTTCTGGCGCAAGGTTTGAGACCTTTCGATGCACTTAGGCTTGGTGTTTATATTCACGGCTTGGCTGGTGACCTGGCAGTGGAGGAGATAGGCCAAAACAGCTTGATCGCTTCAGATATTATTTCCTACATTTCCAACTCTTTTAATCGAAAAAGTGTCTAATCGGGCTCGGCGGAATTGAAATTAGATCAAGACTTTAATTTTTTCGATTAAAAATTGAATCGCTTAAAAACAGCCTCAGAACGATTAAAATCAATTATTTATTAGAATAATACTATCAAAAGTGCGCTGGTTAACGTTATTTAACCATTAATATTTTATCGGGATTAGGAACAAACTGGAAAAAAATGCGTAATTTGTATACTAAGAATGCGCAATAAACTGATCATATTATCGTTCGCCATCGCTTTCAGTTTTACAACTTTAGCACAGGATTCAGGCAATGACCTAGCTCCGCAAGCTAAAATTAGCGTGTATCCAAACCCAGCTGTTGAGTACATTATTGTCGAATTCGACAATTCGTTAAAGAATGTTCAATTCGAGCTTAACTCGATGATAGGAAATAAGATGACTATCGAACCGGAAGAGCTTGGGTTTGGGAAGTACAGAATACCGCTTAAAGATTTTGCTACTGGTTATTACTTTCTGATCGTTCACGACGAAACGGCCAGGTTTAAAATGGCCAAGAAATTCCTCCTTAGACAAAAATAAGCTGCGAACGTCTCTTAAAGATTAGATCTGTTTACCTGATCTCCCGCTATTATAGTGTAATATTCAGTAAACAGGGTTTCGTACTTGCTTGCTAATTCTCTTTCATCATTTGATCGATACGCTCTGGCCAATTCATTTAGATAAAGTAGCCTCTTCTGAACGGTAAGTGGATCTCTTATGCCCTTGTCGAAATAGTAGTCTAACCATTCCACAGCGTCACTGCTGGTAACTTCTGCTATATGTGCTGCAAGATCCGGTTCTCCGACCTTTAGCAAAAGATCCACCTGAGCAACGCTGAAGTAATCATAAGGAATTGATTGGTTGGGCATAACCTCCAGACATCTAAGCAGTGCGTTCCTTGCTCTCCCATAATCTCCCTCGTCTATTAAGGCTCTAACCAGCGAATTGAAAGTGCTTCTGGAATTGAGGCAGAATCCGATATAGTCCTGAGTATGGTAAATGTCAGGATTGTCAAGTCCTCGCCATTGAAACTTGTTCATCACATTGTCATACATGACATCAGTATTTACAAGGAAGCCGGCCTGAGGGTTCGTGTTTAGTACAGGTAGAAGTCTTGTTGTGATACCTTCTTGAACCATATATGGAGACAGTTCAAGGTTTACTCCTGCCAACGAAGTATTGTTGAAATAAAGAGGACGATCCCAATTGGCATTCACGATCAGATCCAAAACTGCAAGATCTTTCTTCTCCAGGGCACGACCCTTGATGCTTATGTCCATATAGGGCTGAACTTTATCTCTCAACTTTTCCGGCACCATTGATTTTACCTTTGTTGTGTCAATTCCGGTCAAAATCAACCGTCTTCCAGGCACTGAATTGTAATTGCTAATAGATGTAGGAATTTGCAACTGCGGATGTTCCTGCTCCACAGCTTTCATGAATTGAACAGCACTAATCGCGCCCTTGATATTTGGATTTTCGATGACAGGGAGGTAGTCATTCAATCCGCCTTGTTGATAGTGTTTGGCAGTCAGTCCGAAGGGCAGTGGGGTTGATTCGTATGCTGGCCGCATCATCTGTTGAATGTACCAATCAGTGTTGAAGTAACTTAAAACGATGACACGCACATCTCGTCGATAGCCTTCTACTTCTTGTGCGTACCACAAAGGGAATGTGTCGTTATCTCCACCTGTGAATATGACTGCATTCGGTGCACATGAAGCAAGGTAGTTCTTAGCTGCATCAACCGAAAAATATCTGTCGGAACGGTCATGATCATCCCAAGTCTGAGTTGCCATCAGAACAGGGATGCCTAGTCCCAAAATGGATGCGATTATTGCAGCAATTTTCTTTTGCTTTGAAATTCCGTTTATCAGATCGTAAAGCATCAAAACTCCAAAACCTATCCAGATAGTAAACATGTAAAAGGACCCAGCATATATGTAGTCGCGTTCCCTTGGCTCTATCGGTGGGGTATTCAGGTAAAGAACAATAGCTATACCTGTCATGAAAAACAGAAGCGCTATTGCTGAAAATAATTTTGGATCTTTTTTGTACTGGACGAACATTCCAAGAAGCCCTAACAGGAGTGGAAGTCCAAAATAGAGGTTTCTACCGCGATTAGCTGCTAGGGAGGCAGGGATCTTGTCAAAAGCATCACTGATTCCGACCCAGGACGCTCCCTGGATGTCAGATTCCCGGCCTACAAAGTTCCAGAGGAAGTAGCGCATGTATTGATAGCCAAGCTGATGTTTAAAAAGGTAGAAGATGTTATCTCCAAATCCTGGTTTTTCACCTTTCTTAAGACCTGTGACTTCTAAGTACTTCTTAATGTGGTTGGGATCAGAACTGTACATCCTTGGTAGAATGGTTGTGTGTTTGGGGTCAAATACTTGCTCAACCTTATAGTCTTTAGGAACGTACTTGTCTTCTCCACGCATGTAAACTGTTGCACCTTTTTCATTGTCGATGAGCGTTGCGGTGTAGTATTGACCTTTAAACAGTGGCCGACTACCATATTGCTCTCTTTTCAAGTAGGATACGAATGAAATAATATCTTCCGGGTTATTTTCATCAATCGGAGGATTATAGCTACTGCGGATCGGGATCATCATGTAGGAAGAGTACCCTATCATGATAAATGTGAAGCTCAATAGGGCAGTATTGAGAATGTATTTATTGTGCTTGATGGAATAATAGATTCCATATATCAAGCCGGCTAGAAAGACTACGGCAAAGAAGATGACGCCTGATCCGAATGGCATGCCAAAATTGTTGACAAATAGGATCTCAATCTTTCCTGCCAGAGACGGTATTCCGGGAATAATTCCCTCAAGAATGAAGATGACGATGAAGCCTGAAATGGCCAGAGTTGCCAAAACTCCATTTCTCGTTACGTTTTCGTAATACTTGAAGTAGACAATCAATGCGAGTACTGGTATTGCTACGAGGTTCAATAGGTGGACACCAATTGACAACCCCATCATGTAGGCGATCAAAATGAGCCATCGAGCACGATCTTGCTCTTTGTCCAAATTTTCCCATCGAAGAATGGCCCATAAGACAAAACCAGTAAAGAATGCTGACATTGCATACACTTCTGCTTCCACGGCTGAAAACCAGAAAGAGTCTGAAAATGTACACGCAAGGGCTCCAGTTAGGCCCGCACCCATGATCAGTATTGTATCAGAAATCGATTCTTCCCCTTTTCTTATCTTCAGAATTCTTTTTGCAAGGTGAGTGATTGACCAGAAAATGAATAGAACAAAAAAGGCGCTACTTAGGACACTTAAAATATTTACCCAATAGGCGATTTGCTCAAGATCTCCGCCCCCCAGCATGGAGAACATTCTTCCGGTGAGAAGAAAAAATGGCGCTCCAGGAGGGTGTGGAACCTGCAGCCTTGCCGAGCACGCAATAAACTCTCCAGCATCCCAGAAACTAGCTGTTGGCTCGACAGTGAGCCAGTAGGTGATAAGTGCAACAAGGAACGCAAACCAACCTGTTATGATGTTTATTTTCTGATATCCCATAAGATTCCCAATGTAGAGGGCGAAAATAGCAATTAAAGAACAATAAACGGCTTAAGAAGCGGTTCGGCTAAGATTTTAACACTTTTTTGTCCCTTAGTAAACAGCTGTGTAAAATGCCAGCCAGATGAGAAAAAACAGCACATACGTGCTGAGGACGATGTAAACAGATATTTTCCATTTTTTTCCACTTAGGAAATAAATTCCGATCATTAAAATTGGCCAATATGCCAATTCAAAAATGTTCAAGGATTTGAGTGGATAGTGATACTTTGCGGCAACTGTGGTGTAGTCAACCAGATTGATTAGTGAGAGAGGATAAAAAGCCACATAATCATGATAGCTAGGATCAGAGTAAAAGAGCGTGTAGTAGAGAATTTTGAAAATTTCTGGTAAGAAGAAGAAGATCTCTGCCAACATTACCATCTTCCATAATTGATTGAAATGAAGCCTATAACCAAACATGAAACTGCCTATCCAGAGGCAGAGCGTTGTCCAGGTGAATTTCCACGCAAGAAATATGGGAACACTTAAATACTGGATGCCATAGAGAATGTCAAATACCCAAATCTCACCTCGTTCGTTAAGTACCTCGAAGGCTGCAATGGAGTCAATGATGAAGATCCTTTTCACAAAAAGCAAAGCGATATAAACCAGACATACACTGATAAACATTCCAGCGAAATTGAAATCAAACCAATCCTCTAAAAATCGCTTTCTGTATTTGTCTAAGACACTGGTCATATAGTTTTGAATATTGAATGAAAGTAGATGTCAAAAATATCGTTCTCCTTGTGGGAATCCTAGCGATCAAATTTGCGAGTGGACAACCAAGAGATAGTCTCGACTACAACCTACTGCAAAACCCTTTCATTCAGATTGAGGCGACAGAAGCAATCAACTCCATGTACAATTTCGAATTTGAAAGATCAAACAGTCATTTCAACTACCTGAAGAAGCAGTATCCGTGGCACCCCTTGCCTTACTTACTAACAAGCCTCAACTATTGGTGGCGGATTGTTCCCAATTATGAGAATGAAGAGTGGGATGAGCAATTCTTGGCTTACATTGACACGACTCAGGTCTTGGCAAAAAGATTATACAAGGATTATAATGAGATAGAGGGTGCGTTCTTTTTAGCAGCGTCATATGCTTTTGAGGGAAGATTGTATTCGGAAAGAGGTTGGTACAGAAAAGCTGCTGTTGCTGGTAGAAATTCACTAAAGTATCTAAAATATTGTCGTGGGCATGAGGCCTACAGCCCTGAACTTCTGTTTGGTGATGCATTATTCAATTACTATGCTGAGTGGATCAGAGAAAACTACCCGTGGCTAAGACCACTTATGTGGGTGTTTCCAAGAGGCGACAAGAAGAAAGGAATTGAACAATTAGAAAGGGTTGCGAGGAATGCCTTTTATTCAAGGACCGAGGCTCAATATTATCTGATGCGATTACTTGCTTCCGAAGAAAATGATGTACAAGGGGCATTGCAGGTTGCGGAGTACCTGAATGAATCGTTCCCTAACAATGCCTATTTTGAGCGTTACTATATGCGCCTGCTCTATCAAAGAGGCAGGTACACGTCGGTGGAGAAGATGGGAAAAAAGATGCTGATGAAAATTGACAGTAACCAGGTTGGATATGAAGAGAATTCTGGAAGATACGCGGCATTTTATCTGGGGCACATCCACGAACTGAGGACTCGGTACGAGATTGCCAGGGAATACTACCATTTAGGGATAAAATATGCGGAGAAGATAGGGGCGACGGACAAGGGTTATTATTTCTATTCCCTGGTTCATTTAGGTAGAATAGCAGAAAAAGAAAAAGACAAGGAACTCGCAAAGTCCTACTATAAACGAGTCAAAAAAATAGCTGACCGAAAGCATGCTGCACGGAAAGAAGCTAAGAGGCGATTGGAGAAATTGTAATTAATCCTGAAAAACCTTAAGCCATTTGTCTTTGTTTGCTTCAACGCTATAGTCGTTTTCCACCGTTTTTCTTCCTTCCGTTCCCAATGTTCGTCTCAACTCCTCTTTTTCAACCAGTAGTGAGAGTTTTTCAACCCACTCTTCCATGGTGGAAGCCAGAAAACCATTTTTTCCATCATTTATGATGTCCGCGTTTATCCCGATCGGCGACATAATAGTGGGAATACCAAGTGCCATATACTGAAGGCCTTTCATGGCACATTTACCTCTTGACCATTCGTTATCCGGCAAAGGCATCAACCCTACATCCAGCTCCGATAAGTCTTCCGCTTCGGTCTCGGATTTCCAGGTAACCCCTTCAATTTTCAGCTCCTTATTTTCATACGAGGGATCACCGATTATCTTAAAATAAATATCACTCCCATATTTTTCTTTAATGATCTTTAAAGCTGGAATGGCAATTTCAAAGTGTTTTATGGTTGAGAAGCTACCGGTCCAGCCAATGCAAACTTTTTTTTGAGGTTTTTTCACAATTCCATACTTGGAAAAATCTATTGTGCTTGGGATCTGCTGGACATTGTCATTGAACTGTTTTGCGTAGGTAGCCAGGTAATTGTTACCAACAATAACCTCATCTGCAAGTGAAATAATCTTAGACGTTTTTTTTGGTTTCTTTAGTAGGTTGAAAATTCCCTGATTCTCATTTTTATCCATCAGCCAGATGGCATCATCATAATCGAAAATTAGCTTGGCTTTTTTTCTGGAAAACGCTTTTTCAAAGTATGTGCCGAAGAAGAAGGCGTCGCGGTATACATAGATTACGTTGTATTTGTGAGCTCTTCTCAGATCTTTTAGTCGTTTCAGCAAAGCATTGACACCTACAACTATTTTTTTGATGATACTTCCTTTGCTGTAGAAAATTTCATCCCCCTTCTGAGAAAGAAGTGGTGAAAGATCACACTGGAAACCATTTTCTTCTAGGTATGTAAGATATTGTTCATGCCGATACCGCTGTCCAGGGGATCGGTCTTTTCGGTGAAGGACAAGGAAAAGTGCTTTCGGCATGGCAAGATTCTCGCGAAATTTACAAGGTTGGACTCAATTCACAACTACCTTGGCGATGTATTCTATTTCTTCTTGAGTCAACTCTGTATGCACTGGCAGAGAGATTATCTGCTTGCACAGTTGTTCCGACACTGGGAAATCACCGTCCTTGTGGCCCAGGTACGAAAATGCTCTCTCGAGATGGAGAGGGCTCGGATAGTAGATCATATAGGGAATATTGGCATCTTCGAGCTTTTTAGAGAATTGCTGTCGATTTTCCACCTTGATTGTGTACTGGTGATAAACATGCGTTGAGTATGATGGCAAGAGAGGGATTTCAAGCTCTGGATGATCCTTAAATTTCGAATTGTAAAAATCAGCAGTTTGATTTCGACTTTTGATGTAATCATCGATGTATTGAAGCTTTACATCCAGGATTGCTGCCTGAAGCGTATCGAGCCTAGAATTGAGGCCTATGATTTCGTATTGATATTTCTTTACCTGACCATGAAATGCGACTTGCCTCATTTTCGCCGCTAATTCATCATTCCCGGTAAATATAGCACCACCATCTCCCATGCATCCCAGACATTTTGTTGGAAAAAATGAGGTAGTGCCGATGTGACCTATGGTACCCGCTTTTTTGGTTGTTCCATCAGGAAATTTATAGTCCGCGCCGAGTGCCTGAGCAGTATCTTCAATGACATAAAGATGATTTTCCTTAGCTAATTCCATGATCGGCTCCATTTCCGCACATTGACCGTACAGATGAACGGCTATCACGACTTTTGTCTTAGGTGTGAGCACCTTCCGGATTTCATCGGCAGTTACTGTGAAGGTTTTTGGATCCACCTCGACAAACACGGGCTTAAGACCCAGAAGAGCGCACACCTCAGCGCCTGCCACATAGTTAAAAGTTGGGACAATAACTTCTGTATTTTTTGGGAGATCCAGTGCCATAAGCGCCACCTGAAGAGCGTCCGTCCCATTGCCGCATGGAATTACATTTCGGATGTCTAAATATTTCTCAAGATTTTCCTGAAATTGGCCGACATGCCTACCGCGAATAAAGTGCGATTCCTGCATGACCTCCTCAATGGCTTGATCAAGCTCGTCCTTAATTCTTAAATGTTGACCATGTAGGTCTACAATTTTAATGTTTTCCAAACCTTTGTTATTTCTTTCTAACAGTCCCATCCACGAGTTCATAAAGCTGATTGCTTTCGGGACATTGTGCAATATTATCTGAATTAAAGTTCAGTTTATGTCCATATTCACTCATCCACGCTGTTTGTTGCCCAGGATTACCAATGATGAGTGCATAGGCCGGGACATTTTTAGTAACCACTGCACCAGCTCCGATAAAAGCGAACTCTCCAAGCTCAATACCACAAACAATCGTGGCATTGGCACCAATTGTGACTCCCTCTCTAACTACTGTGCGTGTATACTCCCCTCTTCTGTTAACAGCACTCCTTGGATTGAGAACGTTTGTAAAAACCATTGAAGGACCAAGAAAAACATTGTCTTCACATTCTACTCCTTCATAGATGGAGACATTGTTTTGCACCTTGACATTCGATCCTAATTTTACCCCAGAAGCTACGAAAACATTTTGTCCAAGACTGCAATCCTGTCCCAAGATGCTACCACTCATTAGGTGACAATAGTGCCAAATTTTGCAGCCATCTCCAATGGTTGCTCCTTCATCTATTGTAGCGGTTTCATGGATAAATACGGTTTTGCGCATAGATATAAGTTGCTTGTAGGGATTTACACATATTTGTGACATAAAAATATGGAGAAAGCTAAGAATTTTGCACTATTAGGAGCAGCTGGGTACATCGCACCTCGCCATTTTAAGGCAATCAAAGAGACTGAAAACAGTCTACTTGCATCACTTGATACAAATGATAGTGTAGGAATTATCGATCAATTTTTTCCAAATTCTGACTTTTTCACCGAGTTTGAACGATTTGACAGGCACATAGACCTACTAAATCGAAGAGGTGAAAAGGTTGACTACTTTAGCATATGCACACCAAACTACCTGCATGATTCACATATTAGATTCGCATTAAAAAATGATGCAGATGTGATATGCGAGAAGCCAATAGTCCTTAATCCGTGGAATGTTGATGCTTTAAGCAAAATTGAGCAGGAAACTGGCAGGAAGGTCAATACCATTTTGCAACTAAGACTACATCCTAGTATTATTAACTTAAAGGAGTCAATTGATTCAGGCAACGAGCGCGTTCATGAAATACGGCTAACTTACATTACATCACGTGGGAACTGGTATTACTCCAGCTGGAAGGGAGATGTCAGTAAATCTGGTGGAATCGCCACCAATATTGGAATACACTTTTTTGATATGCTAACTTGGATATTTGGTTCTATCAAGGAAAATATCGTTCATTTATCTACACATGATAGAGCTTCCGGACTGCTTATTCTTGAAAAAGCACGTGTCAAATGGTTTATGTCCATCAACGATGAAACAATTCCCAAAGCAATTCTGCAACAGGGCAAGCGTACGTACAGGTCCATCACGTTGGATGGTAATGAGATCGAATTTAGTGATGGCTTTACAGACTTGCACACCCTGAGTTACCAGAGCATTCTGGAGGGTAGGGGTTTTGGATTGGATGATGCCAGACAATCAATAGAAACGGTGTATCAAATTAGAAATTCTCAACCCATTGGCATTACTGAAGATTCTCATGAGCTTGCGAAACTTCCCCAATCCAAGCATCCATTTAAGGTAGATAATTAGTTAAAGTAATTTAGATACCACTTCTGAAATACGTATAAAGCCCAGATAATCGCGTGAACGTCATGAGGGTTTGACGAAAACAACCTTGCCCTTAGTTCGATAACCTGCATTGGGTCGAAAATTCCCTGGTCTTCGAGGTAACCCTTATCAAAAAGAGTCTTGTCCAAATCCTCAAGTAGTTCGTTTCGCATCCACTGGAGCAGGGGGACTTCAAATCCTTTCTTAGGCCTGTGGTAGATTTCTTTAGGTAAGATACTTTTGAACGCGTCGTGTAACACTCGCTTTCTTTGGGTACCCTTCAATTTATACTGTATCTCAAGGGATCTGGCAAACGACACAACCTCCTTGTCCAGGAACGGAACTCTAACTTCCAGGCTATTTGCCATCGACATCAGATCCACCTTGGTTAGCATATCGGAAGGTAGTAGCATGGAAAGATCTGCATCGAAATAATCGTTCATGTTCGCCACCTGTGGCAGGTATCTGTGCTTAAGTTTTGATATATGCTCAGCAGAATGTTGCTCTCGCATAAAACCAGACGGATCGTTGGTCAAAGATGCCAGGTACCAATATCGTTCAGCTAAGTTCATCTTAAGCATGCTACCAAACCGGTCAATTCTCCTAAGTACATTACCAAATTTTCCTGATCGTGACATTGGAAATTGCCTAACCACGGGACTAAACTTGGCAATAAATCTGTCCGATAGATTTGGATTGAGAGATCTGTTTAAGGCGAGGTGCTTATAGTATCCTCCGAACAGTTCGTCGGCTCCATCTCCGGACAATGCCACTTTAACGTGCTGCGAGGTCCGCTTGCTCACTATATAGGTGGGAATGGCCGAGGAATCTGCGAAAGGTTCATCTATGTAGCTGAGAATGTTACCAATCTCCTCCAGAAGGTCTTCGTTGGTGAGTAAAAAAGTAGTGTGATTTGTTTTAAATTTTTCAGCGACCAGTTCGGCAAATGCGGTTTCATCAAAAAAGGGGTGTTCCTTATAGCCGATGGAGAAGGTACTAAAGTGACTTGATTGTCTAGTGGCTAGAGACACAATCGCGGAGGAGTCCAGTCCTCCGCTGAGAAAAGAGCCTAACGGGACGTCCGACATAAGCCGTCGGTTAACAGACGCTTCCAATAGCTCGATCAGTCTTTTTTGTGACTGATCGTAGCTGATCTTGTTTTCATTCTTTTCGACAGTGACGTAACCTTTTTGCTGAATCTCACTACCTGTTACAGACAAATAATTGCCAGGCTCTAGTTTTCGAAAACCCTGCAACATGCTCGAATTGCCTGGTAGATAGTTCAATTTTAAGTACCAATACAATGAGTTTTTATCTAGCTCTTTTGGAAGAGGGAATTCCAACAAAGCCTTCATCTCCGAACTAAACACCAAATGATGCTGGTCCTGGTAATAGTGGAACGGTTTAATTCCAATCTGATCTCTGGCCAGAATCAAATGATCCTTTTCAATATCATAAAAGGCAAATGCAAAAAAACCATTTAGCTTAGGAAGACATTCAACGCCCTGATGAATTAATAAATAAAGCAGGACCTCAGTGTCGCTTGTGGACTTAAGTTTTTGATTTGGTAGCTCTACTCTAAGTTCTTTATGATTATAGATTTCTCCATTGAAAATTAGGACGTACCTTCCTGATGAATCGAACATTGGTTGATCTCCTTTTTCGGATGGATCAATGATGGAAAGTCGCGTTTGACCAAGTCCCACCGACTCTTGAACAAAGAGTCCATGACTGTCAGGTCCTCTCAGGTTCAACTTTCCGATTGCACTCGAAATGTGGCTGGCATAGTCTGGGTTGTACGAAGAGAAAAACTTATAACCTACGATTCCGCACATGAATAATAACTCGAGATTTTAATAGTCGCAATGTATCTTAATTTATTACTTTGTTAGTTGAAATGGTATGATATTCCTATCAAGTCTAACATTTAAGATTTTGTTGAGTGGGGATTAAGGATTTATTCATCGGGCCCATCTATCTGTTCTTGCTTTCAATTATGGCTTTTTTTATTAGGCCATATGTTACGAATCGAGAGACGCGAAAGTACTTTATGCCTGCTCTATATCTAAGATTCGGCGGGGCAATTTCCTTAGGATTGCTTTATCAATTCTATTACAATGGAGGTGACACCTTTACTTACTTTACTTATGGTAGTCGGTGGATCTGGGAGGCGTTTCTAAATGATCCAGAAATTGGTCTGAAGCTACTGGTTGGCAATTCAGGTGAGGGATTTGATACCTATCAGTATAGTTCAAGAATTTGGTATTTCAATGATCCTAGATCGTACATGATCGTCAAGATTACTGCTTTCTTTGACCTATTCACATTTCACACGTACTCCGCCACCGCCTGTTTTTTTGCTTTTTTTGCTTTCAGTGGAGCCTGGGCAATGTACTCAGCTATTCAGACGGTTTACAAATCCAGGTACTTACATATTGCCATTCTCTTTGTCCCTTCTGTGATTTTCTGGGGTTCCGGCATTCTTAAGGATTCAATTACTCTTGGTGCCTTGGGGTGGTTTACCTGGAGTATTTTTAGAATTGTTGAGCTGGGGAAAAGGGGAGCCTTAGAGTTTATTGTCTGTCTGGTTGCATCATGGCTAATATCCTCTGTCAAACCATATATTTTAATATGTATGGCACCAACCGCCATTTTGTGGATCTATGTAAAGAGTTTGAGCAGGATCAGGAACACTGTAACGAAGTACTTGATGGTCCCGGTTTTTGGAGTAGTGATGATAGTGTCTGCCTACTTTGCCACTGTCTACACTTCAACCGACGAATACAACTTGAGCAATGTTGCTTACAGGGCCTCAATGACTGCATATGATATTCGATACGGCTGGGGAGCCAGAACTGGAGGAGATGGTGGCTATGATATTGGTACATTAGATGGCACATGGCAAAGTATGATCAGATTGATGCCTCAAGCAATTAATGTTAGTTTGTTTAGGCCATACTTGTGGGAAGTAAGAAATCCCTTAATGCTCTTAAGTGCTCTTGAATCCATTGGCGTTCTCCTCTTAACCTTTAGGATGGTTTCGAAAAGGAGATTTAGGCCGGCGATGAGAGATCCATTCATGGTATTTTGCCTGGTTTTTTCCCTCCTATTTGCTTTTGCAGTAGGAGTCAGTACCTTCAATTTTGGATCATTGATGAGGTATAAAATTCCATTGATGCCATTTTTCTTAATATTTGTGCTTAACAACTCCAATGGTCGGAAATAATCAATCCTTTTTTCATGCGATACACTTTTGAGGCTATAGAGAAGTGCAATATGTGCAATTCGCTGTCCACTGATCATAAAATCTTGGGCAGGCGATTGAACTCCTCTCATGGTCGCAACCCAAAGAGGAAGCATGGTATTACCGCCACCGTTTGCAAGTGCACTTCGTGTGGGTTGATCTACTCCAACCCGCAACCTATCCCTTTCGATT
>JANQOR010000030.1 GCA_028285685.1 Cyclobacteriaceae bacterium | reverse complement strand
CTCCGGAACGTTTTCTATCCCACAGACCGCAGAAGTCCGACTTGCAATCACTTACGAAGGCAATACTCCAATTGCGCGGGGATTTCTCGACAACTACCAGTTAACGTTCAAAAGGGAGCTGACTTTGATAAGCTCTCAGATCATTTTTAGGAATATCTCCCATCCGGGAGAACTGATGGAATATCAACTTTCGAGCAACGAGAGCCCGGAGATATGGGACATCACGGACCCCACTAACGTCAAGAGTCAGGGGCACGATGTAGTGGGAACATCGATTTCTTTTCAAAGCCAGGCAAATGAAATCGAAGAGTTTGTTGCATTTGTGCCCGATGCTCTACCCGCACCAATTCTTGTTGGACCTATTTCCAACCAGGATCTAAGAGGAGATGCGAACTTTGAAGCACTCATTGTAAGTCCGGAACAATTTCTTCCCGAGGCTGAACGGCTAGCTCTATTTCATCAGAGCAATGATGATATTTCGATAAGAATCGTAACTCCTCGGCAGATCTATAATGAATTCGCGTCCGGAAGACAGGATGTGACAGCAATTAGGGATTATACCAAACATGTCTTTGACACAGGGGGACAACTGAAATATCTTTTGCTATTTGGGGATTGTTCATTCGACTACAAGGACCGGGAAAACATCAATACAAACTTTGTTCCTACCTATGAATCCAGGAGTAGCTTTCATCCAATCTTTAGTTATTCCTCGGACGATTACTTTGGATTTTTTGAGGATGATGAGGGAGAATGGATCGAAAATTCAGCCGGAGATCATACAATGGAAATTGGGATAGGCCGTCTACCTGCGAAATCGTTAGCCGAGGCACGAGTGATGGTTGACAAGATCATCTACTATTCCACAAGCCCGAATACTCTCGGAAAGTGGAGAAACCAAATCGCCTACTTGGCAGATGACGGTGACGCAAACACCCACGCTAGTCATGCGGAGCAATTGTCCGATCTTGTTGATACCACATATGCGCAATACAGGATAGAAAAGATCTTGCTTGACTCTTTCAACCAAGAGGTGGCAGCTAACAATGATGAGTTTTCACCTGAAACCACGAGGGCGTTGAAGACAAGAATCAAGGAAGGCGCTTTTAGTATCAACTTTATTGGCCATGGAAACGAAAGACTATGGATGGACGAGGAAGTTCTGACCAATGATGTGATTGAAAGCTTGACCAACCTTGATAAAATGCCAATTTTTATTACTGCGACATGTGAGTTTGGTCGCTATGATGATCCAAGAGTGGAGTCGGGAGCAGAGAAATTGCTTTTAAACGACAATGGTGGAGCCATCGCGTTGCTCACTACGAGCCGACCAGTATTTGCCAGTACCAATTTTGAGTTGAATGAAGCGTTCCATCAAAATATTTTCAGGAAAATGGATGGGAAATTCCAACGCCTGGGGGATATCATAAGAATCACGAAAAATGAAGGCCTTCAGGGACCAGTAAACAGAAATTTCACACTTCTGGGTGATCCAATGCTGTTACCAGCCTTTCCAAAATTGGATGTTACAATCAACGAACTATCCAGCGAAATAGATACCCTTAGCGCTCTGGAAGAAGTCACATTTACCGGGCGAATTGAGCGAGACGGAATGATAGAAACCAATTTTAACGGGATTCTTGATGTTGTGATCCTTGACGAAAAACAAAACTTCAAAACCAAAGGGCAGGAAAGCTCACCGTACAACTATACCATAAGGAGCAATGCCCTTTTCAGAGGGGAATCTTCAGTTCACGATGGTCATTTCTCCTTTACTTTTCTGGTTCCGAAGACCATCACCTACCAATTCAATGTTGGAAAAATGAGTCTGTACGCCTGGGATGAGCAGCTCAATATAGATGCGTCTGGTTCTTCACGAAGTTTCGTGATGGGTGGAACGAATGAAAATAGCTCTGCAGACCTACTTGCTCCATCGATAGAAATGTACCTGAATGACGAATCATTTCGGAATGGTTCGGTAGTTAGTAGCTCTTCACTCTTGGTCGCTAGGATCAGTGATGAAAATGGGGTAACAACTACCGGAAACGGATTGGTACAAGGTATCACACTTGTGTTGAACGATGAGGCTATCAACCTAAATCAATTCTATTCAGCGGATTTGGATACATATCAAAGAGGAACGGTCATTTACCCGATTCAGGATTTGGAGGCAGGAAATTACACTGCCATGTTGCAGGTTTATGACACGCACAACAATTTGGCCTCAGAAGACATCCAATTTGTGGTTTCCGACGAATCTTTTATTTCGCTTTTCAATACGCGGACGTTTCCCAATCCTTCATCGGTTGAAACAACTTTCTCTTTCGAACATGATAGGGAGGAGGAAGATTTAGAAGTTACACTGATTGTATATAATACTCATGGAGAAGTTATGTATCGGTCAGCTTACGAGTATGAGAACAGCGACCGGCTAATCGAGCTGGAATGGTTTAATAATACCAACTCCGGACAGCCACTGAATTTTGGAATTTATTTCTATCGGTTAATTATTAAAAGTGGATCTGATGGAGCAACAAAAGAAATCTCGGGTAAAGTCGTTATCAATCATTAGAAACCTTGCCTAATTGATCACTTTTAAGATACAATCGGGCATTTTGCACCTAAAAAATGTAATTTTGACATCCTTTTTTAAAAATATTCGAATGAACCAACTAATGAAGAACTCACTCACGATTCTTCTTATTTTTATTTCGATGCAATCTTTTGGTCAGTTCCTATTTGGACAAGATAGTCTGAGTAGACCGATCACTGTGTCAGTGCCGTTTCTATCATTTGCTCCGGATAGCAGGGCATCTGCTATGGGGGATGTTGGTGTTGCAACCAGTCCGGACGCAAATAGTGCTCATTGGAATAATGCCAAGTTGGCTTTCATAGACACTGACCTGGGTTTTTCATTTTCTTATTCACCCTGGCTTGGAAACATTGTAGATGACATGTCCCTCAACTACCTGTCCTTCTACAAGAAAATTGATCAGACACAGGCATTTGGCGCTTCGCTCCGCTACTTTGATCTGGGTGAGATTGCCCTTTTCGATGAGTTTGCTGTTGCACAAGGTGTTGAGAACCCAAGCGAGTTGGCTGTTGACGGGACCTACTCGCGGAAGTTGTCTGAAAACATGGGGTTAGGTGTGACGCTTCGATTTGTCTGGTCAAATCTGGCAGGAAACATAACAGGTGCTCCGGATGCAAAGGCTGGGACAAGCGTCGCAGTTGATTTTGGCTGGTACTATACTAAGCCACTATTGCTCTCAGGTAAAGATTCAGAGCTGTCGCTAGGCGCACATATTTCCAATATTGGTCAAAAGGTCACGTACAGTTCGGAAGCAAATGAGAATTTCATCCCAGGTAACTTGAGAGTTGGCTCTGCTTTTAAAACCAACTTAGATGCTTACAATACAATCACTTTCGCTTTTGACATTAACAAGCTGTTGGTTCCTACTCCGCCTATTTACGAAACCAACGATGCTGGAGAGATTCAAACAGACTCAGACGGAAACAATATCATTAGAAGTGGCAAAGATCCAAACCGATCACTTCTTTCAGGAACATTCGGATCCTTTGGAGACGCCCCTGATGGATTCTCAGAAGAACTAAAAGAGCTGACCTATTCCACAGGGGTTGAATACTGGTATCGTGATGTTTTTGCTGCGAGGTTGGGATATTTCGCCGAGCATGCTAATAAAGGAGACAGAAAATACTTTACAGTTGGAGCAGGATTCAGGTACCAGGTCTTCGGTTTTGATTTTTCTTATCTAATCCCCAGAGGGCAAAACCACCCATTGGCAGACACGCTCAGAATTTCACTTTTATTTGGACTCGATAAGGGCTCGGAAGATACCGAAAATTAAGGTTCCGTGCTCCCAAAATCAACCATTCCAGGGATGACAATGTTGTTATCTCTTCTTCCTATTTTTGGGCTTTCAAAATCCGACTGTAGATGGGAGATCTCTCCAAACGCATAACAAGCATTCCTGAATCAGCCACCCTGGCAATGACTGCCAAGGCAAGGGAGATGAAGGAGAAGGGTATAGATGTAATCAGCCTAAGTATTGGCGAACCTGACTTCAAAACACCCAAGCATATTCAACAGGGGGCCATTGATGCTATCAATGAAGAGAAATACTTCGCTTATCCCCCTGTGAATGGATACCTGGACTTAAGGAAGGCAATTTCCCAAAAGTTTAAACGAGAGAATGGTCTCGACTATGCACCTGATCAGATTGTCGTTTCCAATGGTGCGAAGCAATCAATTGCCAATGTCTTTATGGCAATCCTTGACCCAGGAGATGAAGTGATAGTGTTCACTCCATACTGGGTGAGCTACTCTGCCATGATCTTGTTGGCTGAGGGCAAACCTGTCTTTGTCAAAGGGTCCTTTGAGAATGATTTTAAGGTCACAGCCGAACAACTTGCAGAGGCGATCACTGAGAAAACAAAAGCCGTCATCTTTTCATCTCCTTGCAATCCCACTGGGTCTGTTTTCACTAAGGATGAATTGGAAAAAATCGCAGAAGTTTTGCGACCGCATCCAAGCATCTCGATTATAACCGATGAGATTTATGAACACATCAATTTCTCAGGCAAGCATGTGAGTATCGGATCACTCGATGGTATGTTAGATAGGACTGTTACGGTCAATGGGTTCTCGAAAGGCTTTGCCATGACTGGATGGAGAGTGGGTTATATCGGAGCACCGACATGGATTGCTAAAGCTGCTAATAAAATGCAGGGACAATATACTTCAGGAAATTGCTCCATTTCTCAGCGTGCGGCGTTAGTGGCGCTAAGTAGCCCACTCGACGCAACACTGGAGATGGTAGAGGCCTATAAGGAAAGAAGAAGCCTCGTCAACAATCTATTGAAAGAAGTACCGGGCTTTGAAGTGAATATGCCGGAGGGGGCCTTCTACTTCTTTCCCAATGTCAGATCCTACCTTGGAAAATCCGTCAATGGTACGGTAATCAATTCTGTAGGTGATTTGTGCATATACCTGTTGGAAGATGCCCATATTTCTTTGGTGACGGGAGAGGCATTTGGGGATCCCGATTGCCTGAGACTATCTTATGCTGCTTCTGAAGATGATCTGAGGACAGCAATTGCAAAAATGAAGGAATCATTGGCTAAATTATCGTGATGAAGTACAAGAGCATAGAGGAGATACTAGAAGCATTCAAGGACAAGACAGTTCTGGTTCTAGGCGATGTTATGGTAGATTCCTACCTCTATGGCAAGGCGAAACGAATATCCCCTGAAGCACCTGTCCCAATCTTGGTGGCGAACGAAAGGGAAAAGAAATTGGGCGGTGCCGCTAATGTGGCAATGAATGTTCATGCACTAGGTGCCAATACTATTCTGTGTTCTATTGTGGGGGATGACAAGGATGGATCTGTCTTCAGACAGCTTTTGAGAGATGAGAAAATGCCTACAAAGGGGATAATCAAAAGCCAGAATAGGGTTACCACCGTAAAACATCGGATTTTATCAGGCACCCAACACCTCGTAAGAGTAGATTATGAAGATACTCACCCCATCGTAGATCTGGACAGAAAGGCGCTCTTACATCACATCAAGGACCTGATTGAGGAATGTGATCTTGTGATTTTCCAAGACTATGATAAAGGCACACTTGATCCGGTGGTAATTGCCGAGACTATTAAGCTTGCTAAAAAGAAGAATATCCCTACTGCAGTTGATCCGAATCAAAGGAATTTTTTGAGTTATCAGGGTGTCACACTTTTTAAGCCCAACTTAGCAGAGTTAAAGGAAGGTCTTGAGATCGATTTTGACAAGGATGATGAAAAAGAACTTGAAGGGGCTATCCAAACTTTAAATGAAAAGTTAAAGGCCAAATATGAGCTGGTCACTTTGGGTGGGAAAGGGATTTTTTATCAATCAAAAACTGAGAAGGGTCAGTACCCTGCGCGTGCCAAAAAACAGATCTATGTCACTGGAGCAGGCGATACGGTCATAAGCATCGCTGGCTTATGTTTGACACTTGATCTACCTCTGCCATTGATTGCCGAACTATCTAACATGGGAGGAGGGATTGTGTGTGAATCGCCGGGAGTTACTCCCATTCAGAAAGACGAGCTTTTGAAAGAGGCCCAATCGAATTCTATCCTCGAGAAATATCTTTAAATTGGTTTATCCAACCATGACAAAGCATTTCGTATCGGTATTTTTTCTGGCGTTATGCCTTTGTGCTTTTGGCCAAAAAGCAGAGAAAGGAATTATCGATCTATCAAATGTTGATTTGACCGATTCCTTTCACGAGTTGTCCGGTGAGTGGGAGTTTTACTGGGAAGTGCTCGCTAGCCCTGGTTCATTGCCGGAAGATAAAAAGGACTATTATGCGTTTCCAGCCCTGTGGGGAAATGGTGTTACTAAGGCAGGACGAGAACTGACTTCCACAGGATATGCAACTTACCGGCTAAGAGTTATAATGCCTCCTAGTCCCAAGATCCCCGACCTGGCCATTTCGATGGGTGAAGTGTACACTTCCTATCGAATGTTCTACAATGGCTTTGAGTTTTCAAGGAACGGTACTGTGGGTGTGGATAAGGAATCGACGAAGGAGGATTGGGCCCCCTACACAGTAACTCTGGGGAGGTTTACAGATACGCTTGAGTTTGTCATTCAGATTGCAAATTTTAGACACATCAAAGGAGGAGCTAGGGAACCGATAGTCATTGGAGATAGAAAAAAGCTTGTAGCTCAACGCGATTTTGATTTTAGCTATGATTTCCTTCTATCCGGGAGTTTGATAATGGGCGGATTGTTTTTTCTTGGCTTATTTCTATTTGGACAGCACGAAAAATCAGTTCTCTATTTCGCACTTTTTTGCATCACCTTTAGCTATCGGATGGTGGGAAGCGGAGAATATGCCTTTCACGCCCTGTTTCCCGACCTCTCATGGCAGTTTATCATTCGAACCGAATACATTGCACTCTTTATTCCCACGGGGATTTTCGCTGTCTACTCATACCTGCTGTATCCGAAGGACGCGCATAAAAGCATCCTACTTGGAGTGGCAGCAATCGCGGGGGTGTTTTCACTTTGTGCCTTGTTCACCCCAACAATATTCTTTACACGACTCGTGGAGGCGTACTTGCTAATAATTGTTCTGACGATTTTCTATCTCGTATATCTCTACTGGCTCGCTTTTAAAAGACGAAGACTTGGAGCAGAATATGCCTTAGGTAGTACTGGGATCGTCTTTTTGGTAGCGATGTACCTGATCTTAATCTACCTGACCCCGACAAGGGAAAACACACTACTAACCTTTTGCGGTTTCATTCTCTTTTTCTTTTTTCAGTCACTCATACTTTCCTTCCGATTTGCAGCATCTTTAAAACAGGCGAAAGAAGAAGCGGAAGCCGCTTCAAAGGCCAAGACTGACTTCTTAAGTACAATCTCTCATGAGATTAGAACACCGCTCAACGCAGTAGTTGGAATCTCTCATTTCTTGATGAACGACAAACCAAAGAAAAATCAAGTGGAGAGCCTCGAGTCACTGAAATTTTCAGCTGAGAATTTGACAAACATTATCAACGATATTCTTGATTACAACAAACTAGAATCGGGGTCAATCGAGTTTGAGATGACCGAGGTGAACTTGCGTGACCTTGCTAGGAAGATCATCAGTGCCCACATGCCCTCTGCTAAAGCAAAGGGAGTGGATTTGATTTTGGAATTCGACGATCGAATTCATGAAAGTGTTTTGGCCGACTCGACGAGAATATATCAAGTGGTCAATAACTTAATTCACAACGCTCTGAAGTTCACCTCAGAGGGATATGTTAAGTTGAAATTAGATCTGGTAAGGCATAATGCCAAATCTGTTAAGATTTTGTGCATAGTTTCAGATTCCGGAATCGGAATTTCTAGAGAGAAGCAGGCTGTCATTTTTGACAAGTTTACTCAAGCTGGCTCTTCCACCACTCGCGAGTACGGAGGAACTGGCTTAGGTCTGGCAATCATCAAGCGGATTTTGAATTTGGTAGGCTCGGAGATAAACGTTGTAAGCGAAGAAGGCAAGGGTGCAGTGTTTTCTTTCGAGCTTTCCTTCAGCAAAGTCAAAAGACTACCGAAGCCTGCCATCTATGAAGACGATCTGGCCGATAAGAAATTGAAAGGGAAAAAGATTCTGCTCGTCGAAGACAATCAAATGAATGTGATGGTGGCAAGTAAATTTCTAAACAAGTGGGAGGTCAAAATTGATGTCGCTAGTAACGGACAAGAGGGCGTCGACAAGGTACTGGCAAACAACTATGACCTTGTTTTGATGGATTTGCAAATGCCGGTACTCGATGGATACGAGGCGACAAAGAAGATCCGTCAACAAAACAGCAGGATTCCAATCATTGCGCTTACTGCTTCCGCACTGTTACGGGTTCGAAGAGAAGTTCATGCGGTAGGAATGAACGACTACATTACTAAACCCTTCAATCCGGAGGAATTAAAAAGAAAAATCGTTTATCAATTAACGAGAGCTAAATTCTCGCACTGATCGAATAAAGCATTTGACCTTCTCTGGATCAGTATCCGGATAGACACCATGTCCAAGGTTAGCAATGTGTGGATGACCTTCGAACTGGGCCAGCATTTTCCTGGTCTCTTCTTCGATTTGTTCATTAGATCCATACAGAACACAAGGATCGAGATTCCCTTGTAGTGTCTTGCCAGGTAGTATCTTTTTTGCGTCAGCAGGATTCATATTCCAGTCAAGTCCTACGGTCCGGCAGCTCAGGGTTTCCATTTCCGCAAGTGCGAACCAGGCTCCTTTGGCGAAAACGGTGATTGGAACTTCCTTGATCGAATCACAGATTCTGGAAATGTATCTGAGCGAAAATTCACTGTAGTGATCCGGAGGAAGTACGCCAGCCCATGAGTCAAATAGTTGGATTAAATCAGCTCCTGCCGCAATCTGCCCTTTTAGATAGCCAATCGTGGTGCTTGTTATCATATCCAAGAGCTCATGAGAGTCAGCTGGGTTGGTATACAACATTCCTCTTGCTTTCGAGAATGTTTTGCTCCCTCCACCTTCTACCATGTAGGAAAAAATAGTCCACGGAGCTCCGGCGAAACCAATTAATGGAACGCTGTTATCGAGTTCTGCTTTTGTCAGTTTTATTGCGTCGTACACATAACTCAATTCAGACGGATCGGCCACCTTCAACTTGCGGATATCACCAGGCGATGCTACGGTGTTTGGGAAATGCGGACCTTTCTTCTCGATCATTTCATAAGGCAAACCCATGGCATCTGGAATTACGAGGATATCGGAAAAAATAATTGCCGCATCGACATCAAGAATGTCCACTGGTTGAATGGTTACTTCAGCCGCCAATTCGGGCGTTTCGACAAGCTCTTTAAATCCGGATAGCTTCTCCCGGACAGCCCGGTATTCAGGCAGGATTCTGCCTGCTTGGCGCATCAACCACACAGGAGTTCTGCTCGTTTTCTCGCCCTTCGCGGCTCTCAGCAGGAGGTCATTTTTTATAGACATGGCGGCAAATTTAATTGCTCGATCAATGTCTTTCATGCTAATTGATCCCTCATTTCTTAACTTTATAAAATGGCTTTATTATTTGACAATTTTAGTGAGTGGAAAAAGTCAAGCGAAGACAAGAATGAACCACTTTATCGCGCTGTCCTAGACTTTGAAATTGAACAGAAGGGCAAAAACGAGCAGGAGATCTGGGAAGGTGTTCAGAACGCTTTTCGGGTGATGAAAGAAGCAGTTTCTTCGGGGCTCAACGAAGACATGACATCCCATTCCGGCATGATCAATAATGGAGCCAAGAAGGTGATGGCTTTTGAGACACCTGTTCTATCAACGGAATTTCAAAAGCTCATTTCAAGAGCCCTGGCTGCCAAAGAGGTTAATTCTTGCATGGGTCGTGTGGTTGCAGCTCCCACTGCTGGCGCGAGCGGAATTCTCCCTGGGGTTTTAGTCACATTGCAGGAGGTACATAGCATCTCAGACCTAAAAATTTGCGAAGCTCTACTTATTGGAGCTGGGGTGGCATTGATTCTTGAAAAGAGAGCATCGATCGCCGGCTCTGTGGGTGGATGCCAGGCGGAGACTGGTGCAGCAGCTGCGATGGCGAGTGCAGCAATCACTTACTGTCTTGACGGCTCCAGTGATCAGATTCTTAACGCAGTTGCAATTACCATTCAATGCATGTTAGGACTGGTTTGTGATCCAGTTGCTGGTCTTGTAGAAATTCCATGTGTGGTTAGAAATGCCAGCGCTGCAGCCATTGCCAACTCCTCAGCACAGATTGCATTGGCAGATGTTAGTGCGGTTATTCCAGTCGACGAGTGTGTGGATGCGATGGGAGAGGTTGGCCAAAGCATGGAAGAACGTTACAAAGAAACTGCGCTGGGTGGGCTCGCTGCGACAAAAACAGGAAAGGCAATCTCAAAACGTGTCTTGATTCAGGACATCGACATCGAAGAAGATTAGTTGGAAAGCTGGATCATGTCTCTGAAACCCTCCACGTAACTCGCGAGTAGACAGATGATGGTGCTCCAGAGAATAGCACTGATCCACATCCATTTTATAATTAGTGCTTTTTTAGTTCCAAGGACGTTAATGAGAATAGCTCCTCCTGGGGGTGTCAGAATCAGAGGTGTGAGAAAACAAACGCCTTTCAATCCAAACTTTCTCCAAATTTTCACAAAACGTCTGTTTCGGCTGGTAAATACTTTACGTTCTGTTTTTCTAAATTTTTTAAGAAAGCGTCGGATCGGATCGCCAAAGAAGGTGAATAGATAGACAGTGGTCATCATACCCAGGGCAGTGAGGGCAATCACGGCAACTATAGGCAGGTCATAAGCGATGATCCCCAGAGCAGGACCAAAAATGAATTTGATCCCACTTAATATGTACACGGAAAAGTATTTTAAGACTGTGGACATAAGTCAATTTGCGAACTTACTGATAGCCTCTGTCAATCTTGATATTTTAAAATTTTTTTAACCATATCTTTACGCCCTTTTATTAACTACTCAATATGCTGAATATAGTTTTATTCGGTCCTCCTGGGGCCGGCAAGGGAACCCAAAGTGAAAAACTAATTGCTTCAAGATCCCTGGTCCACCTATCCACAGGAGACTTATTTCGAAAACATCTCAAAGAAGGAACCGAGCTTGGAAAAAAGGCACAGCAATTCATGGACGAAGGGCGTCTCGTGCCGGACGAAATTGTTATTGGAATGGTGGAGGATACCATCGAAAATCATATGGATGCTAAAGGCTTCATTTTTGATGGATTCCCAAGGACGGTTGCCCAAGCCGAAGCTTTGGACGAGATGTTAAAAAATCATGCTTTAAACATTACCGGAATGATCAGCTTGGAAGTTCCGGAACGTGAACTAATCACCAGACTGCTTGATCGTGGCAAGACATCAGGTCGGGTAGATGATCAGAATGAATCCAAAATAGCTATACGGATAGAAGAGTATCAAAACAAGACTGCTCCAGTCGCTGACTATTACGAAAAACAAGGGAAATTCAATGGTATTGATGGAGTTGGTTCCATTGATCAGATTTTCGAAAAGATAGATTCAGTGGTATCCGCCTTTTAGGTATGGAATCCAATTTTATTGATTATGTAAAGTTTTATTCCAGGTCGGGAGATGGCGGAGCAGGATCGGTTCATTTTAGAAGAGAAAAATTCGTTCCAAAAGGTGGCCCTGATGGAGGAGACGGTGGAAAGGGAGGCAGTATTATTCTGAAAGGAAATGCTCAGCTATGGACCTTGCTTCACTTGAAATACAAAAAACATATTAAGGCAGAAAATGGCGGTCGAGGAGAAGGCGCTCGTAAAACTGGGGCAGATGCCGACGATATTGTTTTGGAAGTGCCAATTGGGACGATTGCCAGGAACGCAGATACCGATGAAAAGATGGTTGAGATCCTCGATGATGGCGAGGAGCAGGTTTTACTGCCTGGCGGAATGGGCGGACAAGGTAACTTCCACTACAAGACTTCCACAAATCAGGCTCCAAGGTATGCCCAGCCCGGGATAGAAGGTATAGAAGCCTGGGTCATTTTGGAGCTCAAGATCCTAGCAGATGTTGGATTGGTAGGGTTTCCAAATGCCGGAAAGTCAACGCTTTTAGCATCCGTATCAGCAGCTAAACCGGAAATTGCCGATTATCCGTTCACTACGCTCACGCCAAATCTCGGTGTTGTTCAATATCGTGACTACAAGTCTTTTGTCATGGCAGATATACCTGGAATAATCGAAGGGGCAGCAGAAGGAAAAGGCCTTGGCAACCGTTTTCTCAGACACATAGAACGGAATTCGATGCTATTGTTCATTATTCCTGCAGATTCGAATGACATTAGGAAAGAATATCAGATACTTTCAGGTGAGCTGGAAAAGCACAATCCGGAACTCCTTGATAAGAAACGACTTCTAGCTATTTCAAAGTCAGATCTGTTAGATGATGAGCTGATGAAGGAGATGAGAGCCGAACTTCCGGACATCGAATCTCTATTTATATCAAGTGTTACCGGACAAGGAATTCAGGAGTTGAAGGACAGTATTTGGCAGACTCTGAATTAACTCTGCCATATTGGCACCCACTTTTTGATTGGCAAAGTAATTGACGTTGGATTCGCGGCATATATTGAATGATTCTAATGAAGGAAGAAAAAGAAAAGGTGAATACAGAAACACTTGAAGATCAAGTAGAAACAAAAGAAGAGGCGAACAAGAACGACAATGCTGAAAAAGGGCAAGAAGGAGAGAAAGAGGAGGAAGTTGCTGAGGATGGTGAGGTAGAAAATGAAGCGCCCACACTCGAGGATCAGCTAGGAGAAGCGAAGGACAAGTACTTGAGACTGTATTCTGAATTCGAAAACTTTAGGAGAAGAACTGCAAAAGAACGACTTGAACTCATCAACACTGCTAATCGTGAGTTGATGTCCGAGTTGTTACCGGTCATCGATGACTTTGAGCGGGCCATGGCTGCTTCCTCTGACAAGAAGGATGATAAGTCATTTAGAGAAGGAGTCGAACTCATCCAGAATAAATTCATCAAGACATTGGAAAACCGGGGTTTGAAGAAAATGAATGTGAAGAAGGGCGATAAGTTTGACGATGAAAAGCATGAAGCAATTACGCAGATTCCAGCTGAGAAAAAACTAGCTGGAAAAGTAGTTGATGTCATAGAAGCTGGGTATTACCTGGGAGATACTGTTGTGAGGTTTGCGAAAGTAGTCGTAGGAGCAAAACAATAATATGGCAAAGAGAGACTATTACGAGGTACTCGGTGTTGACAAATCAGTTGGTAAGGACGAACTGAAGAAGGCCTATCGAAAAATTGCGATCAAATATCACCCAGACAAGAATCCGGATGACCAACAGGCGGAAGACAAGTTCAAGGAGGCTGCAGAGGCTTATGAGGTTCTTAGTGACGACGAAAAACGCGGAAGGTATGATCGTTTTGGACATCAGGGTGTAGGTGGTGCCAGTGGAGGTTTCGGTGGCGGTGGTATGAACATGGAGGATATCTTCTCGCAGTTTGGAGATATTTTCGGAGGTGGAAACCCGTTTGAAAGTTTCTTCGGAGGAGGAGGCCGCGGCTCACGAACAAGAAAAGGAACAAACCTTAGAATAAAACTGAAACTCACTCTAAAGGAGATAGCCAATGGAGTGGAGAAGAAAATAAAGGTCAACAGACTTATTGTCGATCCGGACACCACATTTAAGACCTGTGCTAGTTGTAACGGTTCTGGTCAGGTCCGGAAAGTGATGAACACCATGCTTGGTCAGATGATGAGTACTTCAACCTGTCCTGTTTGTGGTGGAAGTGGGCAGACCGTTGAAAGTCGAGCGACAGGTGTTGATAGCTCTGGGTTAAAGAGGGAAGAGGAAGTTATTTCCATTAAGATTCCTGCTGGTGTGACTGATGGCATGCAGCTGTCTATGTCAGGAAAAGGAAACGAAGTTGCAGGTGGTATTCCTGGCGACTTGCTCATTTTAGTTGAAGAAATAGAGGATGACGTGCTCTCAAGAGATGGCAATAATGTCATATACGATCTCTACATAAGCTTTGTAGATTCTGCTTTAGGAACAAGTGTAGAAGTTCCAACTATTGACGGCAAAGCAAAGATCAAAATTGATGCTGGAACTCAAAGCGGGAAGGTCCTGCGATTAAGAGGAAAAGGTGTGAAATCTCTTGAAGGATACGGACATGGTGATCAACTGGTTTATGTAAATGTCTGGACACCAAAAAAACTTTCAGCCGAAGAAAAAGAGGTCTTAGAAGGCCTTAGAGATTCACCAAATTTCAAGCCGGCTCCTTCAAGGTCGGATAAGAGTTTCTTCGAACGGATGAAAGAATTTTTCGAATAAGCTAACCAAAACGTAACCTCGCTATAATCTTTCCGTAACGTACTCCATGTCGCGGTTGATATTGACTGCAGGGACAGCCCTGCTTGTGAGTGTAAGTGCGTTTAGTCAGCTTAAGAAGTTTTACATGATAAAGGATTCACCATCCTTCGATACGGTGGATTTTTATTTGAAAGCTACAGCTACTAATTGCCTTATAAATCAATCCGTTGAAGACAAAAGCCCACTGACCATTTACGGTAATCCCGACCTTGAGAAGATCAACCCGTCATTTAAAAGTAAGGTCTACGATAATACCTGCTACGCGAAGCTTGCACTTGATGAATATAGCTCGTCCAGTTTTAGCGATAGATTCACTTTTGCCATGTCGAGAAAGACAGAGGAAAACGATTTTTGGAAGGTCAGCTTTACCGACGACAAAATATATCGACTGAACCTCAATTATGGTTTCGGTAATGCTGATGTCAACCTGACTGGCTCTCCAATTCAGAAATTCAAACTACGATCAGGAAGTGCTGACATTCTGGTTGGTTATGACAAAGGAGAGGGTAATCCAATACGAATGGATACCTTTTTTGTAAAAGCAGATTTTGGGTCTATCGTAGCAAAACACATGGAGCTTTCACGTGCTAAAAATGTGATAACGAAGATTGGATTCGGCAATGTGATGCTGGACTTTGAAAGAGGAATTTCTGAAACGTGCCGTGTTGATGCTTCCGTTGGAGCTGGGAATCTGGAGATCATTCTTCCCGAGGAACAAACACCTATAATTATCTACGTTAGAGATTCTCCACTTTGTTCTATCCGTATGACCAAGGACTTTGAAGAGGTTGAGAAGAATGTCTTTGTAAACAGATCATACAATATTGAGGCTGAAAACCTTCTAACCTTCGACATTGATGTCGCTCTCGGTCAGGTCTACTTCAAGCACCCTGACTAGTTAATCCACATGTTTTAAGATCCCGAGGACCAGCAGTAGCTGTGCTCCAGCATACGTAGACATGATCCATAATCCCGGAATGGGAATTTCCATGTAAAATTTATTGATCGCTAAGATTGAATCTGAAAGAAGGAAGAGCAAAGCTCCATACATAGCTAATCGGTAACTTTCTTGAGATGTGACTCCCTCCCTCAGTCTTGCCGTCCCAGCCATCACACTTATAACTATTCCATAGATGAAGATCGGGATCGTCAAACCTCCCGCATTCGGAAGGAGAATGGCGAAGAGTATCAGTGTGTAGATGGCGAAAGGCAACACCTTCTGTATGTTTAGTTGGATGGGCTGAAAGACCGATCGCTTCAAAACGACAACATAAGTGATGTGCGCTAGAAGAAACAAACCAAGACCAAGCATAAAATATGTTTGATTGGATTGATATAGCAGTGCCACATCGCCAAACCAGGAAAGTAGAAGGGCAAGGCTGAGAAGCAATGTTTTCATGGTTACTCGACCCTTGCTGGACTCCAGGATGTAGAAAAGAAGCAGCGGCATCAAGATCGGCTTGGTGAATCGATTCAAATCAACAGATTGAATGACTTGGGCCACAAGATTTGCTCCTGTGATCAGGATATATGCCCAAAAGATGAGTTTGACTCGCATCAGTTAGCTTTTTTTGAAAATAAGATATACAAAAGCCAAAAAAGCAAGTGATCCTGCACCTGTAAATATCATCGGTAGGTTATTGATGTCTCCTTCGTAAAGCCATCCAGCCAGAAAGGCTCCGGTTCCGATTCCAACTTCCAACGCCATGAATACAGTCGAAAAACCCCTTCCTCTAAATTGTGTAGGCGCTAAGTCTGTAGCCCATGCAAAAATGGCCGGAGAGGATAATCCGTAACCAGCGCCAAGTATCAAAGCTCCAGCAAATAGCTCAAATGGTGATGATGCCAATCCTGTCACTACTGAGCCAGTACTGAGTGTCAAAGTTGCCACCATCAGCACAATTCTACGCCCAAACTGATCTGACAGCCTCCCGCCTACAACTCTGGCTACTAGTGAAGTAGCCGTGAAGTAGGCGAAGAACAACCCTTTATTAGCTACACCGAGTGATTTACTCAGGTCGGGTGCAAGGGAGACAGCTACTCCAAAAGAAAATGTCACCAACATCATGACGATGGTAGGTGTCAGTACGGTGGGTTCATATAGATCCGAGAAGTTGATTTTTAACAGGGAAGGCGAAAACTTCTGTTTGTTTTTCAAAGTTTCCTTCATACCCAACAGGACCAGCACTGAAGAGAGTGCTACAAAAGCGCTGCTATAAAAAAGGATGTCTATGGAAAAACGAAGTGCGATTTCCCCACCAACATAGTTTCCAATACCCATCCCGGTCATTCCGAAAAAGCTGAGAATTCCCATCCCTTCACCACGTCGATCCACAGGAGTTATATCAGCTACATAGGCTGCTGTTCCAGTCGGCTTAAATCCGGTAGAAAATCCGTGAAGAAACCTAATGAAAAGGAAAGCATAGATATTTAGGAAAAAGGGGTAGAAGAGAGAGACAATAGCTGTGACTGCCGCTCCTACAACCATGACTGGAATTCTGCCCCAGGTGTCTGTCAGTTTTCCACTAAAAGGCCTGGAGATCAGAGCAGTAATAGTGAAGAACGTAATGTGGAGCCCAATGTATTTTTCACCGCCGAAGGTTCTCATGAAATCCGGAAGTTCGGGCAGGACCATATTAAAGGATCCGAAAAAAAGAAACGAACTAAGAGCAAGAAGCCAGAATTGTGGGGTGTAATGTCTCATTTAATATTCTGGCTCCTCTTCATTTGATTTTTAGTGCTAAATGTTTTCAAATCCTTCTATTCTTGCTGATGTAGGAGAAATGCCTTTATAAAGTCATTCAAATCTCCATCCAATACATTTTGTACATCGGTTCTTTCGAAACCGGTTCTCGCGTCCTTAACAAGCTTATATGGATGCAACACATAATTTCGAATTTGAGATCCAAAATCAATGGCTTTTTTCCCCGCTTCAATTTTGTCGCGCTCTTTGTTCCTCTTTTCAATCTCCAGTTGATACAGCTGAGATTTCAACATTTGCATTGCTCTTTCGCGATTTGCCAGCTGTGATCGTTCCACCTGGCACACCACAACAATGCCAGTTGGCTTGTGCGTGAGCTGAACTTTCGTTTCTACTTTGTTCACATTTTGGCCACCCGCTCCGCCAGATCTGGAAGTGTGCAGTTCAACATCCGCAGGATTGATATCTATTTCTATGGAGTCGTCCGCAACAGGATAAACATAGACGGATGCAAATGAAGTATGCCTCCTGCCACCACTATCAAACGGTGAGATGCGAACCAGGCGATGAACACCGTTTTCTGATTTAAGGTAGCCATAGGCCATGGGACCATCAAACTCCAAAGTCACAGATTTAACACCTGCTACATCACCGGCCTGAAAATCAACTTCACGAACTTTGTATCCATTGGCTTCACCCCACATGATATACATCCGCATAAGAATGCTCGCCCAATCGTTACTTTCTGTGCCTCCAGCACCAGGATTGATCTGGAGCATCGCCGAAAGTTGATCTTCCTCCTCACTCAACATTTTCTTGAGTTCTAACTCTTCAAGCAGATTCAAAGCGACATTGTATTCTGTCTGCACCTCCGTTTCGGAGGCTTCACCTTCTAACGCAAATTCATGAAGCGTCTCAACGTCCCCGAGAGATGTTTCTACTTTTTCGAAGCTATCGGTCCATGTCTTGGCGACACGGATCTTTTTCATGGTCTTCTCCGCTTCCTCGGGATTATTCCAGAAGTCGGGCTGAGCAGTAACAAGTTCTAATTCTTCTAGATTTTTTTTGCGACCTTCATAGTCAAAGGTACCCCCTCAAGGCATTAACACGAGCCTTCAAATCTTTCAGTTCTTCGTTTGTCATTACTTGTAATCGATGATGTCGCGAAGATAGAAAAGGAGCTTATCCTATCCGCCTGATCCAACCGAATTTATCCTCGATTTCTCCAAATCGGATCTTATTGATAACGTCCAACAAGCGATTGGAAATTTCTCTGGACTCAACCGGAGGTAGTTCATAATCCTGTCCGTTGAATCCGATGGTCTTAATGTGTGAAACAGTAGTAGCGGTACCAATACCGAAAGCTTCGGTCATCGTACCATTTTGAAGACTCTCAACCACTTCGGTGACGATTATAGGTCTTTCTTCCACCTGAAGGCCCCAATCTCTGGCCAGTGTCAGTGCACTTTCTCTTGTTATGCCGGGAAGGATAGAGTCGCTTGTTGGCGGGGTGACCAATGCGCCATTTATGACGAACATGATATTCATGGTTCCGGCTTCTTCAATATATTCATGAGTCTGTCCGTCTGTCCAGATCAACTGATGATAGCCCTGACTCTGTGCCTGCTTAGCTGGATAAATAGAGGCTGCATAATTTCCTGCCGTCTTGGCTGCCCCGACACCACCTCTTACAGCACGTGTGAATTCTTGCTCTATTTTGACTTTTACTGGCTCTGCATAATAACTGCCAACAGGACCAGTGATTACGATAAATGAGTAGGTATCCGAAGGACGAACCCCTATGTATGGATCAGTTGCAAATTGGAAAGGTCTGATATATAAAGAAGTTCCCTCCTTGTCAGGAACCCAGTCTCTGTCCAACTTTACAAGTTGATCGATGGCTCCCAGAAAGAGCTCTTGGGGAACAGGAGGCATGCACATTCGCTCTGCACTCCGAATCATACGCTGTGCATTAGCTTCAGGCCGGAATGCTAAAATTTCCCCGTTCCTGTTTTTAAACGCCTTTAATCCTTCAAAAATGCTCTGCGCATAGTGTAGCGTGGCATTGGCTGGGCTGATCCTTAAATCACGAAACGGAATAATTCGGTTGTTTTTCCATTCTCCATCTTCGAAATCAGCGATGAACATATGGTCCGAATAGGTATGTCCGAAAGTTAAATTTTCGAAGTCTACGTGGGGTAATTTAGATTCTTCAGTTTTAGTGATTTTAATTTCTAAAGCCTCAGTCATTCTTAAAAAATAGTTTAGATATCCTAGTTACTCAGCATTGGGAGACCAGGGAGTTTCAGCTACATCTAATTGCTTCCCAATAACACGTGCAAAGATGAATAAATAATCCGACAACCTATTGACGAAACGTATAATCACTTCATCTATGTCTTCCTCATTCCCTAATGCGATGATAGATCTTTCAGCTCTTCGGCATACGCTTCGACAAACATGGCTTATGGAGACTGCCTGGTGACCGCCGGGGAGGATAAAGTTCTTAAGAGCGGGTAGTTCACTGTCGAATTTATCGATCCAGACCTCAAGCTGACTTACTTCCGTGTCCGTGATTTTTGGCAGTTCGAATCCGGAAAAGCCGGGTTCAGTAGCTAGTAAGCTTCCAATAGAGAATAGGTGTTCCTGGATCCAGTAAATCTGCTGTTTTAATCGATTTTCAACGTCGGATTGATCTTTTAGTAGGCCTAGGAATGAATTTAGCTCATCGACATTACCATAAGCCTCGATCCTTAGAGCAGATTTTGGTACTTTTTTTCCTCCTAATAGTGAAGTGGTTCCTTTATCGCCAGTTTTAGTATAAAGTTTGGCGCTCATGCCACAACTTCAGATTTGCGAACATTTTTATTGACTTCATCAGATTCTATAAGACCATCTCTCAGTCTAATAATCCTATGAGAATATTCAGCGATATCCTCTTCATGTGTTACCATGATGATCGTGTTTCCACCGTCATGCAACTCCTGGAACAGATCCATGATACCGTATGAAGTCTTCGAATCCAGGTTACCAGTTGGCTCGTCTGCAAGTATGATACTGGGATCGTTTACCAGCGCACGAGCAATCGCGACTCGTTGTCTCTGTCCACCTGATAGTTCATTGGGCTTATGATGCGCCCTATCATCAAGGCCGACATTTGCTAATGCCGTCATAGCCTTCTCTTCTCTGTCATAACTGTTAAGGCCAGCATAAACAAGTGGTAACGCAACATTTTCCAGCGCTGTGGCTCTAGGTAAAAGATTAAAGGTCTGGAACACAAACCCTATTTCCTTATTTCGAATCTCTGCAAGTTCATTCTCTGTGAGATCACTGACATCATTGTTGTTGAGTATATAAGTACCGCTCGTCGGTGTATCAAGACATCCGATGATATTCATGAGCGTGGATTTACCTGATCCTGAAGGTCCCATGAACGCTACATACTCACCTTTATCAATACTAATTGAAATGGATTTCAAGGCCATAATAACCTCGCTACCCATTACGTATTTCTTGGATATTTCAGTGGTAGAAATAATGCTGCTCATCTCATGTATTTTGTTTGGCTAAAGTAAAAAATCTTAATCGATTGTTACGATCAAAGACTAACACGTTTTTTAGATAGTTTTGGTTGGTCAAATGTTACATAAGCTAACCATAAATATGCTCTTACTGTTTGTATCTGTGATCCTTCAAACGCCTGTTTCAGGATGGGAGTTGCTCTCTGCAGTGGAGATCAAGAAGGAATATGATGAGTTTATGGATGCCGAAATAGACAAGCCGATTTTTCCAGGGCAAATAATTGTAAGAGAGGGATCCAACATCGTGTTGGAAGGCTTTATAATTCCCTTGGAACAGGACGTAAAGCAAGAGTATTTTGTACTATCTAGATTTCCGTACCAGTCATGTTTTTTTTGTGGAGGAGCTGGACCTGAAACCGTGGTAGAAGTTTTTTCCGAGAATGATTTTGCTTTTACGGACAAAAAGGTCAGGGTTGAGGGTGAATTAGAACTGAATTCAGATAATCCCTTGCAACTATTCTATATCCTGAGAAACAGTACGATTGTGAAATTATAATATGGATAAAACTTCCTTCTTCCAGGACGTATTTGAAGTAGCAAAACTGATACCTAAGGGTCGTGTCACGTCCTATGGTGCAATTGCAGCATATCTTGGACTTAAGAGCTCAGCAAGAATGGTTGGATGGGCAATGAACCAGGCTCACCTGGATTCGGAGGTGCCTGCTCAAAGAGTTGTTAACAGGAATGGGCTCCTGACGGGCAAACATCACTTTGCTACCGAAACCAGAATGGAGGAGTTACTAAGGGAAGATGGTGTGGAGGTAAAGAATGATCGGGTGGTAGATTTTGACTCTATCTACTGGGATCCTGTCAAGGAACTGGGACTCTAACCTTCCTTCTCCAGCTCGTTGATTGAATGGAAATAGATTTGATGCAGGTTCAGCGCTTTTGCAAAATTTTCCTGAGGACCATTATAGAAAAACTTTAAATCGCGACCCTCTCCTGTTTCTAGTGGTTGAGATAAAGCAACTAACTCTTGATCCACAAATATCCTCATCAAACGTGCGCTTGGTTCGAAACTCACCATGTACGTTTTCGAATCTAATCTCCCTGTAAGTCGTCCGTTGATCAATCTGAAGAATATATTCTCCTGATTACCAATTTGTAGATGGATATCAGCGGATGGCGCTAAATTCAACTCTTCAAAACCACTGTTGGATTTACCTTGAACCAAGGTCGTCCAAAGATCTTTCACCATGGGATTCTTAACGCTGGTTACAATGGGGGCGTTTATTCGCTCTCCCATTAAGAGTAAGCCTTCATTAGCGTTCGTTATATCAATTTCAGATTCACTGCCACCTCTGATTCGAATCGTTATTTCGCTTCCTTCCTCATCCTTTAGAACGGGATTCTGAGAGGCGTAGCTCATAAGTTGATAAGTAGAAGAGCTTCCGATAAAGTCCTCAAATTGTGGATCTATTGGCCGGTAGAAGTTTCTTGGGTCTACTTTTTCTTTAGTCTCTTGAAATACTTTGTTGATGGCAAATTCAAAGAGGGCGTAGAAATCGTCCGCTAAGAGCAGATCTGAAGTTGTAATGTTGTCATTTCTGAACATTGTGGAAAAAGGGACCTCGAAAGAATTGTTGTAAACCTTCTTCCCCTTTCCATTGGCAAGCTTGACTTGGACCTCAAACGCATATTTTTGACCACTGGAAGGTGAAATGCTACTGATCAAAGACAGGTAATAATCAAAGCCACCTTTCTTAATCAACGACTTGTGGTTTTCCTTATACGATTTGCTTGGGCTGACTTCATTTTCCTTGTCATTAAACGAAATACTTTTCTCATTGAAAACAGACTCGTCAACAGCATACTTTTCTTTCAAAACCGAAACTAAGGTGGATTTGAGCTTGTCTAAGCTTTCGGGTTTTTCATTAAAAAAATCTGGCAAATTAGCACTTGTTGGAGTCCTGAAATCATTGAAGAAAGCAAAGTCGGTCACTTGCAATTTTTGAGCTTGTATGGCAAGCGCAGTGACGATCCAGAAAATTGTGAGCACTAGCTTTTTCATCTCTAGTAAAATTACGATGACTCTCTTCTAATTAAAAAAAGACCAAGAAAAGTTAGTGCGCCATTGAGAATCAAGATCTCAAAGCCGAATTTGTATCCACCCATCCAGGCTTCTGAATTTAAATTGATGATGTAGCTAAGTACTGGTGAAGCAAAACAGATCCAGGGAACATATTTGTCCTTCAGCTTCAGTTTCGTGAGTATTCCAAAACCGAAAAGGCCAAGTAATGGACCGTACGTGTATCCCGCGGCAATGAATATTGCGTTGATGACACTTTGATCGTTTATCGCATGGAAAATTAGAATTACAAAGAACAGTAAAATGGAAAAGCCGAGATGAACGGTCATACGCAGCTTTTTTCTCTTTTCGTAGTTCTCCGGCTTAAATCCCAGGAAATCCACACAAAAAGAGGTGGTCAGGGCTGTTAGTGCAGAGTCTGCACTCGAATACGCGGCTGCTGTAATCCCAAGAAGAAAAGTGATTGCGGCAATCATTGAAAATTCATTTACAGCCAACAACGGGAACACATTGTCGGTTCTGGCTGGAAGACTGATTGCCTTGGCCTCTGCAAATTGGTAGAGCAAAACCCCAAGACTTAGAAACATGAAGTTCACAATGACCAGAATGACACAAAACCAGAAGATATTCTTTTGGGCTTCACCAATGTTTCTACAAGTCAGATTCTTCTGCATCATATCCTGATCAAGCCCAGTCATCACGATAGCGATAAATGCTCCTGAGAAAAATTGTTTGAAAAAATTTCGTCCACTTGCCCATTCCCAGTTGAAAATGGCGGTTCGACTATCCGCAAAGAGATTTGCATTTAGTTCAGTCCAGGTGAGACTTAGCTCGTCTTTAATCACCACAATACTGATGATCACAGCCAGGATCATGAATGTAGTTTGCAAAGTGTCCGTCCAGACGATCGTTTTGATTCCACCGCGGAAAGTGTATAGCCAGATAAGCAGTATGGTGGTGATGACAGAAACCCAAAATGGAAGATTGAAGGCATCAAAGAAGGCGATTTGTAGTACACCTGCCACAAGAAACAATCGAAAGGAGGCCTGAATAACACGGCTGAAAAGGAAAAAGAAAGCTCCGGATTTATAGGACCAAAAGCCAAATCGCTCTTCCAGGTAGGTGTAAATCGAGACGAGATTTAGCCTATAATAAAGTGGTAGTAAGACTTGAGCGATCACTAAATAGCCAACCAGATAGCCTAATACTACCTGAAAGTAATAGAAGTTTGAGTTGGCAACCTCGCCAGGTACCGAGATAAAGGTGACCCCTGATAAGGAAGCTCCAATCATCCCGAACGCCACAAGGTACCACTTGGACTGTCGGCTTGCAGTGTAGAAATCATTCCCTGCAGAGTTCTTGGTTGTGATCCAGGATATAGCAATTAAAAGAAGAAAATAGCCGAGAATTATGGCTCCGACCAGGAATGGACTCATAGGTCTAGTTACTTTAAAAATTAGATTTGCAAATTACATTCCATGGTTGATTTTATTGCAATGCTTAGTTTTGTAGAAAATCTAAAGAAATGGCGGAAGATTTTGATATAGAAGAGGATATCCGTGTTGAAGAAGACATCACCATTGAAGGAGTTCGTGATTTGATGGTTTACAATGATGATTTTAACACCTTTGAACATGTCATTCAAACCTTGATTAAGGTTTGCAAGCACGATACGACTCAGGCAGAGCAGTGCACCTACCTCATTCACTACAAAGGAAAATGCTCTGTGAAGAAAGGCATGTACGAGGAATTAAAACCTATGAGAGAAGGCATCTCATCTGCGGGCATTAAAGCTTCCATTGTCTAAATGGAATACCCTTCACAGCTTGTGAAAAGAGCGGTTGAAGAGATTGCTAAGTTACCCGGTATAGGAAAAAAGACAGCACTGAGATTGGTGCTCCATCTGCTAAAGCAGCCAAAAGAATTCACATCAGGTATTTCAGATTCCATCCGAGAACTAAGAGAACAGATAAAGTACTGCAGCACCTGTCACATAATAGCTGACACCGAAGAATGCACGTGTCAAACAGCCTACCGCGACACATCGATTGTATGTGTGGTAGAAGACACTCCAGACGTATTGGCTATTAGGAATACCGGGCAATACAATGGTCTCTTCCATGTATTGGGCGGGAGAATTTCACCCATGGATGGAATCGGTCCTGAAAATGTCAATATCGATTCACTGGTCCAACGAATCAAAATCGACGATAAGGTAAAAGAAGTGATCTTAGCCCTTAGCGCGACCATGGAAGGAGATACTACCTCGTTTTACATCACCAAACTCTTGAAGGACTATGAGGTAAAAGTGACAACTATCGCCCGAGGAATTCCGGTGGGAAGTGAACTCGAATTCGCCGATGAAATCACCTTGGGCAGAAGCATCGCCACAAGAACTTTATTCAATCAGAAGCATTAACGTCTACGTGCAGGACCGAGATTTTGTGCCAATAGCACAGCCACGCCAACCGCCAAGATTAAAAAGATCCATCTGGGATTGCCCTCATGGTAGGTTTTCATTAGGTACCAGACGCTTAGAAACAGTGTAAGTAAGATACCAGTTGATGCAAAAAAGCGAAGTGCTCTTGGATTCATTTCGTTTTTGAAATTGCCTATGCAAAGAAATAGATAATTCCAATGAAAGATTAGGAATTGAGAGATTTGATTGATTTTGAACCATTGACTATCATCAGGCATTTTACTTTTGCCACCTATGGGAGACTTCATAGAATTCTTGTATTCCAGATTTTTGTTGAGCAATGGCGTTTCCATCGATACCAGAACGATCGAGGAAGGAAATCTCTTTTTCGCCATAAGTGGTCCAAACTTCGATGCAAATCAGTTCGCCCTTGAGGCATTAAAAAAAGGAGCTTCCTATGCTGTTGTAGATGATGAGTCTTATGCTACCGAAGATAAGGTCATTGTAGCAGAGGACGCTCTTATGGCCTTGCAGGAGCTTGCAAAATTTCATCGATCACGGTTCAAACGGCCAGTGCTGGCAATTACTGGATCCAATGGAAAGACAACGACGAAGGAGTTGATTACCAAAGTGCTATCAGAAAAATATATTGTCCATGCCACGAAGGGAAATTTCAACAATCATATAGGTGTTCCACTGACTTTACTTCATATTCACCCACAGGTGGAAATTGCAATTATTGAAATGGGAGCTAATCATGTCGGCGAAATCGCGGCGCTTTCGGAACTGGCTGCACCCACCCACGGTCTGATCACTAACATTGGCCATGCCCACACCGAGGGCTTTGGAGGGTTCGAGGGCGTTATTAGGGGAAAAAGTGAATTGTTTGATTATATCAGAAAAAATGGTGGACAAGTATTCATTAATTTGAATGATCCAGTGTTGTCAAACATGTCAAAGAGGTTTGTGGAACCAATGGGTTTTCCCGATGAGGATGTCAAATTGCTAGGTGCCAACCCTTTCGTACAATTTTCAGTTGGCAGTCATAAGGTCAAGACTCAAATGATAGGAGATTACAACTTCGAGAACATTGCATCTGCTGTGAAAGTCGGTAGACATTTTGAAGTCTCTGATGATTTAATATCCTCAGCTGTCACCGCATATGTGCCTGAAAATGCACGTTCACAAATAATCAAAAAAGGATCCCTTACCATCATCCTCGATGCCTACAATGCAAATCCTGATTCGATGAAGGCCGCCCTGGAAAGTCTTTCAAAAATGGATGGTCGGAAAGTCGCCATTCTGGGTGATATGAATGAATTGGAAAATTCGAAGAAAGAGCATGAGCAAGTCAGGAATCACGCAAAAAAATTAGAATTGGAGCTTTTAACAATAGGTGAGAAGATGGGAGAAGGGAATTCAACTTCCATGCATTTTGCTGATAAATCAGAGCTGACGAACTATCTTGACAATCAAACTTTTTCAAACACCACTGTCCTGCTAAAAGCTTCTCGATCGATCGAATTAGAAACAATCCTGCAAAACCTACAATCATGAGCTTACAATTCACACTTGATTTCCTCTCTGATCTTGCAAAACACAACAAAAAAGAGTGGATGGACGACAACAAGAAAAGATACAATGAGGCAAAGGGTTACGTCCTTGAGCTCGTGGCTGAAGTGATAGACAAGGCATCCACCTTTGACAAATCCCTGGCCGGTCTCGATCCGAAGAAGACACTTTTCAGAATAAACAGAGATATTCGTTTTAGCAAGAATAAGGACCCTTACAAAACCAATTTTGGAGCTGCAATAGTGGATGGGGGACGAAAGTCTGGTAATCCTGGATACTACCTTCATATCAAACCATGGGAGAACTTCATTGGTGGGGGACTTTACCAACCTGAGGCGGGTACACTTCAGAAAGTTCGGCAGGAAATAGATTACAATGGCAAGAAAATTCGTAAGATCATACAGGATAAAAATTTCAGGAAGATCTACCCAACTCCTTACGATGGCGATAAATTGAAAACTGCTCCTAAAGGCTACCCAAAGGACCATCCCGATCTGGATTTGCTGCAATTGAAACACTACGTCTTTATGAGTGAGATTTCGGATAAGGATGTCATTTCAAAGAAGATGGTTGAGGTGACTGTGCAAGCGTACAAGACTCTTTTTCCGTTCAATCAATTTTTGTCCGAGGCGATTAGTTAGAAGACAAAGTACTGCGGAATTTCCACCATCCTTTGCTTAGAATATCCAAATGCAATAAATTCTAAGCCTATGCCGCTAAGCCTCCACTTCAAAAGGTTACTTCTCGTACTAGGCGTTCTGGTATCGGCGATTAATCAAGTTACTGCGCAGCTGGGCTCGCAAACAGTTTTGGATAAGGCAGAGAAACTGATGAACACGGCCAAATATGATAGTGCGTTGGCCGTGTACGACTTTGCTGCTGAGCAATTTAGCAATCAAGAAAAGTGGACTGAATATGTCGATGCAAAGATTGGAACTGCTTCCTGTAACTACTATCTGGCGCAATTCGAAAACACAATAACAGAATTTAAGGATGCAATCGAAGCAGCCAAAAAGCATCTTGGATCGAATTATGAAAAAATTGGCGAGTGTCAGAGTGGTATAGGACTTAGTTACTCCAGGCTAGCCAAATATGACCAGGCCACCTCTTTTTTTAAAGAAGCACTTGCGTCTCAAGTGGAGATTTTTGGCGAAGAACATCGGGATGTAGCCATTACGCTCAATAACATTGGTCTCAATTTTAGCCGACAAAGCATGCTCGATAGCGCTCTTTTTTACTATCAGCGATCATTGCTGATTAGGCAAAAAGTTCTTCAAGCTGATGACCCTTTGCTTGGGACATCTTACGCAAATCTTGGTGTCGTTTATGGGAAAATGGGACACTATGAGTTGCAGCAAGAATACTATCTTAAATCTCTGGAGGTAAGAATCAACGCGTACGGCGAAGATCATGACGCAGTTGCACGTACCTATAACAACATTGCTTTCAATTACGGAAGATTAGGTGATTGGAATAAGCAACTCATATACTACCAAGAGTCCATTGCGATATCTGCACGAATTTTCGGGGAAGATCATCCGAACCTTGCCACCAAATATGCCAATATCTCAAGATGTTACCTACGTCAGGAAGATTATGAAAAATCCAATCATTTCTTAAGAAAGGCACTTGCAATTAATCTGAAAAAATATGGCGATGAACATCCCAAAGTTGCAGAGAACTACAGTTTTCTTGGCGTTAGCAATGAGAGTAATGAAGCTTGGGAAGCTGCAATGACCTTCTATGAAAAAAGCTTGGAAATATATCAGAATCTTTTAGGGAAAGATCACCCCAAATCCGCATCGTTGCTAAGTAGTATATCCAATTGCGAACGTGAACTGGGAAACTACTCCATAGCCAAGGTCTTACTGGATTCTGCCTTGACAATCAACTTGAAGGCCTATGGAGGAAAAAGTCTTCAGGCTGCAGCAAATTATCTCGAAATGGCGGAACTAGCCACTGCTCAAGAAAATCAATCCTTGGCACTAGAGTTCTATCAAAAGAGCCTTACAAGCCTTGTCCGGGAGTTTGATGATACGGATGTCTCAAGAAATCCTGAGACGATGGATATCAAAGCCAAACTTCTTGGCCTACGGATTCTTTCGAAGAAAGCGAAAGCGCTATTTAACCTGTACGAAGAAGAGGGACAAGAAATGTTGGTGAATGCTTTGTCCACCTTCGATAGAGCTTTAGAAGTTGCAGACGCCCTTCGACTCGGTATTGACTCAGAGAACTCCCGTCAAACTATAACGGACGGTGCAATGCCTGCATATGAAGGAGCAATCGCAACATCCATTGAACTATACAAAACAACATCGGAGCGAAAATATCTGCGAGCTGCATTTGACTATTCCGAAGCGAGCAAGTCCTTTCTGTTGAGAATGATCAACCAAGATTCAAAGGCAAGGGCATTTGCAGGAATTCCCACGGAATTGATTGACAAGGAGATTGGTGCTCGGAGGCAGATAGCCGTATTGGAGAAGAGATTGGAAAACTTGAGGCCAACGAAGGATTCTGTAAAAAGAGCTGAAATTCATGAGAACATTTTCCAGCTGACCAAAGAACACACTCAGCTTGTTGAAACGATGGAAAGAGACTATCCCATCTATTTTCGATCGAAATTTGATATGCCAACGATTTCTGCAAGCGAGATTAAAGAGAAGCTGCAGAACGGAAATGGGTTGATAGAATATTTTGCCGGGGATGAGAAGGTATATGGGTTTGCCCTGACCAATTCTGAAACCACCTTTATTGAATTCGAAAGGACACCTTCATTTGATGAGTTGGTTGCCGATTTTAGAAATGTTACAGCAGATTCCGAGTTGTTGCACACCAATCCAGAGGCTGCTTTTGAGCAGTATACCAAAGTCGGACATGACCTTTTTCTTTTATTAGTTAAGCCTTTGACAGACAGTCTCGGTAAGCTGTCTGGCTTGACAATCGTGCCTGATAACGTCCTACATCGCATCAACTTTGAAGCAATACTTACTGAGAAAGTGCTTGGAAGAGAGTCTTACAAGTCATTGCCGTATATGCTAAAGAATTATCAAATCGACTATGCTTATTCAGCAAATTATTTGAACGATCTCTCGAAGGACCGTAGCACCTACAAATTCCGTTTTGCAGGCTTTGCTCCCGCAACAGGGAGACTTGGAGATGAACTTGATACGGTGGAGCATAAAATGGCGTCACTCTTATTCTCTCGTGGCGAAACTTCACTTCCAGGAGCAACAGAGGAGGTCAGTAAAATTGCGTCAATGTTGGAAGGTCACTCCTGGCTGGCCGACGATGCAACTGAGACAATTTTCAAATCAAAAGCTAAAGACTATAAGATCCTACATCTAGCGACACATGGACTCATCGATGACAAAAATCCTGACAATATCGAGTTGCTATTTAGCGCAAAAGACTCCTTGAACGATGGCTACTTATCAGTAAGAGAAATCTACAATCTGGAGTTGAATGCTGATCTAGTCGTATTGAGTGCCTGTAATACCGGATATGGAGAGTTGCGACAAGGAGAAGGTAATCTGAGTCTCTCAAGAGCATTTAGCTACGCCGGATGCCCAAGCATTGTCATGAGTTTGTGGCAGGTCCCGGATAATGCGACAAAGTCATTGATGTTGGACCTATACGAAAACATAAATGATGACTTGGGCACGTCCACTTCCCTACGTCAATCCAAGTTAGCCTACATTTCATCGGTCGATGACCCAGTCCATGCACACCCATACTACTGGGCTGCTTTTGTTTTAACTGGGGAGACGGGCAGTGGAAAACAAGCCTATCCGTACATCCTGTACTTGGTCGCAGGCTTGGGTGTCTTATTGATTTTTAGAAGGTTAAAGTTCAGAAATTAGCTCTCTAGCCTGTTTAGATTTATAATCATCCATTTCAATCACTTTTTTAAGTAATGGCTTGGCTTCTTCTGGTCGATCGGAAACAATGTATGTCAAAGCCAGATACCACGTAGCTCTTATTCCCAGGAAATGTCTCACATCTTTCACTTTCTTTAGTTCAATTTCAGCTTGGTGAGAATTTCTCTCTTGTTGATACAGATAACACAAGCCGAGGTAAAAAGAGGATCGGGGATCATCACCGTCCAACTTGTCAATTTCAGTGATTGTCTGGATCGCATCCTGATAGTTCTTTTGAGAATAATAGCTACCTGCGATAGACCATAATTCAGTCACTTGCTCTTGATCACCACGAACCACCTCAGGGGCAGAATAGGGCTGTGACAATTGAGCCAAAGCCAACTCAGAGACTGAATTCTGATCAACCAGCAGGTAATAAGTCACAGCCGAAACGATCAATAGCGTGATGACAGCAGCGATTCTAAACAAGGAAAAAGTATTGGTGGATTTCTCACTAGGTTGATTTCCAGTGTTCATTTTCTCCTCAGGAAGCAGGCCTGACTCTTTGATGTAGGCTTCCATTTTTGCCCTATCCTGACCAATCTGATTGAAGTAAACTTCCAATCCTGAGACAATGGCGGACAACTCCTCAGAGTTTTGAATTTGATCCTCTAGGCGCCTTTTAGCATCGTAATTCAGGATACCACATAGGTAGTCGAGCAAGATCTCGAGGGAAGGCATATTTTGCTTAGTTTGATCCATAGCCTATGTCTGCATTTTAGCAGGTTCGGTTACTATGACGCTTTTGGTTTTCATACTTCCTGAGATTTTAAATATTTTTTTACTTTTTCCATCAGACGAGTCCTAATTCCTGACTTTTTATTTGCTACTGTCTTTTCATTCATGGTCAACTTCTTGGAGATTTCGGAATTGCTAAAGCCATCACTATGAAGTTGCCAAATTTCTTGCTCCTCAATAGCAAGCTCCTCTATAATTATCCTTTTTATGTTTTCTGCATCTAAATTTTCGTAAACCTCAGGTTGATAATTCCCTGGTAAGTTTTTTGATATACCGTCAAGAATTTTAGCTCTTCGGCTATCCATTCGCAATTGTGAGACGCACAGGTTTCTTGCGACGGTAAACAGCCAACGTTCAATGTCCTCTATTTCCTCAGGTCGTGGATGATCCAGGGTTTTTAACAAAGCTTCAGACGAGCAATTCTCTGCAAGTTCCAGGTTTTTGAATTTCCCAAGACAGTAAAAAATCAAGACAGGACGGCAAGTCTCGTAGATCTTGCCAAAGGCACTCTGATCTCCTCCGACGAACCGCTCCCATAGTTGTTTCAGACGCTCGCTATCCATTTAGTGCCTAAGAAAAATGCAGACTAGTGAGTGTACGAAGATAATGATGAGGTACCTAATTCCAAGATGCCGAGCTTTCACCTTTTTTATTTTTTGAGAAAAAATGGGAAAATAAATAGAGATAGGCGTCAGGGTGGAAATCAAGGAAAAAACCTAAATCCATGAAAGCAATTGCCACCGGTACACTTCTATTTGCTCTATGCATGCATCTACCTGGATTTGGACAATCATTGGAAAGGCAGGCGATCAGTCCCCTATCGATCAGTACAACGACGTTCAGTTCTACTCTTGGGGAACTTAGTATCAACACCTTCACTTCCAGCATAATTGTTCTAACACAGGGCTTTGAACAAGGAGATATAATCGAGGAGCCGACCCTGGGGTCGCTTTACACAGACGTGAGCTCACACCTGTTTGCATACCCTAACCCAGCCTCTAGTGAGCTTACCATATCAGCTAACCTTCAGGAAACGGAGACATACTATCTGGACATTTTTGATCTGAATGGTATGAAAGTTCAGCCGACTAAGACAGTCTTTACCAATGGTCCAATCGAGAAAATCAGTTTGAAGGAAATTTCATCAGGGCAGTATGTCCTTCGAATCTATTCCGAGGTGTCTTCGAACCATGGTGTTTTGAAAATATTGAAAATCAGTAACGACTAAAAAAACAAGAACATGAGCACAAGAATTTTTTGCATTCTCAGCGCATTGTTGCTTATCAGCACCAGTAATGCCGCGGGACTCAAGCTTCCCTACTTGGAAAGGACGGACATATCAACAGGCTTTAATTATCAGGCTGTGATAAGAAATGCCGATGGAAGCCCCATGACCAACGAGAGCATCTCTATGAGGCTTACAATTCAAACCACATCGCAGGGAGGAACGATACAGTGGGAAGAAACGCACTCGGTTACCACAAATGGTTTCGGTCTGGTTAATGTCATTGTAGGTCAGGGATTGAGAACAGGTGGAAGTCAGACGGACTTTGAAAGTGTACCTTGGCAATTATCAGATATGTTCATGAAAGTAGAAATAGATCAGGGTTCTGGTTTTGTGACCCTTGGAACCACGCAGTTTCAGGCTGTGCCGTACGCTCAGGTGGCTGAAAATGGCATAACGAATGAGCAATCTGTCAAGCTTGCCTCGATTGAGGATGCGGCGGAGGTGAATGTGCAAGCGGACTGGGATCAAACGGACAATAACCAGGATAATTTCATTAACAACAAGCCATCAATTCCAGCTGATATTAGTGATCTAACGGACAACTCAGGGCTGCTTGTCTCAAATTCGTTCAGTGGCTCTTTTGATGACCTGACCAATGTGCCTGTCAACCTTGACACCGATACAACCGATGATTTTGGTGGCTCGTTCAACGATCTGGCAGATGTTCCAGTCAATCTAGATACTGATTCGACCGACGACTTTGATGGCTCATTTACTAGCCTAAGTGATGTGCCAGTCAATTTAGATACCGATGCCTCCGATGATTTTAGCGGATCTTTTAATGACCTGGCAGATGTACCAGTCAATCTGGACACCGATTCGACCGACGACTTTGATGGCTCATTTTCCAGCTTAAGCGATGTGCCTGTCAATTTGGACACCGATGCCTCCGATGATTTTAGCGGATCTTTTAATGACTTGTCGGACGTTCCGGTCAATCTTGACACCGATTCGACAGATGATTTTGATGGCTCATTTACTAGCCTAAGTGATGTGCCAGTCAATTTAGATACCGACGCTACCGATGATTTCAGCGGTTCTTTCAATGATTTGGCAGATGTACCAGTCAATCTTGACACGGATTCGACAGATGATTTTGATGGCTCATTTACTAGCCTAAGTGATGTGCCAGTCAATTTAGACACCGACGCTACCGATGATTTCAGCGGTTCTTTCAATGATTTGGCAGATGTA
>JANQOR010000012.1 GCA_028285685.1 Cyclobacteriaceae bacterium | reverse complement strand
CTACAATATGATATAGACCTCTACGTTAACAAACAGGTGAATTACATGATTAATACAAGTTTGAATGACAGTGAATTGCTGTCACTCTATATTGGAGGTAACGAAGAGGCATTTGAGGAACTTCTCAACCGTCACAAAGACAGGGTTTTTACCACAATTTATTTAATTGTTAAAGACAGGTACACTGCTGAAGATCTCTTGCAGGAGGTTTTTATTAAGGCAATTCGTACTATCAAATCTGGTAGGTATAATGAGGAAGGCAAGTTTTTGCCATGGATTCTTCGTATCGCCCATAATTTGTCTATTGATCATTTCAGAAGAGAGAAAAGATATCCAACCATCGTAATGGAGGATGGAAGCAGTGTTTTCAACACACTGGAATTTTCTGAAACATCAATTGAAGAAGAACACATTAAACAGGATACCTACAACCTCTTGAAGGGGTATATAAAGGAACTCCCGGATTCTCAACGTGAAGTGCTTATGATGCGACACTACATGAAAATGAGTTTCCAGGAAATAGCTGATGCTACTGATGTAAGCATTAATACCGCTTTGGGCAGGATGAGGTATGCTTTAATCAACTTAAGAAAAAAGTTTGAGCAGAATCAAATTGCCTATGATAAAAACCTTTACAGAAAATGACCTAGTAAGATTTCTCTATGACGAGGTAAGTGAAGAAGAAAAAGCAGAAATTAGGGAATCCCTATTGACAGACATTCAACTCCAAACAAAGATCAACGAGCTTAAGCGAGTAATGGAATCGCTGGATGCTTTCGTAATGAAGGCTCCAAAGGATGCGATCTCCAGAATCTTGTACGCGAGTAAGAACCTTCAGTCGGTGTAAGAGGAAGAATCTGAAATAGGTTCAGGTTGGCCTGCTGATTTAAAATCAGCCTGTCATGCTGAATTTCATTCAGAGTCTGATTTAACTTTAGCCGATGACTAAGAAGGAGCGTTTTGAAGCGTTTGTAACATACTTTTCGAAATCTTACCCTGAACCGGAGACGGAGCTCCACTACTCCAATCCGTTTGAGCTACTCGTGGCAGTTGTGCTAAGTGCACAATGTACGGATGAGAGGATCAATAAAGTTACGCCTGCGCTGTTCCGTGATTTTCCTACACCGGAACATATGATGGCTTCAAATTTTGATGAGTTGTTCCCCTACATCAGGAGTGTGTCCTATCCAAACAACAAGACGAAACATCTGCTCGCTCTCAGCATGATGTTGGTGGACGATTACAATTCTGTAGTACCAAATCAGATTTCAGAGTTGATAAAACTTCAAGGTGTAGGCAGAAAGACTGCGAATGTGATTGTCTCAGTTCTCTATAACCAACCAGCAATGGCGGTTGATACACATGTTTTCAGGGTGTCGAAACGTTTAGGTTTGGTGACTCAAACAGCTAAGACTCCGCTTGAGGTCGAAAAGCAACTGGTTAGACATATTCCAGAGGAATTCGTTTCACGAGCTCACCATTGGCTGATCCTGCACGGCAGGTATACTTGCTTGGCTCGAAAGCCAAAATGCGAGGTATGTGAGATAACGCATTTTTGCAGGTATTACGAGAAGTTAGATAAGTAACACAATGTCGAATCCCAGTGCAAAAAGATTCTTGTGGGAGAAATCAGAGTATAGTCTGTCGGCGTGTGGGGCATTCATTGAAATATTATAACGTAAAGTTGGTTCTAGATGGATGTGATCACCTAGTGCTAGCGCATAGACAATTATACGAAGTTGTATCATTATTTGACTTATAATGGTTTTCGAGCTGTATAAAGGTGGTCTACCATGGATTTCCTTTTGCTCGTCTAACTCGTTACCGAAGTATTGTCACAATTCCTCGAAAAAAATTGTTCCTTGATTTTTAAGAAGTCATCTTTAGGTTGTGAAGATCTTATACATCCATCAGTATTTTAAAACCCCGGAAGAAGGTGGATCTATCCGCTCGTATTATCTAGCAAAAGGGCTTATTGACGCGGGTCATGAGGTTGTCATGCTGACCTGTCACAACGAGAGGCGTGGAGTAGTAGATATTGATGGAATAGCTGTTCACTACTTACCAATTTCTTACAAAAATGAGTACGGGTTTTTTCGCCGTATTTGGGCCTTCTTGCAGTTTGTGAGGGCAGCACAGAAAAGGGCTCTTGCTATCACCGATGTCGACCTGGCCTATGTAATGACAACTCCACTTACCACCGGTTTCATAGCGCAGTATCTTAAGAAAATGCGTTCTATTCCCTACTACTTTGAAGTTGGGGACTTATGGCCAGAAGCGCCAGTCAAGATGGGTGTTATCAAAAATAAGTTTTTGAAGAGATGGCTTTACTCGCTCGAAAAGAAATTCTACTTCGAAGCAGATAAGGTTATCGCTTTGTCCCCGGCGATCAGAAACTACATTGAGAAGGTGTCTCCTCACACCAAGGTGCACGTGATTCCCAATATGGCTGATTGCAAATTCTTTGACGCAGACCTAAGGATTGGGGACTATAGCAATCGAAACAATTTTCAAGTCACCTATTGTGGGGCAATAGGACGAGCAAATCAATTGGAATTCTTTTTGGAGGCGGCGAAAGAGTCTAAAAACCAGAAGTTGCCCGTTCACTTTAATATTCTTGGAGCCGGTTCAGAGGTTAAGCGATTGAAGAGTCAGTATAGGAAACTATGGAACGTAACTTTCTATGATCATCGCTGCAAAGAGGGTGTAAGAGACTTGTTAAACGAGAGTGATGCCGTTTATGTCTCATTCAAAGATGTCAGTGTTCTAAATACCGGAAGCCCTAACAAATTTTTCGATTCGCTAGCGGCTGGGAAGTTAACCATCATCAATTTTAAAGGATGGTTGAAGAATATGATAGAGCGAAATAAGTGTGGGTTTTATCATGATCCGCACTCACCACAAAATTTTGTTCGAAAGCTAAATGTGTTTCTAAACAACCCAGATCTTCTCCAGAGGTATCAGAAAAACGGCCGAAAACTTGCCGAACTATACTACGATAAAGAGATCCAGATAACTAAACTTTTGAAGATCCTCAACAACGAGTACAAGTTTGAGGTTAACGATTCCGAGGTCTATATTCTTACGGCTTAGAAGCTAATATTCAATGGCTATTTCATAGTCGCTCTCTGTAAACACGTACCTAAGAACCCCATCCTTGACTTTTTTATACGAATCGACGTTGAAGGGACTTCTTGCTTCAGGTGGATAGTTGTTCAACTCGTAGGGAATCGACTGAAATGCAAAACTAATTCGACGTTTGTCGTCAAATTCAACTACTACTGAATCTGCGTCTAGTACCTCGTATGGTTCAGGGCCAGTGAAGCGACCAGTGTCCAATGTTCGGTCAAAAATCGTTCCCTCACCCATGACCTGTAAGGTTTCCAATAGGATGTTGTCTAGGAACAATCTCATGACCACCTGACGATTCGTTGAATTATCAATGATGTATCGTCCACTTCCATCCGCATCACATTCACAGTATTGCAAGGCGATTGCAAGGACAATGAGTTTTAGAACACGCATCGTTTTCATAATCAGATTGTGTTAGCCAGGTTTGTATCCGGATTGAGTGAATATTTTATTGTGATCCGTTTCCGCCATTAGTTGCTGAACCGTTACGCCTGTTTTTTCAGCGTAGGCATTTACAATCTGCCATCCCAACCAAGCGCCGATGCGACCTGGACATTTGTCTCCAATTTCATAAACATTAGGTCTCTCAGCAAGAAATTTCTGTTTGACCAGATGGCTGGTTTCATACAGAAGCTCATTCTGAATAAAATTTGCCCAGATAATGGACTCATATTCAAAGGTGTCGTTCCATTCCTCTTTCGTATATCCAATTAAGATCCGTTCAGGAGTACAGGGCATGATTTTGCTGAGGAGATAGTATGCTTTGCCAAAATCAATCATCTCCGTCAACATCGACTCTCCCTTACCTTGCGCGGCGTACTGACTTGAAATGAATTTGACAATAATTGAAGGAAGGTGTTCCGAATTGTATCTCCGAAGAATGTAGTTGGGAATATCCAGAGGTTTGTAGGAGGCGTTTTCACCAATGAAGAAGTCCATCCCAATCATGATATAGTTATTGGAAATGAAGAGATCCTTGTATAATCCAGTCACTACTGTTTGAATTTTTGGTGTCGTAGTTTCCGGGTAATAGTACTTAAGTCTGCCGATTGCCTGTTCGATCTGATCGACCATTTCATCAAAAGCATTGAAAGCCTGAAGGGATTCTAGAAAAAGTGTATCAATGGATGGGTTAGAGATCAAAGTGAAAACCCGGGTTGCAAGAATGGAGTCCGAGGGATACTGATTGGCATCCAGAAAGAAATCGGAGAATTCCCTGTTTTCAGAGAGGAATAGCTCAACCTCCTTAGCAGTTCTAGCTTGAAAAAGTTTTTCCTCCAACCTTTCCACTTCTAATTTGACACTCACAGGGGCGACGCTATCGCGACAAGTTTCAGGTGAGCATGAACTGAACAAAACAGGGACAATCATTAGGAGTACTCCTCTCATAATATCTATTTTTGGCTCAACATTTGAAGACCTGTACGTCTTGTAAAAAGGTCATATGAACGTGCAATTTTCGCTCAATAAAATTCACTATGAAAATATTTAATAAACGATCCATGAGAAGTATTCTTTTCTGTTCTTTCATTCTTTTTTCTGCAGCAGCTTCAGCCCAGGTCAGATTAGGCTTAAAACTTGCTCCAGTGATTGTTTCGAATCGAGCGGCTAACGATGCACAGACTGCAAATAATGATGGATCGGTTGTTAAAATGTCGATTGGGTTAATCGCTGATAAGCCCCTCGCGGAAACTTATTTGTTGAGTTCGGGACTGGTTTACATTCCAAAAAGAGCAGCATTCAGGGATTCGGACCTGGCGATCAAGGAGGAATACAATGTGCAGTACCTGCAAATACCTCTAACAGTGAAACTATTTACGAATGAAGTAGCTCCAGATCTGAAAGTCTATTTTCAGATTGGTGGTGGTTTGGAAATCAAGGTATTTGATGAACCATTAGATCCAACCTACACCTTGGTTGAAAGCTTCAATCCAGTGGATATTCCGGTAATTCTTGCGAGTGGTATTGAATACAGGGCGGGATTGAGTACTACCATTTTTGCTGCATTTTCGTATCAGCGTGGCTTGACGAATGTTATTAATCAGACTACGTCTGCGACCATCGATGATCTGGCAGTGCGGAGTACGGTTGTTTCGATCGATCTTGGTGTGAAATTCTAGTAAGAAATTAGGGATTCGATTTTTTCCCCTAATCTGGAATTAGGTAAGAAGTTCTTCTCAAGATCAGCTGCAAAGGGAACAGGAGTGTCCAGACTGGCTTCACGCATTACAGGAGCATCCAGCCATTCGAAACAATTTTCTGAAATCCAGCTTGCGATCTCACCGCCAATGCCACCAGTCATACAGTCCTCATGTAAGATCAGGACTCTGCCGGTTTTCTTGACCGACTTAGCGACAGTGTCTTTATCCCATGGAAGCAATGTGCGCAGATCGATGATCTCGATGGAATGGGACGCTTCAACCGCAGCTTGATCCGCCCAATGGACACCCATACCATAGGTAACAATGGTAACATCGGTTCCTTGTTTAGTTACTACAGCCTTGCCGACTTCAGTCGTATAATAATCGTCTGAAACCTTTCCTGAGATTGACCTGTACAGCGCTTTGTGCTCAAAGTACAAGAAAGGATTTGGATCCTCGATCGCAGCGTTCAACAGGCCTTTGGCATCTGTAGGATTTGATGGGTAGACAATCTTCAAACCAGGCGTATGGAAAAACCAAGCCTCATTAGATTGAGAATGGAAAGGTCCGGCACCCACTCCGGCTCCAGTAGGCATTCTCACAACAACATCAGCGTTTTGACCCCATCGATAGTGAATTTTTGCCAAGTTGTTGACGATCTGGTTAAAGCCACAGGTGACAAAATCAGCAAATTGCATTTCAACAATTGCCTTCATTCTTGCGATACTTAGTCCAAGTGCAGTACCGACGATAGCGGATTCGCATAGCGGAGTGTTTCGTATTCTTTCTTTGCCAAAGATGTCTGTGAATCCTTCAGTGATCTTGAAGACGCCTCCATAATCGGCAACATCTTGCCCCATTAGAACCAAATCAGGATACTTTTCCAGGCTTTGCTTCAATCCATCGGAGATTGCATCTACAAATCGCTTTTCGCTTTCGCTACCAGTAGCGGATTTCACACTTTGTTGAAAAGGGAAGTAGATATCTGCAAGCTCTTGCTCCCGGTCAAATGTTATGACGTCCTCTGCAAATGCTTCTTTTACGGCCTTATCGATCTCCGACTTGATTTCTTTGTGGATCTTTTCAATATCCTTTTTGCCGCAGACTTTTTCTTTGGTCAAGAATTTCTCATAGTTCATGATCGGATCCTTCTTGGCCCACTCATCCATGAGTTCGCTTGGAACATATTTAGTTCCAGAAGCCTCTTCGTGTCCTCGCATCCGGAAGGTCTTAGCTTCAAAAATGATCGGTCGCGGGTTTTTGCGAATGTCTTTTGCTAGTAGCTCTAGTTCATTTAGCACTTCCAGGATAGAGTTTCCCTCTACGCTGTATGCTTCAATCCCATAAGCGGGTCCTTTTACAACAAAGGACTCGAAATTGAATTGTTCCCTACTTGGTGTAGATAGTCCGTATCCGTTGTTTTCAATCACAAAAATGACAGGTAGGTTCCACACTGAAGCTACGTTCACAGCTTCGTGAAAGTCGCCCTCACTGCTGCCACCGTCACCGGTAAAGACCAGGCTCAGTTTTTTCTCTTTTCTTAACAAATGGGAAAGAGCGATTCCATCCGCAATACCTAGTTGAGGGCCAAGATGCGAAATCATCCCGACGATGTTATAATCCTGGGTTCCGAAGTGGAAGCTACGATCACGACCTTTAGTGAATCCATTTGCTTTTCCCTGGAATTGGGAAAATAGGTTTTTCATCGGGACGCCCCTCGATGTAAATACTCCGAGGTTACGATGCATTGGAAGAATGTACTCATCCTTTTTCAAGATCAACGCCGCACCGACTGAAATTGCTTCCTGGCCGATTCCGGAAAACCATTTACTGATCTTGCCTTGACGAAGCAGGATCAACATTTTTTCTTCAATTAACCTGGGAGTAACTAATTCCCGATAGATGTTTATCAGTTCTTTGTCAGATCTGGATTTTCGCTCGAACTTCATCATTATTTATTGGAACTGCGAAATAAGCATATCACGCCCAAACCTTTAGACCTTCAGTGCAGTTTTTGCAGATTTCTATTTCTGAGCGCGAATTCAAAAGGGCATTTCTGAAGCCTTGATACTTCTGTGAAAACCAAATATGATGAAAACTTTCTGTACTGACATTCCCAAAACTGTGGTTTGCGTCTTTATCGAAGCAGCACGGAATTACTTTTCCATCCCAAGTTATGACACATGAATTCCACATTTTCCAACATCTATCTTCAAGCTGATTTTTAATGGAAAAAGTACCATCTCCGTTAGATCGGTATCGCGAATATTTGTGGATAGTCGGCATAAGTTCACTGCCATTTTCATAATCGTAGATTTGGGCAGTTTTAAAAGCCACCTTATCTACTCCATATTCTTGGGCAAGTCTTTTGATCTTTGGTATCTGATGCTCGTTAGGTCGCACCACTAAAAACTGCCAGACAACCTTTAGAGAATGATTAGCCAAAGCCTTTTTCCATTTCAATATGTTGTCGGTTCCCTCCAGTACTTTTTGGAGGCTGCCCTCCTTTCGATAGGATTGGTATGTTTCCTGAGTCGACCCATCAATGGAAATGATCAATCGATTCAACCCGGATTCGACGGTTTCTTTCGCAGCTTTGTCATCAAGAAAATGAGCATTGGTTGAGGTGGTCGTATAAATATTATGATTACTTGCAATCTCGACCATTTTCAGAAAGCCAGGATGAAGGTAGGGTTCTCCTTGAAAATAAAACGTCAAGTACATGACATGGTCACTTACCTCCTTCATGATCTTTTGGAAAAGTTGAACATCTAATTTTCCAGTTGGTCTGGTAAAAGAGCGCAATCCACTCGGGCATTCCGGACATCTTAGGTTGCAAGCAGTAGTGGGCTCAATGGCCATACTGATTGGCAGTCCGGAGATTGATGAGCGGCCTGTTCTTTTCGAACGTTGATAAGAGGTCCAAATGCGAGAGGCATTTACTACCCTTTTTGGGGTTAGCTTTGAAGCGATTGTGAATGCATCCCGGAGATCAACTAACATCAAGAACAAAGAAATGCAACTGGCCAAGCCAGTCCAAATCTTAGATAATTTAAATTATATGTAAATAGGCGAGGTGTTATGAAATCAACTATTCTCTTTTTCCTGTTTATTTCCTTTTTTGGAGTATCTGCCCAGATTAAACTTTCTGAGAGGGCTGAAGTCTCCATCATTACTATGGGTCCATATCAAGGAGAAGTTTGGTCTGCCTTTGGCCACAGTGGCATCAGGGTGAACGACCCTCAGAACAACATAGATGCACTTTTTGATTACGGAGTATTCGATTTTAATCAGGGGAATTTCTTTCTGAATTTTGCAAAGGGGCTTCTTATGTACAAGGTAGCTGTGAGACCTTCCAAGCCAATGATTGACTATCAAAAGAGCTTGAATCGGTATGTCAAAGCCCAATACCTCAATCTCGCACTGGAAGAAAAGCAAATGGTCTTTGATTACCTGATGAATAACGTAAGGCCTGAAAATGCTGAGTATTTGTACAACTATGTCTATGACAATTGTGCCACCAAGATCAGAGATATTCCAGAGGAATTGTTTGGTGATAGAATCACATTTGATTTAAGCTATAAAGTTAAAGACAAAACGATCCGTGATTTGATGGACGACTATCTCGACTATCAACCATGGGGTGAATTCGGAATCAATCTTGGTCTTGGTCAGCAAATAGACCGGGAAGCCCCGGCCTATGATTACATGTTCCTGCCGGAATACATTTTTAAGAGTTTTGAAGGAGGCACAATTAGGAGAGATACCGCCGAGGTTCCTCTGGTTTTAAGGTCCGAGCTAATTTTTACTCCAGAGGAAGAAGAAATGCAAAATGGCTTGTTGACACCATTGGCTGTTTTCACCATTCTCTTCTTCATTGTCGGTTTTATCACCAACAAGAATTTCAAGACTGGGAAAAGGTCGAATTGGGTGGACGTTGTCTTGTTTTCTTTCGTTGGCTTTATTGGGTGGTGGGTCGCTTTCCTCTGGGTGGGTACAGAACACCTATCCAAAGGGAATCTTAACATCTTATGGGCGATTCCTTTTCATTTACCGATTGCGTTTTTTATCGCTAAGGCACGACTTAGGGTGTTCATGAAAACGTATTTCAAGATCGTTGCCTATTGGTATTGTCTCCTTCTGATCGTGTGGGCCTTTTTACCTCAACCCCTGGGAATGCCTTTGGTGCCTCTTGTGCTAGCGATGGTCCTGAGATCGTTTTACATTGGTTACGATTTCAGGAAACCGCTGGCTGACTAGTTCTCAACCTTCACACCTTTCCAAAAAGCCACATATCCCTCAATGTTCTTTGCAAGGTCGCTGGCTTGTGGATAGTACCATGCTGCATCTGTGTTCTGCTGGCCGTCAACCTCAAGGTTGTAGTAGCTTGCCTCACCTTTCCACGGACAGACAGAGTGTGTATCACTGTCCTTGAAGAATTCTTCCCTGATTGAGTCAGCTGGAAAATAGTGATTCCCCTCAACTACGACTGTGTCTTCGCTTTCGGCGATTACCTGATCATTCCAAATTGCTTTCATATCTTATTTATGTTTATCCAAATAAAGGGGATTTCAGATGAAATAGTTTACATCGAATGAGAGGGTGTCATTCCTTTGACATATCTGCCTCAAGATTCTTTAGTATTAGTTTGAAGGTGGTCCCCACACCATTGACGGAATTGACGTCAATTTTTCCTTCTATTTGAGTGATTGCCTCTTTGGTAAGATAAAGGCCAAGACCGGATCCCTTGGATTTCTTATTGGCCCGATAGAACATGTTAAAGATCTTCGGAAGGTATTTCTCATCAATACCAATTCCATTATCGTTGATTTCGATTTTTACCTGGTCAGGGTCTATTTTCCGCACGGAAACCCCTATTCTGGGATTTTCCTGGTCCAGATTATGATACTTAATAGCATTGGATAAAATGTTGGTAATGGCAGTATCAAGTTTATCGGAGTCGGTAAATAAAATGTCTTGTTCCGATTCATACGAAAGATTAATTTTTTTGCTAGCCGGAGAACTAAGCATATCAAAGATTCTAAATACACTTTCCTTGATATTGACCTTTGAAATATTTACTCCTATTTTCTGACCTTTTCTTAGCGTTATAATATCCTTGATGACCTTGTCCGCCTGTTGGACCTTCAATTGAATCAGATCAATGAACTCAGCAACATCCTCCTGGCTCTTCATTTTCTTAATTGCAGTTGCGAGGCCTTGAATTGCGGTTAGTGGAGCCCGAAGATCATGAGAAGATCTGTACAAAAAGGTATCCAGCTCGCTGTTTGCTTTTTGTAGTTTGTCCCTTTCCAATTCCAGTACACTGATAATCATTCCAATCCCCATGACCGCCTGAAGAAGGAAATCTAGTATTCCGAGGAAATAGGGTGTTTCTATGAAGTAGTTAAACCCAGCAACCGGGGCAAGGAAAGAAGAAAAGTAATTGAGCTGTTCCAATCCAAAGATGAGAAATGCGAAAAAAATGTAGTTGACTCCTACGCCTGTATGTCGCAATTTGGAAATGAGGATTGCGGAAAGTATGAATGAGATCCCAGATATCAATGATTTTATTCCAACTCTAAGGAAAATCCTCAATTCTCCAGCTTCAGGATCATTGGAGAAGAGCAACACCAGAACAACTGCAATCGGAACGATACATGCTGATAGAAGAATGACCGTTTTCTTTTTAAACTCCTTTTGCTGCGAAAGCTCATAGGAACCGATCAATAACCACATTGCTTGGTAAAAGCCAGCAATCACAGTGATGATGGATATGATTGTCCTGATAGGGTTGTAAGGCCCCAAATAGAGGACGCTTGCTAGTGCGACCGTGGAGCCAATCATGTAGATCATTAAGCCTAGCCAACTCCATGACCAGTATTGGAAGTACTTATTCTGGTAATTTTTGTAAAACCTGTTGAGCAGGTACATGACAAGAAAAGCCAATAGTGCCTGCGCAATGTTTTGAACAAAAACTGTGGAAGTAGCTTGGTTGAGCATAAATCAACCTTAAGTTGGAGAAAGTTTTCTAGAAATGGAAAGTTTTCTGACAGCGGTATTCTAAGGTGTTGTTAGCTCAAAAGAAGTGAACGTCCCTTCGGGAACCTCCTCAAGTACTTGAATATTTGTTAGCTGTCGATTGCCCCCTCTGTTGCCAGAGAGCAGAATCTTCCCATAGCGTTTATAATCCAGCCAGGGGTCAATGAAATTGGGCTCTGAGCTTTCACTGTTTCTATAGTATGCCCATTGTGAAACCAGCTTTGTATCAAAATCAATCCAGACATCATAAAAGTTCTCAGGGGTAACGCCAACGTCCTCGAAAGTCAGCTTAATCACGTCTGCTTTTGTACCAGTTTCTGTTGTGTCCTCTCCAAGGTAATAGAGAGTTACTCCAGAATCTTTCAGCTTGTAGGGCATGACTAGCCAGTAGGAATCGTTAATCCACATTCGATTGCCTCGGTCGATGTACTTTGACAGGGAATCTGGATGAGTTAACTCCTCTCCGTTAAGCTGTACCTTGCCTTCCATCGTATTGATGTTCATCAAAATAGTAAGTTGCCGTGAAGGGTCTTCTATTCTTACGTCTCCCGTTTGCTTATCCCACACGTGATTTCTCCGCCCAAAGAAAGTCCAGGAGATGAATCTGGTTTCATCCCAAGCCTTCCTTCCACCCATAGCATTCATAACCTTGTCCGCAAGCAGAGTTGCTAACAAATCAGAACCCTCTTGATTGAATCCTTCTGCTGGGGGGTTGTTGTATTCGACATATTCGCCGGAATCATCTGACGCAGAGTTATCTTCTTTGCTTGTATTTCGTGAGCAGGAAAAAACAATGAGTGCGGCAAGGGAAAGGAGTGCTAGTTGTTTCATGGGTTAAGATTTAATTCAAAGGTAATCAACGAAACAAAAAGAAAGGGATGCAAAATGCACCCCCTTCAAATAAGCTAGGTAGGATCTTATTTTACTTGCCTTCCTTAAATTTCTCAAACCGATCGGGTTGCTCCGTTCTCGGAAAAACGTTGTCTTCCGTGAAGGCATCAGCAGTCATTTTGTTGGGATCGATCACGATTTTTGCAACTTCCTTCTCCTTCATAAAAACCTTGGTCACCTCTTTTTCATTGATCTTCCAGATTTCGGCAGGTATTTTTTCTAATTCTGTGGAACCGTCAGCAAAAGTCCACTCGATAATTATCGGGGTCACGAGTCCACCCTTGTTTTTAAAAGTCAACTCATAGAAGTTCTTTCCAGCGGCGTTTTGCTTAATTCGATTGTTATCTCTGGTCTGTCGATACTCCCCAGTATCATCGGAACCTTTGAACACGAACGTGCCTGGTGTGTCACCGAAACTTTTTTCCACCGTATTTTTCCCGTCAATGGCTTGGTCAGCACCTTCGACAATCCTCGTCTCCAGCCCATTTTCTTCTGTCTTCATTTGGAACCAGCGCACATTGTCAAGCGATACATCAACATAGTCGGTTCCATAGAACCAACCTTTCCAGAACCAGTCCAGATCTACAGCAGAGGCATCTTCCATTGTTCGGAAGAAGTCTGCAGGGGTTGGGTGTTTAAATGCCCATCGCTCTGAATAGGTCTTGAAAGCTTTGTCAAACAGCTCTGGTCCCATTACAGTGGTCCGAAGGACGTTCAATGCCGTTGCAGGTTTCGCATAGGCATTGCTGCCAAATTGCCTGATTTGCTCTGAATTCGTCATGATCGGTCGGACAAGACCGTTTTCTCCACTCATGTATGGAATGATCTTCTCTGCGGGGCCTCTTCGCGACGGGAAGTTCGGATCCAGCTCTTGCTCGGTCAGGTATTGTACAAAGGTGTTGAGGCCCTCGTCCATCCAGGTCCACTGACGCTCATCTGAATTGATAATCATAGGGAAGAAGTTATGTCCGACTTCATGTATGATCACACCAATCATCCTGTGCTTCGTTCTTGGGGTATAGGTTCCATCTGGATCTGGACGACCGAAGTTGAAGCAGATCATTGGGTACTCCATTCCCTGATGGGCTGTGTGAACGGATATAGCTTTTGGGTATGGATACTCCGTTGTGAACTTTGAATAAGTTTTCAATGATTGCGCTACTGCGACCGTTGACCACTCTTCCCAAAGGGGATTACCTTCCTTTGGATAGTAGGACATTGCAAGTGGCTCATTTCCAGGGCTGAGCTTAACAGCCATTGCATCCCAGATGAATTTTCTTGAAGCGCAGAAAGCATAGTCCCGGACATTCTCTGCTTTGAATTTCCAGGTTTTGGTTTTTGAAGACTTGTCCTTTTCGTTTGCTTCAGCTTCTTCCTGTGTTACTATGATAACTGGTTTGTCGTACGTCTTCTTTGCTTTTTCAAATCGTTTAAGCTGTTCAGAAGACAGCACTTCCTTGGCATTTAAAAGGCTTCCGGTGGCTCCAACAATGAAGTCCGATGGAACCGTAATTTCAACTTCGTAGTCTCCAAAGGTCAGAGCGAACTCCCCCCGGCCAAGAAACTGTTTGTTTTGCCATCCTTCGTTATCGCTGTAGACGGCCATTCTTGGGAAGAACTGCGCAATGGTATAGAGATTGTTCTCGTCCTCTTCGAAATACTCATAGCCTGATCTTCCTCCGACATACATCGTGTGATTGATGTTATACATCCAGTCGATGCTAAATGTCACATTCGCCCCTGCCTTCAACGGTTGATCAAGATCAAGGCGCATCATGGTCTTGTTGATGGTATAGTTCATGTTTTTGCCCTCGCTTTTGACAGATTTGATTTTGAAACCACCATCGAAATCGGGATTCCCAGCAATTCTTGAAACAGCAAAAACACTCAGTGTGTCTGTGACCGAGTTTGTTCTTACATATGGTGAATTTGAGTCTTTGGCTCTTACATTTTGATCAAGCTGAACCCAGAGATACTCAAGATCATCAGGAGAATTGTTGTAGTATGTAATTGTCTCACTTCCTGTAATCGACTGATCACTGTCATCCAAGACAATTTTCATTTTGTAATCGGCTTTCTGCTGCCAGTACTCACGGCCTGGTGCTCCTGAGGCTGTTCGGTAGGTGTTAGGAGTAGGAAGTTGTGTGCCCAACTGCTCGAATTTTCGTTCCCATTCCGTATCCTTTTGCTCCTGTGACTGACTCTGGAAAGTCAATCCAATCAGTAAGACAGCTAAGATTAAATTCTTCTTCATCGGTTAAAGTCTTTAGTTTGTTTCAAAAATTGTATAGCGATCTGCGTTCAGATCAGTTTAAAAATGGCGTTTCCATCATAAGCATGAGTGCAACTCCACCTGCTGCAGAAGAGATGATCATTTTCCAGTCCCTTCGACTAACGCTGGCAATGGAAACGAAAATGAAGCTTGCAATCATAAATATTCCAACAATTATTATTTGACCGACCTCTAAACCTACATTAAAGGCAAATAGCTCAAGTACTATCGAGGAATCCCTGCCTAGCAATGCCCGCAGATAGTTGGAAAAACCAAGCCCGTGGATCAGTCCAAAAAATCCGGCATATGCGTAATTTCGATACAATTTTCCGCTGGCGATATTGTCCTCCTTCGTGAATAGGTTAGAAATTGCCGTAATTAGAATTGTGAGAGGTATTAAAAACTCGATCAGGTCCGCATCGATCTTGATATACTCTAAGGTAGCTAGTGCCAAAGTAATGGAGTGACCTACCGTAAATGCTGTCACGAGAATCAGGACTTTCTTCCAATCCGATGACTGATATAAAGCGCAGAGGACCACAACGAAGAGTATATGATCGTACCCATTTACATCCAAAATATGGTCCAATCCAAGACCATAGTAGAGACTAAATTCACTCATGGGGTAGCGAATATAGGACAAGGCATATGATCAATTCTTCATTTTTTGTGTTTTAAAAGGAATCATTTGATAAACGGTATTGACTGCAGGTATGACATTTGCTTAGCTTTGAACTCATGATCTCAGCTGTTCTTTTTGCAATACAATTGATGCTACATCCTTTTCATGTCAGCGTATCGGAGGTGAAATACAAGGAGGAGAAAAAGGCTATTCAGATTAGTGTCAGAATCTTCCTTGATGATCTTGAAGTAGCACTTCAAGAGTATTCCGGCAATGAAAAGTTGGACATAACCATGAAGGAAAATTGGGATTTTGTCGATGAGCATTTGGGTAAATACCTGATGGAGAATTTCAGGATCTACAATGAAAAAGGACAAATGTCGACTAACTATATTGGTGCAGAGATCGAGGATGATGTGATGTGGGCATATGTGGAGATAGAGAAAGTACGAAAGCTGAAAACAATCATCATTTGGAACAGCATCCTAACAGAAACATTTGACGATCAGGAAAATATCATTCATTTCAGGGCCTTCGATAAAGTGAAGAGTGCCAGGCTCTATAGCGGAACAGAACAGAAGACCTTTGTTTGGGAGGAGTAACAATTGACGGATCGTGGAATTGACGATTTTTGAGATTCCCTTTGTTTAGAATAGTGATCCTTGAATGACGCTTGGTTTTTTTGCATCACCAAAGACCGTCTTTCCACCGTACTTCCACGAATCGCGTCGTTCTTTTTCAATTACATCGCTCAGTTTTCCATTTGGAACAAAATTGGATTCTAGCTTCTCAGCTGCTTTTGACAGAGATTTCAACGCTTTCAACTTATCAGAACTGCCAATTTTTGCGCGAGCAACTGCGGTTTTCAAAACACGGATGCTCTCGTCATAGACCTTCGTTGGTACCGGGAATGGATGTCCATCTTTTCCACCATGGGCGAAGGAGAACCTTGCCGGATCTGCGAAACGTGAGGAAGTACCATAGATCACTTCGCTGACTAGCGTCAATGACTGCAAGGTTCGAGGACCAAGTCCTTCGACAAGCAATAGATCTTCGAATTCATCGGTCGGAAGTTCATGAGAAAGTGCAAGTACTGCACCCAACCGCTTTAGATTGACATCTTTTTGTCTTACATCATGATGAGCTGGTAAACGGATTTTCTGAATTTCGCTGATCATCTTATTCGGATCTTCTTTTCCAATACTTACGATCTTATTTCTTGTTTCTTCAGCGAACCTGTGTGTCAGATTCAGGATATAGCCCTGGTTTTTTCCATAGACGAAGGAGTGCGGTTCATTTACGAAGCTTTTTAAATCATCTGATGACCAGTGATAACGACGGGCATAACCTGAATCGGTGTTCATCCCTTGCTGGACTACGGACCAGTCACCCTCATCGGAAACCACAAACGAGTGGAGGTATATCTGGAAACCGTCCTGGATTGCTGTGTTGTCCACCTTAGCGGTCAATCTGCTTGATCGTACCAGCGAACAACCATCAAGACCAGTGGAATCTGCGACCTTCAGCAACTCGTTCGGTGTTTGACGACTGTGCTTTCCCCTTCCGCCACAAACGTAGATTCCAAATTCCTGTGCCTTCGGGTTAATGGCTTTCTTTAGAGCACCCATCACGGAAGTCGTAATGCCTGAGGAGTGCCAATCCATTCCCATTACACAACCTAATGATTGAAACCACGCTGGGTCACTTAGTCGCCGGATGAATTCTCTTTTTCCATACTCTACAAGTATTGCCTCTGTGATTGCTCCGCCTAGCAGAGCCATTCGATCGGCCAGCCATTTAGGAACCTGGCCACCATGCAAAGGAAGATCTGCGTATCCTGATTTTTTCATCAAGATAAAAATACTAAAAATATTAGTATTACTAAAATATTTAACTAGTTCTTTTCCTTATCTTTATTGAGGATGGTCAGGAGTCTATTATTTCTCATAACTGCCTTAAGCTCATTCGGCTGCTTAGGTCAGAAAATGAAAAAGCTGAGGGGAAGCTTCGTTCTGGAAAACGAGGGGTTGCCTGGAGTTCCTCTTCATATGAAGGAAAACCACCTGGTGGGAACAGTGACGGATATCAATGGGAATTTTGAATTACAAGTTCCCGCCGATAGGAGCTTCGTTCTGATTATTGGAGCTTGTATTTGTACTAAACATCACGACGTAAGGATTGATAAGGATGATGCGGTAGTGAAGCTATCGGTGAGAAAGTGCAAAGGCAGGAAAAGAACCATTAAAAAGGTTGGGACATGATATTCCATTTCTTCCCATTATGTTTCAGCAGTTCTATTCTGTTCACCTGAAACCGGCAATCAATTGCTTTCTTCTCAAAATGTTCCTTTGCTGCATAAAACATCCTCTTTCTCAGGTCTCTAAAACCAATGGTAACGTGCGGATGAAATACCTGATTTTTATAGTTGGCATTATCAAGTTTCAGACTTGTTGAACAACGGCTAACGACCAACCTCTGAAGCTCCTCGAGAGGCAGGTTTTTGTTAACACTCACGAAAACAACTCGTGGTTCAAAAAAATCAAACCCATTAAGTTCTACCTCAAATGGACTTATTTCTTTGTTGATCTCTGCTATGGTTTCATGTAGTAATTCGATCTTTTTATCCTTCCACCGAAAGGGCATGTGAAGGGTGATGTGCGGAGGTGCATTCAACGCATGCCTACTACCGAATCGACTAGCTATAAACTGCTTTAATTCAGTAATTTCTTTTTGAATATCCTCGGGTGGAACAATTGCAATGAAGTACAGCTGCTCACTCATCCAACAGAACCTTACGAATCTCTCTTTGATATTCTTGAAATTCTGCCAGATTGTTATGTTCCCCTCCCTGCACCACGATGAAGCTAGCCTGATCTGAATTCAAAGTTTTGTACAGCTTTTCACCAGATTCGATTGGGACTACATTATCGTCAGTTCCATGAAAGATATAGATGGAACACTCGGCATCTTTGAGCGATTCGTAATTTTTGAAATTGAATCGGAGCAGGTAGTTCTGCGGAAAAAAGGGCACAACTCGTTTGGCGATGTCTCCCAAACTGAAAAATGGTGTTTCCAGGATTAGTTTTGACGGATTGTTTTTTCCTGCTAAGTGAGAGGCGAAGGAGGATCCCAGTGATCTTCCATACAAGATCAGATTTTTCTCATCTGTTAGCTCTAATGCAAAAGCATACAATTTGTCAGCGTCTGAAAGCATTTTTTGGTATGTGCGTTTCCCCCTGCTTTTTCCATAGCCACGATAATCAACGATCAATACTTCAAAGCCAAGCTCAACAAAAGGTTCCACAACTTCTCCCCACCGTCTGAGGCTACCGGCATTCCCATGGAAGTAGAGGATCAGCCCCTTTGAGTTATCTCTTTCGAAATGCAATGCATTAATCATTGCTCCGTCTTCCATTTCAATGAAATGTTCTCTAAACGAGGAGGAAAAATCGTATTCGAAATCTTTATCCAATTTTTCAGGCATAAAAATGAGTTGCTCCTGAAAAAAATAGATCACCAATCCCACAAAAAAGTACAGGGTGATGAGTGTGATGATGATGATCTTAACCAGGTTCAAATGACTGATGATTATTTATTCTCCTCTTCCGTTTGCTTTCTATTAAACGACAAGCTTGTCTCGTCAGGATCTATTGTTTTCAATTCTTTGGATTCCATAATTTCTTCGAGCATTCGATGATATTCTTCAAAGGTGTGAAGGTTGTTATGGCCTCCTCCAATCACGGAGTAGATCCTGGTCAATTCAGGATTAATTTTTGACAACGACAGGCTTGATTTGTAAGGAATCAGTCGGTCACTGGTTCCGTGTAGGATCTTGATGGGACATTTGACGTACTTGATCCATTGATATGTTTTTAAGGGAAATCGAAGGATCAATGAAGCAGGCATGAAGGGAATGTAGCGCTTAGCCATCTTCGTCATGCTGTAGTACGGAGATTCAAGAATCAACATCTTGGGATTATTTCTGCTCGCCAGCTTAGCCGCAAATCCTGATCCCATGGACCGTCCATAAATCACGACATACTTCTCGTCTACTCTACTTTTCAATATGTCATACACCTTTTGCATATCATCCTTGATATCTTTTTCCGAGCGCTTCCCCTTGCTTTTTCCAAACCCACGATAGTCGACCATTACCACATCGAATCCTAGCCGTGTAAAGTCAACGGCAAACTTTCCCCAGCCTTTAATTGAACGTGAATTGCCTTTTAAGTAAAGAACAACCCCTTTGGGCTTAGGTATGCTAAAGTGAACTCCATTGATTCGAATATCATCGCCTATATACAGGTTATGTTCTTCGCTCTTTTGATTTGGGTATTTGAACTTGAAATCCGACGGAAGTTTCTCCGGCTTGAACAAGAACTTTTCCTGTAAGAAATATGCCGCTACATTGATGATAACATAGATTGATATAATTACTATGATGATTGTCGTAATCAATGTCTTATATTGAGCTCCTATTTTTTAATTAGTTCAGCTGTTAATATCCAGCTTGTCTAGTTGATTTCATTGAAGCTTGTACGATCATATTTCGCGAACTCCAATTATGACAAATGAATAGCTGAAAGATTAATTCATTAAATATAATGAAATGAGACACTCAATAACGTTTAACATCTTTTTCCTCGTATTCCTGTTTGCTGGCTGTCAGACAACAAAAACACCAGTGCCATCCACGCCTCCGACACCCCAAAATTCTGATGGCATTGCGCTATTCACCTCCGGGATGAGCAAGCAAGATGGGTACTTCAATTTTTACTACGATGAAGAGATCGGTCGAATGTTCCTGGAAGTCGACAAAGTTGACGTTGAATTTTTGTATGTAAATTCTCTTGCTGCCGGGGTAGGGTCAAATGATATAGGATTGGACCGTGGTCAGTTAGGTCAGGAACGAGTTGTTAAGTTTCAAAAACATGGCAGTAAGTTATTACTGATTCAGCCGAACTATGGCTACAGGGCAGTAAGCAACAACAATGATGAGGTTAAATCGGTGGCTGAGGCTTTTGCTTCTTCTGTAATAGGTGGGTTCGAGGTAAAAGCAAAAAACAACAGCGCCTACTTAATTGATATTACAGATTTTTTACTGAGAGACTCTCACAATATCAGCGGTCGGCTGAGAGCAAGAAAGCAAGGCAGTTATTCGCTGGACAAGTCCAGGTCTGCGATCTACATGGATGCGACTTTCAATTTTCCAAAAAACACAGAGTTTGAATCGATCCTCACCTTTGGCGGATCGGCTCAGGGGGGATGGATTCGCTCCGTAACGCCTAGCTCTAATGCAGTAACTGTCAGAACACACCATTCATTGATCGAACTTCCCGACAACGACTACAGTCCAAGGGAGTTCGATCCAAGATCAGGTTTTTTCAATATCTCCTACCAGGATTATGCAACCCCGATCGAAGAGCCTTTGGTGAAAAGATACATTGTTCGACATCGGTTGAAAAAGAAAGATCCAAACGCTGCAGTCAGCGAGGCTGTTGAGCCGATTATTTATTATGTGGACAGAGGTGCACCCGAGCCTATTAGGTCAGCGCTAATCGAGGGAGCAAGCTGGTGGAATCAAGCATTTGAAGCTGCTGGCTATAGAGATGCCTTCCAGGTCAAGGTGATGCCCGAAGGAGCTCATCCATTAGATGTGCGATACAATGTGATTCAATGGGTACACCGTTCTACGAGGGGTTGGAGCTACGGAAGTGGAGTTACAGACCCACGTACCGGCGAAATGATCAAAGGCCACGTTAGTCTCGGTTCCTTGAGAGTCCGTCAGGATTTTTTGATTGCAACAGGTCTTCTACAGCCATACGAAAATGGTGATGAGACGCCCAACGCCATGACTGAGATGGCACTCGCTCGTTTGCGACAGTTGTCCGCTCATGAGGTAGGACATACCATTGGTCTTTCGCACAATTTTGCTGCTAGTGTGAACGATCGAGCTTCGGTCATGGACTATCCACACCCTTACGTGAAAATGGATGGGAGTGGCAACATCGATTTGAGCGAGGCATACGACGATAAGATTGGTGCATGGGATAAAGTGACCGTCACTTTTGGATATAGTGACTTTGCTGATGGCGAGAACAAAGAAAAACTGAATAAGATTCTGGATGATGCCTTTTCCTCTGGCCTAAAGTACATCACGGATCAGGATGCTCGCCCTGCCAGCGGACTGCACCCGTCGGCCCATTTGTGGGACAACGGTACGGGCGCTGAAGAAGAACTTGATCGTATGATGAAGATTCGAAGAAAAATACTAGATGATTTTTCTGAAAAAGCCATTCGTAAGGGCATGCCTATGAGTTCGATTGAGGAAGTATTGGTGCCGATGTACTTGTTTCACAGATACCAGGTTGATGCTACTTCCAAATTGGTTGGAGGTCTGGAGTATACCTACGCTTTGAGAGGAGATGGCCAGGTATCTACCAGTTTTTTGAGCGCAGAGAGACAACTCAAGGCTGTGGATGCACTGCTCAATACAGTAAAGGTTGAAAACCTAATTCTGCCCGAATCTCTCGTTGGTAAAATTCCACCGCGTGCTTTTGGGTATCCACGGACCCGGGAGACTTTCCAGTCACGGACCGGACCAGCCTTTGACTATTTGGCTGCTGTGGAGACGGCTGCAAGCCTGCCACTCGGATTCCTCTTTAATGCGGATAGGACAAACAGACTGGTCACCTTCAAGGCGCGACAACCGATTTCGCAGCCTGGGTATTCTCAAGTCCTTGACAAGATTATTACCTCTGTTTGGAAAAGGCCAAGCGGCGATCGACTGGAACGGACATTGCAACGAGTAGTCGAAATGGAAATGCTTAATCATTTGATGCGCCTTGCTGTCAACGATCGAGCCTATGATGAAGTACGGGCAAAATCATTGGCCGGCATCAAAGATGTGCGCGCTTATGCATCGGGTAGAAGTGGTAGGAGAACCAATGAAGATGGGGTTTACTATCAATATGTAGTTAATCAGGTGGATCAGTTCTTGGAGGATCCCTCAGAGTACAAATCGGGTGATATCATTAAAGCGCCAGATGGTTCGCCAATTGGGAGCTGTGATTTTTAGGTGAGGCAGCTTGTTTGCTTACTAGCACTTCTCTTTGCTTTTTCATGCACTGAAAAAGAGAAGTATTCTTTTGAAAAGATCAATTGCGAGGTAAAAGAATCAACAGTAAATTCTAATCTCAGAAGAATTTTCAAACCTTGTCGGGAATATATTTTCAGGGCCAGATACTGGGACAGGAATTACGAGTTAGTCTCTGACGAATACATCTGGATGATGGCTACAGGGAGAGAATGGGAATACGAACCGGAGTCACAAGATGAGATCGCCATCCAATATCTTGTGGATCAAACCAAGATTGATTTTATCCAGGGATATAACATCAATCCGGAATTTGCTCATCCATGGAAAGAAGGTGAGGTAACGGGTATCATTGAAACGGATGAGACTGTGTGGATGCACCCGTTTCGCTCCAATCAATACATCTTCACAGAAGTCGCCTCCTTTCCCTACGTAAAATTGCCCCTACATAAGGGGAACCAATGGACCTCTAACCTTCATATCTACGAGGGATGGGGTAGCTGGTCGTATGCCACGCTCAATGATATCTACACTGTTATCGAACGTGAAGTGGTTGAAACGGAATTTCGTGATTTGGAGGCCTGGCATATAAAGGGTGTTTCAACCGCTCATTTTGGGACATCCATTCATGACTTCTGGTATCACGAGGAATATGGATTTGTCAAAATGGTCATTAATAACTACGCTGGACAAGTGCTAATCTTTGAGCTGGTGGAAGTGAAGGAATAAAGTTTTATCGTTTTTGTTTGTTTTAAATAATTTCTAGCCCTTCCTTTGGTCACAAGATGAACAGAACACTATCATTTTATTTCGGCTTTTACTTTTTTCCTGACAGGAACAAGGGGTGGCTATGATATAATTTGATAGAAAAAATATAAAGAAGGCCTCCCCATCGGGAGGCTTTTTTTTTGAACAGAAAAAATGACACAAAAGTTAAAAATTGCAATCCAGGGAATCAGGGGAAGTTTTCATCATGAAGCCTCTTGCCATGTTTTTGGCGAAGAAATCTCGTTGGTGGAATGCAAAACATTCAATGAGGTAACAGAGAGTACGGCTGAAGGAGTGGCTGATTTTGGTGTCATGGCAATTGAAAATTCACTTGCTGGTTGTATCATTCCCAACTATAATCTTTTGCGCCAGTCCGGGTTGGAAGTGTGCGGCGAAGTGGGCCTGAGGGTTAAGTTGAACCTACTTGCTTTGGAAGGTGAGTCAATGGATGGATTAACAGAAATTCACTCACATCAAATGGCTCTACGGCAGTGTGCTACATTTCTCAACACCGTGAATGGAATGAGAATCGTAGAAACTTTTGACACGGCAGGTAGCGCCTTGAACATTTTGGAAAACAATTTAACGGGTGTTGGCTCAATTGCAGGGAATCTCGCTGCTTCTGAATATGGTCTGCAGGTTGTAGCTGCTGGAATCGAAGATCACAAACTTAACTACACTCGATTTCTGGTTCTTAAAAGAAATGAGAGGGGTCCAATTTCCTCTCAGTTCAATAAAACGTCCATCTATTTTCAGACAAGTCATACTCCGGGATCACTGGCACAGCTTCTTTCAGTTATCAGTGGGCTAGGAATTAACCTTTCCAAACTTCAGTCTCATCCTGTGCCGAGCAAGAATTCACTTTATGGGTTTTTTGCCACACTAGACTTTGAATCAGTGGATCAAATTGAGAACCTGAAAATTTTGTTGGAAGCGATGACTATTCACTACCAAATTTTAGGCATTTACAAGAAAGGAGAAACGTATGGTTGATCATTTAACATCGAATCGACTTGCAGGGATAGGCGAATATTATTTTTCCCAGAAATTGAGAGAGGTCGAGCAACTAAATAAAAATGGTGCGGATGTCTTAAACCTGGGCATCGGAAGTCCGGATCTTGATCCGCCCGAGTCTGTCAAAGCTGCCCTGGTCTCCGGCTTAGCTGATCCGCAATTTCATAGATATCAAAGCTACAAGGGTCTTCCGGAGCTTCGTTTGGCATTCTCTGCATGGTACAGAGAATTCTACGATGTGTCACTTGACCCTGATAGTGAGATTCTCCCACTAATGGGATCCAAAGAAGGCATTATGCATGTTAGTATGGCTTTTCTAAATGAGGGTGATGAGGTGCTGATCCCTAATCCTGGCTATCCCACCTATGCATCTGCAGCGAAACTTGCAGGCAGCACACCGCGATTTTATGAATTAAGTGAACAGAACGACTACTGGCCGGATTTTGATCGTTTAGAATCGACCAACATCGAAAAAGTAAAATTGATGTGGGTGAATTACCCGCATATGCCTACCGGCACTCCGGCGACTGAGGAATTGTTCAGGAAGCTGCGAACCTTTTGTGTCAAGAACGAAATTATCCTGGTGAATGACAATCCCTACAGTTTCACAATGACGAAAAGCCCTGTGAGTATCCTTGCTGATCGTCAGCCGCACGAACTTTTACTGGAGTTGAACAGCTTAAGCAAGTCACACAACATGTCCGGTTGGCGGATAGGATCACTGAACGGTAATGCCGAGCTCATCGAAAAAGTACTGATTTTCAAAAGCAATATGGATTCGGGAATGTTTAAGCCTGTGATGTATGCCACAATTGAGGCGTTGAAATTAGAACAATCATGGTATGATTCAGTTAACGAGAAGTACAATGAGCGACGTGAATTGGTTTACCAGATTGCTGACAAACTCGGGTGTCATTACAGAGAGGATCAGGTAGGCATGTTCGTTTGGGCCAGAATCCCTAAAGGTGAAGAAAACGGGAAGCAATTTGCTGATAAACTACTGAAAAGGTATTCGTTGTTCGTGCCACCTGGAATGGTGTTTGGTGATGCGGGAGATCAGTATATTCGTTTCTCGTTGTGTAGTGACCCACAGATTTTTAAGGAGGTGTTAAAAAGACTTGACCAACTAAATCAAATCAAATGAAGATCGAAGCGATTGATATTTTTAAGAAAAAGCGACCGGTGATTATATCCGGGCCGTGCAGCGCAGAGTCTGAGGAACAACTTCTTTCCACATGTGAAGAAATCGCTTCGACAGGAAAAGTTGATGTGCTAAGAGCCGGTATCTGGAAGCCGCGAACGAGACCTGACACTTTTGAAGGAGTTGGGGTGCAGGGACTTGAATGGTTGGTAAAGGCTCGAGAGAAGACAGGCCTGCCCGTCTCGGTCGAAGTTGCTAATTTCAACCACGTGTTCGAGGCACTTAAACATCAAATTGATATTTTGTGGATTGGTGCTCGCACTACCGTCAACCCATTTTCCGTGCAGGAAATTGCTGATGCCTTGAAAGGGACGAATGCTACTGTCTTTGTCAAAAATCCCATCAATGCGGACCTCGAATTGTGGACCGGAGCTTTGGAGCGACTGAACAAGGCAGGAATCAGAAAGCTTTGCATGATTCACCGCGGATTTGCTCAACATGGGAAAAGTATCTATCGCAACGAACCCAAATGGCAATTGGCGGTGGAAATGAAGCGAAGATTCCCTGAAATACCCATGGTCTGCGATCCAAGTCACATTTCGGGGAAAAGGGAGCTACTTCTAGAAATCTCGCAGCAGGCGTTAGATCTGGATTTTGATGGCATCATGCTAGAATCTCATATAAGGCCAGACGAGGCACTCAGTGACAAAGACCAGCAGGTGACTCCGACAATGCTCGAGGAAATAATAGATAAACTTGTCGTAAGGCAGCCAGTCGTTCCGGATGAAGAACTAAATTCTCAGTTGAAGATGCTGCGACAACAAATAGATATCATCGATGAAGATCTATTAAAGCTCTTAGGAGAGCGCATGAGGGTTGCTGAAAATATTGGTTTGGCAAAAAAAGAAAAGGGTGTCACGATTCTACAAACGAAGAGATGGGAGGAGATCATTGAGCGAGCAACGCAAAACGGAGAACTTCAGGGACTTTCTAAGAAGTTTATGATCCGGTATTTGAAAGCGGTTCACCAAGAGTCAATTGATCATCAGAACGAAATCATGAATAGCGAAGACTCATTGAACTTGAGCTCTGCGAAGAACGAGCAGTCCTCTAATTCCTAATTTGAATTGAGTCTTAACTGACGTCCTTTTAGTTTTCTACTATGAACGCACGGTTGCATGCTTTAAGTGAAGATCAGATTCATGGCGAAAAAAGTATGCTAAAGAAATTTCAGGATTATCTGGGCGAGTTTGTTTATGGTGGGATTGACGGAAGTGTTACGACTTTTGCGGTGGTTGCAGGTGCTGCTGGTGCCGGACTGGAGAGCTCAATTGTTATCATTTTAGGATTTGCCAATCTGATAGCAGATGGATTTGCAATGTCCGTAGGGAGCTTTCTTTCTACCAAATCAGAAAAGCAGAAATACGAAAAACACAAAGCAATTGAGTATTGGGAAGTAGATAATCTTCCTGAAAAAGAGCGCGAGGAAATTCGGGAAATTTTTGAAGACAAGGGCTTTAGTGGGGATCTTTTGGAGCAAGTTGTAGATACGATCACCGCAGATAAAGACCGATGGGTGGATGTGATGATGAAAGAAGAGCTGGAAATGACTGAGGAAGCCAAATCCCCTCTGGCCATGGGTGGTGTAACCTTCTTGTCATTTGCATTATTTGGACTGGTTCCGCTCTTAACCTATGTCATCGACTACCTGAACCCACTTAATAAAGACCTATTTTTTATCTCATCAGTTCTAACAGGACTTTGCTTCATTACGATTGGGTTTTTGAAGAGTGCGATTACAAATACTTCTAGAATCCGAGGCATATTAGAGACTTTGGTATTAGGCGGGGCAGCAGCTACTCTTTCTTATTTCGTAGGCGACTTTCTAGAAAACTTATTGTCTTAAATAAATGATAGACTTTGCAAAACAATTTGCCCATTTTATAATTTATTGATTACTAACAAACCTACAATACTGAATAACTTGCACCGCCATGGATGATCTTCTCCCAAAGCTCGAAGCACGTCTTCAGGAATTGTCGCTGGGATCAAATCCGAAGAATCTATACGATCCCATCAAGTACATTCTTTCGCTTGGTGGTAAGCGCCTACGTCCGATGTTGGTGTTGCTGGGATATAACTTAAAACAAGAGGATCCTGAGCAAATTCTTGACCAGGCTACAGCGGTCGAAGTGTTTCACAATTTCACTTTGATGCATGATGACATCATGGATGAAGCGCCACTCCGTCGTGGTAGGCCCACCGTTCATGAAAAATGGAACAACACAGTTGCCATTCTTAGTGGAGACACAATGATGGTAAAAGCCTACGATCAGTTACTTCATACCAGAGCGGATCTTTTGTCGCAAGCGATTAAGAAATTTAATACGTGTGCCATCAATGTTTGTGAAGGTCAGCAGATGGACATGAATTTCGAAGAAGAGGCTTCGGTGAGCGAGGCGGAGTACATTGAGATGATCCGACTGAAAACGGCCGTATTACTGGGTTTTAGTCTTGAGTACGGAGGTCTATTAGCGGAGATGACGAAAGATCAACAATCTCAACTTCGCCAAATTGGTGAAAAAGCCGGGATCGGGTTTCAGCTCATGGATGACCTCCTTGATGTTTATGGAGACAAAGAAAAATTTGGCAAGCAAGTTGGTGGAGATATTGTCTCCAATAAGAAGACCTACCTTTTGATAAAAGCGCTTGAGCTGTCAAACGAAGTTCAAAAAAATGAGCTTATGAGTTGGCTTAGCAAAGCAAAATTTGAAGTACAAGAGAAGGTGGATGCGGTAAAACAGGTATATCAGGAAGTTGGTATTTATGAATTGACTCAGGCAAAGATCAATAGCTACTACGACCAGGCATTTTCAACTCTCCACAGTTTGGACGCGCGCGAGGAGGGAAAAACTCAGTTGATTCATTTTTTTGAAAAACTCATGAAAAGAGATTCCTAGGTTCGCGGATCTTGCGTAACTGTCCGTTTTTCCCTGTAATTGTGTTCGATTTCGGATCTTTTTGATTTAAAAAAATGCCTTCTTTGAATGCAATCACACTTTTTTCGATAAGGCACAATAGTTGATGATTGGTTATCAAGAACGAAAATCTTTAGCCATGAAACCATTTCACATTGCAATTGCAGCCTTATTTAGTTTTAGTGCCTCCTCCCAATCCATAGTTCTTGATGATCTCTATCCGGAAGAGGTGGACGCTGATGGTTTTTACCTGAGTGAAGACACAAAAATTCAAGTAGAAGGTACCGGATCTGTTTTTTATGAAGATTGGAGAGCCATCGTTTACTACGGGTGGATCATTGATTCGGAGACCAGAGAAGCGGTTTGGCATTTGTTCGACGAGATGAAGGATAGTGATTTCCGCAATTCGGATGGTCAGATGGACTTCAGCGTAGATGTGGATCTGAAAAAGGGGAACTACGAACTGTACTTCGCAGCTGCTTACAGTAATGGTAATGATTGGAATGATTGGGGAAATACCTGGGCAGTAAGGAATTTTAATGATGTGGTAAAAAGGATTTTTGATTCCAGAGACCGCCGAAAATACAGGAGCAGCTATTCCGATGATTTTTACATTAGGGTTTCGGCCGATAACTTGAGAAAAATCGAAATAGATGAGCTCTTAAGCCAAAGAACAAGCTCTGCAATAGTCTCCTTCACCCGCGTTGGAGATGATGAATCCCTAAAAAAAGGATTTAGTCTCACCAGGAGGACAGACCTTCGAGTCTATTCCATCGGTGAAGGCGATAAGGATGAGACGTTTGACTATTTGTGGATCTACGACGCTCGAACCAGGGAGCCCGTTTTTGAAATGGAATATGACAATACCGATTTTGCTGGTGGAGCAGAGAAAAATATTGTCTATAATAAAGTTGTTACACTGGATGCAGGCGACTATATCGCTAGTTACGCCTCCGATGACTCACACTCCTATGGCAGATGGAATGCGCTTCCACCAGATGATCCATCTTTTTGGGGAGCCACCATTTGGCCAGCTAGCGACAACGATAGGAATAATGTAGTCGCTTTTAGAGAGCCTAAGACGTTGACACCTCTAGTAGATCTAACGAGAGTGCGCGATGACCAATTGGTGTCCCAGGGTCTCACCATAGCCAGCGAAATGGATGTGAGAATTCTATGTCTTGGTGAGGAAGGACATGATGGAATGGTTGATTACGGATGGATAATGGATGCCAATACGCGTGAAAAAGTCTGGAAAATGAGAGAGAGCAGATCCGATCATGCGGGTGGGGCTAGAAAAAACAGAAAAGTATCTGAAGTGATCACCCTACAAAAAGGAGATTACATCGTTTACTATGCCACTGATGACTCGCATTCCTATCGTGATTGGAATAGCAGCAGACCGCAGGAGGAGGAGATGTGGGGCATTACCCTGTGGGCGACCGATGAAGGCGACATAAAAAATGCTAGCCCTTTCGATCCATCAGAGTTTGTGAATAAGAATTCGCTGGTAGAGATACTCATGGTCCGCGATGACGAGTATATCAGAGAGTCCTTTACGCTCGAAGAAGACGCAGACGTCAGAATTTTAGCAATAGGAGAGGGATCAGGTGGAGAGATGTACGACTATGGCTACATCAAAGATGAGACGGGACGGATCGTTTGGGAAATGGATTACAGGGATTCCGATTGGGCCGGGGGAGCTTCTAAAAACCGCGAATTCAATGATCGGCTGTATCTCAAGAAAGGCACGTATCGAGTCATTTATAAAACGGATGGTTCGCATTCTTACTCCAGGTGGAACGCCTCTCCACCAACGGACGAAGAAATGTGGGGTATTATGGTCTTAAAAGAATAAGTGGTAACCTTTTCTTACTTATCTAGCTGCTAATTCACTCGATTTGGCAGCCTTAAGTCTGTGGTCATAAGAATTTGGACGCACAGAGAAATAAACGTTAGCGTCTTTTAAACATGTAGAGACATCTAAACGATCTTCTTCACCCTACCTACAACTCCAGATTCAAGCATAACTTTAATACCATGCGGGTGGTTGACAGATTTGGTGAGGATTCGTTTCACCACTCCCTCTGTCAATTGGCCTGTTCGTTGGTGAGGCTTCTGAACGACTTCTACTGTTTGTCCAATGTGAATGTCTTTTCTATTTGTTCCGTCCATTACAATGCAAGTATATGATATACCCATTCCTTGTACTGAATGTCATCAGGATCAAAATCCGAAGAGATAGAAAATCCCTGATCCAGGATTTCTACCTCTTCGATGTTCAACAGAAGTAGGTTTCGGTAACCGGCCCCACCACCCCCTTTGGTGAACCCTACAGATTGTTTACAAACCAGAATGATCTTGTTGGCAGAACTTTTACATACTCCGTAGGGATGAATCACTCGAGGCAGCGGTTCTCCCGTCAGACTTAAGCGACAAGCTTTTTTGGTAGCGGAAGCTTGCCAAAGAATTTTAATTGTTTCTTCGATAGTGAAATGATTTTAATACAAAATGTCAGCTGCAAACGGTGCTATCTCACGATTGCTATGTCCAACCCCAGGAGCAAACTCCAATATCCATTTAAACTCCATGCCAGCGTTTTTAGCTGTGCTTTCGGCGTTACTGAAATAGAATTGTCCTCTTGCCAGACGATGAGGACCTTGTGCATCTGCCTCAACAGTGGTTCTTAAATTGCTGTCTCGAACGGTGTCAGCCTCTCCTAAGAGGATAATCAATTCTCTGTTAAATGACGTTCCAAGATCTTCCTGAGTAATGTGAGTTGATGAGAGTCCATATGGAAATTCTACTGACACGTCAGCGAGTGTGTACCATCCAGCATTCGCGGCAATGAACCGATGTGCCTTGGCATCTGCTTTAAATGTAAGAAATCTATGCACGAATTGCCCGCCAGCAGAATGTCCAAAAATGTCGTACGTTTCTTGGTTACCGTCAATCTCGGAAACTACAAAATCAAAAATTGGATCAATGATCGAGAACGTCCATCTTTCTTCGGACACGCTGCTTCCGTCTTGATCAAACAAATTGCCAAGGTTGTAAGATCTACTTCCGGGAAAATCTCTGTCAGAGAACTCAGGAGCGATGATTATAACTTTGTGCTGAATGGATAGTGGTATCCAATTATCTCGATAGGAGTCAGCAGTTCGGTTGGTTCCATGTAGTACAAGTAGAATGGGGAGATGGCCTGGATTGTCTTCAGGCACGTAATACCAAATCGGAATATCTCTGCTCAACGGGTCGTATCTGAAATTTACAACTCCTGCTCCGGCAACATTGAGATCATTTGCACTTTCATTGCCTGGTGGTGGACTGGTACTGGCATCTGTTGCCGTGTCTTCACATGCTCCTATAAATCCGGTAATGAGCCCTATCAAAAGAAATCTTTTCATCATTTAATATGGCATTATGAGATCTCTTGAAGTATTAGTGCTAAAGTAGTAGTTAACGATAGTTTAAGTTACCTCAAACTTTGCAACCACCCAAAGAGCTCCATGATCCAGGCCACACCCAAGTGGATAAAAATACCGCCCCACACATTGCGGCTGTTGTAGGATATAATACCTAGTACGTATCCGCCAAAAATGGAACTAATGGTTTCCCCCATCGGCTTGCCAAAATGGAGAAAAGCGTAAGAAGCTACCATTGGAAGTACAGCATAGCTTCCCAATGTCCTGGAAAAGGCAAAGATTAAGAATCCACGAAACATAACTTCTACATAGATGAAATTACTTCCATAGCAAAACTCGAAGACACTGGCAACGATCCACTCAGGTGTGCCGGTATGCCTAATAAACATGCTAACACCTGAGTGATTGTATTTCGGGTAAAAGTTCTGGATGTCGGCGGTGAAGGAACCAATCCCTAGAAAAACAGTCGCAATACCCAGCATAAACAAATAGGGTTTCGGGTCAAACTTTTTCCAACTCAAGCCATACCAGTTTTTGATATCGTCTTTTTCCAGAAATTGGTAGAGTAGTAGAAGGGGGATCACCACCAGCAAAAGACTTGAACTCCAGCCGATGCATCTCAGGATGAAAGGGGCTTCCAAACGATGAAGTGACTCCTTCAAGAAGTCAAAACCGTAAAAAGATCGGTCTAAAGCTAATAAGCCAAAACCAACGAAGAATTTCAACCAAAAATTTTGGCTGGTGAGCCAATCCCTCGATTTGTTAAAAAGAAAAAGTATGAAACAAACAACGAGGAAGGGACCTCCTTGGAATAGAAACATCCAGACCCATTTGATTGGCCTTCCGGAATAGGAATCTACAACACTATCCTCAAAATCGTAACGATAGTTTAGTGCGATACATATTGCAAGAAAAATGAGAATAGCCAAATACACTTTTAAGTCAAAGTGTTCCTTTTGGTAGTCTTTTAGATATTTCCAAACAGTTTTCATTAATTCTCAGGGACGGTAGTTTCCTTATAAAATTCAATGAGTGCGGATCTGTTCAGGCTTCTTGTTTCCTCCGAGTGGTTTGGATATGTAGGATTGGTTTCGCCAATTGACTTTGTACCAATTCTTTCCTGATCAAGACCATGAAATGTGAGATAACGACTTACTGCATCAGCTCGCCTCAAACCTAAACCCAGATTGTAGTCATTGGTTCCCCTTGAGTCAGTTCCTCCTGTAACCAGAAGGTGATAATCAGAATTGTGAAGGAAATTGACCAATGAGTCCAACACTGAAATTGTTTGATTAGTAAGAAAGTCCTCATCAAAGTCAAAAAGAATGTTTATTGGCTCTACTTCAGATGCAAACTCGAAACTGGGAATAGGTGGCTGATAATCGAGTGTCTCTCCAAAATAGAAATCGTCAAGAAACACGTAGGAGGCGTTTTTGAGCATCGATTCTTTCCGAACTCGGTACTTGTTCTTTTCACATAACTCAGTGTTTTTAGTCAAAGATCCGATATATAGATAGTTTTCATTTCCGGTAGCAACGTGTGAGAACTCTAACACATGCCAGCTGAAATCCATATACTTCTCATGATCTGGAAAAGGTATCCTCAATTGTCTTTTGTCAAATGAGGAGGTTAGATCAATAAACATTGGATCATGGGTGAACGCTAGAGAAATCTCGCATGGAAAATATTCAGCGTTAGCTACTGTAGCTATAGAAAAACGTCCATAATATTTGACTCCTTTCTTTAATGGTTCGCTCAATTTGACACCGATGTTCTCTTGATAGATACCTTTTTTCAAATAAATGCCTATGTAGGAATCACCGTCGGCTGGGTCGCCAACACCTGCCCAGTTGTAAGGCACACCTGCCGTTCTATTGGAGCATTTGTTAAAATAATCGGGAGTGCCGCTATCGGCCATATGCCAGTCGGAAACCCGGAATTCGTGAGGCCTACGTGTGTAACTGTATTGACAGTCGCCAATTTCAAAAGAGGGATTTGGAATGATGTTTTGCGAATGAAGCGGATACACAATAACCTGAAGCAGGATAGCTCGAACAAGGAGGAAGCAAAGATTCAGGTTATCTTTCATGCAGGTCGTTCAAATGTATAAATTTCTGATCTTCCCATAAGAAGTGTTAGCGCTTAGTCAATCTCAAAGTGAACGATAATTCTTAAATTTCAATTATTAATTGAATATGTGTCTAATCGTTTTTGCATACAACTCACATCCGGATTTTAAACTGATTTTGGCTGCTAACCGTGATGAATTTTATGATCGACCGACATCGCCCGCTGGCTGGTGGAAGGATCACCAAGGCATTTTAGCAGGAAGGGATCTAAAGGCTAAAGGAACTTGGATGGGAGTTGACAAAAATGGTCGATTTGCGGCTGTCACCAACTACCGGGACATTTCTAATATTCGTGAAGATGTCAGATCAAGAGGCGATCTGCCCGTCGAATTTCTGTTGAGAGAGGACTCTTCAAAAAAGTACTGCGAAGAGGTCCTTCAAAAAGGCGACGAGTATAATGGATTTAATCTACTTACGCTAGATGATGAAATGACACATATCAGTAACTACGAAAACAAGGTCAATCTTCTAGGCGATGGTGTTTATGGGTTGAGCAATGCTTTGCTGGATACCGCCTGGCCAAAGGTTGAGAAGGCAAAAAATAGCTTTAAGGCCAAAATTCGGGACGATTTTCGACTGGAGGATCTTATTCAATTGATGCAGGATGAGGAGGTAGCTTCTGATCGCGATCTTCCTGAAACCGGTCTGCCACTAGAAGTGGAGCGGGCAGTTTCTGCAATGTGCATTCGAACTTCCAATTACGGAACATGTTGTTCCACTGCCATCACAATTGACTACAAAGGCAAAGTTGAATTTATGGAAAAAAGCTATCCTGTTGGACAAAGGGAGGACAAGACAGTTTCTTATTCATTTAGTGTGGAAAAGGTTAGTGTATGAGTACACATTTCCAGAAATTGGAGCGGATGTACTTATCCGCGAACATGAATACACATATTTATGACACTACCACGATTAAAATCAGTGAGGCAGAAGCGGAAATAGGACTCACCGTTTCAGAGAAATATTTTCATGCACTTGGTGCCATTCACGGTTCGGTGTACTTCAAATTGCTGGACGATGCAGCTTTCTTTGCTGTCAACTCGATTGTGACTGATGTCTTTGTTTTAACCACAAGCTTTAATATCAACCTTGTTCGTCCGGCGAACCAGGGCATTATTAGGTCTGTCGGAAAAGTTCGCTACCGTTCGAAAAATCTCTGGACTGCTGAATCCACACTATACAATGAAGCGGGGAAGGAAATAGCTTTTGGGACCGGCAACTTCGCCAAAAGTAAGGTCGCTCTCTCAGAGGAGATCGGATATTTATAGGATCCTGTCAAATATTTGGCATGATTTCTTACCTTCAACGCCTGTATGAGCTTTCTGAAAAAATACTTTGGTCCAAGCACACTCGTAACAGCAGCTTTCATTGGTCCTGGGACACTTACTGTCTGCACTGTGGTGGGAGCTGATTTTGGATATACGCTGCTCTGGGTTCTACTTTTTGCTGTAATTGCGACCATCATTTTGCAGGAAATGGCCGCCCGGCTGGGACTGATTACACAAAGAGGCCTGGGAGAAGCAATCCAGTCTGAAATTAAGAACCCAGCCCTCAAGATTCTGAGCATAGCCCTGGTCTTCATGGCAATTGTTTTTGGAAATGCCGCTTACGAGGCAGGCAATATTTCAGGATCTGCTCTTGGAATTGGCGGAGTATTTGGGGATTCAATACCCTGGCCTGTGATCATTGGCCTGGCCGCATTTGCAATTCTCTTTGTAGGAAAGATTAAGATCATCGAGAAGATTCTAATCGCACTGGTTCTCCTAATGAGCGTGGTATTCATTCTTACAGCGATCGTTATTAGGCCGGATGTTTCTGCAATTTTGTCAGGTCTGTTTGTCCCAACCTTCGATGCAAAGAGCCAGTTGGCCATATTGGCTTTGATCGGAACTACAGTGGTCCCATACAACCTGTTTTTACATGCGTCTGCTGTGAAAGAAAAATGGAAGAACAAGGATGAGCTGCCAGAGCTTCGAGTGGAGAACGGAGTAGCTATTGGGATTGGTGGACTCATTTCTATGGCAATTGTGATCACGAGTGCTGCAGCGCTCTATGGCAAGGGAGGCGTTTCCAACATCAATGACATGGCAGCCCAGCTGGAACCTCTCCTGGGTAGTTGGGCCAAGTATTTTTTGGCGACGGGATTATTTGCCGCTGGTATCTCCTCCTCAATAACCGCCCCGCTAGCAGCAGCTCTCACTGCAAAAGGGATTTTGCGATGGGATGGAGATGAGAAGTCATTGAAGTTTAGGTTGATCTGGATCTTTGTGCTTGGAATCGGGACCATCTTTTCAATGGTAGGATACAGCCCAATTGAGGTTATTCGAGTTGCCCAAATCGCTAATGGGATTTTACTTCCGATCATTGTGTTTTTCCTGATTTACATCAGTAACAAAAAGTCCTTGCTTGGGGATTTTACAAACAAGCCATTACAAAATGTACTGGCAGGATTGGTGATCGTTGTCAGCTTGATTATAAGCTTCAGGAGTTTTAACAGCGTTTTTAACTTTATTTAGTCTGTTCGCCAAATCCGCTTTCTACAGCCTTGAATATAGATTTAAAGTAAAAAATGGGGTAAAGACCCATCGTGCGGGTAACTTTATTTTCAATGACGACTGTAATTGACCTTAACTCCGACCTTGGTGAACAACCCGATTCAGCGCTTGACGAACAAATCATGCCCTACATCACCTCTTGCAATATTGCATGCGGTGGTCATGCGGGAGACCAAAGTTCTGTTAAAAGAACCATCGATCTAGCTATAAGAAATAATGTGGCGATCGGCGCCCATCCTGGCTTTCCTGATAGGGAAAACTTTGGTAGGATCGTGATGGAGATAGAACCGAGTGAATTGGCGGAATCCATAAAGGAACAGGTCTTACTCGTGAAAGCGCAAGCAGCAGTAGCTGGGCAAGAACTTCACCATGTTAAGCCGCATGGAGCACTGTATAATTTGGCTTCCATTGACGCTGGAATCTCACACTTGATAATTTCGACACTTCTCGAAATCGATCCAGACACTAGATTGTATGGGTTGTCACATTCGGAAACGGAAAAGGAGGCACTAAAAGCCGGAATTACTTTTATTGGTGAGGCATTTGCAGACCGTAAGTATGAACTTGATAAGACGCTACGGAACAGAAAGTTTGATGATGCTATGATTCACAAGGAAGAAGAGGTTTTGGAGCAGGTTGAAAATTTAACGTTCCATAAGCGAGCATTCAACGGAGAAACAGAGCTGCAAATTGATGCGCGCACGATTTGTCTACATAGCGATACAAACGGTGCCGTAAATTTGGCTAAAGCAATTCACGATCATCTTGACAAGAAAGGAGCCACAATCATTGCAGTTCAATAAGATCTCGTGGGATATCATTCCTCTAGGAGAGAATACAACCTTGTTGCAAGGACCTGCGGATATTCAGATCGAAAAAATTCATGAGAGTACAAGACTGATTAAGGACATGCTAGGCAAGGTATTGTTGGATGTTGTTCCGTCCTACAACTCCATCGCGCTTTTTCATTCTCACGAGGATTCAACATTTATCGAAAAACTGGCGACCACTCAGAATTTGAGTAAGAAAAAATCAATTTCAACCCCGAAAATACAAATTCCAATATGTTATGAGATGGGTCAAGACCTGGACGAAGTTGCCGAATATGCTGGACTTTCGCAGGAGGAAATGATCCGTATCCACTTGGACAGTATTTATCGTGCCATTTTGATTGGATTCACACCAGGTTTTATCTACATGGATGGCCTGGACGAACGACTTGCCTGTCCAAGAAAATCCAACCCCCGGAAGTTCCTTGAAGGTGGATCAGTAGGTATTGGTGGTGAGCAAACGGGTATTTATTCCTTGGCTAGTCCTGGGGGCTGGAATGTTATTGGCAGAACACCACTACAAATCTTTGACTCGAAAAGGGAACCACCGATGAGTGTCGAAGTTGGAGCAAAAATTTCCTATTACCGAATCACAAAAGAAGAATTCGAGTTATGGGAAAATTAAAGGTGATTAAGGCCGGTGCCTTATCCACAATCCAGGACAAAGGTCGTTTCGGTCATCGACAATACGGTATTCCTCAATCGGGAGTGATGGACGTTGAAGCGATGATGAGTGCGAATTACCTTGTTTCCAATAATTCGGACTGCCCTGTGGTTGAAACAGCCATCCAGGGATTAGAGCTTGAAGCACAGGAGGAAACTATTGTTGGAATTACAGGAGCTACCGTCGACGTGAAAATCAACGATGTAACTGCTGCCATGAACAATTCACATCTGCTTAAACCCAGCGATATTCTTACTATTTCAAAACCATTGAAGGGCGTTTATTCCTACCTTGGAATTGGTGGGAAACTAACTGGAAATGTAGATTTTGGTAGTATCTCAACCTATGTAATGGCCGGGTTTGGTGGTATTGATGGAAGAGCTTTGAAAAAGGGAGATGTGTTGGAAACAAGGGACGCATCACCTCATCAAAATCGATCCGTGGATAGACCGGTCCAGTCAGAAGAGGTTCAGACAATCAGGATGATGAAAGGTCCGGAATGGCGATTTTTGAAGGATCTGCCGGAAAGAAAAACATTCCGTATCGATCCATCTAGCAACCGAATGGGCATCAGATTACAGGGAGATCCACTTGGGGTTGATGGAAAAGAGATTATATCCTCAGCGGTCATCCCCGGTACCATCCAATTGCCTTCAAATGGACTTCCAATTATTCTAATGAACGACTGTCAGACAACTGGTGGATATCCGCGAATTGGAAAAGTTATTGATAAAGACCTTGGATTGTTAGCTCAGCTCTCGGCGGGGAGCAAGGTTCATTTTACTTTGATTGATTACGCATTGCCCACTCCTTAAATCTAATTTGATGAAAAAATTTGGCAACTTTTTACTGATTGGGCTTTTCACTATGTCGTGCAATCCTGACACTGAGATTATCATGGTTCCGCAGAAATCCCTTATCCCGGAAGGCATTGCCGTTGGACCTTCAGGAGAGATCTATTTGTCCAACATCTATGCTAAAAATATTATTCGTGCGAACTCAGACGGGGCGGAGCCCAAAGTGATCTGGACGAGGTTTACAGGGGAGTTTAGTGGTGTTGGGATTACGGAAAAGAATGGCAAGCTATACAATCTTGCGAATACCAAACATCAATCCGTTTTCCAAATTATTGATATTGAAAAAGAGGAATTGTTCCAAAACTATCTTGTCTCCGATACTCCGAGAACATTCCTAAATGATTTAGCCGTAACAAGCAAAGGGAAGGTGTACATTACCGATTCTGATCGGAGCAGAATCTATACGATTGAAAATGATTCATTGGTTGTTTTTATTGAGTCCGATGAAATACAATATCCAAATGGGATTGCCCTGTCTGATGATGAGCAAACCCTTTACATGGCCTCATTTACAAAGGGAATTAGAATCTATGATTTGCTGTCTGGCCAATTTGTGAATGAGGTGGATGAATTGGGAGTTACCAGGGCAATCGACGGCCTGAAATATTACCAGAACAGCTTGATAGGCATTCAAAATGCGTCAAGAAACCCGGAAGAACATTGCATTGTAAGATTCTACCTTGACAATGAAGGCTCGGGAATAGATCGTGTGGATACTCTTTTTGTTAACCATCCTACGTTTAACATTCCAACGACATTCGACATTAAAGATGGTTGGGTTTACTGTCTATCCAACTCACAATTAGATAACCTGGATCAGGAAAAGATGCAGCTTATTAACGAGGAGGACCTTACAGATACATACATTCTTAAATTCAAATTGAAATAGAGATTCCGGTGTAAGAGATGTTCCCATTAAAAAAGCACCGAAATCAGTACATTAGTATTAGGAATTCTCATTTGATGGGAATAATCAAGATAAATATGAGTGCTATTAAAAGGAATGAAGGGATGCCGCTGGATTTGGATTTGATACAAGAGATCCGAGTTAATAGAAGTGCGGTCGAACGGCGGGCGTCTACTATGAACAAAAGGAGAACAGTGAAGAAAGAATGGCAGGCAGCCTGGCTTTTGCGTGCCATTTCTTGTATTGATCTCACCACACTTGCAGGAGATGACACCCCGGGAAATGTGATCCGACTATGCTCAAAGGCGATGAGTCCGGTTCGGGAGGACATATTGGAAGCTCTGGGTTTTGTAGGCCATGAACTAAGGGTAGGAGCTGTTTGTGTCTATCACAACATGATCAAAACAGCCGTAAGGACTCTGGAGGGATCTGGAATTCCTGTGGCCGCTGTTTCTACCGGCTTTCCCGCTGGACAAATCACCCATAGGCAGAAAATTGCGGAGATCAAGGCTTCAGTTAAAGCTGGAGCGCGTGAAATTGACATTGTGATAAGTAGAGGAAAGGTGCTGACTGGAGATTGGCGAGGTTTATACAAAGAAGTACAAGACTTTCGTGATGCATGCGGAGAGGCGCATCTAAAAACGATCTTAGCCACAGGTGAGTTAAGTACACTCACTAATGTTTCGAAAGCAAGTCACGTGTGCATGATGGCCGGAGCTGATTTTATAAAAACGAGTACGGGAAAGGAAAGCGTAAATGCCACACTTCCGGTCAGTTTAGTAATGGCAAGAGCAGCGAGAGAGTATTTTGAGTATGCTGGTTTTAAGGTTGGCTTCAAGCCTGCTGGAGGAATAAGAAAAGCTAAGCAATCCCTGGATTGGCTCATTTTGATGAAGGAGGAGCTTGGGGATGATTGGCTTTCATCCGAATTGTTCCGGTTTGGAGCAAGCGGATTGCTAGGAGATATTGAGCGGCAACTTGAGCATTTTATAACAGGAAGGTATTCTTCTTCCTATAGACACCCGATGGCATAATTATGAATATCAAAGAGATATATGAAAAGATGGAGTACGGTCCGGCACCTGAAAGCTCGTCGGCGGCCATCGATTGGATCAAAGATCACAACAGCAAGTTTGATCTTTTTATAAATGGGAAGTGGCAAGCTCCATTGTCTAAAAAATATTTTAATACAGAAAATCCTGCTACGACCGAACGATTGGCAAAGATTGCAGATGCAGGGACTAAAGATGTCGATAAGGCTGTCGCAGCTGCCAGAAAAGCGCTGCCAGAATGGGTGAAACTTGGTGCTCATGGTCGAGCACGATACCTATATGCCATTGCCCGTCAGATTCAGAAAAACTCACGGCTTTTCTCCGTCTTAGAATCCCTTGACAATGGAAAGACCATTCGAGAAACAAGAGATATTGATATCCCACTTGTGGCACGTCACTTTTATCATCATGCTGGATGGGCACAACTTAAGGAAAGTGAGCTGAGAGACTATAAGGAATTGGGTGTGATTGGTCAGATCATACCATGGAACTTTCCGATGATGATGCTGGCATGGAAGATTGCTCCCGCACTTGCGATGGGTAATACGTTGGTTATGAAACCAGCAGAAAATACGCCGCTAACTGCATTGTTGTTTGCAGAGATCTGTCATCAAATAGGGCTTCCAGATGGCGTTGTAAATATGATCAACGGAGATCATAAAGCCGGATCTGCGCTTGTCGAACATAAGGGAGTTGACAAGATTGCTTTCACGGGGTCCACTAGCGTTGGACGAATCATTAGGAGAGCGACTGCGGGTACAGGGAAGAAAATATCACTTGAACTAGGCGGGAAGTCACCATTCATGGTCTTTGAAGACGCGGATCTGGATAGTGTGGTGGAGGGTGTTGTTGATGCCATCTGGTTTAACCAGGGTCAGGTATGTTGTGCAGGATCGCGATTGCTGGTTCAGGAAAGTATCGCAGAAAAGCTCTACAAGAAGATCAGAGCGCGCATGGAGAAGCTCCGGATCGGAAATTCTCTTGATAAGGCCGTGGATATTGGAGCTATTGTTTCGCCCATGCAACTAAAGACCATTGAAGACCTGGTACAAAAGGGAGTAGATGAAGGAGGCAAGTTATGGCAACCATCCTGGGCATGTCCTACTGATGGGTACTTTTATCCGCCTTCTCTTTTCACTGATGTTACACCTGCTTCAACAATCTCTCAGGTGGAAATATTCGGACCGGTTTTGGTTGCGATGACATTCCGTACACATGAAGAGGCGCTTCAGTTGGCAAATAACACCCGCTATGGTTTGGCCGCCAGTGTTTGGACAGAAAACATCAACCTTGCACTTGATATGGCTCCAAGAATCAAGGCTGGAACAGTCTGGATCAATTGCACGAATGTATTTGATGCGGCTTCTGGCTTTGGTGGTTACCGAGAATCAGGGTTTGGTCGCGAAGGTGGAAGAGAAGGGCTCGTCGAATACATGAAATTGCGTTCAGAGGAGCAACTTTCCTCTAAGCCAATTGCTCGAAATGCGAAGAAGGCACCTGGAAAATCCGTAGGACAAAATGGGGTGCCGCAGATTGATCGCACGGCAAAGATGTACATCGGCGGCAAACAAGCTCGCCCGGATGGTGGTTACAGCATATCCGTGTCGGATTTTAAAAAAAACCTGGTCGGTGAAGTCGGCGAAGGAAATCGAAAGGACATTCGAAATGCTGTGGAGGCGGCACAGGCTGCAGGAAGTTGGACCAGTATGACGGGGCATGCCAGAGCGCAAGTTCTCTACTATCTAGCTGAAAATCTCTATGCCAGAGCTGAGGAGTTTTCTGCTAGGCTGGAGCAAACGCTGGGTTTGAGTAAATCAGATGCCAACAAGGAGGTTGATTGTGCAATCCAGAGAATTTATACGTATGCTGCGATGGCAGATAAATATGACGGTAGAGTGCATCACACCATAACGAGGAATGTAACGTTGGCCATGCCAGAAGCTTTAGGTGTGGTAGGTGTTGTGTGTCCTGATGAATTCCCTCTGCTTGGATTTATTTCGACTGTGGTTCCGGCTATTGCGATGGGCAATCGAGTACTAGCGGTTCCTTCCGAAACAGCACCACTTTCTGCTACTGATTTCTACCAAGTCCTAGAGACATCAGATGTTCCTGGAGGTGTGGTTAACATTGTGACTGGAAAAGACAAAACACTTACTCCGGTCCTGGCAGATCATGATAATATCGATGGTATCTGGTATTTCAGATCGAAAGATGGTAGCAAAATCGTTGAGGAAAAATCTGCCGAGAACATGAAGCGTACCTGGGTTAACAATGGCAAGTATCGCAACTGGCTAGACGCAGACCAGGGCGAGGGTGAGTTCTTCCTTAGAAATGCCACACAAATCAAGAATATATGGATTCCATATGGAGCATGATACTATTTCGCGATAGGATTGCCTTTGCTCACAATGAAACAACCCGTTCCAAAACAGTTCTTATAAGATTATTTATCGCTTCCTGGTGATTTTCGATGTACTCTTTCTTTTCCCGATTAGCTAGAATGAGGCAACAGGTACAGCAGCGATGACCAAGTAATTTTCCGAGTCCATACAAAGCAGAGGTTTCCATTTCAAAATTTGCAATCCTGTGCCCACCGTTGGAGAAACTTTGCAAGGACTCGTTCATGTTCTTGTTGCTCAGCGGAAGCGCCACATGCCTTCCTTGAGGTCCGTAAAAGCCGGAGGCAGTTGCCGTGATTCCCTTGATCATACCATGCCCAATTTTTTCTATTAATTCGGGAGAACCTTTAACCAGGTAGGGTACAGACAAATTCGGATTCCAATTCAAGTGATCATTGATCTTGGCCCTAAGTGGTGCTTCGACCTCATCAAAAGAGTAATTGTAGTAGTAAATCAGACCATCCAGCCCGAGTCCAAATTCTGATACAACATAAGCGCCTGCCGGGATATCGGCTTGCAGAGAACCGGATGTTCCAATTCGAATCAAATCCAACCGCCGAAACTCTTTTTTGAATTTCCTGGTCACAGGATCGACATTGACGGCAGCATGTAATTCATTGAGAACAATGTCCACGTTATCCGTGCCAATTCCCGTCGAAATTGCTGTAATTGGGGAACCTTTGTAACTACCAGAATGCGTTACGAATTCTCGGTTCTGGATCTTGCTGTCGATCACATCAAAAAACTTGCTAACTTCTGCTACCCGGCCCTGGTCGCCTACTAAAATCACCGTGTCAGCAACATGCTCATCACGCAATTTGAGATGATAAACACTGCCATCTGCATTCAGTATAAGTTCTGAGTCTCCTAGAATTTCCCGGTTCATTTTGAGTCTTGATCCATTAATATTAGTTAGTTTGATTCTAATTTACCTATTGTTCACTAATCCATTCGGACTTATGAGCTTCCATATTGGTGCTAAAAAAGGCGAAATAGCAGAAACAGTTTTACTACCAGGAGATCCCCTCAGGGCAAAATTTATTGCCGAGAATTTCTTGGAAAATGTCATGTGTTACAATGAAGTTCGAAATATGCTGGGGTTTACCGGCACCTATAAGGGCACCGAAATTTCAATTCAGGGGACAGGGATGGGTATTCCATCCACAGCAATCTATGTCAATGAGCTTGTGAGCGAATATGGCGCCAAGACCCTGATTCGCATTGGAACCTGCGGCAGCCTAAAACGAGAAATTGAGCTTGGTGAGATCATACTTGCAATTAGCGCAAACACTGATTCAAGTATAAATCGACACAAATTTGGAGGGATGGACTATTCTCCAACGGCAAATTTTGAATTGCTTGATAAAGCCTATCATAAAGCACGTGAACTTTCGATTGATACGAGAGTTGCCCCTATTTTCAGCTCTGACTCTTTCTATGATGACAATCCCGATCGGTACAAGATATGGGCTGACCATGGGGTTTTGGGAGTGGAAATGGAGTCTGCTGTTTTGTACACAATTGCTGCCAGAAAAAATGTGCGAGCCTTGACAATTCTCACAGTAAGTGATAATCTAATTACTGAGGAGGTGGCTCCAGCCGAGGATCGAGAGAAAAAAATAGTGGATATGGCACGGATCGCACTTGAGATTATCTGATTCTACCTACCCCTCGGAATTCCTCCGATCAAGTAACCAACCTGAGCGATCAGGTCGAGTACTGCTGACATGAATAGTATCGCGACCAGGAATCCTTTCAGTCGGTTTTCCCGCTGCGATTTTAGGAAAGTACTGATCTCGATGCCAGTCTGACTTCATCTTATAGTTCAACGTCAGAATAATTTGGCAATTTCATCTGCCAATTTATCTGCTGCGTCAGCATTTCTTCTGAACCACATTTCAGGCTCTATGATTTCAAGTTCCATAACCGCCGGAACTCCACCTGGATCATTAGCAATGTCCACTCTTGCATAGATTGGGAGTGTCTCACAGGCTTTGACCGCTGCGATAGCCAGGTCAATTTCCTCTTGACTGGGTTCATAGTCTTCAACGGAGCCACCAAAATCATCCTGGACGCGAAAATCTCCAGGCTTGGCTTTTTTGACGACGGCATGTGTGAATTCACCACCAATCAGCATCAAGGACACTTCTCCTCTTTCAAGGATGCTATCCAAAAAAGGCTGCAGCAACATGGCTTCATCTGAGATTAGCTTCGAGAAGGTGTCCTCATGTTGAGCCAGATTTTCCTGAGAGAGCATGAAAGTGTTTTTTGCAGAGGCGGAAACGGCTGGTTTGAGCACGGTTTTCTCCCAACCAAGCTCTTCATGAATTCGGGCAAGTGTTCGATCGTCTTTTGGTTGGATAAAATGGGTTTCCACGGTATGTATGCCCTCGAATTTTAAATCATTGAGATAGTGTTTGTCAAGATTCCAGGAAACCAGATCATAGGAGTTGATCATTTTTGTCTTGAACGCCACATCCATCAACCAATCGGCGAATTCGTTAAACCTGTTTGGGTAATCCCATGTGGTTCTGAACAGGATATACTTGGTTGTGCTCCAATCGAAATCCGGGTCTGACCAGGCTACTTTTTTAACAGCTAGCCCCTTTTTAATTAAACCAGTAATAACCAGCTGGTCTTCAAACATTACATTGGTTGTATATTCGTTTGAATCCTTAGGTGCTACGAATCGCTCATCTGTTAGGACAACTACGTCAAGCATTTTCCAGTTGTGATCTTAAGAGTGTTAATCCTTCCTTAAAGGACGAAGGCTCATATCCCAGTTCATTTCTCGCCTTATCCAATATGAACCCAGTTCTTTGAGGACGTTTTGCTGGCTGGCTGAAAATCGAACCATCTACCTCCTCAATTAGTGATGGATTGAGCTTGAAAAAGATCGCAGTTTGCAGCGCCATTTCATAAGGAGTAAGTGTGTCTTTTCCTGAAATATGGAAAATTCCCTCAGCGTTTTTTTCAATAACAAGTGCACAGCCTTTGGCGAGATCTTCAGCCAGGGTTGGGGTTCGCCATTGATCATTTACCACCTTTATGGGCTTCCCCTGCTCTAGGTTTTGTTTTACCCACAGCACAATGTTCGAACGATTCATGTCATGCACAATGCCGTATACAAGCATGGTTCTGACTATGGTCCATTTGATATATGTTTTTTGAAAAAGCTCCTCTGAAGCTAGTTTACTTTGTGCATAGTGGCTTTGGGGATTTGGCCAATCGTCTTCCTCGTACGGTCCATTTTCGCCATCGAAGATGAAATCGGTGGAGAGATGGATAAGACGACTTCCACTTGCCTCACAAGCTTTTATCAGGTATCCAACGGCGTTGACATTCAAATCCCAACATTGCTCCTTTTCCATTTCACACATATCCACATCGGTCATTGCTGCAGTATTGACCACCACATCTGGCATAGACATACCGATAATTGAGTTTACCTCGGATTCCGAGGTTATGTCTAAGGATATATATTGATAGTTGCCCTGTGGACTTCTGTTTGCACCTTTTCCAGTAGCGATAACTTCAACAGATGGATCACTTCCGTAATATTCGATCAATTTTTGACCAAGTAATCCATTTGCGCCTGTTATCAGAAGTTTCATTTTGAATCGGCGTAGACGTAACCGTATTTTTTTGTAATCACTTTTTTTCTAACTTCTTCCACTTCCATCGTCATGTGAATCGGCTGCACAGGACGATCAACTGGTCGTGTTTCAACTGCTGCGATCTTGTCGATCACATCGAGCCCTTCCACAACGCGACCGAAAACGGTGTACGCATCATCAAGATGTGGAGTGCCACCTACAGTAGTGTAGGCCTCCAGTCTGTCTCGATCGAACTCCCTATCCAATTCGATGTTCATCACTTGTTCACACTCTTCCTTGTATTCCAGGGCTAATTGGCTCATTTTGTCAAACTCTCTAGCCTGCTGTAATTCCAAAAATTGATTCCTAAGATCATCATATCCGTCTCGCTGAAGCATTGAGCTAATCGCCTGATTGAGTTTCACCTGATCAACAGTCAATTCCTCTTCGGTATACACTTTTCCATGAACAATATAAAACTGACAAGAAGAGGACATTCTTTGCGGATTTACTTGATCACTCTGACGTGCTGCCGCAAGCTCTCCTTTTTTATGAAAAAATCCATCAACAATTTCTGCTGGAACACGGGCCTCTTGTGGTTCCTGCGTGCCCTCCTTTTCATAAACATTGCCACCCTGGATCATAAACTCGTTGATCACTCTATGAAAAATAGTGCTGTCAAAACGCCCGGATCGTGCTAGCTCAAGGAAGTTTTGTTTATGTAAGGGAGTCTCGTCATAAAGGAGCACTTTCATATCCCCATATGAGGTTTTGATGGTTACAATGTAATCTTTGTTTTTATCCCCACATGCAGTTAGGATCAGGAGGTTAGCAAGTACAAAAAGGACTGATTTCATGTTTTTAATGATTTATAAGAAGCAATTTAAATAGCAGATTTGATATCATCCAGAACTTTTTTTCCTCCGCTTTCCAGTATCTCCTCAGCGAGCGAAATTCCAAGCTGTTCTCCTGACCCGTACATCGTTCGTTTTATCAGCTGTTTTCCATCCAAACTGGCAATTCCACCTGTTAGTTCTACCTGTCCATCTTGCTCCATTTGAGCAAGCGCAAATACAGGAATGCTGCATCCTCCATCCATACGGCGAAGAAAGGCTCGTTCAACTGTGATTAATGACTCGGTGAGTCGATGATTCGTTAATCGCTTGACCTTTTTCAAAACCTCTTGATCAAGTCGTTCATGGACCTCAATAGCAATTGATCCTTGTCCAACGGGTGGGGTAAAACGCTCAACGTCAAACCAGTATTTGATCATGTGGTCATATTCCATTCTCAGTACGCCGGCATAGGCTAATACCAGGCCACCCATAAGTCCACTCTTCAACTTGCCAATGCGAGTCTGAAGGTTACCCCTCGCATCTATTGTTTTGATGTGAGGGTAATAGTGTTTCAATAAAGCAATTCTTCTTGTGGAGGAAGTGCCAAGCACAAGGTTGGGGCTGTTCATATCAATTTCTCGATCAGAAACCACGACATCATCGGGTGACTCTCTCTCACAAAAGGAAAGAATGCTAAAGCCTTCGGGAAGGACTGAAGGGAGATCCTTGGCGCTGTGGACGGCAATGTCAATACGCTCTCTCATAAGCGCCATTTCCAATTCTTCTGTAAAAACTCCTTTGCTCCCAATCTTGGATAGTGTGACATTCTGGATTTTATCGCCCTTCGTCTCCATAGGGACAAGTTCGGGCTGAAGTCCTCCTGCATCCAAAAGATCTGCGACATGGTTAGCTTGCCAAAGTGCCAACTTACTGTTGCGTGTTCCTATTTTTATCCTCCTTCTTTCCAATGGTGACTTCTTTTATGAGGCATTAATTTTTTTAACTATGGCAAGAGACAAGTTAAGGTGTGTAATTCTTGGATTTGAATTTCGTTCCAGGTGTAAAAGCGCTTCGTTTAACAGCTCATACATCGATTGCAATTTTTCAAATCCCAGCTTTTGGGAGTACTTGCCAATGAAGGTATCCTCCTCGGCATTGATAATTGGAGGCTGGTTTCCAGCAAATTTCAAGAGTGAATTTCTGATAAGGGATGTGGAATAAGTGAGGAAACTACGTTGATTTGCCTTTCCACTTTTCGAGAACTCTTCACTTCCGTGCACAAGTGAAGTCAGATCGCGATTCCAACAAGCAAGCATCCAATCCCGGAATTGTTGATACGCCATGTCGTCCTCACTTTGCAATAGCCTGAGCCCAACACCTATTCTTCCTTGAGAGATTTTGGCCAACTGCATGGCTTGTTCATCGCCAATGTTCTTTTCAACCAGGTAATTGTGGATTTCCTCAAGCTGATTTGGAGGGACATTGACCAGTTGGCTTCTGGATGTGATGGTTTGAAGCAGAGAATCGTAAGCAAACGTTACCATCAGGTAAATGGTTTTTTCAGGCGGTTCTTCGAGCACCTTAAGCAGGGCATTTGCACCAGATGGATGCATAAATTCAGCTCCCCAGATAAAAATGATCTTATAACCACCCTCTACCGATCGCATGCTTACATTCTTAAGAATCTGCCGGCTGTCTTCACGACTCAATTGCAAATTTTTATTCTCCTGACCATACACCAGTGCCCAATCGTCAAATGAACCGTATGGTGATTCTGTCATAAATGACCTCCATCGTGGCAGTGCCTCTGCAACGACCTTATCATACTTTCCACTATCTGATGCTGAAATCTTTGGAAAATACCAATGAACATCGGGGTGAATTGACTTTTGAATTCTCGTGCAGTTGGCACAGCTCCCGCAAGAATCATCATCGTTTCTGTTTTGGCACAACAGATAGGTTGCATATGCCAATGCCATAGGAAAAGCCGCTGATCCGGAAATTCCTGAGAATAGTTGAGCATGTGCAACCTTACCTTTTTTAAACGCGCCGGTTAATTGGCTCTTTAGTGCTGATAATCCTGGTATCTCAGAGAACTGCATCGTCTACTTTTTCTCCCATACTCTAAATTCAGAGGTAAATTCAAAGATGGCTGATAGAATTGATTCATCCTCCTTTGTCAGTTCCTTTCCTCTTCTAGTTAGTACATGTCTGGCTGTCTCAAAGACCTTTTTCGTAGGATAGGTGGAAAACCCTGATGCCCCACCCCAGGAAAAGGAAGGAATGAAATTTCTAGGGAAACCATCTCCAAAAATGTTTGCCGAGACACCAATTGTGGTTCCGGTATTGAACATAGTGTTGATTCCGCACTTGGAGTGATCGCCCATGATTAAACCGCAGAATTGCATGCCAGTATCTTTGAATCGGCTACTGTGAAAGTCCCACATTTTCACATTGGCGTAATTGTTTTTCAGGTTAGAATTATTGGTGTCTGCGCCGAGATTGCACCATTCTCCGATGACAGAATTCCCGAGGAACCCATCATGTCCCTTGTTAGAATACCCCTGAATCACTGAATTTGACACCTCGCCACCAACCTTGGAATGTGGTCCGATGGTAGAATCGCCCTTTATTTTCGCGCCCATATTTACAACTGAATGCTCACAAAGTGCAAATGGACCTCTGATGAGAGAACCTTCCTGCACCTCTGCATTTTTTCCTATGTAAATTGGACCACCTTCTGCGTTTAGAACCGCTGATTTAATGGTAACTCCCTCTTCCAGGAAAATGTGTTGTCCGTACGTTTTTGTATTGGGATCGGTCTGAGGTTGTGACGATCTGTTTTTTGTGATCAGGTCGAAATCTCTTCCAATTTCCTCACCATTCAGGCGAAAAATATCCCACGGATAATTGACTGTGGTAGCATCCTTGATTTCAATTGACACACGTGAGCCAACCTCAAATGGCTCATCAGGCGAAAAATACCCCGCCAAAAGGTTTCCCCCATTAACGACCACTTGGTTTGCTCCCAATTTTCGAATGACATCCACAAGTTCCGCATTGGGGAGCAAACCGCTCCTGATGGAAAGAGTCTTAGATTGTGGTTTTGCGAATTGTACCTCCAGGTAATCCTTTGAGACGAAATATGTTTCATCAACTTCTAATACTGTTCCCCATTTTTCATGAATCTTTAGAATACCTACCCGTAAGTCAGCGACTGGTCGAGTGTAGGTTAGTGGTAACATTCGATACCATGCTTCTTCAGAATCTATGAAAGTGACTTGCATGAATCAAACTTAATTAAAAGTTGGTCGCTCGATGTTGTAGAGCACATGTTTTCTCAACCAATTTTCCTCTTCCAATTTTGGATGCTCAAATTCTCCGATTTTCGACATTCCTATCTTCTCAATGACACGTTGTGCTCGTGTATTCGCAACGGCTGTAAAGGAGCAAATCTTCTTCAACTCCAATTCAAAGAATCCATAATCCAGGCATCTCAAGCCGGCTTCTGTAGCAATTCCTTTACCCCAAACTAGAGGTGCTAACCTCCAACCTATTTCAAAGCAAGGAGTGAATGAGGCATCAAACCTGGTTTTTTGAAACCCTACATAACCAACGAAAGTGGAAGAGCCCAAAATATCAACTGCGTAAAGACCAAATCCAAATTCCCGAAAATGATCTTGAATTCGGTTGTAAAAATTATCTGACTCTTCAGGAGAGAGCAGCGCTGGGAAAAATTCCATTACAGCAGGATCACTATTCATTTCGGAAAATGGTAGTCTGTCAGAATCGTTCCATTTCCTAAAACCAATTCTCTTGGATTTAAACAAATAGTTTTTCACGCAATCAAATTTTGGCATAAAAAAAGTCTTTGAGTAAAGACCCAAAGACTTTTCCGCAAGATCTCTTGGACCTTACTTTTTGTATTTCTTGTTGAACTTCTCAACACGTCCTGCGGTATCCACGAAAAGCTTCTTACCAGTGTAGAACGGATGCGAAGCGGAGCTTACCTCAACCTTCACGAGCGGGTACTCCTTCCCATCTTCCCATTTGATGGTTTCCTTAGAGTTCACCGTTGATTTCGTTAGGAATTTGAAATCACTTGAGGTATCAAGAAAAACGACTTCTCTATACTCCGGATGTATGTCTTTTTTCATTTTCTAGTCCTGTTTTTCAAAAAGGATGGCAAAGATAGCTATTATTTTGTCATGATCAAACCATAAGATTCAATCAAAAACAGATATGTTTGGTTCATGAGAGTAGTTTTCGTTCTCTTACTTCTTCTTTGTCAGATCTCCACTGCGGTTGGGCAGTCAGCAGATTTTCCTCTAGGCCACAACGTATACCAGAAGGTGGATAGAGAGAACATCACCGGCGAGGGTAATTTCTTCACAACAGTCAAGCCATATGCTCGTGAAGATACCTATGATTTCTTGAAGAGGAGGCTCACCAGTTACTATCAGAAAGAGATGAAGGAGTTTTCCAATGACTCACTCCGATCGGAAAAGCCTTTTTTAAAAAACATCTATGTATATCCTGAGGATCTCTACTACTATAAGAACCAAAACCTCGAGTTACATTTAAACCCAGCAGTGCAATTTTCCTTCGGGACCTCAAATGAAGTGGGATCTGATAATTTGTTTGTAAGCTCCCGTGGTGTTGAGATACGAGGAACCATTGACGAAAAAGTCACTTTTTATACCTATTTGACGGAGAATCAGGCAAGGTATCCACAATACGTGAATGCAATTCGGGACAGTACGTTGGTGGTGCCGTATGAGGGATTCTGGAAGCAATTTAGTGGGACGGGTGTGGACTTTTTCCGTGCCCAGGGGTATATCGATTTTGGAATTTCACCAAGTATTTCTGCTCAATTTGGGTTTGGGAAACACTTCGTGGGAAACGGTGTGAGGTCGTTGATTTTATCGGATTATTCAAACAACTACCCTTACCTGCGAATAAATACCAAAACAAGCATTTTCGAGTATACAAATGTCTTTGCAGAGTTGATTGCCGATGTACAAGGTGGGACGTTCGGAATTCTTGGAACAGGTGGCTTCTCTAAAAAGTACATGGCATTTCATCACTTGAATGTCCAGCTGAGATCCAACCTGTCCATCGGATTGTTTGAATCAGTGATGTACGGAGATTCAACGCAAGGTTTGAAAATCGAGTATATGAATCCTATCATTTTCTACCGTGCAATTGAGCAGCAAAATGGTAGTGAAGACAATGCAATCGTCGGATTGGATTTTAAATGGAACATACTGAACAGGTTTTCCCTCTATGGTCAACTGGTTATTGATGAACTCCTGGTGAAGGAGGCTTTTTCCGGAAACGGCTCCTGGAGAAATAAGCAAGGGATCCAGCTTGGAGGAAAGTACATAGATGCTTTTGGTGTTGATGACCTCTTTGTTCAGGGGGAACTGAATAAGGTAAGACCATATACCTATGCACATGAAGATGGGTTCACGAACTATAGCCATTATAATCTTAGCTTAGCACATCCTCTTGGCGCGAATTTCACAGAATACCTTGGTCGGTTAACCTATCCACTCAACGAAAAATGGCAGGTGGAAGGTGTCTTGATGTTGGCAAAGTATGGAAATGATATTGGCAACGAAAATTTTGGAAGAGATATCTTGAAAGACTACACCATAAGAAGATCTGATGGAAATGGTGGATCACTGGAATTTGGTAATGATCACCTACAGGGAAACGAAACCGATCTAACAATGATGTTTGTCAGAACTTCTTATATGTGGAAACATAATCTTTTCATCGATCTGGAAGCTACCATAAGAAGTGAAAAAGATGCTCTTGGATCAATTGAAGAAACCTCAACCATTTTTGGACTTTCATTTCGTTGGAACGTTCCTGCCCGACGATACCTCTTCTAGTTAAATACCCCAAAAATGGTAGTCCGTCTAAAAAAATTGCAGAATTTCAATCAATCTTATTCTGGAACGGTAGTTTCCAAATGATTTTCCTAACTTTCCCGACCGGCGAAACCAAAATGAAAAGATTTAAACTAATATTCCACGTAAGCTATGTAATCATAGCCTTGTCGATTCTCTACTTCTCGATCGACGTGTTGGCAAACACAAATGAATACTTATCGAAGATCAAACTATCTCAGTACATAGAATTTCCCAGATACGTGATGATTGCATTTTTAGCCATTTCAGTCATCATGTTGATCGAATTCATATTGGAACGATTCAATGTTTACAGGGTAAAGGAAGGGATAGAAGAAATGGAGCATGAGATTGTGCGGCTGAAGGCGAAGTTGTATGATCAGACTGAAGAGGGCGAGGAGTCAGAGGAATCTGAGGAGGAAGAAGAGGAGGAGGAAGAATTGGAAGAGGAGGAAAAAGAAGAAGAGGATTAGATCATTGGTAGATGAACAATTTGATCATCGGTGAGCTTACAGAGGCACAAGAAGTTCTATCCATCTTTCTTCAAGACACTCAAAATCATCAAAAAATAGAAGAAGCCGCCAGGGTAATGGCGCAAGCGATCGACAATGACTGCAAGTTATTTTCCTGTGGAAATGGCGGCTCCCATTGCGATGCAATGCATTTTGCTGAGGAACTGACAGGCCGATTTAGAGACAATAGACAACCACTGCCGGCTATCGCTATTTCAGACCCTTCTCATCTTTCGTGTGTTTCTAATGATTTTGGATACGAGCATGTTTTTTCCCGATACATTGAGGGGTTGGGAAAAAGTGGAGATGTCATACTTGGTATTAGCACCAGTGGCAATTCTGAGAACGTTGTAAAAGCCTTTAACGCGGCAAGGAAAATAGGAATGAAAACAATTGCTCTTTCTGGAAATGATGGAGGTAAATTGGCTGATATTTCAGATATAGAAATTCGTGTTTCTCACCACGGATACGCAGATCGAATACAAGAGATCCACATCAAAGTCATCCACATATTAATACTGTTAATAGAAGAATTGACGATTAAGTAATGCTTGCAAAGACGTACGGGAGCGCTGTTTACGGCGTTGAGGCCTCGACGATTACAATTGAGGTGAATATTGGTCAGGGCACCAAGTTTTTTATGGTTGGTCTTCCGGATTCTGCTGTAAAGGAGAGCGAACACCGAGTAGAATCAGCTATTAAAAATCATGGGTTTAAGATGCCACGACAAAAGGTGGTGGTTAACCTGGCTCCGGCAGATATAAAGAAAGAAGGCTCTGCCTACGATCTACCCATTGCTTTAGGAATTCTATCTGCTTCCGAACAAATAAGAGCTGAGAAGTTGGAGAAGTATGTCATCATGGGGGAGCTTGCCCTGGACGGTGGGTTGAGGCCGATAAAGGGAGCACTTCCCATAGCAATTGAGGCCAGGAAGAGCGGATTCGAAAGTTTCATTCTTCCCAAAGAAAATGCTTCAGAAGCAGCAATAGTAGACGATCTGAATGTGATCGGTGTTGAGAATATGGAACAAGCGATTCAACATTTAGAGGGAACAGAAGTTCTTGAACCGATCACCTATGACACACGAGATGTCTTTTTCTATGATCAAGACAGTTACGCCTCTGACTTTGCTGATGTGCAAGGACAGGAAAATATCAAACGTGCAATGGAGATTGCCGCTGCCGGTGGGCATAATGTCATAATGATTGGACCTCCCGGTGCCGGAAAGACGATGTTGGCGAAACGTTTGCCTTCCATTTTGCCTCCTTTGACACTTCATGAAGCCCTGGAAACGACCAAGATCCATTCTGTTGCCGGAAAGCTTGGCGCAAATGGTAAATTGATCGCTCAACGACCTTTCAGACAGCCGCACCATACAATTTCCGATGCTGCACTTGTCGGTGGTGGAGGCATCCCTCAACCGGGAGAGATCTCGCTTGCCAATAATGGCGTCTTGTTTCTGGATGAACTCCCTGAATTTCAACGTTCAGTGCTTGAAGTTATGCGTCAACCCCTTGAAGAACGTAAAGTCACGATTTCACGGGCCAGGGTTTCCATTGACTATCCCTCAAATTTCATGTTGATCGCCAGTATGAATCCTTGTCCCTGTGGATACTACAATCACCCGGAAAAGGAATGTGTTTGCGCACCCGGAGTGGTTCAGCGATACCTTAACAAAATAAGTGGGCCACTATTAGACCGGATTGATCTTCATGTTGAGGTCACACCGGTTTCTTTTGATCAAATGACTGCAGATAGAAAAGCTGAGCCAAGCAATGACATTAGAGCGAGAGTCGTAGAAGCTCGTACCATTCAGGAGAAAAGATTTGAGGATCACGAAGAAATATTCAACAACGCCATGATGAATTCCAACATGGTAAAGGATGTCTGTGAGATCAACGCTGCCGGGAAAACACTTCTGAAGACAGCGATGGAAAGATTAGGACTTTCGGCAAGAGCTTATGATCGCATTCTGAAGGTGTCCAGAACGATCGCCGACCTGGCAGGTGAAAGCAGTATTTCTATTGAGCATTTGGCGGAAGCGATTCAGTACAGAAGTCTGGATCGCGAAGGTTGGGCCGGGTAGTATTTCACAATAGGTGATGTCATCGATTCATGTGTTCTATGAATGGACATTTCCGCAATGGTATCACTAAATCTTTTTCACTACTTTCTCTTGCTTGTGTTAGGGCAAGGAGTTTTCCTCACTATCATCCTGTTTACATTAAGGAAAGGTGACCACATCGCAAATAGGTTTTTAGCTGCCGCTGTTTTCTTAATGACCTATTATACGTTCTCCTTTTTCTTGAATGATTCCGGATACAAAGCACAAGTTGGAACGCTGTTTCTCTCGGGATATAGCATCGTCCCACTAATTCCGGTAACCATCTATTTTTATTTGAAACGTACATCAGATCGTAAACCTGTCAGGAACTTTTTGCCGCACTTAATTCCTTTTCTGATCCAATTCCTTTATTGGCTTCCCCACAATACGGACGGCTTCTACGGGTCGATTTACCTGGACACGGTTCATGAGTATTATCCGTATGCCGTGGTTAGAGTTGGGTCTGGAATGCATATTATTCTCTTCACAGCTTATGTGTACGCATGCTTCAAGACCATTGACTTTCAAAATGCAACCAAAAAACGAGAAAAGTGGATGAAAAAAATCCGATCACTCTTTACAATTCTTGCATTCATCTTTACTATCGGGACTTTTTCACTTTGGATGACGGACATTGTTATCGCCCGGCATATTTTCTTCAGCTTTCTTGCCTTTTTCATCTATCTCATCGGCTACTATGGCTATACACGATCGGACATCGTGTTCGAAATGGTGAAACGCCTAAAACCAAAATATTATTCCTCAAAATTATCTCCTGAACGATCAATGGAGATTTATGATGCGTTACAACATTTAATGCTGAGCGAGAAGCTCTATCTGCAATCAACTATCAAGTTGCCTGAAGTGGCGTCCAAGCTGGAGGTCGGACATCATGATCTTTCCCGCGTGGTCAATGAGAATTATGGTGGAAGTTTCCTGGACTTCATCAATAAATATAGAGTCGATGAAGCGAAGCATATTCTAATGGCTGAAAAGGAGCCTCCTAAAATGTTCGCCGTGGCTCTTGATTCAGGCTTCGGAAACAAGGTCTCCTTTTACAAAAACTTTAAAAAATTCACCGGTAGCCTTCCCTCCGATTTTGTAAAAAGCTCTTACAAATCTTCTCTAGGATAATTTCTAGTAGTCAGTCTTTGGGCTGAAGCTTAATAAATGAGTTAATATCTATAGAGGTTAACCCGAATCGCTGATTTTCAAGACCATTTTGCACATTTAATCACGATCATTGAACTGCTCTGATTCTTTCGGAGTCGTGTTCAACTTAATGTATGATCGTTATGAAAATAAAAGATTCAAAATCGAAGAGGATAAAATTATTGATGTTAAGTATGCTTCTTAGTCCGATTGTTTTTACCGGATGTGGAAGTGATGATTCATCCGATGAAGATGAACCAATTCTCGGTCCAGAATCTAACATCATTGTCGAAACCATCAATATATCAGGTACTTACCAGGGCGATGATGGGATTTCGATAGGAGAAGACGGATCACTGTATGTTTCTCATCTTGCAAGTGCAGCCGGCAGGACCATTTATAGGGTTGCCCCCGATGGAACGAGTACTGCTTTTGCGTCCAACCTGACAGCCCCAATGGGTCACGTTTTTAATACCGACAATTCCCTCATCGTGGCTTTCAATGGACCGACACTTATCTCGGCAATCGCGCCAGATGGAACTGTTTCCACCTATATCAACGACAACAGGTTTCAGGGCGGAAGTTTTACCATTGATAATGAGGGGAACCTCTATCACACCGTCTTCAAGACGAACAAGATTTTCAAAATCACCCCCGACAAGGAAGTGACCGAGATTGCGAGCGGTGGACCTCTAAGGGTCACCTTTGGTATTGCCATCGATGATGACGACAATTTATATGCAGCAAATTTTTCAGACGGAAGAATTAATAAGGTAACTCCTGCTGGTGACGTTTCCACAATTGCCACCCTCCCAACCAGCATCGGGTACATCATCTATGCCAATGGCAGACTGTACGCAACAGGATTTGCTGATAATAAGATTTACACCATTGAATTAGATGGAACTGTTTCAGTGCTCATTGGTACAGGCGTATTTGGAAATGATGATGGTGTCGGTGCCACGGTTTCTTTTGCAGCTCCAAATGGCATTGCCGCTTCACCGGATGGAAAAACCCTTTATGTGACCCAGAAGAATTTCAGCATTAGAAAGCTCACGCTAGAGTAGTTGCAGATTTATAACACTTCAAAAAAGTAGTGATGAAAAATCTTAAAGTTTTCACTCTGGCTGTATTGCTGAATTCGTGTGGGAGTGATGATTCCGCTGATTCAAGCCAAGCCGCGTTTGATGCATGTGGAAATCCTACTTCAGAAACTGTAAATGACAAGCGGTGTTTATATACAGTTTCAACTTTGACACAAAGTTTTGATGGAAGTGGAGGCCTTGTGGTGGGCGATGATGGATTCGTATACGTTGCCAACTTTGGTGATAATCTTAGTAATGCGAACGGCAAGAAAGTATCTAGGGTAGACCCGACATCGGGCGAAGTGACCATTTTTGCTAACGGGTTAAATGGAGCATCCGGAAACACGTTTGCTACAGATGGCAAATTGTTTCAGGCCAACATTAGAGGTCAATCCATTAGCGAAATCTCGACGGACGGACAAGTTAGTTTGTTTTCTAATGCAGGTTTGGCAAGCCCTGTTGGCGTTGCTTTTGACCAAGCCGGGAATTTATATGTCTGTAACTGCGGTGGTGGAGGATCCATCCAAAAGATTGAGCCAGATGGAACATCTGCTCGTTTTTCGACAAGTGCCCTACTTAATTGTCCCAATGGATTGACAATAGATGATTCAGGTAATCTGTATGCTGCGAACTTCAACAATTCTGATGTAATAAAGATCTCTGCGGATGGTACAACAGAGCAGCTCGTCACTCTACCAGGAAGCAGCAACGCCCACCTGGCTTTTGGCAATGGTGTATTGTATGTTCTGAGTAGAAGTGGGAATCGGCTATACGAGGTTACACTGGACGGTCAAGTATCTGTGATTGCAGGAACTGGATCATCTGGAAATACAGATGGAAGTGGTGAGACAGCTACATTTTCAATTCCAAATGGAATAGATGTGAGTCCGGATGGAAAAAAGATTTACGTCACATCCAAAGTCCCTGGACAGGACACTCAGTTAAATCCTGTTTTGGTAAGAGTAGTAGAGTTGAAATAGTCGGGTTCTATTTCAGGCTGATTTGAATAATTTTTTCACCTGCTATTTGAAAGCTCGCTCCCTCAAAAGAGGGAGGACCGAATGTCGTAGAAGGATTATTTGAGAATCCGTATGGCTCTTTTGGAATTCCCATGAAATTGGTGTCAAGATCTCTATTTTCGTTTAAATCCTGAATCACAACCACTGCATAGTCCCCTTCTGGAACTGAATCGAAACTGTGTTTGACGGAAGCCTCTTTCACGTCAATCCAAACACATTTTAGTGCATCTCTCATATAGTTCTCATCGCTATCAAAGAGACAGATTTCAACGGCGCCTTCGACCTTGTTGATATCTGTCACTTCCACTTTCAGTTTATGCTGTGCAACTAAAGATGATGAACTGGCGAGCGCAAGCAGGAAGAGGAATGATTTCAATTGCATATTTTATTCTGTTCTAAGTTGTTCGACTGGATTCAACTTGCTTGTATGCATCACCTTATATCCGATTGTAATAACCACGATTACAAACAATCCAATGGATGGTAAAAGAAGGTGATTGAATCCGATTTTGACATGGTAGGCGTAGATGATGTCAAATACAGTGTCATTCACAAGGTATGCGCTGGCCAGACCTGGGATAATGGCAACACCAAGTATCCAGTACAGATCTTTACCTAAAAGACTTACAATCACCTTTTTGCTTGCTCCAAGTACTTTTCGAATTCCAAACTCCTTACTCCTACGTTGAACTTTGAGCGCGATTAGTGTATACAAACCAAGCGCTGAAATGAGGATCGTGACAACTGCACTGAACAAATTGATGTATATCATGATCGTATTGGTTTCTCGTATGCTCTCCATCACATCCTCCTGTAGGAAACCTTTATACAGCTGCTGCGGGAATAGCTCGTACCAAATCAATTCGACTGCTGAATTGACCTGCTTGGCCTTTCCTTGAATTTGCAATGATGCGTAGCGATATGCGTTCTCCGGACTGGCACGCAAAATGGTTGGTTTGATCCTATTATCGAACATAACAGGCCGAAGGTTAAAATCCTCGACAATGCCAACCACTGTAAAAAGTTGGTCCTTGTACCGAATCCTCTTGTTAAGTAAATCCTGCCCTATTTGGCTTTCCAACATTTCATTAATGACAATTTGATCACTTGCTGATTCATATTGGTTTGAAAAGAATGAACCCCTAACCAGCCTAATACCCATTAACTGTAAATAGCTAGTACCAACAGAAAGATCCGCTACCTCATGTTCGATTCCCTCAAATGTTATCGAGCTGTTCTTAAAGTTAAACCCAATCGTGTTCGAGGTGCCAGACACATTGACGATCTCAGGGTGCTGATTCAGCCTATTCTCAAGCTCTGATATTTGAGCTGAATTATAAAGCGGGATGTTTATGACCTTGCTTAGATCATACCCACGATCCAGATTTTCTTGGTAGTACGAGTTCTCAACGTTTATGTATAGACTGGCAAAATTGTAGAAGCACAACGCAAACTGAAAAGTGAGAAGAACAATCATCAATCGGTTTTTCCCTGAGAGTACCAATTTGTCTCTGAAAATTTCGAGGGATGAAAATCTTGAAATGTAGAAGGAAGGATAGGCTCCGGATAATAGGGCAACGAACACAATCAAGATTATGCTGAAATAAATGATTGTCTTAAGTGGAACCTCATCCAGCTGGATGATTTCCTGCGTCATTAAACTATTGTATGCAGGTATCAGGAAGTAGGAAATACCAAAGGAGAGAATTACCGACACAAACACCATGAGTGAATTCTCGATCATAAATTGAGTGATGGTACTTTTTCTACTCCCGCCCATTACTTTTCTGACCGCAATTTCTTTCAACCTTTTTCCTGATAAGGCGATGCTAGTATTGATAAAATTGAAACATGCCAGCAACAGAATTGCAAGGGAAGTTGACACTGTTCCTATGACCGATGCTGGATGCAGAGTGTTCCAAAAACTTCCCCCTACTAACTCGTTTTCAATTGTGGGCCAGATCAATACGTTGTCTAAGCGAAATTTTGACACAAGCCGCTCGGGATTGGACCGGTTGTGCGCCTCAATCAACGTATTCATGTGCGCCTCGACCTGACCGGGATTCATATCTTTTAAGTTGACAAATGTGCCATCGACATAAGTCGCCCAGTTGTTTTGTTCTACTTCATAAAATTGAGTGTAGTTGTCAAAGGAAGTGATCATGGGAAAATGAAAACTAACATTTTGAGGTGGGTCTTTGAAAACATCTTTGATGACAAAAGATTGTTCCTTTTCATTGGGAAATACAATCACCACCAACTCTCCAAGTGGGTAGACATCACCAAATAATTTTGTGGCCATGTCTTGCGAGATGAAGATCTCGTTAGTGCTTTGGATCTTAATTTTTTGCCCACTGACACTTTCGAGTTCGAACGATTCGAGATAAGCAGGATCCGCAAAGGCAGCACTTTCCTGAAAGAGCCTGTTTCCCAGGCGCACCGCAATTGTTTCTTTGTGATAGCGCATTGCATCAATACCAGCGGCATTAAGGGAAGGAGCCATAGCAATTGGGCTAGAGCCTAGCGTAGCTTCTCCAGTGCGCTCACCATGGATCTTAAACAGGAACTCTGCACGATCATAATGTTTGTTGAAAGTATCATTAAAGTGATAGTAGAAATAGCCAATCGTAGAAATGGACAGGGCGAGTGCCAACCCAAATATGTTGGATAGAATATAACCCGGATTATGCTTTATAGCCCTTACAGAAGTCAACACATAATTCCTGGCGAGCTGACCAAGTGAGCGTGGTATAAAAGAAGTCTTTTTCATGGCAGAAGGACGTATGAGTTTTATGATTTCAAGCCTGTAAATCCTACGGGCTTCCTTTTTTCCTTTTTCTTCAAGATCAAATAGAAAATTCTCCTCAAGATCACCTTGCAGTTCTTCGAAGAAATCTTTGTGACAAAATCCCTTGAATAGCTTATAAGACCATTTGGGTATGTCCGGATGTCTCATTGAAAGTGCACTTTCGGAACCAGGGTCCACATCTCGTCGCGAATGGTTTTCGCATCGTTAAGTGCTGATTTTCCAAGATTTGTGACGGAGTAAAATCGCTTTCTTCTACCACCTCTTTCAGCTGTAGCACCGCCGTATGCAGACTCAATGAAATTCTTTTCACTCAGCCTGGTTAATGCAGCATGCAAGGCGCCGCGACTAATGGTCCTTCCCAGTCGCTGACTCATTTCATTCTGGATCTTTGCTCCGTAAGCTTTTTCTTCCAGAATAAGAATGGTTAATAAAACGATTTCCTGAAATTCTCCGAGACCTGTTTCTTTCATGATCTATTAGTTTCTTAATTGAAGACCAAACGTACAGAGAAATTATTTGTTTCACAAATGAAGACCTAATTGGTTAGGAAGTCTTTCATTGCAAAATAAGGGGCTTTTAGCTAGCTTAAACATCCAATCAAACCTAACACATCCATGAAGAGGCTACTATCACTTTTAATCTTGATTTCGATATTGACTGTTTCAAAATCTGAAGCGCAAAGAAGAAAACGAAATGCGCCTGCTCCGACTTTCAGCACCTCAGAATATGAAGGGCTAAAATGGCGGAACTTGGGTCCATACCGGGGAGGTCGTGCAAATTCAATAACGGGGATTTCAGGAAATGACCAGGTTTACTATGCTGGCTACACGGGAGGCGGAGTCTGGAAAACGGAAGACGGTGGCTACAACTGGGTCAACGTTTCTGATGGATACTTCAATGTTGGCTCGATCGGTGATATTGCCGTCAGCCAATCAGATCCAAACGTGGTTTATGTTGGTAGTGGGGAGCATGCTGTTCGTGGCGTCATGACCTCCTACGGAGATGGGGTGTACAAATCTGAAGATGCTGGTCAAACCTGGAAAAATGTTGGGTTAACGGGGACTCGCCACATTTCTGATGTAATCGTGCACCCGACGAACCCGGATGTTGTCTACATTGGAGCTCAAGGGCCGGTGCATGGAGCTTCGCCGGATCGTGGAGTCTACAAATCCACTGATGGTGGTAGTACCTGGAGGAAAACGCTCTTTGTCAACGATGGTACCGGGATTTCCGGCCTAAGTATGGACCCCTCCAATCCACGGATTCTGTACGCAGCTACCTGGGAACACAGGAGGTATCCCTGGAAAGTTGAAAGTGGAGGTCCTGGTTCTTCAATCTACAAATCCGTCGATGGCGGAGAAACCTGGTCAAAGATTTCCAAAGGCCTTCCTGAGATGATGGGAAAAATAGGGATTGCCGTTTCCCCGGCTAATCCACAACGAATATTCGCCATCATTGAATCTGAAAAGGAGGTAGCAGGTCTATATCGGTCGGATGATGCGGGTGCCTCTTGGAAATTGATATCAAACGACAAGACCATAACGTCAAGGTCTTGGTACTATATGGAGGTTACTGCAGATCCAGTCAATCAAGATCTTGTGTATGTACTGAACGCTCCACTCATGCGATCCATTGATGGTGGCAAAACCTTTCAAAGTATGCGTATGATTCACGGCGATTGTCATGAGCTGTATATCAATCCGGGAAACAGCAATAACATTGCTCTTGCTGAGGATGGTGGAGGAACGATTTCCTTCAACAAAGGAAAAACCTGGTCCAGTTTCAACAATCAGTCAACAGCCCAGATCTACCGTATCACCGCAGATGAGCAGGTTCCTTTCTGGGTCTATGGCGGACAACAGGATAATTTTTCCGTTGCGATTCCTTCAAGAAGCAAGAATTACGGAATACTGAGTACGGATTGGTTCAACGGTCCAGGCTGTGAGAGTGCAATGGTCACAATGGATGATCCATCCAATCCTAGAATCCTATACGGCGGGTGTTTTAATGGTCGAATAAGTTTACTGGATGTTGTGACCAGGGAAGCAAAGAATATCATGACTTACCCGGAAACAACCTTGGGTTATGAGCCGCGCAATATGAAATATCGATTCAATTGGAATGCTCCATTGATCAACTCTCCCCACGATCCCAAGACCATGTACTATGGTGGAAATGTCCTTTTCAAAACCACAAATGGAGGTCTGGAATGGACACCGATCAGCCCTGACCTCACGAAAAATGACAAAGAGAAGCAGGGACAAGGCGGGGGGCCGTTTACGAATGAAGGTGCCGGTGGAGAAAACTACAATACGATCTACTATATTGCTGAATCAACGCTGGAAGAAGGAATTATTTACACGGGCACCAATGGTGGTATGATCCAGGTGACTAAAGATGGCGGAACTTCCTGGACTGATATTACTCCAAACGACCTTCCGGAGACCATGATCCATTCGATTGAAGTTTCTCCACATGAGAAAGGGACTGTCTACTTTACCTCTACCCGATACAAATTCAACGATTACAAAAATTACAGCTATAAGTCTACTGATTATGGTGCTACCTGGAGGAAAATCGGAGACGATATTCAAAAAGATGACTTTTTCCGAGTAGTCCGCGAAGACGCTAAGGTACCTGGCTTGCTATATGCCGGTGCTGAAAGGGGATTCTATGTTTCTTTTGATGGCGGAGGTAGTTTTAATCGGCTGCAATTAAATATGCCAGTGGTTTCAATCACTGATTTAGTGATTCGAGATAATGATTTGGCCGCCTCAACGGCTGGAAGAGGATTTTGGATCTTAGATGATCTGTCTTCTATTCAGCAATCCAAAGGACAGTTTAGCGGAGCAATGAAACTTTACCAGCCCAAGCCTGTCTACCGATCATTTGGCTCACCTCCTTTCTACCTGATAACAGAGCACGGCTATGGTGAAAACCCGCCAGAAGGAGTCACACTTCATTATTATTTGAAAAATACCCCCGATAGTGCTGAAAGTCTGACTTTGGAAATATTAAACAGCGATGATGAGGTAATTCGATCATTCAAAGGAAAAGAAGAGATTGTGGTGAAAATGCAGGGCGGCCGAGGAAACATTCCTGCGCAGAACACCGAAGATCTGCCGGTGAATGCCGGTCTAAACAGATTTACCTGGAACTATCGCACAAACAAACTTCAAGATGTGCCGGGAGTTTTTGTTTTCGAAGGAGACTACAGAGGCCATCGTGTGGCCCCGGGAACTTACCAAGCAAGAATGACATTTGGTGATGTAGTGTCCGAAGCAGAAATCGTCATTATGGATCCGCCCGACATTGATATTTCACAACAACAATGGACCGAACAGCAAGATTTAATGGAACGGATTGAAGATCGTATCAATGATATACACAATTCAGTGAATGATGCGATGAAGATCTCTGAGCAACTGGAATCGATCGAAGAACAATATGGTGAAGAAGAAGGTATGGAAGAAATTCAGGAAGCAATCGATGAGCTCCAGAAGAAGATGGAGGATTGGAGAGCTCCTGTGATTGAGCTTCGCCAAAAGGGATTTCAAGATGTATTAAACTGGCCGGCAGGTATCAATTCCGAGTTTTTCTTCCTTAGAAATAACCTGGACACCTATGATCCGAGCGTTCCCGAAAGCTACAAGGAACGCATGAACGACCTGGAGGAATCGTGGGGCGGAATGAAGCAGTCATTCGACGAACTTGTCCAAAATGACATCAAAGCTTTTAATGAGTTATTCAGGAGCAAGGATGCGCCTATTTTGACTGTACCGAAGAAGACGGAACCACTGAACAATTGATGAGCCGAAATATAATCTATTGCCATACTAGCGATTGAGTAGTATATTGTACGCCGTTTAAACTCAAAGTCAATAGATGAGTGACCTTACAATAAGTAGCGGGTCTACCCGCTTCGGAGACACCGACAGACGAGACTTGTGGTGGCTCCCTCCTCTTTCCATCTTTCTCGGGCTCAGTGCATTTATCGTTTACGCAACCTTTCGTGTTTTCTACAACGCGGATTACGTAGTGGATAATGCTACCTCGGCCTATTTGCTCTCACCATTATATTCACCGCTGATAATTGTGCCTTCACTGCCTTCATGGATCTCACCTGCAATGCTAGTCCTTTGGGCTCCTGGTGGTTTTCGTCTGACATGTTATTACTATCGAAAAGCCTATTACAGGTCCTTTGCTTTGGACCCCGCCGCCTGCGCGGTCTCGGAAGGGAAAAGAAATTACGCTGGTGAAACGAGGCTGTTGCTTATCCAAAATATTCACAGATACTTTTTGTATCTGGCCCTTGTCTTTATTGTCATTCTTTCAATTGACTTTTTCCATTCGGTGATGTGGCCAGATGGATTTGGGATGAGTGTCGGATCACTGGTAATACTTGGCACTGTCGTCCTGTTGGGCCTATATACATTCTCATGTCATTCACTCCGTCATCTTGTAGGTGGGAAAATAGATTGCTATTCATGTGTTGCCTTTGGAAAAGCCAGGCATTCTGCTTGGAAGGGAGTTACGAAGTTGAATAAGAATCACATGTATTGGGCTTGGACCAGCCTTTTTATGGTCGCTTTTGCAGACCTGTACATTTGGCTTGTGAGCAGTGGAACAATCATTGATTTCCGAATTTTTTAAGCATGGATAGATATACAACTCTGAATTACGATGTTGTAATTATAGGTGCCGGCGGTGCAGGACTGCGAGCCGCTATAGAGGCTTCAGCGAGTGGAGCTAAAACGGCAATCGTTTGTAAATCCCTTCTGGGAAAAGCACATACAGTGATGGCGGAGGGCGGTGTTGCTGCCTCCCTGGCAAATTTGGATGAGCGCGATAACTGGCAGACGCATTTCAGAGATACAATGAAAGGTGGAAAATACCTCAATCAGTGGAGAATGGCGCAGCTTCATGCTCAGGAATCTCCGGACAGGGTGAATGAGTTGGAAGAATGGGGTGCTGTTTTTGATCGAACAAAAACCGGAAAGATCCTGCAGCGAAATTTTGGTGGACATACCTATCCACGATTGGCCCATGTTGGGGATCGAACAGGACTCGAACTTTTACGAACACTTCAAGACAAGGGAGTCCATTCGGGTATCGATGTTTATATGGAGTACACGGTCCGTCGGTTACTGAAAAGTGATGGAACGATAACCGGATGTGTTGCTTATGAAAGGGAATCGGGAAGGTTCACGGTTTTCGGTGCCAAAGCGGTTGTACTTGCCACAGGTGGGACCGGCAGGTGTTGGGAGGTGACATCTAATTCCTGGGAATACACAGCTGACGGACACGCCCTTGCGCTTTGGGCTGGAGCTGATCTGCTTGACATGGAGTTCATCCAATTTCATCCGACAGGTATGGTCTGGCCGCCGAGCGTAAAAGGAACATTGATCACTGAAGGAGTTCGAGGGGAAGGTGGAGTGCTAAAAAATAGTGAAGGCAAGCGGTTCATGTTTGAAAATATCCCTGAGATGTTTCAGGGCGATTATGCCGAGACGGAAGAGGAAGCTAATGGTTGGGTAAAAGCCGTGGTTGCAGGGAAGATTCCCAAGGAACGCAGGCCACCTGAGTTGTTAACAAGAGATGTGGTGGCACGGGCTATTCGAAAAGAAGTTTTGGCTGGTAGAGGAGCTCCACACGGTGGAGTATACCTGGACATCGCTTCCAGAAGACCAGGTGAGGAGATCAAGAAGAAGCTGCCAAGTATGTATCACCAATTCAAGCAACTGGCAGATGTAGATATTACCAAGGAGCCGATGGAAGTAGGTCCGACTTGCCACTATACCATGGGCGGTGTTAAGGTGGATCCTGAAACCCAGGCATCTACCGTGCAAGGACTGTATGCTGCGGGTGAAGTAGCTGCCGGACTTCATGGCGCCAATCGTTTAGGTGGAAATTCGTTGTCAGATTTGCTGGTCTTTGGTAAAAGAGCGGGTGAGTATGCATCTAAATATGCCTTAGGAATATCTGACAATCCTACAATCGACAAAGCAGAGGTTGATGCAATCATTGACAACTGTCTAAAACCATTTAATGAGTCAGAGGGCGAAAATCCCTATGCTATTTCGGAAGATCTTCAAAAGATGATGCAGCTTAAGGTCGGAATTGTGCGATCTGAGTCAGATTTGAAGGAGGCTGTCGAAGATATTAAGGCACTTGGAGAAAGAGCAAAGACGGTGAAAGTTGGCGGGAACGTCCAGTTCAATCCGGGTTGGCATCTCGCGCTTGATCTCGAGAATATGTTGGACATCAGCGAAGTTGTTGCAAAAGCAGCGCTGCAGAGAGAAGAAAGTAGAGGGGCGCATACTAGAGAAGATTTTCCCAATTCGGAGGAGGAATGGGGCAAGGTAAACTCAATTGCAAAGCAGACTGAGTCGGGTAATGAGGTAGTGAAAGTACCACTCGATCCACCGCCATCCGAACTTCAAGAATTATTGGATAAATAGAGCAAAATCAACATGGAGCAAGAAGTAAAACTTCAAATATTCAGGGGAGACAAGGACGGCGGCAAGATGGTTGACTATAGCGTGCCACGGATACCTGGCATGGTGGTGTTGGATGCTGTTCACTCTGTTCAAAAGGAGCAAGCTGCGGACCTTGGTGTTCGTTGGAATTGCAAAGCCGGAAAATGTGGCTCTTGCAGCGCTGAAGTTAACGGAAAGCCCAAGTTGATGTGTATGGAGCGAATGGACAAATATCCGGAGGATGCTACCATTTCAATACGTCCAATGAAAACATTCCCCGTGATCAAAGACCTGGTGTGTGATGTGTCTTGGAATTTTGAGGTCAACAAGAAGATCATTCCTTTCACGCCTAAGGAAGGTGAGCGAATATTCTACCAATACGAGGCAGATCGCGTTCAGGAATTCCGGAAATGCATTGAATGCTATTTGTGCCAGAACGTCTGTCACGTGCTCAGAGAACATGAGTTAAAAAATGAATTTATTGGCCCCCGCTTCCTAGTAAGAGCTGCTAGCCTGGAAATGCATCCCCTGGATGTGGCAGATCGAAGCGAACAGTTGGTAAAGGAGCAAGGTGTTGGCCTTTGCAACATCACAAAATGCTGTACCGAAGTTTGCCCCGAGGAAATCACGATCACTGATAATGCGATTATCCCGTTGAAAGAACGAATGGTCGATAAGTACTACGATCCTCTGACGTGGATCTGGAGAAAACTCTTCAAGAAGAAAACTGGCTGAACTTTTTAGGCTCTTTATCAAGAAGCATGGAAGATGCTGAAATGAATTCAGCGTGACTTCAAGGGTACAGATCAAACCCTCGAGCAGGTCGTCGATCTACAATGAAACCAATAAATCGAATGTGCGGAGGGTTTATTCTCCTAGTGTTCCCTCGTTCTCATCATCGTCTGGTGCTGGCCTGAGATCAAACTCTTCAATCATTCTGACACAAGTATTGTATCGAAGGATGGATTCTTCATTTTTATCCGGGTGAGATTTTGCCGATTTCTCATAATATTCAAGTGCCCTTAGAATATGATAGTAGGCTATATAACCAGCTCTTGGGCCACCTCGTCGAATAGCGGCTGATGCTTGACGCTCAAAGACGATTCCATGAGCATAATCCCGTTGATACTCATCGCGAAGCTTGTCAATGATCTCCTCAGCATCCTGCATGCTTTTTCCATGCTTTTCGTTCACGAATTGGTCGGTGATCGCCAAAAACAAAATGATCAGATTTTGCTGATGATCCGGATCCACATCGTACACATCCCGGCAGATACTTTCAGCATGCCAAGGCTGGTTAAGTTGTCGATACTGTTTGGCTCTGTCAATGGCCTTTGGGATGGCCTCTTTGGAGAGAGGTTTTAGTTCAAACATTCGGATAGGTGTTGTGTTGATCGTTTAAGATAAGAAAAGTGCTACGATTTATTGCAGTGTTCTATTTAAAAGAATAGGAGATGTCGGGCTGACTTAATTGACGGCCAAGTCCTATCGGCATAGGCATTAAGCTGCTAGAGCTAAACGATTTGATACATATCAGAGGCGCTTCCCGGAAATACCATGAATATAAGATTGAGTTGATCGATGAGACTTTTTCACGTGGGTCCAGCAGGATGGGCTGGCATAACTTTTCCGTCGGTGAAAAGTCGGGCAACCAGCTTTACCTGGAATCCATGCAATGGAAATATTTAAAAGTCAACGAAAAATTAAATAACCTTAATCAAAGGGAATGACTTACTCATTTCTCAGTATGTCAGCGGGATTTGTTCGCATAGCCTTCCAGGTCTGTGTACCAATTGTGAGCCCACCAATAACTATGATAAATAGAAATGCGATTCCCAAAATGTCATATCCAAAGCTCACACGGTAGGCAAATAGTTCCAACCAGGCACGGTTTCCAAAGAAGGAGATCAGACCACCAATAAAAGTGGAAATGATAATCATGATAAAGAAGCTTTTTCCTAATATCAATACCAGATTTTTTCCATCTGCTCCGAGAATCTTGCGAATTCCGACTTCTTTAAGCCTTGTCTGGATAGAATAGGCAGCAATACCGAGCAGACCCATGCCAGCAATGACAATACTTAGAATGGAAATGAGCCCAACGATATAGACGATATCGTAGAACATAGAGTAGAATTCTTCGATTTGCTCATCAAAGTATTTGTATTCGAAATCATGATTGGGATCAAAGTCAGCCCACGTACTTTCTAGTTGTTTCAACTCTTCTATCCGGTTCGAATTGGAGACTCTAACCTGTGCCCATTCAAATTGCTTAGGATTGTATCGGAGTAGGAGTGGCTTAATGTCCATATACAATATCATGAAATTGTAGTTTTTTACTACACCCACAACGTTCACATTAGTGCTGTCCCCAAGAATGATGTTTCCGCCAATGGCGTCCTCAGAAGTTTCGTAACCGAGTGATTTCGCTGCTTCTTCGTTGATAATCACCTCCCTCTCATCCGTTTGCCCTGGAGTAAAATTTGTACCAGCAACAAGATTGAGTTTGAGATTTCCAATGTAGCTTTCGTCAACCGCAAAGTAATTGTACTTCACCTCTTCATCGGTGATGTTTTGCCTTACAACGATATCATCATGCCGGCCGGTGTTGGGGATGTTATTTGCCCCGGAAACGAGCTGGACAAAAGACAACTTCTCCAGTTCCGGCTTTAGCAAATTAAAATCCTGACCTTGTAGATCGATGTTAACGATGCTACTTCGGTCAAAACCATAATCCTTCGTGATCATGAATTTGATCTGACGATGTACAAGAGTTGCCGATATGATCAGCACAATAGAAATGACTAGCTGGGTTACTATTAATGATTTTCTCAATCCAATTTTTGACATTTTGGGGCCATCCAGACCCTTTAATGCATTGATTGGTTTCACTGATGACATATAAAGCGATGGGAAAAATCCTGTGAAAAGGCCTGTTAGGAGACTGAAGACTAAGAACTGAACATAGACCTTCGTATCGGGGTTCAGCTTCCATTCGAGGAGTGAGCTCATGTTGAGACTTTCAAATGCGGGAATCAACAACTTTAGAAGACCGATTGCAATAACCAATGAAAACAGCGAAACCAAAACCGCCTCAATCACAAATTGAATGACTACCTGACCCTTTGTGGAGCCCATCACTTTTCTTACACCGACTTCTTTGAACCTTGTAAGCGCACGTGCGGTGGTAAGATTGGCATAATTAAAAGCCGCGCACGTCATGATGAGGATAGCAAGGATCACAAATCCATAAATAAAAAAGTTAGGCATGGACTGACCAATTTGGTTGCCCATTAGCGGGCCTGGCGTAATGTTGGTCATTTTTTGGATGCTGAAGACCACGTCGTATTCAGATTCTTCATCGTAATTGTCGTCAGCCAACCGGTTTAGAGTGGCTTGCAAATCAGATAACTGTGGCTCATTCCTAAAGTTAAAATATACCCATCCGCCTGATAGTTTGTCCCAGTCGTTGAGTGATGCGGACAATTTTCCCTGCCTTTCCAGCGAAGCGACGGTGGAGAAAGAAGCAAGAGCCTCGAAGTTGATATGTGTTTTTCCTGGAAGTTCCTTTAAGACACCAGTGATTTTATATGAACCTAGCCCTTCAATGACCAGATCCTCACCAAGCGGGTCCCTATCTCTGAAAAACTTTTCGGCTATGTCCTTTCGCAGGACCACTGTATTGGGTTCATTGAGTGCTGTCGCTACGTTCCCGGATTCAAGCTCAAAGTCAAAAAGGTCAAACACTTCAGGATTGGTGTAGAGGCCACTGATGTTGATTGCTTTACCATTGTCAAGAATCTCACCGGCAAAGCCTCTTCTGAACTGAACGATGTGCTCAAGGCCTGAATATTCATTTCGCAGTTTGTCTGCCAATGGCAAAGGAGTAGTGGCGATTGGCAAATTGACATCATTTAGTCGCTTGTGCGTGGCTCGGTAGATGACATCTTTTTTGGAATGAAAATCGTCGTAGCTTGTCTGGTCATCGATGGTTGCGATGATAAGTAGACAGACAGCCATGGATATCGCAAGGCCGATCACATTTATTGCAGTAAAGGCCATGTTTTTTTTGATGTTCCTCAAAGCGACGAGTGTATAATTTTTAAGCATAATCGTAGGGATAAGTGTTTTTCGCGTAGATTTTTTTCTTAGGGTAAATCTGTTGATGAACCGGATCACATCTAACCAGTACAAATAGTTGGATCGCATTCGCGAATGTGATTGACGGTACAGTTCATAGCGTTCATGTAAGTCACCCTGGATTGATTCGCCAAGCTCATTTTGGCAGTACCAATTGAAGAATCGGTCAGCAAGCTTTGGAGGAGTTATGTTCCTAGGCAAACTCATCGATTTTCAAAAACTACTTTAGGAATCAAAGACCACAGGTGATTTCTGGCATTTTTAGCATCCAATAGGGCTTCCTTGCCTGCACTGGTAATCATGAAAATTCGTTTTCTTCTGCCGCCCCTGGTTTTTGTGGTGCCACCGATCTCCGACTTTACCAGCTCTTTCTCTTCCAAACGATACAACGCAGTATGAACACTGCTCATGGTCACGGGTCGCTTAAGCTCTTCCTCAATTGCAGTTGTAACGGACAAGCCATAGGCCTCATCATTTTGAGCAGCTACAACCAGAAGGACTATTTCTTCAAATTCACCAAGATTAAAACGCATAGAATTTACCCATTTGTAAAACAAATACGAAGGTAGTCAATAAAAGTTATCAGAGTAGATGCCTCTTCTTACCGGAAGGTTGCTGAAAATGTCACGATTATATTCTATCAGAGCCGAAGTTTATCTCATTTCCCAAAAATGAGAGAGATCGAAAGCGGGGATCGATTTGTCGGATCGATTCAGCGCCTAATTTTCTCAAAACTTAAAATTATGATGTACTTAAAAATTGCAAATTTGGCCTTGCCATTACTTCTCTTGATCTCTTGCGGAGGTGACGATTCGCCCACTGCTTTTGATGCTTGTGGAAATCCTACAACTGAAACGATAAATGACAAAAGATGCCTTTACACGGTTTCGACATTAACAGATAGTTTTGACGGGAGCGGTGGATTAACAGTGGACGCGGAGGGATTTATCTACGTTGCAGATTTCGGTAATCAGATTACTATTGCGGACGGCAAAACAGTATCAAAGGTCGATCCACAAACGGGCGCGGTTTCACTCTTTGCCAGCGGCTTGGATGGGCCATCAGGAAATGCTTTCGCGGCGAACGGAAATCTGATTCAAGCCAATATTCAAGGAAACTTTATAAGTGAAATTACTCCTGATGGGCAGGTTAGCACCCTTTCTGATATTGGCCTTAGGTCACCAGTTGGTGTGGCATTGGATGAAGATCAAAACATATACGTATGTAACTGCCAGGGCCGTACCATTCAGAAAATTGAGCCGGATGGGACATCTGCCGTTTTTTCACAGGGAGGCACTTTTTTCAATTGTCCCAATGGACTTACGAGAGATGGAAATGGGAATTTTTACGTGGCAAATTTCGGCAATGGTAATATTGTCAAAGTCACCCCAGATGGCACTCCTGAAATTTTCGCTACGCTTCCTGGAAACAACAATTCTCACCTGGTTTTCGCAAACAATGTTATTTATGCTTTGAGCAGATCTGGCAATAAATTGTACGAGTTGACGCTGGAGGGTGAAATCTCCTTGATTGCTGGAACCGGAACCAGCGGAAATGATGATGGGGACGGGAATGTTGCAACTTTTTATATTCCTAATGGCATTGGAATCAGTCCTGACGGAAATAAAATTTATGTGGTTTCCAGACTTGTTGGACAGGGAAGCCCACTAAATCCAGTTGTCGTTAGAGTTATCCAGGAAAAATAGGTTAGCTGATAAAAGACTTAGGCGGTTTGCCCTCCAGTCTTTTGAACGCACGATAGAAAGTAGCCAGACTGGTGAAGCCTGAATCGTTAGCAATTGATTGGATCGTGAATTGCTTGCTTTCAGTACTGGCTAGTTTCTTCTTAGCTTCTTCCAGACGATATTTGTTGATGAAATCTCGAAAGTTGAGATCGGTTGATTCCTTTATGAGTCGTGAAAGGTAGTGCTTCGAGTGACCGAATTGCTTGGCAAGGGTTTGAAGGTCAAATTCTGGATTCCTGTATGGTTTTTGTTCTTCCAAAAATTCCAGGAGCTTCAGGTAAGTAATTTCAAAATCTGCTTTTGAATGGTTAGTGTTCAGTAAAGAAGGTCGTCCAATCAAATACAGCTCTTTAGGAGATTTCATACTTCTGACGAAGAGAATCAATAGGAACGCAGAAACCACAATGAAATAGCTCGAGCCAACCCACCAGAGGTTCGGTGCTTGCACGTTAAGAACAACATTTGAGAGAAAACTCATTGATGCGATTATACCCAGTCCAATCACCAATTGTGCAATCCAGGTTTGTTCCATTTTTTTTCGTAGCTGCCCCAAATCCGCTTTAATCAGAGACCAGCATGCGATTAGATAGAAGAGTGACTGGGAAGAAAAGATGACAAAGTTGAGGCTATGGATTGGATGGGTTACTCCCTCACTCGACATTTTGTAGTAATAAAGCTTAATGTCTCCGCTGTAGGAAAAGAACTCCAAGGAGGACAATAGTACCCATGCGGGAGGCAGGAAATGCCAAAGGTCCTTTCGGGACATTTTTTTCTGTGTGGAATACAGCCGTACATAAAAATAAATGATCGGACCTAGCAGGTACCAAAGAGGACCAACTGATAAAATTAAATGTGGCAATTGTTCGTATCCAACAATGTGGCTCAAGAGCTCTTCGGTGAGAAGGAACGCACATATGAGCGATGCAACGGCTAGTAGCCATTTGGCTTGCCTCGACCCTTGTCTATAGGTTGGGAATATGATGAAAAGCAAATATCCCTGAACCATTGAGTAAGCAACGATACTTGTCCAAATGATATCAGATAGATTTTCCAGATTTGGCATTGAGGCACTTGTTGAAATGGTCACATGAGTAACATGATTGGGGAGAGTTCACCTTACTTGACATTTTCAAAAATCTGCATCAAGGTTGTTAAGATATTGGCAAGTGGAGAAGATCTTCTTCAAAGTAGAGCTGTGCCTGGGCGGATTGATGGAGGATTGTTGTTGGATAAGAACCCTGGAAAATGATAAAAAATCTTACAAACGTTATAGTTAACGATTTATCTTCTGATAACTTTTGACTTTACTAGGTCCAAATGCTTAAATTCATTTCTTAAGAGTAAGCACGAGTGAAATAGAATCCTATCTACCAACCAGATTACCATTCATGTATTTCTTCCGCATAAAACTTTTAGCGCTATTGCTGGGCAGTTCAACCTGCATATTGCTCGCGCAAGAAAAATATCCGGAGCACCCCATCCTGGCGGAGGCTGATTCTATTTTTTTAACTGAGAAAAGGGAAGAGGCGGCGAAAATGTACCTTAAGGCGCTGTCTTTTTTTGAAAGGACGAACGATGCAGCAGGGCTCATCTATTCGCTTGGTCAAATCGGAATTTGTTACACCAGACTTGGTGATTTAGATCAAGCCGAATCCTATTTGAAACGTGCTTTGCATGAGGGAGAACTTCTCGGTGAAAGGAGTCCAGAAACGGGGCTTACCTATTTGAATCTAGGTTACTACTACAGTCGAAAGTATGGTTTTGGATCTGACAGTTGTCTTCATGCCTTTCAACGTGCTGTAGAAATAAGTTCGACGAAGCTTCCGCGAAATGATCCTCGGATGGCCATGTGCTACAGGGGCCTGGCATACTATTATTCCAGTACGAATGAATATTCCCTGTCCAGGAATTATTACGAAAAGGCTATCGAGATTCTAGAAGTAAGCGCTGGAAATTATACCAGTGAGCTTGCTCGAAACATCACCTCGCTGGCTTCCATCAATAGGCAGATGGGAGCTGTGTACAGGGCTAGGCGATACCTGGCAGAGGCCATCAATTTATATCAGACTATCCCACATTGGGCTCCGAGCGGACGAAGAAGGGCACTTACGATTCTCGCCAATACGCACTTTGATGCAAGAGAATACGAGGTGGCAAGAGAGATCTACAGAAATGTGGTATCGATGGGAGATCCCTTTCCAGGATCTACATTCCTAGTTGTGCCCCTTGCCAACCTGGGTTCTGCTTACACGTACATGGGTGATTTTGATTTGGCTAAGCAGTCTTTTCAGCAGGCCATTGCCAAGAGTGATAGAAGAACATCCAGTTTGCTCAATTTATCACATGCGTACGAGCAATTTGGGGATTACTTCAGAGTTCTGAATCAGTACGATTCTGCCAGACACTACCTTGACAAATCGCTGGATATTAGGAAGAGAATATTCGGAGCAAAGAGCGTATATGCTTGGAGTGCCAACTACTACATTTCTCAGGTGTATCTGTTGGAATCCGATTTTGATCAAAGTCTTAAATATGCGCAACAAGGACTGATTGCACTGGAACCTCATTTTGAAAACGAAGATGTTAATCAAAATCCCAACCTTGAGTTGTCTGTATATCCTGATCAATTGTATAAGCAGATAGCAGCGAAGGCTGATATCTTCTTTCTAAAATATCGGCAGTCCAATGACTTAAAGGATCTTCAGTCCTCGCTAGAGCAGTATCTGGCCATTGATGAACTAACTGATATGGTGAGAAACGGCCCCTACACAGAGCTTACTAAGTTGAATATCGCGGCAATTTTTAAGCAAACCGCGGAAAAAGCCATTGAATGTCTAAATACACTCTACAAGGTCTCCGCAGATCGCAGGCATTTGGAAATTGCTTTTAGGTTTATGGAGAAAAACAGGTATAATGAGATTTTTGGCAATCTTTCACGCGTCCAGGCACTAACATCCACAAATATTCCCGATAGCATTTATCAGGACGAACTCGCGATCTCTACGAGGATGAGAATCCTCCAATTTCAAATGCTATCTGTCAAAGATTCAGTGGAAAAGACCAGAATCTCGCGAGAAATACTGACTGCTGACCGGGAATACCAAACACTTCAAGGAGTTATTCAGAACAACTACAGCTCATACCATCAAGCTAAGTACGACAGGATGATCACACTCGAAGAGGTTCAAAAAAGTTTGGATCAGGAAACCCAAGTTCTGGAATACTTCTATGGTGATGGCTCAATTTCCATTTTGTCAATCACTACCGAGGAAACAGACTTTCGCTCGATTGAACTGACTGCAGAGTTCGAACACACATTGAGTGAATTCTTGGAGATTATTTCCCAACCCATTGATGTCAATCGACCTGTGGAAGAGCTTTACTCTGACTATGCGGAATTAGCATTTTCACTATACGACGGACTGGTAGGTCCCCTCAGGGACAAAGAAAAAAGGGAGATTGTGCTTTCGGCGGACGGGATGCTCGCAATGCTACCATTTGAGGTTTTGGTGACAGATTCCGAGGAAAGCGATTTTAGGAATGCTCCCTACTTGTTAAAAGAACTTTCAATCCAGTATGCTTACAGCCTTAACCTGCTTCATAAATTTAAACCCAGTAAAGAGGTTCACCGTCCATCATTGTTAGCATTTGGTTACTCGGAAGGAAGTGGGCCGGGGCAGACGACACAACGTGGAGAATTGTCAGAAATTCCAGCTACAGCGAGGGAGGTTCTGGCAGTTAGCAAAGCTTTTAAGGGCAGGAACAATGAATACCTCATTGGCCCGCAAGCCTCCGAAACAGCCTTTAAGGAACTTGCCTCAGGATATGAGATCATTCATCTTGCGGTTCATGGAATAGGAGATACAATCTCAGCACTTCAGTCCAAGCTGGTTTTCAGAAATGGCAATGACACGATCAATGATGGTCAGCTTTATGCCCATGAACTCTACGGTATGGATTTGGAAAAGCTGCAACTTGCTGTGTTAAGTGCATGTGAGACTGGTATTGGAAAAGAATTTCCCGGAGAAGGAATGTTTAGCATGGCTCGAGGGTTTGCTTATGCAGGCTGCCCGTCAATAGTCATGAGTTTGTGGCAGGTCAATGATGAATTTACTGCCAAGGTGATGGATGTATTTTATCAAAAGCTATACGATGGGGAATCCATCCCAGACGCAATTCGGGAAGCTAAATTGTCCTACCTGCAAGAGAGCTCAATACTTTCGGCGCACCCCTACTACTGGTCCGGTTTCGTTTCTTTAGGTGATCCAGATCCAGTCAGGAAAAAAGGGCTGATCATGTATGTACTTTCGGGGTTACTTGTAATGCTAGTGGTCGGCATTTTGATGAGGAGATTTAGAAAATGAGGAGCTGTAAAATGCTCGTCAGGATGTGGAATGCTGAAAATAGGGAATGGGACCTTATCCCATTAACGATACCTTCCAGACCTAGAAAGGGACCAAGAGACAGATATCTGGAAGTTGTAGATGGCAATGTTAGTCCTGATTCCAACGGGGATTTCATCCGTGAAGACTATACAGATGAAGAGATTGATGCTGTACATGCGTTTGCGGTAGCACGGTTGACAATCGATCTGTGGGAGAAGGCGGTGGGAAAAAAAATAGTCTGGCCCTGGAATCGGTTTTTTAACTTTGAAAAGTTAGAGCTACGATTATACAGCAAAAGCAAAGGTGCCCGGTATAGCCGAGACTCACAGTGGATCTCTCTAGGCTTTTGGGGTCCAGGTGAGAGATTTGTTTGCAAGTCCTTTGATGTCGTGGCTCATGAAACAACACATGCAATAATCGAAAGTATAATTCCTGATCTTGAGAGGACAAACTCAACAGAGGGTCGCGCAGTTGTAGAGTCACTTTGCGATACAGTACCCATCTTGATGCAAATGCGAATCAAGGAATTCTTTGATGCTGCTACTGGCGGTACCAAGAAGAACTTAAGAGTTAGAAACAATATATCGGAGTTTGGCGAAGGCTACGGGAGTGGAAATGTGGATGGGGTGAGAAGTGCACTACATCCCAAACAAGGTGATGATCATTATTCGTTGGGAAGTCGGATGACGGGTACTATTTATATGCATTTAATAGGGATATGGGAGAGATCAGCTTCGTACGAAGACTTCAGAAAGCAGGTGCTAGAGTTCTCTAAAACGATCTTGCGACCAATCACTTTCTTAAAGGAGATCTCTCCCATTAGATACTTTTCAGAATATAATAATTAGTGCTATCACGACTATAGCGGCAATGGCAACAGCTGCAACAGCTGTGTTTGAGATGCGTTCGGATAGCGGAACAAGTCTTCGGTAATTTTTCAGTCCTCTTCTTACCTCATTTCGGTTGGTTTCTTCCTCCTCTTTTTTGAACAAAATCTCACTAAAATTACAGGAATCAAGATCATCTTTACCAAACTTCTTGATTTCCCTCATCTTGTCAATGTGTGTGAGGGTTTTGTGGAAGTGAACCTCATCGTCGAGAGAAACAATATCTCCTTTTTGAAACCTTCGGTCTTCCCTACTATTGTCAAACGGTAGTAGGAGGTCTTTTTCATCATCTCCTTCATGGGAAAAAACATAGACTCTTCCGATAACAGGTGAGTTGGCCATGCCATCACCGTCTCCCGGATCGTGAACAATTCCTAAGTGCATAATTGATAAATTTTTAGTTGTACATTGGTTTATATAGCTGGTCAACTATGCTAAAATCCTAGCTAGTTAAGTTGATTCAATATATCCTCTGCCGCACTTGCTCTATTCGGGTCTTTGCCACTATTCTGTACTTCAGTCAAGCACTTCTTCGCACGCTCAATGTCCTTGCTTTTTAGATAACTTAGACCCAAGTACCACTTTGACTCCATTGCCAATCCGGTTCCTGCCCTTTCCACGATGGTAAAAGCCTCGATCGCACTTTGAGTGTCGCCACTGGCTAGTGCGGCATTTCCATAGTAAAACTGATCCATCAGCGGGTTGTCACTATTTTGAAGTACCTGATCAAAGAGTTTAATCGCAAGAGCATAGTTCCCAAGATCATAAGCTTCATAAGCTTTTGCTCGATCATCGAGGACTTCAGTACTGCGGGTTTTGCCGTTCAGATTTTCATAGGTGTCAAAATGCGCTCGGAACAACTCATCTGGTGTTGCAGTTCTACTCGCCGGAAGAAATACAATCCAGGCCGCAAGCAACAGAACAATTGAAGCCGCAATTCCAAGCTTGTATCGTCCAAAGAGACCCGGAATTCCCATCGAGATTGTTTTGGATTGAGAGGGTTTTGGATGGTTCGACTTCTCTCTATTCTCCTCTTCTGCAAAAGCTATTTGAAGTTTCTCCAATTTGTCTTCAATGCTGGACTTACGCGCCGATCTTGCAATTCCTTCTAGCATTAATTCCATATCATCAGATAGATTTCTGAATTTCTCATTTTCCCCGAGTTCTAATTCAGTTTCCATCACTTCACGCTCTGAACAGATCCCCCTGTGATAGCGTTCTAATTTTTCTATATCAGTATATATCTTCTTCATCTTTCTAGTCAATAGTGAGTTTCTGTTCATTCAAGTTGTGAGCCTTTAGCTCCTTTTGGAATATCTTCCTCAACCTCACCATGCACTTGCATTTCAGGTTCTTGGTGGTAGCGCTATTCTTATAGCCAATTTTTTCTCGTATCTCCTCCATGGATAAGCCATGGAAGTAGTACAATTCCAGCAACGTTTTGCATGGATCACCTAACTTCTCCAGGCTTCTTTCCATTATTTGCAAATTTTGCTCTTTTTCGATTGCGTCCCAGTTAGACAGTTCTTCGAGCTCTATTGTATTGACTCCAACACTTCGATCGAACTTGTTTTCATTCCTTCGAAATTCGTAGACCTTGTGTTTTGCAATAGAATAGAGGTATGTTTTAAGCTTGCTGGTGAGGACTTGTAGTTTTCCGTTGGTGATATTCTCGTAGAGCGTAATAATAGATACCTGGTAGATGTCCATTGCCTCCTCTCGACGGCAATTGTGCTCTTTAATTAACCAGGCTACAAACTCTGACTGATAAGCGTGGTAGATTCCCGCTAACTCTTTTTGGTCACCATTTCTTATTTTTTCAAGGATCACCTTCTCGTCCATTAGGTACTGGCTTTAATGAGAGTAATCAAAAAAGGTAACCCAACCCATAGCTTTTTTGGTTGAGGCATGTAAAAAAGGTACATGATCTCTATTGTAAAGTAAAGTTACAAACACCGGCAATTGGATGTGTTGGGTCAAAGAGAGGTCGACGGGTTACTTCTTTTTGAAATCATCATTAAGGGCGCACACTGAAAATCAGACGTGCACTTGGTACCAAAACAAGTTTAAAATTTTATTGTAGAAATTATGAAAACGTTATCGAAGATTATCGGAATAGTAGTTCTCTTAGCTTTTTTCGCTTGTGAGGACGAAACTCAGGCAATTACCCCAGTACCTTCACCACCAGTGGAAGACCTTGACAGGGCAGAATTTGCCACGGAAGTTTCTTTGGGTGATGAATCTCAAAAGACAGACAAAGATTAATAAGTCAAAGTCTTTAGCACCCTAAAGGAGTTAAAACCATCACGAATTGTTCGTGATGGTTTTTTTGATTAAGATGCTACAAGCAAGGTTGATCTTAGGAATTGTCCCTAATCCTTCCTCTTAGAACGCTAACGTTAGAATTAAAGGGATTTCCTGCGGATCGTCTGAATGTGACAACTTGCCCCACATGCCATAGTGCGTCTGCAATCGGACCGTTCAGTTGATTCCAAAAGGGATATTCAGTGCGGTTTCCATTTCTTGATACAAAAATCACCATGTATGAATTAAGATCTTCATCGGAGCTGTTTTTTAAGATTTCGCTCGTTCGACGAATGTTCTCAAGAGTTTTAAGACGTTTTTCTTGAAAAGTCAGTTCAGGTTGTTCAATAGAAAAATCAGTTGGCTGTCTCAAGACCGAATTCAAGGTTGTCCTTGTCAATCCTAAAATATGGTCTATGGTTTCCTCCATGGTCCTGGCTTCCTCAGAAGGCCTAAATGACAAATTTTCCTCCGTCAAATCTGCAGTTGCATGATAGTATCTGAACCCCAACCCATCGACAACTCTGGCAGCTACAGCACCTGCAGTGAACGATTCTGGGTATTCAGGTATTTGATAATAGTAGGTTGTATCGTCAATGTTGCTTCCGTTCTGACTTTGACCACATGAAGCGGATATAAGCAAACAGGTAAAAAAAATAAGGATTTTGTTCATTTCAAATTTGAATTTAGAATCCCAAGATAGGAACTTGGTATTTTGAGTACAATTCAGAACGATTCATTCTTATTCAAAGAAGCACTTCATAATAAAATACTGGGTTACCTTTTGTCAATTCCATCATTAAGGGTGTTCACAACCTGAAAATTAGTTATGTATTACACCACTGATGAAGCGTCGATTGAAGGTTACGTCGGAGATTTCCCTGCAGAAAACACTGTGAATGAAGCTACGCTAACACTTTTTGTCCCTCCGGAAAAACTTAGCTCCTTCAAAAACAAGATTAATAGGGTTAAAAAACTAGCGGATTTTGAAGACGCGAAAAGAGACCGATTCGAGTCGCTGACCAAACGAGAGATTGAGATTGTGACATTATTAGCGTCAGGGTTAGATAATCCACTTATTGCTGATACTTTATTTATAAGTCGCAATACAGTCGAACAGCATAGGAAAAATATCAGAAGAAAGCTCGAAGTTCAATCGTTTGTCCACTTGATGGAATACGCGATGGCTTTCGATCTAGTCTAGTCTTACAAACAGCTATGGAATCGACTAATGGATCCAAGTGATCAGTTATACTCTTACTTGATGGTTATAGGAGCCACCCAACAGGGTGGCTTTTTTTTGGTTGCAAAAACAATCTACTGGAACCAGGATCTCAATTGGTACATTGGCACAGGCTTTTTCTTCTTTCTTCGGGGACAAAGAAATCAAAAAGGTTGTTGGTCTGATCCACCTCAACCTGATAACCGATCGGATTTTCGTTTGTGTCCTTTAGTTCTTCCAACCAGATTGCCTCAGAGGTGTTTTGTGATGACACAATTCCCTCTAGTTCTCCCTGACTTGTATCGAACCTTGGAAACCATTGAGATCCTGAGTCTGTTTTGTATTTGTAGGAAGCTATTTTGCCAGCCATGCCTTTGATCGTTTCAGGTGAGAGCACCAGCATTTCTGTCTTTTGTTTTATTTCATGGTCAAAGGTTAATTGGCAGTTGTCGGCCCAGGTTGTATCAGAACCGGGGTTGCGTGTGTTACAATAAAATTTTCTGTATTTATCTATGGTGGTAAAATCAGCTTCATTGAAAATTCCATCTTTTGTAACTGCATATAGCATTGCGTATTCTGGATTCCAACTATTGGTAGCTGATCCATTAAACACAAAAGGATAGATCTTAGCTGTGCCGGAGTCTGATACTGCAATGTTGATTTCCCTTAGAAAAAGTTCTCGGGCTTCAGCCATTTTGGCGGTGTCAATACCAATGAGCGAATCCTTCCTCAACAGCTGATCGATTAGAATCAACTCTTCGCCAGAGATGGTATCATTTCTGAAAATTTCATCAAACGTAAATTCGAGCTCATTTTCGTAAAAAGTAATTTGCTCAACAGGTTCTTCAAGAAGCAACGAGAAAAATTCCTTCATAGTAGCACGAGCATTCTCAATGGCTTTTTTCAGAATGTCTCGCTCGAAGGCCTTCCTTTTCAATTCATCAAGACACATTTGCTTCACCTCTTGGACAACCTTATAATCGCGTCGCACCTTTCTTTCTACAATTAGGAACTCGAATCCTTCCACGCCTTTTTCAGGGATAAACCATGGGTTTATAGTAGCAGAGAGGATTTGGGGATTCAGCCCAATAAAGTAGATACTGTTTTGGTTTTTGTTGTACCTGAAATTGTCCTCGGAGAACGTTCCAAAATCGAACCCTGCTTTGACCCAGCCTCTGCCTAACATTACCAGGTTTGATTTTTTCAATTTCTTTACGGCCTTTTCATCCAGTTCGTCTTTATACTTATTAGTAAGTAGTTGCAAATTGGCATTTTTCACTAAGCCAAAATCATCACCCTTTTTTACTAGTTTTTCTATAAAGTTCTTCTCCTGTCGGGTTCGGAGATTTTTGTTTAAGTGATTCTGCTTATATGGTTTGCTGTTTGCTATTTTATTAATAAAGTACATGTAAAGTGAATAGTCGTTATCCTGGGTAGATTCACCCATGTGCTGCAGATACTCCGAATAAATGTTTCGTCTGCGGATTTCTCCTGCCTCGTAATCAGATTGAAGGTTTTCAATGGTGGTTATAAAATCCTGATGTATTGTCTCCACATTGCTTTGGACCTCACTTGACTGGATTATGTTCTTCTCCTGGACCTTGTACGCATATGACTGAACTACTTCGCCGTAATATTCCGCCGTGATTAGTTGTCCAATGTCTTTGATGCTTCTGACATCCACTGGGGTGTCCTTTAGTTTCAATTTTGTGCTGATCAAAAGTCCAAATGGGTCGAAAAAAGCAAAGACGATGACTAAGGCGACCACAACAATTACCTGGAACAGAAAGGGGATAGCACTTGCAATTTTTGTCCAAAACATCTTTATTCCTCCTTTTCCAGGTTTACAGGTTGAAAAAGTTGTTCCGTCTCTTTGAACGAAATGAAAATTGCCTCATATCCAAGGTTCTGCAGCAAACCTTCCATCATGGTTCTTGTTTTATCCTGAGTCGCGCTGACTATTCCGGTGTATTGCAACTGCTCGCGGATGTCGAGCTCGGCTTTCCGGTAAAACTCCTCATAGTCAATAACATCAAACCGATTAACCCAAGAGTCTTTCAAGATTGTGCTGTCAACGACAAACTTGTCAAAGGGATATTGAAAATCAAGAACCTCCACAGCAGGTAGCACTACTTTGATTTCCTTTCCCTCAATCTCGACATCTTCCGGTTGAAGCTTGCCAAGATCAATTCCTGTTTTCACAGTGGCTTCAGTGTAGGCAACAAAATTTGCTTCATTCAGCTTAATTAGTCCCAGAACCTTTTTTGTCTTCGTTCCGACCACCGTTTTGTCAATGACTGTTTCCGTGGTAGCGAGCTTCGCTACAGATTTGATTTTACTTATAACAAAGGGTCGCTTGTTTCGATCACAAGCGGATAGGCTCAGGCATAGAATGATCAGATATGTTCCAATCTTTGGCATGAACGTTTACCCGTTGGCGTTAGGTTTGTTAAAATCACTAGTGCTTGTTGCTTCCTGTCCAGTCGAGATATCATCAGGAGAATCATCACCTTGATTCAAACTGCTTCTGATAGCTGCAGCCTCAGGATTTGGTGTTGGTTTAAGTTCCGGGGCGGGTTCTGATACTGCCTCGGTATTTTCAAAACTACTCGATCCCCCACTTGAGCTGGAGGCCTGCTGACCTTCCTTAACCCCGCTAGCGTTATAGTTTAGATGCTTCAGGGACTTGTCACCAAAGTAGAAGGCGATCATCATTAGGAATGCTGTCTTAAAAAAATCAAAAGTGTCCACAAAGAGCGTGTTTAGAGGCAGCTGATTTTCAATGCCGAAAGATGCAATGAGCATGGCCAAAGCCCCAACCGCAAGACTGAGTGCAAGTGTTCCTCGAATCGTACCACCAGGAATTCCAAAAGTGTTATCGTGATTTGGATTTGCCTGCGGCTCTTCTACAGGTTCGCCTCGCTCCTTCTTGATGCGAATTTCAGCCCAGTCCTGATGTGTTAGTCCAAGGTTAATGTTGTAGAAATAGATCACCCAGGTGTAGTAGCCAATCAGGACTCCGGTCCACAGTAAGATTAGATCAATTGCAACAACCTTGTAGATCATTCCTGCAGTTGGTTTTGATTCCGCCAAAAAGTCAATGGTAATAAAAAGGATCAATCCTAAAAGAACCAATTCAACCAAGGTGATGGAAACTACAAGCAGGAGATTATACCACCATTTTAGATTTTTTACTTTTTTCAATTCATCCATTTTTTAGGCATTTAATTTGGCAAACCATTTCTCGTCACGAATTACAAGGCGAACCTTTCGACCCTTGCCGAGTTCGCCCTTTAAGTAGGTATATAGTCGTTCAAATGTATTTTTAGAGTTTGTCAGGAATGTACTGGTACCGGACATATTCAGACTATCGGAGACCAGTAGACATCCTTTCGTATGTTTATGGGTACCACCACTATGAATATAGATACCGGTAAAGTCCGGCACATTCTGAATTTCCAGATGGTAATCGAACCACGGGAAATTCGTCCGGTATTTTAATGTCAGTTCGGTTTCAACCCGTAAGAAGTCTACATTGTATTTTCCCGCGGGTATCCGAGTCTGGCCCTTTATTTTTTCTTCCTGGTGTGTGTCCTCCAAGGTATAGCAATAGTAGTGGCCATTCACGTATAGTAAACCGATGGTTGTGGTGCCATCGTCAGAATACCTCAAAACCGTCATAGTCACACCGTCAAAGCGATCTTTGATGATCTCATTTATTTCTGGATTGGCAGTTGGCTGTGCCGAGCTTGGAGTCGCTTTGGGGTCTTTGTCCTCCTTTGAGCCAATTTTGAGAATTCGTCGGAATCCTTCCGCAACTGCACCAGCAAACCCAATTACCCAAAGCCAAATTTGCTCAAGTACTTCCGGTCTTTTTATAAAAAAAATGACGGCAAAAGTGACGATCGCCACAACGATGAGTATGCCGAGCCGCTTCATCTATTTTGTAGGAGTGATGTACTTTTTACTGACCCAACCTTCAATCTCCGTCCGTACCTTGTACCACCCGTCGGTCTCCTCCAGCACTTTGACCTGGGCATTTTGTGGAAGTGGTTGTGCCACTTTTTCGTACTGACCTCCGGCCCCAGACCGAATGTTTAGCAAGTTGGTATTTACAATTCCTTCTTGCACCTCACCAGATCGATCTTTCAATAGCTCTCCTCGCAATTCGTCCATTGGAAATGCCGGGCCCGGGTCTTGCTTTCTGCTAGGAGCAATCTCGTCGTGCCCAAGAAATTCGATCATCCCGTAAGTCTCACGTAACAATTTGCATATCTCAAAGACAACTTCGATTTGATCATCTGTGTATTCCTCCCAATACTCGTACGGTACTTTTGGATTCTCGTGACGACCGTGGAAGACCTGATTCTTTTTAAATGAAATACCTTTCGACTTCAGCCTTTTTCTAGAAAAATCATTGTCACCAAATTTCTTGAGCCATCCAGCATTGTCAATTTCAATTCCAACAGATAAACTGTTGTAGCCTTTTCTTCCATTGTAGAAGCTTTCTCCTGCATGCCAGGTTCTATAGTTAAATGGAGCGAGCTGTGTGACCTCACCTGCCTTTCCGATCACTAGATGGGCCGAGGCATTGCCGCTTTCATATTTAGTGGTTAGGACCTTAACAGCAGCAGAAAAAGAGGTCATGGCCGTATAGTGGATAATGGTAGCATCAGGTAACCCGGTGGTAGTGTTGAATGGCGGTTTGTAGAAGTTAGGTGTCTGATCTTTTTTTATGGTTTTGCCAGCGGAATTTGTTCCGGTCAACCAATGGTCGGCGATTTTCAAGGGCATAGTGAGTAGGTTTGGTGTTTACGTTGAATGGGAAGTTAGTGAAAAATTGGGAATGCGGCATGATTGATATTGAGGAAGAAGGCGGTTGATGAATTAACAGAGCCCACCTATCAATTGGCTGTGTTAAGCACAGAATTCCAAAAAAACATGGTGTAAATGAGGTAAGTTTTGTCTTTACATTTTTCCTTTCAACTATCTTGGCATATACCTTTAGGAGGTACCTATCTTCTTGACTGTTTAGATCAAAAGATATAATTTTAGTCTAATAGCAATTCAATTGTTATCAAATATGCTCACCAAAAAACCGTTAAAGTCGCTGCCCAAGTATTCAGTTTTCATTAGCATTTTCATTGTTTGCTGCACCACGGTTCGATCTCAAGAGGTTTTTAAATGTGACGATTTAACTCCTTCAGGTGATAAACGATATGCATACGATTCTCTCGGAGAAAGTTTTTGTGAGGGTTTCTACGTAGAAAAAAGTTCTTCTTCTACTATCGACTTGGTCTCTTTCACTCAAGGTAAAGTTACGTTTGAGCTGAGCGAGAATGATAACATCATTGTCAGGAAAGCCAAGGGAATTCAGAAAGATTTGAATGTACGAGCTGTTGCAATTCCACTCAATACTAATTACAGAATGGATTCAAGATTAGTTGGGAAAAACGAATTATTTTGGGATATGTCGCGTTGCCTGGCGCCCAACCTTCTTAGTCAGGATAGGATAGGTATTTATGGATGGCTTTCGGGAGTCCGACAAAGATCATTCTACCCAATTTCTTTGAATGACGTCTCGCAGGATGATGATCTCTATTATTTGAAATTTAGATCTACTGTGGAAATTGAGGACTTCAGGATACAAATTTTGTCTGTCAACGAGCTGAAGACGGGAGACAATGAGCAAAGGGTCCGATACGGGAGAATTCGTCCCGGAACTGGGATCGAATTTCAACTGAACAAGTATTTGGAAAAGTATACAGAAGTGAGTAGAGCAGTCATTTTAATAAAGGCCAAAGTGAGAGAAGGTAATTGGTTGGACCCAGTTGAGTATTTGTTAGTGCTAAAAGACAAATGAAAGGGGATTTAAAAAAGCTCCAGAAACTTCAAAAAAAACTTCTTGCTGAGCTTCTAGAAGGGGAATTGAAAGATCAATCAGACAAGAATGGTCAGCAGCTCGAGCGACTTAAAAATATTGAATACCTCATCTCCCAAATAGAGGCCCGTCCAAAGAAGAAGGCCAACGTGAAAAGGAATTGGTTGATTGGGGGGCTAATAATTGCAACGCTTACCGCAGTCACCTGGCTATCATATCAGCCAAAAGGAGTAGTTCCTGTGAAGTTGAAAATTTTTTCTACCAGCTTAAATCTTCAGCTGAGTAATAGTCTGGACATCCAGCAAATTGACAGCATCAACTACCTCTCTATTTCAAATGTTGGGTGGTTGGATTTGCCCGCCACTACAGTTGAGAGCGAATATCAGGACAACTGGCTTACTATGAGCGGTGATTATTTGAAAATCAGTAAATTGACACAAAAAAATTCAGGTAAACTAAACTTAGAGGTACGAGACAGGGCTTTCTTTTTCTCCTCAAAATATGCTCAACTAGAGGGTAAAGTTGTTTATCAGGATTCTACATTTATTGAGTGGGGGAATTCGAGCCCTGACTCTGAGTCGATGGTCACCACTGATCAGTCAAACAGAATTCTGTTTAGTGCAGATTCCGTGGGAGAGATCCCAACTTCTATTTTACTGAAATTCGAAGGAAATTTAGTCTTTCAGCAGTTGGCTGTATCAGAGATCAACTTTCTAGAGGAAAATTTGTCTGATACTGACTTCTCTTCGACTATCGTAGGAGGTACTGGAAAGGTTTTCGACAAGGAATTCACTATTGACAGAGGAGAACGCCTGGACCTTAAAGTGGACAAAATAAATCGACTCAATGTTTCGGTACATAGAAATGTTATGGAAACAACGATAGAGGGACGTTTTAAGCGTATTGACCTAAAGTCAACGCTGAATGAAGAGGATCTTCGGCCGTCTTGGATGAAGTACATGGTTGAACATGAACCCATCAAAATTCTTTGGGGCGCTCTAGTCGTTCTTGGTAGCTTGATTGTGGCAATAAGGGAGTTTTTGAGATAGTGAATATGAAAGGAATTTTCAGTTTATTCATTCTGCTTATGTCGCTTACTTGTGTAGGTCAGGGGACCAATGGCAAACACCTAGCTGATACCTTAAGAGAAAATACTGTTAGAATTTATTCCAATACATCGTTTGGGGGTAGATCTCAACATTATTTTGGTTATGGTTTTATAATTGGCGAAACCTCCAATGATTTCTTAATTGTTACTGCAGATCATGTAGTAAGAGGTGATTATGATGGAGCTCCGGGAGACAATGATAGCCTTTCTATCAAATTTTACAATCTCCAAGGTAATTGGTTTAATGCCGAATTGACTGAAATTCATGATTATGCCAAGGACTTTGCTCTGATCAAAGCACCAAAGCCTGATGGGCAGACCTGGATTTCCGATTGCGTTGCCCCAGAGAACGAAGTAAATGTTGAGGATAAGACATGGTTTATTGGTAGAAGGGGGAATATTGAGTGGTATGTGACGGAAGAGAATAGTGATGATTACATTTTGGAAATCGAATCTTCGAATCATGAAATAATCTTGAGCAGTGACCATATCTATGAAACTTCATCTGGTGGTCCGGTTGTTAGTGGTAGTGGAATAATCGGAATGATTGTAAGCAAAGACAGTCAAGGAGATTTGGCCAGGATTAGGAGCATTGAGTATATTTTGAGCAAGGTTAGAGAAAGCGTATACCGCAATAATTTAACAATTAGGAGATTATCCCCGCATCTCCTCACCTCGATGCAGATCATCAGATCCTCAAAAAGATTGAGACCCAAAAAACAAGTAAGACTAAGGTGGCGAGATCCAGGCCGTAATGGCAGTTATAAAATTCAACTGGTAGTAAAGGACTCTACTTTAGTGTTGGAAGACAACTACAGAGATTTAAACAGTTCGGATTCCATCATTTACAATTTCAATGAAAAGCTACCTGACCTGGATAGTTTTTGGATTGGAAGGGGCAGAATTGAGGTACTTGCTAAGAATGGATCTGCCCGTCCAAAGGCGGTCACCATTGGAAAAAAATTGACAGATGCTGAAAAATATGGTCGCTGGATCGTCGGGGGAGGGCTTGCGGGAGTTGCGATCTACCTTTCTGGAATTTTGGAATGTTTATTCAATGATTGTTCGGACCCATCACTTGAGCCCCAGCCAGGGCCACCCGATAAACTATAGTCAACCCATATCTTAACAACCAACCAATGAAAACAAGTAAGAACAAAAGCCGTCAGCTCTCTACCCGTTTCTTCCCCACATCAATCCTTTTGATTGTCTTAGAAATAGGCTTTGCACAAATGCCTCAGACCATGAATTTTCAGGGGACACTCCTTAATCCTGAAACCGGGGTGGCTAAGGAAGACGGGGACTACAATATTGTATTTCGCATCTTCGACGCAGCAGAGTCCGGAAATGAGTTGTGGAACGAAACGCATTCGACGGTACCAGTTTCAAAAGGCAATTTCTCTGTGCTCCTGGGTGGAGCCGGGACTCCACTAACTCTTCCTTTTGATGTGCCGTATTGGATTGAACTGACTGTTGAATCGGAGCTTCTAGCTCCACGTTTGCCCTTGGTCTCCTCACCATATGCTTTCAGGGCACTTACAGCCGAAAACATTGACGGAAACAACTTCGATGATGGAAACGAGAACCTGTTTATCGGGTCTGCGGCAGGCGCAGGCGTAACAACTGGAACCTCAAACTCCTTCTTCGGTTATCAAGCCGGGACTTCCAACAATTCGGGGGGACTAAATACCTTCTTTGGGTATAGGTCCGGCACAGACAATACATCTGGCTCAAGTAATGTATTTCTTGGGGCAGATGGTGGTAACTCCAATACCACAGGATTGCAGAATACTTTCGTCGGTGCTGGAGCTGGCATGAGTAATACGGAGGGATCCAATAATGTGGCAATAGGCCGTAACGCGGGTTCGGGAAATATCAGTGGGAATAGTAATGTTTTCCTAGGTGCAGAGGCAGGCAACATGGAAACCGGGAGTGAGAAGCTCTACATAGAAAACAGTGGCAGCACTTCCCCTCTTATTTACGGAGAATTTGACAATGATCTGGTACGAATAAATGGCAACATGGATGTTACCGGGACACTTACCGGTGACGGCTCCAGCCTGACTGGAATTACTGTAGACGGGGATAACTTTGATGACGGGAATGGTAATTTGCTAATAGGCTTAAATGCCGGCGTCAGTATTACTACAGGAATTTCCAACATATTCATTGGGAATTCTGCTGGTACTGCTAACAATGAGGGTCAGCAAAACACGTTTATTGGATGGCAGGCCGGCAGCTCTAACACGACAGGAATAAATAACGTTTTTGTAGGTTCCAGAGCGGGAAACAACAGCCTAACCGCCTCCAACAATACCTTCTTGGGTTCTCGCACGGGAATCGCAAATACCGGTAGTACAAATACATTTGTCGGACAGGCTTCTGGGGAAGACAACACTTCGGGCAACTCCAATTCTTTTTTTGGCAGAAATGCTGGAAATTCGAATACAATAGGTAACTCCAATACATTCATTGGCGTCAATGCAGGAATAACTAATACCAGCGGTTCAGACAATACATTCATAGGATCTTCGGCGGGATCTTCGCACTCAACCGGCACTTCCAATATATTCATCGGCAATTCTTCCGGAGGAAGTCACATGAACGGTACTCAAAATGTTTTTATTGGTGTCGGTTCGGGTCAGTCAAATTCTTCAGGAACTTCTAATATCATTGTTGGATCATCTGCGGGACTTAACAATCAAGACGGCATTAACAATGTCTTCATAGGTGACGGAGTCGGACTCAATAATGTTAATGGAAGCGGAAATGTTTTTCTTGGATATTCTGCGGGGACAAATGAACTGGGCAGTAACAAATTGTATATTGAAAACAGTGTCTCTTCCACACCACTTTTGTACGGGGAGTTTGACACGGATCGGGTAGGAATTAATCGAGTAAGTTCAGCAAATACATTGGAGGTTGGCGGTGATGCCTCCAAGACATCAGCGGGGGACTGGTTGGCTAACTCCGATTTTCGAATAAAGGAAGATATTCGAAATATTGAAAACAGCCTTGAAATCCTGAAATCTCTTCGGCCAGTGAAGTTTAAGTATACCAAGGAGTGGAGGGACCGGAACCCAACACTTGGAGAACATTATTACTACAACTTCATAGCTCAGGAGTATCAGGAAATCTTTCCTCAGTCTGTTAAAGGTAGCGGCGAATTCGTTAGGGATGATCAGAAAGAGTTGCTGCAAATTGATACATACAATGCCCAAATTGTTACCATTAAAGCCGTACAAGAATTAGTCTTGGAGATAGAGCAACTTAGAAGAGAAAATGCCGAGCTGAAGGAAAATAATATTCAGATCTCAAAAGATATGCTTGAAATGAGGACTTTGTTGAAGGCATTACAAGGCCAATTTGAAAGCCGGGTCGAGGAAAAAACGCAATCTCAGGACTTGAAATGAGAAATGTTTCGATCATAATTCTGACGACCTTTCTTGCATATGGCTTGCGTTCTCAGACAATCGAATTGAACACTTCGACTACCGATAACGGTGGTGGCTCAGCAATTAGTACAAATTATCAGGCCTTAAGCACAATTGGTGGAGTCGGTGGAAACACAAGCTCAACGAACTTTTCAATAAATGCAGGTTTTTACGCTAGTCAAAGTTTCCTGGTGGGAAACTCTCCACCAACCTCAATCGGATTATCAAACAGGTTTCTTGTGGATGGTTCTTTAAGTGGTTCAGTTGTCGGATCATTTATTACTGAAGACCTAAATTCAGAAGATATCTTCACTTATACATTCGCATCAGGGGTGGGAGACACAGATAATGGAAAATTTATCATTGATGACAATACGTTGACCACTAGTATGGATTTGCCCACTGGAACGTATAGCATTAGAGTGCAATCGAGCGACGGGTCTGATGCAGTTTCTACTGTATTTTCAATTGAGACTGTGATTATACCTACGTCCAGTGTCCTCAGTGTTGGAAGATTAACCACCGATCATCGGATCTTTGGAGTCCCAACCGATGACATACGAATCGGTGAAGTTTTTACAGAATTAGATGATAACTTATTAGGTGAGTCATGGAGAATTTCTGACATCTCTAGTGTTAATCTAACAACTGATAGCACCGTACACGCCGGAAAAGGTTATTGGTATGTAAATAAGGTAAATACCACAGTGGACCTAAGATCTGTTCCCCCAGTTTCATTGAATGAAAATTTGGAGTTTGAGTTAAGCCTGGACTCTGGTTGGAATTTGATTGGAAATCCCTTTCTAAGTCAGCTGAATTGGGCCAACGTGATCCAATTCAATGAAACTCAAGGGACCATTTCACCAGGGGACCTTTCACCAAACGGTATATGCACATATAATGGAGCATACAATACTTCTTCTGGGATAAACATCTTTGAAGGAGGATGGACGCTTAGCTCGAAGTCTGTCACAATTAGGATTCCGAGTCCGGGGGCTGCTATCGTGCGAGGTCGGACCGAAACAAGTAAAAAACCTGTGGATGCTTCGTGGCTCTTAAATCAAGGTGAATGGCAGTTGTTACTAGAAATTAGTGATGGAGATAGACAATCTAACTTACCTGCGATCGGTATGCATCAACGTGCTAAGATTCGGAGGGATGCCTTTGACCTCTCCGCACCACCTACGACTTTTTTGAAGAATGGATTTACTCTAATAGACTCAATGGGTCTTGTTCGCAACTTTGTTCCACCTGCAAAAGAAGCATCTTGGACGTTTGAAATAGATGCACCTGGACATGAGTACATCTCAGTTTCTTGGGATCGACAGATCGTGAACGACCTAAATGAAAGTTTGTACATGCACGTTACGTCAACCAATAGAAGCTATAACATGAAGGCCTTCTCCACTGTTCAAGTGCCTGCAAATTCGTCAATACTTGTAACATACGGAGGTGCTACTAAATGGAATACAGTTGACTTTTATAGTAAGGCATATCCCAACCCACTAAATACAAATGTCAATGTTGAATTCTTTTTGGAGGGTGAAAATCCTAATTCGGAAGTTTCCATCCTGCTTTTCTCCATGAATGGACAGAACATTCTGCATAAAAAAGCGATTGTACCCCAAGGCGAACTGCAAGCTATTAAACTTGATTTATCTGGTTTGCCGGCAGGGACTTATTTCTATCAGATTTCAAGCGGCTCTGTCAAGAGTTCACCGAAAAAGCTCATAGTGAGGTAAATCTGAATTAACAGGCAAAGAATCAAGGCCGATTCTTCCATCGTCATGATTTACGTATCATGTCTAGAAAGGAGAAATAGCGACTTCATCGATGTTATTGAAGATGCTTGAAATTGCGAGAGTGTGACGAATTTGTATTATACAAATAACGGATTAGACCCTTAAACCATTCATTACTATATTTTCTTTGTTTTGTTATACCGTCATATAAAAAATACCCCCAAGAGGGTATTTTTTTTTTTTATATCGTTTGTATATTCCATTTTCAAAAACTTCTACTTTGAGTTGATACACTAAAAAAGAAAGCAAAATGAAAAGATTAACCACGGCCCTAGGAGTGATATTTCTCATATCGATTGCTTCGGTGTATGGCCAAGGGTCGAGTGACCCGGGCAGGTTCGAGGCGCTTACTGATTGGGATACCATTTATGTTCAGAAGAATCCGGCAACCAACCTGTATTACGCTGATACTGTACAGTTTTATGAAATTTATAGCGACGAAGAGGGGTCCATAACGATAGAGTTTATTGATCAATTCATCTTAGAAAAAAATCGTGACTTCCTTCAGGTGTTCGATGCCTTGATCCAGCCTGAGAGTTTTTTTTCCGATATGGATCAAAATCAAGTAAAAAGGGATAGCCTAATTGCTAACGGAACACTTAGAACTCCTCAAAAAGAAGGTCGAGGGCTTGACTTCGAAAATCAGATTCCCGATCCGATTACATCCAACAAAACCATACCGACTGGCCAAAGTAATCTTTTACTTCGCTTCTCTAGTTTTGATGATGGGAATCAAAACGAGGGATGGACTGTTCGCTATAGACGAAATGTGGGCACACCAGACCTGAAGGTCACCGAATTCTCAGTGGATTCAATTTCAGCTTCCGGAATTTTCGACTCAGCTCAGGGCCTTGTTGCTGTTCCTGGCGATGATGTACAGATTACTTCCGAAGTATCAAATGTATCATATCAATCCTTCGTAGGTGGTAATGCACTGGCCGGAGGTTCGTTCATAGGATACTATTTTATTTCCGAAGCGGTCAGAAATGAACCTTATGAGACAATCATCGATGACACACGAGATGACGTGTATTTCCTAGGCGAGCAAACAATGCCGGCGATACCCGGTTCACTGGAGGAACAAGAGCCCGTTATTAGACGCCCCTCTTACTCGATACCTACAGATGGAGTAGAGCCTGGTACTTGGTATCTGGTTGCTATTGCAGACCATAAAGATCAAATAAATGAAGGCAACGATGAGATCACAGGAATTGATGGTTTGGATAACGTAAGTTTCTTAAGTATTGAAATCCCCAAACTCCAAATATCGGGTCTCCAGGATACACAGATAAGCACCGGACCCTTAAGTGATGATCTGGAATTTTCAGTGGAGACCAATATTCAATGGTCCACGGAGATTCAGGGTGACTGGCTTGGTCTTGATACGGAAGCAGGTTCTAAAGCCACCAGCGGGGAGGTCGTAACGATAAACTGGTCTCCTAACGATACGGACAATCCAAGAATTGGGACCGTTACTTTTGCGGGAAATCCTGAATATTGGTACGTTGACAAAGTGCCGACAACTACCCTGGTTGTCACACAGGAAAGACCCAAACTACTTCTGGACAAATCATTTGTCAATTTGGATTCCGAAGCAGGAACTTTTACGGTGGGTGTAAGTACCAACCTTAACTATAGAGTAATTACAAATGATAGTGATCCTGATTGGCTGTCGATAGACGATGAAGGAGTTATCCAACCCTTTGCAGGAGATCAAAATGTTCAACTTACTTTCGACTATGATGTTCGAGACATTCCTATCGAGCGAACTACCTCAATTGAAATTCAAGGTATTTTAAACTCTGACGAGCAGAATCCACAGATTGTGGTGAGCAGGATCATAACGATCACACAGCAAGGAGAGCCTGTTATTTTGAATAGTGTCCCGGTTGAACTGGATCCATTGTCAGCAGCAGGAGAAACCGTAACCATTCGAGTAAACTCAAATACAAATTGGATAATTGAAGAAAATGCCCAATGGCTTTCAATCGACCCATTGGTAGGCGGAGCAGAAAGCATAACTGATGTGAACATTACAGCCAAAGAGAATCCAAGTCCTCAAGAACGAAAAACTAATGTTCTAATCCAGTCTGCTGGCAATGAGGAGTTTGTAGTTATCGACATCAGCCAAGAAGGGTCCGATCCACTATTAGATATAAATAGAGGTGAACTTGATGATTCACTTGAGTTTCTTGGCGGTGGAGAAGAGGAAAACGATGGGGCAAGAATCTTTTTGCAGACGAACTTGAATTGGACGATTGCAGTGCTCCCGACGAATGAAAACAATATTCCCATCTTCGAGGATGATCTGGGGAGGCCTACAGAGAATATTGTTCCTGAAAACCAACCGGTACCACCAGCAAGATGGGTTACTTTGGAACATACCGAGGGAGGACCAGCTGAAGATTTGTCAATCGAAATCGAAGTTTTGCCAAACATTCACACGGATAGTAGGTATGCGATAATTCTAGCCGAGGGGGAATCTCCGGATGGGTCAATTTTTCTGAGGGATACGCTGTTCATCACCCAGGAAACTGGTCAGGATTTGATTTTCTGGGGAATCAACAGCATCCCCATAACTTCATCAGCAGACAACTTAACAGTAAAAGTAGTCGGCGATGAACTGCACATTTACGAAGTAAGTGGTCTTTTTCTTGATGGCGGAGAAACCAACCAGATAATAGCCGAAGAGGATAGTATTGCCAGCACCTCATGGATTCAGTTTGAATTGCTGAGCCCCCGCAGCCCATCGGTTCCCTTTGAAGGAGATATAGGTAGTAACAACTTCGATGAGGTTGAGATATCCTGGGATGAAAACTCAAATAATGTAGCAAGGTCGGCCATCCTGATTGTAGAGAGTAGATTCTCCAGCGAGGTAAATGATACACTAAGAATTTTCCAAAGACCAAAAGTAATCACCTTGAATGTGGATCAAAATTTAGTTGTGGTGGGTAAAGAAGCAGGTCAGGACTCGGTGACCATACTTTCAAGCGACATAAGTGCTATAGATCTTAGCGATATAACGGTAGACTACGACGGAGCTCCCACCCAATGGATCACTATTGATACACTTATTCAAGATACGGGTGTACTTAGATTTTCATACGCAGAAAATTTAGATGTGGCAGATCGATCAGCTATAATTCTCATTGAAGTTAGTGGAAATCAGGAGCGTGTTCGGATTGATCAAAGGGGTGAACTGGAATTCATTGACTTGGACGCAGAAAACTTTGTTTTCCCAGAGCAAGGTGATTCTACAGGTTATATCGTTCATTCCAATTTTGAATGGCTTGTTGGCACATTGGCGACGTGGCTGGAAGTTGAAAGAGTGTATCTAGATGAAGACAATATACCTGATGCTGTAAGCGTCGTTGTCGATCCAAACGTGAGCACGGATAGCAGAACTGCGGTTGTTACACTAGGCAATTCAGATGAGTCTGTCAGTTTTAGATTTTCTGTATCGCAGGCAGGCGAATCTGTCTTTTTCGATGTAAGCCCTCGCGAAATTATGCTGAATGCGGAAGATACTCTGCTTAACTCAGCACAGGTCTTCACAAATGTTAAGTGGGGTATTGAGGTCCCGGAAGAAAGCAGTTTTTTAGTTGAAAACGGAGGTTGGTTGGAGATTTCTACTGATACAGTGAGTAATCTTATTCTCTTCGAAGCAACGGCCAACACCTCAGGTTTGAGCCGGTCTGCACTTATACCTGTGGTCGGGGAGCATACTGACGAACTTATCCAGGACTTGCTTATCCTTCAAAATGGGCTGGAAAATGAGGTTGTAGTTCTGGCTATTGGAAGTCAAATGGCCCAACAGAATGAAATTATTGATATCCCTGTACGAGCAAGATCAGGATTTAACTCAGTTACCTCTATTCAGTTCGTTTTAGACTGGGATCCTACGCACTTAACTTATAGGAGTGTTTCTCAATTCCAGCTGCCAGGACTTGGAAATGCTAATTTCGGATCTACTCAAACAAACGATGGATTACTACTTGTTTCCTGGACAGATCCCAATGTTTTTGGCGTAGACGTAGCTCCAGACGAAACTTTGTTTAATCTCCAGTTTATCGTAACGAGAGAAACTCAAAGCAAAATTGAAGTTGACGAGTCTGCTCAGGCGATAGTTCAAGTGGAGATAACCAGGAAAATAGGAGACAATCTTGTCGAGGTACCGGCTGCCTTCGAAGACGGTTTTGTCATATCCAATTCCACTAGTGTTGAGACGCACACTGTTAGAGGTTCCATTGAGACACCTCGAGGGGTTGAGGTAAGCGACATCGACATCAACTTGCTAGACCCAACAGACTTAGCAAATCCGATAGATGTGACCACCACAGATGAATTTGGAGACTACCAAATTACTTTCAACTCACTGGACCTGCCTGATTATGTGGTCTCACCTGTTTCTGACAATTCAATGATCTCTCAAGGTATTTCCACGTTTGATATCCTTCTAATAAGACAACATATTTTACTTCAAAATCGAGAAGCCACGCGACAATACGCCTATCAGGTTATCGCATCCGATGTAGACAATTCCGGTAGTGTCAGCACAATTGATATTCTGTATTTAAGAAAAATAATTCTGGAATTTGATTTTGACGAAATGCCCAATGGAGGCCCTTCGTGGAAATATGTGAGCACAGCCACCGACATAAGCAACTTTGTAGATCCGTTTGCTGAAATAGAGAATCCGGACGTGCTTGGTGTCGCAGATGACAATGCGAATTTTATAGCGGTTAAGATTGGTGATCCAAGCTTTGATGCACTTGGTTTTTCTGGCACAGGGCGAGCTGCCTCAGAGGATTTTGAATTGATGGCAAGAACAGTCGACGAGAACGACGAATTTCTTGAGGTGGAAATCGCAACCGTTCATACGCAAAGGATCATCGGTCTTCAATTCGAGATGCAATTTGATACCGAAATCCTAATCTTTGAAGATTTGACAAGTGAGATCATTAATGAAACTAACTACTCGGTTAAAGAGAAAGGAGCAATACGGGTTTCATGGGATGACAAAAAGCTCAGCGGGGCCACCGCACAAGAAAGTTTTGCTCGATTGAAATTCAGGAAGACAAATGCATCCACCCCCTCCGAAATCAGCTTTTCTCCGGCATACTCAGAGGTCATCAGCGCTTCTTTCGAAACACTTCAAATGAACTCCGAGATTTTGGAATTCAATAGAAGTTTACCTCTATCAGTGTCGGAAAATCACGAATTTGCTGTTTATCCAAATCCAACGAATGGCATTGTTCAATTTCAGGTGCCGTCCGGTACTAAAGTGCAGGAAATTCTTGTGTTTGATAGTTCTGGAAGATTGATGCTCAAGCGGGGCAATAGTGATTCCAGTAGTCTCCAACTTGACCTGACTGCAGTCGATGACGGAATATACTTCTATCGTTTAAAAGCAGGGGATACGGTGTTCAATGGTAGAATCATAAAACATTAGTAGCATGAAGATCAGGCTGATTATTTGGACGCTATCGTCTCTTTTTCTGCTAACAGAAGGCAAATGTCAAGACTTTGAAATTCTTGTTGGTGAATCCAGTGGACATGAACCGCAAGACACCGTGTACTCATTTTTTAAGGTTGAGGGTTTTGAGGACATATTGTCTATGCAATTCTCCGTCGTTTGGAATGATGATTTTGTTGACTTTCTAGAGGTAAGCAATTTTGGGCTGGGAGATCTCGGTCCAGCGAATTATAGCATTCATGCTGAGAAGACGGATGGAATGGATACGGTCCATTTCTCGTGGAATTCTTCGATTGCCGAAGGCACATCCTTAGTTGATGGGTCCGTTGTTTTTGCCTTCTCTTACACTTTAAAATCGTCAATTACCACAGACGATGTTACTACGCTATCAATTTCTGAGGAAGGCGAATTGCTTGATGTCGAAGTAATCAAATTCTCAAATGGGGATTTTGTTGAGATCAACTACGAGCCTCAAGAGATAGGTCGAATTACATTAGATCCATCTGGAGGAATAACTCCAATTATTTTGAGTACAGATCACATTGTAACCAGCCCGGACACAGACATTGAATTTAACGTCTTTGCTTCGGAATTCCAGGATGTTGCAAGCGTGCAGTTTTCTCTTAACTGGGATCCTGAGGTTATGGAATTTGAAAGTCTGGGGAGTCTTTTTCTTTCGCAACTTAGCTCCTCCAACTTCAGCTCAGGATCGGCCGAGATTGAGGAGGGCAAACTTAGGTTTTCCTGGAATGATGCTTCTCTGGAGGGAGTCACCCTTAATGGGAACGCAATACTCTTTAGCCTTATCTTCCGAACCGTTACTGGAAATGGTTTTAGTAGCCAACTTGAATTTAGCGATGATCCTATCAAAATTGAAGCTTTCAATTCCGAAGTAAGTTCCCTGCCTGTCGAGACACTGGCTGGAAGTTTGACAATCGTTGGAAATTCACGGCCAAAGATCGTGGAGCCAATTGGAGATAGAATGTTTGACGAAGCTTTCTCTATCGCAACCATAGACATATCTCAAGTTTTTGAAGATCCGGATGATGACGATTTAACGTTGGAGGTCGAGGTAATTGATGAGTCAGTAGTTACAGCTTCTATTGATGGGACCTTACTCACTCTGATGGAGGGTTCACGTGGAATCACAGAAGTTGAGATCACTGCCACCGATGAAAATGGAGGAACCATTGAGGAATCATTTACGGTTCAGGTCGGGGAGCTGAACATTCCACCTGACGTGATTTCTCCAATACCTAATCAAGTGGTCACTGAAGGTTTCAGTTCTTTAAGATTGGATCTTTCCAATGTGTTTTTAGATGATGATGGTGATGATTTAACCTACACAAGCGCAGTGGATGATCCTACAGTAGTCACAGCGGCGATAGTTGCAGATGAACTTACCTTGACGGAGGTTGGATTTGGCTCTACTGAAATTACGGTATTTGCGGATGATGGAATTAATGCTCAAACGCCTATGACCTTTTCCCTGGCAACGAATCGTAATCCAATCGTTGGTAAACCGATTGCGGACCTAATGCTTGTGGAAGGCTTTTCTGTTCATTCCTTCGGCGTTTCTCAAGTTTTTGAAGACCCAGATGATGATATCCTAACCTTGGAAGTCAATGTAGTCGATGAGTCAGTCATTTCAGCTTCGTTTGATGGGTTTACTCTTAACCTGACGGAAATTTCTCTTGGGTCAACGGTTGTTGAGCTCACTGCCAATGACGGAATTGGAGGTATGGCTCAAGAGTCATTTACCGTGGAGGTTGTGGAATTAAATGTTCCACCTGATGTCACCTCTCCTATTGCCGATCAAGCGGTCACAGAGAATTTCAGCTCATTGACTTTTGACCTCAATGATGTATTTACAGACGACGATGGTGACAATTTAACCTTCACCAGTTCGGTCGACGATCCTAACGTAGTTACATCTGAAATAATGGCGAATGAACTTGTCATAAACGAGGAAGGATTTGGTACGACTCAAATTACGGTGTTTGCAGATGATGGGGTCAATAGCTTGACTTCAACGACATTTTCCATTTCCATAAACAGACATCCTACAATTGGCATATCCTTACCGGATCTAAATCTAAAGGAGGGATTTTCAACGAGGGACATTGATGTTTCACAGGTCTTCGAAGACCCAGATAGTGATGCTTTAGTTCTAGGAGTAGACGTGACCAACGAGTCGGTGGTCACAGCATCTATCGAAGGCTTTGATCTTACTCTCATGGAGGTTTCTACGGGCCAAACTGTAGTGACAATCACAGCCTTGGATGGGAAAGGTGGAATGGTTGAAGAGTCATTTACAGTCCGTGTTCAGGAGGAAGATCCACCTCCACCCCCACCTCTCGGAGTAGCAGACGAGGACCAAATTACTGTTTACCCTACTTTTTCCACCAGGTATTTTCAATTAGAATTTAATCAGATCGAAAAAGGTGAAATTGAAATTCATGGGATCAACGGTCAAAAAGTGAAGTTTCGATCAATGAAATCTGGTACTCAAAACATCTTGGATCTTGAGGGAAATCCTCCAGGACTTTATATTGTGAGGATTAGGTCTGGAGACCAAATAGTCGTTGGAAGGTTGGTGAAGCTTTAGCTGACTTTTCGTAACTCTTCGCATAATTTTCTCGGCCAAGAAATCGAATATTGTAAACTTATTATAGATGAGGTATTTGGTCACCTGTTTGGAGATCCACCCAAAGTCAATCACTTATCGCCATCAAAAAGCCTCCCTCAAAGAGATGTAGAAGGCAGACTGGCCACCTCTGGCAAATCCATAGTCAAAGCGGAGATTCAGTTTTTGCCCTTCAAGCACCTGGTAGCGAATCCCCGCTCCGCCCACATATTTGAAGTCAGAAAGCTGAAACTGACTCATCTCATCTGCCACATCTCCAACACCAGCAAATGCTACTATACCAAAGGCCCAGAAAAGGTGTTTCCTATATTCCACTTGGCTGAAAAGTAGTTGCCGGTCACGATACACATTGGCATTGTTGATCCCCCTTAGTCGAGAGGATCCCCCCAATTGAGGTAGTTTGTAAAACGGGATATCGCGACCGGAAGTAAACGATGCATTGAATTGTAGCGCTAGCACATCCTTGTCCTCACGCAGGCTAAAATACCGTCGAAAATCAAGGAGGTAGTTCGAGTACGAAAAATCGCCAAGGAAAGAAAAAAGAGAACGAACGTTCAGGAAGTAACCTTTCGAGGGATATATGGCGTTGTCTCTTGAGTCGTACCTTAATGCAGGGCCAAGTCCAGCTTGAAATCCACCTTCTGAGCCAAGAATGGTCCCCGTTTCAAGCTCACCATTTAACTCGAGTTCCTTCAGTTTGCTATGTTGGATATCAGTATAAACACCCCAGAACAATTTATTAGTATATGGTACAGAGAACTGCCCTTCTAGCTGCCATATCCGATTTGTGTAGGTCTCATAAGCGTCCGGATCGTTATCATTCCCAACTCCAAAAAAACGGTCCGGAAATAAAGAAAAACGTGGCGTAAAATTCAGATTAGTCCCATTAGTTAGAAAATAATCAAAATTGAACTCCACAAGGACTTGATTACGAACACTGTAGATGGCTAAGGGGGTGAGGGAAGATGGCCGGTCAAATTCCTGGGCAGCAGTATCCGCTTGCGACCAGGTGGCAGCCATCACCACTCCAAAGACAAAACCTGTCTCCGGTTGTGCTCCAAACGCTGGAAAAACTCGCCAGGACAACTGCGAATTGCTAGCAGAATCTATATCCTGTCCGGTGCTGGGTAGCAAAATAAACGATAGCACAAGGACTAGTGCCACCTTGGGGGTAATATTCCGTGCTTTATGGAAAGGCGAGTTCATTGGCAGTTAAAGTGTTTCAACGAATCCAAAAGTTAATAAAAGTTTCATGGATTTGAGATTGGGTCTCCACTTCCCTAGACTCGATCGCTCTTCGCCGGATGTGGTGGTTCTTCCTGATTTAAAGTAGCTGGAAACAGTTTCAAAAAGCTTCGAAAAATACCCAATTGTGGGTATTGATCGGGATTCCTGAATGTGTGAAATTTAAAGAAGATTCTAATGTGATTTTACCCACTAAACCAATGAGCTAACTATGGATAGGACTGGATACAACCCCGAATTTCTCGGTAGCGGAATAAAAGTGCCACATCCTCAAATTTCTCCTAGGATACAGGGAGCGGTTTATCAGAATGAGTCTTTAAGGGAAAGTAAGTTTCTGGACTACATTCATTACACCCTTGTGATGAACGAAAAGACAAGACAATTGCTATACGTAGCATCCAATATTGACCAAAACGGATATCCGCAAAGAGAAGAGGATCAGCATAAGCGAAAGCATGACACGTGGTTTACTGATACTCGGATCCCTACGGCCATTCAGTTGGATAACGATTACTACAAGGGAGTGGAAAATCCCTATGATCGTGGGCACATGGTTCGCCGTGCCAACAATTGTTGGTCTCCTTCACTAGCCAAAAGTGTTGTTGACAATTCGGATCAGGACATGGTACTGGCAAAGCGTGAAATGGAAAAGGCCAATGACGATACTTTTTTTTATACCAATGCCTCTCTTCAGCATCAGTATTACAACCAGGATGAATGGGTAGGTCTTGAGGATGTTTTTAAAACATGGAAGCTCGATAAAAATGGCAGGCTGTGTATTTTCACCGGCCCAGTACATCGCCCATTTGACCGTTGCTTCCACCGTACATTCGATGATGCGGCACGGATTCCATCAGCATTTTTCAAAATCATCTGCTACATAGGAAAAGACTCCAACAAATTGGAGACACGGGCCTTTCTGCTCTATCAAGATGAGGAATTGACAAACAACAGAAGGGAAGGCGACAAAGACAACAAGCTGACCAATACCAAGTTCGCCAAATACCAGGTAAGTATTGCAGACATTGAAAACTTGACCGGACTGGAATTCGATGACTCTCTGCCAAGTTCCAATCCAATATATTACAATTCACCGGAGGATCCGAATGCTGTGGCAAGGGTTTACCGATACCCTGAACGGGTACCTATTTTGGTAAAGCAGGATTTGGTACATGACATACTTGCCGAGCGTGCCACCCAAGAAGCAAGAGAGGAGGACAAAGTGCTTAAGATGGTGGCTGCCCTTGTAAATCCGGTCGGACGGGATAGCAAAAAGAAGGAGTGGATCACCATCTTAAACAAATCAGAGAAGCGAGTTAATCTGGAAGGCTGGGAGTTATGGAACTCTGAAGGAAAGGTAATTCGACTTTTCGGTGCAATTAATTCAGGCCAATCAAAACGTCTATCTTTCGATAACCAGGATTTTAGTCTTGTGAACAAGGATATTCACTTGGTTCTTAGAAACCCCAATAAAGACACAGTAGATATTGCTTCTTATACCAAAGCTCAAGCTAAGAAAGAAGGAGAGGTTATTGTTTTTTAGTTGGCTCACTGATTAATTAATCAGGAGTTAAAAACAGAAGTTCCTCCTGCAAAATTGCGATGGATTTTGGTCCAGATTGCTGTTCGCGGAGTTGGCCCTAATATGCAAAACTCAACTATTGTCCTCGCTAATCAGTACATAATTAGCGATCCATTGGAACGCAACAAATCCCAAAATGAAAATAGTTGAATATGTGTTAAATAATTCATTGGTCTGCATCGTCTCATATACGGCTCCTATCCCTACAATTGTCATAATAACAGAATAGATCGGTAGCAAATACTTCTGCTTAGCAGATGCAAATACTACGCTGAAAGGGACCATCAATCCAAGGCCAAGAAATAAAATTGCCAATGAGGTGTTACTGTCGTTAATCAGATATCGCACAAATCCAGCTATTAGAACAAGCATGCTTAATCCTACAAGGTTAGAGCTCAATTTCTCCTTGTCATCCAATAGGTGTCTGCCGTAGGTATTTAGTCGCAGGAATAAATTGCTAATTGGATTGGTTATCCAGGTCGAGAAAGCTATAACTGCAAGAATAATTAGAACAGGTTGTAGAATTGGGGCTAATTCAGGATTGGCATTTGACACAGATCGGACAATTCTAAAACCAATATAGAACCCAATGATCACTCCCCACTGATATCGTGCCGTCATGTTGCTCATCCAAAATGCATATGAAAGAAATATTCTATACAACCAGTATCGTGATTTGATTGCTTCCAGCATTCCACCCTGAGCATACTCCATATTCGGATCAATCCGTAGGGCTTCTCTAAAGTGATCGAGGGCCTTTCTGTGATCTCCCTTTTCTAATTCACTCCAACCAAAATTGGCATGAGTAAAGGCATTATTAGGATCTTCATTCAAAGCACCGTCTAGCGTCTGGAACGACTCCTCACTTCGATCAAGCTTCATAAGCGCTCTCCCTCTTGCATTTAGGCAGAGCGTATTCTCTGCGTCCAACTCAAGACCTCTGTCTGCAAATTCCAGGCCTTCTTCGTACTGCTTTTCGTCAGTTTTAAGCGTTGATCGAAGTCCGAAATATTCTGCCTCATTTGGGTTAATACTAATTGCTTCTCTGAGGCTTTCATCGGCTTGTCGAAATTTGTCCAATTCAATCAAAGCAAGAGCTTTTAAGTAAAATAAATAGTCGCTATCAGGCGAAATGGAAATTGCATCGTTTAAAAACCTTAGCGCATCTTGGTTGTAACCAGACTGCATCTCCACACGACCCATCATGGCAAGTATCTCCGGATCATTGGGATCACTGTGTAGAAGTTTAACAAGGATTTCACGAGCCTCTTTTGGCCTGTTTTGTTGAATGAGCATTTCTGCCCTGGCGATCAAATTGTCCATTATTTCTTTTTGAGATTCATGTATAACAAGATGTCGTCATACAAACCAGAATCGTTTGCGAACAAGGCAAAGTTCTTAGCTGTGCTAAACCACTCTTTAGTACTTGCAGAATGTTTTCTTGCTGCGTTTTGCAGGTCCTTGTTGTTTAGAGGTTTAGGGACTCCCTGTTCAAATGATTCAGATAATTTCGCCTCAATAGCGATATCTATGATTGCCTCAATATCAGCACCTGAAAAATCTTTTGTCTTTTTAGCCAAAGAGCTGTAATCAATCGACTCTGTCGGCTTGCCACGCAATTTCAATTTGAGAATTGCTTCGCGGGATTCTTGGTCAGGAGGTGGAACGAATATAATCCTATCGAAACGTCCGGGTCTGCGAAACGCCGAATCAAGATGCCAGGGGGTATTAGTAGCACCGAGAACCAAGATGCCATCGTTGCTATTATCAAGTCCATCAAGCTCTTGAAGAAATTGATTAATGAGATGTCGACCACTTGACTGTTTCATATCACTTCGGCTGGCTCCCAATGCATCTATTTCATCAAAAAAAAGCACACATGGTTTATGATCTCTCGCAATTTCAAAGATTCCATGCAGATTTTTTTCACTGTTCCCAATCCACATGTCAAGGATATCCTGTAGGCCAACGGAGATGAATCTGGCATTCACCTGACCGGCAGTGGCCTTTGCCACAAATGTTTTTCCACATCCGGGAGGCCCGTAAAGAAGAATGCCACCGCCAACTTTCTTCCCATATGCCTTATAAAGTTCAGGGTGTGCAAGCGGTTTAATAATTTTTATGTCGATCTCTGACTTGACCTTCTCCATTCCACCGACTTGCTCAAAGTTGATATCCGGCATTTGAACAAATGGAGATATCAGGCCGTTCGTGTTAACTTCGTTTGAAGATTGTCCATGTCGTAGGTGGGTGTCCAGTTCTTCGTCAGAAAAAGTGGGGTTGATTTCCAAAATTCGCTGATAAATCTCCACGGCTGCCTGAATTGCATTTTCACGAACAAGAGTTTTAGCATGTAAAACGAGGACATCAACTTCTGAACTATCGTGTTGCAGTAACTCTTCCAAAATGACATTGCACTTTGAGAATTCTTCTTGCTTGAAAAAGACTTGGGCTAAACCAAACTTACCTTCTTTGCCATCACCAAGTTTTATTACTTCCTGAAATTCCTTCTCTGCCTCATCTAGTAAGTTCGCCGAAATTAATGTTTCAGCTAGATGTAGTCTAAGCGGGATATTATCTGGGGAAAAGCTCAGAGCTTCTCTTAGATTTTTAATCTGGTCCTCCAATGTGCCTTTCGTCAACGATGACTAATGAAAATTATAGTCGAAAATAATGTTTTTAGATATCTTCAATGACAACTATACGAAATAGAGTAAACCTTCATAGGTTATTGATCTTTATACTCCCGGTTCCAATGGCGTAACCACAATCTCTTTGCAGCTCTGCTTGATCACGGATGATCTTACTCCTCTTACTTTTGCAGATAACTAGCCGGATGTAATATCAAGATTAAAACCATATCTTACAAAAGTTGACATTTGCCAGGAATTGGCATTGATAGTTATGAATAGAATCACCATCTCTTTTGTGGCGTTTGCCGTCCTTTATATACACTGTTTTGCCGCTCCGAAACCGATCGTTTCAGTTGGCATAATTTCACATCAAACTTCGTGTATCACGCCGAACGGAGAAGCTGAGGCGTCAGTTGGAGGATCAACTGTTGGATTTGAGTTTAGATGGTATGTTGCCACAAGTAGTGGAGATTCCCTTATTGATGTGGGATCGAGAGTGGATAGCCTGAGTGCTGGCCCATATAAGGTCATTGCAGAGGATCTCCAGACGTCAGAAACGTCAGATCCTATAATCCTTGAAATTCACAATGCTACTATATCTCCGGAGGTGACACTCTCCTTTGAAGACAACATCATCCGGGCGGACTCGGAGGAAGGAAATTCATATAAATGGTTTTTGGAAGATGGATCTGAACTGCCCGACACAACGTCTCATATTACTGTTTCAGAATCAGGAACATACCTCGTACAAGTGACTAGTCAGTTAGGCTGTACCGCTGTCAGATTAATCTCAGTAGTGGTGGAGAACATATTGGGGTACAATTCCACAGGTAGAGAAGGACTCTTTCTATTTCCAAATCCAGCTACCAAATACTTTCAAATATCTGGTGGAAAATGGATGAATGATGTCCATGTTGCGGTTTATGATCTCCGGGGAAAACGAATATTAGATCTATCTCGACCTGAATCAGTGGATATTTCTCATTTATTACCTGGACAGTATCTGGTCAAGCTTATGAATGGGCGTCAAGTTGAATTTGTTCAAAGGCTTAGGATTGCAGAATAGTCATTTGGACAGGATGGAATGACAAGATGTCAGATTTTCCGGACTGGAATGCTTTTTGTCAAAAGCGATTTGACAAGAATTTAATTTTTAGACCATGCAAGAAAAAGGCACGATATCAATACATACGGAAAACATCTTTCCGATCATTAAGAAATTTCTCTATTCGGATCATGAGATCTTTCTGAGGGAGCTCGTTTCCAATGCTGTAGATGCCACACAAAAGATCAAACAACTGGCGGCATTAGGAGAATATAAAGGAGAGCTCGGCGATTTGACTGTTGAAGTTTCAGTGGACAAGAAGAAAAAGACAGTCAAAGTTTCAGACAAGGGAATAGGGATGACGGCCGAAGAGATTAAAAAATACATTAACCAGATTGCTTTTTCCGGCGCAACAGAGTTCATTGAGAAGTACAAAGACAAGGCCGATAACCAACAAATTATTGGTCATTTCGGCCTGGGATTCTACTCCGCCTTCATGGTAGCTAAAAAAGTGGAGATCGTCACATTATCTCACCAGGAAGGAGCAGAGGCAGCAAAGTGGATTTGTACGGGCGAGACGGATTTTGAGATCAAACCTGACAAACGCAAGACAAGAGGTACTGATATCATCCTTCATATTGCGGATGATTCTGAAGAGTTTCTTGAGGATTCGAGAATTGAGGGGATACTGAACAAATATTCTAAGTTCCTACCTGTTTCAATCAAATTTGGTCAGAAAGATAAAAGTGAAGAGGATGGTAAGGACAAGGATGGGAATGTCAAGTACAAATCAGTAAAGGTTGACAACATCATCAACGATACTGAACCAATTTGGACTAAGCCACCTAGTGAGCTGAAGGATGAGGATTACTTAGCTTTTTACAAGACGCTGTATCCATTTAGCGAAGATCCACTTTTCTGGATTCACTTAAATGTTGATTACCCTTTCAATCTTACAGGAGTTCTTTACTTCCCCAAGTTGAAAAAGGATTTTGATCTGCAAAAAAATAAGATCCAGCTGTATTCCCGCCAGGTGTTTATCACCGATGAGGTGAAGGATATTGTGCCGGAGTTTTTACAATTGTTGCATGGTGTGATTGATTCACCTGACATTCCACTGAACGTATCCAGGAGCTACTTGCAATCGGATTCCAATGTGAAGAAGATTAACGGATATATTACAAAAAAGGTAGCTGATAAACTTGGCGATTTGTTTAAGAATGATCGAGAGGGCTATGAGAAGAAATGGGAAGACATTGGTGTCTTTGTGAAGTATGGGATGATCTCCGAAGAGAAGTTTGATGAAAATGCGAAGGATTTTGCTTTAGTGAAAAACCTTGATGAAAAGTACTTTACCATTGAAGAGTACAAAAAACACATCGAAACTAACCAGACGAATAAAGACAAAAATGCGGTTGTTCTTTATACAACAGATAAGGAGAAACAGCACGGGTACATTGAAACAGCCACAAAGCGAAGCTATGATGTGATTGAGCTCAATGGACCAATCGACAGCCACTTCATTAGTCACCTGGAGCAGAAAAACGAGAAAATGGTTCTTCAACGCGTGGACGCGGATGTGATTGATAAGCTCATTGACAAGGATGAGAAGAAAGAATCTGTCTTGAGTGACGAAGAGAAGGAGACTTTGAAAGGAATTTTTGAAAAAGCCATTGACGACAACAACAATACAGTAAATGTAGAGGCGATGGCCACAGATGACCTACCTGTAACAATAACGCTTCCTGAGTTTATAAGAAGGATGAAAGATATGCAGGCGACTGGTGGAGGCCCGATGATGTTTGGCGATATGCCCATGAATCTATCAGTAGCCATAAATGCCAACCACGAGGTGATCCGAAAAATCCTGGATTCAAAAACTGATAAAAAGAGAGAGCGGCTGGCTAAGCAAGCCTATGATCTTGCGCTTCTTTCTCAGGGGATGCTGGAGGGGAAAGCTCTGACAGATTTTGTCAACAGGAGTGTTGAGATGATATAGAAATTATCTAACTGATAATAGAAAAAACCCGCTTATCCGAGCGGGTTTTTTTGTGCCCCACTGATTGGTTAGATTAGGCCACCCAAAAATTAACGCTATGAAAAAGCTTCCAGCTCTCATTTTCACTCTAATCTCATTTGTTGCTTTCGCACAAGTAGACATGTCATACTATCTACCGAGCGAAGTTTCCTACGACCCTGATATACCGACCCCCAAGGAGGTTCTTGGATATCACCCGGGTGAATGGCATGTCAGCCACGACCAACTCATCTATTATATGCGAACACTAGCGGCCGCATCGGATAGAGTTGTTTTGGAGGAGTTCGCTAAAACCTACGAAGGAAGGCCTCTGATGCATTTAATTTTCACATCCACTGAGAATCATTCTAACCTGGATGAGATAAGATCTGATCATGTAAAACTTACAGACCCGACACAGTCGGGAAGTTTGAATACGGAGGGAATGCCAATTGTTATATGGCTGGGATATTCTGTTCATGGGAATGAGGCAAGCGGTGCAAATGCATCGCTACTGACCGTATATCATTTAGCGGCTGCACAAGGCAATGAAATTGACGAACTGTTGGAAAATGCGGTGGTTATCATAGACCCCTCCTTTAATCCTGATGGATTAAATCGATTTGCAAGCTGGGTCAACGTACACAGGTCACATGTCATTAATCCGGATCCCAATGACAGGGAATACGATGAGGCTTGGCCAGGCGGAAGAACCAATCACTATTGGTTTGACCTGAACAGGGATTGGTTGCCATTGGCACATCCGGAATCCCGTGGACGAATCAAACGATTTCATGAATGGAAGCCAAACATTCTCACAGATCACCATGAAATGGGCACCAACTCCACATTCTTTTTTCAGCCTGGGATCCCTGCCAGAAAATTCCCATGGACTCCCGAAAAAAATGTAGAACTCTCTCATAAAATGGCGAAGTTTCACGCTGAATACCTGGACAAAATTGGATCCCTCTATTACAGTGAGGAGAGCTTCGATGATTTCTACATTGGGAAGGGATCCACCTACCCGGATGTAAATGGTTCTGTCGGCATACTGTTTGAGCAGGCAAGCTCAAGAGGACATGCACAAGAAAACCAATTTGGGATACTCACTTTTCCTATGGCTGTGAGAAATCACTTCACAACATCACTTTCGACCATGGCCTCCGGAGTGACGCACAGAAAAGAGTTCTTAGACTATCAAAGAGAGTTCTATCAGAGTGCATCTAATCTTGCCTCCAGAGATAGTGAAAAGGCATTTGTTTTTGGTTCAGACAGGGACGCGACGAAGAACTTCGAATTGCTTAAGATGCTTACCCAGCATAAGATTGACGTTTATAAGCTGAAGAGCGCTGTGACTAAACAAGGCAAAAGATATAATCCTGGATCAGCATATATTGTGCCTTTGAACCAGCCACAGTACCGACTTGCCAAGGCGATGTTCGAGACAAGAACGACTTTCAATGATAGTCTGTTCTATGACGTATCAACGTGGACACTTCCACTCGCATTTAACATGAAATCTGCCAGTTTAGGTAGGGATTTTAATGCAGGTCTCATGGGTGAGAAGATCGAAAGCCCAGAACAACCTAAAGGAGAATTTATTGGAAGCAAAGGAGCATACGCATATGCCATCCAGCCATACGGATACTATGCTTTTCGTGCAATCAATCGTTTGCTGGAGCAAAAGGTAGTAGTGCAAATGCTGCATGAAACGCACTCCGACGCAAATAGGACATATCCTCGAGGTACAATGATCATTCCTGTGGGGGTACAGGAAGATAAAAGGAGCGAAATCGAATCAACGATTGATCAAATTGTTGCGGAGGACGCCGTGGACGTTTTTGCACTTACCACAGGGCTCGCCATGAATGGGGTGGATCTTGGCAGCAGGAGCAACACCAAGGTGGACTTGCCTAAAGTTGCTGTTTTGGTAGACGGTAGAATGAGTAGCTATGAGGCTGGAGAAGTATGGCATTTGCTGGATCAAAGATTAAAGATGAAGGTGACGTTACTACCAATTTCAAGGGTGAATTCTATGGATCTGGATCGATACAACAAGATTGTTATTGGAAATGGAAATCTTTCTACTATTCGTGATTCAGGGGTAGAGAACCTGAAGAGATGGCTGAGAGGTGGTGGCGTTATTGTGGCATGGAAAAATGGAGGTAAATGGTTGAGCGATAAGGAAATAACCAAGGTTGAATACAAAAAGGGCAGCAATGACGATAAGAGCTACAAACCTTACGACAAACTAAATGAGTATCGGGGAGCACAAGTAACTGGAGGAACTATTTTCGAGGCACGAGTTGATCTGACTCATCCGCTGGCGTATGGCTTGGAGAGTGATCGTATTCCATTGTTCCGAAATCACAATCTGGTGATGGAAAAATCAAAAAATGCATACGCCAACCCACTCGTTTACACCTCGCGTCCGCTTTTGTCAGGATACGTTTCTGAAGAAAACCTGGAACGATTTAAGGACTCCCCTGCAGCAACGATCTCTACAGTCGGACGAGGAAGGGTTGTTACGCTAACGGATAATCCTAATTTCAGAGCTTTTTGGTGGGGGACCAATAAAATCTTCATGAATGCGTTATTTTTTGGGCAATCCATTAGTGGAGGTGCTGGAGAATAACCATGGGTTTCAAGAATGAAGGATTTTAGACTGCTTATTGCACTGCTGGCCTTTTCGCTTGGTTTTCAGGCACTCGCTCAGGAGGACCAATCTGGTTCGGAGGGTTCGGTTTCGATTGAGGAGCTTTTCAGGGTCGACTATGATACTCCTTTGACGCTGGACCTTGAAGCCAATCAGCAGTCAGAGATTGAGCCAGTAAAGCAGAAAAAAAAGAAAGTAAAGAAAAATGTCTTTTTTGGGATAAAGACAAGGAAAGGTTATACACGCGACTTGATTCGGGGAGAGGTGGTATTTGAGATCTTCAATATGCTGAAAGTGTACGAAGATCCTCCGGAATACGCTCGTGATTTTTATTGGTATGATTACAAGAAGAAAAAGATTGTAAACTCCCTTCGAATCGATAAAGCTAACGCGGGGGTGCTTCACGGGCCTTATAAGAAAATGATTGGTGATCAGGTCCTTGAGGAGGGCTGGTATTACAAAGGTATGAAGCACAAAAGATGGGTGCGGTTGAACAAATACGATATTCTTCAAGACAAAACACACTGGTGGAAGGGTTGGCCACAGGAATCTTTATTGTCCTACTATGACTTTGAAAAGACTAAACTTCGGGAAGTAATACCAATGCACTATGGAGAACGGAATGGGGAATACTTTGCTTTCAGAAGGGATGGGTCCTTGGCAGCCAGGGGAATGTACAAATTCAATCACCGCGTAGGGCTATGGAAGGAATACTACGATGGAAGATTGGTAAAACGAGAAGTAAGATATTCGGATGATCCTTTTAACTTCAACTTCACGCCTTATATCGTGAAGGAATGGAATGAAGAAGGGAAGGTCATCTACGATAAAGCAAGATTTGATCGAGGAAGAAAATAGGTCCCTGTTAACAGGTAAGAACTATAAGTCCATCTCCATTTTGACATTGCACCTGTCATAAAGTGATTCGGTCTCGCAATTTTCCCTAAAACCTAATTTCTTATAAAGATTAATTGCTGGCTTAAGTTCGCTATTGGTTTCCAGAAAGAGTCTGGAAGCTCCAAAATCTTTCGCTTTTTCCACAATACCAAGTCCCAGCTTCCATCCGATTTTATTACCCCTGGCTGCCTCCGATACAGCCATCTTAGCCAGTTCAAACACATGATCATTTTTTCTAATTAAGGCACAAGTACCAACAGCTACACCATCCATCAATGCAATAAGGATTTCACCGCCCTTAGCAATAATCTCGCCCTCCGGATCCTCCAAGAGCTTCTTGTCGAATTCCTCCACCTTGAAAAGCTGTCTGATCCATGCGTAATTCAACATCTTGAAGTCGTTCTCATATCTTGGATCATATGTGACTATTTCAACCACTTGTAGCTTGCGAATAATGTGAAGATCATAATCAAAACAACAGTCAGCGCGGTTATAATTTCAAGGGATAACTTGATTGCAAAAAAAACACCGAGCCACCACAATGGAAAGAAGATTAAACCGATGGCAAATTTCAATGACGAGTGAAAAACAACATCATCAACCCCAGCTAGAACCTTGCGAATGACCATGAAGGGTATCGGATTCAAGATTCTTGCAAATATGTGATGGGACTGTTTAACAGTGATTTCGATTTGATCCTTCGGTTGAATGTTTCGTAGTTTGGAAAAGGAGAGGGGTTCGTTTTTTCTTCTAAAAACCGTTCGCCTGACCAGTTCATAGTCCTCTGTTTTCTCTGGAATGATCAGTGTTGATTTCATTGCCTCTGTAATCCGATCCTTCATGGTGTTAAGACCTTTGCCGTTATGCTCCTTATATTGAGGAACGAATTCCGAGACGGGGATCGGTTCTCCAAAAACGATCATTACCTTACCGCAAGCTGCCTGATGATCGAAGTAGTTCAAACCGACAGGTAAGACCTTAATATCTCCTTCAATTGAAATTTGGGACTGCAGAGCGAGCCTGGCGGCTCCTTTGGTAATGGGTCGTAGGTAATGATGCTCTCCATGGTCGCCTTCAGCAAACATCAGTACAGATTTTTTTCTTGCAAATATTTCCTCGCAAGCTTTGAAGATGGCTTCATTTTTACTCAACCTGGAATAGCCATCTCGTATCCGATAGACAGGTATCATATTGAAGAGCTTCATAACAGGCATACTCCACCATTTAAAGACATCCGACCGAGTCAGGAAATGTAGTTCTGTAGGGGCAAATGCTCCAACAAGAAAGGCGTCCAGAAAAGCATTTTGGTGATTCGGTGTAATCAAAAGGGGAGAATCCTTAGGTACGTTTTCGACACCAACGATTTCAATCCTTCGAAAGTAGCATTTGAGAGCAAAGCGAAAAAAAACTTTTATGAAAGAATAGATCAGAGACATTTACACCGGCTCCTCCGTGTGAACGAGTGTGAGTTTGACATTATCTATTCGATTTTCTTCCATCGTGATTATAGTAATCACAAAACCGGGAATCTCTATGACCTCATTCACTGACGGGATGTCCTCATGATACTCAAAGATGAATCCACCTAAGGTGTCGTATTCGGCCTCAGGAATGTTCAGTTGGTACTTTTCATTTAAATAGTCTATCTCGTGTCGAGCACTCAAAATGTAGTTGTAGTCGTCGATTTTTTGCTCAGTCAGATATTCATCATCATGTTCGTCACGGATCTCTCCAAAGATTTCCTCGATCACATCCTCAATACTAACTATCCCCGACGTACCGCCATATTCATCAACCACGAGAGCTATACTCTTTCGCTCGGTAATAAACTGCATTAGCAGTTCGTTTGCCAAGACTGTTTCAGGCACAATCAAGATAGTGGTGAGAATGGATTTTATGTCTTCCGGTTTTTTAAACAACTCTAATGAGTGACAGTATCCGATTACATCATCAATAGATTCCTTGTAGACGATTATTTTAGAATGACCACTCTTCATGAAGGCCTCTTTGAGTTCTTCGATGGAGTCTGTGACATCTACAGCAACTATCTCAGTTCGTGGTATCATGCACTCCCTTACACGTACTTTCTTGAACTCAATAGCATTGTCTAAAATTTTGGCATCAATCTCTGCATCTTTTTCATCAGGTATGTTGAGAATGTTATTCTTTATGTAGTTGTTTAGGTCAGTAAGTCCAAAAACCGGCTTTTCATCTGAGACCTTGTAGCCAAACATCAGGATAAACAGCGCCGAAAGTTTGACAACCAAAAAGACCGCTGGGAACATCAAAACATACAGGAGAACCATTGGAATGGCGAAGAAACGTAGTGAGAAATCAGGATTGATAATAAATATGCTTTTGGGCAAAAACTCTGCTGTAAGCAAAACAATGGAAGTAGAAACCAGTGATTGCAGCACCAGGATTGTTACGTCAGTGGCCAATACTTCTGGTAGGATCTGTGCAAAAACAGGTTCGAGGAGACCAGCCATAATAATTCCATAGAGGACCAACGCAATGTTGTTTCCTACCAGCATTGTCGCCAAAAATTGGGACTGATTACTTGAGAAAATAGCAAGTATCCTGCCGATAAAGGAACCCTTCTTCCTAGAAACCTCAATGTGCAATTTGTCAGCAGAAACAAAGGCGATCTCCATTCCTGAAAAGAAAGCGGACAACAAAAGGCATAAAAAAATAATCAGATAGGGGGATGGGTCATCCATTTTTTTGAGTCTAGTTGGGCTTTTTGCCCTTCTTGTTCTTGCGGAACCTATATAAAAATAAAAGGAGAAGACTAAACATAAAAATCCAGTACGACTCCATAAAGCCTATAACCAGTGCCTGGTGAATGCCAATGATCAAAAAGGTAAAGGCGGAAACGATAAGAATAACATCAATCAATTTCATGGATTTGATGGCTAGTTTGATTCTTCAACTAAGAAAGTACCAGAAGGCTTCAAAATGGTGTAGGTGGAAAAATCCTGCGTGGCATCAAGCCCTTCACCTGTATGAACTTCGTCGTCTGATTTTATAGTGACAAACTTTTCAGTAAAGAACTTCTCTTCGGCTGGATCCCAATACAGTTCCTCGGTGTTGAGCTCGTCTCCGTTTTCAAAGTTTTTGACGATCACGTTGCCTTTTGCATGGTACAGGTCTTCTTTTTTATCGTAAAAAACGTAGTTGGCCACAAAACTGGATTCAGCCTCACCTTCGCTGGTATTCGACTCGAGCAGAAATCCATCCGGCCACTCTTGATCTCCATTTTCGAAATTGTTTTGACGCGGAGCTGTAAGACGAAGAATAACATTAGCCGAGTCGCTAAGCAAGGTTGTGACACTGTCAAGACTTGAGATAGGGCCTTCGTAAAGTTTTTGATCTACTAGACCTTTTCGGTCAGAGCAAGCCATTACAATAAATAAAGCGCTGAAAAACAAAAAACGGCCAGCGGAGATAGCTCCATTGGCCGAATTGATATTTTTAGTAAATCTCAAATTAATTGGCGGGCCTGCGCTCAAGTTTTACGGTTGTATTGATCCAGCAACCAATGGTGATTGACTGACCTTCTTCCTTGCCCTCATTGAAGATTTCTTCAATGGATGGGAATTGAGCTTTTGCATTTGCCATTCCAGCGCTGTTTCCAGCTCGTCTGTACTGATCATACGCGGCGATGAACACAGCTCGGTCATCAACTTTACTTTCACCTCCTGCACAATCATCGAAGCTCTGCATGTACAGATCTCCGATTAATTTGTAAGCATCTGAGTAACTAGGGTCATAAGAAAGAGCTCTTCTCGCACTGTTTCTCGCAGTCGACTTTTGCTTTTCTTTCGCCTGAATTCGAGCGATACTCACGAAAGTCTCTGCTTTTTCGACATTATCTTCTGAAAGTCCGGCAGCTTCCTCATAGAATTTCAGACCCTCATCAACATTGCCATCCTGAATATTCTTTTGAGCTAAAAATTTTGCTATGGTGAAGGTTGGTTCACTCTCTTGAATTACCCCCGCGGCCTTCAATGCTAGAGGACTGTCTGTACATTTTCCCTTAAGCATTAAACCGAAGATCAACTTAGCCATTTTCAAATCACCAGTGTTTTCCAATTTTGGCCCTAGCTTGGTTTCTACAAACTCACAGGTGATTTCCACTTTCGTAGCAGTCAATAACTTATCAACATTGTCAATTGACTTATCGTATCTTGCCTTGTTGGCATCACTTGCACTAGCCCTCTGGGTTGACAAAGCCTCAGATATGTTCGAATAGATATTAATCACCTCTTCATCACTGAGCTCACCACCGGCAAATCTGAACTTGTAAACCATGTTCATGTAGGCCACCAGGTTTCCTCGATTCATTTTGTCACCCTTTAGCTGATAGGTCTTAGTAAACAAATCGTACAAGTAAGGGTACTTTTCTTTGTCTTTCTGATAAAAAGAGTAAGCATAGAAAGCTTTTCTTTCAATGACACGATCTTCTTTGCCGAAGTACTTTACTCTTGTGTCAAATAGCTCTAGACCTTTTTGAATGTACTCTTCTTTTTTAGCGGGATCTGATTCTTGCTTTGCAAGTGCGGTATAGATTTTTTCCCCATTTATATAAATGGATGCATTCAAATCCGGAGTGTTTGTCAGCAACCAATCTAAGGGCTCAATGGTCGCGGCATAGTTTTTAGCCTTTAAGGCATCTGTATAGATTACGTTGTTTTCTTTGGCAACGTCTACCTGATCTCCCCAATTCCAGCCGTTTTGTGCGGTGGCGGTGACTGCTACAGCAAGGATTAGAATTGAGCTCACTAATGTTCTTTTAACCTTCCACATAGTCTCTTTAGTTATTAGTCATATTTTCTTTTTATAAACCATCTATCATTTACAGTTGCTCCTATAACAACCTGATAATAGGATTCCTTAATCAATCCTTCACTTGTTGTCCCTAGCTGGCCAATTCTAGCGGCCAAATCGATACTCGAAAAGCCACTAACCGGCAAAGAGGCACCAAAATTAATACCAAAATCATTAATCGTCTGACTATTTACGACGTACGGTATCTTAGTGTAGCTAAATCCTAGTCTGTAAGTAGCACGTTTGAAATAGGAATTCACATTATCATAATCAGGTATCCAACGCCCGCCGAAGGCTATTTTGGTCAGATTCCTCAATTCAGCCCCGGAGCTTGAAGTGTTGCTCCAGTTCTGCGACTCAATATCCAACCCAACTAGATATTTATTTAATTTTTGATAAGAGATTCCAAAACCAAAAGTCTGCGGCAATTCAAATTGCTGAGTCGTGTTACTGACTTCCGTAGATTCTATGACATTTCCTGTTCCTGAAAGCCTCTGTAGTTCCTGGATATTCTTGCCATTAAGACTATTTTCATTCGAAAAGGTGAGTCCTAGGTTCAGAACACTTGTTTCCGAAAACGCATACCGGTAGGCGGCTCCCAATAAAATATCTATATCTGAGTATGAAGTCTGATCAATGAATGCGAGAGTGTTGCTCGTAACATCTCCACCCCCAATAGAAATTTGTGATTCTTTTTCAATAGATCCGAAAGTGTAGTTGAAACGGACCCCAAGCTTTAGGTTCTCGTTGATGCCAAAGCCATTGGCCCAATAAAAATTAGTCAGGCCTCCTTGACCTTTTTCATTAACGAATTGACTTACTTCGGGAGCCCCATCCACCGTATTTTGGGTGAATGTATTATAGCTGACAGTACTGAATGGCAAAATCCCGAACGATGAAGACCACTTACCTGCCTTTATAGGGAACGCATACGCCATGAACCTCAAACCACCGTCAAAATCCGAACCTGAAACATTGTCTCCGGAAAAGGTTCTTCCGTCTCCCTGGATCCCAAGTTGGAAGGTGCTAAAAGTATTATAAACTAGGTTAGCAGGATTGTTGGTGTTAACGTGCCAGATCGTTGGCGTACCTATTCCCAATTCGCCCATGCCCACATTGTTAGGCATACCTTGATGCTCAAGGATGCCAGGCCCTTGAAAGGAATAAATAGACTGGCTTTGAACAATATGTCCTAAAAAAATAAAACAGGCGAAACCTGCTTTTATAAGTCCCTTCATTGATACTTCCAAATTCGGTAAAGTCCTATCTCCACAATTTTTGAGCCAGCAAAGATGTGAGCTTTTATGCGGGATTCAAAGAATTTGGTATCTCCGCCTGTTAGAATAATGTTAATTGATGCAAAATCCCTGCGGACGGTCTCAATGGTGGCATTTATTTCACGAATCATGCCTTCATAAGACCCACTGTAAAGACTTTCTTTTGTCGTTTTTCCATATGTGACTGATTTAATGGAGTTCCACTCATCGGAAATGTCAGGAAGACTCTTGGTGTGATATGCCATCGCTTTCATTCTCATTTTCAGACCTGGGGCGATGATACCGCCTCTAAAAATTCCCGTATCATCAATAACATCCATTGTTACACAAGTACCTACATCGATAATCAGATTATTTTCATTCGGATACAAGTGATGGGCTCCAACTGCTAAGGCGATTCGATCCGGTCCGAGGGTTTGGGGAGTTTTGTAATCAAGCTTGATGGGCAATGTTGTTTTGTGACTTAGAACAAGATCTTTCTCTTTCTGAAATTGTTTCTCCAACTCGCCAAGATTCTTTCTGACAGAAGATATAATAGCAGGCGATTCGGTATAATGCTTTTTGAGAGATTCAATTGAATCCCATGATTTTCTATTTTGAATCTCTCCGGAAATGGTTTCAGCACTTTTAATGGCCGTGCTACCCATATCCACAAGTATTACCTCTATCTTTTCGGACATAGACCGCAAAGGAAATGAAATCAGACTATAAAGTTATTGGTGTAATGGCAGGGTCCTCCATGGATGGATTGGATATCGCGTGTGTTTCTTTTTCGAAGGGCAGTAAGTGGACCTTTGAACTTCTAAAATGCAAATCGTATCACTACGACGGTGAGATGAGAGATCGCTTGACACGAGTGGCAAGTGAGAATTTGGACCAGCAAAAAGAGGTTGATCATTTGTTTGGCGAGTGGATTGCCAAAAGGTTGCTGGAATTTGGGATTGAAAACATTGACCTCATTGCGGTTCACGGGCATACCATTGTTCATAAGCCAAAAGATGGAGTCAGTTGGCAGTTGGGTGATGGGGGGCGGATAGCTGATTTGGTCAAAACAACCGTCATTTCCGATTTTCGATCTTTGGATGTAAGTATAGGTGGTGAAGGCGCGCCATTGGTACCAATGGGAGATTTTGAGCTCTTATCGCGGTATGATGCATGTCTCAACCTGGGCGGCATAGCAAATGTTTCCGTCTATGGCAAGAGAATAGCTTGGGACATTTGTCCGTGTAATCAGGTACTAAATTTCTTCGCCAACAAGCTTGGGAAAGATTTTGATGAAAATGGTCAGATGGCAAGAGAGGGTAAGATTGATTCTCACTGGGAACAGATCATTGCAAGCGATCCCTTTTATACATTGGGACCACCAAAGTCACTCCCGAATCAATTCATCAGTTCTGATGCGTTAGATAGTATTACTCCCCTAGATGGCCTTAGTACATATACCAAGTTTTTGTCAGAAAGAATAGTCGAGGATATTTCTCAATATCTGCCAGCTGGATCAATTATCACAACGGGTGGGGGAGCCTTCAATTCATTTTTGGTGGAAACTTTAAACAACAAAATGAATGAGCTGAATTTCATTGTCCCGGATTCTGATTTGGTCGAATACAAGGAGGCCATTGTTTTTGGGTTTCTGGGCGTTCTCAGATTGAGAAATGAACCAAATGTACTTGCCTCGGTGACAGGTGCGTCAAGGGATACGTCTTCAGGTATTATTCATTATCCTAAATGATTAGATTTGCCGCCGAAAAATAAACCTGATTTGAATGAAAGATCTTCTGAAGAAGTTTGAAGAAAAGACTCCTGAAATTGTATTTGAATGGTCTGATCCCGAAACTGAAGCTAAAGGGTGGGTCGTTATCAACTCATTAAGAGGCGGAGCTGCTGGTGGCGGTACTAGAATGCGTGTTGGACTAGATAAAAGAGAGGTCGAGTCATTGGCAAAGACTATGGAAATAAAGTTTACCGTTTCCGGCCCTCAGATAGGCGGAGCTAAATCAGGAATAAACTTTGATCCTACTGATCCCAGAAAAGAAGGCGTTTTGAAACGATGGTACCACGCCGTGTATCCACTTTTAAAAAACTACTATGGCACTGGGGGCGATCTTAATGTTGATGAAATTCACGAGGTAATTCCAATAACTGAAGATCTTGGACTTTGGCATCCGCAAGAAGGAATCGTGAACGGTCATTTCAACCCAAGGAAGCCCACAAAGATCCATATGCTAGGGAGATTAAGGCAAGGCGTGTCTAAGGTCCTTGAAGATAGTGAGTATGTGCCAGATTCTCCTAAAAAGTATACGGTGTCGGATATGATCACTGGATTTGGAGTTGCTGAGGCGGCCAGGCATTACTACCAGATTTGGGGCGGCAATATCCAGGAGAAACGTGCGATCATTCAGGGTTGGGGAAATGTGGGTTCTACTGCGGCACTATATCTATCTAAGTACGGAGTGAAAATAGTTGGAATTATCGACAAGGTAGGAGGATTGATCAACCCAGGTGGATACAATCTGGACGACATGAAAAAACTCTTTTATGATAAGGAAGGGAATAAGTTGGTAGCAGATGACATGCTTTCCTTTGAAGAGTGCAATGAGAAGATTTGGTCGATGGGAGCAGAAATCTTCATTCCAGCTGCAGCGTCCAGACTGGTATCGAAGGAGCAAAGTGAGCAAATGATTTCAAATGGGCTAGAGTGTATTTCATGCGGAGCCAACGTTCCGTTTAGCGATCCTGAGATTTTCTATGGACCTATTGCGGAGTATGTCGACAACAATGTAGCGTTGCTGCCAGATTTCATTGCCAATTGTGGAATGGCCAGAACTTTTGCTTTCCTGATGGATCCGGAGAATGATCAAAAATTGACTGATGCGGATATCTTCTGTGACATATCAGAAACGATAGAAACAGCACTAAAGAAGGTTCACACAGAAGGTAATAGCAATACAGGAATTGCTGAAACTGCATTCGGCATCTCATTAAAAGAACTGATTTAATATATTGGGTTTGGTTTTCAGTTGGTGAATCCCCAACTTAGAGTAACGGTCACACCTAGTATGTACGCAAGAACCCTAATCGCCTTTCTCCTTGTCATCGTTTCGTTGATGGCCTTTGCGAATGATCAAGACCCACACGATCAAAATCAGGAGGAACAAATACACCAAATAGATTCTGACGACCATAGTATCGCATCTCATGTCGAACCTGCAAATTGGAGTGTGATACCATTCGTCCTATTGCTTGTAATGATTGCCACCGGTCCGCTGTTTTATCCTCACTTCTGGCACAAGAGCTATCCGGTTATCTCTGTTTGCCTCGGGCTACTGGTAATTGGCTATTACATTTTTGGCCTTCATAATGAACATGGACCTGTCCATTCTGGGGCAGAGTATATTCAGTTTATAGCGCTGCTCACAGGATTGTACGTAGCGTCAGGGGGAATATTAATAGTTGTTGACAAAGATGCGTCCTCTGTGACCAATGTAATTATTTTGGCAATTGGTGCCGTTATGGCCAATGTTATTGGCACGACAGGTGCTTCAATGCTCCTGATCCGTCCATTCATCAGACTAAACAAAAATAGGATCAAGCCCTATCACATTGTGTTTTTCATTTTCATCGTAAGTAATGTCGGTGGGTGCCTTACACCAATCGGTGATCCGCCATTGTTTCTTGGCTTTTTAAAGGGTATTCCTTTTATGTGGACATTGGAACACAACCTGGTTCCATGGGTGATCGCAGTAATATTCCTATTGATCTTTTTTTACATAGTTGATATTCGTAATAAGACGGACTACGCCGCAAACATTGGTGAAAAACCTGAGCCGACGAGTGGAAAAGTCAGCATTAGGGGAAAGCGTAATTTCCTCTGGCTCGCTGTTGTTGTTGGCGCTGTTTTCCTTGATCCAAACGTGTTTGAATGGGTTCCGGGAATCATCTTTATGGAGCAAAAGTTCTCCTATTTAAGAGAAATTATCATGCTAACTGCCGCCTTGTGTGCGTACAAATTTTCAGACCTGCAAGCCATACAGGGAAATGAATTCAATATCGAACCTATTAGAGAAGTGGCATACCTCTTTATAGGAATTTTCTTCACGATGATGCCGGCACTTGAGTTGGTCAGCCTATATGCTCAATCTCCGGAGGGATCTAAATTGATATCTCCAAGTAACCTCTATTGGGGGACAGGCGTTCTTTCGGGGTTTCTAGATAATGCTCCTACATACGTCAACTTCCTAACTGCTTCACTTGCCAGTGTTGGTGCGGATGTGAACCATATGAAGGAGGTGGTATCATTTGCTAATAATCACTACAAAGATTCCATGCTGGATCTTATGGCTATATCAGTGGGGGCAGTATTTTTTGGAGCACTCACCTATATCGGAAATGGGCCAAATTTTATGGTAAAGTCCATTGCCGAGCAAGTAGGAATCAAAATGCCTTCATTCTTCGGATACATTTTCAGGTATTCAATCCCGATACTACTTCCTCTACTTTTCATTATCTGGGTGATCTTTTTTATGGGTCATTGATTTGTTGTCGAAAAAGGCTATTTTTTCTTAAATTCATCTATAATTCGTTTATTTGCTAAGGTCACCAAAACCTAATCACCGAATAGAGAAATGCTTTTAAGCTTATTTTCCGGTCATAATGAGGCTTTGCTTTTCGGCGTCTTTGGCGTTATTATCATCATCTTTCTAATCGTTGATCTTGGACTCTTTCACAAGAAACACCAAAAGGTTACGCAAAGAGAAGCCCTTCTGCAGTCATTGTTTTGGGTGGCGGTATCTGTCGTTTATGGCACGATTATCTACTTCTATGGTGAGGGCCCAACGGCGACATTTGAATTCTTCTCTGCCTACGTTACCGAAAAGGCACTTTCTGTTGATAATATTTTTGTCATCCTTCTTATTCTAAGATACTTCAAGGTAAAGGAGGACTATTATCACAACATTTTGTTTTGGGGTATTCTTGGAGCAATTGTATTGAGAGCGATTTTCATTTTTGTCGGAGCGCTATTGATCTCCGAGTTTCACTGGATTCTGTATGTCTTTGGAGTTTTTCTTGTTTACTCAGGAATTAAACTTTTTTCTGAGGAAGATGACATGGAGATTGAGCCTGACAAAAACCCAGTGCTTAAAACCGCGAAGAAGATCTTCCCCATGACCAGTGCGGATAAAGGAGGAAAGTTTTGGATTCGGGAAAATGGTAAGTTGCTTTTCACACCGCTTTTTCTGGTCATCATATTGATCGAGTCAACGGATTTGATTTTTGCTGTGGACTCCATTCCAGCAGCATTTGCAATTACACAAAATGAATTCGTGATCTATACCTCGAATATTTTTGCTGTTATGGGGCTGAGAGCGATGTTTTTTCTACTCGCTAATATTTTAGATAAGTTTTACCTGCTGCAGAAAGGACTTTCAGTTGTACTGATTTTTATAGGAGCAAAAATGCTTGCTGAGATCATTGATCTACACGTTCCAATTTTCCTTTCCTTTGGCGTGATTATGGGCGCTCTTACTTTCGCAATCGTTTTCTCTCTTCTTTTCCCTCGGGAGGAGAAGCCGGAAGAGGTTGAGGTTCCAGATTGAGGCAGGGCACAATTTTAGCTACTTTTCAAACCTAATATCCTTGCCAGCAGTCGGGCAAATAACGAACTATTTAATACATTTAAGGTCTAACCTACAATCAGTTTTTACCTAACTATTCACTACCATGAAATTATTAGCTATACCCTTACTCCTTATCACCTTGATGTTATCCGCGCAGAAGCCCCCAATGAAGTTTGGGAAAATAGACCCAGCCGACCTGGAAATGAAAACCTACAGCAAGGACTCATCAGCAGCAGCGGTTATTCTAGGTGATTATGGCGAATCACAGATTGACTATTCACAGCAGTTCGAAGTGGTTTTTGTAAGACATCTGAGAATCAAGATTCTAACCAAAGGTGGCCTGGATTGGGCAGATCACTTTATTTCTTACTATGCACCTGAAAATAGTGGTGTAGAGGAACGTGTGACTTCAATAAAAGGGATGACTTACAATTTGGATGGAGGAAAGATTGTTCAAACAAAGCTTGGTAAGGATGGAATATTTGATTCCCAGGAAAATAAGTATTGGAAAGAAATCAAAATTTCTATGCCACAGGTCAAAGAAGGTTCCATTATTGATTTGACCTATCGTATAACTTCTCCGTTTTTGTTCAATTATAGAGATTGGCAATTTCAATATAAAATACCCTCACGTTGGAGCGAATACCGACCTAAGTTTATTGAGTACTACGTGTACAAACAATACATGCAGGGCTATCTATCATTGACAACAAATGAGACTACCACCGGGAAGCAAAACTACACCGTGAGAACCTCGGCGTCCGTCGGTGGAGACGTGTCGCAGTGGGGAGGAGGAGAGAGGAAATCTGCGCAAGTCAACACTTATGAGGCGGACTACAAGCAAATGAGAATGGTGATGAAAGATATTCCTGCTTTTAAGGAAGAACCATACTTGAGCACTCCGAACAATTACCTTTCAAAGATCACATTTGAACTGGCTGGCGAGAACTGGCCGAATAGTGGATACCAGGATCGAATGGGGTCATGGGACAAAATAAATGAGAACTATGTAAAGAGTGAGAATTTCTACAAGAGAATGACTGGATCTCCATTTTTGAAGAAGATTGTAGAGGATGTTCTTGTTGATTTAGGCAATGCAACGGAGACCGATAAGGCAAATGCCATCTATGAAAAAGTAAGAAATGGGGTACGATGGAACGGATTCAACTCGAGACTTGCCACCGAGCCACTAAGGTCCGCATTTAATGAGGGGAATGGCACTGTGGCAGAAGTAAACTTGATTCTGGCCAGTATGTTAAGAAAAGCTGGTATTCAGGTTGAACCTGTCCTGCTAAGTACGAGAAATCACGGATTCGTCAGAACCCAAGTTCCGGCTGTTGATCAATTAAACTATGTCATATGTAGGGCAGTCCTGGATGGAAAGCCACTATTATTAGATGCCACGGATTTGTATCTTCCAATGGGTGCATTACCTCAAAGATGCCTAAACGGTAAGGGCCTTGTCATAGCCGAAAGTGGACCTCAATGGATTCCAATCGAAACAACAGCCAAGCATGACACTAAAATCAGCATTGCAGCTACTTTGTCTGACGATGGTCTCCTGATGGGTTCAATCGAAACGCGATATCAAGGTTATGCTGCCCGGAGTGAGCGATCATCTTTTTATCGAGACAGTGTGGAGTATACTGAAAACCTGGGGAAAGAATCGGATTGGGAAGTTTTTGATTTGGAGCTAAGCAACTACTCAGACTATTCCAAACCTGTGAGTATCAAGAATCAATTTGAATATGAAGTGGAGGAATCTGGTAGCGTGACTTATCTCAATCCTATTTTGTCTCCGATGTGGCGATCAAATCCGTTCAAAATTCAAAAGCGAGATTATCCTGTTGATTTTGCATCAAAAATTTCGAAGATGATCTACGTAACTCTTGATTTGCCTCCTGGTGTTGCGACGGAAAGTGTGCCGGAATCGAAGATCATTGCACTTCCAAACAATGCAGGAAGATTTACCTACAATACAACTGTGCTGGGATCGAAAATCACGATTTTGAACAAACTTGACCTGAATAAGACGATCTTTATCCCAGGGGAGTATGCGGCATTGAAGGAGTTCTTCGAGCAGTTTATTCAAATGCAGCAGCAACTCATTGTGTTGAAGAAGACCTGATGAAAAATTTTGTCATTTTAATCTTACTATTCAACTGTGTAACAGGAAGTGGTCAATACTTGATCGATGATATTCCTGAGAAATTGACGAAAGGAGCGGATGCTGTCTACTTATTGGATCAAGGGGAGTTTACAGTTACAAATGATGACAGAGCGGTTTTTAAGGTAAAGGAACGAATCGCCATTCTCAATGGCGAAGGAGGGAAGTTTGCTGTCAAAAGGTTGTGGTACGATAAACTTCGGAAAATAAAGTATCTAAATGCGGAGAGACTTGATCGATTTGGCCAATCAATAAAGAAGCTCAAAAAAGCTGACATTTCAGATGTAAGTGCGATTAGCGGCTTTAGCATTTATGAAGACAACCGTGTTAAAATCGCAGACCTGAGACAGGTCGAGTACCCATATATCGTCGAATTTGAGTATGAGATTGAGTACAAGTATTTGTATCATATCCCAAATTGGTATCTTCTTCCTGACGACGAAGTTGGGGTAGTGAGATCTGTCTTCACACTCACAAGCCCGAAGGATTACGTTCCGAGATTTAAGGTTGAGAACATTGAGGATCGATCTGTTCGAAGTGAATCAGATGGATTAGTCAATATCAGGTTTGAGTATCAAAATCTGCCACCTATGATTTTCGAAAGCTATCAGCCCAGGAATGTATTACCATATATTCTTACTTCTCCATCCAACTTCAAGTTTGAGGATTATACAGGTAATCTGTCTACTTGGGAATCGTTTGGACAGTGGCAGAATTCGTTAAATCAAGGGCTGAATGATTTGCCAGTTGAGACCGCTTTGCATATGAAGACCTTAGTGAAGTCATACACTTCCTTTGAAGACAAGGCCAGGGCTATTTATGAGTATGTGCAAGAAAATACGAGATACGTTAGCATACAGCTGGGTATTGGTGGATGGCAACCGTTTGCCAATTCCGTTGTGGATGAAAGTGGTTATGGTGATTGCAAGGCATTGTCATTTTACACACAATCCTTATTGAAAAGTGTAGGCATTAAGTCGCACTATACAATCGTTTTCGGGGGCAGGGACGGAGCTCCACCATTGGACCGGGATTTTGCCGCCAATCAGTTTAACCATGTTATTCTCTGCGTTCCTAATGCTGGTGACACGCTCTGGCTAGAATGTACTAGTCAGACAAATCCTTTTGGATACGCAGGTAAGTTCACAGGAAATCGAGATGTTCTTTTGGTAACAGAAGATGGAGGAAAATTGGCGCGAACCCCATATTATTCTCCTGAGATTAACACCCAGCACACCGTGGCTCAGATTGAGGTCGATGATGATCTTAATTCTTCAGCGAGCATTAGTATTTCCTATGCTGGGTTGCAATATGAAAACAGAAATTTGAACACGATAGTGAATCAGGGGAAAGACGAACAACTAAATTGGGTTGAAAAATACTTTACTGTGCCTGGTTTCCAGCTTAGCGACTTTAATCTCAAGAACAACAGAGAGATCATTCCTTCAATTGAGCTAAATGTTGAATTCGAATCTTCAAAATTGTTTAATAAGGTGGGAGATCGCTATTTCATTCAACCAAATCTTTTTAACCGAAACACCTACGTTCCTGAAAGGGATAGCGATCGGAAATTTGACATTTCTGTGGGCATGGGCTATGTGGATTCTGATACATTGATTTTCAAGATGCCTGAACGACTAAGACCAGAGTTCCTGCCAGAGCCAAAGAACATTGATAGTGAATTTGGGACTTACTCAACGAACGTTTCCTATGAGAATGGAACACTGATCTACGTAAGAAATATCATGGTGAAGGATGGCACCTTTGACAAAGAGAAATATGATGCATTCAGGAATTTCAAAAGAGCAGTTGTGAGAGCAGATAAGTTGAAGATCGCTTTTCTAAAAAGAACCTAGCTATAAGTCTTTTAGTGAATCCAGTACTTTTTCCTTCAGTCCTTCTTTGTAAGAAGCCAGGTTCTTTGCAATGTTAGAATCTGTTGAGCCAATGATTGAAGCTGCTAGTATGCCGGCGTTTTTTGCTCCGTTTAGGGCAACAGTAGCTACCGGAATGCCTCCTGGCATTTGTAGAATGGAAAGTATAGAATCCCAACCATCAATCGAATTACTTGATTTTATTGGTACGCCTATTACCGGTATGGTAGTAAGTGAAGCGACCATCCCAGGAAGGTGTGCCGCACCGCCAGCTCCCGCGATTATTACCTGAAGACCCTTATCGCGTGCACTTTCAGCATATTCAACCATCCGATGTGGAGTTCTGTGCGCAGATACGATCGTCAATTCGAAATCAACTTGAAGCTCTTTCAAAATATCAGCAGCCTCTTGCATGACCGGAAGATCAGATTTGCTGCCCATAATTATGCCTACTTTTGGATCACTCATGCCTTTACTTTCAGTTGCTGTTTAATTTCTCTGGCTTTCTCTTTTAGTCGTTCAATTTCCGAATCTAATATGGTAATATGACCCATTTTTCGGAACGGTTTTGTTTGTTTCTTCCCATAAAGATGCACATAAACACCTTCCATCGCCATACAATTTTTCAGGCCTTCATATTTTGCGTTTCCAGTAAAGCCGTCCTCACCTAATAGATTGACCATTGCTGATGGCGAGGTAGCAAGCGTTGATCCAAGTGGCAGGTTCAAAATGGCTCGTATGTGTTGCTCAAATTGTGAGGTAAGGTTGGCCTCAATTGTCTGATGACCTGAGTTGTGCGTTCTTGGTGCCACTTCGTTCACCAAAATCTGCCCATCCTTAGTCAAAAACATTTCTACAGCAAGCAAGCCGATCAAATCCAATTTCTCAATGACGTCCACAGCGACTTGGTAGGCCTTTTCTTCTATTGAACTCGAGACCTGCGCCGGAGCAAACAAAAACTCTACGAGGTTATGTACAGGGTGAAAGGACAGCTCAACAACAGGGAAGCATTTGCTTTCACCTCTCTCATTCCTTGCTACGATGACACTTAATTCCTTTTCAAAGTCGACAAGACTTTCCAGTAAGCCTGGCTTGTCAAATGCCTTGTCCAAGTCGCCTTCATCCCGAATTATTTGAACTCCGCGCCCATCATATCCTTCCTTGCCGAGTTTGTTAACAGCCGGCAGCCTATCAATGTGTTTTAAAACATCGTCTTTGCCCTCCGTAAGCACAAAATTAGCAGTGGGAATATTGTTGCTACGATAAAACTCTTTTTGCTTTCTCTTATCCTGAATTAATTCGATAATCTCAGGTTGGGGGAATACACTAACTCCTTCGCTACTCAGCTTTTTCAGAGCCTCTGTACTTACATTTTCTATCTCAATAGTAATTAAGTCAAATTGCTTTCCCCACTCGTATACAAGATTCGAGTCTGTCAATTTGCCTACTTGAAAATTCTCAACCAGGTGAGCGCAAGGAGCATGCGGATCTGGGTCTAAGATGGAGATATCAAGGTTGTAGTTGATGGCTGATTGGATCATCATTCTGCCAAGCTGACCGCCACCTAGCACTCCTATTTTGAGATCGGTAATATCCTTTTGAATCATTGTCACAAAGATATGCGTTGGTTATATTGTTGAAGAATGGAAGAAAAAGAAACTAAGGAGAAAAAACCACCACTGTCCGGATCAGACCATGATCAGAAAAGTTTGGAGGAAACGAGATCTGTAGGATTTCCGAGGGATATGGACTTTAATAAATTTCTAGGTTGCGGAGGTTGATCTATAACTACTCTGATACGAAAACTCTTTTAACTCTACTGCTGATGTTGGTTAAAATTTCATATGGAATTGTCTCTGCGATTCTGGCTAGATCAGTGATTCCAGGTGCATCTCCGAAAATGATAACTTGATCACCAATATTTGCATCAACGTCCGTAACATCTACCATCGTCATGTCCATACATATATTACCTACCGTAGGACAATTTTTCCCATTTACGATTACGTTTGCTCGCCCATTTCCAAACACCCGTAGATAGCCATCTTCATATCCGAGTGGTAAAACAGCGATTCTACTATTTCGAGTCAGCTTGCCACTTCTTGAGTAGCCCACTGTTTCTCCTTTGGGCAGTTCTTGAATTTGTGAGATAATGGTCTTGAGTGTGCTAGTATGTCTCAAATCCAGTTTGCCGGAAGGATCAAATCCATGAAGGCCAATGCCAAGACGGACCATTTCAAAGTGATATCTTGGGAAACGCACTATAGCTGATGAATTGCATGCGTGCCTTATCGGATTGTAGCCAATTGATTTTGATATCTGCTCATATATTTTGTCAAATTTTTCAACTTGCTGATGGGTGAAGGTATCCTCAGCGGGTGAGTCAGAGCTGGAAAAATGTGTAAAGATGCTGGAGACCTTGACCAAGGGATTGGAACGAAGTAACTCAACCAATTGGGGAATTTCCTCTTCTGCAAAACCCAGACGGTGCATTCCTGTATCAATTTTCAAATGGATTGACATTGAATTCTGAACATCGCGCAGAAGTTGGTTAAGATGTGAAATTGAAAAAATCTCAGCTTCCAGGTCGAACCGTTCGAATTGGCTAAAGCTTGTGACGTGTGGGTTCATGATCATGATAGGTAGATCAATCCCACTCTGCCGAAGTAGAATGGCTTCATCAACATAGGCGACTCCGAGCATATGCACTTTTTCATGCTGAAGAAAATTGGAGACTTCTGAGATTCCACTTCCATATGCATTTGCCTTGACCATCACCATCATTCTTGTACTTTGGTCAATAACATTTCGATATTGGCGAAGATTATGTCTAAGGGACTCAAAATTCACTTCTAGAACTGTTCCGTGATTCTTCTCCTCAATTCTTCCGACCACCTTTTCTAATTGAAAATCTCGCGCTCCTTTTACCAAAATCATCTCATTAGAGAATTCCGGTAGATCGTCAAGGAGCTCCTTTGTAGAGCGGAAAAACTTCTTTTCGATCTGGAAAAGATGCTCACATGCCGAGATATTTTTTCCTACACCAATTATTCTTTGAAATCCTTTTTTCTTGACCAATTCCGCCACCTCCGTGTAAAGTTCATCATCCGGCCTTCCTGTCTGAAAAATATCTGACAGGATCAAAGTTTTCTTTTCGTTTTGCTTTTGTGAGACTAAATGATCAATGGCTATACGCAGTCCAATTAGGTCATTGTTGTAAGTGTCATCAAGTACGAAACATCCGTTGATCCCCTTTTTTAACTCCAAACGCATGGGTACTGATTTAATGGAATCAAGACCCTCTTGGATCTTCTCTGGCGAAACTCCCATTTCAAGGGCGGTCACAATGCAATGGGTAACATTCTCAAGCTCCGAGATGTGTTGCAGACTCGTCGAATAGCTAACACCAGCTACTTTAATTTTACCTTCACTCCATTCAACATGATATGTGGAGCTCCCAGTAAGAGACCATGTCAGAAGCTTAGACTCTGACAGGTGATTTCTGATTTCATCAAACCATTCTACATCACTTCTGCAGATCATTTTTTTTGCCTCACGAAACAGCATCAATTTTTCTTGAAGCTTTTCTTGTGAGGAACTGAATCCTTCACTGTGAGCTTCGCCGAGGGTAGTGAAGATTCCAAAAGTTGGTTGAATGATCTTTTGAAGCTTATCCATCTCATTTGGTTGAGAAATGCCGGCTTCAAAGACTCCTATCTCATGATTGGATTTAATTTCGAGGACTGAAAGTGGCACGCCTATCTGAGAGTTGTAACTTTTTGGACTCTTGACTACAAAAGAGCTCTTGGATAGAATCTCGAACAGCCATTCTTTCACAGTGGTTTTCCCATTGCTACCCGTAATGCCGATGATAGGAATGGAAAACTGGTTTCGATGATACGTTGCAATTTTCTGTAGGGCCTTGACGGAGTTATCAACGACTAAGAAGTTGATCTTGACATTGTTTGGGGCTTGTTCTACTATGAAGTTTTTTACTCCGATTTTGGAAGCAGCATCAACGAAATCATGACCGTTGCGACTAGGTCCACTAAGAGCAATGAAGACCTCACCCGAACTCCCCTGAAGCGACCGTGTATCAGTCGAATAAATGCTGGTATCTTCATCGGTAGTAATTTGAGTAGTACCACCGCAGATTTTTTCAAGCTCGGAGAATAGCATGACCTAAATTATCAATTCCATCTCAAACTGATTTATCTGGTTTTCAAAACCACATTTTGAGAGGAATTGCTGGAAACCAAACTCGTTTTCAGGAACATTTATAACTGTCAATTTTTTATTGGTTCGGTTTAAGACTCCCTTGATCAGTGTTTTCCCTACGCCTGCTCTTCTATGAGATGGAGATATAGCAATTTGTGAGATCCTGCCGAAAATGGGTTGAAAAACGATATAACCAATGACGTCATTTTGGCTCTTAGCAAGTAAAACGGTTTCATTTCCTTTAATAAGTTGATTCTTGCTATCAATGAAAGACGGCTCAAAATCTGCAAAATCCTCATTTATATGTTCAGTTGACCCTTCGGTTGTCTCATCTTCAACATCCAAGAAAAATGACGGATCCTCCAACTTGAAGCATAAAAATTTTCTTCTGAAGGAAAAACCAATTTTTTCGTATAGTCGGATCGCTTGCTCATTCGTATCAATGACTTCCAATAGGATCCTGGGTATAGATTTTTCGGCGATCTTCGGAAGCAGGAAATCATACAGCTCCTCTCCGGTTCGTTGGTTTCTAAACCCCGGAATCACACCTGTTCCACCATTGAAAGCTGTGGGAATGCCCTCGTAATCGTTAGATGTGTGAAGTATAAAACCGATCATTTGCTCTCCATCAAAGGTCCCAGCTGAAAGACTATAATCGATGTTTAGCTTTTGGTGTAGCCTGATATCAAATTCCCTTTCCGTGAGATTCAGATCTACTTTGTAGTTAGAAAATGCATGACAAAAGGCCTGATGTAAGTCCTGGAAATCATTTTTGTCAATTAGCCTGCTCTGCATCTCTTGCTTTCTGTTGGGTGGAACTTATGATTTCAGAATTTCATTATCTACTGTGATCGAAACGTGTTAAAATTAAGTTGCCAAAGCAAATAACAAAAGGCAAATTATGCGAATTGAGGATTTGGAGGAATGTATTGACCTGGAGATAGTAAAAACCGAGAAAAGGAGGTTGGAGATATTTCTTGGAGTGATGATCTTCGGATTGCTACTACTGTTGACTAACATCTTCTTTTTTCCAGTCTCTATTTCGGAGGTATTTGTGGATCCGATGAGCATGCAACTTGGTATTTATGTCTCTCTCGGCATGATACTGCTCTTGCTCGTTTCAAGAACGATGGTCGGCAAGATCGCTACATGCGAAAAGCCACTTCCCGTTGGGTATAAGTTCTATTCCGTCATTGTCGAGTCTTTGGTTCCAATGGTGTGGCTTTGCTTCATAATCGCCTGGGAAGAGAACGCAATATTTCTCGATTCGCCCTTAGTTTTCATCTACATCCCTATGCTGATTGTTTCTGCCTTGCACCTGAGTTTTTGGCTGAGTTTTTTCAATGGCCTTTTTGTGGCCTCTTTATATGCGGGAGTCTCTTTCTGGTCTTTTGAGAATTATCCTGAGGGGATGGTGTTGCCTTCCATTGTCTACTATTCCAAAGCGATGCTATTTCTTATTGCGGGAGTCTGCGGTGGGTATGTTGCTAGGGAGTTAAAGAAAAGACTAACCATTTCAATTCAAACACAAGAGGAAAGAGATGCCATCGAAACTCTATTCAGTCAGCAAGTGTCAAAACAGGTAGTTTCAGCTTTGAAATCAAGAAGAGATTATAGTATTAAAGCAGAGGTTACAGTTCTATTCCTAGATATCCGTGACTTTACAAATAGAGTACAACACATGTCTCCTGAAGAAGTCAACAAATTTCAGAATAAGTTCTTTGGTCCAATTATCAATTGTATTGACCACTGCGGAGGGATAATAAACCAGTTGATGGGTGATGGGTTAATGGCATCCTTCGGTTCGGCAGAGGGTGAACTGCATCACGAACGAGCTTACCGATCTGCTAGAGATATTTTTGCTACATTGGATCAATCAAACAAAGGAATTGATAATCCAATTAAAATTGGAATTGGCATTCATAGTGGGGAAGTGATTGCTGGGAATATTGGAACAGAGGAAAGGCAGCAGTTTTCGATCTCCGGAATTCCAGTAATTACAGCTGCCAGATTAGAGCAATTGACAAAAGAGTATAACAGTGAATTTTTGGTTTCAAGAGACTTTTATGAAAAAATAAAACACCTGACCAAGAATGGCACTTCACTGGGAAGTGTGAAAATGAAGGGACTTGATAATGAATTGGAAATTATAAAACTTAAGTAGTGAAATATTTAGACAGGGACCTTAGCTGGCTTTCATTTAACTATCGCGTGCTAATGGAGGCAATGGACAAGCAAGTCCCACTTATCGAACGACTAAGATTCCTTGCCATTTATTCTTCAAACCTGGATGAATTTTTTCGGGTAAGGGTTGCCGACATACGAAACCTGGCTCGGATCGATAAAAAGAAGATCAACAAGAAGATTGACGTCAAACCCAAAAAATTGCTGGACAAGATTCACGCCGAGGTAAGCCATCAGCTTCAGCAGTATGGAGAATCACTAAGGGAAGTACTGGATCGGCTGAAAGAGAAAAACATCGTCATCTGTACTAGCAGTGAAGAAATTCCTTCTGAGGCAAATAGCGAAATCCTGCACTACTTCAAGACGAAGGTTTCGGCCTATATGAAGCCTGTTTTTTTTGATAAAGGCAATCTTTTTCTTGACAATCAAGTGTTGTACTTGGCCATAGCATTTAAGTCTGGTCGTCAGGCTAGCCTTCGAATTCCTTCGTATAAACTGCCCAGATTTTTCAAAACCAAAATTGAAGATGTCACCTACTTTGTGTTTCTCGATGACGTGATAAGAATGCATCTGGATCTTATTTTTCCAGGGGAGGAAGTCATTGATTGCAGCTCCATTAAACTAAACAAGGATGCTGATCTTCAGATTGACGATGAGTATGAGGGCGACCTAGTGGAGAAGATCGAAAAGCAAATCAAGAAAAGAAATTTAGGAAGCCCCTCAAGGTTTCTGTTCGATGGCAATATCTCTGACCAACTCTTGAATTCAATCACTTCCAAGCTGGACCTCTCTGAGGATGACGTTGTAACAGGAGGTCGATACCACAACCTTAATGATTTCTTTCAAATCTCTGGAGGAAGCAAAGACCTTGAATATAAGAAGCTAAAACCTATCAAAAGAAAGGAGATAGATGAAAGTAGGTCCATTTTTAAACTAATAGAAGAGAAGGATCAGCTTTTTCACTTCCCATACCATTCCTATGATTATGTGCTTCAATTTTTCAGCGAGGCAGCACTTGATCCCGAGGTAGAAGAAATAAATGTCACTTTTTACCGAATGGCCAAAAAATCTGTGATAGGTGAAGCATTGATCAGCGCTGCTGCTAACGGGAAGAAAGTGACCGTTTTTATGGAGGTGAAGGCACGTTTCGATGAAGAGAATAACCTGGTTTGGGCCAAGCGAATGAAAGACGCTGGTATTACAATACTGTACAGTTTGCCAGGACTGAAGGTACACGCAAAAGTTGCTTTAGTGAAGAAAAAACGAAAGATGTATGGTTTTTTTGGGACCGGGAACTTGAACGAAAAGACCTCAGAAATTTACTGCGATCACGGACTGCTCTCGTGCCACAAAGAAATGACTAAGGAACTTTCCGCCGTTTTTGAATTTTTGTACGAGAACAAGTCACCATCGCCATTCAGACATTTGATTGTCTCCCAGTTTAATGCGATGAGGAAGTTTGAGGAATTGATCGATCGGGAAATAAAACAGGCAAAATCGGGGAAAGAAGCTCAGATCTGTATAAAGCTCAACAATCTTCAAGAGCAACACCTCATTCAAAAACTATATGAAGCTGCGGAGGCAGGAGTAGAAGTAAAAATGATCGTGAGGAGTATTTGCTGTCTTTTTCCAGGTGAAAATGGAATTAAGGTGAAGCGAATCGTGGACCGCTACCTGGAGCACGCCAGAGTTTTTTACTTTCTTAATGGAGGGAACGAAGAGGTCTATATGGGCTCATCCGATTGGATGAATAGAAATCTTCATCGGAGGATTGAGGTATCATTTCCAATTTATGATTCGAAGATGAAAGAAGAGCTATTAACCATTCTCGGATTTCAGTGGGATGATGACATTAAAGGTGTTTGGCTCAATGACAGTCTGGAAAATCAGAGACCTTCTCCCGAGAAGGCAATAAGAGCACAGATGAACACTTACAAATATCTGAGTCAGTAAGGATAAGGTGACTTAAAGAAAAGCTCTGCTATAATAAAGCCCAAGATCGAAATCACAAATCCGAACATGAAAACGGTGTAACTCATTCTTAGGAGTTTATACTTCTTGCCAAGGACAGCACCAAGGAAATAAATATCCTTGATCATACTCCCGTAGAGGTAATCTCCATCCTTCATCATCTCTTTCATTGCCCATTCGTAATCATTCACTCGCATGCTATGAAAGTTGCCGAAAAACAGGAGATTGGTTTCTTTGTTGTGTATGTCCAGTCGTTCAAACTTGCCTTTAGAAACATTAGGTCGTGTGGCCAGGACCGCAAACACGATTGTTGCCAAACATACCATTGTTAGAAGAACAGCCGGTACTGTCATATGAGGATACTCCTCCAGTTTGCGGATTAAAACAGACACCATTACGGACAAGATGATTGAGTTGATGGAAATCATGATGTTCGCCTTGTTGTCAGCCAGAGCACTTAGCTCCATGTGATTTTTTGAGGTCAATCTAAACATGGTCTCAATTCCTCTGGTGGGAGTAAGACCTTTTGCCTCTTTGACTTTCTGTTTGAGTTCGGCTACCTGGGCCTTTAGGCTTTCTACTTTTCCTTCTTTACCCATGTTTTAAGACGTTGGCTTACCTTCTTAAGATTCTCCTTAACCTTCGACTCATACCTGTTTTTTGCATAGTCGGTGAAAAAGCAATGTTGATTTAGGAAATCCTCATTCATCTTCATCCACTCCACTTCAGAGATCTTGCACGACTTGGTGTATTCCATTTCCTTATGAAGTAGATCCGCTTTGGAGAAATAATCCTCACTTGCTAAGTGCATCAGATCAGCATCACACATGATCTGCTCGAGATTGTTTTGTGGATTTTGGGGCATTTTAGTAGCCATGATGCATCCTACAACTTGTTGGATGTTATCCGAAGAATATCCTCGTTCCTCAAGAAATTTTTCAGCCATTTCCGCACCGACCTTTTCATGATCGTTGCACCCTTTGGAGTAACCAAGATCATGAAACCATGCTGCTAGCTGTAGTATCTCCAGCTCGTCCTCGGTAACGCCTTGCTTTCTTCCAATTTCTAAGGCGGACTCGACGACATCCACAGTATGGCTAAGCGAGTGATACGTCATATTCTCTGGCAAATCCTTCCAGAGCGTTTCCCGTGCAAAAGTTTCTGCAGCGGTTACGATATTGGCTTCCTTAATCACGAATTTTCTAAATCGTCGTACAAAATAGAACAAAAATTAACCAACTTAGTGTTCATCATTGAAACTTTTAGATGAACAGGTCATTTAAGCTAAAGAACATTTTGTTCATTTTATTGTTCACTATAGCCATTTCTTTTTCAAAAAGTTGCGGAACGACCTCATTCGGTCTTCGAGCAGATAGCCTTTTCCTAATGACCCAAAATTCTGTAATCACTTATGACCTAAAAAGACCGGATGAAAAGCATTTTTTGCCATATGTGCTGGCAGAGATTTCAGGACTTAGTCACACTGGAAAAAGCTTGCTTGCTGTTGATGACGAAACCGGAAAAGTATTTGAATATGATCTTGATAAAAGAGAAATCATCCATTCCATTGGGTTTTCGAAACCGGGTGATTATGAAGGGGTGGAGTTGGTTGGAAACAAGATCTTTGTTCTTGAAAGTGATGGAGATATTTATTCATTTGACTACACTAAATCAAAAAAAGCAGATGCCAAAAAAGTCGAGAATAAATTGTCGCGAGAAAATGACACAGAGGGTCTGGGGTTTGATCCCTACCTGAACCGACTAATTATTGTTTGCAAGGAGAAAGCAGAAGTTGATGGGAATGATGTGAGGGGACGAGCAGTTTATTCATATGATTTAGAAAAGGAAAAATTAAGTAAGAAGCCTTTTCTCAATATTCGAAAAAAGGACCTGAAAAACTTTTGGGAGGAGCATAAAACCTTCGAATATGACCAGGATCGAATAAAATTCAAACCGTCAGCGATTGCATTTAATCCAATCGAGGAGACCTTTTATATTTTGTCTTCCGTAGGAAAACTATTGGTTGTCGTAAGCAGAGATGGCTCGATAAAGGCAACGTACCCGATTTCGCCACGCGTTTTGAGTCAACCGGAAGGACTTTGCTTTGCTCCTAATGGTGATATGTATATTAGTAGTGAAGGAGAAGGGGATAGAGGATACATTGTGAAATTTTCAATGCAGAAAAAATGAGAAAGTTACTTGTCATCATTCTTTTCATCCCACTTATCGGTCAGGGGCAGACAGTTTACTTGATCGGTGATGCGGGGGAACCAGCCTCCGGCCAGGAGACCTTTGAGCTTTTTACTGAGAAGGCAGCGAACGCAACGGAGCAAGACGTTTTACTTTTTCTCGGGGACAACCTTTACCCCAAGGGACTTCCCAACAGAGAACATCCCGAGAGAGCCGAAATGGAGGGAAAACTCATTCCGCAGCTTGACCTCATGAAAAATTTCAAGGGTAAATCGTATATGATTCCTGGGAATCACGACTGGGCCAAGGGCAAGAATTACGGATGGCAGCGAGCGGTGAACATGGAGAATTTTGTGAATGAGTACCTCGAACGAGAAGATGCTTTTGTTCCGGCAGGAGCGTGTCCCGGACCTGTGGAGATAGAAATCAGCTCCTCTTTAATGCTGATAGTGCTTAACACCCAATATTTCCTGCACGGCTGGGACAAACCGAGGGAAGATGGTATTTGTGAATACAAATCCACGGCTGAAGCGCTAAATGAACTCAGATCAGTCGTTGAGAGGAATAAAGAAAAGCATATCATTCTTGCGGCTCACCACCCGGCATACACATACGGAGAACACAATGGTAATTTCCCCTTGAAAGATCATATTTTCCCATTTACTGCTTTGAACAAAAGCCTGATGATTCCACTACCTATTCTTGGAAGCATCCACCCGTTGTTCAGAAAAGGTTTTGGGAATATTCAGGACAACACTCATCCGAAATATAAAGCCATTATGAAGGCCATAGTGTCCGCCATGGATGCCTCGGAAAATGTGGTGTTTGCTAGTGGGCACGAGCATTCACTTCAGCTTATTCAAAAAGGCAAGCATCATTTTGTGGTCAGCGGATCAGGCGCAAAAACTACTCATTTGAAAGAGGGTAAATCTACTTTTGGTAAAAGCGAACGCGGATTTGTCGCACTTGAGTACCAAAGAGGGCAAGCATCTATCAAATACTGGGGGACAGAGGGTGGACTTCTCCATGAGAGCAATTTGTACACCAAAGAACTCAAGAGCGAGGAAATTGCCACACAAAACATATCATTTACAGACAGTACAATTTCAGTAATTGCAAGCGAACGTTATAAAGCAGGCAAGGGCAAGAGAAAATGGCTGGGTGAAAACTATCGCCAGGTTTGGGAGACACCTGTGGAAGTTGACGTGATTGATTTGGGAACGGAGCGGGGAGGCCTTAGAGTCTTGAAAAAGGGAGGTGGAATGCAGACCAAGTCCTTGAGACTTGAGGCGGATAATGGGCGACAGTACGTTTTGCGATCGATTGAAAAGTATCCAGAGAATGCAATGCCCGTAGCACTTAGAAAGACCTTTGCACAAGGTATTGTTGAAGATCAGATCTCCTCATCACATCCATACGGAGCTTTTATTGTTCCAACTTTGGCGGAAGCCGCTCAGATCTATCACACAAATCCAAAACCAGTATGGATCCCGGATGATCCACGCCTGGGTCAATTCCAATCAATATTCGCCGGTACCTTGGCGGTTTACGAAGAGAGACCAAATAAAGAAGCCGCAGGGGAACCGTTCTTCGGGTCCGGCAAAACAGTCAGAGGAACATTTGATGTAATTGAAAAACTAAAAAAAGACAATGACAACACGGTCGATCAAAACTTTGTGGTAAGAAACCGCTTGTTCGACATGTGGCTCGGAGACTGGGATCGACATGATGATCAGTGGCGATGGGTAGAAATTGAAAAAGAAGGAAAGGGAAATCTATATCGTCCAATTCCACGAGATCGGGACCAGGTATTTTTTATAAATGACGGTATAATTCCAGGAATTGCTTCAAGAAAATGGGCTATACCGAAGATTGAAGGTTTTGACGAAAGTGTCAGATGGGCACCGGGAATCAGCCAGAACGCGCGTTTTTTTGATCGAAGCTTTATGAGCGAGCCTGATTGGCAAGATTGGGAGGAGCAGATCAAATTTCTTCAATCCAATTTGACTGACGATATTATTGCCGAGGCAATAAGTGGATGGCCCGATGACATACAAAATTTGACTGCAGAAAAAGTTTCGACGGGGTTAAAGGCGCGTCGTGCAGATATGAACCGTTTTGCCCGGGAGCTTTACTTATACCTGGCCAAAGAAGTTGAAGTTGTTGGTACTGACAAGCATGAATACTTTCTTATTGAGCGACGAAACGAGAGTGAGACCATGGTCACTGTGCGCAAAAGGAAAAAAGACGGTGAAATCGAAGGGATCATCTATCAGCGACTTTTCAAGGACAATGAAACCAAGGAGATTCGTCTCTACGGTCTTGACGGCGAGGATGTGTTCGAAATCAAAGGAGACTTTAAATCTAAAACCAAGATTAGAATCATTGGTGGGACGGATAAAGACAGAATCATTGGTGGTCAAAACCGCCTGAAAAATGTGCTTGTATACGATCGGAAAAAGAGTACGGAATTTGAAGGCAATAGTAAAGGGATCTCACGTCTAAGTGCAGATCCTGCAATTAACAACTACGATAGAAAAGCCTTCAAGTACGATATCCTAATGCCCATTGCTAATGTGCAATTCACGCCGGATGATGGTGTATTTTTTGGTGCTGGTTTCATCTATACAAAACATGCGTGGAGGAAAATTCCGTATGCTTCAAAACATACATTCCTGGGCAATTTTTCAGCTGATACTGAGGCTTTCAATTTCAAATACAGTGGCTCTTTTACTGATGTGATTTGGAAGTGGTCGTTCAACCCCACAGTGGTTGTGCAGCGACCATTTTTTGTGAACAACTTCTTCGGAGTGGGAAATCAAACAAAGTTTCTTAAGGATCAATTCGTGAGGCCGGACGATGACGATATTGATTACTACAGAGTAAAAATGGATCGGGTGGAGGCAGACCTTGACTTAGTGACAAAAATCGGTGGGAAGGGCCAATTCTATGCAGGTGTTGGTTACAGAAGGATTGAGGTGGAAGAGACACCCAATCGATTCATATCAGACGTGGGTTTGGATCGCGAAGATTTTGATCGGAATAGCTTTGTTAAGCTCAGGACAGGTATCTCTGTAGACGCAAGGGACAGCAGGATTCTTCCACAGCGAGGGACCACCGCCCGCTTCGACATTGAATATTTTGAGGCGACTGAAAGTTTTTCAAAGAGCTTCACAAGGGTTAGTGCTGAGTGGGCCTTCTATTTTTCAGCACGACTCCCATCAAAACTGGTTATCGGAAACCGGGTTGGAGTAGCGCACAATATTGGTGATACGGAGTTTTTCAATGCCAATACCCTCGGCGGATTGAGCAACCTGAGAGGTTATAGGAGAACACGATTTTATGGGGATTCTTTCTTTTATCACAATTTTGATCTGAGACTCAAATTATTCTCGTTCAGGAGCTACATTTTTCCGGGACAATTCGGAATTCTTGGATTTCACGATGTCGGAAGAGTGTGGGTTGAGGGGGAAACTTCCAATAACTGGCATACTGGAAAGGGCGGTGGCATCTGGATTTCACCTCTAAACTCTGCAGTTCTGAGCCTTAATTACGGCATTGGAGAAGATGAGAACCTAATTGTGCTTAATCTCGGCTTCTTCTTTTAGGCCAATTCTTTAAATCAAGCATCGCTGTGGGAAATACTGGATTCGATCGGAGAGGACTCTTTCGCTAAAGCTTCAGCGCCAGCGAGCGTTCCTTCCAATGATCTTCCCGATATCTTCGGGACGCTCTAAACCTCGCCTGCCGTAGTGGAGTGTATTGGATTTGAACCGCTGCGACGGACCGTCAACGACCCCTGCCCATCTCCGATCACCTATGGTGGGATATACTGGATTCGAACCAGTGACCTCTTGCCTGTCAAGCAAGCGCTCTAAACCAACTGAGCTAATACCCCAATGGCTCAAAATTAAGCATTCAGGATAGTAGTTCATAAATAATTAGAGCCAATTCATTGAACAGCTTTTTTGATGTAGAAAAATCAAAAAAAGCCGGCACCAGCCGGCTTTCATGAAATCAAGCACGTTTGAAGTTATTCCACCACTTCGCCGGCGAAATACAAATAGGTATATCCTTCATTTTCTGAAGTTTTGATACGGATGTTCTTTTTGAAAGCTCCAACCTTACCTGATCTGAAGTCAGCTGTGATTGACGCTGTTTCACCAGACTTTATTTCCTCTCTGGGAAATTGAACATTGGTACATCCACAGGAGCCCTTTGCTTCAAGGATGGTGATAGATGCATCACTAGTGTTGGTGAATTCGAAACTCAACTCCTTCTTTTCATTTACGGAGACTTCACCAAGGTTGATAGATGTCGCTTTCCACTTCAGTGGAGATATTCCGGCTACCACAGCTACTGCGATACCAAGGAATAAAATTGATACTGTTTTTTTCATCATTAAAAATTTTGATTCAAATGTTGTGGCTGGATTGAACACCTTTTGTTAACGACTTACTAATGATTGTTAACGACTTGTTAAACATTCTGTGACCTTGTTAACAAAGTCCTAATTTTGAATTTATGAAGAGTTCGAACATTCGAATTTTAGTGGTTTTGGCCATAGTCACGCTGATCGGGATAGTAAGTACGCAGATCTACTGGATCAATCGTGCGATCGATCAGCAAGACCAGGTGTTTAGCCATAATGTTCAGGTGGCACTCAGAAACGTGGTGGAATCATTGTGTGAGGCGAATGGGAAACAGATACCTTCTGGGAATCCAATCGAACAGGTTTCTGGCAACTACTTTATTGTTCGAACAAATGATCGAATTGACCTGAAGACACTGGAATACCTAATCACCGCCGAAGTAAGAGAACGATCGATCACGGATGATTTTGAGTATGGTGTGTACGATTGCCAAAGTGATCAAATGGTTTATGCTGACAACGTAAACCTTGTCTCCGTAGAGCATAAAGATTTTTTCCCGGAGCTCAAGGAAGAAGAATATTATTTTGGTGTTTACTTTCCCAGCAAGTCCAAAAGCATTATCGGGGGAATGGATCTATGGAAGTTTACAACCGGCCTTACCATTGTTGTTTTGCTCTTCTTCGGATATGGCTTGTTTGTAATTTTTAAGCAAAAAAGATTAAGCGAAGTTCAGAAGGATTTCATCAACAATGTGACACATGAGCTCAAGACTCCCTTAGCGACACTTTCTCTGGCCACCGGGACATTGTCAGAAAAATTTCAGGGAGATGGCGATAAGTACATCCAGATAATCAGCCAGGAAACTGAACGATTGGAGAATCATGTCGAAAAGATCCTTAAGGGAGCGATGCTAGATGACAGGTCAGGGATTCCACTTGAGAAGATTCACTTGGATGAATATCTCGATGCTCTCGTTGAAAGATCCAAACAGCAGTACCAAAGGAAAATGGTGGAATGGCGACTAAAAAGCGAACGAGTTAGCTTAATCACGAATCCGGATCTTCTCGACAATGTACTAAGTAACCTCATCGACAATGCTATAAAATATGGTGGATCCGTGATTGATATCAATGCTGAAAATGAGGGGAAAAAAGTCATGATTAGCATAACAGATAATGGCACAGGGATTCCAAAGGACCAGCAAAAGAAGATCTTCAACAAGTTTTACAGGGTTCCTGAAAGTAAGGATCAGCATAACGTGAAAGGGTTTGGTCTTGGTTTATACATTGTGAAGAAATCACTACAGAAACTGAAGGCCAAGCTTGATCTAGAGTCGACTGTAGGGCTCGGAAGTAAATTCACAGTAACATTGAGCAATGGCTAGAATATTACTTGCTGAAGATGATGAGAACCTCGGATTCATGGTTAGTGACAACCTTGGATCTCTCGATCATGAGGTGCATTGGGCAAAGAATGGAGAAGAAGCACTTGATCTATACGATAGGACAACCCCTGAGATCTGTTTGGTGGATGTGATGATGCCCAAGATGGATGGTTTTGTCCTCGCAGAGAAAATTAGAGCACTGGACGAATTCGTTCCGATCATATTTCTTACCGCCAAATCTCTTGAAGAAGATCGCCTTCGCGGATTCGAGATAGGAGGGGATGACTACATCACGAAACCTTTTTCAATCAAGGAACTTGCATATCGAATTCAGGTATTCTTACGCAGAACAGCGGAAAGCGCAAACACAACGTCGCAAATTATGGAGTTTGGGAATTCAAAATACGACGTAATTAACATATGCTACTTGATTGATGGTGAAAAACATCCTCTTACCCAAATGGAAGGTCAATTGCTAAGAATGTTACTGGTTAATAAGGGGACGCTAGTAAAGCGAGAAGATATTCTGGAAGAAATTTGGGGTGAGAACGATTACTTTAAAGGCAGGAGCCTGGATGTTTTTATTACGCGTCTGAGAAAATATCTAAAAGCAGATCCAACCATCGAAATCAAGAATCATCATGGGGTTGGATTTAGTTTAGTAGAACTTAATTAGTATCATTGGGTTTAAACTTCAACCCATTGGGATTCCAAAGCAGTCCATTATTTGTTCTTACGGTTCTCTTTTTCAATATTTTACTGGCTATCTACCTGGAGCGAAACACTCAGTTAAAGCATATTGGAGCTGCACTTTTGGCCATTCTAATTACGGCTATTACTGCGAACGTTGGATTGATACCCTCAGCTTCAAACCCATCTGTAGTTTATGATCATATATTCACATACATAGCCCCTGCGTCCATTTTTCTACTACTTCTGGGAGTAAACCTTAAGGATCTCAAAATAGCGGGCACACCAATGCTTGTTCTATTTCTGGGCGGAGCCTTAGGAACATGTGCCGGAGTGTTTGTTGCCAGCAGAGCTATTGGGGGTGAATTTGGAGAGTGGGCATCTCCGATTGCGGGAATGATCACAGGGACCTATACAGGCGGAAGTCTCAATTTTAACGCTATTGCTATTCATTACAAGATGATGGAACAAGGTTTACTGTATACCACAATAGTAGCCGTCGACAATATCCTGACCGCAGTTTGGATGGCGGTGACCATCACTTTGCCCGTAGCACTAAACAAATTGGTCAAGAGGAAACGGGCCGTACAGAAATCAGAAGTTTTGGAAGACGAGTACGATTCATCTAGCCTGTCCATTTATTCTTTGTCCATCCTGATTTTTATAACGTGCGCGGCTATGGTGTTCTCGAATTGGATTTCCGACGTTACAAGTGTCCCTTCGATTCTTATTGTAACCACCTTGGCCTTAGTACTCGCACAATTGAAATTTTTCCAGGAATTAAAAGAATCTAAAATTCTGGGGCTGTTTTCCGTTTACCTATTCCTGTCAGTTGTTGGAGCCTTTTGCGAACTATCAGCTTTGTCTGCCGCAGGAGAAGTTGCTGTACAAGTATTGGCTTATCTGTCCTTGACAATTCTTATCCATGCTGTTGTGATCATTCTCCTTGGATGGCTCTTAAAGTATGATTGGGAAATGGTTGGTGTAGCCTCTCAAGCGAACGTTGGTGGCTCCTCTTCAGCTCTTGCATTAGCAAGAAGCTTGAAAAGAGACGATTTACTTCTTGCAGCTGTTTTGATAGGTTCGCTGGGAAATGCAATAGGGACTTATCTTGGATTTATGATGGTCAACACCTAAAAAAACCAGCAGCTTGAAGGGAGCCGCCGGTCATAGTCAAACCTACGTATGCTACTTGGTTATCATTATCTTTTTGGTTAACCGCTGCTTGCTTTGACTTATTTCCAGTAGATACATTCCCTCTTTTTGCCCAGAAAGATCGAGTGTTTCTGAATACAGTCCTCCAAATCGTTCAAAGTAGCGGTTGAAGACTTCTTTGCCTTCGATGTTAAATACCTTGATGTTGAGTTCATCTTCTTTTGGCACACTGAAACGTATTTTAAATCGTCCGTCCGTTGAAGGATTTGGAAAGAAACTAAGATTATCGAGCTCTAGCAAGTTGTTTTCGCTTACTGATCCCTTCTTACCAAACTCATCACCTTCAACATCAAGGATTTTCAATCGTTTAGTGCTAAACATGAATACACGACTATCTTCTCCTTCTCCAAGATGATCCATCAAACTTCTCATTTCTTCTTGCAATTTGTCAAGACTCTCCTCCCGCTCTTCCCAGTCGTCCCCGTCGAGGTGGAAAAAACCGGATGATTCATCCGTTGAGTCGATCCCAAAATGTCTAAAAAGATCAAACCCATCCAAACCACTGCCTCCAAAACCGAATTTGAATGACTTACCGAATTGGTTAAACTGATCAAGGTTAAGAAGTAAATCAGTGTCGGTACCATCTTGATCAAACCAAAGCTTGAGACCTCCATCTTCTCCTGCGAATTCTTGGTAATTGGGGTCAGACCTCATCTGCTCAGCATTTTCATATTCCCCTTTGAAAGTTCTTTTCTCCCCATTTACCTCCTTCGTGATTTCAACCGTTATTTTACTTTTTTCGTCCTGCGACCTACCAGTTAGCATTCCACTTACGAAAAAAAGTGTGAGTATCAACCGAATATTCTTTGTCATAATTGTTGAAATTAAATCCATGTATTCTAAGATACGATCACGCATGGTGAAGGACTGTTAAGCACCAGTTAATCTGTGTTAAAAATGGTTAAATGAGAACTGATCGGTGATTATGCTCGTATTTTTGGACCATGAAGCGCCTGAAGCTTAGATGGGTTATTGGCCTAATGGGCCTCTCTATGATTGGACTAATTGCCTTCCAACTTTTTTGGATTGATAGCCTGGTCACTGCCAATGAAGAGCGATTTAGGAAAGATGTGCTTGAAGCGCTTAACAATGTAGCGAGCAAATTGGAGAAGCATGAGGCGATTGCGGCATATAACAAGCTCAGGGTTTTGAATTCGACTCCAGGACTTGAAGAAGGTCAGCAACGTTCCAAGCAAATGGTCAAACGACAGTTTAAACCGAGAATGGAGTTATCCAATCAAGGGAACCAGCAAGCTCTTATGTTTTTCGATACCGTTCAGTTCGGTGATGAGCTTCAGCTGGTGGTAAATTTCTCAAGTGGCACACAGGGCCTTTTTTTTCAGAAAAATCCGTTCATCGTGGAGGAGGGTGTAGATGACCAATTGAAAAAGAAGGACATTGAAATAAAGGAACTGGAGGAACAATTGGCACGAATTTCCAGGAAATATGAATTGACCTTTGATGTTGTCAAGGACTTGATGGTTCCTGGCAGATCATTGATGTCGAGATTTAATCCGCATCAACTGGACTCCCTATTGAGCGTGGAGCTTACCTATAAGGGGATTGATATTGAATACGACTATGGGGTGATTGCCCCTCGACTGAATAGGTTCATTATGATTACCAATGAACATAAACAGGAGGAATTGGGAGCTAGCGAATTGAAAGCTGGACTTTTTCCTAATGACGTTTTTGGCAATGATAGCTACATCGTGATAGACTTTCCTGAAAAAAAGAATTTCTTGATTAACAAAATTTGGTCGTCACTGGCAAGTTCCGGTTTCCTTGTCTTCGTCATTTTGTTCTGCTTCGGTTATAGCATTCGAACGATAGTTCATCAGAAGAAGATCTCGGAGATGAAGAACGATTTTATCAACAACATGACCCATGAACTTAAGACGCCAATCTCAACGGTTTCGCTGGCGGTTGAAGCCTTAAACGATAAGGAAATTGAGAATAGCAACCTAAAAAATAAGTACCTCAAAGTCATCAATGATGAAAACAAAAGGCTGGGAGAACAGGTGGAAAAAGTGTTACAGATAGCAGCGATTGATCGCAAGGACTACAATTTGAAAGAGGAAATGATTATGATGAATGAGGTCGTGAGAGAGGCGGCAGAGCACATTTCCGTTCAGATCGAGCAGCGTGGCGGTCGAATTAATCTTGTTGAAAACGCAAAAATCGATACGGTGAAGGGCGATAGGACTCACCTGACCAATATTGTTCACAATTTGCTAGACAATGCAAATAAGTACTCTCCAGAAGCTCCTAACATCACATTGAGGACAGAGTACGCAGAAGATCAATTTAATCTAACGGTTCAAGATAAAGGAGTTGGTATGAACAGGGAGCAACAGAAACATATTTTTGAAAAATTTTACCGCGTGCCAACTGGCAATCTACATGACGTGAAGGGATTTGGTCTTGGTCTCGCCTACGTCCAAAATATGGTCGAAGCCCATGGCGGAAAGGTGGATGTTGACAGTGAACCTGGAAGAGGAAGTAAATTTTCAATCACATTGCCCATAGCAAATGAAACCTAAATTGCTGATCGTCGAAGATGACCCTAATTTGGGTGAGATATTAAGTGAGTATCTTGGCCTCAAGGGATACGAAACCACACTTAGCCGAGATGGTGAAGAGGGTGAGAAAACCTTCAAAAATGGTGATTTTGACCTATGTATTCTGGATTTAATGATGCCCAAAAAGGATGGGTTTGCGCTGGCAAAAGAAATCCGATCGATCGATGATAACACGCCAATCATTTTCCTTACCGCTAAATCAATGAAGCAGGACATTATCAAAGGATTTACAATTGGTGCTGACGACTACATGACAAAACCCTTCAGTATGGAGGAACTGCTAGTTCGGATTCAAGCTATATTGAAAAGATCCACGAAGAAGGAAGTTGAAGAGTTTCCCAATCCTTTCAACATCGGTGAATTGATCTATCACTACAACGAGAACAAGCTGAAAACTCCCAGCAGAGAAATTACTCTGACAACCAAGGAAAATGAGTTGTTAAAGATATTTTTCGAGAACATAAACCAGACTGTTGTTAGAAGTGTGGCTCTTAAGCGCATCTGGAAGGATGATAGTTATTTTAACGCCAGAAGTATGGATGTCTACATTGCCAAGGTTAGAAAATACCTTGCGGATGATCCATCTCTGAAGATTCTCACCATACACGGTGAAGGGTTCAAATTAGTACAAGTTCAGTAGCATTTCTCGATGAATTTCTTTACCTTGAGATGAGTTCTTACTAAGGACTATTTACCAACCAATTCTTCATTAAGTGCTACTAGTTCCATCGATTTCTGTAATAAATGGGAGGACTACACGTCTGAAACAAGGGGATTATTCTAAGGAGAAATTCTACGAAGAAAGCCCAATTGAAGTCGCAAGTCAATTTGAGGACCATGGCATAAAAAGAATTCACTTAATTGATCTGGAGGGAGCAAAAAAGGGAACAATTGTTAACTATGACCCACTTCAGATGATTACTGGCTATACCAACCTCAAGGTGAATTTTACCGGAGGAATCCACACCGACGGTGATGTGATTAAGGCATTTGAGCATAGAGCAGAAAGCATCACAGCTGCCTCCGTTGCGGTACAGAATAAGGAAATTTTCGCCAACTGGATAATGTCCTACGGCCGAGAGAAAATAGCGCTTGCAGCTGATAGTCTTGATGGGTTGATTCGGATCAAAGGTTGGCAGACCGCTACTGATCTCAAAATTCTGGATCATATTGCCTACTTCTACGATCGGGGATTGAAATACCTGAAAACAACCGATATTTCGAGAGATGGTGCACTGGAGGGACCTTCCTTTGATCTTTACAGCAATCTTCTCGAAGAATTTCCAAACTTGTGTGTTTTTGCAAGTGGAGGTGTCCGCAACATGGATGACGTAAAGAAATTGGCCGACCAAGGCCTTTATGGTGTTATCTTCGGAAAAGCCTTTTACGAAGGAAAAATTGGACTGAAGGACATTGAAACCTTTGTGAACGTATACGCCTAGAATAGTTCCTCAACTTCCTGATTCTCATTGTACTTCAGTTTGTACAAGAAATAGAATATGAAATTGTATTTGTTGACGGAATCATCTTCGGTTGAATCAACCGTTTGGAGTTCTTGAGGTTCGGAACCACCCTCTAACTCCTGAGACGGATCAATTTCTTCCACATTTTGCTTTTTCTCTCCTGGCTGCTGCTGAGTACCTTCGGTAGATGCGTCGCCCGTAGAATTTGTAGCAAAAGCGTAGTTTGCTATAATGACGAAACCTAGCAGAAACGATATTTTGGCAATTGTCCGCAAGAATTCAGTACTTGTAGTCAACAAAATAACGAAAAACTAGCTAGAAGGTTAGTAAAAACCTGCAAAAGTTAACGCTTGAGAAAAACTAAGACTTAGAGTGTCCTTTTTACCTCTTTGATTTCAAATCCTTCAATAGTATCTCCAACTTTGATATCATTGAAATTTTTGATGCTTAAGCCGCATTCATAGCCGTTTTTGACTTCAGTAACATCCTCCTTGAAACGCTTTAGCTGGTTAATTTCACCGGTATATACAACAATTCCATCTCTAACCAGTCTGACTTGATTGGATCGTTTCACAATTCCGTCAGTTACAAAGCAACCAGCAACAGTTCCTATCTTAGAGATTTTGAATACATCTCGTACTTCAATATTCCCTGTGATAACTTCTTCGCTAGTAGGTTCAAGCATTCCTTCCATTGCATCTTTCACGTCATTTATGGCGTCATAGATGATAGAGTATAATCTGATTTCAATTTCTTCTGTTTCAGCCAATCTACGTGCACTGCCGGATGGTCTCACCTGGAATCCAACAATTACAGCATCTGAAGCTGAAGCAAGTAGGACATCAGATTCCGATATCTGACCAACTGCCTTGTGGAGAATGTTGACTTGTACTTCTTCGGTCGATAACTTAAGTAATGAATCAGAGAGCGCTTCTATCGAACCGTCAACGTCACCCTTGACAATGACATTGAGTTCTTTAAAGTTTCCGATAGCGAGCCTTCGACCTATTTCGTCTAGTGTTATGTGCTTTTTCGTCCGTATGGTTTGTTCTCTAAGGATCTGCTCTCTCTTTGTGGCTATCTCCCGTGCTTCGCGATCACTTTCCATGACATTGAACCTATCTCCAGCCTGCGGTGCTCCATCTAGTCCAAGCATTTGAACCGGCGTGGAAGGCCCAGCTTCCTTCACCTTATGTCCTCGGTGATCAAACATTGCCTTTACTTTTCCAAAGAAAGGTCCAGCTAGAAGCACATCTCCGACTTTCAAGGTTCCCCCCTGAACCATGATGGTTGAAACAAAACCTCTTCCCTTATCCAAACTTGCTTCTACAACTGATCCAACAGCAGGTTTTGCTGGATTTGCTTTCAGTTCCAGCAACTCTGCTTCCAGAAGGACTTTATCTAGCAGTTCATCAATACCTTCTCCTGTTTTAGCTGATACATGCTGACATTGATATTTACCTCCCCAATCTTCGACAAGGATGTTCATATTAGATAGATCCTCCTTGATCTTGTCCGGATTTGCATTTGGCTTATCAATTTTATTGATCGCAATTACAATCGGGACACCAGCAACTTGTGCGTGATTGATAGCCTCCTTAGTTTGAGGCATCACAGAGTCATCAGCTGCTACTACAATAATGGCGACATCAGTAATTTTTGCTCCCCTTGCCCGCATTGCTGTAAATGCTTCGTGGCCCGGAGTATCAAGAAATGCGACTCGCTTGCCACTTTCGGTAGTCACATCGTAGGCTCCAATATGTTGCGTTATTCCTCCTGCTTCTCCAGCGGTAACTTTGGCATCCCTAATGTAGTCGAGAAGGGATGTTTTACCATGATCGACGTGACCCATTATGGTTACGATGGGCGCTCTCTCGGCTAATGACTCGTCTGAGTCCTCGGATTCAACCACATCTGTCTCCTCCTTTGCTTCGGTGAAGTCTATGTCGAAACCAAATTCATCGGCAATGACCGTAATTGATTCTGCGTCCAATCTCTGATTGATTGAAACAAACATTCCTAATGACATACATGTTGATATCACGTCATTGACAGACACGTCCATTAGTGAAGCTAGATCGCTGGCAGAAATGAATTCGGTTACTCGTAGTGTTTTTGATGCCTCCTCTGCCTGAATTTGCTTCTCCTCTTCAGCTTCAGCTTTTGCCGAACGTTTATCTTTTCTATACTTCGATCGCTCTGTTTTGGTCTTTCCTCCACTCAGCTTGGCTAGAGTAGCTTTGATCTTATCTTGAATTTCTTTGTCAGAGAGTTCCTCGGTCTTTCTTCCAGTTGAAGAGCGTCCCGTTGTTTGAGCTGGTCTCTTCCCCTTTGTTTCTGGAGCTCCTGAACTTATTCTCTTTCTTGGCCTTTTCTTTCTATCTTGATTCTGATCTGAGGAGGCTACCGGTTTTGGTTTATCAGGTAATTCTATTTTGTCCAGAACTTTTAGTCCTCGCAGGGAATCCGCTTTGGCTTTTATTATTTCTTTCGGTTCTTGGGGAGTTTCGTCTTCGGTTTCTTTTACACTCTTCTGCTCTTTGGCCACTTCGGTAGGTTTTTCCTCTTTGACCTCCTCGGCTTCCTCCTTTTTGGCTTCTTCTTTCTTCTTTTTGTCCAGATCAATTTTGCCAACAACTTTAGGACCCTCCAGCTTTGATTTAGCAGATATTTTTTCAGGTTCTACCACCGGAGCAACATTATCCTTGATAAGAATTCGTTCGTCCTCCGTTTTCTTTTTGTCCTCAGGCTTGTCTGCCTTGATCACAAAATCTTCCGTTCCACCTCCAATTGTCAACTCTGAAGCTTCCTCCTTATCATGTGCGGCATCTGCAAACTTCCTCGCAAGCATATCATACTGATCCTGATTTATTTTAGAATTGGGATTAGTATCAACCTCAAACCCCTTTTCAGATAAGAAATCAAGAATGGTATTTCTACCTACGTTTAGCTTTCTCGCAACCTGACTTAATCTATACTCTGCCATACAATCTTTTAATTTCTACTCAAATTCCTGGCTAAGAACTTGAATGATTTCATGTACTGTTTCTTCTTCCAAGTCCGTTCTTCTCACCAAATCCTCGGTACCCAACTTCAAAACACTTTTTGCTGTATCCAAACCAACACGCTTCAGCTCGTCGATGATCCAGTCTTCCAACTCGTCAGTAAATTCATCGAGATCAACATCCTCTTCCGAAGCCTCGTCAAGTTCTCTGAACACATCAATCTCCATACCCACGAGCTTGCTTGCCAGCTTGATATTTTGTCCCCCCTTTCCAATTGCTAGTGATACCTGATCAGGCTTAAGGTACACAGAAACTCGCTCCTTGCCCTCACTGATATCCATGCTTGTGATCTTTGCAGGACTCAAGGCACGTGCCAAGTAAAGCTCTAAATTGTCCGTGAAGTTAATGACATCGATGTTTTCATTCTGAAGTTCCCTAACTATAGAGTGTATTCGGGATCCTTTCATACCAACACAAGCACCAACCGGATCTATTCGATCATCATAGGATTCTACGGATACTTTTGCTCTCTCACCGGGTTCTCTTACGACATTTTTTATAGTTATCAGGCCATCATAAACCTCTGGAACTTCTGCCTCAAAAAGCCTCTCAAGAAATACTGGTGAGGTTCGCGAGAGAATAATTTTCGGATTTCCATTAACCATTTCTGCTCTGTGAACAATCGCCCTAACACCGTCTCCTTTTCTGTATCGATCCTTTGGAATTTGCTCAGATTTCGGAATAGTTAACTCATTACCCTCACCATCAATTAGCAACACTTCACGGCTTAAAACCTGATAAACTTCACCCTGAATAATTTCACCAACTAAGTCTTTGTATTTCTGGAAAAGGATATCTTTCTCAAGATCCTTGATTTTTTGAATCAAAGTCTGCCTTGCAGTCATTACTGCGCGCCGACCAAAATCCAATAGTTTAATTTCCTCGGCTACCTCCTCACCTATTTCAAAATCTGGCTCTATCTGCCGAGCCTCAGAAAGACTGATTTTATCATGGTCCCAAATGTCCTCAGAATTGTCATCAACAATTTCTCTGAACCTCCATATTTCCAGATCGCCATTGTCCGCATTGATGATTATGTCGAAATTGTCATCGGTCTCATACTTCTTTCGAATCATTGTTCTAAACACATCCTCAAGAATGCGAATCATTGTTGGCCGGTCTATGTTTTTCCCCCTGGCAAAATCCGCAAATGAATCAACTAATACTGACGCTTCCATTCTATTTAAATGATACTTCTATTTTTGATTTACTTATTTCTTCGAAATTCATTGGCACCTCTGTTCCCATTTCATCAGATTGTAAAATGATAGTGTTACTATCTACTCCCAGTAGCTTTCCTCTTACAATTGCACCATCATTTTTTTCAACTTCAAGATGTCTTCCAACGTTCTTCACATATTGCCTTTTTAGTGTAATAGGATGATCTAAACCGGGAGATGAAACTTCCAAATTGTACTTCCCTTCTAATAAATCCTCCTCTTCTAAAACGACTCCAACTTTTCTACTGATCATCGTACAGTGATCGATACTTATCCCATCGTCACCATCTATAATTATGAGCAATTTCTGATTTCCCGCCCCACCTTTCAATCGAACATCTACCAGAAAAATTGACGATTCCTCACCAATCACCTCCTCTACTATTTCTTTTATCCTATTCACCACTTTTTTCAAGAAAAAAAAGAGGGGACTGTAGTCCCCTCGTCATTGAAATCATACATTGCTTGGGCAAAAATAATCGATTTATCTATCTCAAAAAATTATTTTTAAAACCTACCCTCAATATTGGTCAAAGAAAATTAGCAGTTCACCGAAGGTTTGCTATACTGCCTCTATCTTTTGGCTATTTTTTTTTAAAAATTGTCGATTTTTACTATAGCCAAAGTTATGCTTACGCCAGCTTGTAAGATCAAACATTCATCTTACGGTCAGTTAATGAATTAAATGTAAAAGCCGCTCAGACTTAAAAATATCATGGGTTTAAATAAGAAGCTTACACTCCTAGCTGTGTCAGTCTTAGGATTTCTTTCCTCAAATGGTCAGAATTCCGTAGGAGTCAACACCAATACTCCAAACGTTAATTCGGTTTTGGAGCTTGTTTCACCTAATTCCAATCAAGGATTCTTGGTCCCAAGGTTAACAACCTTCCAGCGGACTAGTATGGCAACAAGTCTTGCCTCCAATGACAATGGACTTATGGTCTACGATACGGATCAGAATCTATTCTACTATTGGAACAACACATGGATTCCTGGATTGGGAGCTTTGAGCGTGACTCCTGCAGGCGGAGATTTAACTGGCTTCTATCCAAATCCAATCATTGGTTTGGGCCGAGTAACTGAGACTAAAATTGCTGACAACGCCGTTTCTACCAGTAAGCTTCAGGACGGCAGTGTCACAACCCCCAAAATCACCAATGGAGCGATTACAACACAAAAGTTGGCTGATTTATCTGTTGTAGGTTCGAAACTGGAGGATATTGCAGGTGTTGCCGGCGGCTATGGAGATCAATTTCTAGCACTTCAATTTACAATTGATTCAAAAGGGCGTGTCACTGCTGTATCTGAAACGCCAATACTAATCACCTCGGAGCATATAACGGACCTATCTATACTCAACGAAGATATTGCGAATGGTACAATAACAATTTCCAAGATTGATCCGGAAGGGAACACGGATAGGGTGCTCACAATTGACAATGCGGGAAATGTGGTATGGGCTAATAGAGCTGATTTTACGTCATCATCTCTTAGTCAAGACAACATTTACATAGGCAATTCTGCCGGCATCGCCGAAGGTCAGCCAGTTACGGGTGACATAGCAATTTCAAACACCGGAACTTCAGCTGAGGTGACAATTCAAAATGATGCTGTTCAGGGAGATGATTTGGATGTTGACAATGCTGATTTTGTGGTCCCGGGAACCCAACAAATAATTTTGAACAATGCAGGTGGTCTTCAGGTGAATAATCCTGTGGATGTTACAAGTACTTTAAATGCCGATGGGACGGTAAATCTGGGTTCGTCGGGCGGTACACTTACATATGTAGAGGGTACCTTGAGAGTGGATGAACAAGCAGATTTCTTTGGCAATGTGGATGCCAATAATGGGCTGGACGTTACCAACGGGAATTTCACGGTAGCAGATAATCCGGCCTCAACAACCTCAATAAATAATGATGACATCAACATAGGTGATGAGAGCACAGACAATATAGATTTAACTGGGATAACCAATATTAATGGGGGCAATCTCGATGTTGATGCTCCGCAAACTAACATCAACAGTGGAATAATAAATGTTGGAGACAATGCCTCAGATGAGCTGACCATAAATGCTGATGCAACAATCAATGGAGAAATTCAGGAAGCTAGTCCCTTCGTGCTTCAAGGAGCTACCGACGATAGCAATACAACAACATTGACAGTTGAAGATCCAACACAAAACAATACAATTACTATTCCAAACGCCAGTGGAGTCATCAACCTTAGCCCTTCTGCTCTCACGCCAAACTTAGCTTTAAGCAGTGATGGTGCTGGTCAGATTGTTGTTGCAAATGATGGTCAGGATTTTAACATTGATAGTGACAATATCAATGTTGGAAATGCGACTTCTGATGCAGTTGATATCACGGGGGAGACGAACGTCAACGGTGGAAATTTAACAGTTGCATCGCCGCAAGTAGACATCAACAGCACCACTGTTAACATTTCCAATGGTTCAACAACGAACATAAATAGTGATGTTTTGAACCTTGGCAACAATAGCAGCGACGCAATAGACATCACCGGCCAGACCAATATCAATGGAGGGAATTTAACGGTAGATGCCCCACAGGTAGATATCAATAGCGGGGCTATAAATTTGGGAAACAATGCGGCTGACTTAGTAGATGTTACAGCAACTACAGATTTCAACGGCGGTTCAGTAACGATCTCGACGGACCTAACTCTTGCCAATGGAACCAACGTCAACAACATTGTCGATTCAGGTACGGGAGTCAATTTTGCTAGCCCATCTGATGATGCCTTAGTGACGGAGGCCGCACTAACCACAGTTGCCGGAGGTCAGGCCGGTAGCGGCTTGACTTATGACGGAATTAACAACGAAATTGATTTGGGAGGAGACTTAGATCAGTCAACAACAATAACTCAAGATGGGGCGGAAGATTTCACCATCGCAAACACAGGAACCGGCAATACATCAGTTATTTTAACAGGTACAGGAGATTTCGTGATTGATAGTGGTGGAGGTGATGTTGTTGTCAATGATGATGGAAACCTGGATGCTCAGAATGGTTTAGATGTTACTGGGGCCAACTTAACAGTTGGAGGAACAAATTTCACAGTTGACAATACAGGAAATCTGAATACAGAGGGAACTGTTACACTCTCATCACCTACTTTATCAACTGCTGTGCAGGGAACTCTGCAAGTTGCTCAAGAGGCGAACTTTAGTGGGAATCTGGATGCCAACGCCGGCCTTGATGTTGATGCTGGGAATTTCACCGTTGCTGATGGTAGCTCACAGACACTAATTCGCAATGATGATATTCAAATTGGTGACGAAAATTCTGATGCGATTGATTTAACCGGAACAACAAATATCAATGGAGGGAATCTTACAATTGATACTGACACAGATCTCAATGGAGATTTAATTGTTGACGGAGCAAATATTAGCCTTGACGCAACAAGCCCTTCGAATTTGACTGTAACTGGAGCTGATTTGTCTGTTGGTACTGTGACTAGTGGAAACGTTGATGTCGTTTCTGCCGGAAACCTGGTTCTCGACGGAGCGACAGGAGTGGCGATAGATGCAACTGCAAATGATGTGGAGTTAAATGCGGTTACTGGAGCTATTAGTGTTGGAAATGATGCAAATGACGGAGCTATCAATATTGGTTCTGGCACCACTGGTGGACGAACTATTACTATTGGTAATTCAACTGGGACAACAGGGGTGGACTTGGCATCCGGTTCAGGTGATGTAGACATTAGCTCTACTAATGACATCAATTTATCAGCTGCTGGCAATGTGAACATAAGCGGTACGTTCACTCCAGACAACCTGGATGTGAATGGTACTACTGATTTGGATCAGACGACGATAGACACAGGGGATGGGGCATTCAGTGTGAGTGGAACTAATGGCACGAGTATCTCTACTACGAGTGATGCTATTGGAGCTATCAGTTTGAGTACGAATGGAGGTACAGCAGAGACGATC
>JANQOR010000039.1 GCA_028285685.1 Cyclobacteriaceae bacterium | reverse complement strand
AACCAGATCACCTTCCACAAACCCTGTGACGTCTTCATTGAAAGTAATCGTAAGCGAAATTGGCGAAACGTTCGTAGGATCACTGGCACCCGTAGCAATGGTGACCGTTGGGGAGGTTGCGTCATAATCGATAGAAAACTGGGTAGCTGCATCGTTATCATTGCCCGCAGCATCCTGAGCAACTGCTGCGGCAATATCCACCGTGATCGTCCCATCGGAAGAAGGTGTGACGTCTACAGTGTAAGCAGCTCCTGAGCCCGCGAAGTTGCTGGTCGTACCGCCGCTCACGGTTAAGTCACCCTCTTCAAACCCTGTGACGTCTTCGTCAAAGGTAATTGTAAGTGGTATAGGCGAAACGTGGGTGGGGTCACTGGCACCAGTGGCAATAGTGACCGTTGGGGACGTTGCGTCATAATCGATAGAAAACTGGGTCGCAGCATCGTTATCATTGCCCGCAGCATCCTGAGCAACTGCAGCGGCAAGATCAACTGTGATTGTTCCATCTGATGAGGGTGTGACGTCTACAGTGTAAGCAGCTCCTGAGCCCGCGAAGTTGCTGGTCGTACCTCCACTCACGGCCAGGTCACCTTCCACAAACCCTGTGACGTCTTCATTGAAAGTAATCGTAAGCGAAATTGGCGAAACGTTCGTCGGGTCACTGGCACCCGTGGTAATAGTGACTGTTGGGGAGGTTGCGTCATAATCGATAGAAAACTGGGTAGCTGCATCGTTATCATTACCCGCAGCATCTTGAGCAACCGCTGTTGCAATATCCACCGTTATCGTCCCATCGGAGGAAGGTGTTACATCTACGGTGTAAGCAGAGCCTGAGCCTGCGAAGTTGCTAGTCGTACCGCCACTCACGGTTAGGTCACCCTCCACAAACCCTGTAACGTCTTCATCAAAGGTAATTGTAAGTGGTATTGGCGAAACGTTCGTAGGATCACTGGCACCCGTGACAATAGTGACTGTTGGGGAGGTTGCGTCATAATCAATAGAAAACTGGGTAGCTGCATCGTTGTCATTTCCTGCCGCATCTTGTGCTACAGCTGCTGCAATATCGACTGTAATGGTCCCATCGGCTGAGGGTGTCACATCCACGGTGTAGACGCTGCCTGTTCCCGAAAAATTACTCGTCGTGCCTCCACCAACAGTGAGGTCGCCTTCTGTAAATCCGGTAACATCTTCATCAAAAGTTATGGTAACCGGAATAGGTGAAACGTTCGTAGGGTCACTGGCGCCGGATGTGATCGCAACAGTCGGAGCAGTCATGTCACTGGACAGATTGTACTCCCAGATAGGCGCCCCGGTATTGTCCGTACCAGCCACATACATCTTCGTCCCGTCATCATTGAATGCCAAAGCCGAAGGGCGAATGGAGTTGAAGTCGATGCTTAAATCATTAGCACCACCTGAGTAGGAAGCAGTAGTTATGTCAAAGGCGGAAGTAAGTGAATAATCAAAAATGGTTACAGATGAACCCGGAAAATCCGTCTCCAGAATCAGCAATTTCATACCGTCATTGCTAAACCTCATTGATTCGGGAAAATCCATTTCACTGCTCACCGATTTATCATTTCCGACCGATGCAGAAGTGATATCGTAGGCGGTAGTCATCGTGTATTCAATGACCTTGTCATTGGTCTTACCGATGATAAATAACTTCGTCCCATCATTGTTTAGCTCGATGCCCGACGAGAAATTTTCTTGCGTGTCAATTACCAATTGAGCGCTCGGGGTCGTGGAAGCCGTGGACACGTCGAAGGCGGTACTCAGATTGTAGGTAAACACTCGCTCTTCCTGAGCAAAGGTCATGAGATCGAAATGAGTGCCTGCAACGAAGAGCTGCATCCCATCAGGCTTGAAGGTGATATCACCGGGGGTGACAGAAAAATTGATAACATCTCCCAGGTCCAGCGATTCACTATTGAAGGTGGCTGTCGAGATATCGTAAGCAGTACTTAGATCGTATGCATAAACTACGTCGGTGACCAAAAAGGAAGTACCTCCGATAAAAAGTTTAGTACCATCATTATTAAAGGCCATCCCACGTGGTAGTGTGATCTCGGAAAAAATGTTCTTTTGCTGGAAGAAGGTTGCTGAAGACACATCATAACCCTGAGCACTCACCTCCACCGCTTGCACAAGCAAAAATGAGAGGAGCAGGCTACTTCGAAAATGAACCTTTCTACATGGAACAGGAATAAATTCGCCTGTCAAAGATCGAAAAAGTCTTTTGAACTTTTTTACAAGTTGTAAAAGGAGTAAATCAAGGTTAAATACCTTAAGTCGTTTTAAAGTCGTGGTATGCATAACTAAGCGGTTTTTATCTAATGATAATCTACCCAAATGTTGAATTTCCCTCAAAAATTTGGGGTGAATGACCATTTTTTGTATGAGTTTGACATGCCTGATGGCTTTTAGAGGCAATACGGATGATCTACTGCATATTGTCTTCCGACGAAATAGTTGGATTTTTTTACAGTAAAAGGCGATATCTTTAGCCATTACAATGAAAAATGGTCTTTTGATGCGATTAGCTGCCTCGATCATATTATCCATTTTACTTCATTTAAGCCACGGTCAGGTAGATTTTGAGAAAGGCAAGTCCTTGATTGAGTCCTCGGAGTTCGAAGCTGCTCAGTCGTACTTTCAGAATCAGCTGGATTCCTGTAAACACCTGTGTCAGGATACGACCATTGCCTATCTCCACGTATACCTTGGAAGAGCATTCAAACTGTCCAATAAAAGCGATTCAGCACTCTCTAACTATAAAACAGGTATTGAACTGTTTAAAAAAAAAGGTCATCGCAACGGGCAGGCATTTGGGCTGACTTCTTTGGCTGAGTTGTATAGAAGTATCATTGAATTTGACAAAGCTTTGGATTGCCTGAAAGAGGTGGAAGAGATTAGTGAAACCCACGATCTATCACCACAAAATCTTGCGTACTTCTACAACCGTTACGCGGCTGTCATTAACGAAACAACGTACGAGTATCCTCGAATCGTTGACTATTCGAATAAAGTACTTGAGATAGCGGTCTCAATCGGGGATCAAGATATGGAAGCTAGCTCATTAAATGAGTTAGGATTTCTCCATGAACGCATGAATAATCCTGTTGCCTTGGAATATTTCAAAAAGGCCTATGAGATCTATTTCGCACTAGGTAATATTAGGTATGCTACAAGTATCGTAAGCAACCTGGCCCGCGCCTCCTACGCTTTCCAGCGCCATGATGAAAGTATACGATATGCTCAACTTGGCCTCAGATTATGCAAAGACAAAGGATGGGTTAAGGTAGAACCAGAACTCTATAATGTCTTGTACAAAAATTACAATCATTTTGGTCAAACAGCTCTTGCCTTGACCGCTCACGAGAACTACCACAGAACCTACCTCCAAGCTCGGGAGGTGGAATGGGATGAATCAAGGTACCAGATTGAAGCTAAGTATGAGCTGGCAGAAAAAGAGCGGCAACTGTCAGACATCAAACACAATGAAGACCTGGCAAGATTGGAAAGCGAACAAAAATCGAGGCAACTGAACTTTTCCGTGATCGTGGGTTTGCTCCTGATCCTTATGATGGGAATGCTTTTTTGGGCCTATAAGAAAACCAAAAAATCCAATGCACTATTAAGCAACAGCCTTGACCAAAAGGAAGTGTTGCGACAGGAGATGCATCATAGGGTAAAAAACAACCTTACGTTTTTAAAGAGCTTGCTGTACCTCCGCTCCAACGCCTCTGATGACGAAAATGTAAAATTGATCTTGGATGAGTGTCAGTCCAGAATTCAGGCAATGGCACTCGTTCATCAAAATCTGTACGACACGGAAAATACTTCTGAGGTGGACTTCAAGGAGTTTTTGGAAGAATTGTATGTTGAATTGCGCAGCATGTTTCAGCAACCCAGCAAAATAGATTTGGACATAAGTGTTGAAAACCTGAAGATAGATATGAAAATGTCCGTTTTTGTGGGACTGATCCTCAATGAAATGATTACCAATTCTTTCAAATATGCATTTGTGGATGGTGAAAATGGGAAAATAGATATTTCCATGAATGATATCGGTCAAAAATTTGAGTTGAGCTATTCTGACAGCGGCCAGGGATTACCGGAGGACTTTGACCTGAAAGACTCAAAGGGTTTCGGGTTCAGACTAATCAACATCCTGGTCAGCCAGATCAATGCAAATCTACAGTACGAGCAAAACGGCATGAGCACATTTAAAATCACAATTCCTAAGTGAGCAAGGAGTTTAACATATTGATTGTCGAAGATGAGTTGCTTATTGCCGAAATGATCAAGGAAATGTTGCTGGAACTTAAGTATAGAGTGGCTGCCATAGCAAAAAATCACGAAGAAGCTAACATTCATCTATCCGGACCGCAACAGATCGATATGGCAATTCTTGACATTAACCTTGGTGAAAAAAGAAATGGCATTGATGTAGCCAGGGATATCCAGGCCAAGTACAAAATTCCCTACATCTACCTAACCTCCTATTCGGACCCACAGACCATAAACAAGGCTGCAACCACAACACCAGCAGCTTACCTACTCAAACCCTTTGCGAAAAATGATTTGTACGCAACCATTGAGATGATCAAAGCGAGAGAAAGTCAAAAGAGCCTTTCGATTATCGTTAAAGAGGGAGATCTGAGTGTGAAAATCGAATCCAAGGATATTCTACACATCAAATCTGATAATAACTACCTTGAGCTTGTCACTACTGATAGAAAGTACGTTGTTCGAAATTCCTTAGAAAAATTTCTGGTAGAATTTCCTGATCCCAATCTTATCCGAATTCATCGATCGTATGCAGTGAATATTCTCAGCGTAGCAGCCATCAATGGACAATACTTGATGATCGGGAATGAGAAGTTTCCATTGTCCAGGAAGTATAAAGATGATGCCATCAGCCATTTTTCAAAGGCTGACAGATAAATCGATTTAGGAACACTCGGAAGGATTCGATCGAGCTGGATTCTGTCGCTAAAGCTCTAGGCGTCGGCGAGCATTCCACCCTCAACCCTACAGAGCTCTAAGAAAAGTTATAAAAAAACCTCCTGAAAAGGAGGTCTGAAGTGCGCTCGGAAGGATCGATCGGAGTGGATTCTGTTGCCAAAGCACTAAGCGTCGGCGAGCATTCCACCCCTCAACCCTACAGAGCTCTAAGAAAAGTTATAAGAAAAACCTCCTGAAAGGGAGGTTTGAAGTGCACTCGGAAGGATTCGATCGGAGTGGCGTCCCACACCTCAACCCCCAGAGCCTTCACAATATCCCTAATCTTACAAAAAAAGAAAGCCTTCCGTATGGAAAGCTTAAAGTGCACTCGGAAGGATTCGATCGGAGTGGCGTCCCACACCTCAACCCCCAGAGCTTCACAATATCCCTAATCTTACAAAAAAGAAAGCCTTCCGTATGGAAAGCTTCAAGTGCACTCGGAAGGATTCGAACCCTCAACCCCCAGAGCCGAAATCTGGTATTCTATCCAGTTGAACTACGAGTGCAAAAGACCGCAAATATATAAAACTGCTATTGATTCACTCAATGCCATAAAAAGCCTTCATAAAATTTGTAAACGTGCTATCTTTAGGTCAAAATTACAGATATGCAAGAAGAAGAGTCTAGACTATTTAGCGAATGGTTAAATGACCTAACCATCCAGGGTTTTGCCAACATGATGCTACTTATCACTTTTCTATTGGTAATTCTTTGGATGGTAGCAAGAACTTTTAGAGGAAAAGCTGACGTCTAAATCTGATTTCCGCACTTTTTACAGTACTCCGCGTCGTGATCATGGACTTGATTACCGCATAGATCACAACTTTTATCATTCGATTCTGACAACTTCTTATCTCTTTCAGCGGTCGCAATCTCCGAGGTGACGATTCCAGTAGGAACAGCGATAATCGCGTAACCCATAAGCATGAGTAACGATGCCAGGCTTTGACCCAAGGTGGTTTGAGGTGAAATGTCCCCGTACCCAACTGTTGTAACAGTAACAATTGCCCAATAGATGCCTCTAGGGATGCTTGTAAATTCTGTATTCTCACCACTTTCGACAATGTACATTAGAGTCCCTACGATCATTACGAGTGTAAAAACCGATCCAATGAACACAAAGATCTTATGCCTACTCGCTTTCAAGGCGTTCCCCAACACGGAGGCTTCCCTCAGGTATCTCGATAGCTTCAAAATTCTTACGACCCTAAGTAGCCTTATGGTCCGTATGACAATGAGGTAGCTACCTCCGGTAGTAATTAGTGTCAAATAGGTCGGAAGTAGAGCCAGCAAATCTATAATTCCCAAAAAACTTAATGCGTACTTGGCAGGCTTCTTAGAAATCAGAATGCGAAGTATATACTCTATTGAAAAAAGAACTGTGAATGACCACTCTAAAACCGTAAAAATCTCTCCGAAGCGTACGTTTAACTCATTAACGCTTTCCAACATTACACTCAGGACACTGAGGACAATTGCCCATAGAAGAACAATATCAAATATTTTTCCGGTCCTTGTTTCGGTGCCAAAAACAATTACGTAGAGCTTCTGCTTTAGAGTAGGATGGTTTTTATAATCTGGTTGAGACATTTGGCGAATTTAATTTTCTTTTTTTATGCATAAAAAAACCCCGGCGACATGCCAGGGTTTTTTCGATGAATTCTTATTCTGTACTAACCACCAAAAGGAGCGTTAATTCCTGGATAATCTAAAGGATTCACTGTTGGAATCGAAGATTGGTATTTAGTATTCAAAGCATCAATAATTTCATTAACAATGAGAGCTGCTCCACGAGGATTTGGGTGTATCCCATCAACGGACCACACGCTATTGAATATCTTATCCTGACTAAGCTCTAATGGAACAAGATCTATACCTCCCACCAAAATTCCAACCTCACCATCAGCCGCTGCCTGTGCTTCCACACTTAACACCAAACCTGCTGCTTGAGCTGCAGACAAGCCATAAATATCTGCAAACATAGGTCCTACATCAACTAAAGTAATGTTGTCCCTTGCAGCGGCTTCCGCTGCAATAATTCCATTAAAAGTAGCAGTAGCAGCAATAACCGCTCCTTGCTCAGCTAATGTCAGGGTATTCTCGTCTGGAACAGGAAGTCCAACACCATACACAGAGTTTGGGTTCATTGGATCAGCCAGTGAACCTATCACAGAAAGCGCCGTTAAGCCAAACAGGTCTGTTGCCTCGGCTTGACGCATATTGATTAGGGCGGGATTAAATCCAGTTAGATCCGTCAGTGACTCATCCGTTATTACTGGAGGATTTGCTCCTGCAGCAAAAGAGATCTTTCTTCTGTCCGCTTCTTCTTGAGTAAATCCTGGTGCTAATCCGACCAATGCATCAAGACCACCATTGTAAGCTGCATATCCTGCGTTGACCGCAGTTGCAGTGGCATCATCCAGAGGAATAAGATCAACTCCACCACTTAGAACAGTCACTGTTTGAAAAAATGGAGTAATCGTGACCGGCGGAATATTAAGCAAGACCCCTTCGGCACCTCCAGCACTTAGCGCATCCAAAGAACCTTGAAGAGCTGCTGTAAAAGTAGCTGCATCTGTTATTGTCTGTGGATTCATCGGATCAAATGTTTCACCTGCAGCTCCCCCATTGGTTGCATATCCTAAAACATCATTTGAACCTGCCCAGAAGGTAAAGAATGTACCTCCAGCTGAAACAGCGTCTCCAAGTATTGAGGCAGTAGCACCTGACTGAAATGCACCAAAAAATGGATTTGCTGCTCCGTAACCTGCCACAGATAAATCTATCAATCGAGCACTTGGTACCCCAAAGTTGTTCAGCCCGGAACCGGTAACTGATGATGTTGTCAGTAAACTACCCTCTGTTACTTGAATAGCATCAGCCACCTGCACGTCAGGATCTCCTCCTAAAGCAGCCAGGGCTGTTGGGAGGTCAATAAACCTTCGACCTAAAATAGTTGTGCCATCTACACCACCAAATCCATTTCCACTTGAAATGTCAGGGTAGACAAAACTTCCTCCTCCTGCCTGCGCAAGTTGTGCTGCGAGAATGCTTGGAAAAGAATTTGCTTGCCCCTCAGGGAACAAAGCGCCATCCGCAAGTCCAGCGGACAGTGAGTTACCTACTGCTACATATTTTGTCAGATCCAGTTGGCCAGAGCTTGGCGGATCTACCTCATTGTCAGTGATCCACTCTGATATAAGATCATCTTCTGAGCTACAAGATAGAAGCACAGTAGCTAGAGACAGTATGAGAGAATATCTTAATAGTTTATTCATAATTGTAGTGTCAATCATTTTAGAATATTGTCAAGGTTTAACTGGATGTAGTACAGTGACCCAATCCGTGGGTTTGCAAAAGAGGTTGTGTATCGCTCATTAAGAATGTTTGAACCTCCAAGTTTCACTCTACCACCGATGCCTGGAAGTGAGTAAGTCACCTGTGCATCAAGTGTTGCAAAATCAGGGATCACTCCAGATCCAATGGCTGACTGCCACAAATAGGCATCCTGCCACCTGTAGGTAATTCCGAATCCAATTCGGTCGGTCACTTTTCGATTTCCAAACGTGATATTGTATCTCCACTCAGGAGTGTTGTACGAAACATTGAAATTTCGCTGAATGATATTGTCAAGTGATTTTAACTCATTATATGAAGCATTGGCTCCTATTCTGTATCCACCATTAAGAGTGTACTCGGCTCCAAATCCATAACCAAACGACTCAATATCACCGTCGATGTTAGTATCATATCCATAATTTTGAAGGGTAATTCCCGCAGCACCTCCGGTTACAAATACTTCCTTTTGTGCATCACTATGCCCAGCTGCAACTCCTACACCGTACCCTGCTGGAATTGCCCCGGCACCCGTAAGGACAGGAGCACCATTTGAAATTGCCACTGCTTGGGTAACCTGAATTTCCGCTCCAAAATCAGTATAAACGTTACTATAGTAAAATGCGTCAATTAAAAGGCGACCGTCCATCAACAAGCCTTTGTACCCAACTTCCCAAGTGCTAACCTTTTCGGTCTCAAACTCCTTGTAGGCGTCGGTTGCGATTTCAAGATCGTTTACATCTCCACTTGCCTGCGCCGCCTGGACACTTTGGATGGTATACACTGGATTCGTCTCAATATTGTACCTTCTTGTAATGACCTCATTTCGGCCAAGAAGTCTTCTACTTACAACATCAAGGTCGATGTATTGATCTTGAGTTGTGGGCATTCTAAAACCTCGCTGGAACGAAGCTCTTAAGTTCTGATTGTCCAAAAATTCCCAAACTCCAGAAACTCTCGGTGAAAAGAAGCCATCAAAGTTCTCATTCTTATCAAACCTGACAGAACCTTGAAGTCTGACATTGCTTACAATATCTTTGGAAAGTTGAACATAGCCGCCAAATTCATTGAATGAAATTTCATCACCATTGTCATCCAGCGCGAAGAGCGTACCCTCCGAATTCAGGGCGTAGGTTCTGAAATTTCCTCCGACGATCACATCCATAAAGTCGATCTGATCTGACAAGTTGTAGCTCGCCTCATAATGCCAAAGTGCTGATTTGTCAAGGAATTTTGCACCTCCGTCAGCAATCGAAATATTTCTAAAGTTGTCAACTGCTCCGTTAAATGCAGCAGATCCAGCCTCTGGCCGAGCCGCGTCAGCTACCGCTTTGGCGGTTTGATGTAAAAGGGTATAGTTCGTTGGATCTATCGTAGCTCCGGTTGGATTTGCACCCGTTGTATTTCCACCGGTGACGTAATCAACCCACGTACCAAAGTAAGCAGGAAGGTAGAATTGTTGATTTACCCTGGATGCTACGGTGTTAGCGGCGTATGTGTCACCGGCATCTTCCTGGGTGGTGTAAGCTCGAACAAAGAAATTAGAGCCTCGAAGTTCCAATTTACCCGTCCATATAACGAAGTTGTCTAAAATGAATCGGTCATTTGCAGTGTAGACACTGCTGCCTTGCCCCCAGTTCATTTGAGCTAGCGCTTCCAAATTATCATTGATTCGATAGTGAAGAGCCCCACCAAGTTTTAAACTTTCAGTGGTGTTATCTACAAAATCCCTTTCTGCATATCCCACTGGGGTAAACAGTCCATTCGCGCCATTCGGAAGTAACGATCGAATAGCTGAGAGACTGGCTGCTGTAGCAATTTGGGCAGGTGTAGCATCTGCTGCTTGGCCAGCACTAATGGTAATATCTGCTATCCCTCCAATATCAATGGGAAAGTCACCATAAATGTTTACTCCGTCGTAGGCCCTATTATTGGATCTGTTACTAGCCAAATTACCTTCAACGGTTGCTCCACTTTGATCTCTCGTGTCTACTCCAATAAAATCCTGAGCATTGATCCACGATACATTAATCTTATACGCCCATTTGTTATCAATCGACTGCGCATATCTGAACCCCATGTCTTTATAAAGTGCTGCAGAATGATCTTCTTCATCCAAATGGTTTGCACCAACTTTTATATATGCATCAAGTCCCTGGTAGTCGAATGGGCTCTTGCTATTCATCAAGAGAATTCCTTGTATAGCGTTTGGACCGTATAACGCAGACGCCGCGCCAGGAATCATTTCCACACTTTCAAGGTCCATTTCACTGATTCCAACAGCATTTCCCACTGGGAAATTCAAACCAGGAGCCTGATTGTCAATACCATCTATTAACTGTACGAATCGATTGTTTCCGTTTGCACCAAAGCCTCTGGCATTGACGGACTTAAAGGTCAAACTCTGCGTACTGAAATCCACACCATTCATATTCTTAATTCCAGAATAAAAATCTGGCGAAGGAGCTGTCTGGATATCTAGTATATCCATTCTTTCGATACTCACAGGTGACTTCAGCGTACTTTCTTCTACTCTTGAAGCGGAAACGACAACTTCTTGTCCCAAGAGCGTGGACTCAGCCAACTGTGCCTGAATTTGCGTGGTTCCCGAACTTACCTCTACTTCCTGTCGGTCGTACCCCACATAGGAAATGACCAACGTAAAAGGTGGACTTGACTGAATGGATAAGGAAAAATTCCCTTCCACATCTGTGATTGTACCAAGTACAGTACCTTTTACCAGGATGTTTACGCCGATCAATGGCTCCCCGGTATCCGCATCGGTGACTGTACCGGTAACGGTTGTCTGGGCATTAGCTATACCGAAAAATGCGATCAGCAGCAGCCCCAAAATTATTTTGGTAAAAATCCGATTCATAGGGTTAACGTTTGATAAGTGATATTCAAGTTAATAATTATAAAATATCCTAAAAAGCTGTTTTACAGACTTTTTGACTTAGGAAAAATATTATGCATGCATAATATTAGCAATTTTCCCGTAAATGCTGAACTTAAATTTTTTCTAAAAGGAGAAAATCCCTTAAGATTCGTTTTTCACATGCTCCACCAACCTATCGCAAAGCGTGTTTATTTCCTGGTTCATAAACTCATCGCCCGTTGAGTTTAATACGCTCTGAGCAAGTCCGCCAAGACAATCTATATAGAATCTTTTCATCTCATCAACAGGCATATCTTTAGTCCAAAGATCAATTCTCATCGTGTTTTTGTTCTGATGATCCCAAAGTGAGAGACTCAAAGATTTTGTCTCGGACAAACCATCTGCACCTTTCTCATCTGCATCCCATAGTATTTTTTCGGGAATCTGATCATCATCCAATTCCACAATGAGTTTTATTTCTGATCTTTTCATGAATTATGGTAAGGAATTTCGAAAATTGACATACCTCAATGCCGAATTTTCATCAATAGTTGTGTCGCAATTTAGTTCTGTTGCCCTGGCATTTATGTCTTCGACCCGATTTTCAGGGCTCGGATGTGTACTTAGGAATTCTGGCTGCCGCTGCTGTTCATTTGCCAGCATCTTTTGGAAAAAAGCTGCCGCACCATTGCATGCATATTCTGAGCTAGACAGATACCGCACTGAGTAGTCGTCTGCTTCTGCTTCCGCGTCACGACTGAACGCTAACAAAGCTCCGGTTCCTGCAATCTGTCCAGCAATACGCTCCAGGTTCGATGCCTCGCCGCCAGAAATAATGTCCAACAAAAGAGTAATGCCGTACTGTCTTTGCAACTGCTTCGAACCATGTCTTCGATCCGAATGTGCAATCTCATGGCCAAGGACACCGGCCAGATCATCTTCTTTGTCCAGAAAGTATATGAGACCAGTATGCACATAAAGCTGTCCTCCTGGAGTCGCAAATGCATTTAAGACGGGGTCATCTGATGGATCCCTAATGATACTTATGGTCCAGGGGAATTCTTCTTTGTATGTGATCTCCTCCGAAACGAGAATGTTATCCACCATACTTTGGATGTAGGCGTATGAGATCGGATATTGTTCAGGGGAGAGAATATCAAAGGATGGATCACTAGCGATCTGTTCCGCAATTCTTGCACCTAATTCTATGTCATCGTCAACAGAAAAAACAAGCAGGTCACCATTCTTGTCACATGAAATAAAAAGAACTGTACCGAGCACTAAAATGAATAGAAATATCGATTTTAAAACCTTCATTGCAAAATACCTATTGCCTTATCCTTATCCTTTTGAAGTTGCTGCTTGAGCTCATCCAACGAATTGAATTTTCTTTCTTTTCTTAACGATTGAACAAACTCAATTCTGATTTCCCTGTTATAAATATTTTCCTCAAAGTTAAAGAGATGTGTTTCAATTGTTCTCTTGCTGCCATTTACTGTTGGCTTGAAACCAATGTTTAACATGCCCTTTAGCCTTTGCCCGCTGACATTGGCTTCAATGGCATAAGCGCCATCCCCCGGAAGTAATTTATAATCCTTATCGATTTGAATATTGGCGGTCGGAAAGCCCAGTTCTCTTCCCAGCTTCTGCCCCTCAATAACACGACCGGTGATGGAGTAGCATCTTCCAAGCAGAGAATTGGAGAGTTCAATATCTCCGTTGTGAAGCGCTTCCCTGATTTTTGTCGAACTTATACCAATGTGGTCAATATCCTGCCGAGGAATCTCAACAACCTGGTAATTGTATACTTCAGCCTGATCTCTTAAAAAGTGGATATCCCCTTCTCGGTTGTTTCCGAACCGGTGATCATAGCCTATGTATAGTTTCTTAGTTCCTATCTGATCGGAGAGGATGGTCCGTATAAAATCACCGCGGGAGAGGTTGGAAAATTTAGGGGTAAAAGGAATCTTGATCAAATAGTCTAGACCTAAGGATGCCAGCAATGCCTTCTTTTCTTCAAAAGTGCTTAGCAGTTTCAAGTCCGGTCCTTGTTTGTTGAGGATAAACCTCGGGTGTGGCCAGAAGGTTATCAGAACACTTGTCCCACCATCAGACCTAGCGTCTCCAACGACTTGTTTCAGAATTTCCTGATGTCCCAAATGCACACCGTCAAAGGTGCCAATGGTAACAACTGCATATGGCTTCTTAGTAAATTGCTCAATATGATCAATGACCTCCATCAAATCTCCTTATGAATGTGTCCAGATCATCCGCATCTTCTATCCTATAATCCCCAACTTTGGTTCGAACCAGCTTTTTCAGATACGCCCCTACACCAACGTGTTGTCCAAAATCTCTGGCGAGACTCCTAATATAAGTGCCCTTTGAACATTTCACCTGAAAGTGCACTTCTGGTAAATGCTGTGAATCAATTGAAAACTCATGAACTATTACATCCCGTGGTTCTAGTTTGATTTGCTGGTTTTTTCTTGCTTTTTTATATGCCCGCTCACCCCCAACCTTGATGGCAGAGTGAGCTGGGGGAATTTGGGAAATTGCTCCGGTCAAAGCTTCTTTAGCTTTTTCAAGATCGTGTACGCTAACTCCTGAAATATCGTTCTCTGTGTCAAAATTTGTTTCCAAATCGTATGAGGGAGTTGTTCTTCCTATTTCAAAAATACCTTCATACGTCTTATCCAAGCCCTGCAATTCATTGAGCTTCTTAGTGAATTTACCCGTTCCAATGATAAGCAATCCCGTGGCCAAAGGATCTAACGTACCCGCATGGCCAATTTTTTTTACCCCAATAATGTTGCGCAATTTCTTTACTACATCAAAAGAGGTCCAGTTTAGTGGTTTGTTTATTAGTAGGATTTTACCTTGTTCGTATTGGTCTTGCATCATAAGGATGCCATGATTGCGATCAGACCAACAATAAAGCAGTAAACTGCGAAGAATGTCAGCTTACCTTTTTTGACAATAGAGATCATCCACTTGCAAGCAAAAAACCCTGATACAAAGGCAGCAACGAATCCAATTACTAAGCTAGAGGGCTCTATTGCGTGGAGCGTCGGGTTCTCAGCGTAATCTTTGAGCTCAAGTAGGCTTGCTCCCAAAATTGGAATCAAGACCATCAAAAAAGAGAATCTTGCGGCTTTCGATTTTTCTATGCCCAAAATTAGCGCAGTAGCGATTGTTGATCCGGATCTAGAGATACCTGGAAGAACCGCAAATGCCTGTGCGACACCAATTATCAAAGAAGAAACATATCCAACCTCTTTCGTTCCAGTCCGCTTAAAATGGGCATAAAGAAGTAAAACGCCTGTTATTAGCAACATTCCTCCCACCAATCCAATGTTTCCCACGAACAATGACTCAATTTCATCTTTCCAGAATACACCTACCACAAAAACCGGGATCATAGAAAATACAATTTTCACTGCAAACTGGGTCGACTCATTCCATTGGAATTTGACAATCTCCCTGATCAATGATGAAATGTCTTTTGCAAAGACTGTTATGGTGGCCAAGGCTGTTGCTAAATGTACGGTTACCGCAAAGAGTAAATTGTCTGAGCTTTGAGCCCTTAGCAAAACAGAACCTATTTCTAGGTGACCACTACTACTGACAGGAAGAAACTCTGTCAATCCTTGAATAATGCCCAAAATGAGCGCCTCAATCCATGTCATTGATCCTTGTCAGTATTGGTCTTGGGTTTATACATGATTGCAACGAATTGCATCAGGAAGCCAATCATCACAACAATCGGACCTAAGGTGAGTCCAAGAAATCCAAAACCATAAGGTTGGGTGTCCATCGTCATGATAATAAAACCTATAACCAGAACGACTACTCCGGTAATCATGATCATATAATTAGACTTATTGAACGCTAACTTTCTTTTTTCTGACATTTTTTAATACAATTCGTCTAGCGACATTTTTAAATATTTTCTAATGGCTCGAAGGGAGCTGAAATAACCAACCACAATTCCCATAATAGTCATGAGGCCAAAAAGGATCACAAAACCACGCATATCCTGGAGTTCTGCAAGTCCCTCAATTAGCGTATTTAGGTACATAGTGAAACCATAGAGCAAGGCTGAAGCGAATAATCCCGCAAGGAACCCATAAAAGATGGACCTAAAAAGGAAAGGTCTTCGAATAAAGGCACTGGTGGCACCCACCAGTTGCATACTTCGAATAAGGAACCGTTGAGAGAATAGCGCAAGCTTTATTGTGTTATTGATTAATATGGTAACAACCAGAAGCGAAAAAATCGCAATACCAACTAGAATAACCCCAATTCTTGCAAGGTTAGTGTTGATACTATCCACCAAGCTTTCTTCATAGTCAACCTCAAAAACCCCTCTGATTGCCTCAATTTCGTTCTTTATTTTAGTCAAACTATCTAGAGGTTGATAGTCTGCAACTATCTTGACAGCCAGAAGATCTCGAAGGGGATTGTCTCCCAGGAAATTCTTAAAGTCCTCGCCAGTGTCTCTTATGAACTGTTCAGCCGCCTCTTCCTTGGTAATAAGTTCAACCTGCGGAGTTTCTTTTACCAGCGTATATGGCTTTGTGGAAATGACACTGTGAATTTTGTTGATGTCAGTTCTTGACAATTCCTTATTCAGGTATATCTGAATTTCTATGCTTTCCTGAATTCTGTTGCCCAATCGTGAGCTGTGCAGAACCATCCATCCAAACAGCCCTAACACTAGCAGCGCCACCGTAATACTAAAAACTACACTGGCAAACGGATAGCTACCTAGTTTTCTCTTTTTTCGGGCTTTTTTCTCTTGCATCAGGATGCAAAGTTATGACAAAAAAGCATCCTGATTAAATTCTGGAAATCTACTTGTTGGCTTTGATCAAACGAAGCTCCCTGATCAGCTTAACATCCCTCACCTCAGGCAATTCCGACAGCTTGTCATTGATTCGAACCTCATAGTATTTGTTCATGTGAAGCAGGTAGATCCTTCGGCCTGTAGCACTATTTATCTCCAGAATTTCATAAGGCTCACTACTAAAGTTGCCATTCAGGAATAGCTTACCATCGTAGTATTTATACTTAATCTTGGAGCTTTTTGTATTTCTTGTCTCGACTTCAATTGGCTTCAAATCACTTTCTGTGCTACTTACCACCGGTACATCGTCCAACGTAGCAGCACTCACCTCGGAACTCTCTGAAATATCTCCTGCATCAGGCGCGCTGAATTCTGGAGTAAAGGATTCTTCTTGTTTCTCTTCAATAACAGCATTCGTTATCGCCTCTGTCTCCGCAGTTGTTGCAACCGGCGTTATCTCACTCTGCTCATCCGCTACTGTAGCATTTTTTATGGTCCTCGCTTTCGTTACTTCTTTACCTTGAGGAGCGATATACTCCTGTATGGCCCATTCAAACACCGGTTCCTCATAAACAGGGACAGTCATCTCAGCAATGGCCTCAACATCGGCCATTTCTCGCATGGCAGGATTTTCTTCTTTGGTATCAGCAAGAAAATAGACTCCTGATCCAATGGCTGTCGCAATCGCAATTCCACCGAAGGACTTAACAAGCGCTGACTGCTGTGCAAATTCAACCCAACCAGGGCTGACGTCAATAGCATCAAGGCGTGCCTTTAGCTGCGTCTTGCGATATTCCTTAATCCCTTGAATAATCTCAGACTGAAAATCACTTTCGGCCTTTAGCGTGGGATCTGAAGCGAGTTCTTTTTCAAATGAAGCGGCTTCCTCAGGAGACATGTTTCCTGAGTGGTAGTGTTCGATTCTATCGATTTGGTTTTCTTGTGGCATTAGCTAAAAAAAGTCTTCGGCGGTATACTTGCTTTTTATTAAACTATCTAATTTCTTTTTACACTTATACTTCTTCGTTTTTGCTGTGTCCGTGTTTGCAAAATTCATCTTTTTTGCGATATCCTGCATCCCTAGCCCCTCAAAATAGTAGTACGTCAGTACTCCTTTGCAAACATCTCCCAGCTCTTCGATGCATTCCTTCACTATTCTCAAGCGTTCTTCCGCATCGTGACCTTGAGTCTCTTCACCATCCACTTCCTCTGAACTCAATCGACTCTTTCTATCCAACTCCTTCCTCCATTGATTAAGGCAAATACTATATAGGTATGTGCTAATCTTTGAAGTCAACACTAGATTACCGCTTGAGGCCTTCTGCCAAAAAGCGAGCAATGTCTCCTGATATATGTCTTTCGCCTCTTCCTCAGTCCCGCTATTAGACAGCACGACTTTGGTCATCATCCGATAGTATTTCTTGTACAGGTGATCTAAAACTTTCTCATCACCACGACTTATTCGCTCAAGAATATCACTATCCTTCATACACCAAGCCAGTTTTAAATACGTTTAACACAAATTTTGTAACCCCTTTACGGTAAAAAATCAGCGGTTATTTCTGTAAAATACGTCATTTATTAGATTAACTCAACGACATTATCGTCGGCGATACCAAATATTTTATCTCCCTCTGACGGTCTGATTTTCTTAATTCCTGTAAACTGTCCGAAGGCAGGCATAACCGCAAAGCTTTCGGAAAAATGAAAACAAGGCAAGGTTAGTCCCTCTCTAGCCATGCCCCGAATGCGAAATCCAGGGTGAACATGTCCTGAAATGTTATACAAACTCGAATTTTCTCGTTTATGAGTAAAATTAAAGGGGTTAAGGTCAAGTGAATCTACTACTTCCAGCTCGTTAGGATACTCGTCTATAACATCATGATTTCCTTTCACAAGAGTGAAATCCACCATATCGAAAACCTTTATAAAGCGAAGGAAATCGTCCCACTCCTTGTTCTTCAGACTATGAAATAGATCTCCTAATAAAATCACACGTATAGGCTTGTACTCATGTAAAAGAGATTCAAGGATTTTCAAGTCCGTATAGTGAATCTTGCCTGAAACTGGTATCCCATGCTTTCTGAAATGACCAGCTTTGCCAAGGTGTAAATCCGAGATGATTATTGTATTCCTCTTTTGCCAAAAAATTCCCTTTTCAGGCAATAGCAAGAGTTTTTCACCGTGTATTTGAATCTTATAGCTACTCACCTTCCCAGGGAAACCAAGTCTGTGTTCGATAGAAGAAAAGCAGATAGCCCCTAACCTTTAGACTTCCATCTTCATCCAGCCAAAGTCGGCAGTCATAGATATTACCATTTTCAGGATCGAGAATTTCCCCCTTACTATAAATTTCATTCTTTGAGTCATACTTCATGTCGCTTATGATCTCCATCCCAATAATTTTTTGTCCCTTCCGATGATCTTCACATTCATCGCAGATGGGATCGGGGTCTTCGCCGGGTTTCGGATAGGTTTTCAAAACCTTTCCATAAAATTTTCCTTCCTTCTCATAAATCTCAACTACAGATCGAGCTTGGTTACTATTATCATCGATGGTTTTCCATTTCCCCACTATAGATTGACCCAACAGTCCAAATGAAGATCCGAGACTTAAAACGAATAGTAAAATTTTCATCCTATAAAATTAAGCTTCCCCAAGAGATCGTTCGAGCTGAAGTTGCATTTTTATCAGCCTATCTGTGATCTGCTCCGAACTGAGGTTCTCTCTCCTGAGAACCGACACAAGAATCGGGAAGGCAAAAGGAGTTGGTTTAGCTGTTTCCTGTAGAACAATCTTCTGTGAGTTGATTTGTCGAAGTGCTTCCATCAACCTGGACTGCTCCAGCTGTAAAGTCATCACTTCGTCCATGGACTGCTTGATCAGGAGATTGTCCTCGTCATATGTTTGAAAGACTCTGAACAGGATGCCCGAGTTTGCCTGCAAATGTCTAGCATTTACATTCTTGCCCGGATAACCCTGAAAAATCAGGCCGGCAATAGTAGCAACATCCCTAAATTTTCTCTGAGCCATTTCAGTTTTATTGATGGACTGATTGATGTCGTCCATGAGGTTTTCTTCTGAGAAAAGATCCAGTTCCAGTGCTTCTTCGATGGCAATGTCCCGATCTGAAAGAAGTTCAAAGCCATAGTCATTCATGGAAATAGAAAATGTGATCTTCTGAAGTTTGCTCATCCTATAGGCAACTAAGCTGGCTAGTACTTCATGAACAAACATTCCCTGGAATGGATAGAAGAACAAGTGATTTCCCATTTCAGTCTCGACCTTTTCGATGAGCAACGTGTTCTTATCCGGTATGATAGACCACTTAGTCTGAAGATCGAGAATGGGTTTGATAGCTATCAATTCAACGTCTTCATAGATGCCATTTTTTGCTAGTTCCAGTTTGTTTCTTATTTGATCAGCCAACAAAGACGAAAGTGGAAGGCGTCCTCCACCCCATTGAGGAGTTAAGCCGCTTTTTCTCTTTGATTTTTTGACCATTACCGTCATGTCCTTGATCATTGCAAACTCAAGGTTCTGTCCTGCAAACCAGAAAGTATCTCCAGGGTTTAGTCGAGAAATGAAGCTTTCTTCCACAGTTCCCAGGTGTCCACCCGAGAGGAACTTGACACTAAGTGCGGGATCACCAACGATTGTTCCAATGGACAATTTGTGGCGTTGAGCGGTTCGATTATTGATTATTTTGTAAATACCGTCATCATTGTAGACACGGGCAAACTCATCGTATTCTCCGAGTGAACTGCCGCCAGTCGTAATGAATTCCAACGCCCAATTCCATTCCGACGAAGTCAGCAACCTGTAGCAATAGGTTCCCTTGATTTCTTCCAAAATCTCAAGTGGTCGAAATCCACCACTGACGGATAGAGTGACCAGGTATTGCACGAGAACATCAAGGCATTTTTCCAACGGTTTCCTTTGTTCAAATTTTCCAGCAGCTACTGCATCTCGTAAGGCCGCTCCCTCAATCAATTCCAACGTATTCGTGGGGACAAAATGAATTTTACTCTCCTCGCCGGGTCGATGTCCGCTTCGGCCCGCTCTTTGTTGAAACCTGGAAACGCCCTTTGGTCCGCCAATTTGAATTACTGTGTCCACTGGTCTGAAATCTACTCCAAGATCAAGGCTAGAGGTACAAACTACACATTTTAGTTTTCCTTCATGCAAGGCATCTTCTACCCATCCCCTTATATTATGATCCATTGAACCATGATGCATGGCGATGACACCTGCCAATTCCGGTGCCTCTTTTAGCACCGCTTGGTACCAAAGCTCCGTTTGTGATCGCGTATTAGTAAAGAGCAAAGTGGTTTCGCTCTTCTTAATGATGGGAACTACCTTATCGAGCAGCTTGGTGCCCAAATGTCCAGCCCATGGAAAGTCAACTATATCTTCAGGAAGAACGGACTCTACTGAAATTTTCTTGTCAACATTTGAGTGAACAGAAACCGCATTCTTGTAATAGTCTTCTCCTAAAAGTACGCGCTTGGCTTGTGGCAAATTTCCAATGGTAGCCGATATGCCCCAGATTTTTACCGTGCTATTCGTAAGTTTCTTAATTCTTGAAATTGCCAGCTCCGTCGCAACGCCTCGTTTAGTCCCAATCAATTCATGCCACTCATCAACAATGATGCTCTTGATGTTTTTCAAATAATTAGGGTAGTCACTTTGACTCAAGAGAATATGAAGGCTCTCAGGAGTTATAACTAATGCCTGTGGTGCTGATTTCTTCTGTTTTTGACGTTCGGAGGTTGTTGTGTCTCCAGTTCTGAGCCCTACGTTCCATCTTACGTCCAGGTCGTCACAAAAATCTTGCATGGCACTTCGGATATCCTTCGCCAGAGCTCTCAATGGGGTTACCCATAGGACCTGCACCTCAGGCCTCACTTCATGCGGTCTATTCTCTTTTAGAAATTCCAGAACACAGGGAATCCAAAGTGCATATGTTTTCCCTGATCCTGTAGGGGCGTTTAGCAGACCGCCTTTTCCAGCAAGGTAGGCTTCCCAGGTCTCAATCTGAAATGAGAACGGCTTCCAATTCCTTTCCTTAAACCAATTCTTCGCTATTTGAATGACACCGTCAGACATTAAGTTGGAAGTTAGAAAAAGGCACAAAAAAACCCCGACGATATGCCGAGGTTTGTTGTCAGTATCTTTGCAAGATCACTCCGTGATACTTGCTTCAGTTTTTGGCTTTTCGAGATTAGCAACCTCTGTTTCATCAAGGATAACTTCTTTTGCTTCAGAAACTCCATGTGAACCTCCACCATAGATCTCACCAAGGATTGGAGCTATCACCAAGCCGACCAGGCAGGTAAGCTTAATCAAAATATTCATGGATGGACCGGAAGTATCCTTGAATGGATCTCCTACGGTATCTCCTGTCACCGCAGCCTTATGTGCTTCTGAGCCTTTGTATGTCATTTCCCCATCGATCATAACTCCAGCTTCAAACGATTTTTTTGCATTATCCCATGCTCCACCGGCATTGTTTTGGAAAATAGCCCAAAGCACTCCGGAAACTGCTACACCAGCCATGTAACTACCAAGCGCCTCTGGTCCCATTAGAAAGCCTATAAGGATTGGAGCAATAATGGTAATAGCTCCTGGTAGCATCATTTCCCTAAGTGCAGCTTTGGTGGAGATATCAACACACTTGCCATATTCTGGCTTTCCTGTGCCTTCCATGATTCCGGGAATCTCTTTGAATTGCCTTCTTACTTCTTTTACCATCTCCATAGCCGCTTTTCCTACTGATCGCATGGCAAGTGCAGAAAACACTACAGGAACCATACCACCAATGAAGAGTGCTGCAAGCACGTCTGCTTTGAAAATGTTAATGCCATCGATTCCTGTAAAAGTGACGTACGCCGCAAAAAGTGCGAGCGCTGTAAGCGCCGCGGACGCAATTGCAAATCCTTTTCCAATGGCAGCAGTTGTGTTTCCAACAGAATCAAGAATATCAGTTTTCTCTCTAACATCCTCAGGAAGCTCACTCATTTCTGCAATTCCTCCCGCATTATCAGCGATTGGACCAAAAGCATCAATTGCAAGCTGCATAGCGGTAGTGGCCATCATAGCAGATGCTGCAATACCAACTCCGTAAAAGCCAGCTAGTTCATATGCGCCCCAGATCGCAAATGCGAACAACAAGATTGGGCCAAATGTGGAAATCATTCCAGTGGATAAGCCCGCAATTATATTAGTTGCTGCACCCGTAGAAGAGTTCTGAACAATATCCAGCACTGGTTTCTTTCCAAGACCAGTATAGTATTCTGTGAAATAAGAGATCAATCCACCTACGGCCAAGCCAACTAAAACCGCATAAAAAACGCTCATAGAGGTGATGGTTTGGAGACCTTCACCGAACAGATTCATCGACATAGAAGCAGGAAGCAACAAGTCAATGATAAAGTAACATGCAATTGCGGTCAGAATAATTGATCCCCAGTTTCCTTTGTTTAGAGCAGCTTGAACCTGGGATTCTTTTGCTTCATTACTTGATATTTTTATAAACATGGTACCGAGGATTGAAAAGACAATTCCAACTCCAGCAATAATCAAAGGAAGTAGAATGGGTCCAATTCCGTTAAATGCATCGTTGATAGAACCACCCATATCTCTAATAACGTAATTGCCAAGAACCATTGAGGCCAATACTGTGGCAACATACGATCCGAAAAGGTCAGCTCCCATACCAGCAACATCCCCAACGTTATCTCCCACATTGTCAGCAATGGTTGCAGGATTCCTTGGATCATCTTCAGGAATGCCTGCCTCAACTTTTCCAACCAGGTCGGCTCCTACGTCGGCAGCCTTCGTGTAAATACCGCCACCAACTCTGGCAAAAAGAGCGATTGACTCCGCTCCTAGTGAAAACCCAGCCAATGCTTCCAGAACCACAGTCATATCACCTGTATTGGTCCATTGGCCACCCATGAACCACTGAAAGAGAATAATGAAGATCATGCTCAATCCAAACACAGCAAGTCCGGCTACTCCAAGCCCCATAACTGTTCCTCCAGTGAACGAAACCTTCAAGGCTTGTGGCAAACTTGTTCGGGCTGCCTGAGTGGTTCGAACGTTCGCTGCAGTAGCGATTCTCATTCCAATATTACCAGCGAAGGCAGAGAAAAAGGCTCCAATGACAAAAGCAATAACAATGAACCAATGTGTGGTCTCCACCAGCGAGGAGATTACTCCAAGCAATACCCCAGCTAGAACAACAAAAATTGTCAATATTCTATATTCCGCACTAAGAAATGCCAGCGCTCCTTCTCTAATGTGATTTGCGAGGATTTGCATTTTCTCCTCTCCCGCGTCTTGCTTGTTCACCCATCGTGATTTGATGATCATCACAAGAAGACCCAGCAGCCCAAGAGCAGGCACTAAATAGATTAATTTATCCATGATTTATTTATAGATTTTCAAAAACAGTGCGCAAAGATAGGTTTTTGCGATTTCTAAAAAAATCTACTTTTACTTCTTTCGAAATTGAATGATTACTGCTCTGGTGTTGGTGTGTTGATGTAGTTTAAAAATTCACTCTTGACATCCTGGTTTTTGAATTTGCCATCAAAGAAAGCAGTCCCTGTTCGACTGTTGATGTCATTTACTCCTCTAGAGGATACACACATATGAGAGGCATCCATAACTACTGCTACATCCTCCGTTTGAAGAATCGACTTGAGCTCATTTCCTATCTGCATGGTTAATCTCTCCTGAACCTGTGGTCTCTTTGAAAAGTACTGAACGATTCGATTGATCTTGGAGAGTCCAATTACCTTTCCACTGGAAAAGTAAGCTACGTGCGCCTTTCCATAGATGGGAACGAAATGGTGTTCGCAGTGTGAATAGAAGGTAATATCCTTTTCAACCAACATTTGATCATAATTGAATTTGTTGTCAAATAGCCGAGCAACTGGTTTGTTAGCAGGATTTAAGCCGGAAAAAACCTCTTTTACGTACATTTTAGCCACTCTATGAGGAGTTCCTTTCAAACTGTCATCCTCAAGATCAAGCCCAAGGATGTGCATTATTTCTTTAAAGTGTTTTTGAATCAACTCAATTTTGAGCTCATCGTCCTGATCAAAAGCGTCGGGTCTCAATGGAGTCTCGCTTGAAGACGACACATGGTCGTCATCGGTGTCAAGATTAAGCTGGGTATTCAACAAAGTTTCGTTCCGTTTCATAGAGTTTTATTTTCAAATCAGACTCTGATCCGATTTTGGCCTTTAACAAATTATAAATTACGATGGCAATATTCTCAGCTGTTGGATTAAGGTTTTCGAATTCGGTTACATCCAAGTTAAGGTTTTTGTGATCTAATTTTTCAAGGACGCACTCATTAATAAGATCACTAAGTTTCTTCATGTCATAAACGAATCCTGTTTCGGGGTCTGGCTCACCCGTCAAACTGACAATCAGTTCATAGTTATGTCCATGCCAATTCGGATTGTTGCACTTTCCAAACACGGCATCATTTTCTTCCTCAGTCCAATTTGGATTGAAAAGTCTATGAGCAGCATTGAAATGTTCCTTCCTACTAATTGTGACTTTAGGCATACCGCAAAATTACCAGTCCATTAACAAATAGTTCTTGGAAGATGTTCGTTTGCAATAAATTTAATTTGATTCGGTGGTGCTTATGATTGAAGTAACACTTTCCAGGCTGCATGCACATTTCCTTCAGTCAAATGTTTGCTTGCAAGCAAATGCAATTCCTCCTCCATCCTTTCATGATTGGATTCCAGCGAATCCAAAATGGAACTTACTTCAGGTTCTGTTGCAAATGTGTTGATCTCTTCTTGGGATGGAAGCTTTTCAATGTTACCCAGCTGTCCAAGATTGTTCCCGGTTAAAATTTTGCTGTTACGTATGTGATCCGGAATTTGATCCACACCGATTCCCTTAGTCTGCAATGGTTTTGCAACTTCAAAAATATCCATCCCAGAAGCGCGAGAATACCAGTTTCCCCCCATCCTTCCTACCAGGTCAATTTTGTTTGGATCTATTTTACCATTGATTAAAATCTCGTCGGAAAGATGGATCAAGAGAACTTCGCAAATCACAAGATTTCCAGCACCTCCCCCATCACCCAACGGTTTTACCTCCAGCACTCTGCATTCAAATGAAACGGGTGATTCCTTCACCCGAGGCGGATCCACTTTCTCAGATTTCAGCTCTGTAAATCCCGACTTTACAAATTCATTAACGCCCTTCTCATATTCAGTACTTGCCAGAGACATTTGCTGCACCATCGCATGAGAAACCACATTGATTACCACTTCGGGATGTTCGATGACGTTTTGATATGTGTGTTTTGATGTATTGTCCCGACCTCTTCTCGCAGGGGAAAAGATCATTACCGGTGGATTGGCACTAAAAACGTTGAAAAAACTAAAAGGGCTCAGATTGACACTGCCCATCTTATCTACTGTACTTGCAAATGCAATAGGACGTGGGGCAATCGCTCCCAACAGGTAGCCGTGCAGTTCAGGTACAGGGATTTCTTTAGGGTCAATTCTCATAGGTAGCTATTGCACACAAAGGTGAATCTAAGATAGACAATTTACATAGGTAGGCTAGACAAATTTTGGTGGCTGCAATCACTTTTTTCCCAGTAAATTTGCGCTCCTTTTAAAAGCAGAACGACAAGATGAGCATTTCCAGTCAATATGATCCTTCTAACGTAGAGGATAAATGGTACCAGTACTGGTTGGATAACAACTACTTTCATGCCACTCCGAAAAGTGGAAAAGAAGCCTATACAATCGTGATTCCACCCCCTAACGTGACGGGAGTTCTTCACATGGGTCATATGCTCAACAATACGATCCAGGATGTACTCATAAGAAAGGCTCGCATGGAAGGAAAAGAGGCTTGCTGGTTGCCTGGTACTGATCACGCTTCTATAGCCACAGAAGCCAAGGTGGTAAAAATGCTGCGTGAAAAGGGAATTAAGAAAAGTGATCTCTCACGTGATGAGTTCATGGAGTATGCCTGGGAGTGGAAGGAGAAATACGGTGGGATTATTCTTGAACAGCTTAAGAAACTTGGTGCTTCGTGTGACTGGGATCGCACCAGCTTTACTATGGACCAGACCTATCATGATGCTGTGATCCGTGTGTTTGTCGACCTGTATAATAAGGGATATATCTACAGAGGTCTACGTATGATCAACTGGGATTGTGAAGCACAAACCACAATCTCAAATGAAGAGGTGATCTATAACGAGGAAGGTGAAAAATCTACTCTTTATTCGGTAAGATATCAAATTAAGGATTCAGACGAATTTGTTACAATAGCTACCCAACGGCCAGAGACAATCTTAGGTGATACTGCGATCGCAATAAATCCAAAAGATGAACGATTCAGCCATCTGATTGGAAAAGAAGCACTCGTTCCATTTATTGACCGAGAAATCCCAATTATAGGCGATGATTACGTGGAGTTGGACTTTGGAACTGGCTGCCTAAAGGTCACACCAGCGCATGATCCTAACGATTATGAAATTGGTCTCAGGCACAACCTGGAAGTTGTTGACACAATCAACCTAGATGGCACCTTAAACGAAAAGTGTGAGGTAGATAAATATGTCGGGAAAGATCGGTTTGAGGTTCGAAAAATGATAATTGAGGACCTAAGGGAAACAGGTATACTGGTAGGTGAAGAAGAGTTCGTTACAAAAATTGGTCGTTCGGAACGCACCAATTCGGTGGTGGAGCCCAAGCTATCGCTTCAGTGGTTTATAAAGATGAAAGACATCTCACGGAAGGCTCATAAAGCTGTGATGGATGATGAAATTCAACTATACCCCTCTAAGTTCAAAAACACCTATAATCACTGGATGGAGAATGTTCGCGATTGGTGCATTTCCAGGCAGCTATGGTGGGGTCAGCGAATTCCAGCCTACTACTATGGAGATGGAGACGATGATTTTGTGGTTGCTGAAAATATTGAAACTGCTGTCAAACTTGCCCAGGAAAAATCAGGAAAACCGTTAACCATAGAGGACCTAACTCAAGATCCGGACGTTTTGGACACTTGGGCATCTTCGAATATCTGGCCCATTGCGCCATTTAATGGCTTTGATGACCAGTATTTTGACAACGAGAATGGTAAAATCGACAAAAGTAAGAATCCGGAACTTGATTTTTTTTATCCGACAGATACCTTGGTAACAGCGCCCGAAATACTATTCTTTTGGGTAGCTCGGATGATCATTGCTGGATATGAGTATCTGGATGAAAAACCGTTTCAGAACGTGTACTTAACTGGCATTGTCCGCGATAAGCTTCGTAGAAAGATGTCTAAGTCGCTAGGTAATTCGCCAGATCCACTTGAATTGATCGCCCAATACGGTGCAGATGGTATCCGAACTGGAATGCTGTTCAGCTCCCCTGCAGGTAATGACCTTCTTTTTGATGAAAAACTATGCGAACAAGGTCGGAATTTCGCTAACAAAATCTGGAATGCCTTTCGATTGGTGAACGGATGGGAGGTTTCCTCAGACAACCAATCGGAGACTAACAAGCAGGCAGTAACCTGGTTCCAAAACAGGTTGAACAAGGCTCTCAAGGAGTTGGAAGATCATTTCTCAAAGTTCAGGATGTCGGACGCACTGATGACCGTGTACAAACTGGTCTGGAATGATTTCTGTAGTTGGTATTTGGAGTGGATAAAGCCGCCTTATCAAAAACCCATTGATCAGGCTACCAAAGAACAAACCGTTGAATTGTTTGAACAGGTGTTGAAGGTTCTACATCCGTTTATGCCCTTCATCACCGAAGAACTTTGGCAACAATTTGCAAAACGCGACTCTTCCGAGGCACTTGTGATTTCCTCATGGCCCAAGGCGGCCGAATTTGAAGAGAATATTCTCAAAGAGGCGGATCTCATGTTCGAGATTACCTCAGGAATAAGAAATGTCAGAAACTCAAAAGGGATTTCGCCAAAGGAAAAACTCGAATTGGCTACAGCTTCTCCAATCAAGGACATTGCCAACTCTCTAGAAAAGCTTGCTAACATTACTTATAAAGAATCTGAGGATAAGCCGGATAACTCTTTCAGCTTTGTGATTGGCGCAGATGAGTTCTTTATCCCAGCCACAGAAAATGTGGACATTGAGTCAGAGAAAAAGAAGCTAGAGGAGGAATTAAACTATGCCAAGGGCTTTTTGCAGTCAGTCAATAAAAAATTGGCCAATGAACGTTTTGTAAATGGTGCACCAGAGCATGTTGTGGCTAACGAACGAAAAAAGCTTGCAGATGCAGAGGCAAAGATCAAGACGCTTGAAGAGAGCTTGGCAAGCCTCTAGTGGAATTACTTTCGCAACTTTCTAAGTTCTTCTTCAATTCGCAGGAGCCGTTCTTCCGTTTGCATTGGTCTTGGAATATGATCGGTAACAACTCCGATTACTTTCCAGCACTCAGCTATTTCGTCACGATCCAGTCTTCGCTCTGGATATCCAGGATCATCGGCTGTAAGCACATATGCGGCACCTTCTACCTCATGAAGCCTGCGCGTAAATATTTCACTTTCAGTCACAATAGTCAGCACCTCTCCAAGTTCCTTGTTCAATCCAGCAATTGCTAGCTCTTTCGCTATCAGGATGTCGCCATGATGAATTCCATGGTTTTCTCTTTTCATTTCGCCCCCATTCATTTCAATAGCCATGTCTGCTGTTGAGAAGGTTGCAGGAAGACCAACCTCTTCCATCTCTTCAAAAAAATCCCTATTGGATCTCTGTACAATGTAGTTCAAGTACTGATTGATACGGATCAGTTTGACAGTCGGGCTCTTTTTGACTGGCTCCCCTTTGGATCGGTGAACCTCGTCGAGTTTTTCGTTCAGACGGTTGAATTTATAGATCTCAGCAATTGTCAGTTTCCTGGTCAACAAGGCATCAATTGACATGCTAAAATAATTGGCGATGGAGATCAAAGTTTCGATTTTAGGTTCAGATCGTCCTTCTTCATAAGCCCCGACACTAGCTCTTGCAAGATTAAATAGCTGTGAAAAATCGGCCTGACTAAGCTTTTTTGCCTGTCTGATCTTCTTGATATTTTCTCCTATATAAGAAAGATTATTTCTATTTTTTTTAGCCATGCCAAAACTTTTAGCAGAACTTTGCGTAAAAGTACATAAATTTGTAAAAAGAGTCGAACAAAGTAATTTCGATGTTAGTCACAAAAAACACAACCAATGAACTCATATTTTGAAAAAGTAAGGGAATACCTCTTGGAATTAGATTTCACGATTGTTCAAGAAGACGAATCCGATGGCGTTTTTGTTGTCGATAAAGAAGATGAAGGCATGAAGAATGTCGTTCTTATCGTAGCAGATCCAATGCTGATCGTTGAACAGTTCATTTTTGACATTAAGAATCCTTCTGAAGAGGTCTACAAGAAATTACTTACAAAGAACAGGGACATCATTCATGGCGCCTTTGCTTTGGATGACACCGGAACAAAGGTTTTCTTTCGCAATACACATGAGTGTGAAAACCTCGATTTGAATGAAATTGAAGCAACATTGAACTCGCTTGCTCTTTTGCTAAGTGAGTATGCAGATGAAATAATTGAATTAAGTAAATAATAATTAAACTAATAGGACAATGGGAATATTTAAAAGACTGTTCAAGGTAGGACAAGCTGAAGCAAACTCAGCAATAGATAAAATGGAGGATCCTATCAAAATGACGGAGCAAGGAATCCGGGATCTTAAAAAAGATCTGGAAGCTAGTTTAAAGGCATTGGCTGAAGTTAAAGCCATGGCAATCCGGTCAAAAAATGATGTCAAAGCACATAAATCTAAGGCTGATGATTATGAGAACAAGGCGCTTCAATTATTGAAGAAGGCTCAGGCAGGTGAGTTAGAGGCTGCTGAAGCAGACAGGCTTGCCAGTGAGGCTTTAGCCAAAAAGGAGAATTTTGTTCAGGACATGAATAAGGCAAAAGAAGATATGCAGCGATTTGACAACAATGTTGCTCAGCTTGATAGCAAAATCAAGAAGCTCAGATCTGACATCAGCTCATTTGAGAACGAACTGAGAACGTTAAAAGCACGTGTAAAGGTTAGTGAGGCCACTGCGAAAGTGAACAAGCAAATGGCTCAAATTGATTCCAGTAGCACCGTTTCTATGCTCGAGAGAATGAAGGACAAAGTGGCTCAACAAGAAGCGTTAGCTGAAGCATATGGTGATGTAGCTGGTGAAGACAAGTCATTGGATGACGAAATAGACAGTGCTCTTGGTGATGAAGGAGCTACCAAAGCTTCTGATGACCTGGCTGCAATGAAGGCAAAACTGGGAATGGATAAATAATGATCACTGAATATACACTCAAGGCCGCTATAGTCATTTTGATTGCGGTCTTTTTGTTCGGTTTCATTTTCTCATTCCTATTCAAGGTAGGGTTCATCCTACTGGTAATCTTTGGAATATCGTATCTTCTAAAAAAAATCTTCTGATATATGTTTAATCTATTCAAGAAAAAAGAGGAACCAAAGTACGATGTGACCAACCTGAGTCTCAACGACCTGGATACAGGTTTTGTATTTGATTATGATATGAAATCGTGGGTTGTTGAAGAAACATACGAATATGACTGGGGGAACAATAATTTCTCCAAGGAATTCAAAGTAAACAGCGGTGACGAGGTAGCCTTTTTAAGTGTGGAAGATGATGGTGACATGAATCTCAGCATGGTCAAGGCGATAAAGATGAGAACCATTGATGAGGATCTGCATGAAGAAATTGTTAAAAATAAGAAGCCGCCTAAGCAGATTCATTACCTGAAGGAGCAGTATTTCCTGGAAAATGATGCTGCAGGTTACTTCAGGGACTGTTCCAAGGAAACAGAGGATTGGGAAGAACTGTTGACTTGGGAATATTACAATGAAGCAGAAGATAAGATTGTTTGCATCACACAATGGGATGAACATAACGTTGATGCTTCTGCAGGTTTGGTTTTAAAAGAACATCAGATTTCAGAAATCATTCCGGGACAATAACATTAATTTTGAGAACATGACCTTCAAAAACTCACACTCTCCATTTCTAGCAATTTTCCTATTGATCCTTACCTCCTGTGGGGGTTCGGAATTCAGAAAGAGTCCAGTCGATGAGATCGTTAGAGATCTTCCGAACGACCAGATCTTTTCCATCATCCTATATGATATGGATCAGAAAGGTAATTTTTCGAGAAGTTATTACCACAAATACCAGATAATTCGAGATATAGATGGTGATGCATCTGAAGTTCTGACAGAGTGGATGGAGGTGAGCGAAAGGGAGTTCACGAACAATATTGACAACATGGGGATGGAAATTGTAGCGAGAGATTCGACTGGAAGGCTTACCAAAGATGTTGCTCCTCCGGGATACAACAATTATGTGGGTAATCCGAAATATGGGCGATGGGAAGATCGCGGTGGCACGAGTTTCTGGGCATTTTATGGACAGTACGCATTCATGAGTAGTATGTTTAGAATGGCTATGTTTCCAGTCCATCGATCTTATTACGATGATTGGAGAGGAAACTACCGAGGGACCGGAAGAACTTACTACGGACCTGGTGGATCGGCCGGCAGGTACTATGGAACCGGAAGTGGCTATAGCAGAACCAATAACCCAAATTCCTCATGGACATCATCTCGAAGCAACTCCTTTAAAAACCGAGTCGCGAGCCGAACATCGCGATCGAGCGGAAGAAGTCGAAGCAGTCGTTCTCGAGGGGGTAGATCCGGAAAGTAAAATAACTTGACCTAAACACTAAAAGCATATGATCGGTATCTTAGATGGTGCATTAACCACACTGCTTTACATACTTGCAAGTTTTGTTCTCTTCATCATTGGTAAGGTAGTTTATCAACTTTTTCATCCGAAGGTTAAAGTCGGATATGAATTGGTCGAAAAAGACAACCTTGCCTTCTCTTTTGCGCATGTGGGCTATTTTGTCGGCCTTCTACTCGCAATTGGGAGTGCCGTCATGGGCGAGTCCAATGGACTTATTGAAGATCTGATCAATATCGCCATTTACGGCGCATTATCGATACTGCTCCTAAACTTATCGATCATCATTAATGACAAGCTAATCCTTTCAAAATTTGATCTAAAAAAGGAAATTCTAGAGGATCAAAATGCTGGGTCCGGGATTGTAGAAGGAGCAAATGCCATTGCCACAGGGCTCATCGTTTTGGGGGCCATCCACGGAGAAGGTTTTGGGACAGGTGGCCCTATTGTAACCGCCGTTCTATACTGGCTCTTGGGCCAGGGCATCCTCTTTGTGACCACCATAGTTTACAACCTTATCACCCCATTCGATATTCATGAGCACATCGAGAAAAACAATATAGCAGTTGCCGTAGGTTATTCAGGAGCCATTATTGCCATTGCCAATTTGATCCGTTTTGCTCTTATGCACGATTTTGAAAGTTGGTACATTACATTGGAAGATGTGGCGGTCGATGTGGGTATTGGCCTTGTGTTCTTACCGGTAGCCAGACTTTTGGCTGACAAAATTCTTCTTCCAGGAAGAAATCTTACAGATGAGTTGGTGAACCAGGAAAAACCCAACACAGGAGCCGCACTGGTTGAGGCATTTGCCTACGTTGGTGGCTCAATGCTGATCGTTTGGGCGCTCTGATTCAGCCCTGAGGTGGTATGAATCGAACTTCGGTCCTTCTCAAAGCTGCCCTCTTCGCAACTGGCCTTGCAGGGATTGTCTCTGAATATACGCTTTCCACCCTAGCTACCTACTTCCTTGGTGACTCTGTTTTTCAATGGACAATGATTGTATCAATTATGCTCTTCTCCATGGGAATTGGCAGTCGATTGAGTAAAACGATTGAGGAGAATCTCTTGGAAAAATTTATTTGGATTGAGTTTGGCTTATCTTGCATAGCTTCAAATGTCACTGTTATTGTTTATACCGTTTTTGCTTTCTACAGTGATCCAACATTTATCATCTATTTCTTAAGTATACTGGTCGGATTGTTCATTGGAATGGAAATTCCGTTAGTCGTGCGACTAAACGAGAAATTTCAAAGCCTCAAAGTGAATATCTCTTCCGCACTAGAAAATGACTATTACGGAAGCCTCGCCGGCGGGGCTTTCTTTGCCTTTGTAGGTCTTCCGATTCTTGGTTTGACTTACACTCCATTGGTTCTTGGTTCTGTTAACTTTTTAGTAGCCACGATCTTTATACTTGTTATTTGGCGCGAGATTAGCCTGGCCCAAAAAAAGCGGCTGATCGTATATGCATCATTAACGATCGCAGTTCTGGTTTCAACGGGAATTTTCTCTGACAAAATTGTCAAATGGGGTGATCAAATCAGGTATAAGGATCAGGTCATATTTAGCGAGCAATCACGCTACCAAAAAATTGTAATCACTTACAACGATGGCCATTATGGGCTGTTTCTGAACGGACATCAACAGTTGAGTACCACGGATGAAGAGTTGTATCATGAACCCTTGGTACATCCCGTGGTTCAATTGCATGGGAATGCTAAAAAAGTGCTTGTGCTTGGTGGAGGAGATGGGGCAGCCGTTCGGGAGCTCTTAAAATATCCTGATATTGAACAGATTGTTCTTGTTGATCTTGATCCGGCTGTAACAAGGCTAGCTCAAAATCACAGGATCCTTTTGGGGATAAACAACAATTCACTTAATCATCCCACGGTCGAAGTAATCAACCAGGACGGATTCACGTACCTGGAGGACATTGAAAACTCCTTTGATGTTCTAATCGCTGATTTCCCAGACCCAAGAACGGTTGATTTAGGCAGGTTATATACTAGGGAATTCTATTGGCTATGCAATCGTGCATTGGCAAAAAATGGGATGATGGTAACACAAGCTGGCAGCCCTTATTATGCCGAAAGAGCCTACTCCTGCATTGACAAGACCATGCAAGCCGCCAGGTTCAAAACACTCCTATTGCACAATCAAGTGCCAAGCTTAGGTGAGTGGGGTTGGGTCATTGGATCTAAGAACCATCAAATGGAACTTAAAGAACATCTTCGCCAGGTGGACTTGGGATCTCTGGAAACAAGATGGCTGACCAACGATGCCTTGACGCTGATATCTTCGACGGGAAAAAGGGTCTTTGAAAGAAGCTTTAATGAAGTTGCAATTAACAAACTTCACGATCCAGTACTTTATAAATATTATCTCAGTGGTCGATGGGACATTTATTAGCTCGACAAAACGGATGCAGCCATCAACCCAGAATCAACAGCTTCGAATAGGAGAGGAAGTCGACCATTATCCACTCCTGCGTAAATCAGATCAGTACCTTTCTCATTTGCGTCATTGAAAAGGAAACCGGGAACAGGAATGCTCATTGCATGCCCCATGACATTGACAAAGCAGGCTTCCACTTCTATTTTTTCATCTAACATCTCAGTGATATAATCCAGCGTTTCCGCTGCGATTTTCTTACTGGATGCTTCTATAGTGGCAAGATATTCACGGTCTTTTGGTTCAAGGCAATAATAGGCTGTCAGCACTCTTTTGCTCTTTTGAGCTCTTCTATCCTGGACACTGCTATCAATAAAACCCAGGAACGATCGATTCTCACCCAAGAATTCATTTTGCCAAAAGCCATACTTCCCCTCTTCAGCTTCGCAAACAAAATTTAATATCATCCAGGGAGCTTGCACTTGATTGAAAAGATGTGCCTCTTGCCGATACACATACTTCAAGGCGTGCTTTTGTCCTGCGTATATCACTTTTTCGCACTTGAAACTCTTCTTTTTTTTCCTTGAGACGTCAAGTACCTCCACCAGAAATTCGTCCTTATTCTTTTCTATCTTACTTACCAGGTGATTTGTGATAAGTTTTTCGTCTGTCACTACAGATTTCATCTTGTCGAGAAAGTAGAAGTTACCATTCGGAGGTGAAAACAGGTCAACAGACTTTGTAAGGTATGGCCGGCACATAAAGTAATGAATGCCAGCTAGTGCAGAAACCTGGTTTGATGGTCCGCCCCAGTCATCCATCATATGGTAATCAAGCTGCCTTTGAAATTGTGGGTCAACTTCAGAATGCTCTGTAAGAAAATCAAAGAAGGTTAAGTCGTTCAGGTGTCGATTTTTCTCGGGAATGAGCCTGGTTGGCAGGTGCATTTCACCAAGGTATCTGTTCAAATGTTGGTAGAAACGCTCTTTTTGACTTCCCTCAGGAATAACATCAGGTCGTAGCATTCCATTTTCAAAACACTGCTGCCTCCTCTGAAAAGGTATAATGTGCTGCTGATCCTCGAAGGACCACATTTTTTTCCAGGGCTCGTATCTGATGATCTTCAACTTTTCAAAAAGTGACAACACTTCCTCCCCATAGTATTCCGGATATGCCAGCTCATAGTGAGCACCTTGACTAAACTGTAAACCTTGATACTGTTCACATGCCGAAGTTCCACCTAGTCTTCCTGAAAGTTCAAATAACTTGAAGTCTGCTGGTCCAAGTCCCACTGCTGCTGCCATTCCGGCCATCCCTCCTCCAACAATTATTGTCTCCACAGCTCCTGCTTCTTCCTTTTCCCACTGCTGACCCTGGAGCATCAAGTGGCCCGTTTCGTAATCGGACCGAAAGTAAACAGGATATTGTCCCGCATCGAGAAAGCGGCATCCTTGCAACCAGAAGGGAAGAGACACTGCAGCCGCGGTACTTTTAACAAATTCCCTTCTTTTCATTTCAGCAGTATCTTTTTAACGTACGGATTCTTTTCACTTTTCTTCCAAATAAATCCATCAAGTATGTAGTGTGTTACCTGAGGCACTGCCAGAGCTCCAACAAAGAGCAGTTGGATGTACATCGACGGTGCCTCAGTGTTATATGGCAAAATCGTAGAAAAAAGTTCTTCATTCTCGCGGTACACCATTAAATCCCACAAGTATTCTTCCGCAAACGCCAGGAAAAGCACAGACGCAACGACAATAAATGACCATTTCCAGTATGATTGCTGAGAACTCTCTGACTTAATCTGTTCTTTTTTGGTCTTGTAGAAGATGATCAATGCAAGATATGGTACGCCATGGGCGACAACATTCGTGACCGTGAAAACAATATCCGAATTGAAATAGACAATCCCTAAAAACCAGTTTCCTGCCGTAGTACCAACCCATAGAATCTTGCCGATCGGCAATGCCATGCCCGACCGTCTCGTAAACCAGATCTCCTCCAACAGCCAAATCCCAAGAATTGAAATGTAAAGCACATTGCCGACGCTCAAGGTAAGATCGACAAAAGACGAACTAACTGGAATTGTAATAAAATCTCCCTGTACAAACCATGCAAATTCACGATCTGCACTGAGGTGCCAGTAAAAAATCGGATACAACATTGAAAGGTAGATCACGAAGTTATCTTTCAGTCTTTTGCTCCTGAAGTCTCTTGATCTGGCCTTGTAAATGCGCATAAATCCGAATTGCTGCTTTACAAAATGATAAACAGCCACATAAGCGAGACACCTCCAAAAAAGATCCATCGATATCACTGCTAAGCCATAAGAAAGGACGAAACTCAGAATTGGAGCAACAACAAGCAATCGTCGGTGGAGACTGAATTCCTCCCTGTCCAGGTATGTTCGATAGATCGAACTCCATACGTGGCTTACATCAATACCCACAACAACGCAAACCCAAACCCAGAGAGGCAGCTCAGAATGCAATGCTCTCTCGGGTAATAGAAAAGCAATGCACCAGCAGAACCATACTGGAAGATATAGTGCCAAAATGTCGAGTTTCTTTCCAAATAGCCAGAAGGAATTCATCGGTTTATTCTCGCCAAAAATTTGAGGTCCTCGTTGACTTTTCGCCAAAATAGGTCAGCTTACCAAAGGCTAGCATCATGTCCATTGCCCCCTGATTCCACCAACGTGTTGGTGTCTTAACATCGATATTTTTCAAAGTCTCTATCATCTCCCTACGAGAAATTTGTTTGGAGCCGATGATCCAACTCCACTGTCCAAGAGTCGGAATTTGAGCATGGTAAGGCAAAATGTCAAAGCCGGCTTCTTGCACTGACTTCCAAATGCTGTTAGAACTGCCTGAGTTCTGATAGTGATCTCCTGACTGCGTGACCAGGAGGCCTTGATCTGTCAGTGACTGATTGCAAAGCTCATAGAACTCAGGCATGTAATACTGCTTATAATCGACATTCACAGGGTCAGGAAGATCTATGATGATTAAGTTATAGGTGTCGCTATTTTCCCACAGGTACTCAAAGAAATTCGTCCTCGCAATCAATCTTTTATTCTTAATTTCCTGGAGTGGTAATTTGTAGCTATTTCTGACAAAATCATGGTAATCTTTGTCAAGAACTAAAACGTCAATATTGAAGTCTTCCTCAAATTTGGAAAGCTCGTCCTCCACTACCCCACTATCACCGCCAATTATCAGTACTCTATCTTCTTGCCTAATAAATTGCATAACAGGCTGTATGTATGCTTCTTGGTACATATGGCGATCAATCGTTGAAAATTGGAGTTGACGATTATAGTAGACCCACAAATCATCTTTCCACTTCACAAGCTGAGCACTCCCTTTCCTGGTTTCCACGGAGCTTTCAACCCTATCATAAAACTGAAGCTGTTCTTTTTCAAAGTCATACGGAAGAAAGAATGCAACAACTAGCGAGAAGGTGATCAACGATGCAGAGCTTGTGGAAACCAGCACAACAGCGCCAACAAGAATGATCCCAAACAAATAGATGTTGATCCAGCTAAGATCTGTGATTGTCAGGAGTGTTGAGATAATCGGGTGGAGCAACATTGGCAGTGGTAAGACGAGGACTACCAGTAATAGTGATTTTTTAACAAAAAGGTGGCTTTTCACCTGATGAAAAATCAGCAGGGAAATGATCATCACGAGCAAGAGGCCCACAAAATCTGCCTGGGAAATTTCAAAAAAATAACTGTAGATCTTCCCAGTCCATAGGAAGGTCAGTAGTAATCCAAAACCTTTTATGAACCATTCAAAATGCTTCAATTTTTCTCCCTTTCCTCAATTTCCTTGCGCTCTTTTTCCCTGATTCTCTGACTTATCTCAAACTCAAAGCCCGATGCAATAATACCTGCCGGTAGAGCAAAAATACCGACGCCTAGTATGGCAATGAACGCACCTAATAGTTTTCCCAGCCCTGTGATCGGGTAAACGTCCCCATATCCCACCGTCGTTAGTGTCGCTACCCCCCACCACATCGTCTCGGGTATATTCCTAAAAACTTCTGGTTGAGCCTCGTTTTCCACGTAGTACATAAGACTGGATGCCAGGATTAACATCACAAAAACGATTGTAAGAGTGACTAACAACTCTTCTCTTCGCTTGGTAACTACCCTAACAATCATGTTAAATGCCGTAGAATATCTGCCCATTTTGAAAATTCTGACAATTCGAAACAGTCGCAAGATTCTCAAAACACGTCCGTCAATGGAGAAGAGTAGCGGCAGATAAAAAGGCATGATCGCCAAAAGATCCACTATGGCCATGAAAGAGAGAATAAACCTGATCCTCCCCCAAAATGGGTGTCTGTATTTCTCTATGTACGTGCAGGTCCAAACTCTACCAATGTATTCTAAGGTGAAGACAAATACAGAGAGGTACTCGAAGTAATTGAAAACCTCAGGGTATCCGTCGTGGATAGAATCGACCGTTTCTAGAATTACTGCCGCCACGTTCAACAAGATCATCGTCATGATGAAAATGTCAAAGCGCCTACTCAAGGTGTCATCACCCTGCCCTTTTTCGAGTGTCTCAAATAGTCTTCTCTTAAACGACATAATACTTCTTACTCAATAATTTCAAAATAACGGTCTATCAACCTCATGAATGACTCATACATTTCAAGATTACAACTGGATAACTCCAGGTAACTCCGCCCCTGCTCAGGAAATGTGTGGAGCGCACAATGGCTTTCTGCAAGTAACCAGATAGCTGTGTAACCCTGCGGCTCAAAGTGATGCTCCATGAAATTCAAGATGGTAAATCCTGAGGCTTTTATCAAGTGTTCAGTGGATGATTTGAGCTTTTCGGCCTCTTCTCCTTGTACCCATGTCCTGAAACTATCGATTCGTGCTTCCAATGGCTGTGTTTATTTATTAGAGTGATCTTTTCTTAAAGCTAAGATCTTAAATTCTGGCAGCCATAAAAAGACTAATGTCCTTGAATCCCATATTGAATCTCTTGGCTAGCTCAAGCCTTGTTAGACTCCCTTTGAAAGAGTAAACACCTTTCATAATGCGTGGTTGATTATAAATCATTTCATCCATGCCTCCCTCTTCGCCGGCTTCCAGTAAAATCGGGGTAAAGATGTTGGAGATCGCCAGTGAAGCCGTCTTCGCAACTCTCGATGCAATGTTTGGAACGCAGTAGTGAATTACGTCGTATTTTTCAAAGGTTGGACTCTCGTGGGTGGTTATTTCCGATGTCTCTATACTCCCGCCCTGATCAATACTTACGTCAATGATCACTGAGCCATCTCGCATTGAAGAGACCATTTCATCGGTAACCAGCAACTTGTTATTCCCTTTTTCCATTCTGATCGCCCCTATCAGCACATCAGCATGTTTAACCTCTCTTTGTAATACGGTTGAATCAAACGTAGAGGTGAAAACTTCAGTCCCTAAAGCGTGTTTTAGTCGTCGAAGCTTATAAATGTGATCATCAAATACCCTTATCTCAGCACCAAGACCGAGTGCCGCTCTTGCTGCGAATTCTGCTACAGTCCCAGCCCCTAAGATCACAACACGCGTCGGTGGTACTCCTGTAATTCCTCCTATGATCGTACCTTTCCCTTTATCACTACTCAAATACTCTGCCGCAATCAGCATTACTGTGCTACCAGCGATCTCGCTCATTGCTCTCACCAGCGGTAATCCCCCGACTTTGTCCTCGATAAACTCGTATCCGATTGCAATTAACTTTTTCTTGTTGACAGCCTCCAGATATTCCGCAGTCTGCTTACCAGATTGAAAGGCAGAAATCAGCACGCTTCCTGATTTCATCAAGTCAATCTCCTCAATGGTTGGAGGTTCCACTTTTAGCACAATTTGTGATTCAAAAACTTCCTTGGAGTTGTATGAAACAATCGCCCCCACCTCACTGTATTCCTGATCATCGAAGTTTGCAGATTTACCAGCCCCACTCTCAATGATCACCTCATGTCCGTTTTGAACCAGAACTTCTACAGAAGCAGGCTTGAGCGGGACCCTTCTCTCCTGTAGTGCAACCTCCTTAGGTACACCAATCTTCAATGATTGACGGTCCTTTTTCACTTTTGCAGGTGCCTCTTGCGTGTACAGACCTTGCTCCTGCGCTAGCTTCGCAAATCCGCTTTTAGAGGTTTCGTTCATTAAATGCTGCGGTTAGGTGCCTTGTGTTAACGTCTACTAATTTAATGCTTATTTCCAGGTATTTATCAGGTAAAAAGTCAGTGATTACCTCCGGCCACTCAATGAAACATCGATGGCCTGAAAAAAAGTAATCCTCGATTCCGATGTTAATCGCTTCATTCTGATCTTCCATACGGTAAAAGTCAAAATGATAAAGCTCTTCGTGGGCTTCTGTTACGTATTCGTTTACAATTGAGAAAGTTGGTGAAGTCATCTCATCAATAACGCCTAGACAAGAGCAGATGGATTTAATAAGTGTGGTTTTTCCGACTCCCATCTCACCCATAAAGAGCCAAATCTTTTCTTCGACGAAGTTGTCCAACAATTGCCCAGATAGCTTCTCAAGCTCAGGTTCAGTATATGTTACTTCCATTACTTGCTAGATAAACATACAAATGGAATGATCACCTCTTCCATTGAAATTCCACCATGCTGAAAGGTGTCTTTGTAGAACCTAACATAGTGATTGTAATTATTCGGATAGGCGAAGAAATGATCTTCCTTTGCAAAAGCAAAGGTTGAACTGAGATTTGTCTTAGGTAGTCCTATTTTGCCAGGGTCCCGTGTGAAATAAACACTGGTTTCATCAAAATTCAGATTTCTACCCACTTTGTATCTAAGGTTCGTGTTAGTGCTTTTGTCCCCAACAATTTTTTGTGGTCTGTTTACTCGAATGGTACCATGATCTGTGGTTATCATCACTTTCACCTTAAGGGCTGAAAGTGCTTTTAATGTATCGTAGAAAGTGGAGTGCGTAAACCACGACTTAGTCAGTGATCGGTACGCAGACTCATCCGGTGCAAGTTCCCTTATCATCTGCATGTCCGTCCGTGCGTGCGAAAGCATATCAACAAAATTGTAAACGATGGCATTCAGGGAGTTACCCAAAAGGTTTGAAATCGATTCGCTTAACTGTTTACCCTGCTCGGCCTTTAATATTTTATTGTAACTGAACTTGGCATTATGTCCGTTCCTTGCAAGGTTCGCCTCCAAAAGATCACTTTCACAATTGTTCTTACCTTCATCAGAGTCCTCACCAACCCAAAGATCAGGATAGCGTTGAGATATTTCTAGCGGCAACATTCCGCCGAAGAGTGCATTCCGTGCATAAGCGGTGGTTGTTGGAAGAATGGAGTAGTAAAACTCCTCCGACTCGAGCGTGAATAACTCAGAGATCTCCGGTTCTATGATCTTCCATTGGTCATATCTCAAGTTATCTATAACAATCAGAAAAATCGGCTCTTCGCCCAATTCCGGAAAGACCTTTTTCCTCAGTAGATTGTGAGACATCACGGGTCTTGTAGCTTCAGGGTTTGCAATCCAATCCTGGTAGTTCGACATTATGAATTCCGAAAATGCACCTTCTGCCTCAGACTTTTGAGTATTCAAGACCTCAACCATACTTCGATCTTCGGTCTCGTCGATTTGCAACTCCCAGTAAACCAACTTACGATAGATCTCCTTCCAATCGTGGTAATCCTGAGCGTCCATTACATGCATTGAAAGTTTTTGAAATTCTTTTTGGTAGCCGAGGTTGGTCTTCTCCGAAATGATCCGTTTGTTGTCAAGTATCTTTTTAACCGACAGCAGGATTTGGTTAGGATTAAGTGGTTTTATCAGATAATCAGCAATCTTAGCTCCAATCGCCTCTTCCATTATTTCTTCCGCCTCGTTTTTGGTGATCATTACAACAGGAAGGCCCGGGTGAGTGGACTTTATGTAGTTCAGCGTTTCAAGCCCTGTCATTCCAGGCATGTTTTCATCCAAAAACACCAAATCGAACTGATCATGATCAATCTCTTCGAGTGCGTCAGATCCACTATTGACAGGTGTCAAATCATAGCCCTTTTGCTCTAAAAAAAGTATATGGGGTTTGAGTAGCTCAATTTCATCATCCGCCCACAAAATCTTATATTTCTGCATTATTCGTTTCCAGATTTCTATTCAAAGATCAAACCCTAAATCCACTTGAACAAAAAGAAAATCCTTAATGATCCGGTTTATGGGTTCATCAATATTCCAAACGAGCTCATATTTGACATTATTGAACATTCATATTTTCAGCGATTAAGGAGGATCAAACAGCTTGGGCTTACGGATTACGTGTATCCTGGAGCACTACATACTCGATTCCATCATGCCATTGGGGCCATGCACTTGATGGACAAAGCTCTTCAAGGACTTAAAAGTAAGGGTCATGAAATTTCAAAAGGTGAACACAACGCGGCATTGATTGCTATTTTGTTACATGATGTTGGACATGGTCCATTCTCTCACACGCTGGAATTTTCCCTGTTCAATGAAGTGACCCATGAACAACTAAGCCTATGGATGATGCAGCGTTTAAATCAAGAGTTCAATGGCCAACTTGATCTCGCAATCGAGATTTTTCAAGGAAGGTACGATCGTCCTTTTTTTCACCAACTGGTCTCAAGTCAGTTAGATCTGGATCGCCTTGACTATTTGAAGCGAGACAGCTATTTCACCGGTGTGCACGAAGGAATGATCGGATCTGAACGGATCATCAAAATGTTGGAACTTCACCATGATAAGCTAGTCGTTGAAGAAAAAGGTATCTACAGTATAGAGAACTTTCTCAATGCGCGTCGGCTGATGTATTGGCAAGTGTATCTTCACAAAGTGGCAGTGTCAGCTGAGGTAATGCTGATTGAGGTGGTTAAAAGAGCCAAAGAACTGACGCAAATGGGCGTCTCGGTACAGACTACACCTGCCTTAGCCATTTTTCTTGAGCGAAACATCACAACCAGGGATTTTGAGGAGGATGAAGACATCATAGAGATCTACACATTGCTCGACGATGGAGACATTTGGGGTTCTCTCAAATTCTGGCAAAATCATAGCGACACTGTGCTGAGAGGCTTAAGCGAAATGCTGCTTCGAAGACGGCTGTTCAAAATAGAATTCCACAATGACGAAATTGATAGTGATTTAATCAAAATGCTCCGCGAAAAGGTTGTTGACCAATTCAAAATTGATGCTGATCAATCACACTATTTTGTTAAAAAAGGAGCGGTAAGCAACTCTGCCTACATTGCCACAGGAGGCACGATTGATATCTTGAAAAAGAACGGTGACATTGTGGATGTAGCAGAAGCAACTGATTTACCCAACATTAAGGCCCTAAGTCAAATTGTGAAAAAATATTACCTGTGTGCACCTAAGGGAGTTTTTTAATGGTTGGTTGGTTAATTAGTGATTAGTTGATTGGTTAGTCAGTAAGTAAATGGTTAGTTAGTTAATTAGTTAACAAGTTGGGTAACCGCCGGCTGCTTATTTCCCTGTCCCACTGAAAGTAGAAGCATAAAGAGTAGCTTTGCGATCAACTGCAACCCCAATCAATCACCTATTCAATAATCCAACCGATGAATATAAAAGGCGAGAACCTTGGAAAGAAGTTTGGAAAAAACTGGATATTCAGGAATTTAGATGTTGAAGTAGTTGCGGGGGATTTTTTAGCAATAACTGGTCCCAATGGATCAGGGAAGTCTACCTTGTTGCAGATATTGGCAGGATACCTGTCACCTTCGAAAGGCAAACTTTATCATGATGGGAAAAGTCCTGATCCGGATGAGTTTAAGTCAATAAGCTTCTCCAGCCCATACATTGAATTTCCCGAAGAAATGACCTTTGGAGAATTCCTAAAATTTCACTCCAATTTTAGAACCCAAGTACTTCCCAATGAGGAAATTTCGGATCGGTCTCAGCTACCTTTGAACAAACGGATTTTAGAATTTTCGACGGGCATGAAGCAGCGTGTTCAGTTATGTTCAGCTTTTTACTTCGAAAATGAAGTCATTTTCATGGATGAACCAACATCAAATCTTGATGATAACGGCTTTGAATGGTGGAGAAAAGAGCTAATACAGAGGGATGAAAATGTACCGTTGCTGGTCGCAAGCAACCAAAAACGTGAAATTGACCAGGCAAAAACGGTTATCTCGCTAAAAGACAAAAATCCCTTATAATATTGATACTTTATTTTCGTTAGCTAGCTAGAAACTCAAAAATTTTTCTACATTTACATGTCTTAAACTTAAATCGACACTTTTCTTCTTTAACTATGAAAAAATTATCAAACTTACTAGCTGCCTTAGTTTTTGTTTCCTTAGTTATTTTCATAAGTTGTACAACTGATAGTGGGGGAACTGACCCAGAAGATCCACTTGAAACTCAGGCTGCTTTGCTAAGTGGTACATGGACTACAACTGCAAATCAGGTTCTCTACCAAGGTTCACCAAGTACGGACGGCGATTGGGCCAACTTCACATTGACGATAACCAACGCTACAACCAGCGGCGGAGACTACTCTACAAGTGGTGTGCCAGCCGGATTTGAAGATGTTTGGGACGCTGCGGGGACCTGGACATTTGCTAATTCCTCCGGAACCATCATCACAAGAGCCACCTCTAACGGCGGCAATGCTGGTCCTGTTGATATAACTGTTGTAGCCGGTGAAACTTCATTGGAGCTTAGCTTCAACAACACGGGAACGCTTGGTCGTACAGCAGGTATTGAAGGCACCTGGAAGTTTACAATGAATCAATAAAATCAATTAAAGAATCTCAAACCGCTTAGAGATTTCTAAGCGGTTTTTTTATGTCTGTTGGTTTGACGACTGTTCGTTGTCCGAGAATAAGGGTATAAACCTTATCTTTGCAGCTGAAATGCTCATTGAGGAGAAATACTTCAAACAGGACAAAAATTACCTTCTAAAGTCTGTCCAGGCTTTTTCCAAAGAGTCTCTGCTAAATGAATGGACTCAGCAGATATTTGCTTCATACAACCAACAACATAATCCGATGGGCCTTGAAGACGATTTTATAATCGAACTCAAAGGAAAAGTCCCGAAAGGAAAAGAGCTCCTCTACGATAATTACGACATTTTAGCTGCTATTTACCGGTTCAATCATAGTGACAACCAGCTAGAGTTCAATTGGGATGGCAGGTCACATATGGAAACTTACGATGAAGACTGGAAGGCTCGGTATCGAGTTTGGATCACCACACTTTCACAAATCAAGGAAATTCAGCGTCCGATTGTAAGGTATGCATCTCAGGGTGACGGCTTGAACAACGACTTTCTGAAGATATCAATTCGTAAAGCGATCCTTTCCCATTTTGACCTCCGTTTGAAAGCGCACAGGCTCTTCAGCCTCAGTGCTTGATCTTGCACACCTTACAGAACTTTTGTTTTCCTGGTGGTCGTTTTTTGGGTTTCCTCTTATGCCCGAAATAAGACTGATCTTTGTATTGTGGTTTATCAGCTAGCCGCTCCTCCTTAGCTTTTTGTTTGTAGACTTTGCTCAGTCGGGCTCTGAACTCTTCGACTTCATTTTTCCCCTGCTTTTTCTCTTTTTTCTTAAGAAAGGCAAATGTTCCTTTTTTTTCCTTTTTGGAAGCCTGATAGGTTGGTCGTGGGGGCTTTGGAGCTTCAACATTCCTTGTATTTTGAGCTCTCCCGAAAGAAACCATCACAAGCAAGACTATTGAAAACCCTATAAATCTATTCATAACACACCTTTGAGTATAAACGGGCTAGAATTTGATTATTGTTCAAATATATTGGATCATTTATTGCTAAATCGTGTTAAGCTCCAATTACATAGAAGATTAGTCGGAGCTAAAACCTTAAATTGCAAAGAATTTGGATCAGATGAAGTTATTCCTGGCGATACTCCTTCTCTTGGTGACGTTTGCAGCCTCTTCACAGATAGTCAGAGAATCTGAGATTCTACGAAGGATGGATAATGGAAAGGATTTGATGAACATTGGAAAATACGACAGTGCTCAGGTAGAATTTCACTTTGTCCTGGAGAATATGAAAAAACTCCCATCTGAAATGGCGTACTACTTCGGGAGGAATTCTTACCATCTTGAAAAATATAAGCAAAGTATCAATTGGTTAAATAAGTACATCCAATTGAAGGGAACGAAAGGACGCTATTACGAAAGTGCGATCAAGTATCTGCAGCTTTCAGAAGACGAGTACCTTAAACTAAGGAGAGGTCAGGTTAAGCGGTTAGAAGATGAATTGGAGAATTCTAATTACGACTGTGGTGGGCTTGAAAAAATGCTCTGTCCAGTATGTCACGGTTCGGGTGTTGTCATTACAGCTGGAGCCTTTGATCAAGTATATAAAACTTGTCCCTACTCCGCAGGTGAAGGATTCCTGTCGTGTGAGGAATTCAATCTTTTTATGCGTGGTGAACTAGAGCCCAAATTAAAAAACTGAACTGGGAGCTGGAATTGGTGCTTTAGCAAGCCGCTTTAGGATAATCTTGCTGTATAGTCTTCGTATCTGAATTCCTTCACAATATCCAGGCTTCCATCTAGTCTCCGAACACCAATCGAAGGGTGTTTCACACCATTGAACATCGTGGTTTTCACCATGGTATAATGCATCATATCTTCAAATACAATCTTGTCTCCCTCCTCAAGCTCCTTCTCAAACCAGTAGGTTTCAAGATAGTCGCCAGCCAAGCAGCTGACGCCCCCAAGACGATAAGAGAACAAGCCTTTTTTCTCAGCGGAGAAGGCATTTTGAATACTCGGGCGGTACGGCATTTCAAGGCAGTCGGGCATGTGACAAGTAAAAGATGCATCTATTATGGCTGTTTTTACACCTCTATTCTCCACTATGTCCAGGATTGTTGTTTCCAGATTTCCCGTTTCCCAGACGAATGCACTCCCTGGTTCAAGGATGATATTTACGTCATATTTTTCCATAAACCTCTTGAGAACTGCAACCAGGTGATCTACATCATAATCTTTCTTAGTGATAAGGTGTCCGCCACCCATATTCACCCATTTAACTTGTGGTAGAATGTGTCCGAACCTGAGAACCAGGTTATCAAGTACTTTTTCAAGCGCGTGTGAATTAGATTCACAGAGAACGTGAAAATGAAGTCCATCCAACTTGTCTGGAAGCTGCTTTAAATCTTCCGAAAGAACTCCAAGCCTAGATTGAGGAGACGAGGGATTATACAAATCAGTCTCCACATCTGACCACTCGGGATTAACTCGCAAGCCAACGCTTGTGTCCTGTGGAACCTGGTCAATGAACCTACGGTATTGGCTTATAGAATTGAATGTTAGATGTGAGGACCTGTGAGCAACCTGGTCGAATTCTCGGGGATCATAAGCTACACAATAGGTATGGGATTTTGTTTTTAGGTGCTCCTCGCAAAGTAGCACTTCATTCAATGAACTGGCTGCAGCACCATCCAGGTAGTCCTTCATTGAAGGAAGGACACTCCACATAGAAAACCCTTTGAATGCCAGAATTATTTCCACACCTGCCCTTCCCGCCACAGAATCGATAAGTTTTAGATTCCGGATTAGCTTTTCTTCCTCTAAAACAAAACATGGCGTGGGAATATCAGATGTATTTTTCACGGATCACTTCGAGATGATGAAGCAAATGACCAGAAATGATGTAACCCAAAATTTCAACTGTGAATTCAACACCACTTGCAATGCCAGTCCGTTGTAGATGTTCATCGGTCAGTGATGAAAAGAGGCTTATGGTTGAGTACCTCGTAGAGGTAAATTCACTCATCAGGTCCTTGATGTCTCTTCTGTCAGAGGAAGCATGGTCTGCATAGTGATCCTGTTCAAATCCTGGCAATTCTGTCATGTCATTCCTTGAAAATCGCATAGCTCTGTAAGCGAAGACTCGTTCGGAATCTATCACATGCTGAACTACATCTTTGACACTCCACTTACCTTCGGCGTACCTATAAGTCGCCTTTTCATTGGAAAAAGTATTGAGCAGATAGTTGAAATCCTTAGCACTAGTCTGAAGGAATTCAACCACTTCTTGATCTTCCAAAAACCGCAGGTATGTTCTATAAAATTCAGGAACTTGGTTTATATCTATTTTCATTAGCCACTACATTTCCAGATCGATGTCAGATTCTTCATGCCAAGGTAAACCAGACATGGCTAACTTATCAAGAAAAGGATCAGGATCAAACTCTTCCACATTAAACACTCCTTTCCCTGTCCACTGCTTCGTAAGCATCATAAAAGCACCTGTCATCGCAGGGACTCCAGTAGTGAACGAAACTCCTTGGGCACCAGTCTCTTTAAACGCTGCTTCATGACTACAATTGTTCCAGATATAGTAGGTCTTTTCTTTTCCATCCTTAAGTCCTCTTATCCTGCAACCAATAGAGGTCTGACCTTCGTAGTTTTCCCCAAGTCCCCCTGGATCAGGAAGAACAGCTTTCAAAAATTGAAGGGGCACTATTTCTTTCCCTTCGTAATTAATCGGATCTATACCAGCCATTCCAATATTTTGAATCACTCTTAAATGTGTTAGATACTCGTCCCCGAAGGTCATCCAAAATCTAGCTCTTTTGATTGTAGGGTAGTTTTTAACCAACGACTCCAATTCTTCATGGTAAATGAGGTACGATTTTCTAGGCCCGATATCAGGATAGTTAAGCATCTTTGAGATTTCATGAGGTTCTGTGTACACCCAATTTCCATCTTCCCAATACTTCCCTTTTTGCGTAACCTCTCTAATATTTATCTCCGGGTTAAAATTTGTTGCGAACGCTTTTCCATGATCGCCGGCATTGCAGTCAACAATATCCAAATAGTGAATTTCATCAAAGAAATGCTTAGCTGCCCTAGCGGTAAACACTCCAGTAACACCTGGATCAAAACCGCATCCGAGAAGAGCCATTAGGTTCGCTTCTTTGAATCTATCCTGATACTCCCATTGCCATTTATACTCGAATTTAGCCTCATCGGGTGGCTCGTAATTTGCGGTATCCAGGTAATGAACACCGCATTCCAGGCATGCGTCCATAATTGTCAAGTCCTGGTAGGGAAGTGCCACATTTATAACCATCATTGGTTCATGCCTTCTGAATAATTCCACAAGTTGGCTCACCTCATCGGCATCCACCTGATCTGTTCGAATATCTACGTTCAGGTCACTTCTAACGGCAGCTGCAATCGCATCACATCTTGATTTGGTTCTTGACGCAAGAATAATTTCTGTAAAGACCTCCTGATTTTGGGCACATTTGTATGCAGTGACCCTACCGACACCTCCGGCACCAATAATTATAATTTTGGACATGTTCTGGTTTGAGAATTTGTCCTAAAGTTAGTACGAAGATCAGATTTTTTAGAGTATGAAACGGTACGTATATTTAATCAGAAAGGTGTTAGTGGTCTGTAGATTTCCAAGATGTGATCTCAAATCACTGAAACTGTTACTTTCAGATTGATCAAAGAAAGAACCATTGCTTGACCAAACAGCGAATAGTGTTGATCCGGGGATATATTCCCATCTCACCACAAAGTTTGATCTGAACTGAACATTGTTGAAGTCAGGGTCAGAAAATTGGTAATCGGCAGTGGTACTACCTGATTCAAAAACCTCATACACTTCATCTTCAGCATTATAGATTACTTCGCTCGGTTCCAGAACCCGAAAACGTTCATTGTAATTTTCAGAGTTTGCAAGATGCACCTTCTTGAACTGCGAATATTCGCCTGTAGCTAAGAAGGGTTGCCCCCAAAACTCAAGCGTAAGATTCGGCGTAATGTTATAATTCGCCCGCATTGACATTCTATAGGTAGTTTGCTCAACTCTTCCCAACAAATATTGTGTGACTCCATTGTAATCAACCTGGTCTATGTACTGAAGGTCATTCCTTCTCCAGTTGACATTTGGAGAAAGTGAAACTCTTAGTGCATCTGTGGGTCGTAAGGTAATGTTGAGGTTCAAGCCAGAACCCTTCGAATAATCTTCGTTACCCCAATTAAACCAGTTGTTGAAAGATACACGTACCTTTTTCTGTTCATTTGTGCCGAGCCAGTACCAGTAATTTATTTCCCCGGGATAGGTAATCGATGGGCCACCTCTTAGATCTGCATTAGAAACCCATGTTCCACCAATATAAGAGCCTAAACCAAATCTCCAGTAATTCTTGAATTCTAAATTAACATTCATATCGGCTCCTTTTCCGGTTACGACTCCTCCAAAATCCAGGTTTTGTTCATAGTAGAAGTTGTATCGCTGTGACCGAAACAATCCAACAGGTTTGGTGACCCTGTATTGAGTCCAGCCCCAATTGTTGACATTGTCAGTCTGAACCAGGAACCCTAGATCATTCAACTCAAATTCAGGTGATCGATAGTTGGTACCAAGAGCCCATCTCCAATTACCACTTCTCCTTCCGAAGGACAATGTTGCGGCGCTTCCTGCCAAAGAAGTCCGAGTTGAGTCTACATTTTTGTGATTATTATTGGGCCTCTGAAAATACCTTTCCGATGCTGTTTGAGTTTCATATATGGCGCCTTCAGTACCAGACACTCGGCTAAACATGTACTTGAAGGTCACGCCGTATTTTCTATCCTTGAAATTATGGTCAATATCAAATCCTCCGCTTTGAGCATTGTCGTGCAAAAATTCCAGATCGTTACCACGATTGTTAAAGCGATTCATATTGGTCATCATTGCTCCAACAACAGTTTTTCCTTCACTGATGTCTTGTTGAGCCCTTGCAACTACATAATTCGTATAGGGTGCCACTACTTCTTTTCCTCTCGTACCATTTTCATATGCAACATCTGCTTGCTCTCGATTTGTTACAGATTCTAAAAAGCCCCATGAAAAGCCTTTCGCATTTTTACCGGTAATCTTGGCTGCTCCTAGTATCCGGGTCTGGTTTGGGAAATCGCTATATTCCACGTCGCTGCCTAGAGATCCCTGTGGTCTTCCTCCGATCCTTCTCGAGTAAAACAAGTTGTTTTGACCGCCGCTCGTTGGAAAGGTGAGCACATTGTTGCCCTCTAAAAAGAAGGGTCGCTGCTCTCTAAAGAAAAGTCGAAAAGCCGAGAGATTTACCCTTGAGGGGTCCGCTTCAACCTGGCCAAAATCCGGATTTACTGTTAGGTCAAGCGTAATATCTGAGGTAATTCCGATTTTGGCGTCTAGTCCAATATTTGAGCTTAGATCTCTTCCGGTGTCTCGGAAAGGGTTTTCTTCTTCCTTCTCAAAAGTTTCCATTGTAGCCACCACATATGGCTGGATTTCGAGTTGTTTTTGTGGCTTAATACCCTTTATTCCATTCAGTTCCCCAAATCGATATACCCAGCCTGCGTCAGTTGGGCTAATTGGTTGCCACACAGATCGCTCCTCCTTCCTGAATAATCTCCTGGTAAATTGAATCCCCCAGGTATGGTTTTCCTTGTCTGCAAATCTTAATTGAGAAAGAGGAATTTTATACTCAGCGATCCAGCCTTTATCGTCCACACTTGTTCTTAAATACCAAATAGGATCCCAGGTTGAATCCCAATCATCACCATTATTCGAAATGTATTCGTCACCTTTCACTCCAGACACAGATGCTGTGAAAGAAAAGGCGGTTCGCTTATCGAAATAACTGTCTATGTTAACCTCCACCCAATCCCCGTCAAAACCGTCCCTACGAGACATTCTTTTGACAATTTTTTCAGGTTCCGGATCAAAGGCTCTAATACCGATATAAAGGTATTTATCATCATAGAGAATCTTGAACTGGGTTTCAACCGAAGGTGCCACTTTATACTCTGGTTCACGTCCGATAAAATCACCACCCCACTCTACTTGATTCCATGCCGCATCATCAAGTCTTCCATCTAGCACTATTTGCGTTTCAGCTCTTGCGGTGGTGTAGCTTTTTGTAGGTTCTTTTTGTTCTTGAGCAAATACGGAAAAAGTCAGAAGAAACAATAAGCCAAAGGCTTGTCCTCTTTTGTGCATGGTTTTTGAGTTAGTCAGATAAAAGACGAAACAACTATAGACATAGTTGCATTCTGATGGTAATACTTCACTTCGTTTTAAAGGTTACTCAAAGTGTTAAATAAGGTGTTGAATGGGGATAAAAGGTTACTTTATGGTATACTTTATTCCTGTTTGAACCATGAATCCCGTCCTGGTATTTAGACTCTCGCTCAAAGGGGTGATCGAACGTATATAATTGGGCTCTAGTGTCAAGTTAAAATTGTCCAATACGCTGTATCCAAACTCGAAACCGGTGAGACCATCAAATGACCATACATTGTAAACATTTGTTTGGCTTGCTGCTTCAAGCTGTCCGGAAGGATCAGTCAGCCGGCTAGAAAGAAAATAATTCGCTGATAATCCCGCATTTACCCTCACACTAAGCCTTTCATTCATCAGATAGTATCCGGCTTTCAGCGGTATGGAAGTGAACCGTATATTGTTATCAAGATTGATCGAGTGATCAAAACTTTCTTCAATCACTTTTCTTCTATTTGAAGCACCGCTTGGATCATCGATATCACCACCGCCTACCTGGCTGGCATTTATCACGTACGCATCCACCACATTGAGTGAGGCGTTGGTTTGATTTTGAATATTAGTATACTGAATTCCGCTCTCGATCGCCCATCGTTTCCCCATCTTCATTCCGAAATCCAGACCCAGAGATGTAGCTATACCTTCGTTCATTCCGCTCTGGGTCGCTGTAGATGTAGGATTTACGAAACCACTCTGTCCTATGCTACTTGCTAAAGCATCAAAGTTGACGTCTGCAGATATCGGATCCGCACCTGAGAATGTTGGATTGAAATTACCTGCTCCCGCTTCTAAACCAGCCCAGTAAGTAATCTTCTGATTGTCTGGCTTGTTCTCCCTCCTACGCACTTGTGGAACAAGATATGAGGCCACATACGTTTCGCCGACTTCGGCCTTGTCTATTTCAGGAAGGATTCTTTCTATTTCAAAAACTTCACTAAAAACCAATTGCTTGTTGTTGTCGTCACCCAGGGCAATACTCTCGACAATTTCAGATTCCTCTTTATCTCTTAAAAACAGAATATTCGACCACATGTACTGATACTCAGCGGGTCTAGCTGGATAATTAGTCGATTCGAAAAACCGGAAATGTTCCTGATCTGTCGGTAATAGGGCGTTGAAACTTACCGTATTAACCGGCTCCTTATTGGAATTCGTGATCTCAAAATTGAGGGCAAAGGAAAACACTGCGACAATTACTGCAGCAACTGCTACCCACTTATACCTACTGTGAGCAGATTGTAGGGAAATAATTGCACGATCACTTAGAGCGCTAGAAATTCCTGCCCAAACACTCTTGGGAGGCTTGATCCCTCCTGCATCCATTTTGGACTTAACTAATGACTCAAAACTCCCCCGATCCATATCTTCTTGGTTCCTGCGCTAAAATTGTTTGAGTCAAAATAGACTTTGCACGTGAATACTGAGATTTAGATGTTCCCTCACTTATCTTGAGCATCTCAGCGATTTCATTGTGCTTGTATCCTTCAATCGCAAATAGATTGAATATCACCTGGCATCCGGATGGGAGCTTCTGAATTAATGCCAAAAGCTCCTCATATGAGAGATTTGAAATAGCCGTCTCATCAACTGATCTATCAGTAAGATCCGTAACATCTACCATCGGGTAGAGGTAAAGCTTGCTTCGCTGGTGATTTAAAGCTGTATTCACGACTATTCGTTTTATCCAATATGCCAAGGACGAATCCTTCCGAAAGTTCTTTATGTTGTTAAAAACCTTTAAAAAAGCCTCCTGGAGAATATCTTCAGCTTCTTGCTGCATTTTGGAGTATCGCAAAGCAACTAGGTACATTCCATCGCTATACTTGTCGTATAGAGCCTGCTGAAACTCCCTTTTGCCTTTTTGACACCCCTTTATCAGTTTTTCATCACTAAATGACATTCAATTGGTATTTAAATAGACCCTAGCCAAATATTTTTAGTTGTAATCCTTATTTTTCGAGTGTTATTCAAATTTATGAAGAACCTTTCTATTCTAACAATCCTATTTCTATTTACCCGATGCGAACCGATCCCTACTCAATCCACATCGGTAGAAAAAAAATTGGTTTTCAACAACCATAATTATGAAGATCTGGTTGGTACGGTACAACTAGTACCTTCAAAAAACGGGGAATTGGCTTTCCTTGAAAATCCAGTTATAGAATTAAATGATGATCAAATTCTGAGTCTTCAATTTGATTTGATCACCGATAAATTCGAATACCTGGCAGCCAGGCTATATCACTGTAATAAGGATTGGACTAAGTCGATCTTAAGGGATATGGAATTTTTGGCTGAGATCAATTCATTCAGAATAACGGAGTACGACTTTTCACTCAACACAAACCCCAGTTATATCAATTACCGATTTGAGGTCCCAAAACCAACGCTTTCAGGCAATTATATTTTGTCCGTGCATAGAAGAGCCAATCCAAACGATATCCTATTCAATCGAAAGTTCTTGGTTGTGAAAAATCAATCTGTAATAGAACAGCAGGTAAGAGTCAGTACCACTGTGTCTAAGAGAGATGAAAACCAGCAGATAGATTTTAGTATTAACTACGGAAACCTTCAAGTGAACAATCCGACTCAAGATCTTTCAGTCGTGTTGCTCCAGAATCACAGATGGCAAGACGCAAGACAAAGCCTTAGACCCTCTCTCATGAGACCAAATGACAATTACATGGAATACCGGCTCCTCACCCTGGATAACAATTTTCCTGGGTGGAACGAATTCCGGTTTTTTGATATGCGTACACTCAATGTCACCGGCAGAAACGTCAGAAACATCTCTAGCTCGCCAAGTGGCAGCGTTCACGTACAATTGGGCTTAGATCAAAAAAGGGAGATTGTTTATACTCAGAACCTTAGAGATGTAAACGGGAATTTTATTCTTCAAAACAGTGATCCGGGAGATGTTCCATTAAACTCAAATTATGCCCATGTAAACTTTTATATGAAATCGGAAGCGTTAAAGGGACGTGTATATGTGGTGGGTCGATTTAACAACTGGGAACTTGGAGACGAGAACGTGATGACATATGATGCACGCAGTGGCACCTATCAAACCTCTATTTTCTTAAAACAGGGCTATTACGACTATCACTACCTAGTGGATGCAGTCGATATTGAGCCATTTGTGTTAGAAAGGAGTCATTTTCAAACCGAGAACGACTATGAAATTCTCGTATACTATCGTAGGCCGGGTAATGTTAATGATGAGCTGATTGGATACAAAAAGTTCAATTCCCAAACCAACTAGACGTTAAAGCGAAAATGCATAATATCTCCATCCTGCACTACATAATCTTTTCCTTCTATTGCGAGCTTTCCAGCCTCGCGACATCCAGCTTCGGTCTTATGTTCCTGGTATGAATCCAGTTTGATTACCTCAGCTTTTATAAAGCCTTTCTCAAAATCCGTATGTATGACGCCAGCAGCTTGAGGTGCTTTCCACCCACGCCGGATCGTCCAGGCTCTAACCTCTTGCTCACCAGCTGTAAAGTAAGTAACCAACTCCAGAAGTTCGTATGAGGCTTTGATCAGGCGACTAAGCCCCGACTCCTTAAGACCATATTCCTCCAGGAACATGTTTTTTTCTTCGGGATCTTCAAATTCCGCTATTTGTGCCTCCAATCCTGCCGACACCAGGATTATCTGAGCTTCTTCATTTGCAACGTTTTGCTCCAACGCCTTACTCCACTCATTCCCGGAATTAACTGAAGATTCGTCAACATTGGCAACATAAATTATTGGCTTATCAGTAAGAAGTTGCAATTCCTTAACCCAGAGGCGCTTTTCCTTGTCCAATTCAAGAGATCGCGCATTTTGACCGCTCTCGAGATGCTTCTTAAATTCAATCAAGACATCAAATTCTTCCTTTGCTTTCTTATCTCCAGACTTGGCAATTTTCTCTACACGCTGGATTCGTTTATCAACTGATTCCAAGTCTTTTAGTTGAAGCTCCGTATCTATAACCTCCTTATCTTCGACAGGATCTACTTTTCCCGCAACGTGGACAATATTTTCATCATCGAAGCACCGGATCACGTGAATGATTGCATCTACTTCACGAATATTCGCTAAAAATTGGTTGCCTAGACCTTCTCCCTTGCTAGCCCCTTTGACCAATCCAGCAATGTCGACGAACTCCATAACGGTAGGGATCACCTTTTGTGGGTTCACCAAATCCTTCAGTATGTTCAATCTTTCATCAGGAACCGTTATAACTCCTACGTTTGGCTCAATTGTACAAAAAGGAAAATTAGCTGCCTCCGCTTTGGCGTTCGACAGTGCATTAAATAAGGTAGATTTTCCAACGTTTGGAAGGCCAACGATTCCACACTTTAATCCCATGTTCAGATTTTTTGAAGCGCAAAAGTAGGAACCTTTGTCAAAGGGTTCAAGTCAACTTAGATTATTGACGAATGCAGATAAACAAAAAAGGCCCTTGATATCAAGAGCCTTTCTATATCGTTAACTAAATCTGTTTTAATCCCATTTCAAATCCGAATCTGATTCAGAGACACTTGCGTTGGCAACCTCCTCATTATCTCGGTCAAACTGAGAGAAGTCAATTTCAGGCATTAATTCGTTTTTTACATGATCTACGGTGGTATTCAATGCTGCAACGAATTTGTTAAAATCTTCTTTATACAGGAAGATTTTATGCTTTTCGTAGAAAAAACCATCATCTTTTGGTTTCCTCTTACTTTCCGTGATCGTCAAATAGTAGTCGTTTGATCTGGTTGCTTTGACATCAAAAAAGTAAGTACGCTTTCCAGCCTTTACTCTCTCTGAATAGATTTCGTCTCTCCCTTTGTCGTTATTCTCTTCCACGTTTTCTTAAAATTTGTCGTTAGGTGTTTGTGTTATTTCAAAATTCAAGGGCTAAATATACGTCTTTATATCTTTTATCTGCAAAAATCAGTTAGTATAGCAACGTATTATTCATATGAACTTAAAGCTCTCTGAAATTAACCAATTCAATAACCTTGGGTTGATCGCCAAGCAACTGGTCGATGGATTCATCACTGGTCTACACAAATCTCCCTATCATGGGTTTTCTGTTGAGTTTGCCGAACACAAGCTTTATAACCATGGCGAAAGCACGCGGCATATTGACTGGAAAGTGTTCGCTCGTACGGACCGCTTGTATACAAAACAGTTCGAGGAAGAAACGAACCTTAGGTGTCACATTTTGATGGACAACTCAGCTTCAATGCACTATCCAAGTCCTGGCAGGGACAAACTTCGATTTTCTGTCTTTGCAGCATCTGCATTGAGTTACTTACTCACTCAGCAAAGAGATGCGGTTGGTCTTTCAGTTTTCTCGGATAAAGTAGAGGATGAAACCCAGGTCAAATCCACCCAATCCCACCTAAGCCTCCTTTTGGGAAAACTCTCTAAGTTATCGGAGATGACACCAAACACTCAGACCGACATCAGTACAGTTTTACATGAGATCGCTGAAAAAATCCATCGCAGATCGCTTGTGGTTATATTCTCCGATATGTTTCAAAACGGCAAGGAGGAAGAGTTACTTAATTCTCTACAGCACCTTAAGCATAACAAACACGAAGTGATCCTGTTTCACGTTTCAGATCATGAAAGCGAGCTAAACTTCGAATTTGAAGATCGGCCGTACAAATTCGTTGACATAGAGACCAATGAGACAGTCAAAGTAAATCCCAGGGAAGTTAAGAAGGAATATAAGACTGAAATGGCATCATTTTACCAAAACCTCAAGATCAAGTGTGGTCTCATGAAGGTAGATTTTGTCCCGGTGAACACAAACGATTCCTTTGACAAAATCCTAGGTGCCTACTTGATAAAAAGAAAAAGGATGAAATAGATGAATTGTGCGATTTTTGATTTTAGAATTTTTCGACTAAGACCATCTAAATCGAATTAATCCAAAATCTTAAAATCTACAGTCAAAGGTGTAACCACTCCTTCTTAGCTACGAGCTCCTCCTCTGTTTCTTCGTAATCAGGATCTGGAATACAGCAATCGACCGGACAAACTGCAGCACATTGAGGTTCTTCATGAAAACCTGTACACTCCGTGCATTTTCCCGAAACAATGTAATAAAATTCATCAGAGACAGGCTCTTGAATTTCTTTTGCATCGACGGAGCTTCCATCTTCCATCTCTATCTGGGTCAGATCCGTACCATCTGCCCACTTCCATTCAACTCCACCTTCGTAAATCGCCGTATTTGGACATTCCGGTTCACATGCACCACAGTTGATGCATTCATCAGTAATCATTATTGCCATTGAGAAATTGCTTTTTTAAACCTGTCTAAAAATGAGACAACAAAATTAATCCCAATTATGTTTGCAACCCACTGGCAATGGTGCACAAATTTCATTTTTATGAATCTGGACGACAGAGTAGCAGTTTTTCGAGAACTAGGAGAAAAAATCAAGAGCCTTTCAAAAGACGAAATAGGTGATCTCTCAAATAAGGCAAAAAATACGAATCCATGGTTCATAGAAGAGAATGTCACTAATGCACTAGAAGGTATCTCTTTTATGCTAGAGGAGGAAAAACTAAAAAAATGGACCTCCTCTTACACTATCTCAGAAAACATTCCAAAAGTGGTTGGTATTGTGATGGCCGGAAACATTCCTTTGGTTGGTTTTCATGATTTGCTATGCGTACTTATTTCAGGTCACTTTGCTGCCATCAAACCAAGTTCTGATGATCACGAGCTCACAAAAACGCTAATCCAGTGGATAGAGGAAATTGAACCAAGATTTAAAAAAAATCTTGAGATTAGGGATCAATTAACCGATGTTGATGCTGTTATTGCCACAGGAAGTGACAACACCTCTCGGTACTTCGAATATTATTTCAAAGACATTCCGCACATTATCAGAAAAAACCGAACCTCTGTTGCTGTGCTCGACGGAAATGAATTGCCAGAAGATCTAAGCAATCTTGGTGAGGACATTTTTTCCTATTTCGGACTGGGATGTAGAAATGTATCAAAGGTATTTACGCCTCTTGGTTTTGATTTGCGAGATGTTTTCCCACATTTTGAATCATTCGATAATTGTATTGACCACCATAAGTACAGAAACAACTACGATTATCACAAGTCCATCTACCTCGTTAACAAAACACCACATTTGGATACAGGGTTCTTGCTCACCATTTCAACCGATGATCTGGTGTCTCCTGTTTCAGTCCTGTATCATCAAGAGTATGATTCGGAAGAAAATCTTTCGAAAGTGCTAGAGGCACAGCAGGACAAGATCCAGTGCGTTATTGGCAAAGGTTACATCCCCTTTGGTGACGCTCAACGACCGGAGTTGTGGGATTATGCAGACAATATCGATACTATGAAGTTCTTGTTGGGGTTGGGGGATTGATTCGATTTTTGGATTAATTCCATTGAGGGTCAATTGGATTGGTGGGATTTTTCGATCGATTTATGAGCCTAGCAACCGAGAAATCCATAAATCGCCAATCTCTTAATCTGTCAACGTAAAATCGTCAATACCTGCAATCTTCAAATCCATTATCTTTGGCCTTCGCTGAACTATTTCAGTTTTTGACACATTGTTTGATAATTAAATACGTACTCTATGGCACAGGATTTCTTTGGAATCGAAAAACAACTACCCTCCCAACTTGGCACCCAAAAATATTTTAGTCTTTTCGAATTGTCGAAGAAAAAACCAGTAGTAAAAAAACTCCCCTACTCAATACGAATACTACTCGAAAATGTGATCCGCAACTACGATGGATTTGCTGTCACTGAAGAGCATCTTGAAACCGTACTAGATTGGAAAAACACTGCCGGAGTAAAAGATATTCCCTATAGCCCTGCGAGAGTACTAATGCAGGATTTTACGGGTGTGCCCGCAGTAGTAGACATTGCTTCCATCAGAGCTGAGGTAGCGCGAAAAGGCAAAGACACTCAAAAAACCAATCCGATTGTCCCTGCAGATATGGTTATCGACCATTCTGTCGTGGTAGATCATTTTGGAGGAGCAGATTCTTACCAAAGAAACGTCGACCTGGAATATGAGCGCAACGAAGAAAGATACAAGCTGCTAAAATGGGGACAGCAGGCATTCACCAATTTTAGCGTAGTGCCTCCGGGAATGGGGATTTGTCACCAGGTTAATCTCGAATACCTTGCGAAAGGTGTTATCGAAAGGGATGGTTACCTGTTTCCTGATACGTTGGTAGGGACAGACTCCCACACACCAATGGTGAACGGTATTGGCGTACTTGGATGGGGAGTTGGTGGGATTGAAGCGGAGGCTGCAATGTTAGGTCAGCCTATCTATATGATCCTGCCACAGGTGATCGGTTTGAAAATAACCGGAGAAATGAAGGAAGGAACCACCTCAACTGATTTAGTTCTCACGATTACCAGATTGCTAAGGGATTATGGGGTTGTTGGAAAAATTGTTGAGGTATTCGGCCCAGGACTCGCAAACCTAGCGGTGACAGATCGAGCTACTATTTCAAACATGTCCCCTGAATTTGGGTGTACGGATACACATTGGCCTATCGATTCGCAAACGTTGGATTACATGCGCAAGACCAATCGTCCCGAAGAGCACATAGACATGGTGGAAGCATACGCCAAGGAAAACATGCTTTGGAGAGATGATAGTGCAGAGATCGAATATACTGACGTGATCGAACTGGATCTTGGGACGGTCGAACCTACCATTTCAGGACCTAAGCGACCTCAAGACAAAATCTTGCTAAGAGATGCTAAGCCACAAATAGGCAATCTTTTAGATGAGTATGATTCCAAGAGACAGAGTATTGAGATTTCAACTGCAGATCATGGAGACTTCACGTTGAATGAGGCCTCTGTGGTGATTGCGGCAATCACTTCATGTACAAATACTTCCAATCCAAGCGTTATGATAGGTTCCGGGTTGGTCGCCAAAAAAGCGTTGGAGAAAGGATTAAAAGTAAAACCCTGGGTCAAGACTTCACTTGCACCTGGTTCACGTGTGGTGACAGAGTATCTTGAAAAATCAAAGCTACTCCAGGAGCTTGAAGCGCTTAATTTCTATGTGGTGGGTTATGGATGCACAACCTGTATTGGAAATTCAGGAGACATGATCCCTGAAGTGCAGCAAGCAGTGATAGAAAATGACCTGGTAGTTTGCTCAGCCCTATCCGGTAATAGAAACTTCGAAGCAAGAATACATCCAAATATCAAAATGAACTTCCTGGCGTCACCAATGCTGGTGGTTGCATATGCCATTGCGGGCACTATGGATTTTGACATGAACAATGATTCCCTGGGTGAAGATCAAAATGGAAATCCAGTATACCTGCGGGACATATGGCCATCTTCTGAGGAGATCAATGAAGTTATGAATAAGGTTGTTACACCGGAAGATTACGCAAAAACCTACGCGACCGCTTTTGACGGTGACAATACCTGGAAGAAGCTTGATGCTCCAACGGGGATGACTTACGATTGGGATGCGAAATCAACCTACATCCAAGAAGCGCCATTCTTCCAGAACATCTCCGAGCAAGTAGCGGACCCAGAAGACATTAAGGGTGCGAAAGTTCTTTTGCAGTTAGGCGACATGGTCACTACAGACCATATTTCGCCTGCGGGCAAATTCCAACCTGAGCATCCTGCCGGGCAGTACCTCGTTGCCAATAGCGTAGCACAGAAGGATTTTAACTCCTATGGATCTAGAAGGGGAAATCATGAAGTGATGATGCGGGGGACGTTTGCTAATGTGCGAATCAAGAATAAACTGGCATCCAGGGAAGGTGGCTGGACAACTTACCATCCAACAGGTGAAGAAGTGCCGGTTTACGATGCTTCCATGAAGTACCAAGAATCAGGCACCCCTTTGGTCGTCATTGGCGGAAAAGAATACGGTTCCGGTTCTTCTCGAGATTGGGCAGCAAAAGGAACTTCTCTACTAGGAGTGAAAGCCGTGATCACCGAAAGTTTCGAGCGTATACACCGATCTAACCTTGTGGGAATGGGTGTCCTTCCAATGGTATTTATGGACGGGGAAAATCAGGAAACGCTCGGTCTGGAAGGAAATGAAACATATGACATCTCAGGCATCTCCAGCGATTTAACTCCGGGGAAAATTGTGGATGTAATTGCATCCAGACCAGATGGGTCGAAAGTCGAATTCAAGGCTAAACTAAGATTGGATTCAGGTGTGGACGTTGAGTACTATAAACACGGAGGTATTCTTAATTACGTCTTGAGGAATTTCTTAAAGGACAACTAGAAGAAAACCACTCATCAAAAAAGCTCACCTAACGGATGGGCTTTTTTTAGGCTTTCCAATATAATCTCCTAGCTTAGCGTTACTCTTTTCAAACAAAACCCAATTCTAATGAAAAAGATCAATTTTCTGATCGTTCTGGCGATCATGGTTTCCTGCTCTCCATCGGAGAATGCCTACGAGACCAAAACAGCTACCGAAAATGGCTACACCTACGAATACGTGACAGGTGACGCCATGAAAACCAGAATTTACACACTTGATAACGGACTTAAAGTATACCTAAGTGATTATGAAAATGCACCTAGAGTTCACGTTTTTCTTCCTGTAAAGGCAGGTGGAAAAAATGATCCCGCAGACAATACGGGACTAGCTCACTACCTCGAGCACATGATGTTCAAAGGTAATGATAGGTTTGGTACGCTCAATTACGAAGAGGAAGAGGCGATGTTGGATAGCATAGAGCAAATGTTCAACTACTACGCCACTTTAAGTGATCCAGCGGAAAGAAAAGCATACTACGCCAAAATTGATGAGTATTCTAATGAAGCTGCCAAGCTGGCAATTCCGAATGAGTACGACAAGATGATTGCTTTGATTGGTGGCAAAGGTCTTAATGCGTATACCACCGAAGACCGAACAGTATACACGGTGGACATACCTTCCAACGAGCTTCCACGATTCCTGGAAGTAGAAGGCTCCAGATTCAAGAAAATTGTAAATAGACTTTTTCATACCGAGCTTGAGGCGGTCTACGAAGAAAAAAACAGGTCTCTGGACAACGACCGGTGGAAGGTGTTTGAGACCATGTATGCTTCTGCATTTGAAAAGCATCCATACGGAACTCAGACGGTTATCGGCACGATCGATCACCTGAAGAACCCCTCTATCACTGAAATCAAAAACTATTTCGATACCTACTATCGTCCAAACAATGTAGCGATCTGCATGAGCGGTGACATTGACTTTAATGAGACGATCAAACTAATTGATCAACATTTTGGTGATTGGGAGGCGAATAGCGAACTACCTCAGTGGACTAAAATCCAGGAAGATCCTATCACCGAACCGGTGGTTAAGGAAGTTTTTGGACCAGATGCAGAGTTTTTGAACATTGGATTTAGGTTTGACGGTACCAGCTCTGAAGATTACATTATGGTGCAACTTGTCGACATGATCCTCAACAACTCCGAGGCGGGATTGATTGACTTAAATCTCAAACAAAAACAAGCTGTGCTGAATGCCGGATCTTACGTGGACAACATGAATGATTATGCCATTCATACGATTTATGGAAATGCGAAGCAAAATCAGTCGCTAGAGGAAGTCAAAGATCTTGTCTTAGAACAAATAGAGCTGCTGAAGAATGGTGAATTCGACGACTGGCTCCTGGATGCTGTAATCACCGATTTCAAAACTTCAATAATGAAAGGATTGGAAAGCAACTGGTCGAGAGCGAACGCAATGGTCATGGCCTATACCAATGACATGGACTGGGCTGACTACATCAGCGAAATTGATAAAATGGAGAAGGTCACGAAGGAGCAGTTGGTTGCTTTCGCAAATGAAAAGTATGGAGACAACTACGTGGTAGTCTACAAAAGAAATGGCGAAGACCCGAACAAACAGAAGGTCGAAAAACCTCAGATCACCAAGGTTCCGGTCAACAGGGATGCCAAATCTGACTTTCATGTGGCAATCGCTGAAAAAGAGATTAGCAAGCTCACACCCGTTTTCGTGAACTATGATGAGGATGTCAACAAGTTTTCGGTGAACAATGTAAATGTTCTTAGCAAGGAGAATGAGGAGAACGAGCTATTCGAGCTGACCTATATGCTTGACCTAGGGAAAAATGCTGATCCCAAGCTCGCAATCGCAGTTCAATACCTTGAATTCATTGGAACGACCGAGTATTCTGCTGAAGAATTCAAAAAAGAGCTTTATAAAATTGGCTGCAGCTTCAGTGTTTTCGCTTCTACGGAGAGAACCTATGTTACGCTGTCGGGACTTAATGAAAACATGGAGAAGGCGACAGAGTTATTTGAGTCACTCTTAGCTAATCCTCAGCCGGACCAGGATGCGCTGGACAAGATGATTGATCGAACATTTAAGTCCAGGTCTGATGCCAAGAAAAATAAAAGGACCATTCTGTGGAGCGGATTATTTAACTACGGCAAGTATGGCTCAACTAATCCATTCAACGATGTATTGGCAAATAGTGAACTTCAAGAGCTCAGCGCAGATGAACTAACAGAGATCATCAAAGGAATTACGAAACTACCTCACAGAATTCTCTACTACGGTCCGAGGAAAAACGATGAAGTAAGTACTTTCCTGGCAAGTTATCACCCGGTTCCCGCTGAGTTTAACCCGATTCCTCAACTCAAAAAATATCCTGAGCTTGAGGTGGATAAACCGAAGGTATTCTGGACAGATTATGACATGGTACAAACTGAAATTGTCTTCTTAGCCAAGAGCGAAAATTACAATTCTGAAAATGCTCCTGCTGTTCGAATGTTCAACGAATATTTTGGCGGTGGAATGAATAGTATCGTTTTCCAGGAAATCAGGGAGGCTCAAGGTTTGGCCTATTCTGTTTTCTCAAGCTACTCGCAACCGTCCAAAAAAGAGAAGGCGAACTATCTTTTTGCTTATGTGGGCACACAGGCGGACAAACAAGCAGAGGCGATGAACGCAATGATGGATCTGTTAAACAATATGCCAGAATCTCCTGAAGCATTTGATATCGCCAAGGAATCTATTTTGAATAAAATTGAAAGTGAGCGTGTCACTGGCTCTCGGGTGCTTTGGAATTTCATCGGCGCTCAAGATCGTGGACTTGAATACGACGTCAGAAAGGACATTTACGAGCAAGTAAAAGCCATGGAATTTGACAACCTGATGAATTTCCATCGAAAGTACATTAAGGACAATAAGTTCGTAACCGTTCTTGTTGGCTCAAGAGACAAGATCGATTTTCGTGCATTGCGCCAATACGGAAGCATTAATGAAGTATCACTGGATGAGCTATTTGGATATAAGGATTCTCAACCCATAGAGATTGAATAAATAGCAATAGATGACAAAGAAAGGCCCGCAGTTAAAGTGGGCTTTTTTTATCTTTAAATCAACATAAAACCAAAGAAATGAAAAATCTAACCTACCCTTTCCTATTCTTAATAATAGTCTCTGCATGTACTTCCCCTCAAAACTCAGGCGAAAAGTCCTCTAGTGACACTCAGACCCTTGGTCCTGCAATTACTTTAACAAAGGCCCCGGATTCGCCTCTGTTTCCACAAGCAACGCTGACGAAGACTGATGTAAGTATCGAACCGAATGATTCCTCTAATTCTGTTAACTACGCTTTTGAGGTCGACGGATACGAATTAGGAATTCAGACTGAAGATGCTGCGACTCGCGGAATAGCTAATTCTGGCAAGGGACAACATATTCATTTCATCGTCAACAATGGACCATACTCCGCGCATTATATGCCAGGTGTATCAAATCAGTTGGAAGATGGGAATTATGTGGTTCTTGCCTTCCTGTCACGCTCCTATCACGAAAGTGTGAAAAGTTCAGGGGCCTATCACGTGGAAAATTTAAATGTTGGTGATGCCGGAGTGGAAGAAGCTGACTTAGCTGCTCCTCACTTATTTTATAGTCGCCCAAAGGGAACCTATAAGGGTGAAGACACGAAAAAGCTCATGCTCGATTTTTACCTGCTAAATACATCGATCTCACCGGATGGCAATAAGGTTCGGGCCACTATCAATGGTAAGGAATTCATGATTGATGATTGGGCACCCTACTATATTGAGGGACTTCCGATGGGTGAAGTTAACATCAAATTGGAGCTGCTTGATGCGGAAGGCAATCAAATTGAAGGGCCATTTAATAGTGTAGAGCGATCGGTGACATTATCTGAATAACGCCGTTAACTATCTTTTTCACCTCTTGACCAAATGCACCAGTGGAGCGCTTTTCAGAGGTGAAACGTTTAAATTGAAATCGTATAACTCCAAGCAAAACAACCATACTATGAAGTGCTTTCTTAAACCTACTATTCTTTGTTTTCTTATTTCCTGCTTTCCCATATATCTGGCACATTCCCAAAATGTTTCCGATACGCGATTGATGAGTAATCCTGCTATAAGTGATAACAACATAGCATTTATATATGCAGAAGATTTGTGGATTGCGGATAGAGATGGAAATAACCCGAGACGATTGACGATCGACGAAGGTGTAGAATTTAACCCAGTGTTTTCTTCTGATGGTTCTCAAATAGCCTTCAGCGCACAATACGATGGAAATACTGATGTTTTTGTGATTCCCTCCTCAGGCGGAATACCCAAACGACTAACATGGCATCCTTCCACCGATATCGTTAGAGACTTTGCACCTGATGGGTCTAGTGTGCTTTTCTCGTCGCAACGTAACAGTTACACCGGTCGCTTTGCACAACTGTATACAGTTTCAACTGCTGGAGGTCAGGTAACTCAGTTACCAATCCCGACCGCATTTCATGCTTCCTATTCCCAGGATGGAAAATTTATTGCATATACGCCCCTTGGTGACAGATTTACTCAGTGGAAAAATTATAGAGGCGGTACACAATCGAGAATATGGATCTACTCCGTCGATGACAATGAGGTGGAGGAAATTCCTAAGACTGAAGGTGGAAGCAATGATTCCAATCCGCAATGGGCTGGTGGTAAGGTCTATTTTAAATCCGATCGAAATGGCGAATTCAATCTGTATTCATATGATCCGTCAACTAAGGCTGTGTCACAGCATACTCAGTTCGATGACTTTCCGGTCATCAGTCTATCTGCTAATGGAAGCAACCTAATTTATGAGCAAGCAGGATATCTTCACTCATTTGACGTTGCTGCTGGTACCAGCTCAAAACTTACCATTGGCATTGCAACAGATCTGCTGGAAATGAGGACCAGGTATGTCTCCGGAAACAATTACATCAGGAGTGCTTCTATATCACCATCCGGAGCCCGGGTTGCATTGGACTTCCGTGGTGAAATTGTCACGGTTCCTGCTGAAAAAGGCGATGTTGCCTACTTAACGCAGTCGGCGGGAGCACATGAGAAGTACCCTCAATGGTCACCAGATGGAAAGACGATCGCCTATTTCTCTGATGTCTCCGGAGAATATACGCTACATCTGCAATCCACAGGCACTGGCGAAACCCAAAGTATTCCTATTCCCGGAACCGGATTTTATGCCTTCCTACATTGGTCTCCGGACAGCCAAAAGTTGTGCTTTGTGGACAATGGTCGAAACATGTATGTCGCAGATGTTGCGTCAAAAAAGGTCACTAAAGTAGGAACGGACAAACTCTATTTCCCCGGCCCATTTAGAGAGCTGTTCGGATCATGGTCACACGATTCAAAGTGGGTGTCATACACCGTCATTACAGAGACTAATTTTGAACGAGCTTACGTTTATTCTGTTGATCAGAATAAATCGTTTCCGCTCTCCGACGGATTATCTAATGTCTCGGAACCGGTTTTTGATCCAAGCGGAAAATACATTTATATGTTGGCCTCCACAGATGCAGGACCGGTGATCAACTGGTTTGATCAGTCCAATCAAGACATGGAATTAAGCAATACCATTTACCTGGTTACGCTTCGAAAGGAGCTGATATCACCGCTAGTGAAAGAAAACGATGAAGAAAAAGGTGAAGATTCAGAGGATAAGGACAATAGTGATCCTGAACCTGTAAGGATCGATTGGGATGGTATTGAGAATAGAATCATTGATCTTCCGATCGAGGAGGGCATCTATTCAAATCTCGTAGTAGCAAGAGAAGGGGAAGTGTACTATTTGTCAAGAAAGCCTCATGGAGGATTTGCTGAAGCTCAGTCCTTGCAGAAGTATGATCTAAACAAAAGGGAAGATAAGGAGGTCATGCAAGCCAATTGGTTTGAGATTGCTGCCGGTGGAAAGAAAATGCTTTATCGAAAAGGGAGGTCCATGGGAATTACAGACGTGGGAAAGAAACCAGTTGGTGGTACCCTGAAGACGAGCGCGATCGAAGTAAAAATCGATCCTGCACAAGAATGGACAAATATTTTCAACGAAGCCTGGCGAGTGAACAGGGATTATTTCTATGATCCGGGAATGCACGGATTGGACTGGGATGCCATGAAATCAAAATACAATGTTTTCCTTTCGGATGTCACCTGCAGGAGCGATTTGTATCGGGTAATGCAGTGGATGTGTAGCGAATTGGCAGTGGGCCATCATAGGTTTGGTGGAAGAGGAGATCGACTTAACAACCCGGATCGGGTAAGCGGAGGTCTCCTTGGAGCAGATTATAAAATTGCCAACAACAGGTATCAATTTTCGAAAATCTATGGTGGATTGAACTGGAATCCTGAGTTACGCTCCCCACTAACTGAGCCAGGTGTAAATGTCGAGGTAGGTGACTATTTGCTGGCTGTAAACGGTTCTCAACTGACTGCCAATCAAAACTTATACAGTTTGTTTGAAAACACCGCAAGTAAGATTGTCGAGCTAACGGTAGGCAAGAATGCCAATGGGAACAATTCCAGAAAGGTGAAGGTGGTTCCTGTCGAAAATGAACGAGCATTGAGAAACAGGGACTGGGTCGAGGGTAACTTGAAAAAAGTTGAGGAAGCGACAAATGGACAGGTGGCGTACGTCTATGTTCCAAATACCGCAGGAGCTGGACATCAGTATTTTAAACGCTATTTTTTCCCCCAGGCAAACAAGAAAGCAGTGATTATCGATGAACGTCACAATGGTGGTGGTCAGCTGGCAGACTACTACATCGACATGCTAAAGAAGCCGTATCAGGCACATTGGAATTTTAGATATGGTAAGGATCTAAAGGCACCAAGTGCATCCATACAGGGTCCCAAGGTGATGTTAATTGATGAAACCGCCGGTTCCGGTGGGGATTATCTGCCATGGATGTTCAGAAAATTCGGCTTAGGTACCCTGGTTGGTAAACGTACCTGGGGTGGACTTGTGGGAGTGCTTGGCTATCCGGAATTTATCGATGGCGGATCGGTTACTGCACCAAATGTGGCCTTTTGGAATGAGGATGGGTTCAGGATTGAAAATGAAGGAATTGCGCCGGATATTGAAGTCGAGCAGTGGCCAAAAGAAGTCATCAACGGAAGGGATCCACAACTTGAAAGAGCGATTGAAATTGTTCTAAAGGAATTGAAAGACAATCCTCCAGTTGAACCTGTAAGGCCGGATTATCCAGTTCGAGTAAGAAAGACAAATTAAGTAATACAGTTACCAGTGCAGTCATCTGAAATCTCCAGGTAGGGTTTCTTTTTAGTATGATTTGATGTCCTGAGGACAGTTCAACATCAGAATTTGAAGGTATTGTACGTAGTTTAGTTGGCAGCTAAAACTTACCTCTATGGAGCAAAAACCTCCCTTCCCTCCCTTCGATTTCGAATCAGCAACTCAAAAGGTGCAAATGGCCGAGGATGCCTGGAATACCAAAAATCCAGAAAAAGTCTCAATGGCTTATACAATTGATACTGAATGGCGTAATCGGGATTTGTTTATCAACGGACGTGACGAAGTTCGTGCCTTCCTTACAGACAAATGGAACAAGGAGCTGGATTACCGACTGAAGAAGGAATTGTGGACCTATCGTGATAATCGCATAGCTGTGCGTTTCGAATATGAATATCATGATGAAGCAGGTAACTGGTTCCGGGCGTATGGAAATGAGAATTGGGAATTTGATGAAAATGGATTGATGAGAAAGCGTTTTGCCAGCATCAACGATTTGCCAATTAAGGAAGAAGACAGAAGAATCAAATAATTACCTACCGTCGATGATGTGACAAGCTTGCCGGATCACTATCTTTCCAGATGTGATCGTTGAACCCTTTTTTTCATTTGTACTCTTTGTTGCAGCACTTTACGGTACTCCCGGTCCAGCTACCTTAAGTATCGCCGCAAGCGGGGCAGCTTTTGGTTTTCGAAGAACTCTTGCTTATGTCTTTGGCGTTCTTACGGGCCTGGTCCTGATCTTCATTATGGTCGCAGTAGGACTTGGTGTACTATTTACTCAATACCCAACTGTCCATTTGATCTTTCAGTGGGTCAGTTTAGTCTACATTTTGTACCTGGCCTACAAAATTGCAAGCTCTACCACTATTAAGTCGGATAGTCCCAGACAACTTGGATATTTGCAAGGAATACCGTTGGCACTTCTCAATCCCAAGGCTTACTTCGCCATTATAGCCACAGTATCTCAGTTTGCTAAATCGGGAGACGGATATTACGAGCGATTCACTTTAATAGCGGTGTGGGCCATAGGACTTACATTGATCTTCGACCTGGCATGGGCCTATGCAGGATCGCTGATAGGTTCAAAACTTGGATCAAGAGGTCTTTCAACCAAGGTTAACATATTATTTGCTGTCCTTTTGGTGGCTAGCGTAGTGATGACCATGTTCCTGGACTAAAATTTCAATTGACCTTGAAAGTGACGTCTCCTTTTTCAAAAAAATCGATCACCTGGTTAACAGCAGCGACTCCAGCATTTGTATTTGCTTCTACCGTTTGAGCCCCCATTTTTTTTGTTGTAAAGAGCGTTCTCATTGGAAATTTCTCCTCCATCTCTATCTTCCATGTTGGAGCAATATCAGAAGCATACATAAACTCAGGTCGTTCATTCATGATTCGCATCAGCCCCTTTTCGTCGATTAAGTCCTTCCTTGCAGTATTTACAAGAACTACCCTTTTCCTTGCTTTTTTCAACAACTTATAGTTTATACTTCTTTCCGTCTTTTCATTCACTGGTATGTTGAGTGAAATGAAATTGACTTTCTTATAGAGCTCCTCAGCATATTTACAAGGTTTGACATCAAGCTCCTTCATCTCTTTTTTATCCACATAAGGGTCGAAGGCAAACACTTTCATATTAAATCCCTTTGCAATTTGCGCCATACATTTTCCAATGTGTCCAAAGCCATGCAAACCAATGCTTTTTCCTTTCAACTCAGTCCCCGGCCCTCCCAGGTACTTTCTACGGATGAGTCCCAACATCAAGCCGAAGGCCAGTTCAGCCACTCCATTTGAATTTTGCCCAGGGGTATTCATAACGGTGACTTTTTGTGCCGAAGCAGCTTCGACATCAATATTGTCATATCCAGCCCCAGCCCTTACTACGATCTTCAATTTCTTAGCTGACTTTATAACGGTATCGATTACCTTGTCGCTACGAACGATGAGTGCATCAGCATCCGTCATCGCCTCATGCAGCTCCGTACCATTGTAACGTTCAAGCAACCTGAGATCAAAACCCTCAGCATTATGAATGATTTTCCGCATTCGCTTTAGCGCCTTTTTTGCAAAAGGCTTCTCAGTAGCAACAAGTATGGTTTTACTCATATACAGGGATCATTTTGCGGCTTGTTAAAATAAATAAAGTTGGCGATTTAATGGTTCGTAAAATTGCAGCTAGCCCGATGATCATATCTCAAAACGAGTTTAATTCGAAGCATACAGCTTCAGTCATTTTACGATACAATGGATAGTTAACTAACTTCACAGGATACAAAAACAGAAAAATGATGAAAAGGTTACTAATAATACTCGCAATGACTCCCGGATTTTGTTCGATCATTTATGCTCAGGACACCGATGAAATCAAAGGTGCAGTTATGGACTATGTGGATGGTTTCTATATCGGCGATACCACTAAGATTATTCGAAGCATAAATGCCGATCTTTCCAAATTTGGATACAGCAAAAGTGATGAAACGGGTGCCTGGAAAGGTCATCAGATGACCTATGAGCGAGCAATTGGTTTTGCGCGTGAAGTTGATGAGAACCCAAAATGGGCTGCCCCGGAAGGGGCCGTTAGGGAAATCGAGATTTTGGATGCTATGGACAAGATTGCATCCGTCAAACTAACTGCATACTGGGGTGTAGATTATTTACTCTTGGCGAACTACGACGGCAAATGGATGGTAACCAAGGTTTTGTGGCAAAGCACTGATTGACAGCCTGGGAAAATTTGATGTTTATTGCCAATTCAATGATCCATTTTCAGCGCACGAGGACTCAGGGGCTTTGTAGCCTTCAGTCACAAAACCCTCTATTAGGTTAAAAAAGCAGGAGTTAAATGTTCCATGTCCATCGTACGGGAATTCTATCAGGGTGGCATTGGGTAGATATTCCATCACATTTCTAGCATTGGAAATGGGTGTAATCGGATCGAAAAGTCCGTTGACGATAAGTATCGGAGTATTCGCAACTACACGTTCATTCTCAAGTGCCCCTGATCTATATGAATGCCATTGTTGCAAAATTCTTTGATCGGATGCAAAAAAAGCGGGACCAGGCTGGAGGGCTGGGTAGTTAGCGAGCTCTTTTTTGATGCTGTTTTCACCATTGAACTGCACCTCTTCGTTTGCCTGAACTGACCAATACGTTGCAGCGTTGATCACTGACAGCCTTGCAGCTGTGCTGTTAATTGACCGTACAATCACGCCTATGTCCTCCGAGCCATGTGCTTTGATAAATGCTGGCACCTGCTGAATGGTTGATCTGCTATATAACATCTGATGAATGAATAGAAGTGCATCCTGAGCGTTTATGATAAAGTCTTCTCCTTGATAGCTTACCGTTTTAGGCTGGGATTTGAGATTTTTGATGGCTGATTGAAAGGAAGACTTTAGTTCCGGATATCTCTCATTACAATCCGTATCGCTTTGGCATGATGAGAACAAATACTCCAAAGAAGTATCCAGGCCCTCGACAAAGCCTTCATAAATATTTACCTCAGGTGGAAAGAGTCCCATGAAGATGGCCGCCTCTGCTGCGTTGTACTCTCTCAAATAGGTCAACCCCAGTCTGGTTCCATACGACCCACCAAACAGGATCCATTTGTCAATTCCCAAATGTTCGCGTAGTGCCTCAAGGTCGGATGCATTTTCCATGCTGTTATATCCTCGAAGATCAACCTTGTTTGCATCTAGTTCTTCCTTGCATCTTTCGCAAATCTCAAGAGTCCCTTCATACTCTTCCTCTACTGATAAGTCCCTGGCCATCAGCTCCAGAAATTTCGAGCCGGCATTCTCGCAGTACGCACCAGATCGTCCTGTACCTCTTGCATCAAAAAGTATAATGTCGTGGTTTCGTCTCAATGGGCTGTTCGCAAAGAAATTTTGCATGGAAAGTGAGCTACCGCCAGGGCCACCTTGAAGGAAGACAATCGGTGGAAAGTTCTTGTCGCCGGTCTTGGAAATGTAGGCGTATGAGATACTGATCTGCCGCGAATTGGGGTCATTCCTGTTTTCTGGAACTGACAACTGTCCAGATGAAATTTTTGAGCCCGAACTTTCACGACTAGAACTATCAGGAAGAGAACAGCTCTCCAACGTGACAACGAAAACTGTAAGAATTGTGCCAAGTACTTTCATCAGGTTTTTTGCATGCGTATACGATCAAACCAGTGTATCGTTCAGAATCTGCTCCAGACGGTAATTCTTGTCATCGACAGCACAGTCATGTCAATGGTTAAGTGTAGTTTTAGTACTGGCATCAAAGGGTTAAAATTTAAATCAACAGCGACACTATGAGTAAAATCAGGGTTGGAATTCTAGGTATTGGCGGAACAGGAGGATTTTTTGGAGGAAAATTGGCAAGACACTACAGCGACGATAAAAACACTGAGATAGTTTTTATTGCAAGAAATGAAGTCAAGGAGAAGATTCTTGAGAAGGGACTCAGAGTGGATAGTATCGAAGGGGATTTTGATGTCAGGCCTGACCTTGTCAGTGACAACACTGATGAGATCGGGCAGCTAGATATAATGTTGGTTTGTGTGAAGTCATACTCACTTGAGAAAGCAATCAATCAATTCAAAGGCAATGTAAAGCAAGGTGGTGCCGTAATTTCAATTCAAAATCTTGTAAATCAAGCGGAGAGGATTGAAAGGCTTCTACCCACTGACGTAGCCTTGTTAGAGGGATGTGCGTATATCATTTCAAATACTATTGGCCCGGGACACGTGATGCACAAAGGCGGACCAGCCACACTTTTTTTTGGGAGAAGTGGTGACATCAACAAGTTTGAAAGTGTGAGGAAGGTATTTGTGGATGCTGGAATCAAGGCTACACTCTCCTCAGATATTTCGGAAATAATATGGAAAAAATTTCTCTTCATTTCACCAATCGCAGTTGCATGCAGTTATTTCTCCTGTACAATTGGGGAGTTAAGAGATGATCTGTCGAAACTCAATTTTTTGAGAGCGTTAATGGATGAGGTCTTTGAATTAATTAAAGCTAAGAATATCAATCTAAGCTCAGAGGAGATTGATAATCACTTGCAATTTCTGAATGGCCTGCCTGAGAATGGGAAGCCCTCAATGCAACTAGATATTGAAAGCAATAGGCAAGCGGAAACCGACTCTTTGATTGATTATGTACTACTAGAAGCTAAGAAACACGATCTTACTCCAGTCAATTATCGGAAAGCAGCTAAGAAACTGAACTATTTGTAAGTCCTCAAGCCTTCGCCAACTGTTCCTCAGGTTTTTCGGCGTATTTCCCTTTCGATTTTCTGACCTTGGCAGCAACCACCTTGTACTCAGGACATTTTGCTTCAGAATCATGAACATCACTCGTGATCAGATTCACCATGATTTCCGGAAAATGGAAGGTCGTGCTCATCACCCCGGGTTTGACTTCTTCAGTGACTTTTGCTTTGATATCCACCTTGCCTCTAGCCGATGTGACGCAGACCATATCTCCGTCTTCGATCTTGTTGTCTTTTGCGTCTTTTGGGTTGATTAGAAGGACATCTTCTGTAAGTATATCGACGTTGTTGGTCCTCCGAGTCATCGCTCCGCAGTTGTAATGCTCCAATTCGCGATTCGTCGTGATTATATACGGATATTCATCGCCATGTTCTTCGATCTCCGCAGATTCTACCCAATCATAGTAGGTGATCTTGCCTTTTCCTCGCTTAAACTGCTCGATGTGAATAATCTCTGTGCTAGATCCATCCTCCGGAACCGGCCACTGCAGCCCATTTTTACCCAGACCATCCCAGGTAATTCCCTTGAAGAAGGGAACAATTTGGGAAATTTCCTCCAACATGGTGTCCGGAGCATAGTCTGGCTGGTCATACCCCATTCGCCTCATCATATCGACGATGATCTGACCATCTGGCTTGGTGCCTTCAAGCGGCTCCACCACCTGGTTTACACGCTGAACTCTTCGCTCTCCGTTAGTAAATGTCCCTGATTTCTCGAGGAATGAAGCTCCCGGTAGGATCACATCAGCCAGCATCGCTGTCTCTGTCATAAATAGCTCCTGAACGATAAGCATATCGAGGTTAGTCAAAGCTCTTTTCACTTTATCCGTATTTGGATCTGTCTGCACTACATCTTCACCAATGATCCACAGTGCTTTCAAATCACCGGCAATCGCTGCATCGAACATTTCCGGAATTTTGTATCCAATATGCTGCGGAAGATCCGTGCCATAGAACTCTTCATACTGTTGGTGAATATTGGGATCAGTCACGTCCAGGTATCCGGCCCCTTGGTGAGGTTGCGCGCCCATGTCAGCGGCACCCTGTACATTATTTTGACCTCGAAGTGGGTTCACTCCGACTCCCCTTCTTCCTATATTACCAGTGACCATTGCAAGATCCGCAATTTGCATCACCGTGAATGTGCCCTGAGAATGTTCCGTCACACCCAAACCATGGAAGGACATAGCATTCGGGGCAGTCGCATAGCAAATCGCAGCTTCCCGCACTAACTCTCTATCAACTCCAGTTACTTTCTCCATTTTTTCCACATCCAACTCTTTGATTTTTGCAACGAAATCCTCGAATCCCTCGGTGCGGCTTTCCACAAAGTTCTTATCAACAAGATCCTCCGTAACGATGTAGTAAAGCAACATATTAAGTAGCGCTACATTCGTTCCAGGTCGAAGTTGAAGGTGATAATCTGCATATTTTGCCAACTCAATTTCGCGTGGATCGATCACGATCATTTTCGTTCCCTTCATTGCCGCCTGCTTGATTCGGGCACCTGTCACCGGATGTGCGTCTGTAGGGTTCGCCCCTATGACCATCATGCAGTCTGTATATTCAATGTCTACGACCGAATTCGTTGCAGCTCCCGTTCCAAACGAACGTTGCATGCCCAACGCTGTCGGGGAATGACACACACGGGCACAGCAGTCAATGTTGTTTGACCCAATCACTGCCCGGATGAACTTCTGCATTAAGTAATTTTCTTCGTTTGGTGTTCTGGCCGAAGAAATCCCTGCGATCGCATCAGGGCCGCTTTCATCGCGAATCTGTGTGAATCTCTCCGTCATGTAATCGTACGCTTCATCCCATGTTGCCGGCTTCAAGGTGCCGTTCCACCGAACCATTGGTGTGGTTAGGCGCTCAGGATGGTTGTAAAATTGGAACGCATAGCGCCCTTTTAGACAGGTATGTCCTTGATTTACTTCCGCATCGTAGGGTGCTGTAATACTCACAATCTCACCGTCCTTGGTCGCTACATCAAGGTTGCAGCCAACACCACAGTAGGTACAAACGGTTCGTTCGGTCTCTGTCGCATCATTGAATTTCGATGCAAAAATGTCAGTAATTGCTCCCGTTGGGCATGCCTGGCTGCATGCACCACAAGAAACACAATCTGACTCCTTGAATCCTTCATTCATTCCCATCACCACCTGGTTATCAAAACCGCGTCCTTCCATGGTTAACACCATTTCACCCTGCACCTCATCACATGCTCGGATACATCTGTAACAGTTAATACACGCATCCATACTTGCTCGCATGTAGGCATGCGACTCATCAGGAGTCCGCTCCAAGTGATTTTTGCCTGGCTGATAGCGAACATCACTTATCTCAATTCCAACCTGTCCTGCCACCTTCTTAAGTTCATTTTGAAGTGGATTAGCTTCTTCAAATTTTTCTTTCGGATAGTCGGTGAGGACCAATTCCACAATATTCTTCCTTATTCGCTCGACTTTATCCGAATGTGTGTAGATATAAGAATTAGCCATGACCGGCGTATGACAGGATGCCTGAACTTTTCTTGGCCCATCCGACTGGAGTGCTACTTCGACACTGCAGACTCGACACGAACCAAAGGGTTTCAAATTAGGAGCGTCACAAAGCGTAGGCACCGGATCATCACCCATCGTTCTTCGAAGCAAATTGAGGATGGTTTCCCCTTGCTCGAAGGAATATTCTTTATCGTTTATGAAAACTACATTGCTTGCGGTACTCATTTCTTTTTACTTAAAATATGTTTTTAGTTCTTCCTCAAAATACTGAAGTGCGTTCTTGACACCCAGTGGCAATCCTCCGCCCAATGCGCAGAGCGATCCATCTTCCATCGCTTCCAATAAATCATCCATAAGCTGACGGTCCATTTTCACTTCGCCATTCCTGGCCTTTTGGATCATTTCTTTTCCTCGGACAGATCCAATGCTACATGGAAAACACTTTCCACACGACTCATCCCCTGTAAATTCGAACAAATGTTCCAGGTAATGGATCATAGGGAATTTTTCAGGAACGGACACAATTCCAGCGTGACCAAGTAAAAATCCAGCATCGGCAAAGCTTTCAAAATCAAGCTTAAGTTCTTCAATCTTATGTGTAGGGACTATACCCCCTAAGGGTCCTCCTACATGAACAGCTTTTACGTCTTCCTTAAATCCTCCTCCAAAATCATAAACTACCTCCTTAAAAGGAGTCCCCATTTCTATTTCATACATGCCTGGTTTTTCAAAAAATGAATCCAGACAAACAAGCTTTGTTCCCGTAGACTTTGATGTTCCAAGGGAAGCGTATGCAGCGCCTCCGTTTTCAATGATCCAAGCTACCGCCGATTGCGTTTCCACATTGTTCACAACCGTCGGTTTGTTGAATAGCCCTTCTTGGGTGGGGTAAGGTGGTCGTACTCTCACCTCAGGTCGCTGGCCTTCCAGGGAAGAAAGCAATGCTGTTTCTTCACCACAGATATACGCACCTGCCCCTTCTATTACTTTGAAATCAAAGTTGAAATCAGAGCCGCCGATGTTTGCACCATGCATATTGAATTCTGCTAGCTCCTCCACGGCTTTAGAAACTGCTCGAACGGACTCGGGATATTCGCCACGGATATATACAGCTCCTTTGTCAGCCCCAACAATGTAGCCAGACACCATCATTCCAAACAAAACCAACATCGGCTGTTCTTCCAGGAGATACCGATCAGAATATGCACCGGGGTCACCTTCGTCCGCGTTACAGACGATAAATTTTTGATCACCCTCTACATTTTTACATGATTCCAACTTAAATCCCATGGGGAATCCAGCACCACCGCGACCTCTGATATTAGAATCCTTGATTTGCTGCAACGTCCACTCAGGGCCATTTTGCAATACTTTTTGAAACAGGGTGGCATATTCTGATGCGGTCATCGGTGTCGAGGTAAGAACAGGTTTGTCCACGTTACTGGCAACCTGATATTTATCCAACAAAGCCTGACTACTATCCAAAATTTGATCCAACTGGTTGATAGAATCACCTGAGTAATTGTTGCCATTGATGTTGAAAGCACTGTTTTCATGACACCTTCCCAGACAGCACATATGTCCAATTTCCTTTTCCTTGAACTTGCTGAGGAGCTTTGACTTCACCTGATTCTGAGTATCTGCTACAAGGCATGCACTTCCGTTGCATACATGTGCTTTAATTCCCTCGTGTCCTTTTTTGAGAAAATCATAAAAAGAGGCTGTTCCGTAGGTAATTGCCTCACCCATTAGGTACTCATGAGCCAGTGCTCTTAAGGATTCATCATGTGGAGTTCCTTCGACCTTCGATTTTTCTACAAGTCGCTCAAATAGGTTGTTTTCTAACCCTTTTCTTCCCGATAGTGCACTCAGATTGTCTGACATATGTTTTTTGGTATCCGCCGGAGTACTATTCCAGATATTAAAGTAAGCAATTTATCTACAATTTTCCTTGATTTTAAGCCATTTGGGACGTGATAGGATGATCAGCGGACAAACTTGAATCTGAGCTAAATGGAGACCCTTTGTTTGGCGTTGTAGATATTGAATTTTTTCTCTCCCAAAAATCCAATGAGTGTCACTCCAAAATCTCTTGCCATGTCCACGGCAAGGCTTGAGGGAGCGCCCACGGCAGCAATGATAGGAATGCCTGCTCGAACAGCTTTTTGAACCAACTCAAAACTGATCCTTCCACTCAGTAGCAGGATTGATGACTTTAGCAGCTCTGGTCCGCTGGTCAGAAAGGATCCTATCAATTTATCAAGTGCGTTGTGACGTCCCACGTCCTCTCGGTGTGCTAGTAAGTTACCCTCCAAATCAAAAATTGCGGATGCGTGGAGTCCGCCGGTATACTTGAAAACTTCTTGTGCCTCCCGTAGTTTTTGCGGTAGGTCAAAAAATATGGTTTGATCGATTCGAAAGGAATCGTTTTGTAGTGGCTCGCAAGTCACGTTGATAGTTTCAATTGCTGCTTTCCCACAGACACCACAACTGGACGTAGCATAGAAATTCCGATTGAACTGCTCAGGATCAAGTGTCACATTGGGAGATAGTTCCACTCGCATCACATTTTCATGATTATCGACAGTGCCCAAATCGTCACAATACTTAACACTTAGTACATCATCCATCGAACTTATAATCGCCTCTCCAAATAAGAAGCCTAGGCACAACTCCTCATCGTGGCTTGGTGTCCTCATGGTCACAGCAAGCGTCATTTGCTCTCTGCTGGCTTCGGGACCATAGCCAAGTCGTATTTCCAAAGGTTCTTCGGTGACAATCAGATCAGGGGTAGATTTTGATGATTCTCTTCCCACCTTCTCGATTTCTATATTCTGCACACTTGTCATGGTTTAAAATTATGAGAAATAGAAGTAAATCACAGTTTTGACAAGAGCCATCTAGATTTTCGTTCAAACAATCTAAGATTTACTTCTACACTCTTTCTTTTGACTAAATTTCATAAGGTTTTCGCAAAAGGACTTGATGAAAAGGTATCGTAAATCACTATTGGTCAAAGTTGGGATCACCTTCGTCGTTGTTTTGGTGATTTCAAGTGTTCAGTTGTTTCAGCGATATACCTGGACTGAGATCACCGGTAGAACACTTGGAGTGAATGAGTTGGTCCTTCTCTTCCTTGGTTATGGCATTTTCACTGTATTGAGCATAGCTATCTATGTGTTCCACAAACGATATCCCTTTGATAGACATCAGTTGGTCAAGGTGTTTCTGGTACATGCGATTGCAAGCCTGGTCTTTTCCCTCATTCACAATCTTCTTTTCAGTGTTGTCTACTATGTTGTGAACCCCATTTGGCAAGACTATTCATTCCTCTTACTGTACCAGGATGTGCTGCTAAACTTTCTCAACTCAGGCCTCATTTTTTATTGGATCGCAATAATCTTTTCGGAAGCGTACGATCGATTTGTAAAAACAGAATTTTCAGGGGAAACGATTCTGGTTGTAAGAGACCAAGGAAAAACTCACCTGTTACAGATGAATGATATTCAGTATTTGCTGAGCGCTGATAACTACGTGAAAGTAATTGCCCGTGATAAAATGGTTGTAACCAGGGAGAGCATGACCAGCCTTGAGCGGAAACTAGATCCCAGTTCTTTTCTTCGCATCCATCGATCAGCTGTGGTCAACCGTTCTTTTATCTCTGAGATAAATAGAACCGCCACTGGAGAAATTAACCTGGTCATGAAAGACTCCACTGTTTTGCCAATGAGTCGGCGAAGAAAAGAAGCTAAAGCCTTACTTGCGACACAGCTGAATTGATCATCCACTCACATCAATTCTCCATCCACTGACCACATTACACCGCAGATGGTCAACTTTTGATGGTTTTCGACGAAAAATTGCCAAAAATCAAATACTCAAAAGTCATGAAAAAATCTATTCTTTTCGTTTTCTCCATTTTAATCTTACAGCTGGGCCACTCTCAGAATTTACCAATTCAGGACACTTCGCGAATCGTGACGGTCAGTAAGAAACTACTTAAGTCCTACGTGGGTCATTACAAGCTGAATGAAATGGCACTTAGAATTGAGGTTCTCCTGGAGAAGGATCAACTTTTTGCCGATGTAGCGGGTATGGGAAAGATTCCTTTACTTCCCGGTTCTGACAATGCTTTTCTGGCAAAAGAAATTCAAGCTCAAGTAGAATTTCTTGAAGTAGATGGAAGTGTGGACAAGATCAGGTTGTATCAAGCCGGGGATGTGGTTGATGGAGTGCGAACCGAAGCTCCACCGAAAAGAAATTACGACAAGGTTCCCGTCGGAGACAATAGAATCAATTATTCCAAAGTGATAACTCCTTTCACCGCTGAATGGGACCTCATCATCAGGGGTAACAAAGTTGGAAGTGCAACAACCAGTCTTAGGCACGCCATATACGATGGACAGTCCGTCTACCATGCCGGCTCAATAATCAGATATGAATCGATGGGTAACAAGCCTTTTGCAGACGTGGGCATGTTTTCTAAGGAAGATCATCGACTATTGTGGGCCCGCAACGCTGTCAGTCAAACAGAAGAAATCACCTCTGAGATGAATGCAACTGAGATCACGCGCTACAGCATAAACATCAACACAGGTAAGATCAAAAAGCAACAGACGACATCTTACGACCAGGCAGTCGATGGATCTGGCGTGCAATCACTACTTGCTATGGACCTCCAAGCCGGAATGGCAGTGCAGTTTCCTGTTTCCGGATTTGATAAAGTTAGTTGGGCCAAAGTGTTTGTAAAAGGCAAAGAAGAGGTGTATGTAAAAGCATTAGATAAAGCATACAACGCGTGGAAAATCGAATATTCATCCGGAACTGAGAGATGGATCGTTGACGAAGCTCCTTACCTGATCAAATGGAAAATGCCAACCGGCATGGAATGGGAATTGAAGAGTTTTACAGAATAGTTGCCGGAAACACCTCAAGGATCTGAGTGTTCAATCAGGTTTCTAATAGTAGTTTAGCGTTGCAAAGTTCATTGTGACGCTAACTACTGCCTAATGGAAATTGAGGGCCCTTCGTTCGAGAAAACAATAACATCTATTCCAAATATCACAAGTCAGCAAATCGATGTTGTGTTTTCAAAGTTTCATCCGGCTCGATACGATAAAAACCAATTTGTAGGTCGAGAGGGGGAAACGTGCAGGTTCACAGGATACATTAAAAATGGATGTGTAAGCAACTATCGGATATTATCCAACGGCAAAAAATCAATTAATCACTTTGCATTCGAGGATTGGTGGGTTGGAGATCTTGAAAGTTTTTTAAATCAAGTCCCGTCTAAGACCTACTGGTTGACACTTGAAGAAACAGATCTTATGATCATTAGCAAGACCGACTTTGATACGCTAATGTCAGAAGTAAGCCCATTTCAACTGTTCTTTCTCGGCAAGACCCAATCTGCGTTTTTGAAGGAGATGGAAAATGCAGACAAAGACAAATCTGAATCAGCGTTGGAAAGGTATGTGAGGATGATGACCGATTACCCGCAGATCATCCAGCGTGTTCCGAGTTATGAAGTAGCGGCATATCTTGGAATAGCTCCAGAGTCCTTAAGCCGGATTAGAAGGCAAGCGGCCAAGGAAGGAAACTGATTTCTTAACAAATGTCAAGGTTTTTCGTCGCCAAAGTTTAGTCATTTGTTCTCCTCAACTAAAAAACATATTTAAAATGACTAAACAACTTGTAATTGACTACTATTCCAAGATGGATGCAGTTAAGGGTGATTTCACGCAGATGTCTAACCTCTTCAACGAAAACATGACCTTCCATTTTCCCAGCTCACCAATGCCTATGTCAGTCCCCCAATTCCAGGGCCCAGCCCAAGGCATTTATGCAGGCTTTCCAGATTTTAAACACTCAATAGAAGACTTCATTATTGAAGGAAACAAGATTGCCTGCAGATTGAACATAACCGGGACACACACTGGAGAATTCCAGGGGATTCCGGCTACCAATAAATCAATCGCAATCAATGCAATTACAATTTTCCGTGTCGAAGGGGAGCGATTGTCAGAGCACTGGGTAAGCGTAGATATGCTTGGAATGATGACACAGATTGGAGCACTACATTCATCCTGAACAAGTCTGTTCTCAAATGTTTTGCAAGTTGTTGAGTACAACCTGTTCACGACACTGGACGTCCTCTTCACGAAAAACAGTATCGACAAGCCTTGAACGACTCATTCTCCTGCGTTCTTTCAAAATAAAAAATGAATCGAAAGGCATTTCTAAAGAAAGGGGCTCTTAGCGGCGGGGCTCTGCTTTCTGTTCCAACCATTTTAGTCGGTCAGGACCGAACCAATATAAGCGCAGAAGAAATTAAAGAATTTGTCAGGGTTGGACATGGAGACCTTGAAAAGACCAAAGCCATGGTTGAAAAAACACCTGTGATTGTCAATTGCGTGCATCAGTGGAAAAGAGGTGATTTCGAGACAGCTGTTGGAGGAGCATGCCATGTAGGAAACAGACCTATAGCGGATCTTTTGATTTCAAAAGGTGCCAGACTTGATATTTTCAACTATGCTTTTCTAGGATATACTGATTTCGTAATAAAAATAGTTACTGAATATCCGTCGCTCCTGAAGTCACCAGGCCCACATGGTTTCACTCTACTTCATCATGCCAAAGTTGGCAAGCAAGCTGTCCTGGAGGAGTGGCTCCTGGAAAAAGGGCTTAGTGAGACCAAGATAGAGGTCTACGGATAAGCATTGATGAGTCAGGAGTATTGAAGGTAGCCGAATCTTAATTTAGATTTACCAAGGACGAACACGAACTTATCTTGAGAATGATAAATGCTAAAAGTGAGTATTCAAAAATCCTTGTCTACTCTTCGATATTCCTTCTCATCATATTTTTTATACTGATGGGACAAAATGTCCTTAGGTATGGTTCAAGTGGTCACTACAACCCGTGGCGCTCGCTTTTGTACCTTGCAATCTCGGTCCTCTTCTTTATCCCGTTGATTCCTGTGGCCTATTCAGCTGGAAAAAAAGTACTGCTATCACAGCTCAAGTACTATTGGATCATTGTTACTCTTCTTGCATTAGGTACAGTTCTTATATTTCTGCTTACCTCAAACATTGCCTTATGGCTCGCCGGATACTATGATCACTTTTTTGATTTGCTGTATGTCAGAAGGTATTTCGGGAGAGAGGCTCTATTTCACTTTTTATTGTTGGGAGTTTGCTTCTATTTTTTACGAACAAAATCAATAAGCCAGCATAAGCTTGTTTCCGGTACATTGGGAAGAAAAGAAGTGACGATAAGCACGGACTTGGTCAGATGGATTGAGTCAGATGATCATTACCTAAAAATCCACACAAACGAGTCTTCGTTATTGAAAAGGAGCACGCTGGAGCAAATGGCAGAAGAACTCAAACCCAATTTTGTAAGGATCCATCGCAAGTATCTTGTTAACAGGGACCAGATCATTGGGAAAGAAAAGCAGCAACGTGATGAATTTGTTATCTTAAGATCCGGCGAACGATTGAAGGTTGGTCGATCGTATCGTCCTATTGAAATCTAAATATCAACCAGGTATCTTGATTCCAGAAGAATGAAACGGTGGATGCTTGTCCTCTTCGTATCACTGTCCCTTGAGTTGACTGGACAGGAGTTGTTCAAGACCATAATGTTCAACAACTCAATCTATGGTGTTGACATTTCTAAAGATGGATCCATGATCTTCGTGGCTGGGAAAGATTCTGTTGCCAGCGGATGGAATTCCAACGGGGAACCGCTAGTGGAACTGAGAGGCCATGAGAGTTCTGTTTCTTCCATCGCCTTTAATGAAGTGAAAAATACAATCGTAACAGGCAGTTACGATAGCACTGCCCTAGTTTGGGATCTTGAAGGAAACGTTCTGGATACCCTTGCAGGTCACAGCAATGCCATTTTAAAGCTAGCATTGGATAGAAAAGTGATTGCAACCGCAAGTAGAGATGGATCAATAATACTTTGGAACCAAAATGGAGGTATTTCAAATTCGCTGGAGCTACATGATGCTGAGGTGAACAGCGTTTTTATGCTCTCTAAAACCAAAATTGTTTTTACCGCCAGTGACGATGAAACGATTAAAACATGGACGAGGAAAGGTATACCCATAGACTCCTTCTCCCCTCATCCCTCGGGAGTTCGGTCCATTGCCGCATCCACTACATCTGAGATAATTGTGACCGGTCACAGAGATGGAAATATTACGCTGTGCAACTTCGAAGGTGGACTGATCAAGGTTGTTAAAGCGCACGACTCTATGGTTTCGGACATCATTATACTCAGGAGCGGAAATTATTTTATCACAGCAGGAGCGGATGGCAAAATAAAAACCTGGAGCCTGAGCGGTGATATGATAAAAGAAATTAAAGCACACGATTCCTATATCTCAGATATTGCCTACGCCAACAAAGTACTCGTCTCTGGTGGTGGTGATGGAAAGGTAAAATTATGGCACTTTAATTCACCCGATTAGCCAGGCTCGTCTTCTTTTCTCTGAATTCCGACGGAGAGCATCCGACAAATTTTTTGAAGGCTTGATGAAAAGAAGTTTTGTTGCTAAAACCCACCTCAATAGCTAAGAGATTGATTCGAGTACCCTCGTTTATGCGCAGTTTAGCCTCCTCAATCCTGTAAGAGTTGATGAATTCCGAAAAGTTCTTCCCTGAGTGTTCGTTGATTACTTGCGAAAGTTGATGCGGTGTGGCAGCTAATTGATCGGCCAGACTTGCAAGTCGAAGTTGACTGTCAGTGAATACCTTGGTTTTTCCCAGGTGGCCTTGAATACGTTCAAATAGATGTTTGCTTGCCGATTCGGTTAAGGTCGTCGATTGGTATTTTGCTTGATCTACCTTTATGCCATTTAGAAGCTTGCTTTTGGTAAATCCAAGATATCCGATGAAGTAAATGAAAGTAGCCGATCCAAAAGCAATCATATAGTCCGAATGAATGGTTGAAGAACCGGAATAAATCAATAGGTGGTATACAATAAACAGAGCGGCGAAAAGGCTGTAGGCAAAAAATATTTGAGCCAACCAATTTTTTCCATTTAAAATCCTTGATCCTGATTTCTCCTGATAAGCGCGGATTTGGTTGAATATCAGATAGGTATAAGCTATGAGGGAGATCAGGCTAGCGGCAGGCAAGACCAGGACATTAAGCGGGTTTTTATACCATTCGACCAACATACTTAGCTTCTCCTGGCTTGAACTAAAGTAGTAAGGACACAAATAGAGGAACACCAAAGTTGGCAGTATGAAGTGCTTCCAGTCCATTTTAAGATCAAACGATCCTGACTTCATCGCCTCCCTGAAATATGAAAAAGTCAACGGTCCGTACAAAAAAGGAAACACCATGCTAATACCAAGGAGGTGAGGGAAGTCCTGAAAGTAACCAGACCAAAACCAAACGTTGTCAATCAAGGAGATCGAATAAGCGAGGGTCAAAATACCGAGTAGCAAGTTTTTTCTGTCGGGACTCTTGACTGTCCAAAGTAGGATCGACAAAAAGATGCCCTGTGCAGAAGCGATCAAGAAAAGAGAAGTCCATTGATCAAGTGACCCGTTCATGCCTCAATTTATTCGTAATGCTAAACGAAATGGTAAACATTTATAATTATTGACATTTTCCATTTCGAGGTGTCGTTCATTGCCTAAAAATGTGAAACAAATGAAACGACTTACAACTGTAATCCTTGGATGTTTTCTTTTCTTTTCGAATGGGAATGCTCAGGATGCAAACGCACTTGAAATCCTTGGCAAGGTTAACGAAGCAGTTAACCAGATAAAAACCATCCAGTATAGCTACACTTACGACGGCTGGGGGAAAGTTGCTGGGAAGTTCGACGGTGAGGTTAAAATCAGTAAGGAGCAAGGTCTGCAGCTCCGCGTCGATTTAAACACAATCGACAAAAATGGTGGATACGAGAAGCAAGAATCGATCTATACCAACGGCGACAGCCTTCGAGTGCTTGACAAAACCGAGAAAAACCTAAGGTATGGAACTGCTTCCGGCGGTTCAGCTTACCTGATGTCCTATGCCTGGTATGCTGTGTTTCGTGAGCACCTCATGCCACCGGATCCTTTCAGTAAGAACTTCTCAGATTCAACAATGAAATATGAAGGAATTGAAAAAATCAGCGACAAGGAGTGTCACGTGATTAGTATGAACAACCCATGGGGAGATCGGAATTTCTGGTATTTCGGAACCAAAGACTATCACATCTACGGACAGCGACAAGAAAACAACCAAAAAGATGTGGAAGGCGGTTTCAAGTTTGAGGTGATTGACCTTACAATCAACGAATCCATAGATCCTGTCCAATTTTCATTTTCGATTTCCAATGATGTTACCAAGAGCAACGAGAATGAACGGATCATTGCAGTAGGTGAGGAAGCTCCTGACTGGACGCTGAAGAGTGGGTCAAACCAAAATATCAGCAGCAGGGATCTAAAAGGAAAAATCATTCTACTTGATTTTTGGGCAAGCTGGTGCTCCCCATGTTGGAAAATTATGCCAGTGATAGACGAAATAAAGGCGGAATATTCAGGCAAAGGAGTAGAGGTGTTCGGTGTAAATGTCTGGGAAAATCCAAACCTGGACATCAATGAATATCTAGTTAGAAAAGAATTAAACCACTACGAGGTACTGTTCGATGTTGACGCATCGATCGCAAAGAGTTTCAAAATCGCTTCACTTCCTCTTATCGTGATTATTGGTCGAGATGGAAAGATCTTGTACCACAACAATGGTGTCGACAGGGAGTTCGCAGTGAACATTCGAAAAATTCTTGATGAAAAAACCAATTAGGTTTTGTTGTTTCTTCCTGGGGGTACGGTTGCACCGAACCCCCTTTTGCTTCCTATATTTCGATTCCCATGGTGGAAAGAGGTTTCATGGACCGAAAAACACCTCAAATAACAACTAATCCACCCATTCTGCGACAAATAGGTTGGTGTCTCTGTTTCCACCGTTGAATCGGTTAGAAGCCCAAACAAGGTATTTTCCATCTGGACTAAACATGGGAAATGAGTCAAAGGTCTCATCGAAAGTCACCTGCTCCAGCTCTGTTCCATCAAGATTCACGGTGAACAAATTGAAGGGAAAACCGCGCTGCGAATTATGATTGGAAGAGAAGATAATTTTGTTACCCGAAGGTGTGAAAAAAGGTGCCCAGTTGGCATTGCCCAGCTCAGTGATTTGTCGAGCATCAGATCCATCGGCATTTGCTACAAACAATTCCATTTCTGTCGGTTGAACCAAGCCCTGATCAAGCAAGTTCTTGTACACATTTATCTCTTCCTCCGATTTAGGTCGCGACGCACGCCAAATTATTTTGCTTCCATCCGGCGAAAAGAAAGCACCGCCATCATAGCCCAGCTCGTCTGTTAGTTGAACCACATCAGATCCATCGAGGTTCATCGTATAGAGCTCCAAATCACCAGTCCGCATGGATGTAAATATGATGCGATCACCCTTTGGAGAAACGGTTGCTTCAGCATCATAGCCAGGTGTCTTTGTCAACTGTGTACGGATCTCACCATTTAAATTGGCAACGAAGATGTCGTACCCCTCATAGATCGGCCACACATATTTCCCGTCAACTGATCTTGGTGGATTTTCGGGACAGGCCTCGTTGGCAAGGTGAGTAGAGCCATAAACAATGAGAGAATCCCCAGGCAAAAAGTAAGAGCAGGTCGTCCTACCTTGGCCTGTGCTGAGCATAGTCGGCTTTGCGCCTTCCCTTGCATCCGCAATTTTCATAGAGAAAATCTGATCACAGGAAACATTCCAATCCGAAAAATCCGATTGGAACACAAGGCTTTGTCCGTCAAAGCTCCAGTAAGCCTCCGCATTGTTGCCACCCCAGGTGAGCTGCTTCACATTTCTAAGGCGTGACTCCTTTTCGTATCGAAGTGTATCAGCAACCGCATCGGTTTCAGCATTTTGCTTTTTTGTCTGACAAGAAAATATGGCAACGGCAGGGATTAAAAACAATAAATTCTTCATGGTCGGTTATCTTCGAAATGCGAAACTAACCCATAATTCCAACCATGAGAAAGCATTTATTACTTATCACGCTGACTTTCATTCTCTTAAACTGTTCGCCAAGTCCAGAGTACAATCCAATCAATCAGATCGCAAATGACATTTCCATCCTTGCCAGCGATTCACTTATGGGGCGTGAGGTTGGTACTGAAGGTGAAAAAATGGCAGCAAGCTACATTGTCAGCGAGTTTGAAAGAGCAGGGCTTACTCCAAAAGGAACCGACGGGTTCTATCAGTCCTTTTTTGTAAAAGACTCTGATAATCCACATGAACAAGCGCAAGTAGGTGTTGCAACGGATTCTGCAGGAATTACTGGCTACAATGTTCTCGGTATGATCGACAATCCAAGTGATGAGCTCATTGTCATAGGTGCACATTATGATCATTTGGGTATGGGGACCTTTTCATCACTTCACCGGGGTGAAAAAGCAGTACACAATGGTGCAGACGATAATGCAAGTGGTGTGGCTGCCATGTTGCATCTGTCCAGGGTACTAAGGGGCAAAACCTTGAACCACGACATTCTTTTTTTTGGCATATCTGGTGAAGAGAAAGGGCTTTGGGGGTCCAACTATTTTACGAAAAATCCAACAATCGATCTTTCCAAAGTGAATTTCATGATCAACATGGACATGGTAGGTAGATTCGATGAAGAACGGGGACTGGCAGTTAATGGAACTGGCACCTCTCCTATTTGGAACTGGATTTTGGACAATTCCAATGTCGATAGCTTAAAGCTAATAAAAAGTGAATCAGGGGTCGGGCCCTCTGATCATACATCGTTCTATCTCCAAGATATTCCGGTTCTGCATTTCTTCTCGGGTCAGCACGAAGATTATCATAAACCTGGTGACGATGCTGAAAAAATCAATGAAGAAGGTATTCTTCAAATCGCATCACTGATTGAGCGGATTGTCCTGGATCTGGATGATGAGGAAAAAATTGCTTTCACAAAAACAAAGGACGAATCCCGTGACAGCCCCAGGTTTACCGTGACACTTGGTGTTGTTCCAGACTATCTCTTCGACGGTAACGGCATGCGCATTGACGGAGTTAGCGAAGACAAACCTGCACAGCAGGCAGGTATTCAAAAGGGGGATATTGTTGTTCAGCTTGGTGATAGCACGGTCACCGACATGATGAGCTACATGCGAGCATTGTCCTCATTTAAAAAAGGTGACCAAACTTCTGTGACGATCGAGAGGAATGGAGAGAAGATCAGTTACAAAATAGTATTTTGATTTACACAAGCGGTTAGTGGTCCTTACTGAATCCACTGTTAATTGCATTGAAGTAACCGAAAACCCAATGAGAAAATTTCTGCTTACGTTCCCTCTTTTACTTGCCATCTTCGCAAGCCACTCACAATCTATTCGAGAGTTATACCAGGCTGGTCTTAAGGCTTATGATGAAAAAGACTACCAGGTGTTTAAAGAAAAGATGTATTCCATCGATACCATGCGGCCAAATTATCCGCCGGTCGTTTACAATTTAGCGGGTGGGTACGCTCTTACAGGTGAGTTGGACAAATCCATCGAAACGCTAAAAAAATATATCCTGATGAATGCAACGCAGGATTTTACGGAAGATGAAGATTTTGCTGCTCTCATCGAAACGGAGGCATTCCAGGACATAGTTAAGCAACAGAAAGACTTAACCGAGGAAATGCCGGTCGAAGTAGCTTATCAATTTCCAATTCTTCAGTCACACTCAGAATGCATCACCTATTCAAATAAGCAAAAGTCCTTCTTTCTCGGTGGTGTTCGTGATGGAAAAATCTGGAAAATAGAAGATGGTAAGGAACCTGAGGTTTGGGCTGAGTCTCCCGAGAATTCCTGGGCAGTAATGGGATTGGATATTTCCAAAGATGGAAAAACCCTCTGGGCATGTACGTCTGCCATGGATAATTTCGAAAGTCTGAGGGAGGAAGACAAGGGGAAAGCCAGTGTTCTAAAATACGATCTTAAAAAAGGCACCCTCCTGGAAACGTTTGCAGTTCCGACAAATCATGTTTTTGGGGATATGATCACAGATTCCAACGGCAATGTCTTCATTTCTGATGGAGTTGAAAACAAGCTTTACTGGGTCAGTGAAGAAAAAGGAGAACTTGAAGTTTTTGCAGATCTTGATAACGAGATTTTCAATCTTCAAGGTCTTACATTTAATCAAGATGAATCTGCCATGTACTTATCGGACTACATTGACGGAATCTACCGACTAGACATGACCACCAGGGAGACTCAAAAATTATCAGTTCCAGGCGATGTGCTCTTGAAGGGCATTGATGGTCTCTATTTTAGAGAAAACATGTTGGTTGGCATGCACAACGGAACAATTCCCAACCGAGTGATCAAATACCGACTTGATGAAAACGGAACCGGCATTCTAAGCAAGGAAGTTGTCGCACAGGCTGGCGTCCTGGGCGAACCTACTCAAGGAACCTTCGTGGACAATAAACTATATTTTATTTCAAACAGTCCGTGGCCTTCCTACGATCGTGAAGGAAACTTCAATCCGGATAAAAAATCGATTGTTATAGGGGCAGTCAGCTTCTAGTTGTACTAAATCATAGGGAGTTCACTACAAATGCAGGGAACAATATTGATTTCGTCGGCACGTTTTTTGTAATGTATTCTCTACTCACTAAAACACACCTGAAATGAAACGATATTGCAACGCGCTCCTACTAATTACTATTTTACTTTCAGCATGTAACTCAGACATTGAGAACGTTACGATCAGCTATACAAAAGGAACAGCCATCTACGCTAACCTGGATCAAATTCGACAAACTGACTTGTCCGCTTCGGTGCGACCGGTCGAAAATGCAGGTAAGATCTTCATTTCCAATAACCTCCTCCTGATTGGAGAGGAAGGCGAAGGGATTCACATATTTAACAATAGCGATCCGCAAAATCCTGTTGGGCAGTCGTTCATGTCAATTCCAGGTAACAAAGAGTTTTATGTAGATGGTAATTTTCTTTTTGCAGAAAGCTACTACGACATGCTCAAAATCGATCTTACTAATCCTGCACAACCACAAATGGTTACGAGGATTGAAAACGCCATTTCTTACCCTCTTTATAATGGAATTGGTGAAGTGATCATAGGATTCGAATTTGAAGAAGTAACAGAAAAAGTGGACAAGGACGGTGACGTTTACAATCACCTATGGAACAACTCTTCCGAGTTGTACTTCGACTATGAGCAAAACTTAATTCCTGAGTCAGCGGTACCATCGTCCTTTGCAGGAAACAGTAGCAATCAAATTGGATCCGTAAACCGTATCGCTTCTCTTGACGGCAATCTTTACGTAATCAGCAGATCGAATCTGAGCGTATATACAGTAGATAATTTCGAACAGGTATATCATCAGTCTGTTGGATGGAATATGGAAACCGTCTATCCATTTGGCGACCGCCTATTTATTGGCACCAATAGCTCAGTTGACATTTATAATGTGTCAGACCCAAGCAACCCACATATTGAATCAAGCTTTTGGCATGCGACTTCTTGCGATCCCGTCTATCCGGTCAACGAAAGAACAGCATACGCTACTTTGAGAACGGGAGAATTTGTCGAATGTCCGGGAGACGTAAATGAGCTTGTCGTGTTGGATGTTTCGGTACCAGACTTTGCTCAGCAGGTTCAAGGAATCGAAATGATTAGTCCTTACGGGCTGACCATGATTAACGAAACACTTTACGTTGGTGAGGGCAGCAATGGTCTTAAGGTTTTTGACGCCTCGAATGAGCGCAACCTGAAACTGCTGAAGTGGGATCAGACAGTGGACGCATATGACGTACTTGCTCATCCAACCTTGAGTCACATTTTATTGATCGCCGGTCCGGATGGCCTCAGTCAATATCAAATCGGAACCGAGGAGTTTCAGTTGGTGAGCCGCATCGCATTTTAAGTGAGAGCCAGGCTCTATACAATTTTACTGTTCATTTCGGCAGTAGTTTATGCTCAGAACCAATCGGGACCACCAGAAAGAGTATCGGTAAGCTACAGGGACGGATCGTTCTTTGTTGGTGATGTTATAAAATGGGAAGCAAACCATCTGTATATAAGACTGTCTACGCTAGACACAATCAAACTCAATCGAGCATTCATAAAAAAGGTTGAAAGCTCTAAAAAATTGAGCGTTCATTCAAAAGGTAAGTATCACTTCAAAAAGGGCGTGTACGCTTATTCGTCGCTAAGTGTGGGCGGGGGTGAAGATTATAGCGCAATATCTCAGGTTGATTGGCTGGTTGCATACAGGCACAATGAAAAAATGTCTTATGGCGTTGGCTTTGGTACAGTCTATGCTGATGCTTCCGTTTCAGGGTTATATGTTACACACTATTTTATCCCGCTTTTTGGGTATGGAAGGTACTATTTCAACAATTCCAACGTACAGCCTTATATAGATTTTCGGGCAGGTTACGGCTTCTCGAACAGACGTCCCTGGCAAGAGGATGACTATTCAGGAGGACTCTATGTGGTACCGGGGTTTGGCATACACATCGCCTCAAAAAGCAAGCTAAAATGGCACATTGGTGTTGGCCAGCACCTGCAAAGCACCTCAGGTAACTCTCAACTCTTTGATTCGAGGGGATTGCCTGTTTTTACAAATTATGACCTTTGGTATAATAGGACGGTCCTAAAAGTTGGAATTGAATTTCATTGACTTAACTTGTCCAGTTAATTATTGACTCACTCGTTAAAATGCTATGTCAGAATATTTAGTTCTTATTAGTGCCGTTGATCATAACCGCCTGAACCCCTCCGAAGAAGAAAAGTGCATGGCGGACTATGCTGTTTGGGCTCAGGCCTTGGGAGAAAAGCATGTATTTGCAAGACGGCTTAACATCTCCCCGGGTAGACAGTTGAAAAGCAAACAAATACCACTCACGGACGGGCCTTTCGCGGAGGCAAAGGAATTGATCGTCGGAATCTTTGTTCTCAAAGCTGATACACTAGACGAAGCATCTGAAATTGCTGATTCCTGTCCACTTCGCGATTATTTCGAGCTTCTTGTTAAGGAAGCTATGATCTAAGCCACTTTTAACAGAACCCTATTTCAAATTCTGCGTATGTACTATGCATTAACAAGTACTAACTAATACCTAAGTAACCATTGGTGCAACCTTTTGTCTTTAGGAAGCATCAAATCGAATATGAAACCTAAAAACTCAAATACCATGAAGGGACAGATCAAATCAATTGCAGTCATTTTTGCAACTATTTTCAGTTTAAGCCTTATCGCTCAAGATACAGGCTTTATTTATGGAAAAGTTACCACTGAGGATGGTGACGAATACGAAGGCCCCATCCGTTGGGGAAAAGAGGAGGTCTACTGGACAGATATGTTCAACGCCTCGAAAGATGAGAACCGGAACTTAGATTATCTGTCAGATCGAGAATTAGAATCTCTAGAAGACCGATATTATAGCAAGAGGTACGGAAATGGTGTCATCAGGCTTATGAATGTATCTTGGGATTTTGACGATGATGATGCAGATTTTGTGCATGAGTTCGCATGTGAATTTGGTAATCTAAAATCAATACGTTTGAGAAGCAGGAGTCGAGCTGAAATTACCCTCAGAGACGGAAAAGAAATCGACATTGAGGGAAGTGGATACAATGATGTTGGTGCCAAAATTCGGGTACTGGACAAAGACCTCGGGCTCGTGGCTTTATCCTGGAGTAGGATCGACGAAATTGAGTTCATGAAAACACCTTCCAAGCTTGAGGAAGTGTATGGAGAGCCGCTATATGGGACTGTCGAAAGTGACTTGGGAAGATTTACAGGGTTCATTCAGTGGGATCATGATGAGCGTGTAGGCACTGATGTACTTGATGGTGATACCCGGGACGGCGATGTTTCGATCCCTTTTAGAAAAATCGAATCAATAGAAAGGGATGGCTACAGCAGCAGTATTGTAAAGCTTAAGTCAGGGAGAGAACTTGATCTTCGTGGAAGCAATGATGTGAACGATGATAATAAAGGAATCATTGTGACAGTGGAAGGGCTTGGGAGAATCGATCTTGAGTGGGAAGATTTTGACAAAGTAACATTTAAAGATGCGCCAAATTCAGGAAGAGATTATGATTCTTTTGCTTCTCCAGAAAAAATAAAAGGTCAGGTAGAGGTCGATAATGGCGACATCCACAGAGGAACAATCATTTACGATCTAGATGAAGAATATGCTTTTGAGGTTTTGAACGGCGAGGACAATGACTCAAAATATGTGATTCCTTTCCGAAATGTCAAGTGGATTGAGCCGCGTAGTTCAGATCGTTCGAATGTTGAGCTGAAAAATGGTGATCAGCTCGTTTTAGAAGATTCACAGGATGTGTCAGAAAGAAACCAGGGTGTGCTTGTTAGAACGAGCAATGACATGGTCTACATACCTTGGGATCGCATTAGAAGAGTCACGATACAGTAATAGATAGTTAACCTCAGCCGCAAGGCCAAACACTACTCTCATGTTCAAGAATTATGTAAACATTGCTTTCCGCAATCTGGTTAAGCACAAGTTTTATTCGCTCATTAACATCTTGGGATTGTCGGTAGGGCTCACCTGCTTCTTGATGATTGCATTGTTTGTCACCGATGAGCTAAGTTTTGACAAATTTCACGCTGATGCTGACCGTATCTACCGGATGGATTTCTCAGGAACCATCAATGGTGCTGAGTTCATTACAGCGCTTGCAAGCGTTCCCGCTGCAGAGACAATGGTCAACGAATTTCCCGAAGTAGAAGATGCTACCAGGCTTAGAACTCGTGGAAACTACCTAATCAAAAAGAGTGATGGAGAAGACACGTTCAACGAAGACAAGGTAACATTCGCAGATAAGAATTTCTTTACCTTCTTTGACTTCAATCTTAGAAGTGGAAGCCCCGAAACATGTCTGGAACGTCCAAATACCCTGGTTTTGAGCCAAAGTTTGGCAACTAAGATTTTCGGAGCGGAAGATCCTGTTGGTAAAACCGTGGTACTGGATAACGATGAAGACTTTGAGGTGACGGGTGTTTTTGACGATATGCCAGCCAATTCTCATTTCACTTTCAACATCTTAATGGCTATGGAGGGACTGGAAGAAGCCAAGTCCAAATTCTGGATGAGCTTCAACTTCAATACCTACCTTAAGTTACAGGAAGGCTTTGACCCTGTTGAATTAGAGGCAAAATTTCCAGACCTGATCGAAAAGTACATCGGGCCGGAAATCGAACAGTTCATGCAGGCTTCTTTGCAGGAATTTTACGAAGCTGGAAACAACGCGGGATTCTTTCTCTTTCCATTAACCGATATTCATTTAAGATCCAACAAGTTGGGTGATATTGAGCCTCCAGGTAGTATGCAGTATGTGTATATCTTCACTGCCATTGCTCTGTTCATCCTAATCCTTGCATGTATAAACTTCATGAATTTATCTACTGCTCGTTCTGCTGGACGAGCGAAAGAGGTGGGAGTAAGGAAGGTAATGGGCGCCTACAAGGGTCAGCTTGTCAACCAGTTTCTATCTGAGGCATTTTTGATCACCTTAATATCTATCGCGATTGCATACAGTCTTTCCTTTTTGGTGCTGCCATTTTTCAATCAACTCGCAGATAAGACGATTGATCCCCAAAGTCTTTTTTCACCGAATTTCATAGCTATCATGATAGGGATCCTGTTCGTAGTAGGCTTCCTGGCTGGTAGTTACCCTGCTTTCTATCTTTCAAGGTTCAGACCTATTGAAACATTGAAAGGTAAATTGAACCTAGGCCTGAAAGGTGGCGGACTCAGAAGCGTCCTTGTGGTCCTTCAGTTTAGTGTCTCGATCATCATGATCATCGGTACAGCAATCGTATTTGACCAGTTGTCTTACATCCAAAACAAGAAGCTTGGATATTCCAAGGAACAGATTTTAATGATTCATGATCCATGGCTACTTGATGATAAAGCTGAATCATACAAAAATGAGGCAGTACAGCATTCTGCTGTTTTTTCAGGAACGATGTCTAGTTTCCTACCCGTGGAAACCAGCAGCAACAACAACCTATGGTTCCCGGGAGCTAACCCAACAAAGGATGAAAGCTACGTTTTCAATGAGTTCAGGGTGGACCATGACTACATGGAGACGTTGGAGATTGAGATGGCTGACGGCAGAAGTTTCTCGAGGGACTTCCCTAGCGATAGCTCAGCAATCGTCTTGAATGAGGCAGCTGTAAGACAACTTGGTTGGGAGAAAGGAGTTGGAATGACCCTATCCAACTATGAAGGTAGCCAGGAGGAACCAGTAGTGGTTGTTCACAAGGTAATTGGTGTGGTAAAAGATTTTCATTTCAAATCGCTTCGAAACAACATTGAGCCCTTAGTGTTCGAGTTAGGAAGAAGTCGAGGGTTCGTCTCCTTCAAGATCAGTGGAGAGAACATCCCTTCAACCATTGATTTTCTCGAAAACAAGTGGGACGAGTTTGCTCCAGGTCAACCATTTGCTTATAGCTTCCTTGATGACCGATTCAACGAGATGTATAAGGCAGAGCAAAAACTAGGTGAGATATTCGGTGTTTTTGCCTTCCTGGCAATATTTATTGCATGCCTTGGCTTGTATGGATTAGCTGCATTTACAGCCGAGCAAAAAAAGAAAGAAATTGGAGTGCGAAAAGTTTTGGGTGCTTCCATCACAAGCATCGTGACCTTGTTGTCAAAAGAATTTTTGAAGCTCGTCGCAATAGCAATAGTAATTGCCTCAGGAATCTCATTCTACGTGATGAGTGGGTGGCTTGAAGAATTTGAAAATAGAACAGATATCAACGTCATGGTTTTCATATTGGCTGGATTAGCGGCTCTGGTGATTGCATGGGTCACCATGAGCTTCCAGTCATGGAGTGCTGCCAGAGCTAACCCTGCAGAATCTCTGAAAGACGAATAAAAATAAAAGCCTCATCGATCTCGATGAGGTTTTTTTCTGAGCAACCTTTCCTTCAAAAACTCATCTTTAGATTAACCTTTAGACTAACAAAACCCAAAGTCATGCTCAAAAACTACTTTAACATTGCCCTCAGAAACTTACTAAAGCACAAGTTCTATTCACTCCTAAATATTCTAGGACTGTCTATTGGACTCGCTTGTTTCATGCTCATTTCACTTTTCATTCAAAGTGAATTGTCCTTTGATCAATTTCATGAAGATGCGGACAGGATATACAGGGTTGATTTTCAAGCAACGCTAAATGGAAACAATACCATAACCGCCCAATCTGGAGCTCCAACCGCTGCAGCGATTAAAAGTGATTATCCTGAAGTCGAAGACGCGTTGCGTTTGAGGAATTCCGGTAACTGGTTTGTAAAGAGGAAAGATGCCGTCGAGACCTTCAAAGAAGAGGAAGTCATGATGGCTGACTCAAATTTTTTCCAATTCTTTACCGTTCCTCTGGTTTACGGAAATCCAGCAACTGCCCTGAATCGTCCTAACACGCTTGTACTTGATTTAAAAACTTCTCAGAAAATATTTGGGGATATTGACCCGGTTGGTGAAGTCCTTTTGCTAGACAACAGAACAGACTATGAAGTAACAGGAGTGTATGAGAATCTCCCGGCAAACTCCCATTTTAACCATAACATGATTTTGTCCATCAGTTCCTTTGAATGGGTAAACAATGGACACTGGCTAAGCACGAATTTTAATTCATATATCAAGCTGAAGGAAGGTTTTGATGCTGAAAGTTTGCAGGCAAAATTTCCGGATATGGTGGCAACCTATTGTGGTCCCTTAATTCAGCAATTTCTTGATATGAGTCTGGAAGAGTTCAAGGAGAGTGGAAATGATCTTGGTTTCCTCTTGTTCCCGATGACTGATATTCATTTAAATTCTGATAAGGAAGGTGAACTAGGCGCAAATGGTGATATAAAATACATCTACATTTTCTCCGCTATTGCCTTTTTCATTCTGGCTTTGGCCTGTATCAACTTCATGAATCTCTCCACCGCCAGGTCAGCGAACAGAGCGAAAGAGGTTGGTGTGCGAAAAGTGATGGGTGCTTTTAGAAAGCAGCTGATCTACCAATTCATCTCAGAAGCGATATTGATAAGCTTTATTTCTTTCGCAGTGGCTTACTTACTCACCTTTGTTTCCCTGCCTGCTTTCAATCTGCTGGCAGCTAAAGAATTTGCATTCACCCATCTATTAGAAGCCAATTACATTCTTTTCATGTTTGGAATCATTGCTGCAGTTGGTTTGCTGGCGGGTAGTTATCCGGCATTCTATCTCTCTATGTTTAAACCAGCAGAGGTTTTGAAAGGAACCATTCGACAAGGAATTAAAAGTGGTCCAATCAGAAGTTCGCTGGTCATTTTCCAATTCTCTATTTCCATCTTCATGATAATTGGTACAGCCATTGTTTTTGATCAGCTGTCCTACATCCAAAATAAGAGGTTGGGCTATGAAAGAGATCAAATTATCAAGGTGGATGATGCTTGGATATTAAGAGATCAAGTGCAATCATTTAAGGAAGAAGCTTCCAGGAATGCCAATGTTATAAGTAGTTCGGCAGCTAGCTTCTCTCCCACCGGAGGCAACAGCAACTCGGATCTCTATTTTAAGAATCCAGGTGAGGCGGATGCAGGTATCGTGATCAACGAGGCAGTGATAGACTACACTTTTTTAGAAACATTGGAGATCGAGCTCGCTGAAGGCCGCAATTTCTCAAGAGAATTTTCCAGTGACTCGTCGGGTATTCTACTTAATGAAGCTGCTGTAAAAGCCTACGGATACGAGAATCCGGTGGGTGATATGCTACATGCATACGGCGGAGGTGACGAAAACCCGGAGATTGAAGGATATCGTATTCTTGGAGTGGTCAAAGACTTCCATTATCAGTCGCTACGTGACAACATCTCTCCTATTGTATTCCACCTTGGTCAAAATAGCGGCTTTGTTCTTTTCAAAATCCAAATGGCGAACGTGGATCAGACGGTTGAATACCTGGAAACTACCTGGAACCGGTTTGCACCAGGTCAACCATTTGATTTTAGGTTCATGGACCAAGAATTTGATGCGCAATACAACCAAGAACAGAAGATTGGCGAAATCTTCACTGTCTTTGCAATTCTGGCAATCATAATTGCCAGTCTGGGGCTATTTGGCTTAGCTGCCTTTACGGCTGAGCAAAAAACGAAAGAAATTGGAATCAGAAAGACGCTTGGAGCATCTGTTCCTAACATTGTGAACCTCCTTTCGAAAAACTTCATAAAGCTTGTCCTAATTGCATTTGTTATCGCCATACCGATCTCCTACCTGGCCATGGAGTACTGGCTTGCAGATTTTGCCTACAGAACAAGCTTAAAGCCGGTGACCTTCGTTCTGTCGGGATTAGCTGCAACTGCAATCGCCTGGATGACGATCAGTTTTCAGTCGTGGAAAGCAGCACGAACAAATCCTGTGAAATCACTCAGAACGGAATAAAAGCATTGTTTAACGCAAATTCAACTAAAAAAAGCGATCCTGCATTAGGATCGCTTTTTTTGCTTTTCAATCTCTTGCAATTAACCTATACTATTTCCTTGTATACAGGTTTGCAGCGTATTTTCCGGCAACAGTTCAAGTCCCTCAAACAGGTGAAGAAAATCCCAATAGTTGTGAGCTTCCCTGATTTTTCCATCAGTTACACGAGCCCATGCACTGCCTAATATTTTAACTGGTTTTCCTGATCTCCTATCATTTGCAGTCAACGTACATCTGGTTACAACCCAGTCATCATATTCAATGTACTCATCAATGCTGATAACAACATCTTGGATCAATCCAAGCAGTGCGCCGTGAAATGCCTCAAAATCTTCGGGGCTCATTTTTTCATCCTTTTTCAAACCATCAGCCGTCTTGTTTTCTCCTGCATCAGGAACAAATACTTCGTTAATAACCTCAGCCCGTTCGTTTGACCAGACTTCGGTAAAAAAACTCTGGATTACGTCAATTTTTGTAGTGGTGGTTTCCATCATGATCTTAGTTTACGTTAGACATGATTTAATTTACACCAATTTGGACAGAAGAACAATTATGTCTTCCCTTAGGAAGGAAGAGGGCGATTCTAAACTACCGGAAGAGACACTTTGGATGGTCTTTCTGGCAACATGATTTTGAAAGTAGTCCCTACACCTAGCTTCGATTCAATCTCAACTTCGCCTTCAAGTTTGTTTAAAGTCTCTTTCAAAATATAAAGACCTAATCCGGAGCCAGGAACTGATGTTGGCGTTCTACTTCGATAAAACATGTCAAAAATCCTCTCAGTATCATTCTCATTAATTCCCAGGCCATTATCCCTAACTACCACTATGACCTTGTCTTTGCTTTGTCTTGTTTGGATTGAAGTGAATGAATCTGTTTTATTTAAATCCTGATATTTGATGGCGTTTGATATCAAATTGCTAAAAACGATCCGCAATCTAGTTCTGTCTGTGCATATGCTAAGATCATGATTGACGTCCAGCTTAAAGACCATTCGTTCAGCATGTTCCATGAACCTATGTTCAGCAATAATTTCCCTAAGCAAAGTATTCAAGTAGAGATCTTCTCCAACAAACGCAAGATTTGAATTTTTCGAATATGCAAGCAGATCGTCCATAAAGCTTTTCATCCGACTCAAACTTGTATCGATCATTTCATAGCATTCAGCCTCTCTTTTTTCATCACTCCTTTTGTTTTTTAAAAGTGAGAAAAGACCTTGAAGGTTTACCAACGGTCCCTTAAGATCATGACTTACACCATGAACAAAGCGATCCAGGTCCAAGTTATTTTTTTCAATCTCACGATATTGCCGCTGAAGGTTTTCTCTATTTGCCTTTTGCTGAGTAATATCGCGAATGAATGCGTTAAAGAACAGTTTGTTCTGAATCTCTATAGGGGTAATGGTTAGCTCAACCGGAAAGATCGATTGATTTTTTCTTATGGCTTCTATTTCAATTCGCCTGTTAAGAACCGTAGCTTCTCCTGTTTCTAAATACCGTTCCATGCCTTTTTCGTGCCTGGCTCTGAGTGAAGGCGGAATAATCAGCTCACTCAATTTATTTCCAACCGCTTCTTTTTCACTCCACCCAAATATGTGTTCTGCCTGTGTGTTCCAAAAAGTGATGAGGCCGTCAGAACTGGTAGAAACCACTGCGTCAAGAGCATTTCTAAGAATTTTTTTATTTGTGGCTTCCCTTACAACTAGTTTCTCTCTAGATTCCTCCTCCCTCTTAGAAAGCATCAAATTCTTGATCTTTGCTGAGGATAGATTTGCAATTGCCATTAAGGTCTCTTCATGCTCCGGTGAGTAAAAATTTAAGTCTGCATGTTCAGAGTCTATAACTCCAATTACTTTTCCCTCATATCTGATTGGCACTGTCAGCTCAGACAAGCGAGACGTCTCATCTTCAATGTATCGCTTATCTTCCCTAGTATCAGGAATTAACTCTGAAAGCCCACTTTGTGCTACGGCTCCTACAATTCCTTCACCCTTCGGAATTAGCAGGGGATTTTTTACAGCTCTTTTTGAGTAACAGGCCGGGTAATAAGAGGCGACCTTTTTCATCATTTCGCTAGCCTCATCGTGTAGGTAAACCACGCAATCTTCAAACCCAAACGACTCCGATACATGGCACGTGATCAGCCAAACTACATCATCAATATTCTTAGCATGAAGTAGTTCCGACGAAAAATCGTTGATCGCTCTTAGATAGCTCAGATTCCTCTGGAGTTCGCTATTACGCTCCCTTAGTTTCTCTAATTTGGTTGACATAGAGTCGCAATGTTTGCTTTTACTGCAACCCGAAGATTTACATGCTCATGAAGTCGGAGCAATGACAGATTAGGTGGACGACCGTGATCGTCACCGCCAAGATAGAAATAAATGAGAATTCTTAAGGAAAATATTTCGTCGAATCAATACTATTCTAAGTCAAAAACTAGGTTCCGCTACTGACTTAAACATATACCCTCAAAAAATCCGAAATCGTTGCAGCGAAGAATGGTAGAAATGCCTAAGGGTCTTTTTTCTCAATCTCTTCAATGAAACCTAAAGCTAGTTTTCCAATGTGGTTATTCATTTCTGCATCTTTCAGATTTCCGAGTATCACAGCAACTATTGGCTTTGGCAAGCTTTCATCTTTTTCATAGATGATAAGGACCGAACTGGCACCAACTGCGGATCCCGTGTGCGCATGATATCTTTTTCCGGTAGATGAAATGTTGTCGCCGAGTCCGAAAGCATAGCTAGTTGGTTCCTCAACTCCAGGTATCGCTGAATAATACCGCTCAAGCAGGTCTTCGGATACAAATTTCCCATTCGCCATTGCCAAGTGAAGTTTCACTAAAGCTTCGGCCGTCCCGACGAAACCACCTCCTCCAAACTTGCATGAATTGTTTATGGACTTAGTTTCCAGGGCTTTGGACTTACTTGCGTTCCACTTGGAATAATACTTGACTTCATTAGTCAAAAACTCTGACTGATCGGGCCAGATGCCTTGAATTTCCAAAGGGTCCAAAAAGGTCTTTTTTATATAGGTATTGTAGGGTTGTCCACTGACTACTGAAATCAGGTGTGACAGTAGCACATAGCCGAAAGAACTATAACTATGCTTTACTCCAGGATCTGACTTGAGAGGATCATCGATAAATGTGGCGATGGCCTCTTTCGTGTCAAAACAGTGATCTCCGCTAATCTTCATCCATTCACCACCGTTGTAGTGCCTCACACCTCCCGTATGATTGATCAAGTACTTCACCTTAACGTCAGTGTAAGCTTGCGGTAGTTCCGGAAGGTAGTGAGTGATTGATTTTTCAATATCCAGTTTTCCTTCGCTAATCAGTTTGATCAGAGCTATCCCCGTGATCGATTTTGACAAACTATAGTATCTAAATTGGTGCGTTGGATCCACAGGAAGGCGCTTCGCAACATCGCCATAGCCAACTCCTACGCTCCAAACTATCTCATCTCCATAACCAACTGCTGCTGATAAACCTGGATAGGTCTTTGACAATTCACCTAGGATTTTCTTCGCTTTTTCAGATGCCGTAGAAAATTGGCCGGAGCATAAGTAAAATGAAAGCAGGCAGAGCAGCGATAGTTTCGGTTTGATTTTCATAATAGTTACAATTGAGATTAATTAAAGAACAAAGGGCAAATGGAAGGGTTGCATCCCTGATGATCGTCACTAAACCTAAGTCTAAAAAACCAGCTAATACATATGCACAACTTTTCCACAAATAGATTGAGCCACACAAAAGGAACGCTCATCTTTTTTTATTTGTAATATCTTTTTGGAGCTGTGGCAAAAAAAGCTGACAGCTACCTTCCAAAAGCAAAAGCCAATACTGCATGTACCTCATTTTTGATACCGAAACCACCGGACTGCCTCACAACAAAACCGCTCCGGTAGAAGACCTGGAAAACTGGCCCAGACTTGTGCAGATTGCTTGGCAACTTCATGATCATCAGGGAAAGCTTCTTTCAACCGGAAATCACATTATCAAACCCGATGGCTTTACCATTCCTTTCAATGCCGAGAGGGTGCACGGTATTTCGACCCAGCGTGCTCAAGAAGTTGGAGAAGATCTAAAGGAGGTGCTGGTAAAGTTCAGTGAAGATGTCAAAAAAGCTGAGGTACTGGTAGGTCATAACATTGAGTTTGACAACAAGATCATTGGGGCTGAATACCTGCGAACAGAGCAGGAAAATCTGTTAGCAGAAGCAAAAAACATTGACACCTCAACGGAAACAGTAGAATTCTGTCAGCTCGAGGGAGGTTTGGGTGGCAAACTGAAGCAGCCCAAGCTTATCGAGCTATACACAAAGCTATTCGGTGAAGGCTTTGAGGATGCGCATGATGCTGCCTACGACGTAGACGCTACGGCAAAGGCATTCTTCGAATGCTTAAAGAGATCGATCATAAAGCCTATAGATGATACTGATCCGGGAGCGATCGAATATGAGCCGCCGAAACTTGATGATGCTAATTTTGCTACACGAAGGGGAAAATCTACTGGCAAGATTGGTGACCAGGAAGTTAGTGTAGATGAAATAAAGGGAGCATTTTGCCACCTTCATGGACACTCTCAATTCTCAGTACTTCAGGCGACCCCTGATGTTGAAACCATCATCAACAAAGCCAAAGAATCTGAGATGCCAGCAGTTGCTCTTACAGATCTTGGCAATATGTTCGGCGCTTTCAAGTTCGTTGGAGCAGCACTAAAGAACGGAATTAAACCGATTGTTGGTTGCGAGTTTTTTGTGGCCGAGGAGCGACTGAAACTACAATTCACTAAGGATAATCCTGACAAGAGATTTCGACAGGTACTGTTGGCCAAGAATAAAAAGGGATATGAGAATTTAATCAAATTGACTTCCATTGCTTACAAAGAGGGAAACTACGGGCTTTTTCCCAGGATCGATAAGCAACTGATCCAACAATACTCAGACGGTCTTATTGCTCTCAGCGGAAGCACAGCAGGAGAAGTCCCTCATCTGGTACTTAATGTCGGGGAAACGCAAGCAGAAGAAGCCTTGATCTGGTGGAAAGAATTGCTCAAGGACGACTTTTACCTGGAACTGAACCGGCACGACCTGGAGGAGGAAAACCGGCTGAACGAGATCCTGGTGGGGTTTGCTCGCAAACACGATATCAAGATGCTGGCCTCAAATGAATATTACTACCTGGATCGCGCCGATGCCAGAGCCCACGATGTTTTGCTCTGTATAAAAGAAAACGAAAAGCAAAGTACACCAATAGGTAGAGGAAGAGGTTTTAGACCAGGACTACCTAACGAGAACTACTACTTCAAGACGCAGCAGGAGATGAAGGAAGCTTTCAGTGACATTCCGGAAGCAATAGAAAACATAGCAGAGGTAGTAGATAAAATTGAGGAATACAGCCTGGAGCGTGAAGTTTTACTTCCAAAGTTTGATATTCCTCAAGAGTTCATAGACCCTGAGGATGAAAAAGACGGCGGCAAAAGAGGAGAAAATACCTATTTAAAACATCTTACCTACCAAGGAGCAGAAAAAAGGTACGATCAAATCACGGACGAAATCAAGGAGCGAATCGATTTCGAATTGGCTACCATTGAAAATACCGGCTACCCAGGCTACTTCCTGATCGTACAGGATTTTACTGCAAAGGCTCGGGAAATGGATGTATCAGTTGGGCCAGGTAGAGGATCTGCGGCCGGATCGGTGGTGGCCTATTGCATTGGAATTACAAACGTCGACCCAATTGCCTATGATCTTCTTTTTGAGCGTTTCCTTAATCCGGACAGGGTCTCACTTCCTGATATTGACATTGACTTTGACAACGAGGGCCGTGAAAAAGTCATCAATTATGTGATCGAGAAGTATGGCGGTGACCAAGTAGCACAAATTATCACTTACGGCACCATGGCACCTAAGTCTGCAATTCGAGATGCTGGACGTGTGATGGAACTTCCGCTTCCCGAAACTGATGCAATAGCTAAGCTAGTACCCGAAAGGCCAGGTGCAAGCTTCGATTCTGTCTTTAAGGAAGTGAAGGAACTTGAAGATCTCAAGAAAGGCTCTGATCTCCCCTCACAAGTGCTAAACCAAGCTGTCATTTTGGAGGGGTCACTGCGAAACACCGGTATTCATGCCTGCGGGGTGATCATAACACCTGATGATATGAGCAACTTCGTGCCGTTAGCACGATCCAAAGACTCAGACCTACTTGTCACCCAATTTGACAATAGTGTTGTAGAATCGGCTGGGATGCTTAAGATGGATTTCCTTGGTCTCAGAACTCTCTCCATCATCAAAACGACCGTCGAGAATATCGAAAAGAGGCACAACCTCACAATCGATGTTGACGCCTTGCCTCTCGACGATCAGAAGACCTACGAATTGTATCAACGAGGTGAAACGAATGGGACTTTTCAGTTTGAGTCCCCAGGCATGCAAAAGCATTTGAGGGCACTGAAACCTGACCGTTTTGGCGATCTCATAGCAATGAATGCACTGTACAGGCCGGGACCGATGGAATACATTCCAAACTTCATCGCCCGAAAACATGGAACCGAGCAAATCACTTATGACATCCCGGAAATGGAAGAATACCTTTCAGAAACGTACGGGATCACTGTCTACCAGGAGCAGGTGATGTTGCTTTCGCAAAAACTTGCCAGTTTCACAAAGGGTGAGGCCGATGTTCTGCGGAAGGCTATGGGCAAGAAGCAACGTGAGGTGTTGGATAAGATGAAACCCAAATTTGTCGAAGGAGCAAAGGCTAACGGACATTCGGAAGAAAAGTTAGAGAAGATCTGGAAAGATTGGGAAGCGTTTGCCGCTTACGCTTTCAACAAATCACACAGTACCTGCTATTCGGTCGTAGCATACCATACTGGATACCTGAAGGCCAACTATCCAGCTGAATATATGGCCTCAGTACTCACTCACAATCAAAGCAGCATTGACAAGGTGAGTTTCTTCATGGAAGAGTGTAAAAACAGGGGCATCAAGGTTCTTGGACCACATATCAATGAATCTGATCAGGATTTTGCTGTGAACAAAGAAGGAGAAATCCGATTTGGGCTCGGAGCAATCAAAGGAACGGGAGAGTCTGCTGTTCAAGCCATCATTGAGGAGCGTAATGCCAACGGCCCGTTCGAAGATATTTTTGATTTTGCCAAAAGAGTCAACCTGCGTACCGTCAACAAAAAGTCGTTTGAGAGCCTTGCCAAGGCAGGAGGCTTTGATTGTTTTGAGGGCTTTCACCGAAGGCAATATGTGGAACCTGACGACGAAGGAACTTCAATCATTGAGAAGGCCATTCGATATGCAAATCGCATTCAGGAGGAGGAAGCCAGCAATCAGTCATCACTTTTTGGCGGTTCCAATGGCGTAGATATTTCCAAACCTAAAGTCGGAAGAATAGAACCGTATGGTGAAATAGAAGAACTCAATATTGAGAAGGAAATGGTGGGACTGTATATAACCGGTCACCCACTTAACCAATTCAAGTTTGAGATGGACTTTCTTGCAAATACAACGATCAATCAGCTGACTGACCTTGAAAAACTTAGAGGTCGGGAGGTAAAGATTGGTGGAATTTTGAGTGACGTACAACATCGGACGTCAAAGAAGGGAAATCCATTTGGACAGTTTGTTTTGGAAGATTTTGGGGACAACTACACTTTTTACCTTTTTTCCAAAGACTATCTGAAGTTTAAACCAATGCTGGAAAAAGGATGGTTTCTGTACATTTCCGGAACGGTGCAAAATCGATGGAACAGCGAAGAGCTGGAATTAAAGATCCACAACATTGAGCACTTAAGTGAGATTAGGGACAAAATGACCAAAGGTCTGGAACTAAACGTGCGCCTTCAAGACGTCAACTCTGTCATTGTCGACGAGATCGAACGGATAGCAGGGTTATTCCCGGGAAAATGCATTTTAAAACTTTCGCTTTCGGGAGTGCACGATGATCGTGCAATAAATTTGGAAATGTTGAGCCGGAAGTTCACAATTAATCCGTCAGATGAGCTAATTAAAGAATTAAAATCTATTGAAGAGGTTGATTTCAAAATCTTATCAAAGAATTAATGTGTCAACTACCTAACAATCCTGGCGAATCTACTCATATGATAAACTATTCCTGATATCTTTGTGTTCACCTACTTACACAAGGATTAATAAATTTTAAAGTCAATAACAATGTCAAAACCTGTAGAAATAACTGACAATAATTTCAACGAAATTATCAATTCCGACCAGCCAGTGTTGGTGGATTTCTGGGCCGAATGGTGTGGACCATGTAAAATGATTGGACCTGTTGTAGAAGAACTAGCTTCCGATTACGACGGGAAAGCTGTCATAGGAAAAGTAGATGTGGATGCCAATCCTGAGGTTTCGGCAAAATTTGGAATTCGTTCTATCCCTACACTTCTGGTCTTTAAGAATGGCGAGATTGTAGATAAGCAAATCGGAGCTGTTCCTAAAAGTGTACTGAGCCAAAAACTGGATGCTCAAGTAGCATAGAAAATTGGTGAAAGAATTAATCAAAGCCTCTTCCGAAAAGAAGAGGCTTTATTTTTTATACCAAAAAGGAATTCGCGCCAACTTTTGATACCCTGTCGAATCTCCCTCCTGAAACATTGTTATCTTTCTAAGCCTCAGAACATTTTCTCCATCTTGGAAATCGTCTGTCGAAATGTTCGTCAATAATCCACGCTGATCCTTTGATGGATGTCGATAGAAATAGTAGTTCAAATTCTGGTACACCGAATCATTGACGGAGATCTCATAAATGGAAGCAAGACATTCGATGGCTTGATCATAATCCTCCTCAGAGTACCTTTTCCCAGTTATAGTAAAATCTCCACCTTCTGCCTTCATGGTCAACCTCCAATTCAGACCATCATCCTTCAGCGGTTCAAAATCAGGGCAATGGCTTAGCACAACCGGATTGTCAGCAGGATCGTACCGGATAAAAAGCTGAAAATGAGGTTGACCTATGTACTGCGATTCAATACTTGCGATCTCGACATAGTCCTTAGGCTGCCTTTGGTCGTCATAAAAATTAGAAGACATCAAAAAATCATTATCATCCTCGGGAAAATATTGATGTTGGTCAAACTCAAAAAGTATATTGAGAACAAAAAGTCCTCCGGCAAAAGCATAAAGAATCCTAATTCGCTTCTTCGTGAACTTGCTGATCAGGTAGTAATAAATGCTGCGACTCAGCACAGCCAGAGTAATGAAACTGTAAAAGCGGTAAAATGGATAGTAAAACTTTCTGATCCATTTGATTTTCTTGAAAAACCCGAGCGTGAAATAGTCAATCATGTAAATAATGCCTGTGAGCAGCAGCGTCAAAAATATCAGCGCGGCCCCAAAGCCAATGACATTGTCAAAACTGTCAGGTGTAACATCTCCAAGGGAACTTATAAAGATTGCTACTGCACCGAAAGTCAAGAAATACAACCCAAAGGAAATTAACATTGAAATGACCAGAAAAGCGAAGGCAAAAATGACACTGCAGATTTCATCCAGCTTGAAAACCAGTTGATCAAGACTAATTACCCTCCTCTTCAACTTTTCAGTAAAGAACTCATTGTACTTCAGTACGTTGAAATCGATACTTGACTGAACAGACCGTAATCCTATGGCTCCTATCCAGAAACCTCGAAGCATTAGGTGCGTAACCAGGCAGTAGGTAAGTGCCTCCAGTGAGACCTTCAAAAGTCCGAGAAAAATAAATCCGAATAGTAAGACTCCGTCAGACAGGTTGTATTGATACTGCAGGTCTCTGAGGAAATCTTCGTAAGCCTGGTCTCCCATGATCAATAGGAAAATGGTAAAAGCGGAAACCAGCAATTCCAACTGCCAGCTCTCACGCTCCAACTTTTTCAGCCATTCACCAATCTGATTTTCAGGAATATCGCTCATAGCTATGCTTTAGTGTACGCTAAAGATAAATGAAAGCTTGAATCAGTTCTCCAGTAACCACATATTTGGCATTCAAATGGGTTTCATCAAAACAGCAATCTCAATCTTGGTATTCTGCCTCCAGACTTCCGGGTCCAAAGTTTTGATCCCTATTCAAACGGATGACCGGGCAAATTTTACTTCTATTGACCTAACTAATATCGGCACATTCGGAGAGCAGCGTAAGGCACGACCAACCGTACCTGCTCACCTTCACACCGGGATTGATATAAAGAGACCATTCCAAGATTACAAGGAAAATCACGACATCTATCCGATTGCCAGTGGAGTGGTAATTAGTAAAAGAGAAGATGGGCCATTTGCCCAATTGATTGTGGAACACGAAATAAATGGCCTTTTCTTCTGGACAGTGTACGAGCATATTGCCAGCATCCAGGTTGAACTCTTCCAGCAAGTTGATCCAAAGAAACCTATTGCTCGCTTTTTTAACCTCGAAGAGCTAGACACTTACGGATGGCAATTTGATCACTTCCATCTTGAGGTTCTCAGGAAAAGACCTATGGAGCTTAGGCCTGATAGCAAAAATCCTGAGCGACTATTCAACTCTTACACGTTATCATGCAAGGACGAAACCACGTTAAATCAGCATTTTTACGACCCAATTGAATTCTTGAAAAAAATGATCAACAAATAGTGATGAACCCGACTTGAGCTTTCATAATCAGCGCACCTTCCGCTATCTTTCTTTCTAATAAACCTTACCAAACAATGAAAAATTTTCTCACCTTTTTAACAATCATCCTTTTACTTATTTCCTGCCAGACCGAGCAAAGGCCAAATCAGGATCTTATCCAAACGGTCAAGGACGATTTTAGCAGTCCAAAGAGCTTATTTGTTGATCATGTGAGCTCGTTTACCGGTGGTGTGATCTCCGTCGCAAGTGAAATTCGACTGAGGTTAAACAAGAGCGTGCCAGATAGCCTTGTTGGCTCCACGCTTGTAGACATCTTTGATTTCGAGCCTTCCATTGAAGGCAACACCTCATGGGAAGACAATAAAACGATCGTCTTTAAGCCACAAGAAAACCTGTTAAACAACCAGAAATATGAGGCTACAGCTAACCTTAAACCAGTCATTCCAGAGATTTCACAGGAAAAAGAAAAATTCAGATTCGTTTTTCAAACACTGCTGCAGAATTACGAAGTTGAAGTAGGTGGTCTGAAATTGTATGACTCAGATAACCTCACCAGGATCAAAATTGAGGGTGAGATACAAACAGCTGACGTTGTCTCTCTGGAGGATGCCCAAAAAATGCTGAACGCTACCCAGAATGGGAACTCCCTGGTTGTCAACTGGATTCCAAGGGTGCAGGATAATTCATTCCTTTTCACCATTGAAGACGTAGAAAGAGCGAAAAAAGCGAATGAAGTCCTTTTGAGAATCAATGGAAATTCAATTGGTGTAGACAAACAGGTTGATCTTGAAGTGGAAGTTCCCGCAATCGACGACTATAAAGTAGTATCAAGTCAAATCATTCGAGGTACCGAAAACTATGTTTCCGTGTTATTTTCTGATCCCTTAGATCCACGCCAAAATTTGACTGGGTTAGTCTCTCTTACTAACTCCCGAAGTAGACCGAGATTAGTTGTTGACCTGAACGAACTCAAGATCTATCCGACCCAGGAAATGACAGCTACTGCTACATTGACTATAAACAAGGGAATAAAGAATAGTGCAGGATATGGTCTGAAACAAGATTACACGACCAGTCTTCAATTCTCACAAATCAAACCTGAAGTGCGTTTGGTCAATTCCGATCAAAAGGCAATTCTACCAAACTCTAAAGGACTCATTCTCCCCTTCGAGGCAGCAGGGCTAAGAGCTGTTGACGTCACTGTTGTCAAAATCTTCGAGGATAACATGCAACAGTATTTGCAGGTGAACAACATCGGTGGTGAAAGTCAGCTGAGAAGAGTAGGAAGACCTGTGGTAAGAAAGGTTATACCCTTAAATACAAGTGGTGTCACAAATTTGAATTCCTGGAATCGATTCACCTTAGACCTCGAAGATATTTTAAAAACTGAACCTGGCTCATTCTATCAAATTCGAATTGGCTTCCGAAAAAATTACTCAATGTACTTCTGCGCAGATAACAGCCAGATCGAGTCCCTGGGTGACGAAGATGATGAATGGGGAGAACAAGACGAGGCCTCTTACTGGGATAGCTATGAATACTACTACAGCCCAGGATATAATTGGCAAGATCGTGACAATCCTTGTAGTGATTCCTACTATGGGAGCAGGAGAAGTGTCTCAAAAATGGTTTTCGCTTCCGACTTTGGTCTGATCGCTAAAAAGAGAGACGATGGTGATTTATCTGTTTTTGTTACCAACCTGGTAAGCACTGAACCTATTAGCGGGGTTGATATCAAGGTATACGACTATCAACAACAACTTCTTGCCTCCGATCAAACCGACGGCAGTGGAAGGGTCAAAATTGAAAGTCTAAGAGCCCCACACCTGGTAGTAGCAAAGAAAGGCGAGCAAGTAGGCTATTTGAAGGTAAACGATGCTTCGGCTTTGTCCTTGAGCAACTTTGATATCACTGGAACGAGCGTACAGAAAGGCCTAAAAGGATTCATATACGGAGAACGGGGTGTTTGGAGACCTACTGACACCGTTCATTTAGGCTTTATTGTTCAAGACATTGAGGGAACACTTCCTGACAATCATCCGGTCATTATGGAGCTCTACAATCCAAATGGACAACTTACTCAGCGGAAAATTAGCAGCGAAGCAACAGGAACAATGTATCGGTTCGATTTTGTCACAGACAGCGATGCGCCTACGGGGAATTGGAGAGCACTTGCCAAAGTTGGCGGAGCCTCATTTGAAAAAACGGTGAAGATCGAGACAATCAAACCCAACCGGCTAAAGATCAACCT